>CAVQOS010000041.1:0-12431 GCA_963714465.1 uncultured Chloroflexia bacterium | reverse complement strand
ACTGTTCCTCCCCGAGATCGACAAGCAGCGCCGGGCGCAGACGCAGCAGGAACAGCTTGCCAAGGTTCCTCAGCTCGGCGCGCCCGAGCGGGTCACAGCCGGCCAGCCGCCGGTAAAGGCCGCGCCCAAGAGCCTCGCCCAAGCGCTGGCGCTGAGCCCTCGAATCGCCATCGACACCAGATCAATCTCCGGCTCGATCGCGCTGAAAGGCGGGCGCATCGACGACGTCTCGTTGAAGAATTATCGCGAGACCGTCGATCCCTCGAGCCCGATCATCACGCTGCTCTCGCCCGAGGACGGGCCTAGTCCCTATTACGCGGAACTCGGCTATCTGACCGCCGAAACGGAAAACGCGCCGGTTCTGCCGACCACCGAGACGCTGTGGACCACGGATGCCGACGGGCTGACGACGGCAAAGCCGGTGACGCTGACCTGGGACAATGGCCACGGCCTCGTTTTCAAGCGCGTCATCTCTGTCGACGACGAATATCTCTTCACCGTCAAGGACAGCGTCGAGAACAAGGCGGGCGCCCCCGTCACGCTTTTTAACTACGCGCGCGTGAGCCGCGTCGGCCACCCGCCATCCGCGGGCTATGCGGCGTTGCACGAAGGCTTCGTCGGCGTCGTCGGCGAGACGGGAGAGTGCCGGCATTCATCCCCACCACCAATGACCCGCCAGGCCAGGTCCGCGGGTGACGGCAATCGCATCAATATCCGACAGTCCCAGGTGGGCTTGCTGCAAAGCCTGTTCGATCACAGCATAAATCGTGCGTATGTGCTGACGTGAGGCAACTTCGGGGAAAACGCCACCGTATTTCTTGTGAATTTCAATCTGGGTGGCGATGACCGAGGAAAGCATGCTCCGCCCGTTCTCGATGACCGAAGCAGCGGTTTCGTCGCAAGAACTTTCGATCCCAAGAATTCGGGCGGCAGGTAATGGTTGAACAATTTTGCGTAAAGTCATCACTTTTTATACCATAACTCCAAACAGATGAGTAAAACTGCTACTGCTTGAGCGGTAAAACCAGGTCTCTGGGATAATCCGCGAGGACCTCGAATTTTCCCTGTTCATCCACGGTGTAGGTGTCTTCGATCCGAACACCCATCCCTTTATCAGGATAGTACAGCCCGGGTTCCATGGCAAAGACAACCCCTGGCGCTAAAATGTCGGTTTCAGTCGAATTCGAGATGGAGGCTCCGGGTTTCTCATGAATGCGCAGCCCCACGCCGTGGCCCAGGCTGTGAACATAGCCGATTTCGGTTGAAGGCGCATTCAAAACCGTCGGATGCCCCATCTTTTCGAATAATTCGCAGGTTCTGAATTGGTAATGCGAGTAAGGGGTATTGACTTTTAATTCACCAGCCATCGTCTTGTAGACGGTATGAACGTCTTCGTATAATTTCATCATTTCATCAGTTGCATGCCCCAAACACCAGGTGCGGGTGAAATCATAGAAATAACCGCCGCCCGCTTCACAGGGGAAGATGTCATACACGATCGGCTCCCCGAGTTTGATGGGGTCGGCGCTCGTCCCGGTGGAATGGGGGACGCCGGCATCATGCCCCTGTGCAAAGATCGTCCCTTCGGGGTTCTCAGCATTCCGTTCAGCCAGCCAGAGATTGATCAACGCCTTCACTTCGCCGATGGTCACCGGGGTGCCGTCGCTATGGGTCAAGACGCCGTCTTTGGCTTTGTGCCCGGTGAGATAATCCGCCGTTTTTGCCACGACCGCGGTCGTGATGGCTCCCATCCTGCGGATGCGTTCGATCTCCTGCGCGTCCTTGGTCATCATCGCGGTCATGAGCAGTTCGTCCTGCAGGAAACCTTTGAAATTCAAACCGGGCAGCTCTTGCTGCACAAGCGAAAGCAGCGTGTAGAAAGCACCCACATCCCCTTCGCCATAAACCGCCACATTGCCTGACTCGATCCCCAGATCGGCAAACATTTTCTTGTAGCGCAGGGCTGACGCCCGGTCAATATTACCCCCCGCCTCCTTCATCCTGTCTGCCAGCGGGTACTGCGAATAACTGATGGTCTTCAACCCGGTGCGGATGGCTTCTTCGCGTTCCATGGCTCCATGGAAAAGGACAGGATCTCCTCCTCGCTTCTTGATCAGGTCGGCGCCGGTGATGTGCCCCCCGCCCGTGAGATATACCATGGCAGGGTTGTGCTGCGCCGCGCCGGTAACCAACAGCACATCGATATTGAACTTCTGCATCAATTGATCAAGATCTCTTTTCATTTCATCCTCGGTTTCAATTATTTTATATGACTATGCGAATGCTTTTTGGAGGACCCCCGCCAGGAGTTCATCCTGCCCCGGCAGAACCGTCCGTAAATCGATAACGATCTGATCCTGTTCAATCCGGGCGATCACAGGCATCTCGGATTGGCGTAATTTCTTGCTGAATTCGTCCGCTCGAGCTACCTTCAGACTCAGCACAAAGGTCGGCAGGGTTTCTTCCGGAAGGCTCCCTCCCCCAACCGTCGAGCTTCCTTCTTTGATCTCGCCGCGACCCAGCCGAGCCTGTAGACGCTGAGCACGCGCTTTGACCTCTTCAGCCGGTTGAGCGATCATTTGCCAGATGGGGATCTCTTGTTCGGCTTCGCCTTTCAAATAGTGAAGCAGCGTTGCCGAAAGGGCAGCCAGGCAGAGTTTGTCCGCCCGCACAGCCCTGGCCAGGGGCGCTTTCCTGAGCCTTGCTGATCAATTCCTTGCGTCCAACGATAATTCCGGCTTGAGGTCCGCCAAGCAATTTGTCACCCGAAAAACAAACCAGGTCTGCACCGCTGTTGACGGAATCCTGTACCATGGGTTCCCGCACCAATCCGAACTTTGATGTGTCCAGCAGCGCGCCGGAACCAAGATCGTCGATGAAAAGGGCATTGAACCGGTGTGCCAGCGGGATGATCTCGGCGATATCGGGTTCAGTTGTAAAGCCGATGATCTTGAAATTCGACGGATGCACCCGCAGGACCACCTGCGCGCCCTGTTCCAGCGCCGCCTCATAATCGCTCAAATGCACCCGGTTTGTGGTGCCCATTTCCACCAGGTGCGCCCCCGATTGCGCCATCACCTCTGGAATCCGGAACCCGCCCCCTATTTCTACCAGTTGGGAGCGTGAAATGGCAACGTGCTTGCGTTTTGCGAGAGCAGTCAGCGCCAGCAGCACCGCTGCGGCATTGTTATTCACCACAAGGGCATCTTCAGCCCCGGTGAGGCGTACCAACAAGTCGGCGGCGTGAACTGAGCGGCTGCCGCGCTTTCCCGTATCCAGGTCAAACTCCAGGGTCGAGTAGCCTTCGGCAGCCTGCCGCACAGCTTCGATCGCTTCGGCTGAGAGAGGTGACCTGCCAAGGTTGGTATGCAGGATCACACCGGTGGCATTGATGACCGGACGGAGTGTCGGACGAGTCCACTCGGTCAACCTTCGCTCGACCGCCGCCGCAAGGTTCGATTCACCCTTTAACGATTTACTGTGTTGTTTCGCGTTGGAATTGCTCCTCAAGTCTGCGAGGACAGATTGAACGGCTTGAAGCGTCAAAGCATGCCCATAGCGCTGCTGCAAGGGTCCGATTTCTGCCTGCCGCATGATCTTATCTACAGAGGGGATTTCGCGCCTGGCATCCATCAACTCAGGCTTGTGGCTTCCACCGGCTGCGTTCCCGCATCCGGACGAGGAATTCAATGGCGACAAAACCTGCAGCGATGAACGCTGCCATGGCAAAATTCAGCACATTTCCAAGCTGAAGCCAAAGCATGAAATCACAATAGGCACCGAAAAGCAGGGCTTCGCGTACCAGTACGGTGGTATCCGCAGCAGGTTTATTGGGGAAGCGCCGGTGGATAAAATAAGCGATGGGCAGGAAAATTCCGCTTGCCGCAAACGTGGTGAGAAAATAAAGTAACCAGCGTGGGCCGAGCGTGGGAAGCGTCAGCGAAAACAAGAAGATCAAGCCAAACACCCCAATCGCCGCCATGAAAATGCCGATCGTCAGGACACTTCGAAAGGGAGGTAAATTTGAACGATTTTCCATGGGGTGCTCCCTGCTGGGTCAATCAGGATAGAGGGTGAGATTTCCATAACCGGTCAGTCACTTGTTGCTTCTCGCGTCACCGGCTGATCTAAGACTCCAACGATAATTGATACTACTACAGGCAGGAATTTCTATCAAGCTCAAGAGTGAACCTATCTTCCTCCAGGGGTCCTGGGTTATTTGAAAATAGACCTTTTTCGTGGTAAAATTTTTTCAATCTAGGGAAGGCTAAATGCTTACCCGCTCATCCAGAGAGGTGGAGGGACCGGCCCTGTGAAACCTCGGCAACCGATCGATAGGTGCCAAATCCGGCAGAGACCTTATGTTTCCGCTTTGAAAAGGTCAATCTGGAAGATGAGAGTAAACGGCAAATCGATGCCTCTCTTTTCCAGGAGAGGTTTTTTTATTCCACTACCGGCGGCTTTGAGGAGGTTCTGGTGAACCGAAAGTATACGAATCGACGATATCTCGATGAAATCGACCGCAAGATTGTGATCTTTGACGGTGCGATGGGAACGAGCCTGCAGAAACAGCCCCTGACCGCAAAGGAATTTGGCGGAGAAAAATATGTGGGCTGCAACGACTACCTGGTCATCAGCTACCCCCTTGCGGTTGAAAAAGTACACCGGTCTTTCCTGGAAGCAGGCGTGGACGTGATCGAAACCTGTACCTTCCGCGCCAACCGCATCACCATGGCGGAATATGGCCTGGCAGACCGTGTTTTGGATATCAACCATGCGGCTGGCAAATTGGCGCGCCGTATTGCCGATGAATTCAGCACGCCGAATCATCCGCGTTATGTCGCCGGCTCCATGGGACCTTCCGGCAAACTTCCTTCGATGAACGATCCTGAACTCTCCAATGTCTCATTCGATGAACTGAAATCGGTGTTCAGCGAGCAGGCGCGCGGTTTGATCGAAGGCGGCGTTGACCTGCTGCTCATCGAAACATCCCAGGACATCCTTGAGGTCAAGGCGATGATCCAGGGGATCCAGGAAGCGTTCGAGCAAACCGGGATATTTCTGCCGGTGCAGGCGCAGGTGACGCTGGATACCACCGGACGCATGCTGCTCGGCACCGATATTTCCGCGATCCTGGCCATCCTCGAGCAGCTTCCCATTGACGTCATCGGTATGAATTGTTCCACCGGGCCAGACTTTATGCGCGAACCTGTACGCTATCTCACCGAGAATACCTCACTGCCTGTCTCCTGCATCCCCAATGCCGGCCTGCCCTTGAACGTGGATGGGCAAGCTGTTTACCCGCTGGAACCGGCTCCTTTTGCCGCCACCCTTACCGAGTATGCGGAAAAATATGGTGTGCGCGTGCTTGGCGGATGCTGCGGAACCACACCCGAACATCTTAAGCTGTTGGTCGATAAAGTCAAAACGATCCAACCCATCCTCCATCCGGGAAATCTGCTTCCCAGGCTCGCCTCGGCTTTGACCGCACAACCCATGCAGCAGGAGCCTGCTCCCTTCTTCATTGCCGAACGTCTGAATACGCAGGGCAGCCGTAATTTCAAGAAAATGGTCCTGGCGGACGATTTTGACAGCATTCTCACATTGGCGCAACAACAGGTCGAGAGCGGCGCTCATGGGCTGGATTTATGCGTCGCCCTGACCGAAAGAGCGGATGAAGTGGCCACTATGGTACGTCTGATCAAGACGATCTCGCCCAGCATTCGACTCCCGCTCGTCATCGACACCACCGAGCCGGATGTGCTGGAAGCCGCGCTCAAGACGGCTCCAGGACGCTGCCTGATCAATTCAACCCACCTCGAAGGCGGGCGTGCCAAGGCTGACAGGATATTCGGCCTGGCAAAAAAGTACAATGCTGCCGTCATCTGCCTGACCATCGACGAGCAGGGCATGGCAAAGACCGCCGAACGCAAACTTGAGGTTGCCCGCCGGATTTTCGATATCGCGGTGGGAGAATTTGGCTTGCGACCACAGGACCTGGTCTTTGACGACCTCACCTTCACCCTGGCAACGGGTGATGTTGAATTCAGCCAATCCGCTGTCGAAACGCTCAAAGGAATCACCCTCATCAAATCCTCCCTGCCAGGTGTACTGACCTCTCTCGGAGTGAGTAATGTTTCCTTCGGGCTTCAGCCAAACGCGCGTGCAGTGATCAATTCAGTCATGCTGCACCATGCGGTCCAGGCTGGCCTGGACATGGCCATCGTCAACCCGGCAACCATCACCCCTTACACCGAGATATCCGAGGAACAACGCACCCTGGTGGAAGATCTGATCTTCAACCGCGCACCGGATGCCCTGCAAAAAGTGATCGAATACTTCCAGGTGGCAGGTCCGGGCGAAGTCAAAAAAGACCAACAGCAGGAAGCTCTGCTCAAGATGAATCCTGCCGAACGCCTGCATTGGAAGATCGTGCATCGTTATAAAGACGAAATTGAAGTGGATATTGACGCACTGCTTGACGGCGGAGACGCTGCCCGTTCGAAGAACGAAAAAGCCGTTGAGGCGTTGAATACGGTGCTTCTCCCTGCCATGAAAGAAGTGGGAGATAAATTTGGCTCCGGCGAGCTGATCTTGCCCTTTGTGCTGCAATCGGCAGAAGTGATGAAGAAAGCGGTATCGTATCTTGAGAATTTTCTCGACCGCAAAGAAGGGGTCAGCAAAGGCACCCTGGTCCTGGCGACGGTTTACGGCGACGTGCACGATATTGGCAAAAATTTGGTCAAGACGATCCTTTCCAACAACGGCTACAAGGTGATCGACCTGGGCAAACAGGTACCGGCGGATATCATCATTTCGCAAGCGGTCGAAGCCAAAGCGGATGCCATCGGGCTCAGCGCGCTGCTCGTCAGCACCAGCAAGCAAATGCCGCTGATCGTCAATGAACTGCAGCGGCGCGGACTGAAACTGCCGGTGCTGATCGGCGGCGCCGCCATCAACCGCAAGTTTGGGCGTCGCATTTTGCGCACCGAGGACGGTTCCGTCTACGAACCGGGTGTGTTTTATTGCAAAGACGCATTCGAAGGGCTCTCGACCATGGATGCGCTTAACGTGCCGGAGACCCGACAACAACTTCTTGTCCAGATTCAACAGGAATCCAGCGCTGAACTGGAAGGCATCACGCAAAAAGTCGAAACCGCCAAAACCGGAAAATCAGTTGTCGCACCGGCTGAGAAGATCCCGCATGTTCCCGCATGGGGAGCGCATGTCGTCAAAGAGATGCCGCTCGAATTTGTTTTTCAGCACCTGGCGAAGAACGAGCTCTTCCGCTTATCCTGGGGAGCCAAGAATGCTCACGGGGCTGAATGGGAAAAACTAAAACAGGAATATGAAGACCGCCTGGCAAGGATGGAGAAACAAGCCCAAAGCGAACAATGGCTCAAGCCCCAGGGAATTTACGGTTTTTGGCCTGCCCAATCAGTGGATGAAGACCTCATTGTGTATAAACCTGAATCTCTCGACAGCAGCCAGCCAGAAGAACTCACCCGCTTCCACTTTCCGCGTCAGAGTGGCAGTGAAGCGTTGTGTCTTGCGGATTATTTCGCCAGCCAGAGCTCGGGGATCATGGATGTGGTCGCCTTCCAGGTCGTGACCGTCGGAAAAGCCGCCACCGAGCGCTTTGACGCGCTGCAAGCAGCAGGCGATTATTCGGAAGCGTATTTCACCCACGGTTTGGCGGTGCAGACCGCTGAAGCCACCGCGGAGTATCTGCACCGGCATGTTCGTCACGAATTAAGCCTGGTGGATAACCAGGGAAAACGCTACTCGTGGGGTTACCCTGCCATCCCAGACGTGTCGGATCACGCGAAAGTATTCCAACTGCTGCCCGCTGAAAAGGAATTGGGCATGCACCTGACCTCCGCCTTCCAGCTTGTACCGGAGCAATCGACGGCTGCGATCATCCTACATCACCCCCAAGCGAAATACTTTAACATTGGCGAGTCGCGGGTGGACCAATTAATGAAAGAATAGGTTGAGGATTTGATGGACGCCTCTTCGAACAAATTTCTTGAGATGCTTTCACGCAACCAGCCGGTCATTTCGGATGGCGCAATGGGCACGATGCTGCATGCCCATGGCGCAAGTTCCGAAACCTGTTTTGATGCCCTGAACCTCGATAATCCCGCAATGGTCGAAGAAATTCACCGCGAGTACATCGCTGCCGGTTCCACCATGATCCAGACCAACACTTTCGGTGCAAACCGCTTCAAACTGACCCAACATGGGCTGGCGGATAAACTCCATGAAATCAACATCGCCGGTGTGGAACTGGTGCGCAAAATGATCCTGGAGAGCAAAAAAGAGGTGCTCATCGCCGGGGATGTCGGCCCGCTGGGCGTGCGGATCGCCCCCTTCGGCCGTGTCCAGCTCGATCAAGCCAGGGCAGCCTTTGCTGAACAGATGAGCGCCCTGGTGTCAGCAAGCGTTGACCTGATCCTGATCGAGACGATGGCTGATCTATATGAAGCCGTGGAAGCTGTGAAGGCGGCCAAAGAAACTGCCCCCCAACTGCCCGTCATCGCTTCGATGACCTTTACGCGCGACAATCTCACCCTGCTCGGCGACCCGGCAACAAAAGTCGCCCGGCGCTTGAACGATGCCGGGGCTGACGTCATCGGCATCAATTGTTCAGGGGGTCCTAATCAGATATTGAACCTTTTGAAATTGATGCGGGCTGAAGTTCCCGGCGCCCGATTTTCCGTGATGCCCAACGCAGGCTGGCCGCACCAGGTGGAAGGCAGGATCATGTATCCTGCAGGAGCCGAATACTTTGGCGAATACGCACTCTCGTTCTGGAAAGCCGGCGCGAGCGTGATCGGCGGTTGCTGTGGCACCACGCCGGACCATATCTGCGCCATGGCAAAAGCAGTCGAAGAAAACCCTCAGACAGAAGTAACAATGCTCGAGCTGGACACCAGTGAATTGTTGACCGCATCCGACAGGCCTGCAGCCCAGCCGCCTACTAAGCTCGCTGAAAAGCTGCGCAAAGGCAAGTTCGTCGTCGCCGTCGAAATGGACCCTCCCCGAGGGCTTTCCACCCACAAGCTCCTGGCTGGCGCCAGCCTGCTGGCTGAAGCCGGTGCGGATGTGATCGACGTCGCCGACAGCCCGATGGCTCGCATGCGCATGAGCCCATGGGCAGTGTGCAGTCTCGTTCAAAGCCGGATCGGCATTGAAACCGTGCTGCATTTTCCCACCCGGGGCAGAAATTTGCTGAGGGTGCAGGGAGACCTGTTGGCAGCGCACGCCCTGGATGTACGCAACGTCTTCGTGGTGATGGGTGACCCGACCGAAATTGGAGATTACCCGTCAGCCAACAACAACTTCGATCTGGTCCCCTCAGGCTTGATCAAGCTGATCAAACAGGGATTCAATGCCGGGGTCGACCATGCCGGAACGGACATTGGTCAACCCACCAGCTTTTTTGCAGGGTGCGCTCTGAATCTCAATCCAGAGAACCTGAAGGATGAGATTAAAAACCTGCGGCGCAAAATCCATGCAGGCGCCGATTTTATCCTTACCCAGCCAATTTATGATGCCAGGCTCGTCACCCGTTTTCTTGACACCTACCAGGATGAATTTGGCAGGCTCGAAATCCCCTTGCTGGTTGGGCTTTTACCCCTGGCAAGCGTGCGCCATGCCAACTTTTTACAGCAGGAAGTTCCGGGGATCATCATCCCCGCCCAAATCATTCAACGCATCCAGGCAAGCGGTGAGAAAAGCGCCCAGACCGGCATTGCAGTCACCGTGGATGTCATCGAACAGATTCGTTCACAGGTGCAGGGTGTGTATTTGATGCCTGCCTTCCATCGCTATGATTATGCAGCCGAGATCATCGAGGCGATCAATTAATTCAAGTCGAAAAACTGTACCCTGATTTTCAAGGCTCCTGTACAATCAAGCATAGTAAATTCTTGAACCTGAAGAGACGTCAATGCGTATCCTCGTAATTTCGGATGTACATGCCAATTTCACTGCCCTCGAGGCAGTGATTGCTGCTAATGACAAGGTGGATGCTGTATGGTGCTTGGGCGACCTTGTGGGTTATGGCCCCGACCCCAACGAATGCATCGAACGGATTCGATCCCTCCCCAACCTCACCTGCCTGCTCGGCAACCACGATGCGGCAGTGATCGGCGCTTTGGATTTGGAAAAGTTCAACCATGATGCGTCGCTTTCCATCCATTGGACACAATCCATCATCACCCCCGCAAACCTTGAATATCTTAAGTCTTTGCCTGAGAAGGGAACTTCTTCGTTATTCACCCTGGCACATGCCAGCCCGCGCAGCCCGATTTGGGAATATGTGTTGGATCCGTACACTGCCCTTCTCAACTTTTCCGCCTTTGAAACACAAATTGCACTGGTGGGGCATACTCATTTACCTTTATCCTTTAGCCTGGATGAGACGTCGAACCAGGTAAAACGCGTGCTGATCAAGGCGGGCGACACGGTCCAACTCGTTGGACGAAAGATCCTGAATCCAGGGTCTGTCGGTCAACCCCGCGACCACAATCCGAAATCTTCCTATGCCATACTCGACCCTGCGAATATGACCTGGCGGATTCGCCGCATCGAATACGACATTGCGCCCGTGCAAAAAAGGATCATCGCCGCCGGTTTACCCGAAAAACATGCTCAACGCCTGGCAGACGGTTGGTAGGGGAACTTTTCGTGTACTTCGTTCGTCTTGGCTGTGACCGCACAAAGATTAGTTGAGGAGAATAAAATGAAAAGGTTTCGAGTCGTCGCCCTGTTGACCCTACTTATATTTGTTTTGGCTGCCTGTGCCAAAGCTTCTGGCCCCCTAGCTCCCACCCAAGCAGCCAATTATGCCTTGGACTCAAAAGGTGGTGCCCCTGGAGACAGAACTGGTACCATTGCAGAAGCACCCATGCCGGGTGTAAGCGCAGTCCTGCCGGAAGCGGCTGCGACGGGTAATCTTGCCGCCTCATCTCCCCAGGTGGAGAACCAGATGGTGATCATGAACGCCGATCTTTCAATCGCCGTGGATGATCCAGGCGTGTCGATGGCTGCAATTCAAAAACTTGCTGCCGATATGGGCGGATTCACCGTCTCTTCGAGTTTATATAAATCCCAGACCCCTTCCGGTATCGAAGTTCCAGAAGCCTATGTCACTGTGCGCATCCCTGCCGCACAGCTAAATGCCGCGCTGGGCACCATTAAAGCCATGACGGGCGACGTCAAGAAATACGTTTTGAACGAAAATATCACCGGTCAGGACGTTACCCAGGCATACACCGACCTGACTTCACGTCTCAAGAATCTTGAAGAAGCCGAAGCTGAACTGACAAAATTCTATAATAGCGCCACCAAAACCGAAGATGTGCTTGCCATCTACAACCAGAAGCAATCGGTCTCGCAGCAGATCGAAGTGTTGAAAGGTCAGATTCAATACTATGAACAGGCTTCGGCAAAATCATTGATCGCTGTCCGGCTGCAAGCCAAGTCCACCATCGCCCCGATTACCGTTGCCGGATGGGAACCCAAGGGTATTGCCCGCGACGCGGTGCAGGCGCTGGTTGAAGCGGGAAAGGGCATCGTCAACGTGCTCATTTGGATCGGTCTCTTCGTCCTCCCGATCGTGCTCGTCATCGGACTGCCCCTGTACTTCCTCATCCGCTGGCTTGTGCGCAGAGGTAAGAAAAATCGAACCTATAACAACATTCCTCCAGCACCCCCTTCCCACTAGCATCTGACAAACCGAGGATTTCTAATACCAGCCATTTCAACCGAGATGGCTGGTTTTTATGACTTGCATTTTTGTAAGGCTTCGCTAGAATAATAGATGTACCCAACGAAGGGAACCGGAACCGTGGTGATGATCCATCTACGGGACCCATTCATTCCACTCAATTTAAAGGTATTGATCAGCCATCACGAAAGATTTTCCCTGCAATTCTCATATTTTTTTGTCTGGAGGAATCGCATGAAAAAAGCTTTCCAATTGTTCGTACCCATCATTGTCATTTTGGCAATGATGCTCAGTTTTGTACCCGCACACCCTGTGCAGGCTATTTCCACGAATATCGTCATCAGCCAGGTGTATGGCGGCGGAGGAAATGCCGGAGCCTTATTAGCGAGTGATTACGTTGAATTGTTTAATCGAGGGACCTCGCCAGTCTCACTATCTGGCTGGTCTGTCCAATATGCCAGTGCTACTGGCACGGGTAATTTTGGCGGAAACGCTGTTACTACCCTTACCGGTACGCTTGCGGCCGGTCAATATTATCTGGTAAAACTTGCAGGCGGAGCCAATGGCTCACCCTTACCTGCAGCAGACGCCACAGGGACTGTAAATATGAGCGGCACAGCCGGTAAAGTTGCCCTAGTAAACACGGCAACTGGTCTGGCGTGTAATGGAGGTTCAACACCCTGTTCAACAGAAC
>CAVQOS010000040.1:0-3671 GCA_963714465.1 uncultured Chloroflexia bacterium | reverse complement strand
TGTCGTTGATTTCGCTGTCCAGGTGACCAGCCCCCAAAAGTCACCGCTAACTTTCCGCTCGAAGTTACGCAGGGTAAACCTGTTATAGAGGATCCCAGTGGAAGCTCGTTGTAACTCATTTCAGTAAAAACGGTGAGAAAGGACTGGTCATGTTAAAAGTATTTATGAGACGCCGCAATGTGTTTATCAAATTGATCCACGAGCAAGCCGCCCTCACACTGGAAGGCATGGAGCTTTTGAAATCTTATGTCACCGCGCCTGACCAGATCATTGCTGATAAACTGACCGCAAAAGAAAAAGAGGCGGATGAGGCGCGCCGGATCTTGATCGATGAATTGAACCGCACTTTCATCACGCCCTTTGACCGCGAAGATGTTTTTGCCCTATCCCGTGCCATCGACGATGTTTTGGATTATGCCTACAGCACGATGACCGAGATCATCATCCTCAAAGTCGAGCCCACGCCCTTCATGGTGCGCATGTGTTCATTGTTGCGGGATGCAACTTTTGAGTTAATGGAAGCGGTGGAGCGGTTGCAGGACCATCCGGGGATTACCTCCGAACATGCTTCCCGGGCAAAAGCCCTCGAGAACCGGGTGGAAGAAGTTTATCGTGAAGCTTTGGCGGACATGTTCAGTGAAACGGATGATGTGCGGCACGTGGTGAAAATGCTCAAACTGCGAGAGGTTTATCGCCACTTGAGCAACGCGGCTGACCGCGGCGACGAAGCCGCAAATGTATTGGCGGATATTGTCGTAAAAACAACATAGAGGAAAACTGCATGCCGCCATTGTTGATTGTTTTAATTGGTTTAGCGATCATTTTTGATTTCCTGAACGGTGTTCATGATTCGAGCAATATTGTCGCGACGATGATCTCGTCCCGCGCAATTCAGCCGCGGACGGCATTGATTATGACCGCAGTCGCTGAATTTAGCGGTCCCTTTATTTTTGGCGTGGCTGTCGCGAACACTATTGGGAATGAAATCGTTTCTTCCAACCACTTGAATCTGCTGGTGATAATCGCGGCCCTGGCAAGTGCAATCGTCTGGAATATCCTGACATGGATACTAGGAATCCCCAGCAGTTCTTCGCATGCTTTGATCGGGGGGATCGTGGGCGCAGTGGCCGTCGGGGCTGGGTTACAAGAAATCCAAATGGCAGGCGTACTCAAAGTTTTGCTGACCCTCTTTGTATCTCCGATCATCGGTTTTCTTGCGGGATTCATCATTGCCGATATCGTCTTTTTGCTCTCATGGAAAGCCACGCCAAGCATCAATGGTGTTTTCAAAAAACTCCAGGTGATTACTTCGCTTGGTTTGGCGTTGAGCCATGGCACGAATGACGCACAAAAAACGATGGGCGTCATCACCCTCGGATTGGTGATCTCGGGCGTTGAAAAATCTTTTAATGTCCCTTTTTGGGTAATAGTGATCTGCGCATCGGCCATCGCCATCGGTACTTCAGTGGGCGGGTGGAGATTGATCCGCACCCTGGGGTCCAAGTTCTATAGAATTCGTCCTGTGCATGGGTTTGCCGCCCAGGCAGCATCCGCTATTGTGATTTTGACCGCCTCATTGATCGGTGGTCCGGTGAGCACCACCCAGGTGGTCAGTACGTCGATCATGGGCGTCGGCGCGGCGGAACGTGTCAGCCAGGTGCGCTGGGGAGTGGCAGGCGAGATCCTCTCTGCCTGGTTGTTCACGATCCCCACGACCGCGCTTTTAGCCGCCGGAATTTACTGGCTGCTTTCAACAGGGATCCCAGCGATCAGCATGTTATTTTAAAGCGAGTTCTAAAGCTGACTGGAAATCAGGCAGGGTTTATCAGAAACAAGGGGCTGACCCATAAAGGTCAACCTCTTGGGTTGGACAGGGCACAACAAAATCTTTCTTTTATTTTCCCAGCCATACTTCGACCTGGTGTTCAGCGCCGGTACCCTCTACATTAATCAAGTTACCCGGCACTTCCACGCCATCCACAATCATTTTGATAACGCCTTTCGACACATGCTCGGGGTTATGAACGTTGATCTTCCATACCCGTCCGCGAAATCTGCGGGTGGCATTAAAGCTGTCCCAGGCGGAAGGGATGCATGGATCGATGCGCAAGCCTTCACTTTCGGGTCGAATGCCCAGGATATATTGGGTGGCGCTGAAATAACTCCAGGCAGCCGCTCCTGTCAGCCACGAAGTACGGGTGTTGCCTGCCCTGGGCGAAAAGGTCGAATAAGTCGTTTGGGCTTGCACATACGGCTCGCTTTGCCGTACTTCAGCCCGGGTGTTATAGGCCGCCGGCATGGTGGCTTTGTAGTATTCATAAGCCCGGTCGCCATGACCCAACAAGCATTCAGCCATTACGCCCCAGCCCTCGGTATGATTGAAGATGCCTGAATTTTCCTTGACCCCGGGATTGAACACCACCGCACGCATCACATCGATCGGCATTTTCACAAAAGGCGGGACGGCCAGCATCAGTCCATACGGGGTGGCAAGTCGTTCGTGGACGGTTTCCATGCATCTTTGTGATTGTTCTGGTGTGGCGGCGCCGCTGATCACCGACCATACCTGGGTGTTCAGGTACACCTGGCCTTCCGCAGCATCCCTGGTGCCGTACACCTCGTCGTTTTCACCGATCGCCCAGATGAACCAGTTTCCATCCCAGGCGCAGGCTTGGATACTTCGATCCAGGAGATCGCGCTGACGGATAGCCCACTTTTCTTCTTCGGGTTGGTTCAATTTTCGGGCGATCTCTGCATAAGTGGTCAATCCGAAACGCACCTGAAATCCGACAAAGAGACTCTCGCCATAAAAGCCAAGACGCAGACAGTCATTCCAGTCTGCTGCCAGGCCGCAAGGAAGCTCATGGGCACCAGTGCGCTCGAGGTTGAATTCCAGTGCACGCCGCAGGTGACCCATAACGGTGGCTGATCCCTGGTCGGCAAAGGGGATTATTTTTTGGTAGAAGTCAAAATCGCCGGTTTCGTTCACCAGGGCGGGAACAGCATTGAAAAACCAGAGGCAGTCGTCCGAGCGATACTCCTCCGGACTGGGAGGTCTTTCTTTTCCGGGGTGATGATCAAAGGGTTGGATGATGGGTATGGCTCCACCCGTGGATACCTGTCCGCTTGACATCAACTCCAGCCGTTTGCGCGCCTGTTCGGGGATGGCTGCGACCACCCCCAGCACATCCTGGACGGAATCGCGGAAGCCAAGGCCATCTCTCTCACCGTTGTAAACGAGACTTGCAGACCGCGACCAGGCAAATGTGATCAGGCAGTTGTACAATCCCCAGACATTGAGGAAATGGTTGAAATCCTCGTCGGGTGTTACCACTTCCAAGCTATCCAACCGGTTATGCCAGTAGGACTTAAGTTTTTGCAGTTCGAGCTTTACCCTATCCGATGAGCCAAATTCTGCGAAGATCCTTCTCCCTGTTGACCTGGCATCCCCGATACCCAACAAGACCAAAATTTCGCGGCTTTCACCAGGCTGCAAATTGACTTCCGTTTGCAGGCTTCCGCAGGCATTATCCCCATAGACTTTGCTGTTCGTACAGTGACCGCCCTCAACGGCAACCGGATTATGGTACCCGCGATAAGTGCCCAGGAAGACTTCGCGGTTGGTGTCAAAACCAGTGACCGGCGCACCTGCCAGCGCCATCCAGCTCAAC
>CAVQOS010000039.1:0-45399 GCA_963714465.1 uncultured Chloroflexia bacterium | reverse complement strand
TCGTTCAGCTGTCAATACCATTTTGGTTTTGGGTACGATCGGACTCTTCGGTTATTTACCCTGGGTGGCTTTAGGCGGGATTGCGCTGGCCAACGGGCTTCCTGAAATTGGGATTTCAGCGGTGATTGTTTTGTTAGTCATCGCTGCTGTCCGCCAGATAAAAGTAGGAAAGAAACAGGGTTCCGAGGTTTAAAGGCGATTATTTTCTGAAAGTTATGAAAAAACAACCCCTGCTGTGATCAGCAACAGGATCAGCAAAAATAAAGCATCGCGCCAGGTAAATGTGTATTCGAACATACTGGTGCGATCTGCGTTAAATCCATAAGCCCGGGCATCCATTGCGAGCGCCATCGTCTCAGACCGCCGTAAGCTGGTGGTGAAGAGCGGGATGATCAACGGAACAATTTGCTTCACCCGGCTCAGCAGGCCTTTGGATTTGACTCCCCACTCAGCACCGCGCGAAGCCTGTGCTTTGGCAATCCGTTCTGCTGATTGGGCGAGGAAGGGTAGGAAGCGCAGTGTCACCTGGAGCACCATAACAAAATCCATGGTGTGGATGCCGATGCGGTTCAACGGGCCCAAGAGACGCTGCAACCCCTGGATCAATTCAGATGTCGAGAGGCAGAATGTCAGCAGACTGAGTGTTAAAACCAAAGTGGCGAAGCGCAGGATCAACAAAATGCCAGACCAGATGCCGGCAAGTGAAATGCTTATCGGTCCAAGGGTGAAAAGAATGGAATGGCCTGCATCCGGAAATAGAAAAATCTGGATCACGGCGATAATCAATAGGAATGGCAATGGGGGTAGTAAGCCCTTCAACGCAAATTTGATGGGAATCCGGGCAATGACCAGTCCAAGCAATGCCGCAGCCAGTCCGATACCGATGCCTATCGGTGACAGGCTGAAGGTGATGGCAAGAATCAAAACCCCAAAACCCACCAGCTTCGCCCGCGGGTCAGTTCGGTGCAGGATCGAACCGGTGGGTATGTATTGACCAATGGTTGCGCTGGGGAGGAATTCAAAATCACTCATGTTTTCCTCCGTTTACCGCGCGCGTCACTTCATCCGAGATGGCTTGCAGCGTCACGGCTGCGGGCGAGATCGGCCAGCCGCGGTAGCGCAGCCCTTGTGCCAGCCGAACGGATGTGGGTTGTTCCAACCCGGCTTCGAGCAGCATTTCTCGGTCGGTGAATGCCTGGTAAACCGGCAAGGTGACCAGGCTGCGCCCTTTGGAGAGCACGGTCAGGTGCTGCACCATTTCGGCAATATCGTCCATGTTGTGCGAAGAGAAAACAACCTGGACCCCTTCACTTTGAAGCTGCTGTAAACTTGCCAGTAAGGTTCGGCGTGAGCGCGGGTCGAGCCCGGCAGTGGGTTCATCCAACACAAGCAGGGAGGGATGGTTTGCCAGGGTGGAAGCCAGGGCTACTTTTCGCATTTCGCCCCCGCTCAAAGTGCTGGTGATGCGGTCTTTGAAGGCTTCAAAATCTAACCCGACAAGGTTCATCGCCCATTTGACGGTTTCGCGCAGACCTTCGCTTCCTTTCGCCATTTTGGGACCGTACGCAATCTCATCTCCGACATATTGTTCGAAGAAATAGAGTTCCGGGTTTTGAAAGACCAAACCGGTGTACCGGCGCAGGGCTTTAACGTCCAGCTCGGGCGAGTTGAGGTTAAAACTGCCAACCCGCAGTTGACCATGCTGGGGACGATACAGTCCATTCAGGTGCTGTAGCAGGGTGGACTTTCCGGAACCGGTAGCACCCACCAGTCCGTGCGGAGTGTTCTTTTTGACGTTCATCGAAACGCTGACCAGTGAGGGCTGCGCCAAAGGCGTATCTGCCATATAAATATGGCTGAGGTCGTTGATTTCGATCTCGTTTGCATCAGGCACCGAATCTTTGGCAGACAGAGGGTTGGGTGGGAGCTTGAGATTTCCCTCGTAGACCGGAATGGATTCCAATAACCGGTTGAGATCCGCCGTCGCATTCTTGACCCCGGGAAACAGGAACGGAAAAGTCTCATAAAAGCGGGTCGCGGCCGGTTGTTCAAGACCACTGCGCTGAATGAGAGCGGTATCTGAAAACAACGCCTGGGGAGTGCCGTCAAACACAAGGCTGCCCTGGTCCAGTAGAAGTGCCCGGCGTGCAAGGATCGCTTCTTCCATGAAATGGGTGATGAAAATCACCGTCATCCCCATCCGGTTTAGGTCTGCCATGCGGTGCAGCACATCGCGCCTTCCGGCGGGATCCAGCATTGCGGTGGTTTCGTCAAAAATGATGCACTGGGGCTGCATGGCAAGCACGCCCGCCAGGGCGACTCGTTGCATCTGACCTGCCGACAAGAGGTGAGGTTGGCGGCGCCTGTTCTCGCTCATGTTGACGAGGTTGAGCGCTTGATCCACCTGCTCGCGGATCACTTTGGGCAGGCGGCACAGGTTCTCAGGCCCGAATGCCACATCCTCTTCGACAATCGTTGCCACGATCTGGTCTTCGGGGTGTTGAAATACCATCCCCACATCCGCGCGGATTTGCGGGTGGCTCGCCTGGTCGCAAGTGTTCATGCCATTGACGATCACTCTTCCACTGGTTGGAAGCAGCAGGGCATTCAAATGACGTGCGAGGGTCGTTTTGCCGGATCCATTCGCACCGACGAGTGCGATCAATTCGCCCTCGTTGACAGAAAAGCTAATATCCTTCAATGCCGGTGGCAAAACCTCACCAGATCCGGGGTGCCGAAAAATAAGGTGCTCGACCTCGATTAAAGGATTCAATGTTTATGCCTGACCCCAGGGATGATTTTGCATGGTTTGTTCCTATCGAATTATAACGGGGATTTGGCATTATACGCGGTTAAGTAAGGGCGCCTGTTTCGACAATTGACCGAAATCTCAATCCCTCTGTTTCGGCTAATGTTCATTTGATTAACATTAGTTTCAACGATGTTATAATACCGAAGCTGTCTGCTTTAGCGTTAGCCTGTTTTGCGCTAATCATAATCTCGACCGAGGTGCGTTTGAGTACTTTCTTTTGGTCAAGCCCACAAGAAAACTTCAATAACCTTAATAAACACGTGGTACTTGATTTTATCCGATATTCTCCAAATGGAATTTCCCGAGTTGAATTATTCAGGCAATTAACCCTCTCAAGGGGTGGGATTACTGCGATCATCAGTGAATTTATTACCATGGATCTGGGTCATGAAGTGGTAGTCAGCCACCCGTCCGGTACAAAACCGATCCTCCTCGAAATCAGTTCTGGCCCCGGGTTTGCGGCAGGGGGGAATGCGGTTGCCCGTAATGCCATCGAAGCGGTGAAGAAAGGTTGTCGCGGCGCATTGAGCCAGATAAGCCGTGTGAGTCCGTCCGGTCGCGGGATGTCATTGCCGCGGCTTGCAGCGGAGACTTGCTCTCGCAGCAGATTTTATCTGAGGCGGGCGCGCACCTTGGCACAGCATTGGCAGGTCTGGTAAACTTGGTGAACCCTTCAATGGTGAACATCGGAGGTGGCGTTTCACAAATCGGCGACTTACTTCATGAGCCGATACGTGCTGCAGTTATAAAAAGATGTCTGAAAATGGCATCCAAACGCTGCGAATTTCAACTGCCCTTTTAGGTAACTGTTTTTCGGGCATGGGCGCAGTCATACAGGCGCTATTTTTAGTAATTCATTCGGAGATTTTAGATAAATCTGAGGGGAGGTGAGGCAAAATCTAAATTCTGTGGGTTGATGCAAGATTCGTATCAAAGTAAGGTTCTAATTCAAAGGAGAAAAAATGGTTAAGAAGTTGTTACCTCTGATCAGTGTGATCCTGATCGCTACTTTTGCCCTGGTTGCATGTGGAACGCCAACTGCAGCCCCCGCCACGGCAGCACCTACCGATGCTGCAACCACTGAAGCACCCACCACGGCTGCTGAAACAACGTCTCCACCTGCAGCCACGGGTGAAGAAGTCTACTTTCTGAATTTCAAACCCGAAGTTGCTGATGTTTATGCAAAGATTGCTGATGAATACCTGAAGGAAACCGGCATCACCCTCAAGGTGGTCACCGCTGCTGCAGGTACCTATGAGCAGACTTTGAAATCCGAAGTCGCTAAATCTGACCCCCCGGTCCTCTTCCAGATCAACGGCCCTGTTGGCTACGCAGCCTGGAAAGACTATACTGCTGACCTGAGCGGCACCGAGCTTTATGCGCACCTTTCCGATAAAAGCATGGCAGTGACAGATGGTACCGGTGTTTATGGTATCCCCTACGTTGTTGAAGGATATGGCATCATCTACAACAATGCGGTCATGGACAAATACTTCGCGTTACCTGGTGCCAAAGCCGCTTCTATGGCCGATGTCAACAATTTTGCAACCCTCAAGGCAGTCGTTGAAGATATGACAGCCAAGAAGGCTGACCTCGGTATCCAAGGCGTCTTTTCCTCCACTTCGTTGAAACCCGGCGAAGATTGGCGCTGGCAGACTCACCTTGCCAACGTTCCCATTTTCTACGAATTCCGCGATAACAAGATCAACATTGGCGATCCTGCAGCTACCAAGAGCGTAACCTTCCAATATTCTGATAATTTCAAGAATATCTTTGATCTCTATCTGAATAATTCCGTTACCGATCCGAAGTTGCTCGGAAGCAAGAGTGTTGACGATTCAATGGCAGAATTTGCGTTGGGTCAATCTGCGATGGTGCAGAATGGTAACTGGGCTTGGGGACAGATCTCTGGTGTAGATGGCAATGTCGTCAATGCTGCAGATGTCAAGTTCCTCCCAATTTACACTGGTATGCCTGGCGAAGAGAAACAATCCATCAGCGTCGGCACTGAGAACTTCTTTGCGATCAACAAGCAGGCTTCCGCTGACAAGCAGAAACTCGCCGCAGACTTCATCTGGTGGCTGTTCAGCAGCCCGGCTGGAAAATCCTTCGTTACCAACGATCTGAAATTCATTGCTCCTTTCGACACCTTTGCCGATAATGAAAAACCGACCGATCCGTTAGCTCTGGAAGTCATCCGCTACCTGAACACAACCGATCTCTACAATGTCTCCTGGAACTTCGTTGTATTCCCCAGCCAGACCTTCAAAGACAACTTTGGCGCCGCTTTACTGCAGTACGCACAGGGCACCATGCAGTGGCCTGATGTGAAGACATTGTTCGTCGAACAGTGGGCTGCCGAAAAGGCAAAGAACTAGACTCGTTTCACGATTCTTGTTTATGCGTCACCTTGCACCCACCAGGCGCGAGGTGACGCTGAATTCCTAAGTGCCTGCTTTCCAAAGAGGGAGAATTCCCGTGCAAAAGATGTCGAAAGGCTATTATGCTTTTTTCACCCTGCCGACAATTATCGCTTTTGTGATTGCGTTCTTGGTACCTTTTATCCTCGGCATTGTACTTTCTTTTACCAAATTCACTACGGTGACCGATGCATCCTGGGTGGGATTGAGTAATTATGTTCGGGCATTCACCGAAGACAGAAATTTTCTTAATGCTTTGATTTTCACATTGAAATTTGCTGCTGTGTCAGTGGTGCTGATCAATGTTCTCGCCTTCTTACTGGCACTGCTCCTCACCCGAGGGATCAAAGGAACGAATGCATTCCGCACGATTTTCTTCATGCCGAACTTGATCGGCGGTATTGTCCTCGGATACATCTGGCAGTTGATCATCAACGGTATCCTCATCAATTTTGGAGTGGATATTACCTTTAGCGCCACTTACGGCTTTTGGGGGTTGGTTGTGCTGATGAATTGGCAAATGGTGGGCTATATGATGGTCATCTACGTTGCCGGCATCCAAAACATTCCCACTGAATTGATCGAAGCCGCCAAGATCGACGGTGCTGGCACCTGGGATATTATCAAAAGTGTCACTGTTCCCATGGTCATGCCTGCTGTAACCATCTGCACTTTCCTTACACTAACCAATTCGTTCAAGCTCTTCGATCAGAACCTTGCCCTTACTGCAGGGGCTCCGGCACGTGCGTCATCGATGCTTGCACTTGATATTTTCAATACATTTTACGGTCGCAACGGGTATGAGGGAGTCGGTCAGGCAAAGGCAGTGGTCTTTACCATCCTCGTTGCCGTGATCGTCTTGATTCAATTGCGCCTATCACGAACTCGGGAGGTGGAGAATTGATGAACTCTAAGGAACGGGTGAACAATAACCTTACTTTCATATTCCTGTTTATACTCGCAGTCTTGTTTCTAACGCCGATCCTCATCGTTTTGATGAATTCATTCAAAGGCCGATTCTTCATTGCTGACCACCCTTTTGCGTTTCCCACAGCGGAGACATTTGCGGGAGTCAAAAATTATATCAATGGCATCCAAAAGATCGGTTTTTTCCAGGCGTTTGGTTATTCGCTATTCATCACGGTCTTTTCAGTGGGCGTCATTGTCCTTTTCACCTCGATGACCGCATGGGCAATCACTCGGGTTAAATCGAAGATCAGTAGTATCATCTACTACTTGTTGATCTTTTCCATGATCATTCCCTTCCAAATGGTCATGTTCACCATGTCGAAAGTAGCCAACGTCATGCATTTGGATAATCCCGTCGGCATCATCGTTCTCTATCTAGGTTTTGGGGCGGGACTTTCGGTGTTTATCTTCAGCGGATTCATCAAGTCTATCCCGCATGAGATCGAGGAAGCCGCCACCATGGATGGATGCAACCCGATCCAAACCTTCTTCTTGATCGTCGTGCCTTTGCTTCGCCCAATCATGATCACTGTTGCGATTCTCAACGCCATGTGGATCTGGAACGACTATCTCTTGCCATACCTGGTGATCGGCACCAATTACCGCACGATTCCCATCGCAGTTCAATACCTGCAGGGTGGCTATGGCAGCCGTGACATGGGCGCCTCGATGGCTATGCTTGTGCTCGCGGTGATCCCCATCATCATCTTCTACTTCGCTGGTCAAAAGTACATCATTAAGGGCGTGGTTGCCGGCGCAGTCAAAGGCTGATCGTCGATTGGCTGACGGGTTGGATGGAAATGGACCCTCATTAGGAGCAAATTTCCGCCAAGCTTCTCGAGGGGAAGGATTTGAGTCTGGAACCTCTTGTGTCGGTCTCATTCTTTCAAACTGCCGTAACGATCGGAGGTTCAAGGCTTGACTCTAGCCTGAATTCGTTCTATACTGCAATCAAAGAATAGCACTGGGGAGCCTGGAGCGCCAGGCTGAGAGGAGGACTCGCGGTCCTCGACCCGTATAACCTGATCCGGATAATGCCGGCGGAGGGAGTATAACCTTTAACTTGAGCAACCCTCCCAGGCGGAGGGTTTTTGTATGGTGGATGAACGAGCGATCATTTTTGCGAATGGCGAGATGCCCGAAGTTGGATGGGCGAAAAAGCTAATCTCAAAGTCAGATACTATCATCGCGGTGGACGGGGGACTGAACCACTGCCTGAATATCGCGCTTACCCCTTACCTTCTCATCGGCGACCTGGATTCGATCACTCCCCGGCAGGTAGAAGAAATGGCGGCTTTGGGCTGCCTTATCGAAAAATATCCGGCCGAAAAGGACGAAACGGATCTTGAACTGGCGCTGCTCTGGGCGGCGAAAAAGAATTTCTCAACCATTCTCATCTTTGGCGCGCTGGGCGGACGGATCGATCAGACCATCGCCAACCTTTCATTGTTATTGCTTCCCGAGTTGTTTAATCTTGATGTGCGTATCTTGACCGAAGATGATGAGATTTTTGTTATCACCTCTGAGGTCAAGCTCAAAGGGTCAATGGGCGATCGTGTATCCCTGCTGCCATGGGGCAGGTCGGTGGTAGGCATAACCACGGACGGGTTGAAATACCCTCTGCAGGATGCCACTCTTACTCCAGACAGCTCACGCGGGGTCAGTAATGTGATGCTGGAAGAGACCGCTTCTGTCACAATCGAGAGCGGGTCTCTATTATGCGTTCATTCCCGGATGCTTGATGGATCCGGAATTCTCGAGAGGTGATGAATATGAAATGGATCAAGATTTTTGTTGTTGGTTCCCTTATCGGCGTTTTGGCAGCCGCCTGCGCTCAGAAACCGGCAGGACCGGTGACCCTGACGGTGATCACGCATGATTCATTTGCGGTAAGCCAGGAGGTTGTCACCGCATTTGAAAGCCAGAATAATGCGAAACTGGTTTTTCTAAAGAGTGGAGACACGGGTGCGGCGTTGAACCGGGTAATCCTCTCCAAAAGCTCTCCCGAGGGAGATGTGTTTTATGGTGTGGATAATACATTCCTCTCCCGTGCCATTTCAGAGGGAATTTTTGAACCTTACTTATCCCCGGAAGCCGCGAATATCGACGCCCAATTTAAACTTGCTCCGAACAATGAAGCCATGCCCGTAGATTACGGCGATGTGTGCATCAATTACGACAAGGCTTACTTCACCAGTCACAACCTGGCTCTCCCCCAATCTCTGGAGGAGCTGACCAAACCTGAATATGGATCTCAATCGGGTAAGGACGGGCTGCTGGTCATGGAAAACCCCGCCACCTCTTCACCGGGTCTGGCATTTTTACTCGCCACCGTCGCCCATTTTGGCGAGGATCATTTCCTCGACTACTGGACGCAGCTCAAGCAAAACGGCCTGGTCGTTGTCAACGATTGGGAAACCGCTTACTACACCAACTTCAGCGGGTCATCCGGCAAAGGACCGCAACCGATGGTGGTCTCGTACGCTTCGTCACCTGCGGCTGAGGTGATTTATTCGTCCACTCCGCTCACCGAAGCTCCAACTGCCTCGATCACGGCGCCAGGCACCTGTTATCGACAAGTAGAGTTCGTGGGCATCTTGAAAGGCACGAAGAATTTAAGCCTCGCGCAAAAATTCGTGGATTTTATGCTCAGCCAGCAGTTCCAGGCAGACATGCCGCTGCAGATGTTCGTGTATCCGGTCAATCCAACCGCAAGTCTCCCTGAAGAATTCACCAAATATGCCACACAGGCAGACCAACCGGCTCTTCTCGACCCTGCATTGGTGGCTAAAAACCGGGATAAGTGGATCACAGACTGGACCAACACAGTCTTGCACTAGGGGGTACGGGTGAAAAGAAGCTCTTACCGTTGGTTCAATGGCATTCTTTGGGCTGTCCCACTGATATTCCTGGGAATCTTCTTTTTCTACCCGCTTGCTTCTATCCTAAAGTTAGCCTTCACTGAAATAATCGCCAGGGCGCAGCCCATCCAGCCGTCGATCATCCTGCGCCCTTTATGGTTCACGGCTTGGCAGGCGGCTCTTTCCACCCTTCTTACCCTATTGGCGGGATTGCCGGCTGCCTATGTCTTTGGAAAATTCTCCTTTCCGGGCAAGAAACTTCTGCGGACGCTGACAACCCTGCCGTTCATTTTGCCCACCGTGGTGGCGGCAGCCGGGATCAATGCGTTGATGGGTCCGCGCGGGTGGATAAACCTGGGCTTGATGACGCTTTTTAATCTATCCACGCCGCCCCTGACCATCACCAATACCCTGGCTGCCATTTTGATCGCCCATGTTTTTTACAATATCCCCATTGTCATCCGCGTGGTGGGGAGCGCCTGGGCGCAGCTCGATCCAAAGATGGAACAGGCGGCTAGGGTTCTGGGCGCGTCTCAAGCCCAGGTCGCACGCAAGGTCACCTTTCCATTGCTCCGGCCGCCGCTGATCGCCGCCACCTTGCTTGTTTTTCTTTTTGACTTTACCAGCTTTGGCGTGATTCTCATCCTGGGCGGCCCTCAATTTGAAACACTCGAGGTTGCCGTTTATACCCAGGCGCTTTCCTTCCTGAACCTGCCCATTGCAGGTCTGCTTTCGCTGGTGCAAATCATCTGCACCCTGGCGATCACCTGGGTCTATACGCGCCTCGCTGGGGGGATGAATATTCCCCTGCTGCCCCGTTTGAAAGGCGAGGGGGTGAGGCTCCCGAGGCTTCTGCGTGAAAAAGTGATCGTGGCGGTCGTGGTCGTTTTCCTGATCCTGCTGCAGGTATTTCCGATGGCAGCCCTCGTATCACGTTCGGTCACTCGTCTGGAAGCTGACCGGGGAGAGCGCGGGACCGTCCAAACCGGATTCACCTTGGATTACTACCGTGAGCTTTTTATCAACCCGAATAACTCGATCTTTTACGTTCCGCCTGCCAAGGCTGCATTGAATTCGCTGCTGTATGCTGGGGTTACGGTGCTGATTTCGCTGAGTTTTGGGCTGATGGCAGCCTTCGCCCTCACGCGCGTCAAAAGGGGGCGCTGGTTGATGGACCTGGCGATCATGCTCCCGTTGGGGACCTCGGCGGTGACGCTTGGGCTGGGATTTATTGTCACATTTAACCATCCTCCGTTGGATGCGAGGAGCTTTCCACTGCTCATCCCATTTGCGCATAGCCTTGTGGCGTTGCCTTTTGTGGTGCGGACGGTGCAGCCTGTGCTGGCGTCCATTCCGGCGAGCTACCGCCAGGCGGCTGAAGTGCTTGGCGCGACGCCCTGGCAGGTGTGGGCAAAAGTGGAAGCGCCGATTATCAGCCGCGCGGCATTGGTGGGTGCCATATTTTCCTTCACCATCTCGTTGGGTGAATTCGGCGCGACATCCTTCCTGGCGCGTCCCGACCGGCCGACCCTGCCGATCGCCATCTATCGTTATCTTTCGCAACCGGGCGCCATGAATTATGGTCAGGCGATGGCAATGTCGACCATTTTGCTGCTGGTCTGCGGCGCAGCCATAGCGTTGCTCGAAAAGATTCAAAGCGCCAGTGAATAACGGATCGAGAAGAATGGGGAAAGCGAATTGGATAAACTAACCATCGAACATATTGGAAAAACTTATGAAGGAATGGACCTGCTGACTGATTGTTCGCTTGAGGTACAGTCGGGCGAGCTTTTATGCCTGCTGGGCAGGTCCGGCAGCGGTAAAAGCACCCTGCTGAGGATTATCGCCGGCATTGAACCTGCTGACCGCGGAAGAATTCTATGGAATGGCGAAGATTTGTCGAATGTGCCCACCCATCGACGCGGTTTCGGGTTGATGTTTCAGGATTTTGCCCTTTTCCCGCATCTCAACGTGGCTGAAAATGTCGCCTTTGGACTGAACTTGCAAAAGCACCCTGCGGATGAGGTCAAAGCGCGGGTGGACGAGGTTTTGGCTCAAGTGAATATGCAAGCATTTGCTTTGCGCAGGGTGACCGACCTTTCAGGGGGTGAACAGCAGCGCGTGGCGTTGGCGCGCTCTTTGGCGCCCCACCCCAAGTTGTTGATGCTTGACGAGCCTCTTGGCGCCTTGGATCGGGCTCTCCGCGGGCAACTTCAGGAAGAACTACGCGAGCAGCTTCATCGAACCGGAATCCCGGCGATCTATGTCACGCACGACCAGGATGAAGCCCTGGCGCTATCGGATCGCATCGCCCTGCTGCATGACGGCAGGATCGAGCAGGCGGGAAATGCCAGCGACGTGTATGCTCAACCGGCAAATTTGTGGGTGGCTGATTTCCTCGGGATGTCCAACCTGCTTCCTGGTCAGGTGGCCGGTACCTGGCCGTTCAGTATACAAACCCAGCAGGGGCTGTTCACTCCAGAGAAGCAGGGTTCGTCCCCAACCGGTTCAAGGGGAACCCTTTTGGTGAAACCTTTTTGGGTGGAGCTCACTGAAGAGGAGCATGGAGAAAGTATTCTATCGGGTAAGGTGCTTTCGTGCGTTTTTCAGGTCGATCATTATCAATTGAAGGTACAGGTTGCCCCGGATCTTGATTTCAACTTCTCCGTTCAAACTCCGCTCGAAGAAGGAGCAATGGTTACGTTGAAAGTGAAGCCCGAAGCGCTGCTCTGGTTTGAGGAGGCTCGATGAAGAATGATGTTGTCGTGATCAAGCAGAATCTCGCGGGGGTGGAAACCTGGCGCTACAACGGCACCGTTTTGAAAAAAGACGACCATTCGATCCTGATCGAAGCTTACTTCAACCGCAAGGATCTGCCTTTTCACGGCATGGTATTTGCTGAAGGCGACCGTTTCCTGGAGGAATATTTCACTGATCGCTGGTACAACATTTTTGAGATTCATGACCGCATTACCGGGGCGCTCAAGGGTTGGTACTGCAATGTTACGCGCCCGGCGGTCATCACTGACACACAGATCAGCTATATCGATCTCGCCCTGGATCTGCTCATCTTTCCGGACGGCACGCAACTCGTTCTGGATGAAGACGAATTTGAGAGGCTCGACCTGGCTGAAGAGGACCATAAGCATGCCTTGAAAGCCCTGGCTGAGCTTCGAACACTATTCAAGTATCCGCTGCCATTCACATTGGATGAGTAAGTTGTTCACCCCTTGAATTTATTTTTATCCCGATCTTTTGGAAAATGAATCTGACCCAACCCGAAAAAAATTAGCGTTGCCTTTAGGTGTAAAGCTATTGCGGAGTTGAGAAGTGATCCTGGGGGAAAAGGAATTGCAGCAGGAATGAATGAGTTACCTGTTGAAAAGGCTTGCCAGAATCAGCCGGATGTCTGCACCAAAAACAACAAACACGACCAGGAGCAGGGTTGCCGCAAGGCAAAAACCGAGAACCATGAATCCTGTCACCAACCAGACCTGGCGTTTGCGCCTGGCCAATTCTTCAGGAGCGATCGTGGGTTTCTCTTCATGGTTTTCAGGGAGTGTCATCGTTTGTGGTAATTTCCCGTATCTACAGGCTCGGGATGTTTCCTGAAAATCAATTTCGTGACGATAATGGTCGTCACAAGTATGAAGCCGCAGACAATGATTACCGGGAGAACGATGGAAAGAAACGAAACGACGGTCGAAGTCGCATCTTCAGCAATGCTGACCGGTATGTTGCCGATGCCTGCGGTGGTTGCCGTGACTGCGGGGCGTACCACCAGTGATTTTACGGCATGGACCCCTCCGGCTACAAGCAGCCCAGCGATCAGCGCCACCACCGGGTTCACATGGGCAATGTTCGAGCTGCCCGCCGCGAAAACAATGGCGCCGGCTGCCGGTCTGACGAGGGATTGAATGGCATCGTTGACGTGATTGACCGCCGGAATTTTATCCGCGAAGAATTCCACGATCGAGAGCAGGATGAGCACCCCGATCACCCACCACGAGGTCAATGTGTCCCATGGACTGGTCAAGGTGATCAGGTTGGTAAACTTAGCCAACACTGCCACCGTCAGCAGCGGGATATAGGCGTTTAATCCTGCACTTGCCGACAATCCAAAAGCCGAAAAAATATTGAAAAGTATATCCATTTCACTCCAATAATTGCATCATAACATAAAACCGGACCAGGTTTGGGTTAATGCAAAACGCAGTGCATCCATCAGCCCGAGCTGAACCATGGCGGTCAGACCCCCTAAAAGAAATATCCAGGTCCGATCCTGCCAATGGACCAGTGTATTTTCCTTCTTCAAGCCGAGCGTCCAGAGCATTGTGTACACCATGGATAAAAGAAGCACCACACTCCCGCTGGAAAAAATCGCCAGCGGATAGTAAGTCAGCGGAAGGTTGGCGACTACCAGGAGGATGATCAAAACCCCTGCAGCCGCGCAGATTGCCAGTAGTGAAAATGAATTCAGCAGCGGCTTTTCATCAAATTCGACCCATAAAAGCTGATTCCAGATGGACATGAGCACAGTTCCCATGACGATTCCCATGCCGACACCCGTGATCAGCCGTAACAGGTTCGAGGGTGGATAGATGCCGTGCCAGCCATCAAAAAAGGTCAGGCTGGAATTGATCCCATCCACCAGGAAGGCTCCAAAAAACAGAAGCAAGATCCAGCTAATTTTTGCTTTTGGCAAACCCCCTCGTTTTGATTGTGAACTTAATACAGCTATCGTACTTAACGCTCCCAGGAATAGTCCGGTACAACGGCTGCACAACGGCAGCAGCAATCCATTAACCATATACGTATGCGACGCAATTTGGTGGCAGACCCCATATCCAATCGCATGCAGTTTTCCAGCCACCCCTTCAGGCGCCAGATCCAGCCAAAGGAACGTTATCCCCGCAATCCATACCAGCAAGAGGATGGTCAAAGTACGGTTTTTTGTAAACAGACGCGAAAGGGACATTAAAGGCATTATAAGGAAGACGGTGAATCACTGCAAGGCTTGTTCCAACACGAACTTGACAGGGGCTGGCAATTATGATTTACTACAGGTGTAGTTGATCATTTACCATCCTAACGAAGAGGAGGCGATGTCCATGATATGTAGAAGTTTTGAACGCAGCGCTGCGGCATCCCTCCTCACGATAAAGTAGGGTAGCCGCAGCGCCCTAACACAGAAGGCCGTCGCAAGACGGTCTTCTGCTTTAAATGGGTCTGCGAAATCCAATCGGACTATAATTAGTGCACTCACACACCTATTGGAGGAAGCATGACCTCAGCAAAAGACAGACTACTGCGCTATGTGAAAATCAATACCCAATCTGGAAGAAACCTGGACCAGGTACCCAGTTCGCCGAATGAGTTTGACCTTGCCAGGATTTTGGTAAAAGAGCTGCAAGACCTTGGCTTGCAGGAAATCAGCCTGGATGAGCATTGTTATGTTATGGCAACATTACCGGCTAATATCTCTCGCCCGGCGCCTGTGGTTGGATTGCTGGCCCACATGGATACCAGTCCCGATATGCCGGGTGAAGGGGTAAATCCTCAAATCATTGCCAACTACGACGGCGGCGACATCCTCTTGAATGCCGAAAAAGACATTCATCTTTCGCCAGAGATTTTCCCCGAACTGAAAAAGTATATTGGCCAGGAATTGATCACCACGGATGGAACGACATTATTGGGAGCTGATGATAAAGCCGGGATTGCTGCGATCATGACCGCTTTGGAAACGCTGGTCTCGCATCCCGAGATCGAACACGGTACGATCAAGGTAGGCTTCACGCCGGACGAAGAAGTGGGTCGCGGCGCGGATTTCTTTGACGTGAAGAAATTTGGAGCCGAGTTTGCCTATACCATCGATGGCGGAGAATTGGGCGAGATTGAATATGAAACCTTCAACGCTGCTGAAGCAGTGGTGGAAGTGCAGGGCAAGAATGTCCATCCCGGATCTGCAAAAGACAAGATGATCAACAGCTTGTTGGTGGCCATGGAATTCAATGTGCTTTTGCCGGTGAACGAACGGCCGGAATTTACCGACGGATATGACGGTTTTAGCCATCTGTTCCTGATGGAAGGCACGGTGGAAAAAACCAAGATGATCTATATCGTCCGCGATCACAACCGGGCGAAATTCGAAAACCGCAAAGCCATGATGTTGAAGGCGGCTGAGTTTCTCAACGGCAGGTATGAAGCGGGAACGGTCAAAGTTTCACTCAAAGACCAGTATTACAATATGCGCGAACGTATCGAGCCCCATATGTACATCATGGATTATGCCCGGGAAGCGATCATCGACGCCGGGATCAAACCCATTACCCTGCCGGTGCGGGGCGGCACTGACGGTTCGCGTCTTTCGTTCATGGGATTGCCGTGCCCGAACCTTTTTGCCGGCGGGTTCAACTTCCATGGCAAGTATGAGTGCATTCCCACTGCGTCATTGGATAAATCAGTGGAAGTCATCGTTCGTATCGTGCAAAAGATCGCCGAAAAAAAGTGATCAAACTTTCAGCATGAAATAGTGCAGGGGCAGATACTGATGATCTGCCCCTGGCATTGTTAAGAGTGTTGATCTCTTTCTAGAGTGTCCCTTAAGCATTTATGGATCCGCACCACGGCGATGGGAGTTTTGACCCATTGTTTACTATTGAGCCATGAAGCATGGACGCTCAAACTTCTGCCGCTTCTGCAAGCTGCACCGTTTTGTGTCTGACATATATCTCGTTGAGAACCAGCGATGCAAGAATAATTGCCCCGCCGGTCAACAAAGAAGCTAGATTCGTCTTTTCGCCAAACACCACCAGCGATACGGTGATTGCCAATGGAATCTTCAGGTCGTTGAATATCGCCAATGCACCCGTATCCACCTTGCGTGCTCCGTAATTCCAGATGAAGAAACAAATTCCGGAGGCGAAGGTTCCGAGATAAAGCAGCGTCCACCAGTGGGTTGGGGTGAGCTGCAGCAATCCAAAAGGGGTGAAGATCAAGCTCACGATGCCTGTTCCAATAAACGCCCCAAGGTAAAGAATTCCAAAGACATCCTTGTCTTTCAATTCTTTTTCATCAGCCATCAGGCCTCGGTAATACACCTGCCCAAAAGCAAATCCCAGGTTTGAAATTTGCACCAACAAAAAACCCAGCCAGATCCCGGTTGATAGAGCCTGGCCTTGTTCGATCACATACGTCCCGACCACTGCCAGGAGGGAAGTCAGCAGGAAGGCAAAGGTGAATTTCTTGCGCATGGCATCGTTGATCAGTGTGACAAAGATGGGGGTGAAGATCGTGAACAGGGCAACTTCATATGCCTTGAGGTATTTGAAGGATGCAGTATAGGCAATGTACATGATGCCAAATTGCAGAAAACCGGTGAATGCCAGTTGCAGCATGCGTTTGGGGTGAATCTTCTTGAAACGCACGAATGGCAGGAATACTAGCAAAGAAAATGCCATGCGGGCAAAAGAAACGAAGTTCGAGTCGACCCCGGCAAGATTGCCTTTGATCAATCCGAAGGAAAACGCCCAGGCGATCGATACCAGTAGGAGATACAGCATATTTCCCTCGCAGCACAGAATGGTCTGATCATATCATGTCCATCCAGGTTCTACGCCTGAAGAAGATCACCCAGTTCTTTGATGATTTTCCTCGATCCCATTTTAGGTGATCCAATTCAGCCTCGAGGATTGCGCGAACGAATCTAATGCTTTTTTTGAGGGTTAGTACTATGATAGACCAATCCTTTCATCCTCTTGCTGGAGATTTTCATGGCAGAACTCGATTTCAAGGTTTACCGTTACCGTTGGGTGGTCCTGGCTGTATTCATGTTCGTGAATCTCACGATCCAGGGATTATGGATCGCCTATGCACCCGTTACCGGCCCTGCCGCCAAATTCTATGGCGTCACCGACCTGCAGATCGGCTTTCTCTCGATGGTATTTATGATCGCCTTCCTGCCCCTCTCCATCCCGGTATCCTGGCTGATCGATACCTACGGCTTCAAGCTTTCAGTTGGGGTGGGCGTCATTCTCATGTCAGTTTTTGGCATACTCAGGGGTCTGGTGGGGCAAAATTACACCCTGGTGTTGATCAGCACCATTGGGATTGCAGCAGCCCAGCCGTTCTTGTTGAATGCCTGGATGAAAGTGGCTGCGAATTGGTTTGCGCTTAAAGAAAGAGCCACCGCAGTGGGTTTGGTAACATTGGCAAACCTGGTCGGTATAGCGCTGGGGATGGTATTCACCCCGATGCTGATCCAAACATTTTCCATTCCGCATATCCAGTTGGTCTATGGTGAGATTGCTGCTTTTTCCGCCCTGCTTTTTCTCATTTTCGCGCGGGAGAACCCTCCCACGCCGCCTTGCCCGCCGGGGATGGAAGCGCGCGCTTTAATGTTGGATGGTTTGAAACAAGCGCTCAAAGTAAAAGCCTTCTGGTACTGGCTGATCATCACCTTTGTCGGACTCGGGCTTTTCAACGGGATTTCCACCTGGATCGAGAACATCGTTCGTCCAAGAGGATTTTCTCCCACCGATGCTGGAACGCTCGGTGCAGCTATATTGGTGGGCGGTGTGCTGGGGGCTGTGATCCTGCCAGCGCTTTCGGATAAATTTCAGAAACGCCAGTTTTTCTTGTTTCTGAGCATCGGCCTCGCCATCCCAGGTCTGGTCGGCATTGCTTTTGCCCAGTCCCTGGGATTTCTGCTTTTTTCAGGAGTTTGGATGGGTTTCTTCCTGGTCGGGGCGAATCCCATTGGCATGCAATACTCCGCTGAGGTTACTTTTCCTACCCCCGAGGGCACGTTGAATGGCCTGATCCAGCTCTTTGGCCAGGCATCGGTCGTTTTTGTGTATATTATGGAAGCATTTCGCGCACCTGATGGATCGTTTACCTTTGCCCTGTTATTTGGCGCACTGTCATTATTGATCTGCCTGCTGTTAGTGTTCAAGATGAGGGATGCGAAAGTTGCTGCATAAATAAGATCGCCGGAGTAAGACTTGACTCCGGCGTATTTTTACGATGCTGCAGGTTCTTTGGGAAGCAGGATCGTGATTTTCAACCCACATTCCGCACAGTTGCTCGCGCTGATCGTGCCGCCCTGGGCTTCGATGAGTTGTTTGGCAATAGTCAACCCGAGGCCTGCACCGCCCGTCGCGCGTGAGCGCGATTTTTCGCTGCGCCAGAAGCGGGTAAAGATATTTGCGAGCTGATCCTCCGGCACGCCTGGACCATTATCCGAAATGGATAGCTCGACTTTCTCAGCGTTCGTACCCAGCTCGACCCGAATCCAGCCTTTCCCTGGAATATAGCGGAGCGAATTGGCAATGATATTTCCGATCACCTGTTCGGTTCGCTGAGGATCCAAAATGACATTGGGAAGGGTCTCGGGGGAAGTAAAGGTAAGCTCTACTTCCTGGCTTTCGGCGTGTGCCTGGAATACGGTGACCACTTTTTGCGTGAGTTCTTTCAGATTTACGGATTTGGTCTCAAAGTGCAATTGATGTGATTCGGCAAGGCTGAGCAGCCGCAAATCCTCAACAAGACGTTCGAGCAGGTAAGTCTCTTCCAGAGCAGGGGAGATGCTGACCTCGTTTGCAGGGTAAATTCCATCAACGATGCCTTCGAGTCGACCGCGCAGAACGGTGAGCGGAGTGCGCAGTTCATGCGCGATATCGGCGGTCATCTCTTTGCGTTCGCGGTCATTGCGCTCGAGCGCTTCGGTCATGGCATTGAAATGTTCGCCCAACATTGCCAGGTCATCTGTCCGCTTGCTGGAAGGAATACGCGCCGTGAAGTTTCCCTTCCCTACTTTTTCTGCCGCATCGATGACATCTGCCAGCGGATCCACCACTTTTTGAGTGAGCAAAATGGCGAAGACAATGGTCAAAATACCCAAGGAAATGGAAACCAGGATGATCGGGTTGATGACCGAGAACGTGTATTGAATTGGATGATAACGATCTTGCCGGTCCTGCACCAAATATCCGACGATATTGCCATTTACCGTGAGTTGGACGAGATTTTGATCAGGCTCTGGCTGGTAAATCTGTCCAACGAGCTGACTGTTCGGGTTGCCATGATCGATAATGACTTCGCCATTTGCATTCAAAAGAACCGACCTCTTCCAGTCGACCCCGGCAAACGGACCTCCGGGCACGGTTGATTCATTGATCAGCGAACTCAATCCGCTCCAATTGCCTTTTCCAATGTAAAAGGCTTCCAGGAGTGAAGCATTTGGGGCTCTGAAGAATGGGTTTTGACCGGTGTTTTGTAGAATGGTTAAAATGGTTACGCCCATGATCGAAACGATCAGCAGGCTGACTACAATTGCAAAAGCCCGGAAGAGAGTCCGAATTAATCTTCCGCGGATTTGTTTCACTGACGAGGGCTGATTCTTCTTAGTTTTCATTCGGCAACAAATTTGTATCCCACTCCATGCACTGTGATAATGTATTTTGGTTCGCCTTCGAGCGGTTCGATCTTTTTGCGCAGGTTGCGAATATGTGAATCAATGGCACGCTCATAACTCTCGAATGCCACACCTCTGACGGCAATCAAAAGCTGTGAGCGGGAGAAAATGCGTCCAGGCTGGTTGGCCAGTGCAGCCAGAAGTTCGAATTCGGTGGGGGTGAGCGGTTTTTCACCTTCAGGTGTGACCGCTACGTAGCGGTTTCGGTCCAGTGTAATATCCCCCACGCGCATCACCTCTGCCGGAGTCCCGCCATTGGCACGGCGCAGCACGGCGCGCACCCGTCCAACAAGCTCGCGTGGACTGAAGGGTTTGGTGATGTAATCATCGGCTCCAAGCTCCAGTCCGATCAACTTGTCTGCTTCTTCCACACGGGCGGTAAGCATGATGATGGGCACATTGCTCTCACGCCGGATCTCGCGGCACACGTCCAACCCGTCCATCCCGGGCATCATCAAGTCCAGGACGATCAGATCGGGGTGCTCGCGATGAAAAAGCGCGATGGCAGTTTTTCCATCATTCGCCGAGACAACGTCGAAGTAGGCTGCCTTCAGATAATCTGCGCAGATTTCGACAATTTTCTGTTCGTCATCCACCAGTAGAATTTTCTTGGCCATTTTATTTTCGCATATTGTGCTGCTGAACATTTTTTTTGGGCAGCCAAATTCCATTTTGACCGCCCTGCATTAATTATAACGCCGCGGCTGGTTTACGAGATCGTGGGAGGAGACTCAACACGATCACGCCGACAGAAAGCAGAAGAATCGCAATATTCAGCACGATGGAAACTGCACTAAACGATGGGCGGAAAAGAGAGGGAACGGTCGAGGCGAAGGCGATGACCGAAATCAGAATCGCCAGCACAATTCCCCAGCGTTTCTTCAGCCACAAGCCGACGATGGCAAGCGCTCCGAGGGCGATGATCGTCCAACGCATGATATTGGTTAGGATGAGAAAGACCCTTGTTAGTCCTGAGTTCGAATTGAAGGTTCGGCCTGGTCGAACACTATTTTGGTCTGTACCTTGTCCCTGTTGAAATTGCCTTTGTGGTAAATTATTCGGATTAAAATTCTGTGCGAATTGTCCGCGGTTAAATCCCTGGGCTCCACTTCGCACAAGGGACCGTTCAAGTCCGGTTAATGGCAAAACGGCATAGACAAGGATCAGCAGCAGGAATAACCCTGCTGCAATGATCAATGTAACCGGACGATCTTTAAAGAGATTCTTTTTTGTTTTTGGTTCAACAATCGTGTTATTCATATCTTAACGCCTCGATGGGACTGAGTTTTGAAGCTTGATAAGCCGGGTAAATTCCAAAAAACAGGCCGATAAGCGCTGCAGAGCCAAAAGAGAGCGCAATCGTGCCAAATGTAATGGAAGCATTAATTAACCCGGAGAGAGAGACTAGAAGAGCAATCCCTATGCCAAGGGCGACACCGATCACTCCGCCGATGATTGCCAGCGACACGGTTTCGATGAGGAACTGGAGCAAAATTGCCCGGCGTGTGGCTCCCACGGCTTTACGCAGCCCGATTTCGCGGGTGCGTTCGGTTACCGAAACAAGAGATATATTCATAATCCCTATCCCTCCTACGAGAAGGGAAATTGCGGCTATGGCGCCTAAAAATAAAGTCAGAGTACTGGTGATCGAAGACAAAGTGGAAAGAGCCTGAGCCTGGCTGGAAACTGAAAATCCGAGGGTATCATTCAGACCCAACCCCAACTGTCCACGTAAGATAGTTTCAACTTGCGAGATTACGGTTGTCACGTCATCGGCCGATGCGGCAGAAAGTGAAATGCTCGACAAAGTGGGTTTTCCATTCAATTTTGCACGAGATCCAAATAGGTGGGTATAACCAGTCTGCAGCGGGAGGAGAATCGCATTGTCTGCGCTTCCAAATCCGATTGTCCCGCTCGTCGCAAGGACGCCCACCACTTCGAATTTTGAATTATTGATATTCACACTTCGTCCAATGGGATTCAATCCACTGAACAAATCTGTCGCCACAGTCGAACCGATGACGATCACTTTTGACCGGGTTTCATTGTCAGAAGCCAGCAGCGGACGACCGCTCGAAATGGTATAAGCATGCACTGTGAAATAGTCTTCATTGGTCCCTACGACCTGGTAACTTGAGGTCTTATCCTGGTAGGCCACCTGTTCGTTGGATTGGTAGACAGGCGCGATGGCTTTGACATTCGTCGTGTTGGCCAGGATGGCTTGATAATCTTCATATAAAAGGGTTGCGGAAGTGCCGCCCACTACCCCGGGTTGAAAAGAACGCGCGCTGGAGACGGTGATCAAGTTCGATCCCAGGTTTTCCACGCTGCTGGTCACACCCGCCGTTACACCTTGACCAATTGAAAGGAGAGCCACCACTGCGGCAACTCCGATGACGATGCCGAGCATGGTCAAGGACGATCTTAGCATATTCGCGGTGAGTGACCGAAAGGCAACGCGCAGATTATTGAGCAAGTTCATGCTGCCACCTCCACATCCAGATCTGAAGTTCCATTCACGCTGTCGATGACTTCATCCGGGCGGGGCGTACCAGCCTGGATCGGGTTCTTTACCTGCTCTTCAAAGAGGATCTTGCCATCTTTGAGATGGATGATCCGTTCCGTATGCCGCGCGATAAACGGATCGTGGGTAACGTACACCACGGTCAGATGCTTCTCTTTATGGAGTTGCTGGAACAAAGAGATGATCTCAGACCCGCTTTTGCTGTCCAGGTTACCGGTAGGTTCATCTGCCAGTAGGATCGCCGGATCGTTCACCAATGCCCGAGCAATGGCCACCCTCTGCTGCTGCCCGCCGGAAAGCTGGTTCGGACGGTGATGCATCCGGTCCTCGAGCCCGACGATGCGCAAGGCATCTTTCGCCTTTTCACTGCGCTGTTTTGGGGTGACGCCGTCATAGATCAGAGGCAATTCCACATTTTCAAGTGCGCTGGTTCTGGGCAGCAGGTTGAACTGCTGAAAGACAAAGCCGATTTTATGGGCACGCAGGTTGGCTAACTGGTTCTCATTGAACTTCCCGACTTCCTGCTCGTTGATCAGGTAAGACCCCTTTGTTGGTGTATCGAGGCATCCCAGGATTGCCATAAGCGTGCTTTTCCCAGAGCCGGAAGGACCCATGATGGCCACCATTTCTCCGTCGTTGATTTTCAACGAGATTCCATCCAGCGCATGAACATCGGAATCGCCAACCGTATATGTTTTGTATAAATTCTCAACTTCGATCATAAATACCTCGAATAATAGATATTGCCGAGTTATGGAAGCAGTCCGCCGCCACCAAATCCACCCCGATTATTGGAGGAGGATGTGCTTCTGGTGGATGAAGTTGTGCTCGAGGCGGTTACCTGGACGACGTCGCCGACTTTCAAGTTGCCTTTGACCACAACCTCGGTACCGACGATTTTGCCGCTAACGACGGAGACACGTTCGCTGGATCCATTGACCACGCGCACCACGTACTCACCCTGTGCATCATTCTGCACTGCCAAAACGGGAACGGTCATCAAACTTTGAGGCTGGCTGACCGTGATCACAACGTTTGCGGTCGCTCCAATAAGGATCCGCGGGTCGGTTTTATCGAGCGTGACCCTTACCGTGTAATTGACCACACCTGAACTGGTCGCGCCGATGGGATCCACCGAAGTGACTTTACCTGATATTTCCAAGCCACTGATCGCCGCAAAAGTGACTTTGGCAGTATCGCCAGTTTTGGTTTGGGAGATCTGCGTTTCATCGACCAGTACATCCACGTAATATTGACTGCGGTTGACAATTACGGCAGCCTGATTCCCAGAGTTGACCAAATCGCCTGTCTGGTTGCTCAGAACGACCACCTCACCGCTGAATGGCGCGATGATCTTCATGTTATTCACCGTAGCCTGGGCGGCACTCACTTTGGCTTCGGCTGCGGCAATATCATCCGCCGTTGGGCCATTTTTGACCCTGTCGTATGCTCGCTGGGCATCGTCAAGGGCGGCTTTTGCCACAGCCAATTTCGCCGAGGTCACTGAAGTCTGTAGCGTGCTATCGGGATTTTGATAATAGTTCAGGTTTGCCTTGAGAGTTTTTAGGTCCATTTGTGCAGAAAGCAAAGCAGCATATGCTTGGGCTTTGTTGGAATCTGAGTCTGGAGTCTCGCTAAAGGTGTTATACCGTTTCTGTAATTGCTCGATCTTGGCTTCCTGAATAACAATTTGCGCTTGATAGTAGTCGATCTGTGTTTGTGTGCCATGCGGAATACTTGCTCCGTAATTTGCCCCCAGGGCGGTGTTATAAGCTGTCTGAGCGTTGGCCAGCGCAAGTTGGGCATCTGAAGTGGTTGTCGATGATTGCTTCAGATTCTCCAGCGCTAATTTTGCGGAGGACAAATCGCTTTGAGCCAGGATGATGCTCGAAGGGACGGTTGTAGGGTCGAGGGTTAAAAGAACATCGCCTGCCGTCACGGTATCGCCGATTTTTGCACTTACGGTTGCTACTGTCCCACTGGTTCCCCAGTTGAGTGTAGCCATCTGAACCGGTTCGATCGAACCGCTCGATTCTACAGTATCAGTGACTGTGACCTCTTTAACAACACCTGTACTGAATTGTGCCGACGCCGAACTGCTGGCACAACCTGATAAAACCACGAGGATCAGAATGGCTGATACTACAACCGAAAATCTTGAAACATTCTTCCTGTGCATAACTTTCTCCTTCCTGGGATAACAACAATACAAAGATACACTTTCAATGTGCAGAAATTGTGCAGGCAGGGTGTAGAACTATCGAGCCTTTCATAACCAGGGTGTTTGAATTCAGTGAGTCTTCTATTGCGCTGGAGGACTGATTGGTGTTATCCTTTTCTCATGGTGTATCCTTCCTTGGTATGCAATTTCTCGGATTCGCCGTTTCTTCAGAATTTGTCAGAGGAAAGAAAAAGAGCAATTATCCGCAGCTTCATTTAGAAAAGAGGGATTGAATGGAAGAAACCTGTAGTCCGACCACCATCGTCATTTTTGGCGCTTCAGGTGATTTGACCTGGCGGAAGTTAATCCCGGGCCTTTACAATAACTTTAAAAAAGGACGTCTCACGGTTTGTGCGCATATTGTGGGGTATGCCAGGCGGCCGTATACCGATGTCACTTTTCGCGACCTTTTGAAAAATGGGGTTTCCGAAAATTCGCCTGACACATTTACTGAAGAGGATTGGAATAATTTCAGCAAGCTGCTCACCTACTTCCAGGGAAACCTGGATGTGCCTGAGGATTACCAAAAGCTCTCCAGCTATTTGAATACTTTGGAAAACGGGGACGCCAACCGTTTATATTACCTGGCAACCGCCCCAGAGCATTACCCATTGGTCGTCAGGTATCTCGGAAAAGCTGAGATGGCAAAAACGTCCAACAATGGCAGGTTTTGGCGCAGGATCATTGTTGAAAAACCGTTTGGGGTTGACCTTAAATCAGCGCAGGAGCTCAACCGGATCATCCACAATGTTTTTGATGAGATGCAGGTATATCGCATCGACCATTATCTCGGCAAAGAGACTGCCCAGAATATCCTGTTCTTCCGTTTTGCAAACACCATCTTCGAGCCGGTTTGGAACCGCCGCTACATCAACAACATTCAGATCACGGTCGCAGAAAAAGAGGATATCGGTCATAGGGCAGGCTATTATGACAAAGCTGGGGTGGTCCGGGACATGTTCCAGAATCACCTGCTTTCGCTGCTGGCTCTGGTGGCGATGGAACCGCCAAGCACTTTTCGCGCAGAAGCTGTGCGCAACGAGAAAATCAAGATTTTGGAAAGCATCCGCCCGATTGCTTTAACAGACACCGTAAGAGGTCAGTACGAAGGATACTTACAGGCGGAGGGTGTTGCACCCAATTCTCTAACGGCAACCTTCGCGGCACTTAAGCTTTACATTGATAACTGGCGCTGGCAGGGAGTCCCCTTTTATTTGAGATCCGGAAAGACGCTGCCCAAAAAAACCTCCGAAATTATTATTGAATTTCAAAAACCCCCGCATTTACTGTTTTACTTGCCCGAAAACAAAGAGATTACGCCTAACATTCTTTCTCTGTTCATCCAGCCCGACGAAGGAATTCATTTGCGTTTTGAAGCCAAGAAACCAGATTCAGATCAGGATATGCGCTCGGTGGTGATGAATTTTCACTACCGCAGTTCCTTTGATGAACCTCTGCCGGATGCCTATGAGCGTCTGCTGCTCGAGGCCCTTGATGGAGATACATCTTTATTCTCCCGCAGCGACGCCATCGAGCAATCCTGGAGGTTGATCGATCCGATCGACGTGGGTTGGCAGGCGACAAACCAACCGCCCTTGATCACGTATCCGGTGGGAAGCTGGGGACCTGAGGAAGCGGAGGCATTGCTCAAGCGAGACGGCCGGGTGTGGCGTTCTGGACTTACAGACGAAGTGGATGTACATGTTGGAGATTGAAGTCATCAATGATGTCTCTGCCCTTGCAGAACGGGCGGCAAACCTCTTTCTGACGGCAGCGCAGGAAGCTGTCTCTGCCAGGGGAAAATTCTCGGTGGCGCTTGCAGGGGGCTCCACCCCGCTGCGCATGTATGACCTTCTTGCCTGCGAGCCGTACTCTTTGAAGATCGAGTGGTCAAAGTGCCATCTTTATTGGGGTGATGAGCGTTGTGTGCCCCCCACCCATGTTGATAGTAATTACCGCCAATCGGCTGACCATTTGATCTCCAGGGTGGACATTCCGGCGAAGCATATCCACCGCATTCAAGGCGAATTGCCGCCCATCCAGGCGGCAGAGCAATATCAAACGGAACTTCAGCGCTATTTTGAACAGACGCCGGTGTTCGACCTGATTCTCTTGGGATTGGGTCCGGACGGGCATACTGCGTCCCTTTTCCCGGGTACACCAGCTCTCGAGGAAAAGGAGAAATGGGTGACTGGAGTTCCGCATTCAGCCCCACCACCGCCTCTGGTGGACCGCGTGAGCCTGACCCTACCCGTGATCAATGCTGCACGGCAAATACTTTTTTTGGTTGCAGGGGCAGATAAAGCTGAAATTGTGGCGCGGATTTTCAAGGCGCCAGGCGCAGAGGCGACGCTACCGGCGCAGCGCGTCAACCCCAACGCAGGAAGACTGACCTGGTTGGTGGATGTTGCGGCAATGGGAAAAGTGGATAGGGTGTGAAATAACTCACGCGGCGTGAGTCAGGCGTTTTTCCAGCGCATCCACACTGAAATAAAGTCCCAACCCCAGCAGGCTCATGGCAACGACCCCGGCATACATCGCCGGGTAGTTAAGCAAGGTACTCCCCTGGTAGTAAATGTAATACCCCAACCCGTAGCGCGTGGCAAAAAGCTCCGTGATATACAACACTGCCACTGCTGTGCCGATCGACTGGCGCAAAGCAGTCAAAATGGCGGGAATGCTGGCTGGTAAATAAACAAATCGGAACAGAGCCTTGCGTCCCGCTCCCAGGCTACGCAAACTGAGCAGAAGCTGGGGAGAGATCCCCACTGCTGCATCGCGCACCAGCACCAGGATCTGGAAAAAAAGGATCAGGAAAATCAGAGTGATTTTTGCCAGGTCGCCGATACCCAGTAGCAAAAAGACGATCGGCACAAAGACCACTTTGGGGATCGGGTAGATCAGGTAGAGCACCGGGGAAAAGAAACGGTTCACCTTTTCGGACTGCCCCATGACCAGGCCGGCGGGTACCGCCAGGAGCACTGAGGCTACAATTCCAGCGACCACCCGCCATAAGCTGGCTGCAAAATGCAGAAGCAGTCCGTTCCCCAGCCCCTGCCAAAATGCGACAGCCACCTGGATGGGGGTGGGCAAAATCGACTGGCGCAGGAGCATGGCGGCAAATTGCCACAGAACCAGCAGCGCTACCGTTGCCAATATCAGCTCGCGGCGTTTCATGCTGCCCCCAACTTTTCACGAAGAATTTTCACCGTGTTCAGATAGGCAGAACTGTAGCGGTAATTCGGCTGATCCCTTTCGGGATTTTCGATGATTGTCGCAACTGAATTCGGCGCACGCCCCAGCAGCAGCACCTTTTGACCCAGCACCGCAGCTTCCTCGATCGAGTGGGTGATGACGATGAGCGTGATCGCTTGTTCGCGGCAAAGAGCAAGCGTCAGGTCCTGCAGGTCTTCACTGATCACGGCATCTAGTGATGAGAACGGCTCATCCATCAGCAGCAGATCGGGCGCCAGTGAGAGCGTGCGCGCGATGGCGGTACGTTGGCGCTGCCCGCCGGAGATCTGCCCCGGGTATTGCTGCGACACGCCCTCGATCTGCAGGCGTTCCAGCCAACCATCCACCGCATCCGCTTCCACCCGCAGCGCATCCTTTGGAGCGTGGGTACCGTCAGGTCCATAAAAATCCCGTAATTTCATTCCCAGCAAAGCGTTCTCCCGCACCGTCGCCCAGGGAAGCAGTCCGTAATCCTGCAGGATCAACCCGGTTTGCGGGCGGGGACGCAGCAGCGCATGACCTTCGATCTTGATGGCACCCTTATTCGGGGTGAGCAGACCAGCCAGCAAATAGATGAGAGTGGTTTTCCCGCAGCCAGAACCGCCCAGCACTGACCAGGTTTCTCCGCGTTGAACTTGCCACGAGAAATTCGCAAAAATCGGTTTGTCCGGGGTGTAGCTGAACGATAACCGGTCAACGTTGATCATAATGCGCCTTGGAAAGCTCTTCTCCGGGGTTACAGCTTACGGTAATAAAGCAGCGGTCACGGATGAAGAATAAGCGATGCTCGCGGGCACAAGCTGTTTTTCGAGCATCCAGTTCATGGTGTCGATCCATTCATCCTCAGTGGGAACGCCCGCTGAAGGATAAGTTGGAAGCGTATAGCTTGCCAGCAGCGGCGCAGGGACGATCTTCTGGTCGCTGAGAATATTGGCAAATTTTGCCGGGTCTGAATTGACCAGCGTGGTTGCTTCTTCGATGGCTGCCAAAAACGCTTTTACAGCGTCGGATTGGGCATCGATCACTGCCTTGCGGAATGAGATCACGCTGTATCCGTACTGCGGATATTTTGAATCGTCAAGTACGTTAACCGCACCTTGCTGAATAGCCAGCGACGCCAGCGGATCGGGCATGGTACCGGCTTTCAAATCACCTGAAGCGAGCAAAGTCATGCGGTCCGAGATCTTCGGCACAGAAATCACCTTGATTTCGTCAGCCGTCAGCCCCTGGGCTTCCAGGAGCCTGTCCGTGACGTATTCGATCACCGTCCCTTGTGAAACCCCGATCTCGATGCCCTTCAACTGCGCGGGCTGCGTGATCCTGCTCTTGGCGGATGCCAGGATGAAGAAATGGGGAGAAGTGGCGGTGGGACGCAACGCATATCGCACGATCTGGATCTGGGTGCTTTCCTTGTTGAAGAGCATCACAGAAGCGGTTTCGTTGATTTCACCGTCCGCCTGACCTGCAGCCATGAGTTGATCACGTTCGGGAGCAGCGCTCACGGGTACGATCTCGACCTTTACTCCGTGCTTCTCGAACAAACCTTCCTGCTGGGCTGCGTAGATGGGCACTGCATCGATGACAGGCAGGAGCGCGATTTTCAGAACTGGAATTTCAGCCGGTTTTGGTGCGCAGCTTTGCAGCACAAGGGCGGCAGTGAACAATAATCCAACGAGAAATCTCGAACTTTTCAACATGGTCTCCCTGATCGAAATGGGTTTTCGGAGTACATCGATCAATGGCTCAATTTTACCTTGAATGTCCGGTTAGGGTCAAAATGAGGGCATTAGCCTGCAGTGTAGAGTCGTACGGATATCGCCCCAATTGTTTACTGAATTAAAAACCCAAGTGACAATTCCCATCTCATCGCAATCGTTATGCTGAGTGATGCAGGCTCGGGGTGCATTGAATCCCTGGGGCGAGACATCTTTATCGGGAAGTATTTCTTGATTCACCTCAAGAACAGCTATCATTCTCCGTCGACGCGGATCCAGCATTGTTCAGGTTTGGATGACATTCTTCGGTCAGGCGGCCAATTCAGACACAGGTTTCGCGACCCTGCTCATAGGTAGGTTTTTCACAATACTGTTCGTATGGATCAAGAACGCTAAAGGATGATCGCCGCGGAAACCAACAGATGAAAACCGGAGCAACAAAAAAAACGGAATGCTAAACCTATAACCAGCAGAAGCCTCTCATCCGATTCTTTTCAATATCCGCCACCCCTTTTGTTCGGTCACCGCTTCAAAGTTTGGCAGGGCTAGCGTTGGATAATCGGGTGAAATGAGCAGGTAATCCAAGCTTGCTGAATCAGGCTGTTGGGTAAAATCCCCATTCTTGATCGCGACAATCTTCCGGCCAAACGAATCTCCAAAGAAGAGATAATCCATTATGTATCCCTCTTTGGCGACAATTCCAAGTGATGCACTCTCAGGGACAACAGCATCAACAATTTCCAAAGGATCCTGGTAATTGATATCGTCGTATGTTCTCAACTGGATCCGGGTGTCACCCCAGACATTATTGTCATTCTTGATTAAAGGAAGAAATTGAAAGGCGATCTTCTGCGGTATTGTGAAATCTTCCCATTTGGTCCGGTAAAATTGGGTTTTCCCGATCAAAGGTCGGGAATCATTATTGATGATCGTATACGCCGTAATAAAAATACTGCTTACACACAAAATCGCCACCAAACCTTTGGTGAACCATTTCTTTTGGTTGAATAAAAGGGCAGTAAAGGGCATTAAGAGAACCACAAAGGTGATCAAATACCGGCCTGAGTACGGATCCCAGCCGTTTTTGAAGGAGGATATGATCCCAAAAAAGAATAGGGAGGTAAGAATGATGACGAGACCATCGAACCTTTTATGCTTCAATGAATAGATGAACCCATAAACGATTGCGGGGAGAATGACTATCCAGCTCAGGATGCCAAACCAGGCTGATTCTTCGTTGAGGGCAAACTGGTTGGTCAGCTTGAAAGGGGTCTCCTGCTCGAGTAAAAAGACTTTATTTTCAATATTGAAGCTTCGATTGGCGAAGACGGGCGTTAATAATGACGCTTTTGCCTGGATGCAGCTCTGTTCTACGCCCTGGGGTAGGCCTTCGCAACTGATGAACTGGGTAAACAATCTAGCCGAATTGATGGATAACTTTTGGAATAAACTGGATGGCTGGGAATCAATGGTTTCAGTGCTGACGACGCTACTTTCCCCAAACAGGCTCCCAACTGTGAACACGTTCTGAACGTAGTTGTACGACCCCACTGCGAACGTAAAAACCAAAAAGGACACAACCCAGGGGACTATGATTCGCGACTTATTTCCTTTGTTATGAAGTAGAACAACGATCAATAAAAGCAAATATCCAGGCAGGGCGAATAATGCGTACTGCTTTGTGCCGATGGCCAACGCGTACGCCAACGCCGAAAGGATAAGATAACCCTTGACCTCCTTTTTGTATGCCTTGAGCAGGAAAAGGAAAGCTGCACCGATAAAGCAGGCGGCAAGCGCGTCATTTTGCGCCGTGATGGACTGCAATAGCACAATAGGGAAGGTCAGGAAAAGAAGGGCACTGAGGAGACTGTTTTTCCTGGGAAAACCCAGTTCGACGCCAATGCGATAAACGATCAACGCGGCTGTGATCGTAGCGAAGAATTGAACACTTCCTGAAAGGACATCGCTCCGCAAAAATGCAATAGGCCAGAGCATCAACAGGCTGTTGTTGTACGGGTAAGTAGCGCCGATATTGTTGAATCCAATGTAGGGTTTCAGCGAGCCCTGCTGAAGCCAGTATCCGATGCGGGATAAATGGTTATAGAGCGCATCGCTCGTATTCTGCGGAAAATAGATGGACAGAAAAAAGAGAAAACCGTAAGCCAGGACGATAATGAAGAAATATAAGGATAGAAAGGGGGTTTGCTTTATAAAAGCGCGAAGAGATTCAAAAGCTCCCCTTATGTCTTCTTTTATGGATTTCGTTGAAGGCAGAAGGAGCTTCTTGCGCAGGAGCAGAGCCGTTATTACCGTAATGAGGAGTTGAATGAGAAGGATTGCATAGGGTTTATCCAGAGCCGAAAATAAACTGGCGATTTCAAAAGTGAATATGATATACGCACTCGCGCAGAGGAATGCCGCAATGAACCTTTCTGCGAGAGAATAACCTACAAGCAATGAGTCGATGCAATAAACGAACACGATCAACAGTAAGAGCGCCAAAATCAGAAGCAGCATGTCAGGTCCTGGGTAAAGATTTTCTGTCTACAATGCATGCTCTGATTATGCTCGTTTTTTTGATTTTCGAGAAGTCTTCAATGGAGGGAAGTGTAATAGAAGAGATGTGTAGCATCTCTACAGGTGTAGATTTGCACGCTCGTTCTATGGGCATCTGTAGGGGAGCGACGTGAAGCGTTCGCGTCATCAAAGATAGCTATGGCAATAATGCAATCTATAGTGGTTGTAATTGTTGTCGTCAATTCGGACGCCATGTATGGCGTCCCTACGGATGATCTCTATCGGAGCGCGAACCAACCAGATTCGAATGATTGACCCCCGAATGGGCGACTGGTGTTTTGCTTGTTAAATAGAAAGGGCCCCGTGCGCAGCCCACCTTGGGTGCAACCAGATTCGAACCTGAGTTTATCATTTTAGTGTCCTGGATTTAGACGAATGAGCATAGTATTGACCAATTCAGAGGCCTCTGTTACAGCAAATATCTCTCTTTCGTTTGCAAAAAAAACAGAGCAAAGCACATAAGTAAACCGGAGTATGTCGCAAAGTAATTCTTGACCGCTTAACACGCTTTGGAAAGCAGGCAAAAGAGAAAAATACTGGGTAAATCCCAAATTATGGCGTGGTATTTCCTTGAGGATCAATGAGGTGGTACTGGCTCAAGCAATAGCTCCCTTGGCTGTTTTAACTTTACGGATGAATGCCATTCCTAAATTCCAACTCATCCTTAACCCTTGTTAGTGTCCCCAAAAATCATTTTTTGAGATCAAAAATGTCAAAATATAGTGCAAATGATAAACTCAGGTGGGCGACTGGTGTCTTGCTTGTTAAATAGAAAGTGCCCCGTGCGCAGCCTACTTTGGGTGCAACCAGATTCGAATCATGATCCCCCGAACGGGGGACTGATGTTTTGTTAATTAAATAGTAGGTGCCCTGTGTGCAGCCCACCCTCGGGTGCAACCAGATTCGAATCATGATCCTCTCAATGGGGACTGGTGTTTTGCTTATTAAATTAGAAAGTGCCCCCAACCAGATTCGAACTGGTGTTTTGGCCTTGAGAGGGCCACGTCCTGGGCCACTAGACAATGGGGGCGTCTAAGCCTTGAAATTCTATCATGCCTCATGGAGCGTGTCAACAAAACTATATTTCATTTTTTATTCGTATAGCAATAAAAGAGCATTTGACTTCATTTCGCTCACGTGCTATCATTTTCGTACCTTTGCAATCATTGTCATTCATCCTGCACCTTAACACGCAATTATTGGAGTTATCTTATGAGCACAGACTTTATTCTTCGTATTCTGGTTGCGATCATTCTGGCGATCGTTGGGATGATCTGGGGTCAACAGTTGGGCATCGCGGCAAATATCAATCCGGAACCGGGTGCCTTGAGTGTGGAACAATACACATTCACAATAGGCCTGGTTGGGGCGCTCATCGGACTGATCATTACGCCTTATTTCACCACTCGTCCAGCCCGATTTCTGCGAGATGTTTTTAAGCGGGTTTCTGCCCAGACGTTATTTTCGGGGTTGATCGGAGCGATCGCCGGCTTGCTGATCGCTGCCCTGCTGGCTTATCCGCTTTCCCTCCTGCCCGTACCCTTTGGCAGAGTGATGCCATTCTTTGCGGTGATATTTTTCGGCTATGCTGGCATAGCTTTGTTTGTGATGCGCCAGAACGATTTCCTGAATATTTTTTCGACGATTCGCGGGTCAAACGGCTCCGCCAAAGAATCGCCTGGCGGCGCGTGGAGTGAGCGGACCATCCTGTTGGACACCAGCGTGATCATCGACGGGCGGATCGCCGATATCTCGCGCACCGGGTTTCTTCCGGGTTCGCTGCTCATCCCGCGCTTTGTACTGAACGAGCTGCAATACATTGCTGATTCGCCGGATTCGATGCGCCGCCAGCGCGGCAGACGCGGCATGGAAGTCCTGTCTTCGCTGCAAAAAGAACCGACCATCCCCGTTCGCATCAGCGACATCGATGTGGAAGGCGTCAGAGAAGTGGATGAAAAACTGGTCGTTTTGGCCAGGCAATTGAAATGTCCCATACTCACCAACGATTACAATCTCAACCGCGTGGCAGAGTTGCAGGGCGTGATCGTCCTCAATGTGAATGAATTGGCGAACGCGGTGAAATCTGTGTTGCTTCCCGGCGAGATCATGAGCGTGCACGTCATCCAGGAAGGACGCGAATCCGGGCAGGGTGTTGGTTACATGGATGACGGTACGATGGTCGTGGTTGAAAATGGCAGAGAATACCTGGATAAGGAAATTACGGTGATGGTCACCAAAGTGCTGCAGACTGCTGCCGGACGGATGATCTTTGGCAGGCCGGAAGAATCGAACGGGACAAGTCATTAGAGGAGCATGTTTATGGGTTTGAAAGTTTACAATACCTTAGGCAGAAAAAAAGAAGAATTCAAGACGCTGCAACCGGGTAAAGTATCGATGTACGTCTGCGGACCCACCGTCTATTCCAAGGCTCACATTGGTCATGCCATGAGTGCGCTTGTGTTCGACATTATTCGTAGATACCTGGAGTATCGAGGGTATGAAGTACGCCATGTGATGAATTTTACCGACGTGGATGACAAGATCATCCTGCGGGCAAAGAAAATGGGGGTTGACCCCTTTGCCCTGGGCGAGGGGTACATTCACGAATACGAGGAGCATCTCAAGGATTTCAATATCCTGCCGGCTACAGTCAACCCCCGGGCAACGCACGAGATGCCCGGCATCATCAAGATGATCCAGGGCCTGGTCGACAAAGGGTTTGCCTATCCTGTCGACGGTGACGTTTATTACCGGGTCGAGAAAGATCCTGCCTACGGCAAACTTTCGGGTCGCCGGCTGGATGATATGCAGGCGGGTTCCCGCATCGAGGTGGACGAGCGCAAGGAAAACCCGATGGATTTTGCCCTTTGGAAGGCTGCCAAACCGGGTGAACCTGCCTGGGAAAGCCCATGGGGCAATGGCCGTCCGGGTTGGCACATCGAATGCTCGGCCATGAACCTGGCTTACCTCGGCGAACAGATCGATATTCACGGCGGCGGCAATGATCTGGTCTTCCCTCACCACGAAAACGAGATTGCGCAAAGCGAGAGCTATACCGGCAAGGAATTTGCCCATTACTGGATCCATAACGGCATGCTGCAGCTCATGGGCGAGAAGATGTCAAAATCCATCGGCAACCTGGTGACGATCGAGGAATTTTTATCCCTGCATTCGGCTGATACCCTGCGCATGCTGGTTCTGAATTCGGGCTATCGCAACCCGCTCTCGTATTCTGAAGAGATTTTGGCGCAGGTGGAAAAAGGCATCGATCGCTTGCGAGGTGGAATCAAATGCCAGCTTCCAGGCGCAAAAGGGGCTTCGCCAGAGTGCTTGAAAGACCTTGCAAATCAGATTGTGGCAGTGAAGGCAGGATTCATCAGTGCCATGGATGATGATTTCAACACGGCGAACGCCCTGGGTCAATTATTCGATTTTGTGAAGGTCATCAACCAGGCACGTGCCGAAGGGGCAACCGATGCAGAAATGAAATTGGCTCACCAGACCCTTTGCGAATTAACATCCGTGCTGGGTCTGACCCTTGAAAAAGAAAAAACCGGCTCTGCGCAATTGGATGGCGTGGTAAATTTGCTGATCGAGATACGCAAGGACTTGCGCACCAATAAGTTATGGGCGCTTTCAGACAAAATCCGCGACCGATTGGCGGATATGGGGATCGTTCTGGAAGACAGCAAAGAAGGTACCACCTGGCGATGGCAGTGAGGTTAATTTGAAAGAGTGGATCGTAGGAAGAAATCCTGTTTTCGAAGTCATGCAGGCGAAACGAAGAGACGTGTTTCGCCTGCTTGTTGCTACTGGTGTGGATGAGAAAGGTCGCATTCACGAGATCATGACGCTTGCCGCAGCCCGAAAAATACCCCTCGAGCGGGTTCCGCGCGAGCGGTTAACGCCCATGGGTGAAAACCCGCAAGGTGTGGCGTTGGAGGTGAGTGCATACCCGTATGTTGACTTGAACGCCATCCTTGAAAGAGCCGCTGAACGCAGAGAAGATCTGTTCGTGCTTGTGCTCGACATCATCCAGAATCCGCAAAATTTGGGCACCCTGCTGCGTACGGCTGAAGCGGCGGGTGTGCATGGTGTGGTGATCCCCTTGCGCCGCGCCGCCGACGTGACTCCGGCGGTGGTATCGGCTTCGGCAGGCGCGAGCGAACACATGTTCGTCGCCCAGGAAAACCTTGCTCGCGCGATCGAGCTGTTGAAGAAAAGGGATGCCTGGATCGTGGGTCTCGAGGGCAGCGAAGAAGCAAAATCCATCGATGAAGTCCCTCTCACCGGTCCGCTGGCGCTGGTCGTTGGGAATGAGGGCGAAGGCATGCGCCTGCTCGTGCGTGAATCCTGCGATTTCCTGCTCAAATTACCCATGCGCGGGAAGGTTGAATCGCTCAACGCCGCCGTCGCCGGGTCGATCGTCATTTACCAGGTCGTGCTTGCCCGCCAGGCAAAAAAACAATAAAATGATTTTCAAAATGTCGATTATTCGGTAGGGGTGCACACAACCATGCGCTCCTTCGTGAACTTACTTGATCATCACAATCCACAATACCCAAAGCGCGATCATGAGCACCCCGATGCCAAAGCGGATAATCACCGCCAGCCCGCAGCCCTTGAGAATTCCGCCTGTCGATCGCAACCCGGCCAAAAGGTCCTTGTTGCGGATCCACTCGACGATCAAGATTCCTGCTGCTGCAGCGATAATTCCGCCAAAGGGCGGCAAAAGCAGGGTTCCGGCTACCCCGGCGACCAGCGCCACCCCGATCGAAAGCCAGGAGGCGCCGCTTTTCTTCGCCTCTGCGCCCATCATCAGGTTGTCGACGATGTTTCCGCCGATCATCAGTAAAGTGATCACCCCAAAAATGATGCCGGTCGGCAGGGTAAATCCCTTGACGATCCCAAAGATCAACACTGCGATCCAGATGATCGTCAGCCCGGGGATGATGTATAAAAACAAGCCAAACAAACCGACTGCCATGATGGCAGCCAGTACAGGGATGAACCAGGACGAATTGCCAATGATATCCATGAGCTACTTTATCACTTCCACCCCGCCCATCCACGGGCGCAGGACTTCAGGTACGATGATCGATCCATCCGCCTGCTGATTGTTTTCGAGTACGGCGATCAATGTTCGCGGCAAGCCCAAGCCCCGAGCCGTTCAGCGTGTGCACCAGGCGCGGTTTTCCGCCGTCCACAGGTTTATATTTGATGTTCGCCCGCCGGGCTTGAAAATCCTCCACATTTGAAACGGAGCTGACTTCCAGCCACTCGCCCTGCCCGGCAGCCCAAACTTCCACATCAAATGTGACCCGTGCATTGAATCCGAGATCACCCGTGCACAGGCGTTTGATGCGGTAAGGCAGACCCAGTCCGGCACAGGTCGCTTCGGCATCCGCCAGCATCTTTTCCAACTCTTTGCCTGAATCTTCGGGTTTGGAATAGATGTACATTTCCACCTTGTCGAACTGGTGACCCCGCTTGATACCGCGCACATCCCTTCCGGCGCTCATTTTTTCGCGGCGGAAGCAGGGGGTATAGGCGGTGTATCGCAGCGGGAGTTTGGCCTCGTCGAGCACTTCATCCCTGTACATCCCGGTCAGCGGTACTTCGGCGGTGGGTACCAGCCAATAATCTTCTTCCGCGTCGTGATACAGGTTGTCGATGAATTTTGGCAACTGCCCCGAGGCGAAAAGCGTATCTGCCTTGACCATAAAGGGGGTATAGCGTTCTTCGTACCCTTGCTCATTGTGAAGTGAAAGCATCCAGGCGATCAAGGCCCGCTCGAGCCTTGCCCCCAACCCGTTGAGAATGTAGAAACGCGAACCGGTGAGCTTGACGCCGCGGTCGAAATCGATGATGTTCAGTTTCGTTCCCAGGTCCCAGTGCGGCAGGGGGGTGAAATCGAATTCGGGAACTTTTCCCTCATAACGGATAACGACGTTCTCACTGTCGTCTTTGCCATAGGGCGTCGTCGGGTCCGGGAGGTTTGGAATGGACGCGACCAGGTATTGCAGCCGCTCGTCCACGCTGCGCACCTGATCGTCGAATTTGGCAATCTCGTCGCCCACCAAGCGCATGGATTCGATCTTTTGCTGGCGTTCCACGGGATCCTTGAGTTGGCTGATTTCCTTGCTGACGCTGTTGCGTTCAGCTTTGAGCTTTTCCACCTGGTTGAGCAGACCGCGACGCTCTGCATCCAGCTTAAGCAGTTCGTCCACCGGCGCGTCATCCATTTGACGGTCGCGCAATGACTTTCGGACCAGATCTGGTTGTTCGCGAATGAGATTGAGTTCGAGCATAATGCACCTCTCCTGGAGAAATAATAACGCCCCCGATCCTTTGCAGGACGAGGGGCGCGCTCGTGGTGCCACCTGCTTTCGCTCATGATTGAGCCTTGTTGTGCGGTAACGGCTGCTCCGGCCTTTTTACGACGCAGTTTTTTGCGTCCCTGCAAAGGCGACCCGCCTGGAAGGCGTCCGGGGTGGAACACTTCAAACCTGCTGCCGTCTCGCACCAACCGCCGGCTCTCTGAATGCAGTTTCGAACTTATTTCCCCGGGAGGGTCTTTGAATTTTCTAGATTATACACCGCGCAAGACGCATGTCAAGCAGACGTAACGTCGGACGGTGGAACCGGTCCGGAATGTCCTGTTCTTGAAGCTCCTTACGTTTTTATTTCAGCCATTCGTTCGAGCTAACTTTAATGGATCACCTTCCACAAAACCGTCTCAAGGATGATCGCCAGCACCAGCACACCCCCGTACAGCCGGGTGTGGATCATCCCCGCGCCGACAAACCATAGCGGCCAGAAGCTTTTGGCTTCTTCCGGGGATTCGGTTGGACGAGGGTGGGTGAACACGTTCCAGACAAATTGTCGCTCGCTTTTCTTGAGCAGTAAAGGCGTGATCCATACCAGAAGCATCGGCCAACTGAAATATTGGGGGACGAGAAAGATGAAGGCAACCGGCAGAATGTACATCAATGCCCAAATCACCAGCACGCTGGTGCGCCCTGCCTTTTCAGAGATCAGGGATGGCAGGGTGTGGATGTGCTTCGCGATATCCTCTTTGCGTTTATCCATGTGTTTGCCGAGGATGATTGCCGTGACTGCCAATCCGTAGGGCAGGCTTGCCCAGACCGTTCCCCAACTCCACGTGCCTGTGATGGCGTAATGCCCGCCGGCGACCATCAATGGACCCCAGACGAGAAAGATGCTCAGTTCGCCCAACGCGATGAACTTGAGCGGGTAGGTATAAAACATCACAAAGAAGGCACCGATCGCCATCAATACCAGGGTGATCCACGGGTTACCCCCGGTGTATGCAGCCTGGGTCAGGATCAAAATAATGCCGCAAACAGAGGCAATCGCACCGGATACCCCGATATAGGTGTAGAGCTGTTTCTTGCTCAGCAAGCCGCTTTCCAGGGTTTGCGGACCGTATTGGGTGCGGAAATAATTATCCTTGTCCACCCCGTGCGCTGAATCGGTTAGGTCGTTGACGAGATTGTTGGTGCCGTGAGCAAAGTAGAGACTAAAAAGTACGAGCACGAAGCGCCACCAATTGAACCTTCCGTCGATTGCAGCCAGCAGCCCGGCTATGACCACTGAGGTTACCGTGGTCACCAGGGCGGCAGCACGGGTTGCCACCAACCACCTGGAAACGATATCCAGCTTAGCCCATTCTTCTTTAGAAACATGGGGCATGATTTTGAGTGCTTTTACCCACATCTGTACGTCCATTTTTCCCTCTCTACACTAACAGACATTGCTTCAACTATGAACCATTATATAATAATCATACAAAATTTGTCCTATTTTTGTTATGATTGATTTTGTTGAGATGTCAAAGGGTTCGGGAGATATTTCAAAGATTTTAAGCTACAATAGTACCCGAGGGAAATAATGGACGAATCCAAACTGGTTCAAGCCGCCATGGCTGGCGAATTGGATGCATTCAACCGCCTGATCCTGGCCTACCAGGACCTGGCCTTCAACGTTGCCTTCAGAATGCTGGGCGACGAGGATGAAGCCTCCGATGCCACGCAAACCGCATTCATCTCGGCGTATAAAAATCTGCGTAGTTTCAGGGGTGGCTCGTTCAAAGCCTGGGTGCTGCGCATGGTCACCAACAGCTGCTACGACGAGTTGCGCCGCAAGCAGCGCCATCCGACCACACCCCTGGAGCCGACCAACGAGGAAGACGGCGAAGAGCTCGATACGCCCGCCTGGATTGCTTCTGGCGACCCCCTGCCTGAAGATGCGCTTGAAGTTAAAGAACTCGAGCATGCCATTCAACATTGCCTTGAACACTTAACCACAGAGTTCCGTACAGTCGTGGTCCTGGTCGATTTGCAAGGACTGGATTACGAAGAGGTTGCCCAAAGCGTGAAGGCGCCTCTGGGCACCATCAAGAGCCGACTCGCCCGTGCCCGATTCAAGCTGCGTGATTGTCTGCGCGGGTTTCAGGAACTATTGCCTTCCGAATTTCGTCTTGAGGATGAGATAAACCGATGAAAGAATCCCTTTCCACTCAAGATCTAATTCAAATTTCCAGCTACCTGGATGAAAAACTTTCGCCCGAGATTAAGGCGAAAGTCGAAGCCAGGGCTGCTAAAGACCCGTTCTTCCGATCCTCGATCGAAGAAATGCGTTATGCGCGGCGTTTGCTGCGCTCTCTTCCGCAAAGACGCGCCCCCCGGAATTTCACGATTTCGCCTGCCATGGCAGGTCAAACCCGCCCCAGCAGGCTCCAACCGTTGTTTGGATTCACCTCGGCAGTCGCTGCTGTACTGACGATCATTATTTTTGCCGGGGCCAGGTTCCTCCCAGGGTTGTTCGGCGCGAGTACAGCCATGGCACCGACCGCGGCAGCCAACCTGGCAGCTCCTGCGAACGAGGGGACCCGTAGTGCGATGGATGCTACCGCCATCCCGCCGCTGATTTTGTGGAACGGTGTGCCGTACGGTCAATCACCGGCAATGGGCATGGGCGGTGGAGGTGGCGGTGACGGTTCAGGCCTGACTGGTATTGGCGGCGGCGGAGGTGTTGGTGGTGGCGTTGTGTACGCTACACCCACGGAACCTCCAGTAACTGCTGAAGAATTGGCAAAGGCTGACCCAAATAATCTCATCCTGGGTATTGCTCCAACAGCGGAACAAGGTCAAAAAGTCGTCACCGATACGACGGCACCGGCTGCCGCATTACCGGTTCGAGAAGCGCCGCGCACACCTTTGACCACAGCCAATATCCTCGAGATCATCTTTGGCTCTCTGGCGGTGATTTCTGCCGGTCTCGCATTGATCTTCCGCAGGCGGCGCTAGCTTGCCGCAATCCCGTCACTTTATCTATTGTCCCATGTGCGCCACACCTCTCGAAACGAAGGAAGTGGTGGGCGAGCTCCGGCCTGTATGTCCGCGCTGCGGATTTGTGCAATATGATGACCCCAAAGTTGCGGCAGGCGTATTGGTGATGACCAACCACCAGGTACTCCTCGTACGGCGCATCATGGAGCCTTACGCCGGAAGTTGGAGCATCCCGGCCGGGTTTGTGAATGCATACGAAGACCCCGATAAAGCGGCTGCGCGTGAGTGCCTTGAAGAAACCGGGCTCGAGGTGAATGACCTTGTCCTTTTCGACCTCATTTCTGGCAGGGAGCACCCGCGCGGTGCTGACATTTTGCTCGTCTACACCGCCAGATTGACGGGCGGTACGCTGCATGCCGCTGACGACGCCGACCAGGCTGCCTGGTTCCCGCTCTCCAAGCTGCCCAATTTGGCTTTCAAGTCAACGCGCTCCATTCTCGAAAAAGCTCAATCCGCCGAGAACTGACCCGGCAACCTCACTTTTTTGCGATATTTCCTTCTTAATTGGCAATGCAATGGCATCTGGTTTTGCCGCTTGGCTACCTATTTCACTGTTATCAACCATTTTCCTCTTTAATATGTTTCCATGGCGGTTGGCAATTCCTGTTCATCTGGTTTTGAGCGTGTAGCGCTCAAAACCACATTCTTAATCTTCCCCCCTTCCCGGAAGGGGGCAGGGGGGATGGGCATCCCGACAGCATGCACACTCCTCGCTCCGACAATCGAAAATCACGGCTATGATAAAATGGTATGGAAGCTGCATCCATTTTGACAATACAGTAAATCTTATATCGATCAACGAGTAGATATGCCCCGCAAACCAGTGCCCAGAAAAACCCAGGCCAAATCATCCTCTTCGCGCAAAACGAAGTCGTCGAAACGCGCCTATCCGCTGGCGAAGGCGCAATTCCGCCTCAGCCCTGAACGTAAAATGGACCTGATCGGCGTGTTGGTCGCGGCTGCCGGTCTCTTGATGCTCCTCTCGTTCTTCTCGACCCAGGAAGGCGCGGTCACCACCTGGATCGCCACGGGCTTGAAACAGGTCGCTGGATGGGGATCCATCGTCATTGCTGTCGCCCTCCTGCTCGTCGGGCTGTGGTTCGTGTTTCGAAAAGTACAGCGCTTTCCGCGTGTATCTGCCGGCAGGGTTACCGGCATTGTTCTCTTCTACCTCAACCTGCTCGGCTGGTTTGCCTATGCCATGCCAGGGTTTGACGCTGCACGGAGCGGCACGGCCGGCGGTTACCTTGGCGGAGGCATCTACTGGCTTCTCTCGCAGGCGCTCGGGCGCCCCGGGGCGTGGTTTGCGCTGGCAGCCTGGTCGTTGATTTCCATTGTCTTTATCCTGGACCTTTCAGTTCCAGAAATAGCCGAGCACATCGGCGCTCTTTTTGGCAAGCTCCCCAAACCTGCGCCGCGCAGCTCCTCCCAACAAAAATCGGGTGTCCTGGGCAGCGATCGAAAATCCCGTACACCGCAACCGGACCCCTTACCTGAAGGCTTCAACCGCATCAATTTTGGTGACGCCTCTGCCATTGACCGCGCGGCGGCAGGCTTGCGCAGGCATCCTGATGATCGTGTTCAGCACTCCGCTCAGGTGGGGCAGACCACTTCAGCCGTCTCAACCGGATCGCAGGCGTCAATGGTGCCTGGCGGCGACGATCTGAAGATCGTCAAGCTGCCTGAAAAACCCTGGACGCTTCCAAGCATCGATGCCGTGCTCGACCCGGCGGGGCCTGCCACCGTGCAGACCCATTATGACAAGGAACGCGCCCGGATTATCGAAGAGACACTCGCCTCGTTTGGCGCCCCGTCGCACATCGTCGAGATCCACCGCGGACCCTCTGTCACGCAGTTCGGCGTCGAACCTGATTTTGTCGAGAGCCGCGGCGGACGCATGCGCGTACGCGTCTCGAAAATCGTCAATCTTGCTGATGACCTCGCCCTCGCGCTGGCTGCCCCGCGCATCCGCATCCAGGCGCCGGTTCCCGGGCGCAGCTACGTGGGCATCGAAGTGCCGAACACCGAGATCAGCCGGGTTGCCCTGCGCGAATTGCTCGAAAGCGAAGCCTTCCGCAAGATCCGCTCCAATCTGAAATTTGCCCTGGGCAAGGATGTCGCCGGAAAACCGATTTGCGCCGATCTTGCTTCGATGCCGCATTTGCTCATCGCCGGCACCACCAATTCGGGCAAGTCGGTGTGCGTCAACGCCATCCTTTCCTGTTTGCTCTTGAATAACACGCCCGACGATTTACGCCTGGTGCTGGTCGACCCGAAACGCGTGGAGCTGACCGGGTATAACGGCATCCCGCACCTGCTCGCCCCGGTGGTGGTGGATGCCGAGAAGGTGGTCGGCGCGCTGCAATGGATGCTGCGCGAGATGGATTCGCGCTACAAACGCTTTGCCCAGGTGGGCGCGCGCAACATCCAGGAATACAACAAACGCGGCGGCGAACATCTGCCGTATCTTGTGGTGGTCATCGACGAGCTGGCGGACCTGATGATGCTCGCCCCCGAAGAAACCGAGCGCGGCATCACCCGCCTGGCGCAACTGGCGCGGGCGACCGGCATTCATCTGATCATCGCCACCCAGCGTCCATCGGTGGATGTGGTCACCGGGTTGATCAAAGCCAATTTCCCGGCGCGGATTGCTTTCGCCGTGGCTTCCGGCGTCGACAGCCGCGTCATTCTCGACCAGCCTGGAGCCGAAAAACTGCTCGGCAAGGGTGATATGCTCTTCCAGGCGCCGGATGCATCTGCCCCGGTACGCCTGCAGGGCGCTTATGTGGCTGACGGTGAGATTCAGCGCCTGGTGGATAACTGGCGCATCATCTCGATGAACACTGGCGGAATTTCAGGCGCGACCGAGCGCCTGGTGATGGATACCAGCCTGCCTTCCGGTGTGCCGCTCAAACAGGGTGCCTTGTTTGGCGATGGCGGCGCTGACGGCGGCGACCCCATGCTCAGCGAAGCGGTGGAGTTGGTAAGGCGCGAGGGCAGGGCCAGTATTTCCATGCTCCAGCGGCGCCTGAGGGTGGGTTACACGCGTGCCGCCCGCCTGATCGACTCGATGGAAGACCAGGGCATCATCGGTCCCCAGGTGATCGGCAGCCAGGTGCGCGAAGTGCTGGATTACGGTCAAACCGCCCCGCCCAAGGAAGAATAACAAAAATAATCGCCAATTCTTAATCCCTGAAGTTTCAGGGATTTTTTATTGGGTATTTCCCGAATTTGTATTGAGGAAAATTCTCTTTGCTATTGAAATCTTCAGTGCTGAAATGCTATAATAACCAAAAGATTTGGTTATATAACTAAAATATTTGGTGATATAACCAAAATAATTGGTGATATTATGATTGAAACCTTGCTTGGTTCTGAAAATGCAGAAAAAGTCCTGGTCTTTATCCTTATTCGCGGTAAAGGATATCCCTCTGAAATCGCTTCCTTTTATCAGGTGGATCTTTATGGCGTTCAAAACCAGTTGGCGAAATTCGAGAATGGCGGGGTTTTGGTCAGCTTCTTGGAAGGCAAAACCAGGATCTTTGAATTTAACCCTCTGTATATCTTCTTACCTGAGTTGAAGCAACTTTTACCAGAAGGCAGTTTCTTTTTATCCGTTAGAGGAGATAGAAAAACTTAAAATGAACCGGCGTAGACCCAGGCGGAGTGACAAACCCTTATGAAGCCTATTTCCGAAATGTCGCAAATTGAAATTGCAGCCTATGTCCAAAGTTGGTTGGAAAAGCAAGGAATTCATGTGGTCCTTTCCGGTGGCGCAGCGACTTCTTATTTTTGCCTAAACCGATACGTTTCTCATGATCTTGATCTCGTAAATATATATTCCATCAACCGAAAACGCATTCAACAGGCGATGTTGGAAATCGATTTTCTCGAAGAGGGACGCTACTTCAAACATCCAGAATCGAAATTCTTTGTTGAATTTCCTCCAGGTCCGTTGACCGTGGGGATCGAACCGGTTGCGAGAGTCGAGCAAATCGAATTACCGACTGGAATATTACGGATCTTATCGGCAACCGATTGCGTAAAAGATCGGTTAGCTGCCTACTACCACTGGCATGACGAACAGTGCCTTTATCAAGCCACTTTGATCCGGGATACAACAGAGATTGACATTAATGAAATCGAAAGATGGTCAAAAGGCGAAGGAAAGGAAACAGAATTTCGGATTTTTTTGGATAATAAGCTACGCAAGTA
>CAVQOS010000038.1:0-22638 GCA_963714465.1 uncultured Chloroflexia bacterium | reverse complement strand
GACGCTTTGCTCGTGGCAGGAGCCACTCCAAAAGACCGTAAAGAGCTGGCCGCAAAAGCCGGACTCGATGAGACAAAGATCCTGGAATGGGTCAACCGAGCCGACCTGTACCGGATCAAAGGTGTCGGCAGCGAGTATTCAGACCTTCTCGAAGCTTCGGGAGTGGATACGATAGTCGAGCTTTCAAAACGTGTTCCAGCAAACCTGTTTGCCAAGATGGTCGAAGTCAACAAAGCCAAGAAACTCGTGCGCAAAATGCCGATCGAACCCCAGGTAAAAGACTGGATCGAGCAGGCCAAAGCGCTGCCTCGAAAAGTAAGCTACTAAAAAGTTGACTTTCACATGGGGCGGTTAATCAAACCGCCCTTTTTTGTTTGTTAACGGACTGCATCCACATCAGGTTTCTTTACGGATGAGTCAACGCAACCTTTTTTAGAGAGGAATCATCCACAAAATGAAAACGATCGTCATCGCTTCCACCAACCCGGTCAAATGCAAGGCGGCTCTGAAGGGGTTTCAAATGATGTTTCCGGACGAGCATTTTGAGATCGTCCAGGCAACTGTCGATTTGGGGATCCCGGTCCAACCCATGACAGACGAAGAGACGCTGGACGGGGCGACGCGGCGCGCACTGGATATGAAAAACCGCCATCCCGAGGCTGACTTTTGGGTGGGAATCGAAGGCGGGGTGGCGGATTGGCCCATCGGCATGGGCACATTTGCCTGGGTTGTGGTTTACTCCAAAAATCAAATGGGGCGCGGGCGGTCGGGTGAGTTTTTTCTACCAAAAACTGTAGCCGAGTTGGTCAGGCAGGGGGTCGAGCTTGGCGAAGCCGATGATCGAATATTTTCGCGAAATAATTCGAAACAGAGAAACGGCGCGATCGGTTTGCTCACCGGCGATGCCATCGACCGCACGGCGTTATATGTGCCGGCGGTGGTGTTCGCGTTGATCCCATTCAAGAATCCTGAGCTTTACCCGGAATAATTTGCTCAAAACCCTGCAGCTTATTTTTCCAATTGAGAAGCATACCAGAGCAGATAATCTTCAACCTGGCTGCTCCAGTAGGACTCGTCATGATACCCCGAATTTAAATGATAATCGTGTACAATGTGCAGGTCAGTCAGCGCCTTCTCAAAATCCAGGACGGCGTTTAGATTTTCGTCTTTTTTGCCCACATCCACGTACACTGCCGGGGCATCGCTGACGGTTGGCATCGCTTTTACGGCTTCGCCCAGACGTAGGATCTCACCATAGAAGAGCGGCGTGCTGTGGGCTCCCACTGCAATGAATTTCGACCAACTCTCGAAGCCGATTTTCACCGCCCAATTTCCACCCCGGGATACCCCCCCGATGGCGCGGCACGCACGCCATGTACACACTGCGAAATTGTTTTCCACCCAGGGGATCAGAACATTGATGATTGCGTTGCCAAACCCCGATTGTTCTGGGGTGAGTTGCCAATTGTCTTCATTTGGCATCACAATGATCAGGGGCTGAATGACCTTGCTTGAGATCAAACGGTCAGCCATTTCAGCCATCCCCAGTCGAACCCACTGCTCATTTGAGTCGCTCATACCGTGCAGCATATACAACACCGGGTATCTCAGGGTTTTGTCCGCGGCATAACAGGGCGGGAGATAGATTTTCACTTTAAGAGGATATTTAAGCATCGCTGCCGGGAGCATGGTCTCCTGCAGAGTACCCTGGTTTTCGCTACATGGACCGGCTTGGGTCGCGGTTGCAGATTGGGTGGGTGTGGATGGTATGACCGCTGTGGGGGTATGCATTTGAACGGTCGGCAGGGGCGTGCTGCTGGGAAGAGAGCTGGTGCAGGCGGTCAAAAAGGCTGCAGCGAGCAGAAGGAACGTGGTTCGCAATACTTGCCGGGTGTGGAATTGTTGCATGCGGTGCGGCTCTCCTTGACGGTTCTTGAGTAATCCGATTATACTCTAGGCATCGGGGTGTAGCGCAGTTGGTAGCGCACCGCGTTTGGGACGCGGGGGTCGGCGGTTCGAGTCCGCCCACCCCGACTTTTTTTAAGTAGCTGATCTCTCCGTCGGTGGTGCTCCCATCGAGGGATTACAGAGTCCGCCCACCCCGACTTTTTTAAGCAGCTGATCTCTCCGTCGGTGGTGCTCCCATCGAGGGATTACAGAGTCCGCCCACTCCGACTTTTTTTAAGTAGCTGATCTCTCCGTCGGTGGTGCTCCCATCGAGGGATTACAGAGTCCGCCCACCCCGACTTTTTTTAAGTAGCTGATCTCTCCGTCGGTGGTGCTCCCATCGAGGACCGTAGGGTCAATTTCCTCAACTTCCCTTCAAATCTGCAATGAACCCAATTTCATATTGCTTAAACGGTAAATACGATAAAATGGTATCAGTCTATTCTCACAAGGTGACCTTTTGACTGATCCTTATTTATCCATCATTCTGCCCGCTCATAATGAAGCGCAGCGCCTGCCAGAGACTTTGGTAAAGGTTGCTCAATACCTGGCTGGCAAGGATTTTGAGAGCGAAATCATCATCGTCGAAAATGCCAGCGTTGATTCGACCCTGGCGATCGCAGAAGAATTTGCCAGGCACAATCCCAATTGCCGGGTGCTCAACCTGTCGAAGGCAGGCAAGGGCAACGCCGTGCGAAACGGGATTCTTGCTGCCCGCGGACAGTATCGTTTCATCGCCGATGTGGACCTTTCGATGTCTATCGACCAGATTGATTTATTTCTTCCACCGCTGTGTGACGAATATGATATCGCCATTGGTTCGCGTGAAGCTCCCGGGTCTTTGCGTGTGGACGAACCTTCTTACCGCCACATCGTCGGCCGGGTCTTCAACTCATTGGTACGCTGGCTGACCCTGCCACAACTGCAAGACACGCAATGTGGATTCAAATGTTTTACTGCCGCTGCAGCCCAAACCCTTTTTCCATTACAAATAACGGAGGGTTGGACCTTCGACGTTGAAATCCTGGCCATCGCCTTCAAACGTGGCTACAGGGTGGTTGAAGTACCCATCCGTTGGCAGTATTTTCCCAACAGTAAAATTCATGTCTTCCGTGATTCGCTCCACATGGCCATGGATCTGATTGCCATCCGCCGGAGATTGCACAAGGGCGAATATGACCAAAAGGCTTGATCCGTCTCTCATCCCCGCAGCGCCCGACCTGGCTTTCGAATCGGCATTGTGGCAGGCAGATTGCGGGTGGATCGCTGGATTGGATGAAGCCGGACGCGGCGCCTGGGCTGGACCGGTGGTCGCGGGAGTTGTAGTCCTTCCCCGCTCATTGGAGATGCAGCAGATCTTGTCAGGGGTGCGCGATTCGAAGCAGGTCACTCCCCAACAACGCGCAGCTCTTGCGCCACTGGTCAAAGAAGCGTCTACCTGTTGGGCGGTGGGTTTTGCCGATGCTTCAGAGATCGACCGGTACGGGATCGTTCCATCAACTCGTCTGGCCATGCAGCGGGCGCTTGCGAATCTTAGCCTGATACCGGATCACCTGCTGATCGATGCATTATTTCTTCCAGAAATTCCCACCGGCCAAACCTCCCTCATCAAAGGCGACCAGCGCAGTCTCAGCATCGCTGCCGCTTCGATCCTTGCCAAGACCAGCCGGGATGCCTGGATGTGCGCATGCGAAAACCTGTATCCCCAATACGCTTTCGCCAGGCACAAGGGATATGGCACTCGCCTGCACCAGGAGAGGCTTGCCCAATATGGTCCGTGCCTGATTCATCGCCAAAGCTTTGACCCGATCCATCGATTGAACCTGCAAAACCCAAAAATGACGACTTAAAAATTCAAGTCGTCATTTTCTTGACCAGGGGGAACCGCAGCGATCAGGCCGCTTTTTTCTTGTTCACTGTACGCGTGACGAGCTTGGTCAACTCAGCCACCACTGCAGGCACCAATACCAACGGCAGGATCAGTTCCCATTCTCGCCAGCCCAGCGGGACAGTATTAAACACTGTATTCACGCCTGGGATATAGATCACAGCCAGGATCAAAACCAATGAAAGAAGTGTGGCCAGGTTCATCCATTTGCTGCTGAAAACGCCGATCTTCAAGATCGAGAAGCGTTCGGAGCGTGCGGTGAAAGCCATGGGCAGTTCACCTAGAGCCAGCGTGGCAAATGCCATGGTGTGTGCATACTCAAAATTGTGATTGTGCCCGATCCAAAATGCGGTCAGGGTCACAGCGGCTAATGAGATGAACTGCGTCGTAACGCCAACCCACATGCTCTTGTTGATAATCGGTTCCTTTGGCGGACGGGGTTTTTGATCCATAATATCTGGATCCCCTTTTTCGGTTCCCAGTGCCAATGCCGGGGCGCCATCGGTGACCAGGTTCAACCAGAGCAGTTGAATGGCAGTCAGCGGAGCGTACAATTCAGCCGGAACATCCGCCGGGAAGATGAGCCTCCCAAAGGCTGTCGGTAGAAAAATGATGAGGATTTCTGCCAGGTTGCATGAGATCAAGTAGTACACGAACTTGCGAATGTTCGAGTAAATGATGCGTCCCTGTTCAACGGCTGAAACAATACTCACATAATTATCATCGGTGAGCACCATGTCTGCCGTTTCCTTGGCCACGTCGGTACCTGTGATGCCCATGGCAACGCCGATATCAGCCCGTTTGATGGCAGGCGCGTCGTTCACACCGTCTCCGGTCATTGCCACGATCTCATCATTCGCCCGAAGGGCGTCCACGATGCGCATTTTGTGTTCAGGTGAAACTCGGGCAAAAACATCCGTTCGTTCCACTTCAGAACAAAGTTCTGCATCGCTGATATCATCCAGCTGGGCTCCGGTGAGCACCTGGTGCCCCGGGCGTAACAAGCCAATGCTTTCTGCAATCGCTTTGGCGGTGTTCGGATAGTCTCCAGTGATCATGATAGTGCGGATGCCTGCATTTGCGGCTTCCTTGATCGCCGGGCCAACTTCAGGACGGGCAGGGTCGATCATTCCCAGCAAACCTACAAAGACAAGGTCTTGTTCGACAACCGCACTGTCCACCTTTTCTGCAACATCATCGACCACACGATAAGCCACGCCTATCACGCGCAGCGCCTGACGTGTCATCTCATCATTTGCAGCCAGGACTTGTTTACGTTTTTCTTCATCCATTGCAACCGGCATGTGATCATCCATGGGTTGGTAACGGTTGCACAACTTCAGCACAATATCCGGTGCGCCCTTTACAGCAATGGCATACGCACCTTTGCGTGAAGCATCGATGAACGGTGAGATATCCTCTGCGGTCGGATTCTTGATCGAGTGGATGGTTACCATCCGTTTGCGGTCCGAGTCGAACGGGATCTCATTTTCGCGTGGATAGGATTCTGCAAGGTCAGCCGCGATTGCGCCGGCTTTATAGGCTGCCACCAAAATGGAACCTTCTGTCGGGTCACCGATCAGGCGGATGGAAGATTTTCCCTCTTCACCTTCTATCGTTTCCAGTGAGGCGTCGTTATTTAATGCGCCAACCCAGAGAGCGGTGCGGACGGCCGGGTAAGAATCAAGATCGACCTTCTTATCATTGATAAAGAAATCACCCACCGGTACGTATCCACTTCCACTCACATCCACTGACTGTCCATCCACCCAGATGCGGGTGACCGTCATGATATTTTGCGTGAGAGTACCCGTTTTATCCGAACAAATCACGGTGGCAGAGCCCAGGGTTTCAACAGAAGACAGCCGCCGGATCAAGGCATGGCGCTTGATCATTTCGTTCATGCCCAACGCCAGGCTGATGGTGACGATCGCCGGTAGCCCTTCAGGAACAGCTGCGATCGCCAGGCTGACTGCCGTCATAAATAAGGTCAAGGGATTTCCACCTTCGAGAAATCCCACGCCAAAAACAATTACGCAGACTGCGATACAGGCAATTCCGAGGGTTTTCCCAAGTTGGTCAAGACGCCGTTGCAAGGGAGTAACTTCTGCTTCAACGGATTGGAGCATGTCTGCGATCAGGCCTAACTGGGTGTGCATCCCGGTGCTGATGACCACACCTTTGCCGCGCCCGTAAGAAACAACGGTTCCCATAAACGCCGAGTTTCTTCGATCACCTAACGAGCTATTTTCGTCGAGGATCAATGCGGCATTTTTCTCAACAGCATTTGATTCACCGGTTAATGAAGCCTCATCGATCTTGAGATTGATGGCTTCAATTAATCTCAGGTCTGCTGGGATAAAATTTCCAGCTTCGAGGAATACGATATCACCAGGTACCAGTTGGGGCGCAGGCAGCGAAATCCGGCTGCCGTCGCGCAATACCTGTGCTTCAGGAGCAGCCATTTTCTTGAGAGCAGCCAAAGCTTCCTCAGCGCGGCTTTCCTGCACTACACCCAGGATCGCATTGAGCAGTACGATCGCCAAAATCGCACTTGCGTCAACATATTCTCCCAGCACCAACGAGATCGCTGCTGCTGCCACAAGGAGAAGGATCACAAAGCTCTTGAGTTGATCAATAACGAGTTGAAAGAAAGTGGGGCGTGGTTTTTCTTTCAGTTGATTCAGGCCAACTTTTTCAAGGCGGGCTTGAGCTTCCAGGCTCGTTAACCCGGTATTCGAAGCTGAGTCGAGCTTCTCCAGTACCTGGTCTGCGCTCAGAGAGTGCCATGTGACAGTGATTTCCTGCATTTCCTGCTTCGTTGAATCTACTGTAGGAATTGTCATACGAAAAAACCCTCCGTTACTCTGGGACTATTCGGGTGCCTGGCCGGATCGTAGTATCCTTTGGGATCACTACGATTCCATCCCGCACAACCCAACCAACACCGTCTATATCTGTTCCACGGGGAAATGGTTTTATGATCGTTCCCCTACCAATTCGAGCATTCTTATCGATGATCGCGCCTTCGATGATGCAGCCTGCCCCGATGCCGAGGTTTATAATACCACCTTCCTCTTCAAGACATGGATTTTCGTAATAATCGTTACCCATGAGAATGGAATCCCGGATGACCACCCCGTTGCGAATTTGACTGCGCAGCCCAATGATCGAATGGTGAATTTCCGCCTGGATGACGCAGCATCCTTCAGAGATCAACACTTGTTCGAACACACTGTTTTCAATGCTGGAACCGGGCAAAAAGCGGGGATGAGTGTAAATCGGGCGGTCAGGATCGATAAAGTTGAATGGCGCATCGGGAGTACATAATGCCAGGTTGGTATCATAAAACGAGCGCATCGTTCCGATATCTTCCCAATACCCGTCAAAGTCATATCCTATGACCTGGTGTGTTTTGATTGCAGAGGGAAGGACATGTCTGCCAAAATCGTCATATTCACTGTGCGCAAGCAGATCGATCAATACGTCAATATTGAAGAGATAGATGCCCATCGAGCCCAGGAGAGGTCGCTCTTCATCGTCCCGGCTGATGAACTTCTGCAGCGTTTCAGGATCAGTGGGTTTTTCAACAAAATCTGTCAACCGCAGAGATTTATTGCGCTTCAGAATTCCAAACCTTTTCGAGTCTGCCATGGAGACAGGCCGGACAGCCACCGTGCAATCTGCTTTTCTATCCCAATGAAGTTGAGCCATTTTTTCATAATCCATGCGGTAGAGATGATCCCCCGCCAGGATGAGCACATAGCTGCAGCGGGTAGCCTTGATCTCGAACAGCTGCTTCCGCACAGCGTCTGCCGTGCCCTGGTACCAATCCATGTTCGAGACGGTTTGCTCGGCCGCCCAAATTTGAACCCAGCCGGTGTGGAAGGCATCAAAATTGTATGTCCGGCTGATATGACGGTGAAGTGATATAGAATTGTATTGGGTAAGGACAGCTATTTTGAGAATACCGGAATTAATACAATTGCTGATTGGAACATCGATCAAGCGGTATTTGCCGGCGACTGGAACGGCAGGTTTGGATCTCATCTGGGTGAGTGGGTACAAACGACTTCCGCGCCCTCCGCCCAAAATGATAGCGAGAATATCATTCGTGTTTTCCATAATCCCTCCACCCCGGATTATTGCCGAATATCAACTATCTTAAATAATCTGATAATTAAGAATAGTCGAGTTAGTAAACGTTGTCAATTCTCGCGGTCATGTCACCCTTACTATTTTAGGGGCGTTTTGCTTGAAATCAAGTTACGATAGTCTTAATCCTGGGTGAGAAGTGTTTATCATCACTAACCCCGCGACGGGGTTTGAGATACAAGCGCCTGATCAATCGAAATTTCTTGGTTGGTTTGCATCGAAGTCAACCGGTTGTATCCAATACTCAGATTTCTGATGACATTTTTCTTCGAACCGGCAGCCCAGGCTGGCTTTTTTTTCATGCTAGAATGGTTTAGAGGTTGACGTGAACCCAGGAATCGAAATTCGCGCAGCAGTGGAAAACGATTACGAGCAACTCTGCCGGCTTGCCGCAGAATTGGATTCATTTCACAGTGCAGCGTTGCCGCATATTTTTCAAGCCTTCGAGGGCGCCTCACGGGAAAGATCATTCTTTTTCCCGCCCCCGGACGAAATTCAAGGGATCACTTATGTGGCGGTGCGGGGGAATGATCTATTAGGATTCGTCAGCATCGCAACAAAATTGACCGCTCCCATCCCATTACTGGTACCCAGGAAAATCACCGTCGTCGACAGCTTATTTGTGGCAAGTTCTGCCCGCCACCAGGGAGTTGCCAAAGCCTTGATGGCGCAAGCGGTTGAATGGGCGCAAAGCGTTCAGTGTAGCGCGATCGAACTCACTGTTTATGCGTTCAATGATTCTGCCTCCCAGTTTTACAAAGAGGAAGGCTTCGAAGATCTCAGCCGTAAAATGATCCTGCACCTCAAGTAAGCGATTCGTCAGGGGGAATGACCCAAAAACCGAAGGGGTCACCTTCAAATTTCGCAACACCCTTTTTTACCTGATGCCTGTATACTCAGAGCATGGATCAGCCACCTGTTGAAGTGCTTCCATTGGTGGAAGCCTTGAAGTCTGTGAACGGTATTCAAGCCATCGTCCTGGGTGGTTCGCGCGCTCGAGGCACGCATACCCCGGCATCCGATGTGGACCTCGGGATTTATTACAGTCACGATCGCCCGTTGGATGTTCAACAACTCGATCAAATTGCGTCTGATCTGGATGACCGCCATGCAACCGGTTTGGTGACGCCGCTCGAAGGCTGGGGACCCTGGATCAACGGGGGTGGATGGTTGAAAATCTCAGGAGTCCCTGTGGATCTCCTCTACCGGGATTTGGATAAGGTGCAGTTGATCGTAAACAACTGCATCACGGGTAAATTCGAAATAGCCTATCAGCCGGGTCACCCCTTTGGATTCTTAAGCTCGATCTACTCTGCAGAAACAGCCCTTTGCCTTCCGCTATGGGACCCAACGAACCAATTGGGCGAGTTGAAAGGGCAGTTGGCGCTTTATCCTCCCTTACTCAAACGCGCGCTGGTGCAGAAATTCGCCTGGGAAATCCAATTCAGCATCGAGATTGCGGAAAAAGCCGTTCCGCGCAGGGATGTGGCTTATGCTGCGGGGTGTCTTTTCCGCTGCGTGGAATGTATGCTCGTCGTGTTGTTTGCCCTGAATGAAAAGCACTGGATGAATGAAAAAGACGCAGTCGCCCTTACTGAAGGGTTCTCCCTGCGTCCGGAAAGGTTTTCAGAAAAGGTCGAAGCGCTTTTTGCACTCCTCGCGGCGGACGAAACCAGGCTGCGCGAAGCAACATCCCTCGCAAAGCAACTAGGGGCTGAGGTGAACGCTTTAGTAAAGGAACTGATTCAGCAAATATAGTCTGGCCTGGGTTATTCTTAATAGGATTTTGTATAATACTTGGAATGACATAATCGAGGAAAAAACTATGCTCCCAATCGGCGATGACAATTCTGGTCAAAGAACCATTCCTTTCGTAACGTATTTATTGATCTTGGCAAACATTTTATTCTTCCTGATTGAAAATGCATTGGGAGATTCATTTGTACTGGCAAACGCTGTGGTCCCCGCCCATTTGATCGCAAACCCAATCGGGCAGTTCTACACCGTTTTCACTGCCATGTTCATGCATGCGAGCTGGCTGCATATCCTGGGGAATATGCTTTACCTGTGGATCTTTGGGGATAACCTCGAAGACCGCTTTGGTCACTCCAAATTCCTTGTTTTTTATCTTTTGTGCGGAATCGCAGCCACCTTTGCCCAGGTGCTTGCCGACCCCACTTCACTGGTTCCAAACCTGGGAGCCTCCGGCGCGATCGCAGGTGTGCTGGGCGGTTACCTGATCCTCTTTCCAGGTCAGCGTGTGCGCGTGCTGGTGGTGGCCTTTATCATCCGGCTGCCTGCGGTGCTTGTTATCGGTTTTTGGATTGCACTGCAAATTCTCAACGAAACCAGTGCCGGCAACGCATCCGGCGGCGTGGCATACATGGCCCATATCGGCGGCTTTGCCGCAGGCATCATCCTCACCTTGCTTTTACGCGGGGGCCAGCGGCGACCATCGGTGTATGAATAAAATTCCCCCGAATGAAATTTTTAACCCCCGGGGTTCATTCAGATCCGGGGGTTGATTTATCTTTTGATCATGGGTCTTTTTGGACTTTGCATGAGGCAGGAACGCAGGATTCGAGAGTATCTTCATTTAGCCGGCAGCGTTAGTGCGAATTTCACTCCTTTTTCCACCCATTTCCGCAGCTCAGCGTCACTGGAAACCCCTTCAGGTTTGACCATGACTCAGCCTTTCATCGGTCTGCTCGACATGTCAAAAACGGTGACGTATGGTTCCGCAAGCAAAGAATCGTACTCTTCCGGTCCCACCCTGGCGATCATATTCTCGCCATGCACTCCGCACGCCATATTTCCGTTGATCAGGTAAGCCACGCCGCCAAACATATTCCTGGCGGTAAAGCCCTTTTCTGTCTCAACCAGTTTCTGCATCCGGCTCGCCAGGTTTAAATCATAAGTCAGGCATCCCTCTCCTAAACACGTGAATCAAGAAAATCAATCTTTAAGAACGGGCAATATCCGCTTACGCATATCATCTCGAACCTTGCGAAAAGCTGCCATCTTTTGCTCTTCACTTCCCGTCGCTTTAGCCGGGTCCGGAAAAGCAAGGTGCAGCTTCTTGCCTTTTCCCAGCCAGACTGGGCAGTTTGCTTCTTCGTCATTGCAGACGGTGACGATCAGGTCAAAGTCCTGCCCTTTAAAAGTATCCATAGGCTTCGAGAAACCTTCGTGGTGGATCCCTGCTTCTTCGAGAACCTTCAGCGCCATTGGGTGAACATAGCCCGCGGGCGCCGAGCCTGCGCTGAATGCCTGCCAGCGATGGTCAGCCTGTGAATTGACGAGCGCCTCCGCCAGCTGTGACCTGGCAGAATTGCCGACGCATAGGAATAATACTCTCCTGGGTTCCATTTTCAAACCTCCTGGTTGCCGATTAAAATTCTCACTCACCTTAGCCTTGTTTATAAACAACCTGCCAGAAGAAATCCCCTGGCAGGCGATACGAACTTTTTAGTTTAGACCGGCATCTCTTCCGGTTTTTCTGCTTCTTTTTCGACCTTCTTGCGTTTGTCGTGTTTGAGAAGGACCTCGCCATCCTTGTTGACGTCCACCAGGACGGCATCTCCATCCTCAAACTGTTTGGAAAGCACCGCATCCGAAAGACGGTCTTCCACCTTATCCTGGATCACCCGGCGTAGAGGACGGGCACCCATTTCTGGGTGGTAACCTTCCTTCGCCAACATCTCTAATGCTGCGTCGGTTGCCCGCAGGCACAGGTTGTGCTCACCCAGGCGGTCTGACACCTTTTGCAGTTCAAGGCTGACGATCGTGCGGATGTGTTCCTGGCTGAGCGGATGGAAGACCACCACGCTGTCCAGGCGGTTGATGAATTCGGGGCGGAAGACCTTGCGCAGGCTGTCGAGAAGTTTCTTGCGCATGTCTTCGTAATTTTCCTTCTCTTCCACCTTTTCATCGCGTTTCAACGCGAATCCCAGCGAACCCGAGCGGCGAATTTCTTCCGCGCCGATGTTGGAGGTCATCACGATGATACTGTTGCGGAAATCCACTTTGTGCCCGCGCGCATCCGTCAGTTGACCTTCTTCCATGATCTGCAGCAACATATTATGGGTATCAGGGTGCGCCTTTTCGATCTCGTCGAAAACGATGATCGAGTACGGGCGGCGCCGGATCGCTTCCGTAAGCTGACCGGCTTCTTCATAGCCCACGTAGCCTGGAGGGGCGCCTACAAGCCGGCTGACATTGTGACGTTCCATGAATTCTGACATGTCGATCTGAACCAGGGCGTCTTCGCTGCCAAAGAGGAAGCGAGCCAGCGATTTGGTTAACTCGGTCTTGCCCACCCCGGTTGGACCGAGGAACATGAACGAACCGATGGGACGGCGCGGGTCCTTGAGGCCTGCCCGACCGCGGCGAACCGCTTTGGCGATCATTTGAATGGCTTCGGTCTGTCCCACGATGGATTTGCTTAACTCATCTTCCATGTGCAGCAGGCGTTCGGATTCCTCCACCGCCATTTGCATCACCGGAACACCGGTCCACATGGATACGAGCTCGGCGATGTCATTGGCATTGACCACCGGACTGGTCGCCCGATCCCACCCTGTGCGCAGTTTTTCGAGCTTATCTTCCAGCACGTTTTCCTTGGTGAGAAACTCCTGGGCATCATCATGCCGCCCATCTTCCACTGCCAGGTTGCGGTTTTCACGTACATCTTTTAGCTGTGACATCAAGGATTTGAACTCTTGAGCCGCAGGGCTTTTGTACATGCGCACCCTTGACGAAGCCTCGTCGATCAAGTCGATGGCTTTATCAGGCAGGAAGCGGTCGCTCACATAGCGCGCCGAGAGTTTTACAGCGGATTCAAGCGCTTCATCCGAGATGACCAGGCGGTGATGCTCTTCGTAGGCTTTGCGCACACCCTTGAGGATGGCGACGGCTTCGGGGATGCTCGGCTCTTCGACCAGGACCGGTTGAAAACGCCGTTCCAAGGCTGCATCCGATTCGATATGCTTCCGGTATTCATCCAGGGTGGTTGCGCCGATCACCTGTAGTTCACCGCGTGATAGCGCTGGTTTGAGGATATTCGCAGCGTCCACCGAAGATCCGGCAGCACCTGCACCGACGAGCATATGCAGCTCATCGATGAACAAGATCGACTTCGATGCTTTCAATTCATCGATTACGCGTTTGAGGCGTTCCTCGAATTGACCGCGGTACATTGTTCCGGCGACGAGTGAGCCAACGTCCAATTGCAGTACCCGTTTGCCGATCAGGGGAGCGGGAACATCCCCATCGATGATCCGTTGAGCCAATCCTTCGACGATGGCGGTCTTTCCCACCCCTGGTTCACCGATCAACGCGGGGTTGTTCTTGTTGCGGCGGGCGAGGATCTGGATCAGGCGTTCGATTTCTTTCTGTCGCCCGATCACGGGATCGAGCTTGCCTTCTTCAGCAAGCGTCGTCAGGTCGGTTGCCAACTGGTCAACCAGCGGTGTTTTGGCTTCTTTTTTCTCCTCGCGTCTTGGAGCGGGTGCACCGCCCGAGGTGGCAGGTAAATTGCTGCTTTCCTGCATCACACGCCGCGTCTGACGTCGGATCTGCTCTGGAGTGACTCCTAATTTCCGGAGCACTTCAGGCAGCTGATCTTCGGTCGATTGGACCAGGCCAAGCAAAAGATGTTCTGTGCCGATGTACTGGTGCCCCATGGTTCGAGCTTCTTCGATGGCGAATTCGAGTACCTGCTGTGTACCGGCGGATAATTCGATTTTTGGGGTTTCCCCGCGGCCGTAGCCGCTCAGGCGTTCCACCATTTCACGAACACGATCCGACTCGAGACCCAGGTCCCGCAATGCGCGTCCGGCAACTCCGCCTTCTTCTTCGATCAAACCCAAAAGAAGATGCTCGGTATAAATGCTGCTCTGGTGTAAGCTTTCCGCCTCTTCATGCGCCAGGGCTAAAACCCGCCTGGCTCTTTGTGTAAAACGCTCCATTCCGGCCATTATTTATTCCTCCTGCATTCACTTCCTACCGGTAACAAGGTGGAAAGATGATATTTTGATTACGGGAGCTACGCTCCTTCAGCGATTCCGACAATTTTTGTCAGATTTGGCACACATTGTACCAGCTTTTTCTCTTTTTAATTTGTCTTTCTCCGATTGTACCCCGCGCGCATAAGTTTCTTATTAGATATTTATTCTACCTGCGTCATTCCGGCAGCCCTGAAATTTGATTGGACAAAACCCTATGATAAAAAAAGCCTCTCGAGAGGTTCGAGAGGCGGCTGATTTGGAAACTTACTCATTCAGCAGATAAGCCAGCACCCACCTCGTGGTGGCGATCAAAGCCTTGGTATGCGTTCGTTCGTAACTATGTGAGGCATCTACGCCTGGCCCGATCAAAGCCACCGCTACATCTCCCCCGGCACGCCAGTAGGCTTCGCCATCCGACCCATAATAAGGGTAGATATCCACTTTGTACGGGATATCATAGCTTTCTGCCAGCTTGCGCAAGCGTTGATTCAGTCCAAAGTGATAAGGCCCGCCGGAATCTTTCACGCATAAAGTGGCGTGGGTTTCATCGGAAGTCTGGCCCTCGCCCACGGCTGCCATATCCACTGCCAGCAATTCAGTTACATCCGCCGGGATGCCTGTCGCAGCCCCATGCCCCACCTCTTCATAATTGCTGATGAGGAAATAAGTCGTCTGCAGCGGTTTTTGCCCTCTCTGCTTCATGCTTTGCGCGGCTGCCACCAGGCAGGCCACGCAGGCTTTGTCGTCCAGGTAACGTGAGCGCACAAACCCGTTGGTGATCTCAACCCTGGCATCCAGAGCCACGAAGTCTCCCACCCCGATCCCGAGCGCGCGTGTCTCTTCCAGCGAGGTCGTTTCTGCGTCGATCCGGAGTTCCATCGTATCCGCATTACGGGGTGTTTCAGATACCTTGGCGCCAAAAACATGGGACGAAGCAAAATTGAGTTGGATCGAGCCCCGAATTTGTTTGCCCGAATTCGTGAACACCGTACAGCCTTCACCTTCGATCGAATTCCAGGGGTACCCGCCAATTTGGGTGAGCGCCAGTCTGCCGTTCGGTTTGATCGCTTTCACCATGGCACCCAATGTATCGGCATGAGCCGTGAGCGCCCGCGGAGCATTGGACCTCTGCCCATCGATTTTCACCAATAGGGCACCTTTTCGAGTCCGGGAGAGGGTCAGCCCGCCGATTTTCTCAAAGGCGTGCTGCGTCAATTCAATGGCTTGTTCTGCAAATCCAGTGGGGCTGGGCGTATCCAGCAGATTTGCCAGGAATGTGAGCAGAGAGGATTCGTCAACAGGTGGGAGGGCAACGGGCATTGTCTTTTCCTTAGTCGTCAAAATGGCATTCCTTCGAATTTACTGATGATGTCCCGCCAATCCTGAGGTACCGGGATCGTGCTGTTCGCGCGGTAATCAAACACCACCATGATGGTCTCGGCAGTGGCATAAAGGATGGCATGTTCCGGGTCTGTGATTGTATATTCAAACCGCAGGCTTTTGTTGCCGATTTTTGTCACTGCTACCCCCACGTCCACACTTGCGCCGAATGGGATCGGCTTCTGATAGGTCATGTGAGCATCAGCCACGATGATCGGAAAATCGAGAAAATTCTGCCCTTTGAAGAGGCCCAGTTCGACCAGGTAATCAACCCTTGCCTGCTCGATAAAAGAAAAAAAGTGCGCGTTATTCACGTGCCATTGAGTGTCAAGGTCGCTGTAACGCACGGCAATTGGGGTGTAAAAGCGGAATTCTGTCATAGGATGATTATACTCCGGGACGATTATTTTCAATGCGAGCGCTTATTGCGAGCGCTTTTTGCGAGCGCTTAAGGTCACCGAAAATGAATTACACCTATCACTTTCGGATAATTTTGGTGTAGAATATAATATATACAATAAAGACAATTTTTACCCATTTTACCAAAGAGGAAGATCCACATGCAAATCACTCGCCAAGCTGATTACGCTTTAAGGGCAATGCTTTACCTTACTCGCCTGGAAACAGATAAACGTGCTGCAACCAATCAAATTGCGGAGGTTCAAAAAATACCCCCGTCCTTCCTTGCTAAGATCATCTCCCAGCTCTCGCTCGCAGGGCTCATCCATACATCCCGCGGTGCGCGCGGCGGGGTCTCCCTCGCACGCTCTGCCAGTGAGATCTCTTTGCTTGAGGTCGTTGAAGCCATCGATGGACCGATCACATTGAACGAATGCACCCTGAACGACGAAGCCTGCCTCTTGGATGAAAAATGCCCAATTCACGATGTCTGGTGTGAGTCACAGGCATTACTCGTCAACAAACTTCGGACTACCACTTTTGCTTCTTTTGTTGCATAATGAATTGACCTCTTGTGTGTGTATTTTCCTTCACCCGCATAGCCACCCCGCACAAGACAAATAGGATCAATTCATGGCAGACGGAACTCCGGTAAACAGGCAATGGGTATTGGTTCTTCAAGATGGTACGATCGCGATTGACTGGGGCGATTCTGTATTTCAAGACGTACGCTCCGGTGATTTTATTACCGTGAACGAAAGCGATGTCAGCCATCACATTTCCAATGAAGACCTGGATTGGCTGATCCGCATTGGGCGCGCCAAATCGTACAACGCTATGCTGGTTTGGTTTCCAAGCCTGCCGGAGCGGCCTCAGAAGACGATCGAATAATGGTTCCAATCATTTACCGCCCCCTCCCAAAAGGTTTCGCTGGAGGGGGACTTTTTTATCCATAAGGAAGTACCATGTCCGAAACATCGATGACAACGAAGCAACTGAATGGGCGGGTGGCACTCTTTACCTCAACCCGGCTCGTGATGACCTCTTCAGTGCGCATGGTTTATCCCTTCCTGGCGGTATTTGCCAATAATTTGCAGGTGGATATCAGCAAGATTTCCCTGGCAATCGGGTTTTCCTTCATCGCGAGTGCCGCTGCTCCATTTCTGGCACCCATTGCCGACCGCAAAGGCCGGAAAACGGGAATGCTCCTCGGCATCGGTATTTTCCTGGTGGGTACGCTGCTTGCGGGCTTACTGCCCAGTTACACTACCCTCTTTCTTATGATCCTCCTGGGCAATTTGGGGAATAATCTCTTTCTCCCGGCGATGCAGGCATACGTTGGGGATAACGTTCCTTACGAGAAACGCGGACTTTACCTGGCAATCACTGAAATTGCGTGGGCATTATCCTTCGTCCTCATTGTCCCCCTCGCGGGTTGGATCATCGAACGTTCCACCTGGTATGCCCCATTCCTATTGATCGGAATCGCCGGGCTGGGGATGATGTTCCTGGTTTGGCGCAACCTGCCGTCAGATCATCCTGCCGAGTTACCAGAAGGTAACATTTTCAAAAATTTCGGCAAAATATTCACCACAAAAGCTGCCCTGCTGGGATTTGGTTTTGCCCTGTTCATCTGCGCTGCCAACGAAGTGGTCAATGTCGTTTTTGGGGTCTGGATTCAAACCTCCTATGGCGTACAGATTGCCGCGCTTGGCGCAGCCACCTTCGTGATCGGTATTGCTGAACTCACTGGCGAAGGATTAACAGCCTACCTGGCTGACCATTTGGGAAAACAAAGATCGGTTGCGTTGGGGTTGATTTTGAACATCGCTACCGCTGTTACGCTTCCTTTGTTCAGCCGTTCGTTGACGGGTGCTTTCATCTGGTTGTTTTTGTTCTACATGACCTTTGAACTCGCCATTATCAGCTCACTGCCCTTGATGACCGAAGTATTTCCAGAAGCGCGGGCTACCATGATGGCGCTGCTGATCGCCGCGTTTTCACTCGGCCGCGCCTTGGGTGACCTTATCGCTCCCTCCCTCTTCGCCCATGGAATTCTGACCAATGCCTTCGTGGCAGCCGGAATGAACATTCTTGCCTTGCTCGTCCTAAGTTTTATCCGCCTGCCCAGGCGGGAAGTTGTAGGTGAAGTAGAAAGTTCCTGAACCGGCTCCCGTGGACTATAATTTATCCAGACGTTTTATCTAGAAAGGAAATCAAGGCTTCCCATGCTCATCACCCATGCCTCCCAACTCCTTACACTTACCGGCGGTCCTCAGCGCGGCAGTGTTTTGGGACGCCTCGGGATCATCGAGGATGGCGCGGTACTGATCCGCGACGGGAAGATCGTTGAAACCGGAACAACCTCCGCGCTTCTGCCAAAATATCCAGGTGAGGATTGCCTGGACGTAAAAGGAAAAGTGGTGCTGCCGGGTTTTGTGGACCCGCATACCCATGTAGTGTGGGCCGGCGACAGGGCTGCAGAATTTGAATTGCGTCTGCAGGGGATGAGCTACATGCAGATCATGGCTGCGGGAGGCGGCATCAACGCCACGGTCAATGCCACGCGCAGCGCAAGCCTGACAGATCTCCTGGACCAAACGCGTACGCGGCTCAAAGCCATGTTTCGCAATGGCACCACCACCGCTGAAGCCAAAACGGGGTACGGGCTCGAAACCTCCCGTGAATTATTGCAGCTTCAAGCCATTCACGACCTCGATCTTGAAGGACCGCTCGAGCTGGTACCCACATTCCTGGGGGCGCATGCCGTCCCAGCGGAATTCGCGCATGACCCGGATGGATATGTTTCCTTAATTGTGGAAGAGATGCTCCCTGCGGTCAAAGCCTGGCAGCAGGAGCATGCACCGCAAGATCCCTTGCCGTTTGTGGACGTGTTTTGCGAAAAAGGCGCTTTTGACCTTGAGCAAACGCGAAAAATATTGACCGCTGCCAGGCAGCACGGCTTCCCGCTCAAACTGCATGTGGACGAGTTTGAAAACCTGGGCGGTGCCAGCCTGGCAGCGGAAATGGGTGCCGCTTCAGCCGATCACCTGGTGAAAACGTCTACACAGGATATTCGCAATCTTGCCCGCAGCAACACGGTTGCCGTAGCCCTGCCCTGTACGCCGTTCGGGTTGGGTGATTCGCATTACACCCCGGCCAAAGAGATCATTGCCGCAGACGGCCTGCTTGCCCTTGCCTCGGACATCAACCCGGGGACAGCCTGGTGCGAAAATATGCAGTTCGTGATTGCCCTCTCCTGTCGGAGCATGGGGCTCACCCCGTCCCAGGCGATTGCTGCTGCCACCATCAATGCTGCGGCTGCCATCCAGCGCGATGCGCGCATCGGCTCGCTCGAAGCAGCAAAACAGGCAGATCTGCTGATCCTATCTGTGGACGACTATCGCGCCCTGGCTTACCGGTTTGGCGGAAACCTGGTGCAGACGGTAATCAAAAAGGGGAAAGTCTTCCCGGTTTGTGACGGGGAATAATTCTTATTGCGAATGGATGTATTCAATGTTGACATTGGAACATGCGAAAACCTGGTACAAGCATACTGATGCTGTGCATGACTTTTCTCATATCGAGCGGGTGTATGCCATGGCAGAGCGCCTTGGTGCTGCCGAGGGGGCAGATTTGGAGGTCGTCCGCGCCGCAGCCTTATTGCACGATGCGGATGGCACTGCGCCGGGCAGCGAAGCCCGCCTCGAACACCATCTCCGCTCCTCCGAGTTTGCGGGAAAGATCCTGGCGGCGGAAGGTTGGAGCGAAGAGCGCATCCGGGCAGTCCAGCACTGCATCCGCGCCCACCGTTTTCGCGATGACCGCGAACCCCCCGCGACGATCGAAGCCATGTGTCTTTTCGATGCTGACAAGCTGGATGTGCTGGGTGCGATTGGCGCCATTCGCGTAGTCGTCTATGCTGCCCTGGCGGGCACACCCTTCGTGGCGCAGCCTTCGGAACAATTTCTCAGCACCGGAAAAGAAGAACCCGGGGAGCTGCATAGCGCCTACCATGAGTATTTGTTCAAATTACGCAAAATCCAGGACCGCCTGTACACCCCCACGGCCCGGAAATTGGCACAAGACCGCAGCCGCTACCTGGATGAATTCTTTACCCAGCTCCTGGCTGAAATGAAAGGCGAACGTTAATTCATGGACAAACAACCGACGCTACAGGAAATTGTCATGCTTGCCAAAACGGCGGGGCAGATCGTGCTGGAGGGGTTTAACCAGCTCCACGACATCCAGTTCAAAAGCGAAGTGGACGTCGTCACTGAAATGGATCACCGCTCTGAAGACTACCTGCTCGGCGAGATCCGCACCCGTTTCCCGGACCACTCGATCTTGTCGGAAGAAAGCGGGGCGATCAACAGCCGGCGCGAAAACTGCTGGATCGTGGATCCGCTGGACGGGACCATCAACTATTCGCATAAACTGCCGATCTATTCGATCTCGATCGCCTACCAGCACGCCGGCGAGTTGCAGATGGGCGTGGTTTACGACCCATCCTTGAATGAATGTTTCAGCGCTGAAAAAGGCAAAGGTGCCTGGCTGAACGATGCCCCCATCCACGTGTCAGAGACACCGCAGCTCATCAAGAGCATGCTGGTCACGGGTTTCCCTTATGACCGCTATGGCGCTGATTTCGACCGCAACATGCGCTACTTTTCAGAACTGACGCGCATCAGCCAGGGGGTAAGGCGCCTCGGCTCTGCCGCATTGGATGCATGCTATGTGGCTTGCGGTCGCCTGGACGGTTACTGGGAGCTCTCGATCCATCCCTGGGATATTGCCGCCGGCGCTCTGATCGTGCAGGAAGCAGGTGGGAAGGTGACCGATTTGGAGGGCAACCCGGACTACCTCAAACCCCCGTACGCGATCATCGCCGCCAACCCCGCAATTCACCAGGCGTTGTATGAAAAGTTGAAGACGATCAAGTAGGGATCCGCTCAACGTTCCAGCCGCGTTTCCGCTTCAGGTATAATAAAAATTGCGCTGCGGTTCGAACAACCGCACCCATCTTACTCACTTATCGCGCGTCTCTGGCGCACGACCATTCATTTACCGAGGGTTCAAAATGACAGCCATGAAAACTTATACTCAAAAACGCTGGAGCCTGGCAGACATTTATCCATCTGCCGACGGGAAAGAAATCAAGGCAGCGTTTGCCGATCTCGAAAAAAAAGTTACCGAATTCGAAAAGAAACGTTCATTGCTAAACGACAGTATTTCCACTGCCGACTTTCTTGCGGTCATCCATGCGGTGGAAGAGATCTCGCGCATCCTCAACCGGCTCGGCAGTTTTGCCGGTCTCTGGTTCACTGAAGATACTCAGAACCAGGCGGCACTCTCACTGAACGCCCGCACCGACCAGTTGATGGCGGAGACCGAAAACCGCACGCTCTTCTTCAGTTTGTGGTGGAAGGACCTGGCGGACGAGATCGCCGAGCGTTTGATGAACGAAAGCGGCGACTACCGCTACTGGTTGGAAGCGATGCGCCACTTCAAACCCCACACGCTTAGTGAACCCGAAGAGAAGATCATCAACACCAAGAATGTGACCGGCGTCTCAGCCTTCAACACCCTCTACGATTCCATCACCAACCGCTACACCTTCAAGGTCGAGGTGGCGGGAGAGGTCAAGGAATTGACGCGCGGTGAAGTGATGATGTATGCCCGTCAAAGCGACCCCGATCTGCGCGCCCGGGCATTTCAGGCGCTTTACCAGGTCTATGGCAACGATGGCCCCATTTTGGGGCAGATCTACCAGACCCTGGTGCGCGATTGGCGCAACGAGGAGATCAATCTGCGTCATTTTGCCAGCCCGATCTCAGCCCGCAACCTGGGCAATGACCTGCCGGATGAGGTGATCGACACTTTGCTCGAGGTCTGCCAAAAGAACGTTGGGGTTTTCCAGCGCTTCTTCAAGTTGAAAGCCCGCCTGCTGGGAATGAAAAAACTGCGCCGGTATGATATCTATGCGCCAGTGGCAAAAGCCGACAAGTCCTACTCGTTCCAGCAAGCCGCAACGACGGTTTTTGATTCCTTCCGCGAGTTCGATCCGCGCTTCGAAACCCTGGCTCAGCGCGTGTTCGATGAGGACCACCTGGATTCAGAGGTGCGCAAGGGCAAGCAGGGCGGCGCCTTCTGCTGGACGGTCGGCCCCGACCTGACCCCCTGGGTGAAGTTGAATTTCCAGGGGAAGGCAGAAGATGTGGCGACCATGGCGCATGAATTGGGGCATTCCATCCATTCGATGCTGGCCGAAAAGCATTCTTTGTTTACCCAGCACGCCTGCCTGCCCCTGGCCGAAACGGCTTCCACCTTCGGCGAAATGATGCTCGTCGACCGCCTGCTGGCAAACGAAACCGATGAGAACGTCAAACGCGACCTGGTCTTCCGCCAGATGGATGACGCCTATGCCACCATCCAGCGCCAGGCTTTCTTCGCCCTGTTCGAGAAGCAAGCGCACGAGATGATCATCCAGGGGGCGTCGGTGGATGAGTTGTCAGCGGCTTATCTCAAGAACCTGGAGTGCAGTTTGGCGACTCGGTTGAACTTAGCGACGAGTTTAAGTGGGAGTGGGTCTCGATTCCCCATATCTATGCCACCCCGTTCTATGTTTATGCCTATGCCTTTGGTCAGCTTCTCGTCCTCGCCCTTTACAAGCGTTTCAAGGAAGAGGGAGAAGCCTTCAAACCCAAATACGTGAAATTGCTGGCGGCAGGCGGAATCTGAAGCGCCCATGGCGGTTCTGCTTGAAGCCGGCATCGATATCCGCAACGCATCCTTCTGGCAGGGCGGGTTTGATGTGCTCAACGGCCTGGTGGATGGTTTGGAGAAAACCGGCAAGTAGGA
>CAVQOS010000037.1:0-116368 GCA_963714465.1 uncultured Chloroflexia bacterium | reverse complement strand
TTTCCTTGATCGGACAACCCAATTGCGGGAAGAGCACCTTATTTAATCAAGTTGCCGGATACAAAGCTGAGACCGGCAACTTTTCTGGCACAACTGTCACCTTTACAGAAAGCAAAGTACGCGTCGCAGGGCAGGTGCTCGACCTTGTGGACCTTCCGGGAACCTATACCCTCGCCGGGACGAACCCTGCCGAAGCGGAGTCGATGAGCTATCTCACCTCGAGCCAGGTGGATGTCATCATCAACGTGGTCGACGGCACGCATCTCTCGCAGGGACTTGAACTTACCCTGGAACTGCTCGAACTCAACCGCCCGATGATCATAGCCATCAACATGATGGATGATACCGTACGCATGGGGCTCAAGATTGACGGACCGGCTTTGCAGGAGCGCCTGGGGGTTCCGGTATTGCCGATCGTCGCAAAAAAAGGACGCGGCGTCAAACCCCTGTTTCTTAAAGCGCTGCAGATGACCAGGGAAAGCCCTGCAGCCCTCGAATTCACCACCGGCGAAGCAACTCCACTCGATCGCCACGTAAAATCGGACGAATTGGTGCGGGAATATGTGCTCCAGATGGAACGTGAGGTCAGTTTTCGCGAGAAATTGGACGACCTTTTACTCCATCCTTTCTGGGGTTATGTCGCGCTCGTCGTCATTCTCTACGTCTTCTTTCAAGTAGTTTTCCAGGTCGGAAGCCTGATCGAAACACCCGTACTCGGTCTGTTCGACGGCTTGAATCGCACCCTGCTAAACGCGATCGGTGCCAACACCCTTTGGGCGCAGCTTCTTTCCGGCCTGATCCAGGGGATTTCAGGCGGGCTTGCCATTGCTCTGCCTTACCTGGTACCTTTCATGATCGGGCTGGGTTTCCTGGAAGATATCGGTTATCTGCCGCGCATCGCCTTTTTGATGGACGGTCTCATGCACCGCATCGGTCTGCATGGAAAATCCATTGTTCCGTTCATCCTGGGGTTCGGCTGCAACATCCCGGCGGTGATGTCCACCCGCATCCTCGAAGAAAGGAAAGACCGCTTCATCTCAGCCGCGCTTGCCGTGCTGGTTCCCTGTGCCGCACGCCTCTCAGTGATTTTTGGCCTGGTTGCTTTTTATCTTGGACCAGCCTGGGCGCTCGCCATCTATTTGCTCAACATTGTCGTCATCGCCCTGATGGGACGTCTGCTAACCTGGATCATTCCCGAAGAGACACCCGGGTTGATCCTCGAAATGCCCACATACCGCATGCCGACGCTTAAGACGGTCTGGGCAAAAACCTGGTTCAGGGTCAAAGATTTTATCGTCGATGCGTGGCCGCTGCTCATCGCCGGAAGTGTGGCGCTGGCAGTGTTGAGCTACTTTAATCTCAGTTCAATCCTGAACACGGTGGTGCGCCCGTTCACCTGGCTATTGGGGCTGCCAGCCCAAACCGGTGTCCCCTTGATTTTCGGCGTGCTGCGCAAAGAGCTGTCGATGATCATGCTGCGCCAGGCCATGGGCGTGGCCGATTTCAGCTCGGCGCTCACCCACCTGCAGATGCTCACCTACACCGTGTTTATCGTCTTTTACATTCCCTGCCTGCCCACCCTGGCGGTGCTCAAACGTGAATTTTCCACCCGGGATATGCTGAAGATCACTGCCTTCACCCTGGCGGTTGCCACGGTAACGGCTTTGATCGTTCGCGGTTTGGGCTCCATTTTTCTGCATTAATGGAACTATTTCTCCTTGAATTTCGTTTTAACGGTGTGATTTTGAAATATTAGACGTTAATTCGTAGGGAGAAAAAGCATGCGCCGGATATTCGTGTTCGCCCAAATTGCATTGATGGTACTGCTTTTAGCGGCATGTGCGGCTCAGCCAACACCCACACCCCAACCCACTGCTACAACCAATCCGATCCTGGCGCATCTCGCTGCATCAGCAACGAGCATTCCGACGCCTACGCTTCCCCCGAACACGCCAACTCCTTATCAACCCATCCAGGCGACCATTACAACAGACAACCTTCTCTTGCGCCAGGGACCCGGATTGCGCTTCGACCCGATTGGCATGTACCCCCAAGATCAAAAAGTTACGGTGATCAGCCAGGCGCCCAGCGGTTTTTGGCTGCAGGTTCAAACTGCCGATAACCAGTCAGGGTATATGATGACCAACTACCTGACGCTGGACGGATACTTGTTCGACGTGCCGGTCGTCCAACCCACTGATGTAATAACCATTAAAGGTCACATTTATACGCCCAACGGCAACCCTGCAAGCAGGTTGGGTGTCACCCTTTTGGAAGCCAATTCGGATAATGTCAGCCAGCAGGATGTGGGATGGACCGATGACTTTGGCGAATGGTATGTCTTTTTGCCGCCTGGATTGGAAGGTAATTGGGTTGTAAGGGTTGACTCTTACAACTGCAGGAGCAACGCCGTCAATACAGCCTGCAACCTCATTGGACATTTCCCCGAGCCGCAGACGGTCACTGTCCCGCTCGCCCCCGATGCCTGGGTCGATTTCCAGATGCTGCCTTGAGCGAATCTCTTGAAACCCGATGAACTCTTAAGTCTTTATGATGCCGAACTCCGCCGCAAGGTGGAGATCACACGCTTGCGCCGGGAAGAACTTGCCGGCGTGGTGCGTTATATTGAAGTGGGCAACCAGGGCGGGTTTGTCTCATGGGCAGAGATGACCGACGCCAACGCAGACCAGGTAATCGATGAACAAATTGCCTACTTCAATGGTCTTGTACCTGAATTCGAATGGAAAACGTATGCTCACGACCAGCTTAAGGATTTGGGGGAACGCCTAGCAAACAAGGGATTCACGGCCACTGATCCCGAAGCCCTGCTGGTGATGGATTTGGCGGATGCACCGGCTTTCCTTTGGACTTGTGATACCTCCAGCGTCCGGCGCGTCACCACCACGCAAGAGATCGATGAGCTCATCGCCATGGAAAATGAGGTATGGCATAAAGAAATGCCGCGGCTGGGCGAGGGCCTAAAACACGACCTGGTTGATCGCCCCGAATTGCTCAGCCTGTACGGCGTCTGGCGGGACGGCAAAGCGGTGAGTGCCGCCTGGCAGTTCTTTATGGCGCCCACCCGATGGGTGACTCTTTACGGCGGTTCCACCCTGGTGGAGTACCGCAAACAGGGATTTTATACCGCGTTGATCGCTGCTCGTGCGCGTGAGGCCCGTGAACGCGGGTACCGCTTTATGACCGTCGACGCCAGCCCTGCCAGCCGGCCGATTTTGGAGAAGCATGGTTTTACGTTTTTGGATACCGAAGTCGGATATGAGTGGAAAGGGGCGGAAAATCAAACCAATAGCCGTCCGTAAAAATTCTGCCAATTGAAACCCACAAATCGGCTTCCAGAAAATCCACAAGGCCGAAGTTCGCCTTTCATGGAAATAGTAATCTAAATCAAACTGATATATACAATTTAACCTATATAGGACAATTATTGATTAATTATCTATATTTGGCTATAATTAGATCAATTCGCTTATAAATCACATCTATAGATTGAATTGACTATATTTGCGTGGTATAAATAAAGCAGAACGATACGATTCAAGCTCAAAAGGCGATCAATGAATAACGCGCAGGACTGGAAGGCAGTCATCACCGGAGATATCATCAGCTCATCAAAGTTGCGACAGGTGGGTCGTGTCGCCCTCTACCAGGCGTTCTCCGACGTTTCCGCTTTATTGAAGCAAAATTACCCTTTGAACGTGCTCCACGATGTCAGCAATTTTCGCGGTGATAGCTGGCAGGCTGTCTGCATGCGGCCAGAAAAATCGTTGGAAATCGGCTTTTTCATCCGTGCCTATTTTCGTTTTATGTTCAAAGCTGACAAGCTGGACACACGCTTTGCCATAGGGATCGGCAGCATCAATTTTATTCCCGAAGAAAACGTCTCAGCCGGCGATGGCGAAGCCTACACCCGTTCGGGTCACCTGCTGGATGAAATCGAATCTGAGCGCATGGCGGTGGGTCTTCCCATTGGGAGCGATCCTCTTGCGCAGACGGCAGTCGAGAGCCTGGTCGGGTTGCTGGATTTCATCATCACCTCGTGGAGTCCGAGTCAATGCCAGGCAGTCTTCCTTGCGCTGCACGGCTACAAGCAGGAAGAGATTGCACGCCACTGGAGCCCTGCACCCATTACCCAGGCGTCGGTTTCAGCCATTCTCAAAACTGCAGGCTGGGTGCATGTCAAAGAGAGCCTGGCTGCTTTCGAGCAATTGGTGCTTGGCGCTGCTGCCAAAGATAAAGCGAGTCACTCATGAACCCTGACTTCATCCGCTTCTTCGTCGTCCTGCTTTTTGGCCATCTGCTTGGCGATTTTGTGCTGCAGTTTGGTTGGATCCAGCGCCGCAAAAAAAGGTGGGATGGCAGGCTCGTCCACAGCCTGATCCAGGCAGCGCTGGCTTATGCGCTTGTCGGCGCCTGGACGCTGTGGCTTGTTCCAGTCGTCACAGGTGTGACCCATTACCTGATCGATTGGGTGAAATCCAGCGTGAAGGCGAAGCGCAGGTGGATGTATGCACTTGACCAGTTACTACACGGGATCGTGATCCTGGGAATTTCCATTTATCTGGTTTCACAGGCTGCGCCGCTGCCCATCTGGCTTGACTTGCAGTCCGGGCTTGGATGGAAACTCCTGGTCCTTGGGTCTGCGCTGATCTTACTCGTGCCCTTTGGCGGGTATTTGATCGGCGCCCTGATGGCGCCCTTCCAAGGCCAGTTGGAACGACATGCAGCGAATTTGGCGAAAACAAAACCAGGAGAAGGCAAAAATCCGATCAAAGGGTTCGAAGACGGCGGAAGGATCATCGGTTATCTTGAAAGGCTGTTGATCCTGGTCTTCGTGCTCTCCAGCCAATTTGCCGGCATCGGTTTCCTGGTCGCCGCGAAATCCATCTTCCGCTTTGGAGAATTTAAGGAAAGCGAAAACCGGATGGAAGCAGAATACATCATCATCGGCACCTTCGCCAGTTTCTTGTACGCGATCGTGGTCAGCCAGGCCAGTCAATGGCTGCTGAAACATTAGCGGGGAAAAGAGCACACTGGCTGAGTGCATTTGACGAGCATGCACCATCCAATCATTCGCCTTCCCTCATCACCTGAAACCTGGTTCAGGATACGGATTTTGAAAACCTTCCTTTCTCGACTTATTGTCTATAAATATTATAAAAATTATCATATTATCGCTGTATAATGGTTCGAGGGATAGGAGTTTTTATGATCAATTCAACGTGCGCAGTCTGCGGTCGAAAACTGACCATTCTCAATCGGGCAAACAATAGTGGTTTATGCAGAAATGATTACCGGAAGAAGACCCTCTTCTATGATTATTTCACGCTTTATCACCCCACCTGTGAAGCCGCCACGGAGCGTCACGTGCATGACATTTTTCAAAAGATGGCTTTGCTCTTACTGGTGTACGTAGTGGTTGCCTGGTTGGGAACTGCCCTTTTTGGCACGGCTGCCAGTTGGCCCTTCATGGCTGCCGGGCTCTTCCTGGGATTCCAGGCAGGATATCCTACAAAGGGGCATCCGGTCGATAAGATCAGGTTCATCCGCTTCTTTGTCACTTTTGGCATCACGGTATTTTTAGGGAACTTGTTAATTCTTCTATACGCTTCTGCCCAGATGCAGGCGCAGGCAAATTTCATTTATGTGCGCCTCTACCCGCATTATGTGTCGCTCTTCCCTGCGGTTATCCTGGCGTTGACCATGGTCTACTTGTTCGTCAAGAGAGATGAGATCACTTCAGACAACGCCTATTCAGAATGGCAGGATAACCTTCCCAAGGAACGTGGTGGAAATTAAATAAATCTTCTACTGCTCTTGATCTAATCAGACCTTTTCGATCGGTGGCAAGTTGCCGACAAAAGCATAAAGAATTTCTATCAAATATCCCGCGCTGCGAATCAAGCAGCGCGGGTTCTATTTAATTCTCAAAGTAACTTCCCCTTCGAATTATCCTCAAAAGTTTGCCAATCCGGTAAGTTTTTAGCTCCAAATTGGCTGGTTTGGCAAGTAGAAATTTCAGCCGATTGGTGGCAGAATAGTGCTGATTTATAGAACAATTATTCTATTAAGGAGGCACCCATGCCGCGTAAGCCGCGCCCTCAGGCCAGTGAGGGTTTTGAGAATGAAATCGATTTTTTGCGCCGCTTGATCGAAACCGTTGCCGATGATCTTAAATCGGATACAGAGCTCCCCGACAAATTGCAGATGCTCGAGACGGTCGGAAAAGCCGCCCCCCAGTTGGCGCGCATGGTCAAAGCCCAGCGCGAACTGACCAAGGGCGATCTCGACCCGGCTGCCCTGCTGCGTGAAGCCTTGCTCGAACTCCAGCAGGAATGGCCGGAGTTCAAAGCCTTTTGCGATCAATTCCAAGCCAAAACGGAGGAATCACTTGACCCAAAACCCTGACATCACCCAATTAACCCGCGAAGACCGCGAGAACTTGCGCCTGATCCGCGCATCCCGGCAGCATCCAACTGCGGAAGCCCGCCTGAAACAAGCAATGACTCTGGCTCTGCTCGACCTGCAAACGAGGTTAAACACTTGCGCAAAAACCAACGGAGATCGATGAGCTCGAGCGTTTTTGTCCATACGACCAAGCGCCTGCTGCGCGAACCACTGCTCTTCGTCCGGGGAGCCTCGCGCATCAAGCTGCGCGCCTATCAACGCGAAGTATTCGAAGCCATCCTCGATTCGGTGCTCCTGCGCAAAGGGTTGACCTTTGTGGTGATGTTCCCGCGCCAATCCGGCAAGAATGAACTCCAGGCGCAAATCGAGACCTATCTCCTTTCGCTGTTTTCTCAGCTCCCGGTCGAGATGATCAAGGTTTCGCCCACGCTGCAGCCCCAGGCGTTGAACGCCATGCGCCGCCTGGAAAAGACCGTGAAGAAGAATATCCTCGTCAACGGGTTGTTAAAAAAGGAAGCCGGATCGCTCTACCGCATGTGCAATGCCAGTATTACGTTTCTCTCGGGCGCACCCGAAAGCAACATCGTCGGCGCCACGGCTTCTGTGCTGCTTGAAGTGGATGAAGCTCAGGATGTATTACCTGAAAAATTTGACAAAGATATCGCACCCATGGCGGCTTCGACGAACGCCACCCGCGTATTCTGGGGCACTGCCTGGACCAGCCGTACCCTGCTCGGGCGCGAGCTGCGCGCCGCCCGCACAGCCGAAGCCGCGGACGGCATCCGGCGGGTATTCATTCGCACCGCAGACGATGTCAGCGCCGAAGTGCCGTCGTACGCCCAGCACGTGCAGGAGATCCTCCGCCGCCAGGGACGCACTCACCCGCTGGTGCGCACCCAATACTTTTCGGAGGAAATCGACAGCCAGGGCGGGATGTTCCCGGCGGAACGCATCGCGCGGATAAACCCCAAAAACATGCCTTATTGCATGCCCCTTGCGGCTCCACAACCTGGAAGGCGATATGCGCTGCTGCTGGACGTTGCCGGAGAAGATGAGGGGGTGCGCGGCTTGAGTGGAGAATTGTCACTTGCCAACCCCGCCAGGGATGCGACCGCCCTGACCCTGGTGGAAGTGTCTACCCATGACCCCGAGTTATCCACACCTGTGGAAAAAGTTATCCACACCCCTGTGGAAAACATCCCCATGAATCGTCAGCCGCTCTACTCACCGGTGCGGCGCTGGCAATGGCTGGGCGCCAACCACAACGACCTGCTCAGGCAGATCCGCCGGATTGCGCTGGATTGGCACGTTCAAACTCTGGTGACGGATGCCACGGGCGTGGGGGCAGGCCTGGCCTCCTTTCTTGAAGCCGCCCTTCCGGGCAGGGTAGTCCCATTCATGTTCAACGCCACTTCCAAATCCAAACTGGGCTGGGATTTCCTTTCGGTGGTTGATTCAGGGCGCTGGCGCGAACCCAATTACAGCCCCGAGCTCATTGCAGCCGAAACGGCTTACCAGGCGGAATTCATCCGCCAATTGGAAAATTGCACGTTCAGCGTCTCGAACGGACCTGAACAACATATCCGTTGGGGGGTACCGGATGGTGCACGCGACCCGCAGACCAATGAACTGCTGCATGACGACTGGATCCTTTCAGCAGCCCTCTGCACACTGCTGGAAAACCAGGAGTGGATCAGTCCATCGCCTGCGCTCGTCATTACCGCCCCCGATCCCCTCAAAGAGAGCGAGGGCAGGTTCTAGAGCAACAGGCACCAAGTACTTAGGCATTCAGGCAACGAGTCACAAAGGCACACAGGTACTCAGGCACCCAGGCACCTAGGCACTCAGGTACTTAGGCACACAGGCGCCAAATAATTTCAAACACCTGCCTGATTACTTATTGCCTGATCACTAAGCCCTAGTTACCAAGCCCTTGTTCACCAAGCCCTGATCACTATTCACTACACCAGGAGAAATCATGATCTACGGAATTGATGCAAGTCATTACCAGGAATTGATCGACTGGAAAAAAGCCAAAGCCAGCGGCGTCGGGTTTGCCCTTCTCAAAGCCAGCGAAGGCGCGGCCTATGCAGACCCGATGTTAGAACAAAATGTAAAGGGAGCACTCGAAAATGGCATTCTGCCCGGCAGTTACCATTTCTTCCTTCCACGCATGGATGCTGTGGCGCAGGCGCGTCATTATGCCAAAGTGCTGAAGGAATCCCTCGGAACGCGGGCTTGTCTCCCTCCCTGTATCGATCTTGAAACCGCTGGACTTGGCAAGGAAGGACTCAACCAGGCTGTACGGGTTTTTCTGCAGGAGTTGGAAAGCCTCACGGGGCGGCGCGGGATGATCTACACCTCGCCCGGTTTCTGGTCCACTTATCTGCCGGTGCCGGTGCTGTCGCAAAATCGCCTGGTACGCAGCAATGTAGACTGGGCTTCTGCTCACCCGTTGTGGCTGGCTCATTACACCACCGGCTGGCCGCTGCAGGTTTACCCCTGGGCGGGTTGGACGTTCTGGCAGTACTCCAGCGCTGGACGGGTCGGCGGCATCTGCACGCGCGTCGACCTGGACCTTTTCAACGGCAGCCTGGATGACCTGGCACTTCTGAGCGGAGGTTAAACGAATGGCAAGAAAACCTTCCCTTTTGTCGCGCTGGCTGCAGCGCCAGGTGGACCGCGAGGTGCGGACCACGCTGGCAGAATCCGACTCCTTCTTCGCCCTGGGTTCGCACGGAAGCACATCCGAAATGGACCGATACAGTCCGGACCGCGACCAGCTTCTAAAGGATGCACTGGAAGCCTGGCGCGTCAACCCGCTTGCCCGGCGCATCGTCGGTCTGACCTCGCAGTATGTCGTCGGCGGCGGGATCACGTTTTCTTGTGCGCACGCCCCCACCGCGGCTTTCCTGAATACTTTCTGGAACCACCCGCTCAACCGCATCCCCATCCGGGCAGACGAATGGTGTGATGAGCTCACGCGTACCGGCAACCTGTTCCTGTTGATCAGCACCGATGCCAGCGGAATGAGCTATGTGCGTGCTGCCCCCGCATCGGCGGTGAAAGCCATCCATTCGCGCGAGAACGACCTTGACCAGGAAACCGCGTTCGAGATGAAGCCTGAAGCTTTAAGTGGGGAGCCCAAAACCTGGCCGGCTTTTGATCCGCTTCAGCCGCGCCTGGAAAACGGGACTTTTCCGCCGGCAATGCTGCATTACACCATCAACCGCCCGGTGGGAGCAGCCTGGGGTGAGTCTGATCTCAGCCCGATATTGCGCTGGCTCAGCCGCTACGGAAGCTGGTTGGAAGACCGCGCCCGCCTGAATCACTTTCGCACGGCTTTCCTGTACATCGTCCGCTCGCGTTTTTCGTCCGAAGCTGAACGCCGCGCCAGGCAGTCCAGCCTGAATGCCGGTCCGCCTTCGCCCGGCTCGATCCTGGTGACCGATGAAAGCGAAACCTGGGAAGTACTGAATCCGAGGCTTGAATCGGATGATGCCGGTACAGACGGCATGGCGATCAAGAAGATGCTGGCTGCGGGAGCAGGCATCCCGCTCCATTTTCTGGCCGAGCCTGAAGGCTCGACCCGCACCACCGCCGAAGCCGCAGGCGGTCCGACCTACCGCCACTTTGAGCAGCGTCAAAAGTATTTCCTGTGGCTGCTGCAGGATCTGCTGCTGAAGGTGGTGCAGCGGCGCTCGCAGGTGGACCGCAGGGTTTCGTCCAAAGCCGAGATCACGCTGCATGGAGCTGACATTTCTGCCCGAGACAATCTCTCGCTCGCCATGGCTGCCTCCAGCATCCTGAATGTCCTCAACGAAACCCGCAGCCGGGGGTTGATTGACGATGCAGAATTCCTGCGCCTGGTCTACCGCTTCAGCGGCGAAGCGGTCAACGTGGAAGAGATGCTCGCCAGGGGACGGTCTGCGGGGTCTGCGCCTTCGTCAAGCCGCAACGCACCCCCGCAACCCACGCAAGCCGTCGACAGCGAAACCGGCGAGGTCAAGAATTTGATGGAAGGAGGAAATTTGTAGATGAACCCAGGAACCCGTAATCCACCCATCCGCCAGCGCAGGGCATTTTCCGCTGCGGCGCGGGTCAACCCAGCCGGCGACTTTGAAATTCTCGCCATCACGGCAGGCAGCGGAAACGGCTGGGAATTTTCGTCCGAGGTGCTGCAGGAATCACTGCCGCTGTGGAACGAAGTGGAAAGTTTTGTCGACCATGCCTGGGCAGAACGGTCCGTCAGAGACCTGGCGGGGATTTGCACCCATCCCACCTGGGATGCGCCTCAAAAGGGAGTGCGCCTGATCCTCAAAGCGGTTGGACCAGCAGCCGGGCTGCTGCTCGAGATGGGCAGGACGCTCGCCACTCAATCTGAACCGCTGCCGGAAGTCGGCTTTTCAGCGGATATCCTCTTCAGCGCCGAAGGCAGCCGCGTGACCCGGATTCATAAAGTCTTTTCAGTGGATCTGGTGGTTCACCCTGCCCGCGGCGGCGCATTTCTCACCGCGCCTGGAGATGAACCCCTGGAAATCAACCAATTCAATTCAAAGGAGAACCGGATGGAAAAACAAGCTCAACGCTCGGAATCACAGTCCATTGCAGAGGCAGACACAACCAAACTGGAATCGGCTGTCGATTTGCAGCAAAAGACAAGCGCCTGCCTGCTCGAAACCACGCTGGCATCAGCCAATCTGCCTGAGAGTGTCAACCAACGCCTGCGGAATCAGTTCAACCAGAAAGTCTTCGACCCCGCTCACTTGCAAAACGCCATCGACGAAGCGCGGGAGCTGGTCAGCGATCTCACCGGAGCGGGTGTCATTCAGAATCCAGGAAAGATCAGCGGGATGGTCTCGCCGGAAGATCAGATCAGCGCAGCCGTGCATGACATGCTCGGCGTCAAACGTCCCGACGGGCTGCTGAACGTCCAACCGGCGCGTTTGAGCGGTATCCGCGAAATGTATTTGCGCATGACCGGGGATGACACTTTCAGCGGGGGTTACAACGCCGAGCGCGCGCAATTTGCCGCCAGCGCCAATCTGCCGGGCGTTCTAAAAAATGCCATGAACAAGCTGATTTTCACCCAATGGGAAGAATTGGGACGCTCGGGCTACCGCTGGTGGGAACCAGTGGTGCAGGTGGAGCATTTCAACAGCCTGCAGGAGATCACCGGCGTGCTGGTAGGCGAGGTGACCGTTCTCCCCAGCGTTGCCGAAGGGGCGGCTTACACCGAGTTGCCCGTCAAAGACTCGGCAGAGATCGGATCCTGGGCGAAATACGGCGGTTATATCGGCCTTACCCTCGAAATGTTCGAGCGCGATGAAACTCACAAGCTGCGCCAGTACCCGCGCAAATTGGCTTCGGCTGCGCTGCGCCGCATCTCCTCCCTCGTGGGGCAGGTATTCACCGCCAATGCCGGTGTCGGCACAGCCATGGCAGATACCTATAAAGTCTTCGATGCCGTCCATCACGCCAACCTGGGAACAACCGCCCTCAGTGCGGACGCCTGGGAGGCTGCCGGGAAAGCCATTTATAACCAGTCCATGGCCGTAGGCGACGGAGGCACACCGCCGAAGCTCGCCCTCGATGCGCGCTATCTCATCGTCCCGCGCGAGCTGCGCTTGACCGGCATGAACCTGCTCTACCCGGCTTTTGCCCACGAGAGCAGCATCTTCTCGGAGAATATGCAGAAAGGTCAGATGGGAGATGTAATCACCTGTCCTGAATTCACGGACGCCAACGATTGGGCTGCAACGGCAGACCCGCGCCTGGCTCCCGGCATTATCATCGCCGAACGCTTCGGTTTGCTGCCGGAAATCTTCATCGGCGACGGTGAATTGAACGGCGCGCTCTTCACCAATGACGAGATCCGCATGAAAGTCCGCCATCTGGTCAGCGTTTTCGTGGCGGATCACCGTCCGCTCTTCAAGGCGAACGTTGCCTAAGACGAAGCTATCCGTTGGGGCGACCCTTGAGGTCGCCCACTCCTGGATGCCCAGGGATCAATTTGGCGAAAGACCCCCTCTCCCTTTGGGAGAGGGACGGGGTGAGGGAAACCCGACCCAGATAAGGAGAAAAATGACTCTACTCGAACAATTCAAGAAACTGCTGCGCTCGCGCAAGTTTTGGGTGTTGATCGCGGCGCTGATCGCCACCCTGGCGGCTTATTGCACCGACCAGATCAGTGTGTGGCAGACGCTGCAAGCCGTGGTGGCCGCCCTGGCGGTGTACTCCACGGGTGTCGCGCTGGAGGACGGCGGAAATGCAACCAAAAACCGATCCTAATGCAAAAATTGCCGAAACCCTGGCTGCCCCGTTCAGCAATGGAAAGGGGCGCGGCAGCGCGCCTCTTTCCTTCAGGCTTCTGCCCGAAGGCGGGATGGTGGTGATCACCAACGATGGGCGCAAACTCTGGTTTTCAACCGAAGAAGTGGCCGCTGCCAGGGAAAATGTGGTGATCAAAGCGCCGGGTCAGGTGTCGAATCAACGTCAGGCCACATCCCGCTTTCAACCCACGGGATTACTGCCCAAGACGCAAAAGAGCCGCACGTATAACGGCATGCCCGTGCTCACCGTGCTGCCGCCCAAAAGGCAGCCGCCCAAATCCGGCAAAGGAAATCCATGAGCAATTTGAATGAGTTGATCATACGGGTGAGGGAAATTCTCAATGATCCTTCCGCCCTGCGATTCAGTGAAACTGTTTTGGAAGAAGGTGTCAGGCAGGCCATGCAACGCATCAACGATCGTCTGCCCCAGGTGCTTGAAACCGAGGTGCCAGTAGTTGAATCAGGGCGCAACCAACCGCTTACGGGGTTGAGCGACCCGATCTACCTCATCTCTATTGCTTACCCGGTCTCTGCATCCGAAACCTGTGAACTGGAACCTGAAGTTCAGTTCTCGTACCGCATGCAAGCGGGGCAGCCCATCGTTCACTTCCTGGGCAGCCTGGTGCCGCAGGCAGGCGAAAAGCTGAGCGTAAGCTACGCGGCGCGTCACACCTTGAGCGGATTGGAGGGTGCCTTGTCGACAACCTTGCCTGACGGCGTGCTGACCGGACTGGTAAACGGCGCGGCAGGGCACGCCTGCCTCTTGCGGGCACATGCTTTGACGGAAGCCAGCGGTGTCAAAAGCAGCGAAGTCGCCCAACTACTGCAAATTGCCCAGCTTCGACTTGACCTTTTCGAAAAGAATCTCGCCGACCTCAAAGTGTTTCAGGAATTTGGTTTTCCACCTGGCTTTTCACTGGATCAGTGGGATGCACGTCATGAGGTGTTCTAATGCCCACCATCGGCCAGGATTGCCATATTAAACTAACCCACCCCCTGGTAAATGGCGGTCAGCCTTACGGCTTCCTCGTCGATGAAGAAGACCGCGGAACACGACCCGGCGGGATACAGATCACCCGCCAGGTCTTATCAGACGGTTCAACCCTCGTTTGGGTGCTCTTTGATATCGTCTTTGCCGACCACGCCATCAACCCCGATGGATCCCCCCACACTCCAACCCGCATGCAAGATTATTCTATGCTGCTGCAGTTCCTTGCCCAGCGTTCAGATATCGCGCTTCAATCCCCCATCGGAACCCTGCTCAACCTCTTTGCCATCGGGTTCACCGCAGACGAGCGACACATGCCCGCATCTTCCCTGATCAAATGCCAGCTCAACAATTACGGCATCTATTGGCCACCGGTCGACCCTGATCAACTCTCCCTTTCCGTTTGGGATGGTACCCTCACCTGGTCAACCTCGTATTGGAGATAACTATGTCTTATCCGCTCAGCTCCCCCGTTTCAGCCGGTCAACCTACACAAGCCAGCCATTACAATGACCTGCGCTCTGATTCGCTTTACCTGGGTCAGCCTGATGCTGACTCGGTCGACCTGGCTACTTTCTTCAAGCGTTATGCCCAGGCAATCGTGGTCACTTACCTGGCTACTGCCCGCATCCGCATCCCCTACAATGCAGCCATGCCCCCCACGCTGATGATCAACGGCTACATGCTTCAAGCCAATGCCAACGTCGACCTACCCGCCGGTCTCTTCTCAGGAGCTGCCCAACTCTGGTACATCTTTGCCGTGCGCACCCCCGGCAGCTCCACTTTCACCCTATCGATCAACACTTCCCCAATCGAGACCACAGATCAACGCCTCATCGGTTCAGCTCAATGGGATGGTGCAAAAATCTCGGGCGTTTGGTCCGACATTCCCAATGCAACCACCATTCCCAATGCTGATTATGATTCAGGTTGGTTCGCCGTTGCCAAGAGCCAGGTCTACACCAAAGCCCATGGGCTGGTCAGCTTCCCCCGCCTGGTCCAGGTCTTTCACTCCACCGATTCCGGGCTTACCGAGTGGCTGCCGGTTCAGTTGGTGGAGCACACCACCAACGTTGAAAAACAATTCATGGGGTACGATGCCCAGTATATCAATATTAATACCGGCTTCCCTGGCGACATTGGCGGTACTTGTTTCAATACCCGCCGTGAATCTGTAGCCGGCTTTTATCGCATCCTGGCTTGGAAATAGGAGCCTTATGATCTACATCATTCGTAATGCAGATGGCACGATCAAGACCTTCGCCGAGCGGGTAGATGACATGCTTCTCTCGCCTGGTGAAACCCTCGACCTTTCCCCCCTCACCTTCTCCCAATACGCTCAGCGCTTCTCCCTCAGCGTTGCCGGTCAGTGTGCAGACCACCATCAAAGCCCACGTCGGTGATCCAGAAATCATCGTAGAGGTCTCTTGCCCCGAGCAGCTGACAGTTGACCTCGACATCAACGGCACCATCGAAACGCTGCAGCTCACCCAGGGCAAAGCCACCCTGCAGCTTTCAACCGCCGTACCAGGTGTGTTCATCATCCAGCCGGCAGACCGCGCAGCCTTCGCTGCAGCCGGTGAAGGACTTCTATCAGTTGAGGTGTTGCCATGAGAAAAGTTGTGAAGCAAGGAAATGTCTATGTCCTGGTCCAGGAGGATGTAGAACAGTCAGCCGCCGAGGCACGCAGTGCTCACGTCAGCGACAGCCTTGCTTTGTCCGGGGCTGAGATCAACCTGGAATTGCTCGTAAAAATCGTGCAGCACCTCATCCAACGTCTCTACGTCCTCGAACAGAGAAAGTAATCAAATCCTCCAGAAAACTTCCTTTCTGGAGGATTTTTTAAGATACAATTGAGCCAAGGTGCCGCATGTCATCAAGATTATTTATTCCTTATTCAGCCCTCAATCCCCCCGAAACGAAAGAGTTGATCATCAATCAACCGGCAAGGTGCTCGCATTGCAACAGCGAACCGGCGGATTTTTTTGAAACCCACCCGGTCACGCTGAAAGCAAAACGCATTCCGCACCGCCAAATCGGGCGTAGATATCGCACAGAGAAGCGTTTATTGGTGCGTTTGCCCCTGTGTGAAGCCTGCTACTTAAATGACTACCTCTTGACCCCTGATTCCTATTCCCATGATAATACACCCCTGGGAATGCAACGCCCGGCGGAATGGAAGGTTGGCCGATGTGGCGGGTCTCCTGGCTGCGCTCAGCATCATCCTGATCACCCCCTTCGTCCCCGCTGTTGGGTTTTTGAGCACCATCAAAACCTATTGGTATCTCCTGCTGATCCTGGGGCTCGTCATGCTCGGGATCATCTGGGTCATGCAAAAAATGTCGCAGAGGCAGGTGCGTAAATCCCTGGCGGTGGTTCGCCCCGGGGGATCCAATTTCCCGCGCGCCCAGGTGTGGACCAATTCAATCGAAGGTGATTTTGAGCCCTCGAGCATCATCCTTGAGATCAACCTGGAAAATATAAACTGGGCGGACGATTGCTCCCATTTGAATGCCTGGCGCATCGAGTTGAATCGCTAACGAAGTTATCCATTCGTTATACCATTTTGGCTTGGAACGAGGAGAGGAACCAACCATGAGAGCCGTACTGATCGACGAAACAGCACCCATTTATGCCACCCTGCAGAATCAATCCGTTTCGATCGCCACCCTGCACCGCGATGAAGAATTTGAACTGGGTGAGGTGAAACGCAATAAGAAAAAGATTTGGGTAACTGTCACCCTGGATTCAGGAGTCAAAGGATTCATCAGCGGCGAATCCCACATCTATGCCCTTAAAAAAGTTCAACTCCTCGATTCCACCGCCGAATTGCGGGCAGAAGCCTCAAAAGAATCAGCCCTGGTCAAAACGCTGCAAAAGGGAGATATTTTCACCACGTTGAAAGTGGAGAAAACTGAAGAAGGCGGCTGGGTCAGGGTGAGGGATGAATCCGATAGCGAGGGATACATCTTCGGAAAGACCAAAATTCGGGTGCTGCAGGAAATGAAACGCTCGGATGCCAGGAGAACCTTGATCCTGGGTGGGGTGATGTCGGTCCTCGGGGTTTTATTCGGCATTTTCAGCTATGTGGGAGCCCAGCAGAGCGTGATTGCCTACTACCTTGCCCTGGGTTTTACCGTCTTCGGCGTGCTTCAACTCGTTCAAGGGTTTATTCAACACCGGCAGGCGGTCGCCCAGGAAAAACGGGAAATGGAAAAAACCGGCAGGTCTCAGCCAAAGTAAAAATAAACAGGTGCGCTAAAGTGGCGCACTTGTTTTTCGTCACTCATAAAGTCAAATTGAATTATTCCAAATCGCGATAGGTTTTTAGCAGGGGCAGGCAGCGTTCAACCACTTCCGGGTCGAATTGGATGCCCGACTGGCTGGCTATGTACTCCAATGCCTCGCCAACGCTTATCGGGTCGCGGTATGCCCGGTAACTGATCAACGCGTCGAATGTGTCGATGACGGCAAAGATGCGCGCACTCAAAGGGATCTCCCTGCCTTTAAGCCCCTGCGGATACCCGCTGCCATCCCATTTTTCGTGATGGCAATAGGGAATATCCAGGGATGGTCTGAGATAATCGATGGGCATCAACATGTCGTAGGCGAAGCGGGGATGCTTGCGCATGATCTCCCACTCTTCGTCCGATAATGGGCCCGGCTTATTCAGGATGCGGTCGGGGATGGCGATTTTGCCGATATCGTGCAATATCACCCCGCGGCGCAGATGTGCCATTTCTTCCCCTTCAAATCCAAAAGTCTCGGCGACCTTGATCATAATATCCAATACGCGGATGGTATGCCCCTCGGTGTCCTTGTCTCTCAGGTCGAGCAGGTTGATCCAGCCGGTGAGGGTTTCGTCATATGCCCGGATCAGATCCTGGTTCGAGCGCTGGAGTTTTTCAAAATTCCGGCTGTTGTCCAGTGCAATCGACGCCTGTTGGGCGAGCATCCCCAGAAAGTCGACCCAATCTGCGTCCCGCACTTGATCGCCTTTTTGAAAGACCTCGAAAATCCCTTTTAACTGGCCTTTGATCACCAAAGGCGCAGCCCAATATTCGCTAAGATTCTCGCTGACCATCAACACGTAAAGAGCCGAAGACTGCTCTTTGATTTGATCCAGCGTGGCATGGACGATCTTTTTATCCAGGATGTCGCGGTCCACCAGGACAAAATTCTGAATGATCGTCGTCGCAACGTCGTCGAAGTTGGACAAACCGCTGGTGATAAATATCCTGGGGGTGGATAGGTCCGGCTCAAATAACAGGATGTCCGCTGCGTCCACTTCGAGCAGCGACACCGACTGGTCGATGAACAAGCGGTAGGTGAGATGTAGATCAAAATTCGAGCCGATCGCTGAATCGATGAGATGCAGCCCTTTGAGCTTCTTGATGTTGTTTTGGATCTTCTCATCCTGCATCAGGTGCTGCGTGATATCCCGTGCAATTCCTTCGATCGTGGTGGTGCCCTGAACTTCATCCCAGACCAGGTTTGTACGGATGTCCAACCAGAGATGCTGCCCCTGCATGTTGGTTACCGCGAGCACCGGGTTCGTATCCTCCTCCCTGAAACGCCGCTCGATGAACCGCTCAAAATCGCTTTGCTGAATTTCGGTGTGTTTGAACAGGAGGGTCAAGTCGCGAAACAGGTCTTCGGGGTCGATTCCCAGCAGCTGCTTTACCGCTGGGCTGACGTATTCAAAGGCAGGCTCGGGCTCGATGCGCAGGCGAAAAATGATGTCCTGAGCGTTATCAGCCAGACGTCTGAAACGTTCCTCGCTCAACCTGAGAGCGGTTTTCTCTTTCTCCAATTCCTTGAGGTGATGTACATTTTCCAACACCGAGGGCAGCCTGAAAAGATACCCGGCATGCTTGACCAAATAATCCGATACCCCCAGTTGCAGCGCCTCGACCGCAATTTCCTCGCTGCCCTGCCCGGTAATGACGACGAGCGGCGGTACAGTCGCCAGGTGTTCCTTCCACGCTTCGACAAACTGCAGCGGATGATCCTCCGCCGGGTACAGGTCCAACAGGATAATATCGTACTCGGGGGCGGGGTCGGTGGACGTCAAACGCTGCAGGGCTTCTTCCTCGCTGGCGGCTTCTTCGAGGTGAATATTGGGCGCATACAGGTTGATGTGCCTGCGGGTGAGATCGAACTCCGCCGGATTGTGCTCGATGTACAGCACCTTGATGGGAAGAGCATTGAATGTTTTGGATTCGTTGAAGTGATTGAGCGCGCGGATCAACAGCAGTGGGATTTGATCCAACAATTCGGGTTTGGAGGTCAAATAATCATCGGCGCCGGCTTTCAATGCCGCAACCGCAGCCTCTTCGCTTCCCTGCTCCGCAATCAGCACCACGGCGACAGGTAGTTCAAGCTTGCGAATTTCGGTCAATAACCCCAGCCCGCTGCCGTCCGAAAGGGAGGCATCGCTCAAAATAAGATCGGGCAAACGCGATCCGGGCTGTGCCAGGAGCTCCTGGGCGCGCCGGGTGTTCTCGGCAACTTCCACCTTAAATCCCAATGCAGGTTTTCGTAGCAGCGGCAGTACTTGCTCGATCTCTGCCTGGTTATCTTCCACGTACAGGATTTTTATCGCCATTGGGGTTCCACGCACAAAATTACACCATCCCCTGTCTGTAGGATCGAACAGGAAGGGTCAAAATGGATTTGATTTTTTACTTTGCACACGAGGAGTTGAGTAAATACCATTAATCTCGACTCAGACACATACCCATAAGATCAATTCTCTTTTGGAGGTTCTTCTTTCTTTTCAGGATCTTCGATCTCCTGTGGAGAAGATGCGGCAGGGTCCGGTTCCTGTAAAGGTTTTGGGGTCGGTGGTGTGGCGATCGATTGGTTCAGCGACTTGATCTCATTCATCGTTTCTTCGATCTGCGCATCCTTCATGATCTGCCGCGGAAAATCCTTGATCTCTTTGGAGGTTCCCACAACCGACTGCCAAAACTCAGACTTGCTCGCCTTGTAAATCCAGCGCCCCGCTTTGCGTGAATACTTGACCAGGTCCTCAGGACCGAAAACGATCACCGCAAGGACCAGGATGAGTAATAATTCCAACGGACCGACATTAAATATTTCCATAGGAGTGTAGAGAAGATCGAAGCATCAACCGCGCAGGATCAGGCTCCCTTGCGGGTATCGTCGGTTTTCTTCTCTTCTTCCTTCGATGCATCGTTGGTTTCGTCGTCCTCGCCGCTCAAGCCTCTGCGAAACGATTTGATGCTTTTGCCGAGTTCTTCAGAAACCTTCGAGATGCGTCCCACGCCGAACAAAAGCAGGATGATCACGAGCACGATCAGAATTTCAGGCAGACCGATTCTTCCACCAAACATGCGAACCTCCTCCGTTAATTAACGGGCAAAGACAGACATCAAAACACTTAATAAGTATAACCCAAGCATGGGTGCCGTGAGCAGTGCCATGTTCACCGGGTCTACCGTGGGCGTGATGATCGCAGCCACAGCGGCAGAAATGACCACCGCAAACCGCCAGCCTTTGAGCAGCATGCGCGGCGTAACGATGTGCAGCTTGGTCAGGATGAAGACCACCAGGGGTGTTTCAAAGATGACCCCGATCCAGAACATCAAATTGGTCACAAAGTTGATGTAATTCGAAAGGCGCGGAACCGTCGTCACCCCCAGGAATTGCACCAGGAAAGGAACCGCGGCAGGCAACATCACGAAGTAAGTGAAGACCACGCCGCCTACGAACATGATGAACAGGAATGGGATGGAAAGGAAAAGCCACTTGCGCTCGCCGGGCTTCAGCCCCGGCACAACGAAGGCGATGATCTCGTACAGGATCAGCGGAAAGGCGAGGATGAACCCGCCGAGGAGCGAGACCCGCATGAATACGCCCACGTTCTCGGTGATCTCGATGGATTGCAGCTTCTGCAGACCCCCGATGGGCGCCGCCAGGAAGCCGATGATCTTGTCGGCAAACGCAAAATTGACGATCACCCCCACGAACAACCCGATCAGGATGACCAGCAGGCGTTTGCGCACCTCCCCCAGGTGCTCGAAGAGCGTCATTTCCTTGGTGTTGTCAGTCTTTACGGTTGAATCCATGGGTGATTGGCTATCTGCTGAATGGGCGAATATGTCCTGCGGGAAAACTCCATTGCTTATCTCTTTCGTCCAGATGATTATAACATTTAAGGGTGTGCTTCTATTGAGAGGAAGGCTTTTCTGTGAAAAGGTTAACCAAATGCTTGGAGTGATCTTCATGCATATGAGCCTGACTGAGGTAAGCGATTTATTATTGAACGAAAAACCCACTTTAAGGAATGTGGGGATATTAGGTGAAATAATGAAATTCCTGCAATATTCCAAATTTCCAAAAGCTATAAAAATATAATTGTTATTTTGGGGGAGGAGGACTGTAGAAATCTTTATTTGATCGAAAAAACATCTAAAGGGTAATTCATAACGCCTATTACTCTACCCATTCAAGTGTTAGGAGAAAGAATAAAGTCTTATAAGATATCTAGACTAATGAGTAAACCTTGCTTTATATCTTCTAATTCTTGTTGAGAGACAAGACCAATTTTACTTAGAAACCTATTTTGAGAAATTGACCTGACTTGAAATGTGTCAGCTGATGATTTTTTTGTTAAGCCATTTGTTACGTTTGGGTTAATAGGAATGTGCCACGGAACTGTATCGAATTTATCATTCCATTCGGTAATAGGAACGATTATTTTTAATGGAAGAATTCCAATTTCATCATTACTCACGACCACACAAGGACGTTTTTTTTTATTTCTGCCCCAATTGTTGGGTCTAGGTTAACAATCCAAACTTCCCCTCTATTAATAGGCATTAATAATCTTCTCCGTCTAGAGAAGTGAAAATCGTTAATTCCCCATTATTGTTGTAATCAGAGAAAATCCTTCTAGCTGCAATTTTAAGCGGAGTAAGTATTTCGTGAGTTTCTTCTTCAATTGTAGAAAAAACAAATCCTATATCATTGTGACCTATACAAATAGATCCGCCAAAAAGCTCGGAAATTGGTGACAATGTAAAACCTTGTAAACTATTTATTGTGTCATTGTTATCTATCTTATTTGTTAAATTTAACATATATCCTCGATATCTCTACGATTCTCCAGTTATTGTTTTTTGTTGAATCGATGAGAATCCTGTGGTTCTCGTAATTGTTGCTACATCAATTGCACCACCAACACCACGTACACCAACTAACCACTTTTGAAGTTCAATTGTAGTCCGAATAACAAGAATTGACAAATCAACACAATCTTGCAATGGTAAGAATGGGTAAGGAATTGGCATACTGAATCGTTGGCGGAGATCTTGCTCAAGTTGTTGCACTTGACCATCCTCCAATTTAAGCTTTTCATGTAAAAACGAAGGAAGGCTAGGATCGTAACCTTGAATGATTCTGTCCGTGATCTCTCTTTGACCGCCCCAAATAATTCCAAAAGTATCTTTGTTTACTTCAATAGGTTCTGGCTTACTAGGAATACCCAATTCATAAACAGTACCATATGGGTCTCCTTCATTAAAACCACCAACCAAAAAAACCATATCAGGCCCTTGGTAGTCTTTTGGCATTAGCGAGTCCCATTGTTTTTTATAAAACTCGCTTAACTTAGAAGCAAAATCAAAAATAGGAATCCTTTTCCCTTCTGGATTTTCTTTCCCTTCTTCTCCCCCATTTAATATTTCCGATTCAAATTCAGGAAGAAAACTATGGGCAGTTCGAGGTGAGTTCAGACCTATTGCGCCGTTTCCGTAGGTTACAACGCCTACATGTCTATGGCATTTGAATTGGAGTAATTTAGTTGCATTATCAAAATAAGCTGGTAAGGTTTGATTTGTTGCAACATTAGTCGCCATTAGCGTAACTCTACTATCAGCAGCCAATACAAGCCCTTCAGGCCCTTTAAATATTATTCCGAGCGACATATCTTTTCTCCTCCCTAATCTCAAAATGATTATAGCATATTGATTGCAGCAAGCAATATTTTCTATTTTAGACTCTGACTATCTACTGGGTTAACCATTGTAAATGAATCTCTCAAACCTAAAGGAGAATGTTTCATATTTCCTAATATTACACGCAAATCTGTATGCGCAATTAATTTCTGAAATGCATAGACGTTTGCACCCGCTCCCAAGCATGGGAGAGCAAACCAGCTTCTAAAAGTATTAATTAAGAGAATGGGTACATCAACTGATTTACCCTAATGTTCACTTTAACTCAAAAGCCAACTAATTACCAATAAAACTAGCTCTTTATTAACCAAAGGCTTATACAAATATTATTTGTACAAGCCTTTGATTACCCCCACCAAAAGGGGTATTTGTTTTTATAGATGCCTATATATGCCAAGTGAGCGCGAAGGGGCTCGAACCCTTAACCAATGGCTTAAAAGGCCACTGCTCTACCATTGAGCTACGCGCCCATAACGAATGAATTCTATCACGCACTCCAAATCACGTCAATAAATCACCCTTTTATATTTAAACACTTTGATCAATATCATTGGGCTTAATTTGTAAGTAACAAAATCTTTGACGTTTGGACACCCTGCCGGGAGCTTTACCGATTCCCTTTTGCTCGATTGTGTGTTTTGCACAGCAATTGGCAGTTATTAATACCTGTTACTCCACCCCTGCTCCATGCTGTTACATGGTCGGCATCCATCTCATCCAACTTCCAGATTTTACTTTTGTTGGCATCATGCCCGATAGCACACAGAGGACAGTTTGATTTACCCTCGGCTTCGGCTAGAGCGGTTTGGGTTGAGTAGACAATTTTCTTGGTCGCATCATCAAAGACTCGAATTTCCAATAATTTTGTGTCAATTGAACCGCCAAGAATGTACTCAAAAATGCCCTTCCGACTTTTGATATAAGGATCAACGTAAAGTTTGCGTAACTCTTCTGAAACCCTGGCGGAGTCATAAGGATGATTATGGTACTCTTCGTACAAGCGCCCCCACTCCAACCCGCGCATCTCATCCTCGACATCAATGAATACGCTTGAAACCCAATCGATTACGCTGGTAAAGTACGTTTTTAACTCTGAAATGTTTTTCTCGTAGCGATGCCAGCTCATATAATCGCCAATGTTGCCTTTGCTTACCCAGTCGAGCGCCCGTTCAAAATAATCCTGCCGATTGGCGCTGCCTTTTATATATGCGCTCCATTTTTGGATATTGGCATTTTGGCTATTACTAAACTCCGCCTTGCCAAGCGTCACAAATGGTCCTGAATAGACGGCATTCAATAATTCTTGATCATTGAGCGGTACACCAGCAATATTGATTGTTTTGAACCACTCTTTGATCTCACTTTCAGTCCCTTCGCATTCATAAATAAGCAATGGTGCGTTCAGTATCGTATATTGCTTATCGGCCGCAATACCGCTAAAATATTGCTCCATGCCGTTTTCATCTTTGACAGCAAATTTATTGGTGACAAAACGTCCAAAACTGGTGATACGCTGCTGCCCGTCCAGCACTTCAAAAGCATCACCGTTCACTTTATTGAAATAGATCAGACCCAGCGGGTAACCTTTCAGGATAGATGCGATGACAGCCACATCTTTTTTGCCGTCGGCATAGAAATAGTTGCGCTGGTACTCTGGCTGGATGGTTAATTTGCCGGATAAACCAAACAGCCCCTTGCCTTCCAGTTCGTTATAGACAAAACCATCGCAAATATCTTTTACTGTGATATCAGTTCTTAAAGTTGTTTTCAATCTTCTTTACCCCTATGTTTTATGAATATTCTTTTATACGACATCTTTGCTATATTATCTTTATAATATCCAGCTGTTGGGTTCCCTTCCTTATATGCCCCTGTACCGCCAGCTTTATAATAATCATCAACGAATTCTTTTGTTAAACCTGGTGTTATTTTGTATTTATCATCAACGAGACCATTATCACTTGTTCCTAAAATAATAAACTGTTCAGGGGAATATTTATCGAGAAAGCTAATTGGTACAGCCATCACTCCATCATAATCACTCGGAATGGCATCCGTAAATGGCACTTCGATGGCTGCATAATTGTCGTAACTGTCGTACGTTTTTTTGCCTTTGATTTCCTTATGCTTGCTGTATTTCAAATTTTCCGCCATGGTCATTAAAGGTAAGGGTTGATGGCGTTTTCCGTGGTCAAGGTTGGTAAACCAACGAACCCCTTTGATGCGTAAATATTTTTTACCGTTTTCGTCTACCCGCCAACCCGCTGCATTTAATGGGTAACCATCGGGTACCTGAAATTCACGATCACCGCTGCTAATACTCGGACCAAGCCACGTTTTGCTTTCTTTAATCAATGGAAAGACTTCTTTATACGTTATGGCGTTCATATTACCGATGATGACAAACTGTTTTTTGGCATCCATAATCCAGGCTAAAAACTCACGAAATTGTGAGAAGGGCGGATTCGTAATGATAATGTCTGCTACATCACGCAATTTTTTTATTTCAGCACTTCTAAAATCACCGTCGCCTGCCAGGTAATGCCACTCTAAGTCATCTACATTTACTTTAAGGTCGCCAGACATGTCGTGGGTCAAGTTGAAAATCTTGCCGTTTCGAGTGGTTTTGATTTGGTCAAATTGGGGGTCTCTCGTTTCAAAGAGAGTTGGCTGATAGTCAGCTTTATAGGTTTTACTCTCTTCAGCGTAGCTGGTGCTGATAAGTTTTTTCAGCCCAAACCTTTCAAAGTTTTGGGCAAAATACTTGGTGAAATTACTCCATTCGGGGTCATCGCAGGGTAACAGCACGGTTTTCCCGCGAAATACATCAGGGTTGTACTCTAAATATGCTGAAATTTCTTTTTCAATATCAGAGTATTGTGTGTAAAACTCGTCATTTTTCGCGCTTTTGGCATTTGAGAGATTACTGTTTGCCACTTTTCCTCCCTAAATTCCCATTTAATATATTCATTATAGTTGTAATAACAAAATGCCTCGATTTAATAGATAAACTATTATGAAAATTTACATATTTGTAAGAAGTTTATTCAAACGCTATATCACACTGACAGAATTAAAAATCAGACCGGTTTCCCGGTCTGAGCTTCTTTCCAACAACCCTTACGCCTGCTGCATGAAGTCTTCCATGGCTGCGGTCAGCTGGTGGACATCGGATAGCTGGGTTTCGCCCATGGTTGCCACGCGGTAAGTGAGATCTTTGATCTTGCCGTAGCCGTTGGCGATGCGCATGCCGCGCGTCTGCAGGAATTTATTCAGCGTGCTGATGTCCCAATTGTGGGCATTCTTGATCGTGACCACGGTCTTGGAGCGATAGGGATCTTTGGCAAGGGGTTCCATGCCGTGAGCGATCGCCCAATCCTGCATGGCTTTTGACATGGCGGCATGTCGGGCAAAGCGGTTCTCGAGACCCTCTTCGAGGATGCGGTCGAGCTGCAGATCCAGGGCGAAGATGAGTGACATGGCAGGGGTCATGGGGGTGGAATCCTTGAGGCGGTGTTTCTCCATCAGCACCAGGTCAAAGTACCAGCCGCGGTTTTTCACCGTCGCAGCTTTGGCCATGGCGCGTTCGGAGGTGCCTGCCAGCGCCAGGCCGGGCGGCAATGCCAGGCATTTTTGCGAACTGGTGAGCATAAAATCGATGCCCCAGGCGTCCATCTCAATTTTTACCCCGGCGAGCGATGACACCGCATCCACCAGGATCAAAGTATCGGGGCTGACTTCCTGCACGACCTTGCACAATTCCTGGACGGGGTTTTCCACACCGGTCGACGTTTCGTTGTGGACGATGGTGACCGCTTCATAATGCTTCTTTTTCAAAGCATCCTGCAGCATGTCTGGGGTGATGGCTTCGCCATATTCCACTTCGATCTTATCGGCCTGTTTCCCGTTGGCAATGGCGACGTCATTCCAGCGCTGCGAGAATGACCCGTTGATGCACGAAAGCACTGATTCTTCGACCAGGTTGCGAATCCCGGCTTCCTGCATGCCGGAACCGGAACAGGATCCCTGAAAAACCCGGCTTTCAGTGAAAAATAGTTTTTTGGCTTTTTCTTCGGTGCGTTTGAAAATCGCCTCAAAATCCTTGCTGCGGTGCGGGATCATTGGCTTGGTCTGAGCAGCCAGAACCTCTGGGGCTACATCTACTGGACCCGGCACAAACATATGAGACATGACACTCTCCTTTTCGAAGCACGTGTGTTTTAACCTGTCTGACCCGGTGCAATACGCGCAAATCCGGGGACAGGAGCTACCCTAGCGCAGGAAAAACGAAAGAACCACGAGGACTACAAAGAAAATTCCGGCAAGCGTGCCGATTCTTTTTAAGTCTTGCTTTACATACGAGTAATCGGGATTGAATTCCGCTGAAAACGATTTTCCCATGGTTTTGACTGCTGTAGGTGCCTGTTTGACAACCGGTGCGGCTGTGGGTTTGGTGTTTACGGAACGGTGTTTCGATTTGGTTTGCTTTGCCATAGATCACTCCTTTAAGAATGAGTTCAACTTTCTTTCAAAACAGCGGTGACAACGATCCGCTTGTTATCCACCAGGTAGGGGTAGCACGAAATCAACGTAAGCGTCGCATTCGAGGTCGGGTCCATCACACTAACATCCGTCGGTTCAACGATCTGGCTGCCGGTGACTTCATATGTGAACGATTGGTTGGGGGTATATACCACCACCACGTCACCCGGTTTTAACTGATCCAAATCCTTGAACAACTGCCCGAACACATCATTGTGCGCGGATACCACCAGGTTACCCGTTGCTCCGGGGTCCGCAGTCCCCAAATGCTGCGCGATCCCTTTCTTAAGCTGTTCCCAACCGTCGCCCTGGACTACCGGCGCATCGATCTTGATGGCGGGAATTTGCATTCGTGTGGCCTGCTGCGGACCAGCCGTGGGTAGCGGAAGGTTGGCGTAGCTTTGCATCAACGGGCGCAAATGCTCCGGGATCTCAGCTTCATTTTGCTGCGGCTCCTGCCCGGGAACAGGCGGCTTATGACCGCTTGGCAGAACCACCGCCGTGATGATGGGTGTGGCGGTCATCGTCGGCTGCTGGAGGGCAGAGGCGACTTCGGTGTTGAGATTGCGGATCAGCGAAACCCCATTAAAGAAGATAAAGAGCAGTCCAACGATCGCGATAATCTCCACCACGAACAGGAATCTGTCCAGGCCGGCTTTGCGGCGTTTTTGACGCCTGCGGGCAGGGGTATGCGGTTCAACCTCTTCGGCAGGTTCGCTCTCGAAACGCGCAGGTGAACGGCCTTCTGCAGGCGCATCCTCCACCCGGATCACCCTTCCCGTCCGGCGAAAAGCATCCAGCCGGGCTTCGTGTTCCGTGCGCCGCCGCTCGATCAAAAGCTGGCGCAGTTCCTCTGTTGAGAGTTGATCTGCTGATCGCCTGCGAGCCAAGCCAAGTCCTTGCGTTGATGGATTTTTACTTATGTGATTATACTCGAAATTCCCGCGACTTCTATTGATAAAGCTCCACTTTCCCGGCGGCATTCGTCCCGTTCACTGGCCGTAAAGGATCAACCCGCAGGGACGAAGCATCGTGAAGGCTCGTGGACCAGCAGGGCGAAGCTACGCGCAATCATTTCTGTATCAAAAGACGTATAGAATGCGCGATGCTTCGCCCTTACAAAAAACCACAAGCCGCCTCGTCCTTACAAACAATCGCACGCTTCCGCCTTCATCCGATCACAAGTGGGTCTCGCGGTCTTTGCGCCTCCGAACTGTATTTGCACGAGGGGAAGACCTGCCCGCACATCATTCAACCTTTGAGAGTTAAGAGAACCCTTTCCTTTAGGAGAGGGCAGGGTGAGGTCGATTTGGGCGTCACAGTAGATCGCTTCGCTCTCGATGACATAAGCCGGAAAGGGCGAAGCTACGCGCAATCATTTCGGTATCATAAGACGTATAGAATGCGCGATGCTTCGCCCTTACACAAAACCAAGAGACGCCTCGCATGCTCGAATTATCGCCCTCACAAAAGACAAAGAGTCTTCATTCATGCTACAATTCTTTATTATTGCAACAAAAGAGATCATTATGTCAAAAAATTATCTGATCGATATGGACGGCGTGCTGGTTAAAGGAAAAGAGCTTATCCCTGGGGCAGAAAAGTTCATCGAGACCCTGATCGCCTGCAACGTCAAATTCCTCATCCTCACCAACAACCCCCTCTACACCCAGCGCGACCTTGAACACCGCTTGAAATCCACAGGCTTGAACGTGCCTGCAGAACTCATCTTTACCTCGGCGGTCGCCACAGCGCGCTTCGTCCAAAGCCAGCGCCCGAACGGCACGGCTTTTGTCATCGGCGAAAGCGGCTTGACCCAGGCCATGCACGACGTGGGATATGTGCAAACCGATACCCACCCCGATTATGTCATCCTGGGCGAGGTCAACAATTACAATTTTGAACAGGTCACCAAAGCCGTGCGGTTGATCAACGAAGGCGCAATGTTCGTCGCCACCAATCCCGATCCCACCGGCCCCACCGAAGGCGGCATCGTCCCAGCCACCGGCGCGATGGCCGCCCTGATCGAAAAAGCAACCGGCAAACCGCCGTTCTTCGTCGGTAAACCCAACGCATTCATGATGCGCTCTGCCATCCGTTACCTGGGTGTGCATTCTGAAGATACCATCATGGTCGGCGACCGCATGGATACCGACATCGTCGCCGGAGTGATGAGCGGTTTGGATACGATACTGGTCCTTTCCGGTGTCTCGCGGCGCGAGGATGTGATGCGCTTCCCCTACCGCCCCACCCAGATCCTTGATTCTGTGGCTGACATTGTAGTAGAATGTTCTGAGTAAGGGGTCGAAGGCTACATTATGCGTTTACATGATTCACCGGACGTCGAAAGACGTTTCATCGTTTCAATCATCCTTACCAGTTTGATCCTGGTTGCAGAAATTGTTGGGGGCATTTACGCCAACTCGCTAGCGCTGCTTTCGGATGCGGCGCATGTTTTCATGGATATTTTCGCCCTGGGGATCAGCTTTTTTGCCCTGAAGATATCTGCCCGCCCAGTGGACGATAATCACACCTTTGGTTATCACCGCGTCGAAGTATTTGCCGCCCTGATCAATGGGAGTTCGCTCCTGGCAATTACGATCGGTATTGTCATCGAAGCCATTAACCGCCTGCGTAATCCCGTGGTGGTCCGCTCGACCGAAATGTTGATCATCGCCATCATCGGCTTGATCGTCAACCTCGTGGTGGCGTTTGTGCTTGGCAGGCGAGACGAGCACGCAAAACAGCCTCAACGCAAAGATTTGAACGTGCACAGCGCTTTTCTGCATGTGCTTGGTGATGCACTTTCCTCCGTTGGCGTGATCGCAGCGGCGATCATCATCAGCTTTACTGGCGCAGAATGGGTGGACCCTGCGGTTAGTTTCCTCATCGCAGGCATCCTTGTGATCAGTTCCTATCGTGTTTTGCGCAGCTCCTTTCATATTTTGATCGAAGGTGTTCCGGAAGGTCTTTCGGTCAAGGAAATCAAGAATGAGATTTCCGGTGTGCCTTCCGTCCAGGCCGTGCACGACCTGCACGTCTGGAATATCTGCTCAGGCACTGTGTCGCTTTCGGCACACGTTGTCATGGATTGTGCTTCGGAAGAATCCAATTTCCAGGCGCTCAAACAGATCAACCAGATGCTGGAAGATAAATATGAGATCAACCACACGACCATACAAGTGGAGACCGGTCAGGAAAGCTGCGGCAGCGGCTCTGGATGCAACTGATCTATCAAAATCCCCCTCGCGGGGGATTTTTTATGGTAATTGAAGTTTTGCCCCGCACGCCCTGCAGAAAACATCCCCCGGGTGAGCTTTTTTCCCGCATTGGTAGCAATAGATTTGAGAATCGTCTTCTTCTTTTGAATCGGTTGCGGGGGCAGCAGGGCTCAGCTTAAGTTTCATCCGTTTGAAGATGGAGCTTCCGGAAAGTGAAATGGCAAGCAGAAAAATCACCAGCCAGCCCAGGATAAGCAGCCCCACCACAACCAGGCCGCGATTTTGGACAATGGGCAAAACTAACGCTTTGAGTTGGTCGGCAAAACTGCGTTTGATCGGCAACTGTCCTGAAGGCTTTACGGGGATCAGGGTGGCGCTCAATGAGTTTGTGTCTTTTTGAAAAGTGACCGTCACATCAAAGGCGGTACCGGCATCCACCGCGCCTAGGTAGCGATTGAAATACGTTAAACCATCATCCGGGTTTACGTTTCCAAGTCCAAGGCTGGGGGAAATGGTTAGATTGTACGCATCCTTTGGCTGCTGCACGATCATGTTCAGGTCACCCACCGGGTAATCTCCAATCCAGCGATAGTTGATCGTGTGAGTGTTACCCGAAAGCTGGGTATTCGGATCATAGTATTCCACCTGGAGCTCTGCGCTGGCGGTGATGAAAGCCACACGGTTCCAATCACCTTCAGGGATCAAGGTGTATTCCAGGTCGTAGAGCAATCCATCCAGGTCTTTGATGGCAACATTGTATGGCGATCCGGCAGCCCTGGGAATGCGCAGGCTGATTTGAGCAGGGAGTTTCGTGTCTGAGGAAAGTGTGATTCGATAAATCACCAATGTTGCCGGGCGGTCATATTCCGGCCAGATATTCACCTGCAGTTTTTCAATCTGCACCGCGTTTTGGGCTTGCTGTGTAAATCCGCTGAGCAGAAAGCTGGTGATCAACAAGATCGAGAAAAACCATCGGGTGTATTTCACTTTTTCCTGGTTCCTGCCTATTATCTTATCATATGTCTGATGCCTTGTTTCATAAATGTCGCCACAAGAGGCCAGTGCAGCCAGTCAACAGGTTTCAGTCTGCAAAGCAAGAAAATCCATCTCTTACAAAATTAGTAGCCCTGTTTGACATCGTTAATGATAGAATAAGGGTAATCATCAGACGGAGCACACAGCCTGGTGACATGATGAACGAATTGTTCTAAGATCTCAAAGGTGCAGCAATCTTCCCACTGTGAAGATGCCGCTTTTGGGATTTTATTATATAGCTCGTGGCAGATGAGGATTAACACCAATGCAACTCGTACGTGAAATTAAACCGCAAAGAGACCAACAAAAACTCTATCGTGCCGCCATTTGGGTGACGATCGGGGGAAACATCTTGCTGGCAGGCGGGAAAGCGCTTGTCGCGTATTTGTCAGGCAGCGCGGCGATCTTTTCTGATGCAGCCAACTCGGTCTCAGATGTCGTCTATTCGCTGCTGCTTGTGCTTGGTCTCTACATTGCCACCCAGCCCCCGGATCTTTCTCACCCGCAAGGGCATGCCCGGTTTGAACCTCTGACCGGTCTTATCGTCACTGCATCGATGTTTTTTGCCTCTTATGCCGCCGGGAGCAACGCAATTCAACGCTACCTGGCTGGTGGCGAAGCGATTGCCATCAATTTACCCACCCTGGTGCTCCTTTTCAGTGCAGCCATCAAAGCAGGGATGTTTGTGTTCATCCGCAACATCGCCAAAAAGCTGAACAGTCCCACCCTGCGGACGACTGCCAAGGATAATTTGTCGGATGTGCTCACCTCGGTGGCAGCCTTTGTTGGCGTCGTTGGATCCACCCTGATCCACCCCCTGGCTGATCCAATTGCAGGTTTCGCCGTAGCCATCTGGATTTTCGTCCAGGCTTTCAAAGCCGGAAAAGAGAACCTGGCATTCCTCACAGGAAAAGGCGCATCCAAAGAGGAAGTGGATGAATTTGTCAAAGCTGCGTCTGAAGTTCCAGGTGTGATTCGGGTGCACCATATCATGACCGACTATGTTGGCCCAAAATTGATCGTGGATTTGCATGTCAATGTAGATGGAAGCAAAAGTCTGCGCGAGAGCCATGCCATTTCTGACAAAGTTACGGAAAAATTGGAAGCCTTTCCCCAGGTCGACAGAGCTTACGTACACATCGAACCGGATGATTGGGTGGATTAATTCTGCCATCGGTCCCATACTGAAATTCTTGATCAAACCGGACGAGCCAAACGCTCGTCCGGTTTTTGATTGGCATAGTTCTTGTAACATCCTCAGTAATTGCCCCCTCCAGTCGACGCATTGGGTTTTCGAGTGAGCAAGGAAGTATTGTTTTGATCATTGTGCTGCAGGAGACCTTGATGCCCAATCCGTTCAACAAATTGTTTTATTCATTTACCATCGACGAAACCCTCACTCATGAGACAAGGCAGGAACTCATCCTCCGGGCAGCCCTGATCCTGGATATTGTTATCGTTGTTATTTTGCTGCCCATCAATTACGTACGTGGATTGAGCGACATTGGCGAGAACGGGCTCTTCTTCACCATCAGCAATTTGGCTGTGTTGTTTCTGTTGACGATCACCTGGACTTTGAACGAATTACACAAGGTGCGAATTGCCAGCTACCTTTATATGATCAGCACATTTATCCTCTGCCTGACAGCCTTCCCATTGCAGCACCCCGATCAACTTTTGCTCTATTTTACGATCCCCAACGTCATCGTTTGCTTTATTTCGGAAAAACGCGTCCCCCTGGTCTTCCTCGGATTATCCATTTTCAGCTATTCTGCAAGCTATGTCCTCTTCGGTCAAGGTGAAGCTTTCAACGTATTTTCTGTCCTTTGCCTGGCTATTCTCACGTTGACCTCCTGGAAAGTGGCTCTAATTTTGGATAAGGTGTTCAACCAACTGACCGAAGCGTATGACACAACCATCGAAGGCTGGTCGCAAGCCCTTGAAATGCGCAGCCAGGAGACGGAAGGTCATTCCCACAGGGTGAGCGAGCTGACCTTGCAGCTCGTCAAGGCGATGAAAATCGACGAGACGCTTTGGATTCACATTCAACGCGGGGTATTGCTTCACGATATCGGCAAAATGGGTGTTCCGGATGAGATCCTCTGCAAAAAGGGACCGCTTTCCCCTGCCGAATGGGATGTGATGCACCAACATCCAGTAAAAGCCTTCCATCTTTTGAGCAAAATTCCTTATCTGCAACCGGCGATTGAGATCCCCTACTGCCACCACGAAAAATGGGACGGCAGCGGTTACCCGCGCGGGCTCAAAGGTGAAGAAATCCCGCTGGAAGCACGCATCTTCTCGGTTATCGACGTCTGGGACGCGATGCGCTCGCACCGCAGCTATCGCGATGCCATCCCCGAAAACCAGGTGATCGAATATCTTTACACTGAAAGCGGTCGAAGCTTTGATCCGGTGATCATTAAAGCCTTCTTTGAAATGATGAAATTCAGGATTCCCGAGCCTTCGATGGCGAACTCGCGCTTATCCCTGGAAAAAGCGCCAGCGCAAAGAGAGAGTTGACTCAATCGATCCATCCAGACCACTGGATGGATTTTTTTTGTCAAAATGAGTTAAGATTGAGTCAGAATGATACATTTTTGATTGTTAGCTGACCTCAAGGAATCGTGATGGAGACTCTTCCCTTCCGGCTGATCGATGAAGCGATCGAAGTTGCTTTTGCTGAACCGCCCCTCTATGAAAAGAAACCACCTTGCCCCCAATCTTTCACCTGGCAGGGGATAACCTATCCGATCGAAGAAGTCATCGAAGAATGGGAAGATTATCGCCGGCGAGGAAAAATGGAGCGGAACATGGTGCCGGGTCACTTGAGCAGTGCCTTACGCAAAGGCTCCTGGGGCGTGGGCAGATTCTATTTCCGGGTAAGAGTGCAGCAGGGTAACATTTTCGAAATTTACTTCGACCGCGCCCCCGAGAGCGCCGGAGACCGCAAGGGACACTGGTTCATCCTGGGCGAGCGCAGGATCGTTTTCAAACCTCAATAATATTATCAGGAAACAAATTATATTGATTGCGATATGTTATTTATTGAATTTTATTAATTAATATATTGACTTTTCTTATATATGTGCTATGATTATTTCAGATGCTCGAAGAATGGTCAAAAAGAGCATCAGACAATTAATAATAGCTCTTGAAATGATCCTGTGCATCTATGGAAATAAAGCGAAGGAATGCTATGAACAAAACTTTGGATAAATGCCCTGTCTGTGGCGCCGACCTCGTGGTCACCCGCCTTTATTGTATGGATTGCAACACCACCATCGAGGGGCACTTTGCCACCGAACATACGCCGTTTGGAGCCCTCAATCCGGAACAAATGAACTTCCTGGTCACTTTTGTCAAATGTGAAGGGCGCCTGAACCGCATGGAGGAGGAAATGAAATTATCCTACCCCACCCTGCGCAGCCGCCTGACTGAAATCGTGCGCGCGCTGGGTTATGAACCCGGCAAAGAAGAAGCTGCGGCACCCTTGAGTGCTGAGGAGCGCCGTCAAATATTGGAAGACCTCGACCAGGGGGCCATCACCTGGGAAATCGCCCAGGCAAGATTGCGCGGCGAAAAAGTGGAAAATCCAGCGGCGGATGCCCGCGGAGGTGAAAATGGCCAGCAGTGAAGAGCGAGTAAAAGTGTTATCCATGGTCCAGGAAGGCAAGATCACGCCCGAGGTGGCCTCGGAACTGCTCAAAGCGCTGGATTCAGCCGACAAGCCAAAGTCCACGCCTGCGCCGCAGACCCAATCCGGACGCTCCGGCAGGTACTTCAGGGTAACGGTTACCGACACCGAAACAGGCCGCACCCGAGTCAATGTGCGCATGCCTTTGGGCATGGTCAATGCCGGTCTGCGTATGGGCATGCGCTTCTCGCCCGAGGTTGAGGGGCTGGACGCTGAACAATTGACTGAAGCCCTCGCCTCCGGTGAAACCGGTCAGATCGTCGATATTTATGATGATGAAGATCGTGAGCACGTAGAAGTTTTTATCGAGTAATCCAACCAGACCATAACCAGCGCCATTTCTTTGACCACGAGACTGACAACCAGGATCGTGTGCTATTCTTATTGAGGAAAAATGGAATCCACATCAGTCCCGATTCGCAAAGACAATACCTGGATGAAGCGCTTCATCCCCATCTGGTCCGCACAGATCTTCTCTCTGCTTGGATCAGGAATCGTGCAATTTGCATTTGTGTGGTGGCTCACCCAGAAAACAGGCTCCGCGGTTATCTTGACCACTGCCACACTTGTGGCTTTGCTTCCGGAAGTGTTTCTTGCGCCATTCGCAGGAGCACTGGTCGACCGCTGGAACCGGCGCTGGGTGATGATCATCGCTGACGGGTCGATCGCTTTGGTGACACTAAGCCTGGTAGTCCTTTTTGCCACGAACCGGGTCGAGGTCTGGCATATTTATGTTGTGCTCTTCATGCGCTCGTTCGGAGGTATCTTCCACTGGCCGGCAATGCAGGCTTCCACCACGCTCATGGTTCCTGAAGAGCACTACTCCCGCATCGCAGGAGTTAACCAGGCCATTCGCGGTACATTAAATATCGTTGCAGCACCCCTGGGCGCCCTGCTCATGTCGCTGCTCGCGTTTTACCAGGTCGTCGCGGTAGATATCGTCACGGCAATCATCGCCATCACCCCGCTGCTCTTCATTCATATTCCTCAACCCGTCCGGTCAGATTTGGGAGAGGTGCTTACTCCAAAACGATTAATGACTGATATCGGCGCTGGCCTTAAATACCTGCGGACGTGGAAAGGCTTGCTTTACCTGTTGCTTTTGGCAGCGTTGATCAATTTCCTGCTTGCCCCAACTGATGCGCTCATCCCGCTGTTGGTCACCAAACATTTTGCCAAAGGGGTATGGGAACTCAGTTTTCTCATGTCTGCGGTCGGGGTGGGGACGGTTGCCGGCGGTTTATTGCTGGGTGTTTGGGGGGGATTCAAGAAACGGATTGTGACATCCCTCATGGGCGTGGTGGGACTGGGTTTGGGTGTATTTGTCCTGGGAATGGCACCCGCAAATGCCTTTGTTGCCGGGGTTGTAGGCTGCGCAGTGCTCGGTTTCATGAGCCCAATGGCCAATGGACCTCTTCAAGCCATTCTGCAAAGCACTGTGCCGCCTGAAATGCAGGGCAGAGTGATGGGTTTGGTCAACAGTATCTGCGCTGCGATGATCCCATTGTCCATGCTAGTGGCTGCACCCGTTGCCGAATACCTTGGCATTCGAACCTGGTTTTGGGCCGGAGGGTTACTCACCATCCTGGTGGGTGCCGCAGCTTTCTTTGTTCCGGCGATCATGTCGCTGGAGTCAAATGGAAAGGAAGTCTCCAAAATAGAACCCGTGGAGCTTAATGTCGCACTACTGGATGGAATTACGGATCAAGGTAAATAATAAAGCTGCTCAGGTCTGTGGTCACAGAATTCATCTCAGGGGACTCCTGCCGGAGGGTTAATCGGACGGGCGTCCTCTGTGTGATTTGATAAGCAACATCGGTCGAGAAAGCGGTATACCCTTCTCCGGAGGATATCGGGGCGACCGAAATTTGTTTAGTGGCAAGAATCGTCCCATCCGACTGGATCAATTCCACGGTTACGGGGTTCGCCTGGGCAAGATGGGCATATCCCTCCACATGAAGCATTCCCTTTTGGGTGACTCCGCTCGGAACCGGGTCGGTGATCACAAACGGATCGCCGTGGAAACCCGGCAGTTCGATCTCTTCGGGTCCCACTTGCAGCATCAACAAGCGCACAGAAGTCAATGCAACGACCCTGCCGAAGCCATCCCGGGTAAAAACGCTTAGCAAAGCCGTCTCACTAGCCGCAAGCGGGGTAAATGCGATCTGTTCCGCGATGGAAAGCCAACCGGTCTTCCAGTTGGAATAGAACAATTCGCGTGAAGCGATGACTCGTCCATCTTCGCCCGTGAGAAGGATGTTGACATTGCCGTTATCCCCCGGGTACACATTCGCCCGTACCCAAACAAAATCACGCACCTTTGACCCCGGCCCCGGGGATTCGATCTGCACCAGTGCCGGTTTTGCTGTAGAGGGTGTGACTGTTTGTTGCGGGACCACGCTCTGAGCGGTAGGTTGTGTGAGTATCACCATCGGCGGAACGGTACTGTTCACGCTCGTCGCCGTGACCAGGAATTGGGGTTCCTGCGTGGAAGTAGGTTCTGACGTAGAATTCACTGTGGGGGCTTGAGTGAGCGTGGGCGTGACAGAGGTTTGTGCAGCCTGGCAGCCTGCCGCCAGCACCAACACAATGCCCAATGCCACAACGGGTGGGAAAACACTTGGCTTCCTTGGGAGTCGCATGGTTTGATTTTACATCCAACAGCGAAAGCGCGAATTGAGAAAAGTGTAATGTTCAAAAATCAGGGTGGATCTCTCCACCCTGATCGCGTGTTTCAGGTTACAGGTCGTAGATTTCGGAATATTTATGGTTCAGGTAATTCATATAAGGTTCTGGCCTGATCTTGCTTCCGGTAACGCGCTGCACAATATCCTGCGGTTCAAATTTGGCGCCGTGCCGGTAGATATTCTCCCGCAGCCAACCCAGGATCTCGGCAAAATTGCCTTGTTCGATCTGGGCATCGACATCGGGAAGCTGTGCATTCATCTTCTCCCAAACCTGGGCGGAGATCAGGTTCCCCAGGGCATAGGTGGGGAAGTAGCCCAGCATTCCGCCGGACCAATGCACGTCCTGCAGCACGCCCTTCCGATCGTTGGGCGGGGTAAGACCCAAAAATTCCTGCATCCTGGCATTCCAGGCGAGGGGTAGATCTTTGACCTGCAGCGAGCCTTCCATCAAGGCAATTTCCAGTTCCATGCGCAGCATAATGTGCAGATTATAGGTAGCTTCGTCGGCTTCGATGCGGATCAATGAAGGTTCGACCTTGTTGATGGCGCGATAGAAGGCAACCAGGCTGACGTTTTTCAACTGTGCCGGGAAGATTTCCTGCAGTCGCGGGAAGAAGTGTTTCCATAACGGCTTGGAACGCCCGATCAAGTTTTCCCACATGCGCGATTGCGACTCATGCACCGCCATCGAAGCACCGCTGGCAAGCAGCGTTCTGCGCAGCGACTTCGCGACACCCTGCTCATACATGGCGTGCCCGCCTTCGTGCATCGTGCTGAAAATAGCCGATGTCACCCGCTCCGGCAGGAAATGGGTGGTGATGCGCACATCATCGATGCCAAAACTGGTCGTAAATGGATGCACCGAGACGTCCTGTCGTCCGCGGTTGAAGTCAAAACCAAAGGCTTTCACTACCTCGACGCCAAAATCCCACTGACCCTTTTGGTCATAGGTCAATTTCAGGAAGCTGTCGTCCACTTGCGGCTTTTCTTTGATGGCCTGGATGAGCTTGATCTGCTCGGGGCGCAGCTTTGAAAATACTTCCTGCACGTCTTTTGTCTTCAACCCAGGTTCAAAGTCTTCCAGCAGCGGATCATACACATGCTCGTAGGGTGCGAAGAAGCCGGAATATTCCCGCCTGAGTTCAATCGTTTTTTCCAGGTGGGGGCGGAACAGCGCAAAATCGCTTTTTTCCTTGGCTTCTTCCCAGGCGCTCTGTCCCAGGGTGGTTACTTTGGCGAACTCTGCCACATAGCTGGTGGGCACTTTGCGGTTTCTTTCATAATCGCGGGCGGAGCGCAAGATGATGCAGGCATCGTCCGAGTCGGGATCCAGGGTTGCGGCATAAGGTTTGAGCGTTTCCAGAAGCTCACCCAACTCTTCAGTTGTCGCCATATCGTGCCCCATCGCCGAAAGCGTGGAGAGGATATTTCCCCGGTCTTCAGCCCCACCACGCGGCATGTAAACCTGTTGGTCCCAACCCAGCAGCGCGAGCGCCCTTTGCATATCCGTGATCTCAGCCAGGAGTACTTTTAATCGATCCAGCTTTTCTTTCATACTTGCTCCTTCATAATGTTGGCTTAACCAGGGCTAGGCAACCTTCCAGCGCAAGGGTTTATCGGTCAATGCATTCAGCACTTCTTCTGAGATATCAAAAGCAGCGCGGGTCTGAGCTTCCACCGTCTGGGCGCCGATATGAGGCGTACAAACAACCTTTGAATGCATCACCAATTCGGTTTGTCCCGTGGGTTCAGTTGCAAAGACGTCAAGTGCTGCGCCAGCCACTTTGCCGGAGTTCAACGCTTCGAGTAGGGCTGCTTCGTCGATGACGCCGCCGCGTGCCGCACAAATCACATAAACGCCCTGCTTCATGCGCGCAAACGCTTTGGCATCCAGCATCCCTTTCGTGTCGGCAGTCAAAGGCAGGTGCATCGTGATCATGTCTGATGCTGCCAGCAGCGCATCCAGGCTTACAGGCTCGCCGCCGCGCTTTCGAATTTCTTCAGCAGGGATAAGGGGATCGTAACCCACGACTTTCATGTCGAAGGCTGCAGCCCGTTTGGCAACTGCGGCTCCGATGCGGCCAAACCCGATGATGCCGAGGGTCTTGCCCATGAGCTCAGTGCCTTCCAATTCCTTCTTCAACCATTTGCCTGACTTGACCCCGGCATCAGCGCGGGCAATTTCACGCACGGCGGAAAGCATTAATCCCATGGTCAGTTCGGCCACGGCCACCGAGGTCGCCAGTGGTGAATTGACCACGGTCACCCCATGGGCTTTTGCAGCCACCAGGTCGATGTTATCCACCCCGACACCCGCGCGACCGACCACCTTCAATTTTTTGCCGGCTTCAAAAACTGCGGCTGTCACTTTCGTCCGGCCGCGAACGATCAATCCTTCAAATTCTCCCACCACCTGCAGTAACTCGTCCGCAGTGATCCCGGGTTTATCGACAAGTTCAACGGATTTTCGCAGCATTTCTTTCCCGTTTTCTTCCAATCCATCGGTTAACAAGACCTTCCAGGCAGACATACGAGCACTCCTTTAGAAATGATAGGTACCGGGGAGCGAATACCCCCACTCTCATTTTACCTTAATTCGAACTTGGTAATCCACCCGGATGGGTGTTCCAGCAAGCAAAAACTGGGCAAAGCAATTCATTGCAGCAATGGTAAAATCGAACTGTGGAAAATATTAAGAATAGCTTGGATGAGCGGGTCAACCCGCGCATGTTTGACAGTGCGCCGATTCAGCGCTGTACACTTTCGGAATGCAAAGGCTCCTGCTGTATTTTTGGGGTCTGGGTGGACCTGCACGAAGTGGAAGATATCTTAAAGAACTCCGCCTTGATTGCACCTCACCTGGCAGAAGACTTACGCGACCCTTCCACCTGGTTTGCCGGGTTTGAAGATGACGATGAACGGGCGCCCAGCGGTAAAGTGGTGCATACGGCGGTTGAAACGAGACCCGATCATTACGGCGGAACGGCTTGCATTTTTTGCCGCGATGACGCAAAATGTGCTTTACAGGTTGCCGGTGTAGCGAACGGGATGCACCCATGGCGCTTCAAACCTTTTTATTGCATTTTGCATCCTTTGGATCTCGATGAACAGGGACGCATTACCGTTGACAGCACTGCCGATCTCCTGGAAGAACAAGGGAGCTGCCTGGTTCCTTCAGACCAACCCGTTCCCTTGATCGAGACATTCGCCAACGAACTGCAATATCTTCTTGGCGCCAAAGGTTATTCCGCATTGGAAAATGAAGCTAAAGCGAGGAGAAGCGCAAAATGACCATCGATTCCCCTTTCAAAGTTCGACCTTTGAACGACTCAGATAGAGAATGGTTGGAAGCGTTCATCATCGAGCATTGGGGGGCAAAAGAGGTGGTTGTGCATGGTGCGATTTTCCTGCCCGCCACCCTGCCGGGATTTGTGGCTGAACTCGGAGATCTTCCGATGGGTGTGATCACCTATCAGATTCGGCAAAACGTTTGCGAACTGGTCACACTCAACTGCGTTGTAAAACGGCAGGGAATTGGTATAGCCTTAATTCAAATAGCGGAAGAAGCAGCGCAGAAAGCAGGCTGCACCCGCATCACGTTGGTTACCACCAATGATAATTTGGATGGATTGCGCTTCTATCAACGCCGCGGTTACCGCCTGTCAGCCATTCACTATGGCGCAGTGACTGAAGCGCGCAATGTGAAACCTGTGATCCCGGTCGTAGGCGATTATGGCATCACGCTGCAGGATGAAGTGGTCCTGGAAAAACAACTTAGCCCCCGTTCAGATGCTCCGGCTGACTAACCCAATAAAATTTACGAGTAGTCCAATGAAAAAACGAATCACATTATGGGTATACGCAATATTGATCTTGCTGCTTGGATTCAACGTACTGAATAGCCCTCGATCTGTAAACGCCCAAACTAAATCTTCCAGCGTCAATGCCGACCAGGCGCTTTGCCTGCCCGGTATGGTGGAACCGGCCTCGGGAAACTGCCTGCTCGCCGGACCTTCACGGCGATTGAGTGAATTATCCTCCATGGGCATCACCTTCCCGGCGAACCCCTTGCCGCTGGTACATCCCCCTTACGAACTGTTTAAAGTTCCTTTTTCGTATGCGCTTTTGGATAATACCGAAGTTCCGCTTTATGCCACGCTGGAAGATGCCATCAACAATCATCCCAGCGGCTCTTTTGCGAAAAGCAAGCTCAAATATATTTCATACGTCAAGCTTGAGGTCACAGACCAGGGCAAATTCTACCAGGATGCCTCAGGGCAATGGATGAGCGCGGACTTTGTCAGAAGAGTCGCCATCCCTTATTACCAGGGCTATCTCCTTAAAGCTGACCTGAGCGGTTCATTCGGTTGGGTGCTTCAAGAAACTCGCTCCCGCAGCGCCCCGGGGTATGCTGCACCTGAGACCAAACATAGTTATTTTCGCCTCGACATGGTGCATGTTTACGATACCCGTGTGGTGGATAACATGGAATGGGAGATGGTTGGACCAGATGAATGGATCGAGCATCGCTTCGTCGGAAAAGTAACCCCAAATACCACTCCGCCGGAAGGGGTTACCAACGGGCGCTGGATCGAGGTCAACCTTTTTGAACAAACCTTGATGGTCTACGACAATCAAAAATTGATCTTTGCCACCCTGGTCGCCAGCGGATCCAACCCATTTTATACGCAGCCTGGCATATTCAAAATCTATAAGAAGCTCGTGAACGATGAGATGTATGGCGCGTTTGAAGCCGATCGCTCGGATTATTATTACCTCGAGGACGTCCCTTATATCATGTACTATGATGAGGCTCGCGCCTTGCACGGCGCCTATTGGAATACAATGCTCGGTTACCCGGCCTCTCACGGCTGCGTCAACCTGTCAGTGGCGGATGCGCACTGGCTCTTCGATTGGGCAAATGAAGGCGATACAGTATATGTCTGGGATCCATCCGGCAAAACGCCCACCGACCCTGCCTACTACGGACCAGGCGGCGCATAAACATTGGGGAGCGGGAACGACGGAATGAATCCTGATCAAAAACAATCGGGGCTGAATGTCAGCTCCGATTTTTATTTATCCTGCCAGTATTCTGCCGGTGACGATTGCCGCAAATACCCCAAAGGTCAACAGGGCTCCCCATTTGACCCTGGGTCCCGCATGAGTATCCTGCAGCTCATACCCGTTGGCGCCGAAACCCAACTGGTACAACGGTCCGGCAATCCAGGCAAAGATCGTTCCGCCAAGCAGCCCACCCAAATGACCCCAATTATCGATCCCCGGGTTCAAACCCAGCGCCAGGTTCACCACAATGATCACTCCAAGGTTGACCAGCATCCCCCTGGCACGGGCACCGAACATTTTCCGGTTGCGATAAATGAACACCACTTCGGCGGCGACCAGGGCAAATATCGCTGTGGAAGCTCCCACTGAGGTGCTGGGTGAAAACAAAAATGAGAGCGTATTTCCGGCAAAACCCCCGAGCAGATAAAGCGTCAAATAACGCCAGTGTCCATACGCCCGCTCGAGGGAGGGTCCGAGCACGAACAGGGCATACATATTGAAGCCGATATGGTAGATGCTGCCGTGCAAAAGAATCGGGGTGATCAATCGCCATACCTGGCCTTGTAAGATGAGGTTATTCACCTTGGCGCCAAAGATCACCGGCAAATCGATATTTGCTCCCAGCAGTTGTTGCGAAAGCAGCTGCAGCAGGTAAACCAGGATAGTCAATCCCAGTATTACGTAAGTCACACTGGGTGTTTTGACACCGCCAGGCACAGGAACCTGGACCATTTGAGGTTGTGCAGCCGTAGGCGGTTCTTGATTGATTTCAGACGGAGGTTGGGTCATTCGATGCTTTTCCTGTGATGAACCTTGTGATGTTCGGCATTAATAATCTCGAGGATATCATCCACAGCCCGGTCCAATAAATTGCGTGCGTTCAACACGACATAATCAAAATTGCCAATTTGATCGACTTCCTTGCGTGCAGTGGCCAACCTGACTTTCAGCTCATCCGGGGTGTCGGTATTGCGCCTGCTCAACCGGTTAAACCATTCCTCTTCCCCTTCAGGGATCAGAAAAATTAATACCGCCTCAGGGTAAAGCTTGCGCAGTTTCATGGCGCCCTGCACATCCACACGCAGGATGACATCCTTTCCACTCCGCAGCGCATCGTCGATTTGCCAGCGGGGAATGCCTTTCCAATCCGAGTAAACCATGGTGTGCTCGATGAATTCGCCATTGGCGATGCGGCGTTCGAATTCGTCGCGCGAAAAGAAGAAATAATCCACACCTGGCGTTTCGTTTGCCCGCGGCGGCCGGCTGGTGGCAGTGACAACAAAATGCAGCGGAAGATCGCGTTGTTTCAAACCGCAGAGGACTGCATCCTTCCCCACCCCTGACGTGCCGGAAATGACGATCAATAACGGTTGAGGATGGTACAAACCATCGAATAAATGCTTATCTTCCATTTGCCTGCCCGCAATCATTTATTTTGGAGCCAAAAATTGATTTCCTATGATTATAATGGATAATAACGACGAAAGACGTGAGGAATCGATGCCAGCGTATGAATTTATCTGTAGCAATTGCCATAAACTCTTTGAAAAATACTATACCTTTGCTGAATACGACCAGGCACAGGTCAGCTGTCCAAATTGCGGGTCCGAAAAGGTTCAACGGCGCATCAAGAAGGTAGCCGTTGCCGGTGGCGATAAAGCTCACCTCGAAGCCATGGCTGATCCGATGGCGCTGAATGGACTGGAGAATGATCCGCGCGCATTGGGAAAAATGATGCGCGAAATGAGCAGCCAGGTTGGCGAAGATATGGGCGGCGAATTTAATGAGGTGGTCGGCAGGTTGGAACGGGGCGAGTCACCAGACCAGATCGAAAAAAGCATGCCTGATCTCGGCAGCGAAATGCCCCCGGAAGCGTGATCCTTAAATCACATCTGCTGGGCAGCTAAACAGGGTGTTATTGGACGGCTTTCTGCAATTCAGCGAACGAGGACATTTGCGCGATCTCGCGTAAGAATTGCGCCAGCGAGCCTGCCTTTTCCCGCAGTTGACGCACCGCCGGCCCCACAGGGTCTTCACCGGCTGCCCCTCCAGGAATATCCGCATAGGCGCCATAAAAGGCAAAATACGCCTGGTTCAAGCGCCGTATCAGATACCCGTGAGCCACAAAGACCTCGCGCTGGGCTTCCATGTATTGTTCAGCTTCAGTGATTTTTCCTTCTGCCAGTAAATTATCAACATTCACCCTGGTTTTGTGCATCTCCGCGCGGAAATCGAAAATGGTCTGCGGAAGCTGAGTGGCTGCCAGGGTTTTGCTGCCGGAGGCGCCCGGTGCTGGAATTGCCGCATACCCGGGATAGTAGCGATTCAATACCACCGTACTGATCTCGCCCCCCACGATCGAAGCGGTGGTTTCGTTCATGGTGCGCAGTTCTTCATTCTTGTCGTAATTCAACCCAAGTGGATGAAGGGTCAAGATAGTTGTGCGTCCACTCGTGGGCGACAGTGTCAGCCACCCAATGCAGATCTGAACTCTGCATCACCATGGTGGGATAAACCCCCACACCGCCGATATCCACCACGAGCGCGGATACATCCAGGTTCTTCTCGATCGTCTGTTCAAGGAGCGTGATTTTATCCAGGGGCAGGTCGGCAAGGAGCGAAATGTTGGCATCCTGGAAGATTTTGTCGCGGGGCGAAACGATCAACGCTTTTGGCAGGGGTGTGGTGCGGTAAAGCACGGGGGGAATGGTTGACCCGCCAACCGCCAGTCCGTTCTCATTCAGTACCTGGGTGACCTGGCTCTGCAGAATGGATTCGACCACAGGCGCCAGCAAGTTCAACTCATGTTGCAAGTCGTTTTGCCTCTTCAACAAATCACCGGAGGCAGATTTTGCATCAGTTATGGCTGGATCGGCATAGATTTGTTGAATTTGCTGCCCGGTTTGGTCAACTTCCTGCACGACCGCAAAATACCGCTCGACTGCCTGGGTTTGATTTTGTTGCGTGAGACGCAGCGGCGCCGCGAGTCCACTTTCGCCTATTTTCTCGCCTAGTGCAGCCAGGGTCCAGGTGACGTAATCAAACTCTACACTGCGGGCGTACTCCTCTGCCTTTTCAGTGACGCTCAGCGCGCGCATGCTGGAACCGGTCAACAGCAAAGCGCACACCGCCCCGATCAGGGCTTTTTCGAGGATGTATATGAGTTTCATAAGAAAGATTATACCGCCTGAGTTTGACGCCAGAATGCAGTATAATGCTTAACTTGAGTTTAGTATTTGAGTCTTTGATGGCATTGATTTTGGGAAGGTGAGAATGAAAAGAAGAACCATTCTGATTGTCGTGGCAATAATCGTATTAGCCGTAGGTGCTTTTTTCATCTATCGGGCAGTTCAACAAAACCAGCAAGCGAACACGCAATACCAGACTGTCACTCTCACGCGAGGAAATTTGGTTGCCATCGTCGGCGCCACGGGAACGGTGCGAGCCAACCAAAGCGCCCTCCTCAGCTGGTCAACCAACGGGCAAATTGCCAACATCCTGGTGAATGTGGGTGACAAAGTGACCGCAGGCGAAGAACTTGCCAACCTTGTTGAAACCTCCCTTCCTCAATCAGTGATCCTGGCAACCGCAGACCTGATCACTGCCCAAAGAAACCTGGATAACCTGAAGAATTCCAACACGGCCTTCGCCCAGGCGCAAGTGACCCTGGCGGATGCTCAAAAGGCTTACAACAACGCTGCTGGGAATCAACTTTATTCGAATACCTCGCGCAATACCAATCAAGACCAAATCGATATTGCCACCACCGCTGTCACGCTCGCCAAAGACAAGGTGGATAAGGCTCAAAAGTATTACGACCGTTTTTCTGAAACGTCAGACACAGATCCGACCAAAGCCGCAGCTTTGAGTTCCCTGGCCAATGCCCGTCAGTCCCTCGATCAGGCGCAGAAAAATTTGAACTACTTCCTTAACGTCCCCACGTCGCTCGATGTGACCCTATCGGATGCCAAAGTCGCACTCGCCAAAGCCCAACTGGAAGACGCGCAGCGCGAATACGACCGCTTGAAAAATGGACCCGACCCAATGGACATCCAGGCAGCCCAGGCAAGGGTAACGGCACTGGAAGCCACAGTCGGCATGGCAAAACTCACCTCCCCCTTTGCGGGAACAGTTACCCAGTCCACTAATATGGTGGGCGACGAAGTGACCCCGGGTGTTGCCAGTTTCCGCATCGACGACCTGTCGCATTTCCTGGTCGACGTGCAGGTATCCGAGGTTGACATCAACCGGATCAAAGTGGGGCAGACAGCCAATCTTTCATTCGATGCCATTTCGGGCAAAACTTACGAAGGCAGGATCAAATCGGCTTCCAGGGTGGGAACTGTTGCTACCAGTGGTGTGAATTTTACGGTAACGATAGAGCTCCTCAACCCGGATGAGCTTGTATTACCTGGAATGACCTCCGCGGTAAATATCATTGTCAATCAAATCGACAATGTGTTGATCGTTCCCAACCGGGCAGTTCGTACCGTAAATCAAAACCTGGTGGTCTATATTTTGAAAAATAATGTTCCAACTCCCATCACGATTGAAATTGGAGCTTCTTCAGATACTGAATCAGAAATCTTGTCCGGAGACGTAAAAGAAGGCGACCAGATCGTGCTCAACCCGCCATCCTCCTTACTTAGCGCAGCCGGAGGGAGACCCTTCTAGGGATTCCAATCATGGAAGAAGATATCGTCATTCAAGTTACAGATCTAAGAAAGATATATATGATGGGGGTGGTCGAAGTCCATGCCCTGGATGGTGTTACATTCAACATTCACCGGGGTGAAATGGTTGCCATCATGGGTCCTTCAGGCTCGGGAAAGTCAACCTTGATGAACCTGCTTGGCTGTTTGGACCGCCCTACCAGCGGCAACTACACCCTGGATGGTGAAGAGGTTTCCAAATTGAACGACGACCAGCTTGCCGATATTCGCAATCGCAAGGTCGGTTTTGTTTTCCAGAGCTTCAACTTGCTTCCACGTCAAACTTCGTTGGCCAATGTTGAGCTCCCGCTGCGCTATGCGGGTGTAGTAAAAGAGCGAAAAGCGAGAGCCGAAGCGGCATTGATATCCGTTGGGCTTGCGGACCGAATCACCCACCGCCCCACCGAGTTGAGCGGCGGTCAACAGCAGCGGGTTGCCATCGCACGGGCATTGGTGAATCATCCGGCAATTTTAATGGCAGATGAGCCCACCGGTAACCTCGACTCGAAATCCGGCAAAGAGATCATACAATTGCTGCTCGACCTCAATAAAAATGGAACCACGGTGATCATCGTTACCCACGATCCTGGAATCGCTGATCGAACCCAGCGTATCATCAGGCTAAGAGATGGTCTGATAGAGGGAGCTGCCGCATGAACCTGGGACAGGCAATCATCGAGGCTCTGGATAGCCTTAACTCGAACAAATTACGCTCTTCGCTGACCATCCTGGGGATCGTCATCGGCGTGGGGGCAGTCATAGCAATGCTCGCCATCGGCTCAGGGGCGCAATCGGCCATCACAGGCTCCATCAGCGGCATCGGCAGCAATCTGCTTTTTGTCTTTCGCGGAAATCAAACTACAGACATCCCGGTGGTAAAGGACCTTACCGTTGAAGATAGCCAGGCCCTGATGGATCAATTTCAAGCGCCTTCAGTACAGGATGTGGCACCGATCGTCTCTGGAAACGTATCTCTGGTTTATGGCACTAAAAAGATGAGCACATCAGTGAATGGGGTCACACCCAATTATCAGCCTGTGCGCAATTACGACCTGACAGAAGGAACGTTTATCACCGAAGATCAAGTGCTGGGTCAGGCTGCTGTGGTTTTACTCGGACCGGATGTTGCAGATCAATTATTCGGACGCAAAGACAACCTGGTAGGCGAATCGATCCGCGTGGAAGGGCTGCCTTTCAAAGTCATCGGCGTCCTTGCATCCAAAGGCGGAGGATCCTTTGGCTCACAAGACAACGTCATCCTGGTGCCTTTCAGCACCGCGCAGGTACGACTGCTGCACGGCAACCAGCAAAGAGTGGACCTGATCTATGTCCAGGCCATCAGTCCGTCGGCGGTACAATCAGCTTCGGACGAAGTGGCTCAGATCCTGCGCACGCGCCACCGTTCAAAAATTGGTGCCGATGATTTCACCGTTTTCTCGCAGCAGGATTTTGTAGCCACTGCACAGACGGTCACCAGCATACTGACCATTTTCCTGGGTGGGGTCGCCGGGATTTCTTTGCTGGTGGGTGGCATCGGCATTATGAACATCATGCTCGTTTCGGTTACTGAACGCACACGCGAGATCGGTTTGCGTAAAGCCTTGGGTGCCCGAAAAAAGGATATCCTCATCCAATTCCTGGCAGAATCATCGCTTTTGAGCTTATTTGGCGGGGTCGTCGGGATTGGCTTGGGCTGGCTGATCGCCTTCGTCGTTGGGCGGATCGCGGCTGCCAGTAACACCCCTCTGACGCCCGTGGTGGGACTCAACGCAGTTCTGCTTGCCACCCTCTTCTCTACGGCGGTCGGCTTGTTTTTCGGACTCTATCCCGCCAACCGTGCCGCCAACCTCGAACCGGTGGAAGCCTTGCGCTACGAGTAACGAGAGCCAAAAGTCGGACCTCGTGAGGTTAAAACCTGGAATACAAATAAAATCGAGAGCGCATTATGACTCTCGATTTTGGTTTACCCCGCTGACAATTTGTAGATCTCTATTCCCGACTCTCCCCCTTGTTCCAAATCTTCTAGATTCCTTTTCCTGGGTACCCGATTACCAATCACTACTCTGATGGTTCTTCAGGAATGACTATCATCATGATGATGTAAGCCCAGAAAGTACCGCCCATCAAGACCAAACCCAGGACGGCAAACAGGCGCACCAAGGTCGGATCAATGTTAAAGTAGTGGGCAATCCCGCCGCAAACTCCGGCAATCACGCGATCCTTTCGAGCACGGTAAAGACGATGTACAGGCTCCAAATTAATCTCCTAATTTATAAAGGTTGTTCAGGCACGATCAACCAAAGGACCAAATAGGCCCAGAAAGTTGTGCTGCCTGTCAAAAAGAAACCCAACACAAACAACAAGCGCACAATGGTTGGATCAAAATTAAAATATTCTGCCAGTCCGCCGCATACCCCTGCAATTTGATGTTCGGTTCTCGAGCGGTAAAGCTTTTTTACATTATCCATGATTACCTCCATTATTATCTATAAATGACTACGCAAACACCGGACGAAGGTTGCAAAAGCCCGGTTTGGATTTAAGCGGTTCTCGCATTACAATAGAATCAACCAGATGTGATCATTTCACCCTGGCAGAATGGAGAAAAGCCATGGCAAGTCAAAGAAGCCCTGAAGAAAAGAATGTGCTCAAGTTTATCGAATCAGCTCCGTTTTCTGATGAAGACAAAAAGAGTTGGATGGATGAGATTCATGAGAATGGATTGACCGAGGAGATGCTGAATTCCATTCATGCAAAGTTGAAGGAAATCCCGGTGGAGAAATTTGCCGGTGATTGGCAGCACGCCAAGTTCAATATGGATTTCAACCAGATCCTCAAACGTTATCAGATGGGCGAGGCCAGCAAGAATTTTCGCCACAATCGTTGATCATTTGAAACTGACCGGATGCCCGGGGTTTGCTCCGGGCATTCAGGTTTAAACCATCATTCACTGACATTCCCACAGGGTTCTGAAATTGAAGGTTAACTTCTCACCGCACCGCACCAAGGAAAGGATCCTCGCCGACCTGGCGCTGCTTCTCACCGCGCTGATCTGGGGAGGCGGGTTTGTTTCGCAGCGCCTGGCTGCGCCTTACCTGGGATTTTTCGCCTTTAACGGCGTTCGCTTCCTGCTGGCAGGGTTGGTGATGCTGCCATTCGTGCTGCGGAAGATTGGACGGGTCGACAAGCGCTTCGTATGGATCTTCCCCGCCGGCGTTATCCTTTTTGCAGCCAGCGCTCTGCAGCAAGCCGGGCTTGAAAGTACCAGTGCCGCCAATGGCGGGTTTCTCACCAGTGTGTATGTGGTGCTGGTTCCCCTTTTGTTGGCATTGTTTTGGAAGAAGCGAAACCCGGTCGTCATCTGGATCGCAGCCCTCGCCGCAGTTGCCGGGAGCTACTTGTTGAGCACCGGCGGTGTGAGCATCGCCCCCTCAACCGGCGACCTGCTTGTGCTTGCCGGGTCTATCTTGTGGGCATTGCATGTGATCGTTGTCGGGCTGGCCGTCAGGCAGATGGATGTTTTCGTCTTTTCCGTGGGTCAGTTTCTCCTCGCCGGAGTGCTTCATATGGGCTTCAGTGTTTTCACTGAACCCCTTTCCCTGCCAGGTCTTACCTCCGCCTGGCTGCCTGTGCTGTATGCCGGACTCTTCTCCATCGGTATTGGGTTTACCCTGCAAGCAGTGGGTCAGAAAAACGCCCCTGCCTCGGATGCAGCCTTGATCCTCAGCCTGGAATCCGTTTTTGCGGCAATTGGCGGATATTTTATCCTGGGCGAGACCTTGAGCCCAATCCAAATCCTGGGCGCAGTCATCATTTTTATCTCGATCAGCATTGCTCAATTGCTTCAGCTCTGGCAGAAGCCAGTCGAAAACACAGCCTTGCAGCACGAAGTTCCGACCGATCCCGTTTCTTGACACGAAAATATGCGTATGCTAAAGTAATGATCATGCCCGGGCAGACAATCTCAGGCTCAGAGGTGGGGTTTTGGATCAAATTCGAGTTCAATTACTAATCAACCGCATGCGTGAATTGCAGCTGGCGTCCTCAGACATTGAAGCTTCGGCTGTGGTCAGCATTGACGGTCTGATCATCGCCTCCGCCTTACCTGAAGGGGTGAGCCCCGACCGGGTATCAGCCATGTCGGCAGCCATGCTTTCTCTCGGCGAAAGCTTTTGCCGCGAGCTCGCACGGGGCAGCCTGGAGCAGGTGCACATCAAAGGCGCCAACGGATATGTGGTCCTGCTTGCGGCGGGGCAAAAGGCAGTCTTGACCGTCCTCGCCAGCCCGCAATCAAAACTTGGATTGATCTTTCTCGAACTGCGGCGTACTGCAGCCGATCTTGAACAGATCCTCTTTACAGGAAACCTATGAACGCCCTACCCAGGAGTGGACGCTGTTTTGCCAACCTTTTTGCCCGGATCACGATCAGCTCATTGATCGAGGTGGTCGGCGAGAACGGGATGCATGCAGTATTCCGCATGGCGCATTTACCCGAATTGATCGATGCTCTGCCCCCACCCAACGAAGACAAAGAGTTCGACTCCGCCGACTTCGCAGCGATATTTCAAATCCTGGATGAGATTTTTGGCACGCAAGGTGGAAGGGCGCTGGCAATTCGCGGCGGGCGAATGACCTTCAATGAAGGGCTCAAGCAGCACGGTACCTCCTTCCTCGCAGCAGACCAGGCTTTGCCTGCTTCTCTGGTTACAGAAAGAGTGCAGCACGGGCTTGAAGCGGTATCCATCCTATTCGACCAGTTGACCGATCAGCATGTAGAACTGACCCAGCCAGGCAGCGAGCGTTGGTGTTTTAGCGTCGCACAATGTGGGGTATGCGAAGGCAGACAATCAGCGCAGCCGGTGTGTGCGTTTACCGAAGGATTGCTCGAAGAAGCCCTGTTTTACTTCAGCGGGGGGTCCAAAATCAACGTTGCAGAAACGTCTTGCATCGCGCAGGGTGACGAATCCTGCCAGTTTTCGATCGAAATTCCACCACCCGAAAACTCGCCGTTTACATTATAATCATGGCGTCGAGGTGTATATTTGAGCATTGCCGTGATACTCCCCACTTATAATGAAGTCCAAAACCTGCCGCTTTTAACCGAGCGGCTTTTTTCGCTTCCCATCGATGACCTCAAGCTGCTGATCCTGGATGATAACAGCCCTGATGGCACCGGGCGCGTGGCAGACGAACTCGCTGAGGCACATGCAGGCAAAATCCAGGTGATTCATCGCCCCGGAAAGATGGGGCTGGGTTCTGCATACATCACCGGGTTCAAGGAAATGCTCAAAACGCCAGCCAATTTTATTGTCCAAATGGATGCCGACTTTTCACATCCACCCGAGAAACTGCTTGAAATGATGCAGGCCAGCCAGTCTGCGGACATTGTCATCGGATCACGATATGTTAAAGGCGGCGGTCTGGATGATAAGTGGCCCATCTGGCGCAAAGCGCTCTCTTCCTTCGGGAATACGTATGCGCGGGTCATCCTCGGCAGCCGGGTGCAGGATATGACCGGCGGATTCAGGCTTTGGAAACGCGAAGTGCTTGAAACCATCCCCCTGGATCGGATTTGCTCAAGCGGTTATGTCTTTATGGTTGAAATCTTATATATCGCAGAAAGAATGGGGTTTGATATCGTCGAGGTGCCCATTTACTTCGCAGAACGCCAATACGGCGTGTCAAAAATGAATCTTGGCATCCAGGCAGAAGCCGCGTTGCGCGTCTGGCAGTTGCGGGTGAGATATAAGGACCTCAAAGCTCGATAAGAAAGGTTAAGCATTCACAGGGCATATCCCCTCAACTGAGGGGACTTTTTTTTTATCTGGGTTGATTAAGCCTGGAATTCGCTATGAGCAGCAGAGAAGAAATCAAAACCTGATCCAAAAGGATGAAGCCGCCCTACTTTTTTTCGCTGCAGGCGGGGTTTCTTGCCAGGTATTCTGCCACCAGGGTACGCCACTCGACCAGGTCGAGCGTCTGGGCGCGTCTTTGCGGATCGATGCCGGCGCTTAACAGCAAGGCTGCCGTTTCCTCCCCGCTGATGTGTAGCCCTGCTGATAGAGAATTTCGCAAGGTTTTCCGTTTTTGGCTGAATCCGTGTTTCGCCAGTCTGAAGAAGCAGTCAAGTTGGTCTTGCGGAATGATCGGCACCGGAAATAGGTCTATACGCAGCGTTGAGGAATCCACATTGGGCGAGGGGTAAAAAGAAGATGCCGGGATGGTGGCAGCGATGCGGGGCTGCCCGTAGACTTGCACGCTCAAGGCCAGCAGGCTCAAGTCTCCCGGCTCGGCGCAGATCCGCGCCGCCACTTCGCTTTGCATGGTAAGCACGATCCGGGCAGGCTTCACCGGGGAGTCCAGCAGATGCCGGATCAAGGCCGACGTGATGTAATAGGGAATGTTCGCCACAACCAGGTAGCCCGGCGTCGAGATCAATTCTTCAGGTTTGAGCGCGAGCATATCGCCCTGCACCACCCTGGCGTTCGGAAAATCAGCCAGCACTTCCTGCAGCACAGGGATCATACGCCAATCGATCTCCACCACAACCACTTGCGCCGCCTTGACTGCCAACAAGCGCGACAGGCTGCCCAACCCGCCGCCGATTTCGAGCACCGAATCGCTGGGGCAAAGGTCTGCGGCATCCACAATAGCCAGCAACGCCGAATGATCCACCAGGAAATTCTGACCCAATCCCTTGTGCGGTTCAAGGGCATAGCGTCTCAGCAACCCTCGGACGTCCAACGGAGAAAGGTTCAAGGCAGCACTCCGGGCACATTATCGGGAATCGGCGTGAGGAAGTAAACCGTCAGACTGCCGTACCAATTCACCCAATCGGCATCGCTGTAACCCAAATCGATCCAATAACTCCCTGGGATGCCCCCGCCGACATCAGCGATGGTGCCGATGCCGTACCCGGGTACATAGAGCTGATCCATGGCGAACAGACGGTACCAATCGCGCGTGACCCCGATCACGCCCTTTTTCACCGACAGCCCGGACGAGGTACCGTTGTAACAGCGATCTCCACCAGAACGGCAGGGAGAATACGAAGTGACTCTAACCGTCACAGCCCGGTAATAGCTAATCGGACCGTCAGGCGTATCCATGGTTTTTACAGTGAATTTCGAGCCGTAAGCTTCCTGTTGATTGACCGGAGCCTGCAAGACAACTGCATCTTCTTTGGTCCGCGAAACTTCGACATTGTTTTCGTAACGAATGAGAACGCGTTCCGCCTTGATCCCCGGTTTTCCGAGGGTAATGATGCGTGTTTGGTCCAGGTCCAAATTCGGATCGGTGACGTAATCCGTCGTAAACGGGATGAGCGACTGTGCAACACTGACCTCCTGGCGTACCCGCACGACTTTGATTTTCCCGTCGAGCGGCAGGGGTTCAGAATCAGCCGGGAGACTGTAGTCCAAATCCTGCAGCGGCACACCGGCACCGGCCAGGGCCTCTCCGGTGGTTCCCACAGGGGCGTAGGTGAGTAGCTTCGCGCCATCCACTTCGATCTCCACAGGGATGGCAGGCGTGACCTCGACCGTCAGCGGTTTTTCAAGGATCTGGGTGAAAGGTGTTGAGAGAAGGTTTGCTCCACGCAATTGAATCCCGTTTTCCCAAAGTGCTTTCCCCAGCCATCCGGCTGAGGTGGTGAGCGATTCCTTTTCCGCGCCTATCGTTGTCTCGAGCGGCACCGCAGGCGTATACTGGAGGACCACCTTTCCGCTTTGTGCCAGGGGAGATTCTGCGTCCACATCTTTGCCGTTCACTCGCAAGCGGTCGCCAGGCGCAAGCGTAGCTCCTGCAGCCTGGAGCATATCGGCAGGTATGCGGCTGGTGGTGTACACCGGCAGCAATTGCCCCTGTGGATCCAACCACACGTACAAAGAGCCGCTGCGGGTCACCCTGATCTCTTCTGCGTTCGCCAGCAGCGTTCCGGCAGCCGGATCGACCCTGTCACCAGCTACCAGCTCGATCCCGGCGTTTCGCAACGCCCCTCTCACGGTTAATGCGTGCGTTTTAAAGGTGTCCCGGCTTCCATCGACGATGAGCCTGACCGACCGGTTCATTAATAGAAATCCGGCGATCAGCCCTGCGATGGGGATCAACAGCCAAATCCACCTTTTGATTGGTTTTGTCAACATGCCTCAATTCTAACAGAAAAAAAACCGGCATTTTCAATGGGAAACCTGAGCAGGTTGGCTTACCCGGCATTGGACTCCTTCCACTTGAACAAAAATCCTACCCTTTTCCTCAAAATTCAGTATGATGATTAAGGGTTTAGTCACTGCTGTTGGGAAAGCGCAACAATAAAATCGATGCATCCATTGATGCAATCTTTATCATCAGAACTAAATTAAACAGGAGGATTCAATGGCTACAGTAGCAAGCCTGCTTTCGCAAAAAGGCGATCAAGTCTTCACCGTGACACCTGATCAAACAGTACTCGATGCACTGAAATTAATGGCAGAAAGAAACATTGGGGCAGTTTTAGTGATGGACGGTCAAAGAGTTGCAGGAATTTTTTCAGAGCGCGATTATGCCCGGCGCGGCATCCTTAAAGGTAATTCGGAAAGCACCCCCATCAGCCAGGTAATGTCGCCCACGGTCTACTTTCATCAATCTCGAACAATCGTTGGGAGCCTGCCTGGCACTCATGACCGATAAGCATATCCGGCACCTGCCAGTGGTGAAAGATGGCAAAGTGGCGGGAATCATTTCCATTGGTGATGTTGTCAAAGCCATCATCGAGGAAAAACAATCCACCATCGCCGGGTTGGAGAACTTCCTGGTGTCCACACAAAACCCGATGTAGCAGCATTGCCGGCGCAAGTGAATAAATCGCAACGTAGCAGCATTGCCAGTACAACTGCATAAAGCGTGACTCTCCTTGTTGGAGATGCTATAATCCAAGGATTGTAAACCGATCTTGGGCTTGTTTGATTTCTCAGGAAAGAGGTCTTTATGTCCTTATCATTCACCATCATCATTATCGTAGTGGCTATATCGTTGTTTCTCATTGCATTTATCTTGATCCGCACCATGATTTATGCCAGCCAGGCATCCGCTGCCAGTTCTGCGGATCTAGCCATGCCTGACCTGGCACCCCTGGAACTGGACATCGCCGAGGTATCAAAGCATCTCTCAGAAGCCGTCCAGGTGAAAACGATCTCGCATGAGGATCCGGCTGAAGACAACCCCGAATATTTCACCTTGCTTCAAAAAGAATTCGAGATCATGTACCCGCACGTTCATCAGGTCATGCACAAAGAGATCGTTGGCGGTTGCAGTTTGATCTACACCTGGGTGGGGAGTAACCCCGAACTCGATCCCGTCCTCTTCACTTCGCATCAAGATGTGGTCCCTGCCGATCCGGACTCACTCGACCAATGGACCTATCCACCGTTTTCCGGCGAAATTGCAGACGGATTCATCTGGGGACGGGGAACGCTCGACATCAAAAGCCAGGTCATTTCCCTCTTCGAAGCCTCCGAAAAACTCATCATCAACGGCTACCAGCCCGAACGGACAGTGCTCCTCGCCTTCGGTCACGATGAAGAGGTGCTCGGCTTGGGCGCAAAGCAGATCGTTGCCCACCTGCAGGAAAACGGTGTCCACCTTGAAGCGCTGGTGGATGAGGGTGGAACGGTCATTGACGGTACCCTGCCGGGAATTTCAGGCGTCGCTGCCATGATCGGGATTGCCGAAAAGGGATATTTATCGCTTAAGTTCACCGTCGAAGTGGAGGGCGGTCACAGTTCTACTCCCTCTCTTGAATCAGCCATCGGTATCTTAAGCCGCGCTTTGATCAGGTTGGAGTCGAATCCTTTCCCGGCAAACCTTGCCAGTGCCCAACCCATGTTCAAAGGACTTGCACCAGCTTCAAGTCTTTGGATGCAGATGGCATTCGCCAATCTCTGGTTGTTCAAGGGAATCGTGCTTAAGCAGCTCAGCAGCAACGTCGAAACGGATGCTGCCATCCGCACCACAACTGCCCTCAGTATCTTTCACAGCGGGGTCAAGGATAATATTCTGCCCGGCAAAGCTGAAGCCGTGGTTAATTTCCGTTTGCTTCCGGGGAAGACGATCGCAGAAGCTTGTGAGCGGGTGCGTAAAGTGATCAACGATGAGCGCATCCACTTCGAACCCCTGCGCGGGAACGCCTGGGAAGCTACTCCGGTATCCCCGTCTGACACACCGGCTTTCCGCAACCTCGCGGTAACCATTAGCGATCATTTTCCTGGAACGGTCGTCACCCCGTATATTGTTCTCGGCGCAACAGATGCGCGTAATTATTATTCGATCTGCGACCAGGTGTACCGCTTTAGCCCCATCGTCACCACCCCGGATGATTTGAAACGAGTGCACGGCATCAATGAACGCCTGTCCGTGAATGCCCTGGACAAGATGGTGAGTTTCTTCTACGATCTCATCGCCCGCTGGTCGTCCAATTAAGCTTAAAACACAGGTAGTTCAAATGTGAACTGCCTGTGTACTTTTTCTTGATACTCTTTAGCGGAGCGAAATCTTCATTCGCATCACAAACCGGTCAACTGCACCGAATTTGTACTTGTAATCTTCAGACCCCCGCATAAAATCGAACTCGGTTTTGCCATTCTCGTTCGCCCACCTGAGCAAATGACCGAGCAGCACCCAACCGGGCGAATAATCCATGTAATCATAGTCCAACCCCGAGTTATATACCCAAATCCGGTTTTGGTAGTCAAAATTCAAATAAGCTGCGGCATAACTGCTGTTGACCATGAGGAATGCCATCTGCAGGGTTCCGTTATCAAAAGCGCTGCGCATGATCTCTTTCATCTGCACCCGCATTTGAGGGGTCAGGAAAGCCTGCTTGTCCTTATCCTGATTCATCAGTTCCAGGAAAACTTCGCTCTCCTCTTTCAGTTGTTTTTCGCTCTCGACAACATGCCAGGTGACCGCAAACTCGGATTCTTCAGCCCGCCGCATTTTACGCCGTATCTCGTGACGCTGCTTTTTATCGATCCCCGCCAGGTAGGTGTCCCAATCGCCGCTGAGCCGGATATAGGGCGAATGCTGCAACTGCTCCTGTTCTGACTTCAAGCCCATCTTTTCGGCAGCCTGCGCCAGCAGCGCCAGGCTGGGCGATTGGTCCAAAAGGTTGTAAAAGTCGAGGACTTCGATAGCCAATTTTTGAGCCAGGTCTGTGCGGATGTATTCCAGCAATCCGGAGATAAACTGCGGTGCATCCGCGGCTTTGACAATGAAATCCAAAAAGTCGCTGATTTCAAAACTTCCCAGCAAAAGCAGGGTTTGTTTGTTATCGTGCAGGGTAACAAAGCAAGGAGCAATTCCCACCAGCGCTTCCCCTTCGCGCGCTGTGATGATCGCCAGGCGGGCTGGCTGCTTCCATTCGCCGCCGCCAAGGTGCTTCCACCAGGTTTTCAAATAGTCATATTGTAAAAAAGGCACATCAGAAACGCTCTCATGCAAGAGAGCGTTCCATTCAGTGCGGAGAGTATCGTCAAATTCTTCCTGGATTGCAAATTCCATGTGCTGAATTATACCTTCTCGTCCTGTGTTCGTCCAAACCCTCAATTAAGGTCGGGGCGCAGCAAATGGGTGTTCCGTTTCAACCACAAGCGGGCTTCCTTGTAGGCAGGATAATAGCGAGCCACCACCTGCCAAAATGCCGGCGAATGGTTCGCCTCGCGCAGATGAGCCAGTTCATGCACCACCACGTACGTCAGCACTTCGGGCGGCGCCATGATCAAACGCCAGTTGAATGAAAGCGTCCCCCGGTTGGAACAGCTTCCCCAGCGCGTTCGCTGGTCGCGAATGGTGACAGCCTTTGGGTTCACCCGCATTTCCCTGGCATGCAGCATGACCGTCTGCTCAACCTCTTCACGCGCCATCTGGCGCAAGGCTTTTTCGATGAATTGGCCTTTTTGGGTTTCAGTGCCTTCGGGCAGGGCTACGTGCAGTCTGCCCGCCGTCTCGCGCACTAACGCCCGGGATTTACGGTCACTCTCGACGACCACCTTCACCTGGGTGGGCTTACCCCGCAGCAAGATCACATCTTTGGGTAAGGCCTGGCGTGCCTTTTTCTGCTGCGTTTTTGCCATTTTTCGCAATTGCTCGTCCAACCAGGCTGCATTTTGCTGGATGAATTGTTCAGCTTCGCCCGTCGCAAACCCACGCGGCAGGGTGACCGTAACCCCTGCCTCCGAAACGGAAATACGCAGACGCCTGGCACGTTCTGACCACTTGACGTTGTAGGTGAGAGGGTTTCCCTGGATGCGGGTTGTGGAAATACTGGATTTGACCATATGGGTTGGATTATACACGTTTCCTTAGCCCAGGCGAAGATCAGGTCTGCAAATCAGTTGACACGAGATTCGCTCTCTCTTAAACTTAGGAATTCGAACTCTATTCATCCCGGAAGGTCGAACATGGATCAAAAAGCTGGCGCCCGAATCGGTAAAAAAGCCTTTATTCAATCTTTTGTTATTTTGTTATTGTTGATGCTCGTCGCAGGCATCCTTACCCAGGTGATCCCGGCCGGGGCCTACCAGCGCACCGTTCAAGACGGGCGCACGGTCATCGACACCCAATCCTTCCAATACATCGCCAAGCCGGATTATCCTGCCTGGCGTTGGATCACAGCACCCTTCGAAGTGCTCTGGGGTCCGGATGCGATGGTAGTGGATACCATCATCGTCTTTATTCTCATCGTCAGCGGTGCCTTTGCGGTATTGGATAAAAGCGGCATCCTGACCTCCGCCCTGGGCAAGATCGTCAAAAAATACAGCGGACAGAAATACGTGCTGCTGCTGCTCATCATCTTTTTCTTCATGCTCCTGGGAGCCTTCCTGGGTCTTTTTGAAGAAATCGTCCCGCTCGTCCCATTGATGATCGCCCTGTCTTATTCACTCGGTTGGGACGCGCTGGTCGGACTGGGCATGAGCGTGCTCGCCACAAATATGGGCTTTTCGGCTGCCATCACCAATCCGTTCACCATCGGTGTAGCCCAAAAACTGGCCGGGCTGCCCCTCTTTTCAGGTAGTCTGTTCCGCATCCCGGTATTTCTGGTCATCTACGGCGTGACTGCCTGGTTTCTCGTCTCGTACGCCAAAAAGATCGATCGAAACCCCGAAGCCTCTTTGCTCTATAAGGAAGACCAGGCTGACCGCGCACGCTATGCTTCAGTGGATATGACGACTTTGGGGAGGGAAAATCCACGTCTTGGACGGGCTTCATTGTGGTTCGGCGCATGCATCCTGCTGATCATCGCCGTCCTCGTGGGCAGCCCGTTCGTCCCCTTTCTTTCCTCTTATGCGCTGCCTCTCGTCGGCATCTTGTTTCTGATAGGCGGTCTCGGCGCAGGATTCGTTTCCGGCGCAGGCGGCAAGTTGATCGGCAAAGCCTTGACCGAGGGAATCTCAGGCATGGCTCCGGGTATCCCGCTCTTGATGATGGCTGCCAGCATCAAGCATATCGTTACCTCCGGCGGTGTGATGGATACGATTCTGCATTCATCCGCTACTGCGCTGCAAAATGCCACCCCATTTTCGGCTATCCTCATCATCTACGGGCTGGCCCTGCTGATCGAACTCTTCATCGGTTCTGCAGGCGCGAAAGCAGTTTTGATGATGCCCATCATCCTGCCCCTGGCCGACCTGGTGGGGCTGACGCGCCAGCTCACCGTTACCGCTTACTGTTTCGGCGACGGCTTTTCCAACCTGGCTTACCCGACCAACCCTGTGCTGTTGATCACCCTTGGACTGGCATCGGTGGGTTACGCAAAATGGATGAAATTCACAGCCAGGCTCTGGCTGGTTGTCATCCCGATCACGATCATCTTCTTATGGATCGGTATCCTGATCAATTTCGGTCCGTTCTGACCTACGCCCCGATTAGTAGTCAGCCATTCATCCCGATTTCTGATAAACAGAGATCGGGATTTTCTTTCCATGACCCCAATTCTGAATATTCAATTTAATCTCAGAAATCATGCTGCCAAAAGCGGTTGATTGACAAATATTTTTCCTTGTGTGATAATAGAAAATATATTCTATTATTTGCGGTCGAATTTGACCGCTACCCGGAACGCATGGCTGCCGATAGGACATGATGACCCGTTTGTTGTTTCTTCCCGACGATCTGACCGTCGTACAAGTTGAAGTAGAAATCACCGCCCACCAGCTCGTGGCGGCGATCAATTCAGGTTTGCGCCCCCTGCCGCTACTGCGGGATGCCCCTTTTGGCAAACTCGTCGCCAACCTGCTGGGAAATACAGTGGTGGTGGCGCCTGCGGTGAAGCGCGGCCGCCCACCACGCAACGCGCCCATGAAAGCCCGCCTCACACGCCGTCAACGCCAGGTGCTCGAACTGAAATCCATCGGGTTTACGACCGCCGAAATCGCTGTAACCCTCGGCATCTCACGCCGTGCGGTAAGTTATCACATGGTTCAGCTCCGGGAAAAGCTGAAACAGGACGCGGGTTCATTAACCTTGAATCCCATGGCCGTGCAGCGGTTGATTGAGGATGAAAACTGAATTTATTAGCTTAACTCTTGCGCCAAAGCTGGTACAGCCCCAGGCGTTCCCCGCTGCCATCTGAAGCAAATTCCTGCTCGATGGTGAAGCCGGAAGCCGTAGCCAATCGTTCCAATTCCGCGCATGAAAACAAGTGTACGTAGCGCATTCCTTCACTTTTAGCCTGACCGGTGGCTGCATGACGCCAATCCAACAGGGTATCTCCCTCTTCCAACTCGCAGGGGTCGATCCCGGCTGAACTCCAGGGCTTTACCCTTGCCATCAATTTGATGCTGTGCTGGAACTGCCATTCCGAATGGATAAAAACCCCTTGCGGCTTGAGAAGCTGTCTTACCTGGCACAGGATGCGCAAGCGGTTTTCCTCTGCCGGAATGTGATGCAGCGAGGCGAAAGCCAACACCCCGTCCAGACTGCCGTCCGCAATTCCCTTCGCCCAATTGTCCTCTGCTAGGTTGGCGAAGCTGAACTCGATTTTGAGGTCCAGGGGGATTGCGACGTTGGCGATATTCTTTTGAGCTTCCTCCAAAAGTTCGTGGCTGAAGTCAAGCCCCAAATAGCTGCCCTGCAATCCAAGCTTTGCCCATTCGACGCTCAACGCACCGCTGCCGCAGCCCAGATCCAGCCAGGCGCCATCGCTTACCCATTCGGTCAACACCCGGCGTACACCAGGTTGGATGCGCCGCCGCGTCTCGGCAAAAGCCTTGCCAAAACTCTGGTAAAATTGACCATTAAGGTCAAATAACTGTTGAGCAATTTCATTTTTCATTCCCACCATTATAACCGGGCAAATCAAACCTATGAATCTGGATAACTGGCGCACAAAGCATCAATATACGCCGGAGCAGATGTCTTTAGCCAAGATCATCCTCGAAGAAGTGCGCGGAGGTAGAAAACTCGACCGCGCTCTTCGCTCACACCCCCAGGCTGACGGCAGGCTGATGGCCAAGCACATGCTGGTGGCAGCCTACCGGGAACTCGTCGCAGCCGGAGAATGGCAGGAGGATCCCGCTTTCCTATCGTCCATTCGCATGAAACCGGTGCGCACGCTTTCAGGAGTGACCACGGTGACGGTGCTGACCAAGCCCTACCCTTGCCCCGGAAAGTGCATCTTCTGCCCCACTGAAGCCTACATGCCCAAAAGCTATCTTAAAGATGAGCCCGGCGCTGCCCGCGCTTTTCAAAACAAATTCGACCCCTTCGAACAGGTCAGCTCGCGTCTTGCAGAGTACAGCGCGGTCGGTCACCCGACTGATAAGATCGAATGCCTCATCCTGGGCGGCACATGGTCCTCCTACCGGCGCGATTACCAGGAATGGTTTGTTCGCCGCTGTTTCGACGCCATGAACGGAACCGAACAGCCCCTGGTGGATGAGCCGGGCGAGCACGCCACAACGCCTGTCTCCCTCGAAAAAATCCACCGCGCCCAACAGATCAACGAAGATACGGCTCACCGCAATGTGGGACTGGTCATCGAGACACGCCCCGACGAGATCAACGCAGACGAATTGGTCTGGCTGCGCCGTCTTGGCGTGACCAAGGTGCAGATGGGCGCCCAGAGCCTGGATAACAGGGTACTGGCGCTCAACCAGCGCGGTCACACAGCCGAAGATACACTGCGGGCAACCACCCTGCTGCGCGCCGCCGGCTTCAAGATTGTTCTGCACTGGATGCCCAATCTACTCGGCGCCACACTTGAATCCGATCGGGCTGATTTCATCCGCTTGTGGCAGGACGGTTACGCCCCTGACGAAATCAAAATCTATCCCACCCAGCTTCTCGAGAGTGCCGAACTCTACCAGTATTGGAAACGGGGAGAATATACCCCCTACACCACAGAAGAGCTCATCCAGTTGATCGCGGACTTGAAGACCACCATCCCTGAATACTGCAGGGTCAATCGCATCATCCGCGATATTCCCTCCATCCACGTGGTCGAAGGAAACAAGCGCACGAGCCTGCGCCAGGATGTATTGACTGAACTCAAGCACCGCGGGCAATCCTGTCGCTGCATCCGCTGCCGTGAGATACGCACGCAAAAAGTGGAACCACAAACCTTGCGATTGGATGACCTGGTCTATGCGCCTGCCATGGCTGAAGAGCACTTTTTGTCTTTTGTGTCACCCGACGACCGCATCGCGGGCTATTTGCGCCTCTCGCTTCCCTCGCTGGATGCACCCAGGTTGGGCATGTTCGACCTGGAAGGAGCAGCCCTGATTCGCGAAGTACACGTTTACGGGCAATCGCTCGCCGTCGGAGCAGAACAAACGGGGGCGGCACAACATATCGGTTTGGGCACGAATCTGATTGAAGAAGCCGCATCCATCGCCCGCGCTCAAGGATTTTCGCGCATGGCAGTGATTGCAGCCGTCGGCACGCGAAATTATTATCAGAAACGCGGATTTGAACGCGGTGAACTGTATATGGTCAAAGATCTCTAATTAAAATTAAAACCCAGAACCACCGGTTCCGGGTTATTCGGTAAATCCAAAAATATTGTTACGCGGCAACGGATACGCGGTTTTTGCCTGATTGTTTGCCGTCATAGAGCGCCTGGTCTGCCCGCCGAATACAATTGCCGATGGCGGTATTCCGATCGCATAACCCCACCCCCAGGGTCAGCGTGACCGGAATGTCCTGCTCGTGATAGACAAAGGGCGTCCGTACGATCCTGGAGCGGATCTTTTCACCGACCACCCGCCCGCCCTCGAGGTCTGTTTCCGGAAGCATGATCAAAAATTCATCCCCGCCCCAGCGCGCTACAAGATCTTGCTTGCGAATGGTCAGGCTGATGGTTTCAGCGATCGCCACCAGCACAAAATCGCCGCAATCATGCCCATATTCATCATTGACATGCTTGAAGTTATCGATATCGATCATGATCAACACAAAGGGTCTGCCGTTGAGATTCAGCTTCTCCTTTTCCTGTTCGACGCGCAAGATCATGTTGCGCCGGTTGATCAAATTGGTCACCGGGTCAGTCGTCGCCAGGTTCAAAAGCTGTCGATTGGTATTGAGCAGTTCTGTCTCGGCCCCCTTTGCAGAAACCTCGAAGTAATGACCAATAAAGCCGAAAAAGACCACCACGAACAGGATATTCATCAGCGTCAGGTACCGGTCGATTTGCCCGAGTACCGGCCCAGCAGGGGCGAAAACATACAAATACAACAGGAGTCCAGCAGAGAAAATCCCAAGAAGGATCTGTGCCAGGGTAGACATTTTCGCATTGACGAAAATCAAGAGTACAGCCACCAGGATGTAAAGGAAAAATCCTGACTGCCACCCGAGCATGAAAGTGGCCAGCGAAGAAAGCATGAATGTTTCCAAGACCCCCAAAAGGAAGGCCGAGCGGTGATTTCCCCTGCGGTTGAGCAGGAAAATTCCCAACCACAGAAACGTGGCAAAGGCCGTATAAATCGCAATATCCCATAATTGCAGGTAAATGAACACACCCGTAAAAAAGAGATGGCTGAAAATGCTGATGAGTGAGTAACAGTTCATCACCGCAAAAAAGCGATAACTCTTCGGCTGAGCGGTTTCTTTGGGTTTGCCATGCCTGTCAGTCTTCAATTTCATTCTCCCCCAGGAAATTGGACTCTGACGAATCCACCTGCCTGCGATGTCTAGACATATATCTTACTGCTTCGGGCTAAAAAAATGCCGCGGCATTCGATAATAGCTCAATTAAATCGAACATAGTTTCGTTGACTGATACCATTATATAATCAGATGGATGGTCAGGTCAACTAAATCAACGAATGTTTTATGCAGATTTTATTAATTGGTCTGGTCAATTCAAATACTTCGATAAAACGGGGCGATCGAACAAGTCCTGTGGATGGTTTTGACGTCCTCAGGGGAGATGTCAAAGATCCACAGGACGGCTCGAGTCCATTCTTGCCAACGGGGCTGATTGCCTAGTTGGTGGTTGTGGCGTTATAAAACCAGTTATAGGCGAAAAAGACTCCGTCGGCAGTTTCCAGGCGAATGGCGATCGTGCTGCTGCCTGCCAGCGCAGCAGGAATGCTGTAGGTGGCAGTGAAGGTGCCGCCGCTGCCGGAGTCAAAGATCGCTACCTGAGTTCCGCCCACGCCCTGGGTGCCAAAAGCGCCCATGCGGACGACGAAGCTCTTTCCTGCCGGGAAGTTGGTCCCCTGGAGGGTCACTTTGGAATCTTTCACGACGCTCTGGATGAAGATTTTCGGAATGCCGGAGGATGCAGGCGCTGGTGTTGCGGTGACGCCCGGTGTGGCACCGGTCACATGGATGGTGGAATCAAGATTGTCAAACCAGTTGAAGGAAAAATACCCCTGGGGGCTGTCGAGCCGGATGGCGATCCTGGCTTCGGCTGCCAGCGCTGCGGGGATGGTATAGGTCACGTCGAATGCGCCTCCGCTGCCAGAATCTGTCGTCCCAACGACCGTGCCGCCGATGCCATAGGTGCCGTACTTACCCATGCGGGCGGTAAAGGTCTGTGCCGCCGGGAAGTTGCTCGTGTGGATGGTGACAGAAGTGCCTTTCACCACTTTGACAATGCTGAATGTGGGTATGCCTTTGGCAGGTGTTGCTGTAGCCGTCGCACCGGCAGTTGACGTGGCTGTGGCAGCGGTTACAGGCACTTCAGCATTGTTGATAAACCAGTTATAGCTGAAATATCCCTGGGGGCTATCCAGGCGGATGGCAATCTGGGCGGCGCCTTTCAAACTGGAAGGAATGTTGAATGTTTTGGTGAAGGTGCTGCTCGTTCCGGTATCCAGGGTGCCGACGACCGTGCCGTTGACGCCCTTTGTGCCGAAAGCTCCCATTCTGGCGGTGAAGGTTTGTCCAAGGGGGAAATTAGCCCCTGTGATCGTAACGCTCACGTCTTTGGTGACGGCGGTAATGGAAATGAGAGGTATCGTGGCTGCCTGCCCGGTCGAGAAAGCACCCAGCAACAAACCCATTGCCAACACGAGGGTCAACAGAAGTCTGAATCTCATGGGTAGGAACCTTGTTTTGACTGACATTTTTACCTCTTTCTACTAGGTCTTCAATTTCATTTATTGGGAAATATCAGGCTGGCATTCCTTTCTGGTACACGAAAGTCAGCCTTATTGCGGCTTTATGGATGGTCGATCCTGGCTGCCATCCACGCGGCAATATCATTGGTCGAATCACCGCCGCTGGTCACTTTGAAGAAAAAGATCGCTTCCTTGCCGTCCAATGTCGAAAGATCGATGTCCACTTTGACAGGATCATTGGTCAGGGTCACATCCCATGTACCCAGGATGGTTGAGGTCGAGCTATTGGCGTCCTTGTAGGTGAGCGTGTAGGTCACGCTGCATTTGGTTGCCCCGCCGGTGCAGAACAGGCTCGCTTTGAAATGATCACCCGAATGCAGGGTCATCTTGGGGAATTGACCCTGGATCATTCCATCCCCGCCCTTTGCAGGTACGCTGATGATCACGCCTTCGTCATCGGTCACACCGCTGGGTAGGACCGGTGAGAATGTGCGAGTGATCGAACCCAGGTTGGTATCGAGGCCCGCGCTCGGGCAGGTGATGAAACCGCCGTTGGTGCGCCATTCCGCCTTGCACATGTTTCCCACAAAGTCATAAACGGTGGAGGTATCTTTGGGTGTTGGGAGTGCCGTCACCTTGATCACCACGGTCACCGGGGTGTTTTCTCCAAAGCTGACGCCGAAACGTAGTGCCGCTGCCGGATTTGAACATCCATTTTCCCGTGAAGTCGCCGGTTGAGCTGGGCGCAACCATGCCCACCGATAGGTCGACCGATTCGCCTGGCTTTACCGTTCCCGGGAAATTCACCGAGGCGGGGGCTCCCATCGCATTTCCACTCAAAAAGTAGACGGTGTAATCCTTCGACCACGAGCAGGATCCCATATTCTTGATCCGCCAGGTCTTGGTGAAGGTCTGCCCGGCAGTAAACGATGTACCGTCCTTCACGCTGACGTCACTGACAAATGATGCCAGGTTGCACGGAACAGGAACCGCGGTGGGGGTTGGAGGAACAGGTGTGGGAATGGCAGGGGCGGTATTTGTCGGCACAAGCGTTGGAGGTGGAAGAGTGGCAGTGATGATCGACACATTGGGTGTCTGGGAAGGGTTCGCCATTTGTGTAAGCTGCCCGACCAGGTTATCGACCGAGAGCTGGGTCAAGCGTGCTGAAACCGTTGCTGCCGACATGGTCGCCAGTTGGTCCACAGTAATTTGCTGACCTCCCGTCCCACCGATAAGCCCGCATGCAGCCAAGGATGCTGCAAGGATAAGTAATGCAATAAGCGCTGATAATACAGTTTGTTTTTTCATAACATTCTCCTCTTGTCCCTTTTTTAGACGCTGCCAGTTATGAAATTGTTCCAACAACATGCAGATCGTTATCTTTCTACCGAATAATTAGCCTTTAAATCTTCGGTATTTACATCGATTCCTGGCGATAACTGGGGTAAAATGGCTCATCTTCTCTCTTCAAGGTCTGCACCGATGTCCTTCGCTCTCCATGGTTCCATCCAATTCACAGGTGAAATAGCTGCTTTGACCGCCGCACTTTTTTGGGCGGTTTCTTCGGTCCTGTTCAAAAAGCTCGGCAAAACCATCCCCCCGGTCGAAATGAACTTGCTCAAGGGGACGCTTGCCATTGTTCTCTTTTTTGTAACCTCCCTGGTCCTTAAAGAAAAAGCCGCCAGCTTATCCTTGCAGGCGGTCTTGATGCTGGCGGTCAGCGGGGCGTTGGGTATTGGTTACGGCGATACGGTCTATTTTGAAGCGTTGAATATCCTGGGGGCGCGGCGGACGCTGCTGATCACGATCCTGGCGCCGGTGTTCACCGCCATCCTTGCCTGGATTTTCCTCCACGAAAATCTTGCCTTGATCGGTTGGCTGGGGATCGTGGTCACCATGGCGGGGATTGCCTGGGTAATCACTGAACAAAAGAACGGGGACGCCGAAAATAAGAAGCTGCTCTGGCGTGGTGTTTTTTACGGTTTTTTGGCGGCGCTGACCCAGGCGATCGGCGCGGTGATCTCACGCTGGGCATTGACCGAAACAACGGTCTCTGCTCTGCAGAGCGCCATGATCCGCCTCATCGCGGGGGTTGTCTTCCTTCTGGTCTGGATCATTGTGAAACGGGTAAAGATCGGTCAGTGGGTCAAACCCTCCAGCAGCGCCAACCTGTGGGGAACTGTGGTGGTGGTGGTCATCATCGGCACCTACCTTGCCATCTGGCTGCAGCAAATCGCTTTTCAATTCACGCGGGTTGGAATCGCCCAAACCTTGTTGGCGACTGCCCCGTTGTTTGTTCTCCCCATTTCTGCCATCCAGGGAGAGAAACTAAGTCTTCGCGCCATCGCGGGTGTGCTGCTTGCCGTAGCCGGGATTGCCATCTTATTCCTGGTCGGATAGATCAGGCGATCGAGTTCCTTCAGCGCTATCTCGAATGCCTCGAACGCCACCAAAGACTGAGCGCATACAGCAAAATGCCGCCAAAAATAACAGCCAATCCTGCGATCATGTATGAAGTGGTATCAGGTGTCATAGAGGTTCCTCGCCGTCCTGCAGGCTTTGCGCTTCTGCTAGTGCCTGCTGGGCCAGCCCCAACCTCAAGCGGTGCCAGTACAACGCAGCAAACAAAAGGGTGAAGGCTGTAAGGCTGAGCATAAAAGCAAAAAGCATTTTGGGGGATAGCTGAAATGCTTCACCCCCTGAACCTGCCCCAAATAGTACCGGATGAATGGTGCGAAAGAGCCTGATCGAAACAAAGGTGAAGGGTACGCTGATAAACCCGATAATGGCATAGATTGCCGAAATCCGGGCCTTCTTTTCGGATTCTTCCAGACTGTTGCGCAGAATAAAATAGGCTGCATAGACCAGCAGCATCACAAAGGCTGTGGTCAGGCGCGGGTCCCACGTCCACCATGTGTTCCAAATGGGTCGAGCCCAAATCGAGCCGGAGATGATGGCAAGCAAGGTAAAGACCAATCCAATTTCGACGCCCGCTACACCAGCAGCGTCCCAAAACGGCTTGCGGCTGCGCAGGGTGCCCAACCCTGCAATGAACGCCATGAAAAATCCGAGCATACCCACCCACGCCGAGGATACATGAAAGTAAAAGACCTTCTGCACATCACCCATCACGGCTTCACGCGGCGTAAAGAAAATCACAACAATCAATGCTCCCGCTGCTGCAGCAAATGCGAGTGCATCCAGCACGATCAATCCGACCGGAAATGAGTTTCGTCTTTTAGCTTGAACAGGATTCGCCATCTCTTTAATCCTCGATCACGGCATCAAATAACAACCAGCCGGCAGCAAATACGATCAGATCGTAAGCGCCGAGCAGCATTAACCAGGTCTGAAGTTCCTGGGCATCCCCGGCGTTGAGCAGGATCGTGGTCGCTCTCAAGCAAGCCAACACCAGCGGGATCAACACCGGAAAAAGAAGGACAGGCAGAAGCATTTCCCGGCTGCGGATGCGCACGGTGAGTGTTGAAAGCAGTGTTCCCACAAAAATGTATCCAAAGGTGCCGAGAAACACTACACCGATCAGATCGAACCGGATAAGGTTTGTCCCGCTGAAAAAACTATACACCGGCAGCAAGATCGCGCAAACGACCAGCAGGAAGACCCAGTTTGCCAGGGCTTTGCCAAAAAAGATCGCAGAGCGGTCGCAGGGCAGCAGCATCAGTCCGTCCAGACAACCCTGTTCACGTTCCACTGAAAGGGACCGTCCCAATCCAAGCGTGCCCGCAAAGAGGATCGTCGCCCACAGCACTCCCGGTATTGCGGCTTCGCGGATACCGGCGTTCAGGTCGAATGCGAAAATAAACACCAGGATCACCTGCAGTCCGAAGACCAGCATGGTTAAAACCAGTTCTTTGCCGCGCCGTTCTGCGGTCAGGTCCTTTAGAAAGATTGCTCTTGCGGCGTTGAGGAGGGTCATTCTTGAACCGGCTCCTTCTCAAGGGTCCTGCCTCGCAGGGTGGATTCGATCGCGGCAATCTTTTCTCCCAGGCGCGCCGGCGTCAGCTCTTCTCCGCTGAACGAGCACGAAATCTTCCCGCGAAACAGATAATCCACCCGGGTGGCGATTTGCGAAGCTCGAAAAAGGTCGTGATCCGAGATCAAAATGGCTTTCCCCTGGTATCGCAGTTGATCGAGCAACCCTATGAAGCGTTCCTGGTTGGCTGAGTCCAGTCCAGTGAAGGGTTCATCCATCAGCAGGACCAGCGGGTTGCCGATCAATGCCCTTGCAATCGAAAGCCGCTGCTGTATCCCGCGCGAGTAATTTCGCACCAGCTTTGCATTCTTCGGATCCAGCCCCATCTGTTCCAATAAAGCCGCATTTTGGGCAGACTGATCTTTCAACCCTGCCAGGGAAGCATAGAAATGCAAATTCTCCATGGCGGTCAGATCCCCATAAACCATGGGTTGGTGAAGCATGACGCCGATTTGTTTTCTGACAAGCTCGGGTTCTTTGATCCCCGAAACGCCCCCAATTGAAAAATCCCCCGCTGTCGGCCTGGTCAACGTGGCGAGGATGCGAATGAGTGTTGTTTTTCCAACGCCATTGGCACCCTGCAGGATCACCAATTCGCCCGAGTGTACCGACAGGTTCACTCCAGCGAGCACAGGCTTTCTCTGGTAAGACTTGGCCAGATTTTCCGCTTGGATCATTTAGCCCCTTGTTTAGATTTTCAATTCTTCCAGTTTGTTCACCAAGTCAGATCGCGCCTTCTGATACGCATCGGCAGGAATATCGCCATGTCGATAACGGTCGTCAAGTGCAATGATCGCATCCAGAATAGTATCCACATTTTTGGAGTTTTCTGCAACCGGAAGCAATTTCTGTGCGTTCATGCGTACATGCTTCGAGCGGATGATCCAAACCAGGGCTAATAACAACGTTGCGGTAAGAATTCCTATACCCAACCATATTCTTTGAATTTGATCTCGCGTGGTAAACAGAAGTGAAGCATTTTGTCCTGCCGCAATGCCTGATGCCGTATAAACTGAAATGGAATTTGCATTATCGCTTTGCACCAATGACAATTGCAGCCCATAACTTGTGGTTTCGATTCCATTCGATCGGACGATAACCATCAGCGAATCGAGCGGGATGGGTGTGGCAAGATCGCTTCTCCAGGTGCTTTCAAATGGGGCTGAATACTCTACGATCACCTGGTGCCCATCTCCAGGCATAATTGGCTGCCAATCGCCAAACCCATTGTTGGTCATACGGAAGCGGTCGGTCTGATTGCCTTCCAAAAAGATTACATCGGTAGCTTCCTTGGGCAGCGGAAATTCCAAAATGGGTTCAGTATTGCTGGACGGAACAATGACCAGCGAAGTAGGATTTGAAATAAGGATGGTTTCTGCAACATGGACCCAGCCCGGGGTGGAAAAGTCGTAGATAACCCGCATGCGCAGTCCCTGTAAAAGCAGGGCGTTTGTCGAAGTTTCGTAAACCACCACAGGGATATCCACAGATACCCCTGGAGAAAGGAGTCCCCCGTCGATCAGTCTGGATGTAAACCGGATATTGTTATAGAGAACTGAAACCAGGTAAGAATATCCGGGGTTCCATGGAACCGGGTTAAAACGAAATATCCCGCTGCCGTCCAGGGGAATTTTGATTTGGTCCACAATTTGGTCATTTTCGTAGATCGTCAAATCCATGAACGAATTCTGTGGAGGGATACCCCCCGAGGCATTCATCACGTGCCCGCCGATGGAAACGTCACCCAGGCTCGGGCTGCTTGCGGCATCGCCCAGCCCACCTTTGACCAGCGCTGCAGACCGGATGAGATTGGAGTTCTTTACAACTGATGCGCTGCTGAGAAGATGTATGCCAGCGTTCTGGCGCCCGGTTCCAAGAACAAGAATCGCCGGTAAAGCATCGCCGGTTAATTTGCGCGGCAATCCTGCACCGGTCTGCTCGGAAAAAGCAATGGCTCGGTCAGGGCTCAGGTTTACTGTCTGAGGGGATGCTCCGCTTCGAACAGTTCCAGACACCAATATCGAAATAACAATAAAGAAAAACGCGTTCATCCTCAAAGCATCATCCTATAAATACAAGTGGGTCGGTTCTCCACAGGAGGGGCAAAATTGATCTGATTTTTGTATGGGCTTGCCGCATTTCGGACAAAAACCCGCAGTCTGTTCTTCTCTTACTTTTCGCCGCTTATGGATCATTTCTTCAATTTCGCGATCAACACTCTGCTCCTTTACGGAGCTTGTCTTCTTTACCAATTTCTGCTGCTCCAAAAGTGACATTCCTTCCGCTTCAAGCAATTGTCTTTGAGCCGTATAATCGGCTTCGCTTAATTTACCTTGTTCATAATCCGCCGTGAGCTCCCGAATATTTCTGATCACCGTTTGATACTCTTCAGGCGTCTCATCCAGCGGTTCAAAATACTGTTTTTCATTGCCGCTCGGGCTGCTCGTCCGGTAGAAAGGTTGGGTAATGAAGAGCAGTACCAAGATTACGATTGCAAGCATGAAGAATATCGAACTGGGTTCCATAACTTTCCTGTTCTACCCTTCCGGTAATAAACCATTAATCAAAGAACGTATTTCTGATTCGGATTCAAAAGGTCCGATCGTTACCGCGGCAAGATTTCCAGCGGGATCAAATACGTAGGTTTCAGGCACCCCTGTGATGCGGAAAAGCTGCGATACCTGGGTGCCTAAATCGGGCGCGCTTGGATACGTGGTCCCAAATTTCTCGAGGTAAGCCCGTGCTTCAGGTTCGGTATCTGCCCAATCCACACCCAGGAAGAGCACCTTCCCGCCCGGCTGCATTTCTTTCCATACGTTTTCAAGTGCAGCCGCCTCATCTTCGCAAGTGGTACACCACGAAGCCCAAAAATTGAGCAGGACAACTTTGCCTTTCAGGTCTGACGAATGGTAAGTCTCGCCCGAAAACGAGGTCAACGAAAAGTCAGGGATCGGGTCGCCGATCTTGATCGGCGCTGCGGTTTTCTTGTTGAGACTGCCTCCGATGATCGCGAGGAACCCGACCAGCAAAGCCAGTGCCAGCACGAAGACCCATCCCGGCAGGCGTTTCTGTTTCTTTGGTTCAACGGATTCGGATTTTTCCAATGCCATTGAAGTTAATCATCCTTATTAATATCATCATGCAATTTCTTCCGGTAGGGATCAGCCGGGCGCTTCAAATCAGCGGCAGGAATTTCCGGAACTGACTTTGCTGCCCGATTCTTGCGCAGGATCATAAAGGCGGCTGCTCCCAACCCAAGGGCAGCTAGAGGTGGAACAACGTAAAGCAGCCAGTTAAGTCCGGCTTTGGGCGGCGTTCCAATGACCCTTGCTCCGTACAATTCAACGAAGTTATCGATGATCGCCTGGTCCGACCACCCCAATGCCAATTTCTGACGAATCGCCTCCCGCCAACGCGAGCAAGCTTCGGTCGGGCAAACATCCAGGGGAATGTTTTCGCACACCGGGCAGTAAAGTTGGTTCGCGATCCGGTTGACATCGTCGTCCGAAACCGCTGCGGGTGCCTGAGCCTGGGCGTGGGTAAATAAAGACGCGAGAGCCGTCAAAACGATCAACGCCCCGAATAACGAAAACCCACTGAAAACCCTGGCTGTCCTCTGCATCATGCCACTGCCTGCTTGACTGTATTTGCCTTGGAGCGTGAGGGGCTGATGGCCAGGATGCTTCCCAATACCATCACAATCGTTCCTATCCACAGCCAATTGACCAATGGGTTGTGAAACACATGGAAAGTCGCACCGTCTGCTGCAATGGGCTGCCAGTCGATCAACACCACGTAAACATCCTCAGCCAGCGTACTGTAAATACCCGGGATCGTGACCGATTGCTGGTAACCGGGGTAGTAATCACGCCTGGGTGAGATGGTCGCCAGAATGTGTCCATTACGTGATATTTCCAACGTAGCCTGCGCAACATCTGTTCCATCCGACGTGGTGTATTGTGTGAGATTCTTGTACTTGACTTCAAAACCATCCAGGCTGATCGTGCCGCCAGTGGCGACCGTCGTTTGGGTTTGGGCTTGATAAAATTCTGTGCCAACCACGCCAAGCGCGATCATCACAACCCCCAAATGAACGATGTACCCTCCGTAGCGGTGGCGGTTGCGGATCGTGACTTTGATCAGTGCGCTGAATAAGTTTTCCTTTTGCGAACGCGAGCGCAACAGCACCGCATTCCCGTAATCATACAGCGTGACCAGGGTCACCAGGCTGATCAGCCAAAGCGCCAGGATGCCCCCCCATTTCAATGCCGTGGTGAACACCAGGACAACCAAAACAACCAGGGAGGCTAAAACGGGTTTCCAAAGCTTCCTGCCAAGGGCTTTCGCCGTAGAACTGCCCCATGCAGTAAGGGGAACCACGCCCATCAACAATAATAGTCCCGCGAAAACCGGCCCAGTGGTCTGCTTATACCACGACGGTCCAACCGTCATCTTTGTCCCTGCGAATAATTCTGAAACCAGGGGAAAGAGAATGCCGGTCAGGCAGATCAGGAAAAGCAGAACAAAAAGCAGATTGTTGAAGAGAAATGCCGATTCTCGCGAGAAAAGGGATTCCATCTTCCCTTCAGAAACCAGCGACCGCCAGCGCCACAAGAGCAGCACGAGCGAACCGATAAATGTGATCGCGATGAAAACAAAAAACATGGGTCCGATGCTGGACTGCGAAAATGCATGGACGGAATCCAAAACACCCGAGCGGGTAAGGAATGTACCAAAAATGACCATGCAATAAGTGAGCACGATCAAGACAATATTCCAGCGTTTGAAGAGCGCCCGTTTTTCCTGGATGATCATCGAGTGGACGAAAGCCGTTCCAGTCAGCCATGGGATGAGTGCAGCAACTTCGACTGGATCCCAGCCCCAATAGCCGCCCCATCCGAGCACGGTGTAAGCCCAACGACTGCCCAATACCAACCCGATGCTCAGAAAAACCCAGGCTGCCAGCGCCCATTTGCGGGCTGGTTTCAGCCACAACGAATCGTTTCGCCCGGTGATGAGCGACGCAATGGCAAACGAGAACGGGATGACAAAGCCGACAAATCCCAGGTAAAGTAAGGGCGGATGAAACACCATCCCTGGATCGCGCAAGAGGGGATTCAGCCCAAGACCGTTCGGCGGATAAATGAGGTAGCTGTTGTTCGGACGGATCAGCGCCTGCACAACCTGCCCGTTACTCAACGCCCAAATGCGGGCGAAGGGATTATCCACAAAGGTGACGATCAACAGGAAGAAGGCGAGGGTGACCATGCACACCACCGTGACCCAGGGCGTGAAGGATTTTTCACCCTTCCAAGCCTGGTGGACGGCAATCGCCGCCGCGCCCGAGAGCAGCCATGACCAAAGAAGGAGTGAGCCGGATTGACCTCCCCACAAGGCAGTAATATTCAAATAGACGGGCATGCTCAGGCTGGCGACCCGGTAAACATAAGCAAATTCGAACCGCCCGGTGACCAACAAGACCACCATGAGCAACACGACCGATGTCAGCAGCGGGAAGGTGACCATTACCGCCAGGCGGGCTGAATCGACCAATAATGGGCTGCGCATCCTCGAGCCTGCAATGGCTGCACCGACTGCATAGAGCGAGACGATCAAAGTGATGACAAGAATACCCAAACCCAAATCAGCTGACATGGGCAATTCCTGGATCAATGGTGTGAAGGGTCAATTCCATGCGTGTATCCCCTAATTCAACGGAGCTTCCTGGTATTTGGATGGGCATTTGAGCAAGAGTTCGTCTGCCAGAAACGAACCGTCGCTCTGCATCTTCCCGGTCATGATCGCCTGCGCCTCGTCTTTGAGCAGGTCGGGCTTAACACCATGGTAGAAAATTGTCAGCGGTTGGGCAGTGGGATCAGTCGCCGCCAAATGCAGAACAGCCGCAATTCCGCCCATATCTTCGATCGTTTTCATATCTCCCGGTATATTGACCACCTGAAAGGATATTTCGTCAGATTTTGGATCCAGGCTGATCGTATCCCCCAGCACGACCCCCGAAATTCGCACAGCTTGGCCCCATTTGTCTGGAGAGCTCTTAAGTTCGTCGATCGTCATGTAATATTGTGCGTTTCCCTTGATGCTTGTGATGACCAGCAAGACGACCGCAATAAAAATGAGAGCCCCGCCAACAATGAACTTGTTGAGCTTCATTTTCGCTTTTGGTTTTTGGGTTTGACTTTGGGGACTTTCTTCAACCATGAGCAGAGCCTCCATCAGGATGATCCATCCCACCCTGAATTATGGGAGTATCTTGTAACGATTAATTTTCTCACGTTGAGATTAACCCAAGGTGAGAAGTTAAAGGATACGAATCCTGCCTGACCGCTTTTTCGTATTATTTGACACGATCAAAGACCGTGTTTACGCCATCCACCGTCAAGGTTAAGTTGTCTTTTGTTGCCAAATACGTGATCCGCTGATCAGGCACCGAGCCATCTTTGCTGGCTTGTAGGATGAGAACATCGGGGACTTCGAGTTTGTACTTCATCGTGAATGTGGTTCCGTTCAACGTCGTCAAAATATCCCCGTTACTTTTGATTTCCAGCGTTACTTTGGAGTTGGGCTCCTCCCATGTTCCGTAAAGCGGGTCGCCGCCGGAACAAGCGCTGAGCATGAGCAAGATCAGGATCAAGATTCCAATAATTGCGAAAATTTTTTTGGAGAAAATATGGGGCTTTCGGATCATAAACATGAGTTTACTCACACCTCGCAATTTGTACAAGTCCGTAACAAAGGTAATACATGAAACAGCAAGAATAAGAAACCCCAAAAGGGGACTGCGAAAGAAGACCTAAAATTTGCTGAAAAATAGGTCGAAATACCCATGGGAGAACTTGCGGCAAAGGTTATACTTTATTCATTGAGAAACTGAGGAGAAGAGCATGAATAAAGTCACGATTGTCACTGATTCATCAGCCAATCTGCCGAAGGAAACCATCGCCGATTTGCCCGTTGAGGTTGTACCGCTGACCTTAACCTGGGATGGCGTAACCTACCGCGACGGCGTAGATATTTTCCCCGATGAATTTTATGCCCGTTTGCGTACGAGCTCCACCTTGCCGGTCACCAGCCAGACAAACGTTGCCACTTATTCTCAAATGTTCACAAAGCTATTGGGAGAGGGATCTTCCGTGCTGGTGCTGCCTATTTCTTCCGGCATTTCGGGAAGCGTTTTTTCCGCCATCCAGGCTAAAGAGGAATTCCCTGGTGCTCCAATAGAAATTCTGGATACCCAATTGGTATCCATGGCGCTCAGTTTTCAGGTGCTCACCGCGGCGCGCGCTGCCAATGAAGGCGCGAGTCTGGAAGAATGTAAAGCGCTCGCTGAAGAAGCGTACAAACACATCGGCGTGTACTTTGTGGTCGATACACTCAAGTACCTGCACGCCGGCGGACGAATCGGCGGGGCGAAACGGTTCTTTGGCACTGCCCTGAACATAAAACCGATCCTGATGATCGACAAAGGCAAGATCGATGCGGTAAAAAGCGTGATCAGCAAACGTAAAGCCATCGACGCCATGATCGACCTTGTTGAAGAGGGAATCAATGGACGGACCCCGGTTCGAATTTCGGTTTTTCATGCAGGGGTGCACGATGTGGCGGTTGAAATTATGGAACGGGCCAATAAACGTTTTAATCCCGTCGAGAGTATTCTAAGCCATGTCAGCCCTGTAATCGGCTCGCATGTCGGGCCCGGCACAGTCAGCATCGCTTATATGGCTGGCATGTAACCCCATCTCAGCTCATCCAAAAGGGTTTTGATATCTCATCAAAACCCTTTTTATTTTCATCCTATAATAGAGGCAAGTTTAATCATCAGGTCCAGGAGTTGTAAATGAGCGAAGCTGCCATTCATTTTCCACGCGGATTTCTTTGGGGTACGGCTACCGCCGCCCACCAGGTCGAGGGATACAACACCAACAACAACTGGTACACGTGGGAAAATACCCCGGGGAAAATCGTCGAGGGTCAAAAAGCCGGCCTGGCATGTGACTGGTGGGGCGGCCGCTGGAAAGAGGATTTTGATCGTGCTCAACTTGCCGGTCAAAATGCCCATCGTTTTTCGATCGAATGGAGCCGCATCCAACCCAAGCCTGATGCATGGAATGAAAGCGCGTTGGATCAATACCTTGAAATGGTGCGCGATCTGACGAAACGCGGCATGACTCCCCTGGTTACCTTGCATCATTTTACCGACCCGCTGTGGTTGGCCGAAATGGGAGGCTGGGAAAACCCTGAATCGCCAAAATTATTCTCCATTTATGTACGCAAAGTAGTGGCCGCACTCAAGGAATATGTAAAGCTTTGGGTGACCATCAATGAGCCGAATGTTTACATCATGGGCGGCTGGGTGGATGGTAACTTCCCGCCGGGAAAGAAGGACCTTGGCCTGGCCATGAAGGTCTATACGAATATGGTCCTGGGTCACGCCGCTGCCTATCGTGCAATCCATGAACTCCAACCTGAGTCGCAGGTCGGGATCGCGATCAACTACCGCAGCCTTCAGCCCGCCCGCGCATGGATGCCGCTGGATAAGACGTTGTGCAATATCCAATCACAGCTTTTTAATAACGCATTTGTCGGAGCCCTCACCAACGGCAAATTGGACCTGGTCATCAAGAAAATTGCCCTGCCCGAGGCTGCAAAAACGCAGGACTTCGTCGGGGTAAATTATTATTCACGCGACCTGGTCAAATTTGACCTGGGCGCTGAGAATATCCTGTCGGGTACGAGATCATTCCCGCCGGGTGCCGCGCTCAGCTCCACCGGGTTCATTGCCAATGTTCCAGCAGGAATGTTCGAAAGCCTTCGCTGGGCGCACCGCTTCAATTTGCCCATCCTTGTAACGGAGAACGGTGTGGAAGATGCCGTGGATACTTTGCGCCCGAGATACATGGCCGAACACCTGCATCAAGTCTGGAGGGCTGCCAATTTCAATTGGCGCATCAAAGGCTATTTCCACTGGTCATTGGTGGACAATTTTGAATGGGAGCGCGGTTGGACGCAGCGTTTTGGTCTTTGGGGGTTGAACCCTGAGACCCAGGAAAGGATCCGCCGTCCGAGCGTGGATCTCTACTCTGAAATCTGCCATGAAAATGGATTATCGAGCGCCATGGTCCGCAAATACGCGCCGGATGCTCTCGACAGCATTTTTCCCCCAGTATGATTTGCGCCTTGCGATTTTTCCTCCAAAGCCTCTTGAATCCAATGCAGCAATAAAACCGCCGCATCGGATTTTCCTATTCGTCGATCATGCAAGGGCAATTTTTATCATATCTCTACTCACTGGCTTTTTCCTAATCACTATTCACCAATCACCATTTCCTGTATTCTAAAGGGCTTGTAATTCTTACCTATTCCTCATATAAATTAGGTATACTTATCGCTTCGTGTTTTGATACCGCTTCATCTGAAAGGGAACAAATGACGAAAATTATTCGAGAATATCCAGATTCATTTAACCTGCCGAAAAGAATTGAAGGCTTGAGCCGTTTGGCTCACAACATGTGGTGGGTATGGAATATCGAAGCACAACGCTTATTTCAGTACATAGATACCCAACTTTGGGATAACGTAAACCATAATCCAATCGCTTTTATGCATCGCGTCGACCGCACCCGGGTTAACCTTGCACTCAACGAACCCACCTACCTCGCCCAATATGACCGCACGGTCGCACATTTCGACCAGTATATGGCCGATAAAAATACCTGGTTCCACCAGAATCATTCCGATCTGCTTGACAAGCAAATAGCCTACCTGTCATTCGAGTTTGGTATCCACGAATCCGTTCCGGTCTATGCCGGTGGTCTGGGGATCCTTTCCGGGGATCATTTGAAAGAATCCTCCGATCTTGGTTTGCCGCTCAGTGCAGTCGGTTTCATCTACAATCAGGGGTATTTCGTCCAGCACCTGTCAGAAGATGGTTGGCAGGAAACGCGCAATGCAATTCTCGATTTCGGTGAAATGCCGGTCGTCGAATTACTGGATGAAAACCGTAAACCGCTGCATATCTCCGTGGATTTACCGGGACGAAAGGTTCTGGCACGGATTTGGCAGTTGGAAGTCGGACGGATCAATTTATATCTGCTTGATTCGAACGTGGACGGTAATTCTCCCGCTGACCGCCAGTTGACCGCCCGCTTGTATTCGAACGACCCCGAAATCCGGATTTCGCAGGAAATCCTGCTGGGCATGGGCGGGGTGCAAACCCTGCGGCTGATGGGCATCCATCCCGATATCTGGCACATGAATGAAGGACATTCGGCTTTTCTGACCATCGAACGTCTGCGCGAATATGTGGCTGCAGGTTTACCCCTGAACGAAGCCATGGACAAAGTCCGCTCCAGCAATATCTTCACCACCCACACCCCGGTGCCTGCCGGCAACGATCAATTCCCGCTTTGGCTGGTGGATAAATACTTCAGCCAGGTTTGGGCAGAACTTGGCATGACCCGCGATCAATTTATTGACCTTGGACGCCAGGCTCAACCCTGGGGTGAATCATTTGTCATGCCGGTGCTTGCCCTTCACCTGAGCGAAAGAGCCAACGCCGTATCTGAGCTTCACGGTCGTGTATCACGGCAGATGTGGAATTTCCTCTGGCCGGACCGGGCTGAAAAAGACGTGCCCATCGGATATGTGACCAACGGGGTTCACACCAAGACCTGGCTCGCCCGCCGTATGGGACTTCTTTTCGATGAGCATCTTCCCAAAGGCTGGCTCAATGCCATTGACGAACCGGAGTACTGGGAAAATATCCGAAATATCCCCGACGAAGAGTTATGGGCTGTGATGCGCCACCTCAAGAATAAATTGGTAGGATTCGCAAACGAACAAACGCGTCAGGCCTGGCTGAATGGCACCATCACAGCCTCACAGGCAGTGGCAGGCGGCGTTTTCCTGGAACCGTATGCGCTGACCATAGGCTTTGCCCGCCGGTTCGCTACTTATAAACGCGCCAATCTCATCCTCCGCGACGTTGACCGGTTGATTCGCATCCTCACGAATTCACATATGCCAGTTCAGATCATCTTTGCCGGTAAAGCCCACCCTGCTGATGAACCCGGAAAACTGATCGTGCAGGAAGTTTACCGTGCAGTAAAAGATTCGCGGTCAGGTGGGCGCCTGGTTTTCCTGGAAGATTACGATATGAATATCGCCCGCTACCTGGTACAGGGCGTGGATGTTTGGATGAACACCCCACGCAGACCGAATGAAGCTTCAGGCACATCCGGTATGAAAGCTGCCTTGAACGGCACGCTTAACTTCTCCATCCTGGACGGATGGTGGCGCGAGGGGTACAACGGTCAGAATGGCTGGGCCATCGGCAGCGAAAAAGAATATGCCAACCCCGACGATCAGGACAATGCCGACGCGTCAAGCCTCTATGAACTGCTCGAAAATCAGATCGTGCCTTTGTATTACGATCGCAATCCTGAAAAGATACCCACGGGCTGGCTCGAAATGGTGAAGGAATCCATGCGTACCCTTATCCCGCAGTTTAGTCTGAGCAGGATGCTCAAGGAGTACATGAGCGACTATTATGTGCCTGCGATCAAGGAAAACGACGGGAGTAAATGATGGAATTCTTATCCGGACTAAATCCCTGGCTTTATGCCTCTGTAATTATGCTGCTCCGCATTTGCGATATGTCCCTGGACACCATTCGGGTGCTTTTTGTCGTACGCGGCAAGAAACTTCTGGTCTTCATCCTGGGATTTTTCCAAAGTGTGATTTTCGTTGTCGCCATCAGTTCGGTGCTGACCAAGATGGGAAATATCCTCAACGTCCTGGGCTACGCTCTCGGGTTTGCCTTGGGGAATGTCGTCGGAATGTTGATCGAAAACCGTTTGGCCATCGGGCACATCCTGGTAACCATCATCAGTTCCACCCGGGGAACCAGCATCGCCGAGCGGCTGCGTGCCAGCGGCTATGCGGTGACCGAAATCTCGGGGCGGGGGAAAGACGGCACCGTCTTCGAGCTGCACGCTTCGGTTGTCCGCAAGGATGTGGACTCTGTGGAAACGATCGTGCTCGAGACGGATCCGCAAGCCTTCGTCACCGCAGAAGATGTCCGCCCTGTCAGGCGCGGATTCTTCCGCTCATAGACTGAAACTTAAAGCAAACAACGACGAATCGAATGGATCCGTCGTTGTTTTTATCTGCTTTATTGAGGAAACGTTGGTTTAAGTCAATTTGAATGGATCATCAAAGCTCCGCCTTCGCTGCCTGGTCCTTGTCCGGTTCGCGCAGGTGAGGGAACAAGATGACCTCGCGGATTGTACGCCGGTCGGTCAGCAGCATCACCAGGCGGTCGATGCCGATGCCGAATCCACCGGTGGGCGGCATCCCGTATGACATGGCTCTCAGGTAATCTTCATCCAGGGGCTGGCGTTCTTCATCATCTGCCTTGTATTCGCGGCCCATCTCTAAAAAGCGTGCTTCCTGTTCCAATGGGTCGTTCAGTTCGGTAAAGGCATTACATAATTCCATACCGCCGATAAACCCTTCGAATCGCTCGACGGTGGTGGGGTCGCCCGGGATATTTTTCGCCAGAGGCGAAATATCCCGTGGGTAATCGTAAAGGAAAGTGGGCTGGATGAAGGTCGGCTCAAGGTATTCGCCCAACAGGTGATCGATGAGCTTTCCACGAGCTTCGCCGGGTTTGAATTTCATCCCTTTTTCGAGCATGGCTTTCTCGAGAGAAATGGCATCAGGATAGGCGTTGATGTCGATCCCGGTGGCATCGCTCAACCCCTGGCGCAGTTCGATCCGCTTCCAGGGCGGGGTGAAATCGATCTCGTTCCCGTTGTACGATACTTTCCGCGTACCCAGGACTTTATCGCAAATAAAAGCCACCATCTGTTCGGTCAGTTCCATCACCTTCAGATAATCGGCATACGCCCAGTAAAACTCCATTTGGGTAAATTCGGGGTTGTGTTTGAAAGACACCCCTTCATTGCGAAAATCGCGACCGATCTCATACACCCGGTCAAATCCGCCAACCAGGAGTCGTTTCAGGTAAAGCTCAAAAGAAATTCGCAGGTAAAGGTCCTGTTTAAGCTGGTTGTGATGGGTAATGAAAGGTTTTGCCGCCGCTCCTCCATAAATAGGCTGCAGGATGGGGGTTTCGACTTCCAGAAAATCGTGGTTGTCCAGGAACTCACGAATCGCCTTCACGATCGCAGCGCGCGTCCGAAAGACTTTGCGCACCTCGCTGTTGACCGCCAGGTCTGCATAACGCTGGCGATAGCGCGTCTCGGGGTCAGCCAACAGGGCATGGCGTACCACCTGTCCATCTACAACTTCATCTTTGGCAGCCGGCAGCGGTGAAATCGCCTTCGCCAGCATTCTGAACGTATTGACGATCAGACTGATCTCGCCGGTGCGCGTTCGGGTGAGCGTCCCGCTTCCCTGAATGAAATCGCCCAAATCGAACATCTCTTTGAACTGGTTCATTGCGTCTTCGCCCAGTTCATTGATCCGCAGGAAAAACTGAATCCGCCCGGTGCCGTCTTCGACATGGGCAAACGCCAGTTTACCCATCAGCCGGATCGCGCGCAGTCTGCCCGCCAACGAAGCGGTGATCGGATCTTCATTTCCGGCTTTCTCGGCAGCCTCGAAAGCCTGGAGCGCTTCCGCGATCGTCATCGTCACTTCCGAGCGGGTGGGATAGGGTTCCACCCCGTTTTGACGCATGGCTTGCATTTTGTTGAATCTTAATTGTTCAAGATCAGATAATTCCATTCGTTCCCTTCCTTTAAAAAAACCTGCCCTTTGAAAATCGGGCAGGTTATGAGTTCCTTTTCCTGGGGAGCGACACCCGAAGAATCACACGGAATCGTGTCCTGCGTGTTTTAGCTCACCTTGATCACTTTGACAAAAAACGGACCTACCGGGGCGTCCACCTGTACCTTGTCACCGGCTTTGTGATTCAGCAGGGCTTTGCCGAGCGGGCTTTCGTTCGAAATTTTGCCATCGCTCGGAGAAGCTTCCGCGGCACCGACAATAGTGTACTTCTCTTTTTCTTCTGTGCCTTCTTCCACGATTTCAACGGTGGAGCCGACCACGACGCAATCATCGCCTTGGGGTTTTTCTTCAATGACCCGCGCTGTCGCCAGCAATATTTCAAGTTCTTTGATGCGACCTTCAACAAAAGCCTGCTCATTTTTGGCGGCTTCGTATTCGGCATTTTCTATTAATTCGCCCCCCTCCATCGCTTCATGGAGCCGGTTGGCAATCTCTTCGCGCTTACGGGTCCGCAAGAAATCCAGCTCTTCTTGCAGTTTTTGATACCCTTCACGAGTCAAAAATGAGGTTGTCATATGCCATCCTTCTTCTACTGTGATGATCTCAGAAAATACAATCGCCCTATTCGTTCATTAATTCATTGACCAAATATGAAATAAAAACCACTCCTTTTTGGAGCGATTTCTATGGGGTGTGTCTAGGTGTGAACCTATTTGTTTGTGGAATTACTATATCATAAACGAGAATCGATTGCAAGTAAAGGTTTATCCTGGGTTAGAGTCCCAGAAACCCATAGAAGGGTCTAAAAAAGAGAGAGTCCCGATCTGCATCGAGATGAGTCAGAAGACAACACAGAAGGGAACTCTCAAATGACAGAATACACTGTCGTAGTAATTATAACCACAAACGTTGGAAAAAGGGAAAAAAGGATTGAGAAAAGGCGAATTTCCCCTTCGCTGGTGCCAGAAAGAACTCCTCCAATCCCGACCCTACCACAGCATGATCGATCTCATGCTTTGGTTTTTCAAAGGGCAAAATTGGACATCAGGCAACGTATCAGCCACAACTCGCGCTGCTTACCGCATCACTTCAAAACTCGTCATCGTCTTCCACTCTGATGGGCACCAGGTTTTCCGCACCATTCATCCTGGAAGTTGATAAAAAGTGCCTGTACCAAAAAGCCATTAAGATGAGAGAACTAATAAGTAAACTAATTGTTTTCATGTCTCATATATATCCCGTCAAAATGAGGCTGATATGAGAATATTTTGGATAATCTGTGAAGAAATTCAATACCCTGTCAATCCATCCACTGTCAAATAAAAAATCCGACCTCTGAAGAAGAGGCCGGATTTTCTGATTGATAGGACAAACTAAATACTGATCGCTTCGATCATTGCCCCTTCGTGCAGGGCTTCATAATTCTTAGCCAGCAATTTTTGATGGCGTGCCGGAATGTGTTTCTGGAGTGCCTTCTCGATAACTTCTTCGGGCATCACATCGAGATGGTTCAGTAGTGCACCCAGCATCACCATATTCGACATGCGTTTGTCGCCCAGTTTTTCTGCCGTGGCATTCGCATCAACTTCGACGACCTTTATATCTTTGCGCACCGCTTTGCGGTCAACCATCGAAGTATTAATGACCAGCACGCCGCCTGGTTTTACCATTGGTTCGTACTTGTCCAAAGATGGACGGTTCATGGCGATCACAGCCGTCGGGTGTAAAACCAGCGGTGAACCAATGACATCATCCGAGATGATCACCGTACAGTTCGCAGTTCCGCCGCGCATTTCAGGACCGTAAGACGGTATCCAGGTGACCAGTTTTCCTTCGTCCATACCTGCATAAGCTAGAAGCTGACCGGCGAAGAGGACACCCTGCCCGCCAAAACCTGCGATGAGGATTTCTGTTTGCATGGGTTTCCCTCCTTTAGATTTTAATTTCTTGTACCGCGGGATGAACTTTGTAATCACCCAGCGGATAATAAGGGATCATATTGTTCTCAAGCCAGCGCATCGAAGCATCCGGGGTCATGCCCCAGTTGGTCGGGCAAATCGAAAGCATTTCGACCATCGAGAATCCCAACCCGCGAAGCTGAACTTCAAACGCCATCCGGATCGCCTTTTTTGCCAACCGGATATTCTTCGGGTCGTTCAATGAGCGTCGAACGATGTAGCTAGACCCATCCAACTGTGAGAGCAGCTCGGCTGCCCTGATCGGGTAACCCTGGGTTTCCACATCGCGCCCGCTTTGGGAGGACGTCGTTTTCTGTCCAGGTAAAGTGGTGGGTGCCATCTGACCGCCCGTCATTCCGTAGTTGGTGTTGTTGATGAAGAATACCGTGATATTCTCACCCCGGGTGGCTGCATGCACGATTTCTGCCATACCGATGGAAGCCATATCTCCATCGCCCTGGTAGGTCATGACGACTCTTTCCGGTAAAACACGTTTGACGCCGGTCGCCATGGCTGGTGCCCGTCCATGCGGGGCTTGCACGAAGTCAAAATCGAAATAATTGTAGGCAAAAACCGAACAGCCTACAGAAGCAACGCCGATCATCCGCTCTTTGATATTCATTTCATCGATCACTTCGGCAATCAACCGGTGAGCGATGCCGTGGGTGCACCCCGGACAATAATGGGTGCTCACATCGGAGAGTGAATCCGGGCGTTCGTAAACCAAAGTTTCCATTTCCGTATCAATCATTCCCATGGGGCACACTCCTAATTCCTTCCCGCCATAAGCTTGAGCCAACGATCCCTTGGATGACCTTCGGTCGTAAGAGGTCCCTTGACCAAATTGTGGATCGCATCCAAAACTTCATCGGGGTAAGGAACTACTCCACCGATCCGGCCGTAAAACTCAGTGGGCACAGTATATCGAGTCGCTGCCAGGACGTCATCCAGCATTTGACCGGCACTCATTTCGATCACAAGCATTCCGTCGAGATTCTTGCTGGCTTTGGCGATTGCCTCGCTGGGGAATGGGCTTAAGGTGATCGGGCGAATTAACCCAATCGGGATGCCTTCTGCGCGGGCTGCACGAACAGCCGAGAGTGAAATTCTACCGCTCGAACCGTAGGCGACCACTGCATATTTTGCATCTTCCATGAAATATTCTTTATAGCGGATCTCGTTTGCTTCAACCTGCGCCCAGCGATCGAGCAAGCGGAAGTTGGTCACTTCCTGCTCTTTCGGGTTGAGGTTGATCGACGTTAAGAAGCGGCGTTCACGTCCTTCCGCTCCATTCACAGCCCAATCGGCAAATTCTTTCTTCATCGGCTGCATCGCAGGAAGTTCGCAGGGTTCCATCATCTGACCGAGCAAGCCGTCCATCAATACAACGGTCACAGATCGGTATTTTTCTGCCAAATCGAACGCCATTACCGTAAAATCAACGGCTTCCTGCACGTTTGCTGGCGCAAGTACGATGCTGTGATAATCACCGTGACCACCGCCGTGTACCATCTGGTTGTAATCACCCTGGGCAGGAGCAATATTCCCCAACCCCGGACCGCCACGCATGACATCCACGAGCACGATCGGAAGTTCAGTCCCGGCGATATAAGAAATCCCTTCCTGCATTAAACTCACACCGGGACTGGATGAGGAACTCATCGCCCGCTGACCCGTACATGCAGCTCCGTATACCATATTGATCGCAGACAGTTCACTTTCAGCCTGCACAAATGCGCGTCCAAGCTCTGGCATACGATGCGACATGTACTCAAGAAGTTCGGTTTGTGGAGTGATGGGGTAGCCAAAATATGCCGCTACTCCTGCTCTCACAGCAGCTTCTGCAACAGCTTCATTGCCTTTTAACAATTCTCGAGCCATTCATTTCCTCCTATGAAGCTATCCGGACAACGCCGGATTTTTCGCGGTAGATTGTAATAGCGGCTTCTGGACAAATCACGCCGCAGATTCCACAACCTGTGCAGCCTTCAGAAATGAGGGTAGCCGGATGGTACCCCTTGGCAGTGATGTGGTCCGGTGCAAGAGCCAATACGTGCTGCGGGCAGGCACCCACGCACAACTCACATCCCTTGCAGTAAGTCTCGTTCACTTCTATTCGTCCCTTTGCGGGCATTCATTCCTCCTTTTTAACTTCACAGTTAGAATTATATCCTGTTATTTGGACTAAAGCGGTTGTATTTATAGCGATTTAATTATGCGTCGTATATACAAGTTCGTGAAGTGTCATGCATCACATGGATGATTGCATACCTTCCTTATTTTCGTCAGTTGAATAGGGAAGGGAGAGTGGATATTTGAACCACGCGTACGCATCCCGCACAGCGCTCTCAATTGTATGCACAGGTTGCCAATTTAATTTCGTTTTTGCTTTTTGATTTGAATAGTAAAAGTATTTTCCAACCTGGTACAACAATTCGGGCTCTACCGGTAGATCGATAAAATGATCAGCCAGGCGGTATGCCCCTCGAACGGCGCGGAGCAGACCGGCAGGCAGAACCAATTGGGGTGGTTGGACACCGGTAACCTGGGCGATCAATTTCAGAAAACTCGTTACGCTTGTGTTCAGGGCGCTCAGAATATAACGTTCTCCAGTGGTTCCATACTGCCAGGCAGCCAGCACGCCGCTGACAATATCCTCGATGTGGATCAGGTTCAAGCCGCTGTCAACCGATACCCGTATTTTTCCCTGGCTCACCTTTTGAATGATCGAACTGTTCTGGCGGTAAATATCCCCTGCCCCCAAAACGACGCTCGGGTTCACGATCACCGCATCCAATCCGTGAGAAACCGCCCTTTGAACTTCCATCTCTGCCAGGTATTTTGCGTATCCATAGGCCCAATGCTCAGGCAGCTCATTCCAGGCGTGGGTTTCGTCCATTTCGACCGGCTTAACCCCGTAGGGCAGCGGAACCGGCACACCCAGGGCTGCCACCGAACTGATTTGCACAAACCGCTTTACTTGTGCTCCCAGGGCGATCTCCAGCAGATTGCGTGTGCCCGCCACTGTGACCCGCTTGATCTGCTCCAGGTCTGAACCGCCATTCATCATCGCGCCCGCGTGAAAAACGGCATCCACCCCCTCAACGGCAGGCAGGATCGTTTCAGGCTGGACGAGATCTCCAATCACCTGCTCAACCGGCAGCCCGTTGAGCAGGGTCAGCAGGCTGTTCTCGCGCCTGAAAGCCCGAACTTCCCAACCCTGAGAGATCAACCCGCGGCAGATGGCTCCCCCTACAAAACCGGTGGCTCCGGTGACCAGTGCTCTCACTCGCCGGCCCATTCAACGATCGTGGCTTCGCCCTGTCCTACACCCACACATAACGTCGCCGCGCCAAAGAACGGGCTCACAGATTGTGGCGCCCGGCGTTTCATCTCGTGCAGCAGCGTAGTCAATATTCGTGCCCCGCTACAACCCAAGGGGTGACCCAGCGCGATCGCTCCGCCATTGACGTTGGTCAATTCGGAGCTCAACCCCAATTCGCGCATCACCGCCAGCGACTGCACCGCGAACGCTTCATTCAATTCCACCAACTGCAGTTCGTTGACGCCGATCCCAGCCCGTTGCAGGGCTTTGCGCATCGCGGGAATGGGACCGAGACCCATCACCCTGGGTTCAACCCCGGCTGCCGCTGCTGCGCAAATGCGTGCCATGGGGCTCAGATTGAGGTCGCGAGCCTTGTCTGCACTCATCAACAGCAGGACTGCCGCGCCGTCATTCAAACCCGAAGAATTCCCGGCAGTGACGCTTCCGTTGGCGCGAAATGCCGGTTTGAGTTTTGCCAGGGATTCCAGCGTCGTATCCCGCCGCGGTCTTTCGTCCGTGGTGACGACGATCGATTCGTTTTTCTTTTGGGGGACGACCACTGGCATAATTTCCCCGGCGAATCGTCCGCCATCGATGGCTGCGATCACCCGCCTGTGGCTCTCCAGTGCAAACGCATCCTGTTCTTCGCGGGTAATGCCGGTTTGCTCAGCGATATTTTCCGCGGTTTCGCCCATCGCCTCGGTGCCGTAAAGTTCTGCCATACGCGGGTTTGGATACCTCCACCCCAGCGCGGTGTCATAAGCAGTGAGGTTGCCGAAGGGAAAAGCCTGGTCAGCTTTTGCCAGTGAATAGGGCGCCCGCGACATGCTTTCCACCCCGCCCGCGATATACACATCCCCATCGCCCGCCTTGATCGCCCGGTATGCTGCGTTGACTGCCGCCAGTCCCGATGCGCAAAGCCGGTTGAACGTCACTGCCGGTACGCTGACCGGAAATCCGGCTAACAACGTTGCCATGCGCGCCACGTTGCGGTTGTCTTCACCCGCCTGGTTGGCACAACCCAGGTATACTTCTTCCACAATTTCAGGGGAAATGCCCGTGCGCCGGACCAATTCTGTCAAAACGAGTGCCGCCAGGTCGTCCGGTCGAGCCCTGGAAAGCGCTCCACCCAATACTCCGATCGGGGTACGAACGGCTTCAACGATCACAACATCGGACATAAGTTCCTCCAAACCAAGGGGTATTGATTAAATTTTACTACTGAAAGCTTGTTCAGTTTAAATCATAAAACTTGTGTCTTCCTGGATGATTATTAAAAATTAGTTTCATTTATAATCTAAGAAGGTGTATTGTTAAAAAGAACCGGATCATGCCTGCGGTCCAAAATGGAGAGTTGAACTTGGTTTTTCGTCGCCGCCCCGCCCTGCCATTGATCATGCTGCTGCTTGCCCTCAGCCTGTTGCTTGCTGCGTGCACAGGGAATGGGAACGGCGTTAAAGTGCAGGCGGCTGGCAAAACATACGAAGTCTCGCCCGGTTTTAGGGAGTTCTACCAGACGCTGGGCGGGGAAAACGTGCTTGGACCGGCAATCTCTGAGAATTTTGCTTTCGAATCTTACCAGTGTCAATACACGGTGAATGTATTGATGTGCATGAACCCGGCTGCCACCGACGCAAGCCGTTATAACCTGTACCCGCTGGGCGTTCCCATGAATGTCCGGGAAGATCCGGCTGCCAGCCCCACCCAGGGCACAGGACGGGTGATCAACGGCTATGAAATTTATGAGGAATTTTTGCCCCTGTATGACAGCCTTGCCGGCAGTCAATATGCCGGAAATCCCCTCACCCAGGTCAGGTTGAATTACTCGCAGCAGCGCATCGAACAGTATTTTGAGAATGTGGGTTTTTACCGGAAATTCAGCGATCCCCCAGGTCAGGTGCATTTACTCGCCTACGGCGCCTTCTCCTGCGAAAAGAATTGCAGCTACAGCCCCAGCGTGGATGCATTGGTCATCAGCACGACCAAAGCGGTGGACGATCAACCCTTTCTTGCCGGGCTGGGGAAGATCGGCGGCGCAACCATCTTCGGCAGCCCGCTCACCCAGCCTTACATTGCTTCGGATGGGTTCGAGGAACAGGTTTACGAAAACGCTGTGCTTTATGCCTCACCGGGGAATACCTCATCGGTGAAGCTGCGTCCTCTTTCCATTTTATTGAATCAGAATCGCGTCGCCCCCGGACCAAAGGTCTACGGCAGTCAAGATGGGATGGTCTTTTATCCCACCTCGGGTGAACTTGGATACCATGTACCCACCGTTTTCGACAGCTTTATCTCAGCCCACGGCGGTTTGGATATTTCGGGCAACCCCATCGCCGAAGTTTTTGAGGTTACGCCAGGCATCTACCGCCAATGTTTTGAAAATTACTGTCTTGACTACAATCCGGCTGCAACAGGCGATTTTGTGACACTTGCCCCCCTGGGTAAGAACTACCTGGATCAACTTCAAAGTCAAACCACTTCGCAGGAGTTGTTCACTTTTTCTCCGGATACGGTCACCTTGCAGGTAAGCGAACAATTCAAGCAGATCGCGCCCGAGGATACTCAAACGATCAATCTAGTGGTATTGCGCAAATCCGACGGTCAGCCGCTTGCCAACCTCGAAGCGGACCTGGATATCACCCTGCCGGATGATACGCACTACACTTCGGTATTTCCTGCAACCCAATCGGACGGGCATTCCACGCTAACCGTTCCTGCAACGACCGGTTTTTCAAATGGCTCCATCCTGATTTACAAGGTTTGCTTAAAAGCAGCCACGACCGACCCTGTCTGCAGTTCGGGCAGTTATATCCTCTGGAAAACTCCTTAATTAAGGCTGGGTTTCTGCGTAAACGGATACTTTTGCGATAATCCCGCGGGTCGAATAGACCGTAATTGAATAGGAAATTGTGCTGCCGGAGGAGGTATCCACCGCAATTTCGCTCCGGCGAATTCCATTCACCTTCCCCTGGTCGTCAAAGCTGACCGCAGTAATAGTCAGGGTTTTGGCATTTGTGGCCTGTTCAGTGTACACGCCTTCGCCTGTGACTGCCGCCGAATAACCATCCGCCGAGATCGCGATTTGGGGCTCATGCAGTTCGATCCCCGGCGTTGCCGCAGGGGTCGCGGAGAGATTCGCGGCGCTAAGCACCTTCAGCCCGATGCTGTATGGGCTCGCGACTGGCGGGGTAAAATAAGCGTACAACGGCAGGTTGGTCCCGGCATCGAGCGTTGAAAGCGGAAACAAAGCTTTCTGTGCCGTAATTTCACCGGTTTGGGTGTTGGTCAATTGGAATTCTGCCGAGAAGTTATTGATGGCGTTTGCTTGCGGGTTTGCGACCGTCGCGAAACAATACAGCCCGCCTGTAGCTGCTGGAGAACATTCCGTGGCCAGCACATGCAGCGGTACCGTCGTTGCTTCGAGCGGAGACGGGGTGAGTGAAGTAGCCTGGTGGAACGGAATGATCAACTTGGTCCCGACGGGCATCATATACGGGTCCACATCCGGGTTCGCCGCCTTGAGTTCATCCACCGTCACGCCATTATTGTAGGCAATGACCCCCAGGGTATCTTTCTCTTTCACAACATAGATGACTGGAGTGGGAGTCGCCGTAGGAGCCAGAGTGGCGGTCGGCGCGTTCACCGGCGTGGGGGTGATGGTTGGGGTATTCGTCGCTGTGGTGTAAGGGGTCAATTGAATTTGACTTGTGGACTCAGTCGGATTCTGCGGGGGTGCAGCAGTACAGGCGCTGATCCACAAGCCAGGAATTAACAACATTGGGAGGATTTTTTGAATTCTCATAAGCGCCATTATACCCTGTCCGTCAAGCTTGCCCGCAAAACCAGCCTATGCTAAACTCATAGGATGACTCACGAAGAGAGGATCTTAGAAGATGCCAGGATAGCGGTTCGCGCAGGCGATCTTGCCCGTGCTCGTGAGCTCTTAACCGAATACTTTAAGACCAATCCCAAAAATCCCGAAGCCTGGCTCTGGATGAGTGCAGCCGTGACCACTGAAACCGAGCGGCTGCAATGCTTGAAACGCGCCTTAGCCCTGGATCCGAAGAACAAAGCAGCCATCCTCGGACTGCGCCTGATGGGAGAGGAAATCGGTGAACCGCTGCACCTGCAGCGCATCGAACCGGTCATCGAGAAAACCAACGTCCTGCGCAAATTTCTGCAAGAGAAGCTTCCGGTATTTATTGCCGGCGCAAAAAAGAAACCCGTCGTGTATGGGTTTGGCAGCCTGGTCGTTCTTTCACTGTTCGTGATCGCGATCTGGTCGGTCTTCCGTCCTTCAGGAGATGAAGCCACCAATAACATCCTGCGCTGGTCCACCCCGCTGCCTACAGCCACTTTTACGCCCGTGCCAACGCCTACTTACCTAGGCCCTGCTCCTCTCTGGATGAAACTCGAAGCAACCTTCACCCCAACCCCCATGTATGTTGCCACACCCCACAACCGCATGGAAGCCTATACCGCCGCGATGAAAGCGTATGACCAGCAAAACTGGCCAAAAGTGGTGGATTATCTCACCCAGTTTTTGAACGCCGAACCCAATACGCCGGATGTGCTTTATCATCTTGCGGATGCATACCGGTTTATGGATCAGTACACCGAAGCCATGGCGACCTACAATAAAGCTATTGAGGTGGATGCCTCCTTTGCCCCGGCTTATTTGGGATTGGGACGCATCTACCTGGATCAGATCGCCGCCGGATTTGACCCAGGCTCAAATTGCGCTCGAACAATCCATCACGTTGAACCCGTCATTGTATGAAAGTTATTTTGAGCTGGCACATATCGCTCTTTTGAATTTGGATCCCGGCCTGGCGTTGAACTGGTTGAGCCGTCTGGACGCCATCCTCCCCGTATCAGCCTTGGCTGAATACTACCGGGCGGCGGCATTCCTGCAGCAGAATAATGCGCCTCTTGCACTGACCACCATTCAAAAATCCAATCAACTGGATATTACTGCGCTGCCGGTTTACCTCTTGTGGGGTCAAATTCTGCAGGCGAATGGAGATTACCAGGGTTCACTGGACCCAACGACGACTTATCTGACTTATACCCCCACCGATCCCCAGGGAATTTTAGTCCTGGCGAACGCGTATATGCACCTGGGTCAAAACGACCTGGCGATTTCTGCCTTGTCCACTGTGATGGAAACCCACCCCGAGATCATCGAAGCTCCTCTCATGCGCGGCGAGATCTACATGACCATGCAGGATTATCCAAAAGCTCTGGAGGATTTCGAGACGGCTTTAAAGATTGATGCGAATTCCTTTGAAGCCGGCCTGGGACGCGGGAGAGCTCTGCTGGCCAATGATTCGGCAGGCAGTTCTTACATGCAATTTACCCGTATGGATGCATCCGCCGTCACCGATGCCCAAAAAGCTGAGCTGATTTACTGGCGCGCCGTGACACTTTCTTCCCTGGGCGAGACTGCCGCTGCGATCCGCGACTTCGAAACCTTTCTGTCCTATCCGGCAGAGCTGGTCAAGCCGGAGCTTCGCTCAGATGCTGAAGCGCGTTATCTTGTGCTCATCACCCCCACCCCTACCCCAACCCCGTAAGGCCCAAACCGTCAGCCTGTGCAAAAATCCAACCTTTACTTTTTATTGAAACAACGCCGCACCCGAAGAATCCAAAAAAAGGCAAGAACACGCGGATTCTTTTCTTACTTGATTAAAGGCGCATTGGCTTTGTTTCTTTTGGTTTTTGTGGGCGTTGTCTTTTGGGGCAGTTGGGAATATTCGCGCATCAGCTCGAACCTGCCTTCGCCTGATCAACTCCCCCTCTTACTTGACCGGTCGAGCGGCGAATTGCTCATCCCTACCCGAATTTACGACCGGACTGGAAAGATCTTGCTGGCTGAATTGGGGAGCCCTGCATCCCAACGCAAATTCCTGTCGGTCGACCCGGCAGTGGAGCCTCATTTCAGTTCCCAACTCCTCACTGTGGTGACCCAAATCCAACAGCCGGATTACTGGCAAAGCAGCGGCGTCGATTTTGCCCGCCTCACCGACCCCAGCCCCCATACGATTGCCGAACAGCTTGTGCAAAACCTTTTGCTTGCCGGCGAACCGGAAACTTCCTTGAGGGCACTGCGTATGCGACTTTTGGCCTCGCAGGTGATGCACAATTACGGACGTGATCAGATCCTCGAATGGTACCTGAACAGCATCTATCTTGGTCATGAAACCTTTGGTGCGGAAGCCGCCTCGCAGGTCTACCTGGGGAAATCTGCTCAAAACCTCTCTCTCGCCGAATCCGCCTTGATCGTTGCTCTCATAGACTCCCCGGCTTTGAATCCCCTGGATTCTCCCGCGGCTGCGTTGGACCTGCAACAGGCTGTGCTCGACAACCTTGAGAAAAGCGGTGCGTTCGCCGCTAACGAGATACGGCAAGCCCGGCTTGAGACTCTTCACATTCAAAGCGCCACAGCACCTTCAAACGGCATATACACTGCCTTTATCAAGAATGTAAAAAATCAGCTTGAACCCAGCCTGGGTGCGAACCGGTTGGAGCGCGGCGGCTTGATCGTGATCACCACCCTGGATGCTGACCTGCAATTCCAACTCCAATGCGCAGCCCAGACCCAGCTCTTTCGTATCGAAAATTCAAGTCTCAGCGGGGTGGCTTCTGAAAATACCGATTGTCCTGCGGCACTTTTGCTCCTCACCCAAAACTTCTCGGCAGAATCACTGGCCGGGCTGGCCGTCCGCGGGGTCATCGTTGATCCCGAAGCCGGGCAGGTGCTGGCTTACCTGCCGCCCACAACCCAATTCAGTGACATTCTCCCGGATGATGCCGCGCAGCCAGGTTCGCTCCTGGCGCCTGTCGTGGCATTGGCCGGGTTTGCCCGCGGTGAATCCCCTTCCAGTCTGTTATGGGATATTCCCGCCACCGTCCCAGCAGCACTGACGGGCGCAGCCAACCCGGATGGCTCTTTTCATGGCCCGGTCAGTTTGCGGACAGCCTTAGCCAATGATTACCTCGTCCCGCTCGCTCAACTCACAGATCAGATCAGCCCCGCAGTGACATGGCAAATGGGTTACTCGCTTGGCTTGGATTCTTTTGTATCCTCACCCAATTCTGCTCAAAGCCTCTTCCAGGGCGGGAATGTGCCGTTGCTTGAGCTGAGCCAGGTCTATGCCACCCTCGCCAATTCCGGGTCGCGCAATGGCGTGATCAATCCCAAGACACAGCAAATTGATCTCAACCTTGTGCTTCGGGTCGAGACCACGTCAAAGCATACCCTGCTTGATGATTCACAGCCGCAACGCCTTTCCATCATCAGCGATTCGCTCGCCTATTTGATCAACCATGTATTGAGCGATGACACTGCCCGCTACCCAAGCTTGGGTTATCCCAACGCACTGGAAATTGGACGTCCCTCTGCTTCAAAGATTGGCGAAACACAATCCAGGCACCAGGTGTGGACGGCAGGGTACACCCCTCACCGTTTGGTGGTCATTGGCATTCAACAGACCGATCCCGCGGCGAACAATGCGCCCCTGCAGCCGGTGATGGCTGCCGGGCTATGGAATGCCATGATCCAATATGCAAGCACAGGTCTTGCCCCGGATGACTGGGTGCGCCCTGCCGGGGTTTCGGAAATGCAGGTTTGCTCTCCTTCCGGTCTGCTCCCCACGGATGCCTGTCCGAATTTGGTACAGGAAGTATTCCTGCTCGGAAATGAGCCGACCTACCCGGACAATTTGTACAAGAAGGTCAAGATCAACCGTGAAACCGGACTCCTGGCAACGGTTTTTACCCCCACTGACCTGGTCGACGAAAAAGTAACCATGGATGTTCCTCCTGAAGCCCGCGATTGGGCATTAGCCGCGGGAATTTCACTCACGCCTGCCGGGTATGACGCTATCCAGACCATCTCTCAAGACCCGCAGGTGCAAATCAGCTCTCCAGCGCTTTTCGCTCCCGTAGCTGGAAAGGTGGAAATCCGCGGCACAGCGAACAATGCCGCGTTCAAATCCTTCTCCATCCAAATCGGCGAAGGCATCAACCCATCCAGTTGGATCCAAATCGGGGAATCGCAGACGACACCTGTCTCTGATGGGGTTCTTGGTATTTGGGATACGCAAGCTTCGGACGGCTTATATGCCATCCGTTTGAGCGTGGTCGATCAATCCAACCAGGTCAAAACTGCGATCATCCAGGTCACAGTGGATAATCATCCGCCCCAGGTAGCAATCCTTTATCCACAGACCGAGTCGGCGCTCAAACCGGTGATGGGCGTGATCACATTCAACGCCACCGCTGTTGACGATGTGGCAGTCGCTCGCGTCGAGTGGTGGTTGGATGGTAAGAAAGTCTCGGAAACCAGTTCAGCCCCGTACTTTTACATCTGGCAGTCTTCCCCCGGAAAACACAGCCTCATCGTCAAAGCCTGGGATACTGCAGGCAATTCCTCCAGTTCCAGCGAGGTGATTTTCACCGTCGAAAAGTAAAGAAACAAATCTATTGAGTCTTCATGATTTCTGTTGTGGCAACCCGCGCCACGATCATCCTGCCCATGGCGGCACTAAAAGCTCTGAACTTCCCCTGTTGACCTAACCCTACCCTTCCCTGAAGGGAAGGGCAGATGCAACTTCTGACAACAACCTAAACCGTCACATACTTTAGGGAAGGAGCGTTTCAATTGGGACGCATTAACCCGGGGTTAAGTTCAAACTTCAAACGCCCCCATCACTTCTTTTAAATCTTTCACGATCAAATCCGCGCCGGCTTTGCGCAGTTCACTCTCCGACCCAAAACCGCATAGCACCCCGATCGTCTGAGCTCCGGCAGCCTTTCCAGCCAGGATATCCACCGTGGTATCTCCGATCATCACGCATTCCTCCGGATTCAGCCCCATCTTTTGCGCGGCATAGATCAGCGGGTCTGGAAACGGTTTGGTATGTGGACAGGTTTGAGATGTCACGATGGCACGAAAATAGCTGCCCAGGCCGAAATACTCGACAAAACTCCGGGTGATGTCCTCATCGCGCGCGCTGACGATCGACAATGGATAACGCTGCGAGAGGAATTCCAGCAGCTCGCGCGCGTGATCCGTCAATATGAAAGAAACCGTAGAGCTCTTTCGTGAACGGATCAACCGCTCATATAACCGGGCAAAAGGTGCATCCAGGCTGAGATGACCCAACAAGTGAAATACCGCGTTCATCGGCGATTCAGAAATCAACACCAACCAGCGGGTGAATGTATAAGGATCATGGTTTTTGAAGAGAAAGCGAACGACCTGCAGCCTCCGCTGCAAACCGATCGCCCACTCAGTATCAGTATCGCTCAACGTTCCATCGACATCAAAACAGATGCCGCGAACGCGTTTCAAGTCAAAAGGCATGCTTAATTTCCAAAAATTCCAATTTTAGCCAGCACAGACGCCTGTGTTTCAGGGCTTGGTGTCATCGTCCAAAGTACCTGCGTATCGGTCTTGCGCATGCTGACGATCCCCGCATCGGTGGTTTCCCAGGTTGCGCTCGTGTCAGAGCTGGATTGAGCGGTCCCCCAGCGCTGGTTCCCATACGCCAGGCTTGCCGCCCAAAACTCATTGGCATCTTTGGGTGTCTCCCATAGGCTTTGCCAGACCATGACGAAGTCACTCTTATTTTGATCCGCATAGAAGACATAGGTATCTCCGCCCCATCCAGCCGCTGCTGCTTTGGCAGTCGCCGCATCCAGCCGGTAAGCCGGTTTGATTCCTGCATCGAGGATCAGGGAGGCATACCATTCGCCCATCACATTGCGGTCGAGCTCCGTCCATCCCGTCCCCAGAGTGGAGGTAAAATCGTCTACAGGCACGGCAATGGGTTTATCGCTCGGGTATTTCTCGGGGTGCAGAATTTGCTCGGTGGAAACAGGCGGATTTAAGAAAGCATCGTCGATCGACTGCCACTGTTTCTTTGCATAAAGTGCGTTCACAAAGTCATACCCCTGGGTATAGGGGAACAAGAAATCCTGCTTCATGTATTCCGGAGCCGAATCATACACAGGGCTGGTATAGGTTTGCTGGAATTGCTGCACCTGCTGTTTATCCAGGGCAGTGCTGTATTGTGCGAACCAGGTGTACTCCGAGAGGGATGCGTCGCCTTCCATCAAAGCCGAGACCGCCGCACAGTATTCCGTATCCTTTTTACAATTCTCCGTGTTCACCTTCAAACCATTTTCGATGTCATAATTTTGATCCTGCAGGGTGTGGGTGAACTCATGCGCGTAGGTCATACGTTCGGTGCCGCCAAAGGATTCTCCGGCTACGACGTACATAGCCTTGGTCTTGTTGTCATAATATCCGGCAACCTGCTCAGAATAAAGGTCGATATAAAACTGCTGCAGATCGAAACCAGGCGACAGCAGACCAAACGCAGCCAGTATCTTGGAATCGCGGGCTGCGTCGTCAGGAGTGTAGTCTTTGAAAAAATCGTTGATCACGTTTTGTTTAAGTTGATCCGGCGTAAGCAGTTCCCGGGTGAAGGGACCCTTTAATTTTAGCCCGCGATAACTCATCACCTGCTGCTGGATTTCATCCATCTGGCTGGCGATGTCTGATGGGATGGGAGTTCCCGGGATTGCGGTTGTGGCCGGGGTTGGCAAAGCTGCTCCCGGCGTTGGGCTCTCAACTACTGGTGAAGGCGAGGGGGCGCTGAAAAAAGGTGCGCTCAATCCATTCCTGAACAACAACACGCCTGCGATCAGTCCGACGCTCAAAATCAGGCAACCGGTAATGATCAGGACAACGATCGTAAGAACAGTCTTTTTATTCATCAGGATCCTCAATTAATGGTTTCCCTTATTTTACCTTGCATTCACTTGAAACTTGCTTCTTGAGATCAATGAGCCTGGAGGGATGCCAGGCCTTTCAATGCGGCAGCATCATTGGGATGAGCTTCAAGCGCACGCTGAAAAAACGATTTGGCAGAAGCGTCCTGTTTGTTCAGGATATACGCCCAGCCTTTCCAGGTGAGTGCCTCTTCTGAATTTGGGGTGCGGTCAAGCGCATAATTGGAAAGCAGGAACAGGTCATCGACATTGCCTGTGGCGTAGGCTGCTTCGAGCGGACCAAACTGGTAACGCAGCATGCGCTGGGGCAATCCGATCTGTCGGGCTTGCGCAAATGCCGAGGCTGCCCCTTCATAGTCTTTCAATCCAAGCAGCGAATTTCCCAGGTTGAACCAGGCAAAGGCGTCCCTGGCGTTGGCGTTAATTTCTTTCTGTGCCGCGGCGGCAGCCAAGCCCAGGTTGGTGGCACTGTCCCAATTTGCACCCAAGTACTCTTTTACGACCCGTTCATCCTGGGTCTTATAAATCACAAAAACCAAGCGGTTGAACGGTTTCCAGGTTTGTTCCAAAAGGTCCATTTTAATTCGCCGGTTTGGTCCATAATAAGAATCCTGGATGACCCACTCCCGGGTCGTGAGGTCGTAGCCGGTGATGAGCAGGTAATGCGCTGCCCACAGATCGTCGCCAGGCCAAAAGCTTTGCTCGAGCTTGAAGGATTCTTCAACAATGACCGGGGTGCCCGCCGCCAGGAAATCCATGACCAGTTCGGAACTGGCGTTCACCCGGATAGTTGCAGTAAGTCCCTTTCCGCTTTGGGCAACATAATCTGCCATTTCGGAGGGATTGACATTTTTATCGGTTTGCAAGGGTTTGATCACGCTGGCGATATCGTACTGGTCGCCTTTCCAGCCGTACATGCGCAATGCCAGGGCAAGGGTTGCCGGACCGCAATTATTCCAATCCTGGATGTCCTTTTTCAAGTCGAATTCGGGCGGCGGCAGGATCACCTGCTGCGCAACTACGACCTGGCTTTCCCGCGGGGTGGCTGTCACGCTTGGCAGGCCAACCGCGTCCTTGATTCCTCCGGGCAGAAAAAGTCCACTGGATTCCTGAACAATGCTGCCTGATACAGCCACGGGAACTCCGCCCTTGGGAAGGATCGCGCCCCTAACATACGCCTTTGCCTCGTCCATCTTCCAGGCGAGTATCGTTCGTAATCCGGGGCTCATTAAGATCAGTGCCGTTGTCAAAACCAGCAATACTAATTTGAGCGCCAGGAATTTTGGCTTCTGCTTTTGAGGGCTTTGTGGCTGTTCGTTCATAACGCAATTCTACCTTTATCCGCTCAAGAAAGTCCCAATAAATCAGACAAATTCAGGAAGATTTATACCCGTTTTCCTTGATATAATCGGACGCATGAAATATCACGTCTGGACTGAAGGCTGCCAGATGAACGTGGCTGATTCTGAACGGGTTTCGTCAGCACTCGAGCATCTGGGTTATGAATACTCTCCGCAAATTGAAAAAGCGGACGTTATCGTACTAAACACCTGCGTCGTGCGCCAGTCGGCTGAGGAAAAAGCCTACGGTCGCCTGACCACGCTGCTGCCGGTAAAGCGTGCCCACCCTGAAGTGGTCATCAATCTAATGGGCTGCCTCGTGGGGATCAAGGAAAACAATCCCCTGCACAAGCGCTTTCCCTATGTAGACGTTTTTTCTCCGCCATCGGATCCCACCCCGCTGATCGAGTTCTTGATCTCGCGCGGTGACCACGAGCAGGAACAGATCGAAACCACACGTCGCTATGCAGTGATGGATGGCGATCTGATCCTACCCAATTTCTCGGCGGGCAAACAGGTCATCGGTTGGATCCCCATCGTGTACGGTTGTTCGCACGCCTGTACCTACTGCATCATCCCCTACCGCCGCGGAGTCGAACGCAGCCGTGCCCCCCAGGAAATCCTCAAGGAAGCCGAAGCTTTGACCGCCCAGGGCGTCAAAGAGATCACCTTGCTGGGTCAAATTGTGGACCGCTACGGCAAGGATCAATCCGAATATCCGACATTGGCCAAGTTGATGGCGCAAATGAGCGAGATCGATGGTCTGGAGCGCATCCGCTTTTTGACGTCTCACCCGAACTGGATGAATGATGAGCTTTTGGATGCCGTTGCCGAATTGCCAAAAGTCATGCCGCATATTGAAATTCCCAACCAGGCCGGGGACGATGAAGTATTGTCAAATATGAAACGCGGCTACACGGCTGACCAGTACCGCCGCCTGGTGGAGAAGATCCGGTCGCGGATCCCCGGGGTTTCGATCGCCACTGACATCATCGTCGGGTTCCCGGGCGAAACCGACACCCAATTCCAGCACACCTATGACCTGTTGGCTGAGTTGAAACTCGACATGGTGCATCTCGCCCGCTACTCCCCGCGCAAAGGCACGGTCTCTCAGCGCCTGCTGGAAGATGACGTTTCCCCAGAAGAAAAATGGCGCAGGTTCCGCACCATCGAAAAATTGCAGGAAGAAGTTCAGCGTGAGATCTATGCCGGCTACCAGGACCTGACCGTCCCGATACTCTTCGAAGAGAAAGCGAAGAAGCGCTGGAAAGGCCGCACCCCCACCAACAAACTGGTCTTCGTCGAAACCGAGCAGGACCTTTTGGGGCAGGTGCTGCCGGTGAAGATCACCTGGACGGGTCCATGGTCGATGCGCGGACAGTTGGTGGAAACAGCGGCATGAAACCCGCCACGTTCGGTTTACTCGCGCTCGGCGTGGTTGCAGCCGTGGTTGCAGGCTACATTTTCTTCCGCATAAGCGGTGATCAAAGCATACGTTCAGGTCTGGTGCGCCAATGGATCCTCGATCCCAAGGGACACAGCGCATGGTCAGTCAACGCCGGTGATCGCTGCGGGGATGCACCATTCGCCTTTCCCACCGATGGGTTTATTGGCTATCTATGGAATGACCATTTCCAATCTGACCACCCGCACCAGGGGATCGATATTTTCCCGGGCACAGGCGCAGGTGTCACCCCGGTGTATGCAGCCTATGATGGCTACCTCACCCGCCTGCCTGACTGGAAATCCACGGTCATCATCCGCATCCCTTCCAACCCGCTTGCGCCGGGCGAACAAATCTGGACATATTACACCCACATGGCAGACGTGCTTGGCAGCAGTACCATCGCGCCCGAGTTCCCTGCGGGTACAAACGAGATGTTCGTCAAAACCGGCACCCTTTTGGGCACCCAGGGCAATTTCTCCGGCACACCCGGCAAACCCGTCGGCGTCCATCTGCATTTTTCGATCGTAAAGGATGACGGCAGCGGCACTTTCACCAACGAAACGCTGATCGCAAACACCCTTGATCCCACACCCTTTTTCGGCCTGGACCTGAATGCCGGCAGCGCCGGTGAAAACATCATTCTTTGCACTCCTCAAGGCTGACACGCTTTCGAAACCCCGCGACACACCCGGCCGTCCAAGCAGGCGGACACTCTCTCAGGCATAAAATACTTGTAAAAAAACCGTAATTCCACCGCTTGCAAACCAATCGCAAGTTCGATTATGCTATACTCGTAATATGCAGATGCGTACAACCCAATTCAAGCAGGTCTTGGAATGCCCGGAATGCGGCGAGCAATATGACCCCGACCAGGTGCAGAATTATTGCCTGCAATGCAGCTCGCCTCTACTCCTTCATTACGATATTCCCCAATTGCGTACGCTGCTTTCAAAAGAACTCATCCACAACCGCCCGCGTGGATTGTGGCGCTGGGCTGAGTTGCTGCCCGTACGCCAGCCTCAATTTCGCTTTTCATTGGGTGAAGGCGATAGCCCCTTGCTGCATGCAGAACGGCTTGGCGCTCGCCTGAATCTTTCACGGCTTTACATCAAGGATGAATCCACCAATGCCACCGGCAGCTTCAAAGCCCGGGGGTTGGCGGTCGCCGTATCGAGGGCAGTCGAACTGGGGATCCATGAATTTGTCATCCCCACCGCAGGCAACGCCGGCGGTGCCCTGGCGGCGTATGCAGCCCGGGCTGGCGCCATCGCCCACGTGTATATGCCCGTAGATACCCCCATCGCCAACCAGGTGGAAGTCAAAATGAGCGGGGCTGACCTGCATCTCGTCCAGGGGTTGATCAACGATGCCGGACGCCTGGCTGCGGCTGAAGCCGCAAGTCATGGTTGGTTCGACGTTTCCACCTTCAAAGAACCCTACAGGGTCGAAGGCAAGAAAACCATGGGGTATGAGCTGGCAGAAGAATTCCATTGGACCCTGCCGGACGTGATCCTCTATCCTACAGGCGGAGGCACAGGCCTGGTGGGCATGTGGAAAGCGTTCGCCGAATTGGAACAGCTCGGCTGGATCGATTCGCGCCGCCCGCGCATGGTCAGCATCCAGGCGGAAGGCTGCGCTCCGGTGGTCAAAGCCTTTCAATCCGGTGCACCCCGCGCCGAGATGTGGCAGAACGCATCGACCATTGCATCCGGGCTGCGTGTCCCTTATCCATTCGCTGACCGCTTGATCCTGCGCGCGCTGCGTGAAAGCTGCGGCACTGCTGTCAGCGTTTCGGATGCCGAAATTCTCGCCAGTCAGCGGGAGATCGCCGAGAATGAAGGCATTTTCTGCGCTCCTGAAGGTGCAGCTACATTTGCTGCGCTCAAGCACCTGGTCGCTGAAGAATGGATCAAACCCGACGAAACCGTCGTTTTGTTCAACACTGGCACCGGTTTAAAGTATATCCAGTAGGGATAATTATGGACAAGCAAAACACACGCACATCGCTTGAAATTCTCTTCAGCATCAGCCGTGAACTTGCCACCACGCTGGATTTGCACACCGTGCTATCGAGGATTCTTACCCTTTCAACCGCAAACATCGGCGCTGAACGCGCCAGCCTGGTGGTATTGGATGAGAACGCCAAACCCGTGGATGCCGCCATCATCTATGACGGCAAGCTGACCCCAAACACGGTCAATCAACTCCAGGATGTGGTCGCCAACGGTCTGGCAGGCTGGGTCATTCGCAATAAAAAGGAAGCCCTGGTGCCGGATACCTCAAAAGATATCCGCTGGCTCGCGCGCTCGAGAGAATTTAACGACCCTACCCAAGCAAAGTCCGCCTTGTGCGTACCCCTGATGGCGCAGGAACAGTTGGTGGGGGTGCTCACCATCGTCCACGCCGGGGTCAACTTCTTTACTGAAGAAGATCTTTCACTGCAGCATGCCATCGCTGACCTGTCCGGCATCGCCATCCGCAATGCTCGGCTTTATGAATACTCAGAAGAGGTGCAGAAACGCTACCAGGAGTTGTTCGAAGACAGCATCGACCCGATCCTGATCACCGACCTGGACGGAAAAATCCTGGAGGTGAACCACAAAGCGGTGCAGGTCAGCGGGTACACCGAAGACACTCTGCTGAAAATGAATATCACCGAACTGCATGACCTGAAAGCCCAGTCCACTGGCAGCCATTTTGACCGGATCCCGCTGGTGGGAACGGTATCCTACGAAAGTAATCTGCACTGCCAACAGGGCAGCCAATTGCCGATCGAGGTGTATGTTTCAAAAATCACCTCACTGGGGAATCCTTTCATCCAATGGATCTTGCGAGACATCGAAGTACGCAAAGACCTCGACACGCTGCGCGGCGATTTGACTGCGATGATCTATCATGATTTGCGATCACCCCTGGCCAACATCGTCTCCAGCCTCGAAATTCTCGCGACGCTCATCCCCATGGAAGATGATTCGGCTATCAAATCGGTTTACCAGATCGCCAGCCGCTCGACTGACCGCATGCAGCGCCTGATCAACTCGCTGCTGGACATCAACCACATCGAAGCCGGCATGCAGATCACCGAGAAGAGTCCGGTGCAGGTAATCAGCATGGTCGCGGATGCTGTCGAAACAACCCTGCCGAATGTGCTGAGCAAGAACCAGAATATCGAAAAGCAGGTGGACGCCGGTCTGCCTGAGATCGTTGTGGATGAAGACATGATCAAGCGGGTGCTGATCAACCTGATCGAGAATGCCTCAAAGTATTCACCCGCCAGGACAGCCATTGTCGTGACTGCATCCAGGATTCCCGGCGCTGTCCAGTTCTGTGTGGATGACAATGGTCCCGGCATCCCGGAAGGCTTCAAGGAACACATTTTTGAAAAATTCAACCGCGTCAATGCCTACTCCACCCGCAAAGGGCTGGGGTTGGGCCTGGCATTTTGCCGTCTCGCGGTGACGGCTCATGGTGGTAAAATCTGGGTTGAAAATAAGCCTGAAACGGGGTCGCGGTTTATTTTTACCATTCCAGTCGGCTGACCTACCCGGCTCTTCGAGGAGTTCGAATGCAGGAAATCTCTCCAAACGTATTTATCGAGACGGGTTATCCCGGGGTATCGCTCGGCGCGATCTCCTGGCCGCACGGGTTGATCCTGGTGGATGCTCCATTTCGCCCGGATGACGTTCGCCTCTGGCGCACAACCCTGCTCAACATGAGCGGCGGGGTGGACCGCCTGCTGGTCAACCTGGATGCGCATTATGACCGTACGCTGGGTACCCGCCTGATGGAATGCACCGTCTGCGGGCATGAGAAGATGGTGCAGGTCTTTCGTGATCGCCCGGTTACTTTCAAGGCACAAAGCATCGAAACCGGTGCTGAATGGGAGCTTTACAACGGTATCGGCAGTGTCCGCTGGGCGCCCCCTGAGCTTTCTTTCAGTACGAGTATCAATATCTTCTGGGACGGAAACCCGATGCTGCTCGAATACCATCCAGGCCCATCTCCCGAATCCATCTGGTTGAACCTTCCTGATGAAAAGATCGTTTTCGTAGGCGATACGGTTGTGCCGAATGCCCCGCCATTCCTTGCCGCCGCCAATATCGCTGAATGGCAGGCTGCGCTCGCGCTGCTGCTCTCAGCGGATTACCTGGATTTCACGGTCATCTCGGGCCGCGACGGCGTGGTCGTGAGAGACGAAATTCAAAAACAAGCCAGGTTCCTGCAATCTGTGGATGAGATCATGCAGGAATTCCTTGAAAATAAAACCGGCTCAGACGAACTCGAGAAGCACATTCCGCAACTGCTGAAACAGTTCGAGATCCCTGAAGGTAAAAGAGAACATTACTGGATGCGCCTGAAGTGGGGTTTGCAGCATTATTACACAGTTCACAGCAAATTGAAATCGTCCGGACAGAATGAGTAAATTTCAGTGACCGAGGATGAGATTCTCGAGTACGAAGTTCACAACATGCGCGTTCTGGCGCGCCTGAAGAATTCATTCGGAGAGCCCACCTGGCGCGATCCTCTGCCCGCATTGGACGAGCTTGTCTCGACCATCCTCTCACAAAACACCAACGACCGGAACCGGGATCTCGCCTTTCATGCTTTGAAGGAGCACTTCGCCACCTGGGAGCTTGTCCGCGACGCGGAAGTCGAACAGATCATCACGACCATCCGCCCTGCCGGGCTGGCAAATCAAAAGGGGCTGCGCATCAAGACCATGTTGACACAGATCACTGCCGAACGCGGTTCGTTGGATCTTTCGTTTCTGCAGGAGCTGCCGCTCGAAGAAGCACGCGAATGGCTGCTGCGCTTCAAAGGTGTCGGAAGAAAAACGGCTGCCATCGTGTTGCAGTTCGCGCTCAACCGCCCGGCATTCCCGGTCGATACCCATGTTTATCGCGTTACGGGCAGGCTCGGAATGCGCCCCGAGAATTTGAATGTGGAAAAATCCCATGGTTTCCTGGAGTCGGTGATCCAGCCGGAGGAATACTACTCGGCTCACCTGAATCTCATCCGCCTCGGGCGCGAGATCTGCCATGCACGGAAACCCGACTGCGAACATTGTCCGCTGAACGACATCTGCCCCTCGGCGTTTACTTTTTCGTAGACGCATCCATCTTGACCCCCATTTTACTTGTCATTTACACACTTGGTCTTTATGCAAGCGGCGGTCACTTCGCTGGTTGGCAATATGCGTGGCTAGGCGGGAGAGGGAATAAAATGAGTTGGGCTGAGTCCAACTCATTGATCAAGAAAGGTCCTGCCTGGTTATTCGATAAGCCTGCAATAAACAGGCTGCTGCCGCGGCGGTTCCGTGCTGTTGTCGGCAAAAACGGAACAATCCACCCATTGACCGTCAAAATCAATTTGAACATGAAACTGGATGAGCAGATCGTCGTAACTGGCAACCACCAGTTGCCTGGGGGCATGGATCAGGTCGGCTGCAGCGCCTATTGCTGAAAGATACATATACTTTGATTCGTCTTTGGTAAAGGGCGTCGCTTCATTTTTGATGTTGTTCACCACCAGTTGATTAATGGCAACCAGGGGATCCCGCATGGGTGCTTCGACAAAGGATTGAATGGTCCACGCGCTGCTGATAAAGAATGCGCTCCAAAACAATACCGGTAGAAATGCAGCCGATTTGGCTAAAGCATTGTTGGCGTTTTCAATCATGCGTCCAAAAAACACGCCTGCGAAGCCGCCTAACACGGTGCAGACCAGCAGCACCACGCCCGCACGGGCGCTGACCGTCGAATTGTAGGGGTAGCTCACACGCGCCGCAAGGGCAGGGTCGAAGAGCCTGTAATATAAGGCCATCCCGTCGTATGGAAGGTGACTTGCAAAAAGGCAGAGAACCGCCCCGGCTGCCAACCACAAAAGGAAACTGACCAGGGCATTGTCAAACCGGTTGCTTAACCATGCAATCAAAACGCAGAAGGCTGTAACCGGAAGGATGCCTATCAGTAATTTTGCCCATGGGTGAACGGCGTTGGCTGAAGCCAGGGTGACCGCATCAAATCCCCATAAGGTGATCGAGAACGCCAGTCCTGCGAACAATCCAGTAAAAAGCGCGATTTTATTCTTGTTAGCCAAGATTTCCTGGCTTTGGTCTTTCGCATGTCGAAACATAAACCCCTCACTTTGCCTGCTACGGAAAGAATATCCGTATTATATCAAACTTAGGGCCCGGTCTTCCATCATCGAATGCTCATCTTCGAGCGCGCAGGAATAGGAAAAGGCGTTATACCGGCAGACATTCCCACACCCGACCTCCAGCACGTGCTTTCGGTCAAGATTCACCAGTTCGAACAAGGCGCGGGTTTTATTATTTTCAGGGTCTATTCTTTCCATGGGAACGCCTTTCAACAAGCGAACCTGAATGCCTGTTATTGATTCTACATCAGTGCTGCACTCATTCTATTAATTTCAGAGAATGTACGGGTTGACCAAGGAGTTATACGCCGAATGGTTTCGATAACTGCGGGAACGACTAAAAACAACTCGGGCTGCGCGAAGGCTTGCCCCTGCACAGGGCGATTTGGATGAGGAATTAAGCATGAACGCAAAACAAGAATCGAGGGACGCATGCAGCTCCTTGGGGGGACGAGAAAATGATGAAGGAATTTCGAGCGAATGGCAGAATAATATAATAGCACTAATGTTCTATGATGTCAAGGGGTTTTAGGTTTTTTAAGATGGGTATTGGATGTTTTAAGAATGGAAAAATAAAGACTGGCATTCGGTCAGCCTTTTAGTAGTTTAGTCGTTGGATTTTGTGTTATTTCAAGGACGCGCCATATATTACTACTAATATTTTAATTGCGATAAGTAATATAAACCCTCATTCCTATTCATCTTTTAACCCTTTGGTCTTTTTTTCACTGATCATTCTTAATTGATAAATATCATCGCCAATTGGAATGTCAATTATCTTTTGGACAGGTAGTAAACCGATTTCATCACCCCAAGAAACCCAGCCTGATCTATTACGCCGGGCAAACAATTCCAAATATGGCCCTGGGCTGCAAGATTCAATTATGGGGAATAATTCATCAGGTTTTATTGAGTGACCACGTTTTTGGGAAAGAATTATGTTCTCTTGCCTTCGTCCAGGTTGAAATGTTCTTATATGGCCTCTAGTTCCAAAAAGAATAACTTCTGTAACGTTTCTGAAATAAAAACCCACTCCACGGCGATCTGGTCCACCATCTTTTCGTATCTTATACCAAATTAGCATGGTTTTATATTCAAACCCCCAAGATCTCATTACTTGCAAACCTAGTTCAACGAGCGCGTTTGGTACCCATAAATAAAGATGCGATTGGGGTAATGCTATTTCGTCGACTGGCATCTCAAGAATTTCTTGATTTGTCATCGTATGGTATCGATAAAGACGTTTATGTTCCGGTGCAACTTTACCTGTCCGATTTTGAAACAACCAAGGCGGATCGGCAAGAATTGTTCCAAATTTTCCAAGTGAAAGTAAATCCTGATAATCACTCATCTTCTCTGTATAACCTTCTCGATATTCCAAAAGCTAAAATTGGACAACCGCCGCCACTTCCTCCCTCAATTCGAGGGAGTAATTTATTCCAGTGTGTTGTTGAATTGCCATAACTTGAGCCTTTCCCAAGACCATTAAAGATATCCTGAAGCTCATCACATCTAGTAATAATGATTCCGACACTAATTACTCGCAAATCAAATAGTAAACGGAAGTTATTTAAATCCCGATCATAAAAGGGATCTTTATTGTTCCATTCTATTTCAACTGCAACTTGATTTTTATAATCATCTACTTTATGTGTCGGAGAGTCCCTTTCCAAATCATCCACGATAATTCCCGTAGCGAAGGATTTTTCTAGCCAACCTAAATCACGGAACATATTATCAAAGCGATCAGCAATTAGAGATTTATTTCCTCCCATTCGGATTACTTCAGATTTGAGCAACCTAAAACTGGTTAACACATCGATAATATCATTCCATTCATTCGGAAAATCGTTTGCCAATACAGCACTTGCATGTCTCCATTCCTGTATTTGATAATTTTCTCGAATAAATTCAGGAATATCCTCAATTGCCATGCGTTCCTCCCCAATCAATTTCGATGCTAGGAATTTATTATAATTTGGATCTCAATTAATGGCTATTTTCATACAAGGCGAATGCTCATCTTCGAGCGCGCAGGAATAGGAAAAGGCGTTATGCCGGCGTCCATCCCCACACCCGATCTCCAGCACGCGCTTTCGTTTCAAATTCACCAGTTCGAACAAGGCGCGGGTTTCATTATTTTCAGGGTCAACCCTTTCCATGGGAACGCCTTTCAACAAGAGAACCTGAATGCCTGTTATCGATTCTACATCGGTGCTGCATTCATTCTATTAATTTCAGAGAATGTACGGGATTACGAGGTAAAATTTTCAATAAGCGCATTATTGAATCCAGTGACATGAATGCGCGGTAGCGGGAGCTGCGGTTGTTGCACTTCCGAGCACTCAGTGCTAGAGGGGTTGTACACGCAAGAGGAGCATAAATGAGCAAACTTCGTTTCGACTTTCACACTCCTTTATATATCGCGTAAGGGCGAAGCATCCTGCAGCGGTCCGTCATGTTGAAAAGCCACACACAATCAGGTAGCTTCGCCCCTAACCAATAGATCGTTGAAGAGGAATACCCATGAAACCAGAAATGTTCGATGAACTGCTGCAAAGCGTGAAAGAAGGCGCCCGTATCCTGAAGGGAGAAAATAAGCCTTCCCGACGGTTCGAAGTGACGCCCACATCGGTCAAAGAAATCCGCGAGAGATACCATCTCACCCAGGCGGAATTTGCCGAGCTGCTGGGGGTGAGTTTGCGCACCTACCAAAATCGGGAGCAGGGACGAAGAGAGCCAGAGGGACCGGCAAAAGTGCTGCTCAAGATCGCGGCTGTCCATCCAGAGGCAATTTTAGATACAGTGATATGAGCAAGCAAAACACGGAGAAGGTCGGAGATACACCGGCCTTTTTTGGTTAATTTATTAAATTTTAAGGTGAATCTCGGACGCACCAAATGCTGCTCATTCACACAAAGTTAATGTCCAGACTGATATATCAGAGCTCTTGGGGGCTATATGGAGAAGTGATTCCATCTTCTGTCCAGGTATAAGTCCCTTTAGCTCCCTGCCATTCTTGAGTCTCGCCTGGGTCAACAACATACTTTAGATGTGTTGGGCCATCAAAAATCACCGTGTGCTGTTCAGGACAAAGATTCGTAACTTTGAGTGTGATTTCCAAAGGTAACTTGGGAGTACTCGTCGGGTTTATGACCGGACGAATGGTTGGAACTGGATTATCGGATCCATTGGTGGGAATTTTGGTGGGTGATGCGGACGTTTTTTTAGGAATGGAACCATTTGAAGGGTCGTATCTATAAACTACCAGGTTATCAAAAGAAAATTCAGCAGGTGTGGTGGCTCCATCTGCTAAAGATACTCCCAAACCAATGTCCCCCGATTGAATAGATTTGTCCGTGATACTACCCACATATTCTTCATTGATAAATATTTCAGAAACATCATTGTTAAATGCTATGGTTATCTTGTTTGTATCGCCAGCTGCATTAAATGCGGGACTATATGTATATTTGATTAAGGATATGTAGGTATCGTTAAGAGATTTATCTACCTGGAAATACCCATTGTCATTGAAGCCAAGAATATAATATGACTCTTCGTTATTAATTGAATTATCTCGCCAAATGACTGAGGCATACGAATCTTCCTTATCGCCTGAGAGCAGGCGAACATCAACGGTGAGAACTCCGTTATTAAAATCTTCCCCCGCAAGACCCCAATGAATATATTCATTTTCTTTCGCGCTAATCAGGTATTGACCACGTAGATAGCGCCTTGCACTTCCCGGATCGTCCGATATTGGCCAGGTATCACTCGGATTAGAAAATTCCTCAAAATATAAAATATCAGTTGGGGTTGATGTGCTGGTTGGCGCCTTAGCCGTAAGAGTTGCATAAACATCCTGCGCTGCTTTGGTTTGAATGCCTGAAACATCGTTTGGGGATGGTACAGGAGTACCTAAGGAGTCGCTGCAAGATACCAACATGAAGGACGCCAAAATAAGGGTAACAAAAGAACCAAAGGTTTTCTTCATAAATTCCTCCCTGAATTCAGACTATGCAATTAAGCAAAAATTTCAAATTGCTTGTTTCTATGAAGATTCCTATTTATGCGATCTTGTTTCATCAGCCATGATGGGGCGAAAATTCTTTTATCGCATAATGAATTCTGCCAGGGTTTTCTGTACGCCCTTGATATCTGTGCCTTTCTTGAACTCGCGCTCGATAGGAGTCATATTTCCAGAAATGTATATCTTCATTTCGGCATCCATATCAAAGGTTCCAGCCGTCTCCACTGAGAAATGACTGATGGATTTATACGGTATTGAATGATATTCAGCTTTTTTGCCAGTGACCCCTTGTTTGTCGATGAGTATCAACCGCTTATCGGTGAAGACGAATAAATCGCGAATGATCTTAAAAGCGCGAACGACTTTTTCATCCTGAATCAAAATGGCATTTAGATCAGCCTGAATTCCTTTTGAATCCACTTCGGATGCATTACCGAAAATACCTTGAAACATTGTCGGCCTCCTTCTGTACGGTCAAATAGAATTCATGAGCATTAATACTTAATTACCATAAAAATCCAGGCAATCTCGCAATAAAAGAAAATTCAAAAATTGTTCCAAAAATCCCCAGTATTGATATCCCCACCAGTAATTACAAGTTCAATAATAACTTTATTCTAACGCAAATCAAATAATATAGAGACCAAAACCGGAGCTGCGTTTGGAATTATGGTAAATCCACTGTCAAACATCGGATTAGGCGCACATCTGTGCGCCCCTACGCTTTTTTGCCCCCGTCTCACTCCTTGCCGGTCCACTCGTAGCTGACCACAGACACATTCTTCCCGGTTATCTTGCGGATCTGCTCGATGCCGTAAGGCGATCCGTCGGTCACGTAATCCTTGTGAATGAACAGGGGTTCGATCGTATCTTTATCATAAAGCGCCCAGGCGAAGACCTGGATCCTTAGCTGGAACTCCCAGCCTTCATCAGCAATTTCTGCAAAGACACTGCGGGTTTCAAGGGTCAGTTGTGTGATTTTCCGAGTGCTGGTCATGCGATGCTCCCTGGTCATGGATTCGTTTTAGTTGTTCGCCAATATGCTTTACCGCCCGACCTATCCCTGCCCTTCCCTGATCCCACTCGCTTCGCTCAGGGACGCAAAGACCGCGAGGAAAGGGTAATGCACACCAATTTAACCTGTTTTAAACTATGCGCTTGACCACCAGCTTGACGCCGCGCACCGCCGTCACCTTCACTCGCTCGCCCTTGACGATGGTGCTCTCGCCTTCCGCCAGGAGCGCGCTCCAGCGTTCGCCTGCCACCTGGACGATGCCGGCAGCTTCCTTATCCACCACAGCGTTCTCAATGTCGCTGACGGCGTAGCCTTCCGCCCCGACGAGGCTTTCACGCCCGGTACTCACCGGGGTGCGCATGGCGCGCACGGCGAGCATCACCACGGCGAAGAAGGTGGCGCCCATGAACAAGCCGACACCGATCACCAATGGGACGGAGACGCGCGCAAAGCTGGGGGCTTGCGCTGAATTAAAGAGCACCAGCGCTCCGGCGATGAACGACCCCGTACCGGCAGCCGTCAGCGCGCCGTGGGTGGGCGCCTTAATATCCACGATAAATAAGATAAACGCAAGGACGATGAAGATCAGTCCAAAATAGTTGACCGGCAGCAGGCCCAGCCCGAGCGCCGCAAGGGCGAGGAAGATGACGCCGAAAAAGCCCGCCACCCATCCCCCGGGGTTGGAAAGCTCGATCAGGATGGCCTGCACGCCGACCGAAAGCAATAAGAAAACGATATTGGGGTTGGTCAACCCGGCAAGGATGTCTTCGATAAAGGTGGTTTTAACCTCATAATACGCCGGACTGAGCGAACGGATGGTCACCGGGGTGCCGTTGAGGTCCACCTGGGTGCCGTCCACCTGTGCCATCAGGTCGTCCAGGCTAACGGCGACAAAATCCACCATGCCCGCGGCTTTGGCTTCGCTTGCCGAAGCGGCTTTGGCGTTTTCGATGGTCGATTGGGCGAGTGCCACAGCGGCCGGTCCGCGTCGTTCAGCCAGTGAACGCGCCTGCGCCATGAGGATTTCCTTCTGTTTGAGCTCTTCGGTGGTGGGCAGGTTTTCGCCCTGCGACCCCACCGGGCTGGCAGCCCCGATGGCTGCCCCAGGCGCCATGGCCGAAAGGGTGGCTGCCAGGGTGAGCATCGTGCCGGCGCTGCCTGCCATGGCTCCCTGCGGCGAGACGTACACCAGGGTGGGGACAGGGCTGGCGAGGATCTGGGTGACCAGCTTGCTCATCAGGTCGATCGACCCGCCCGGGGTGTTCAACTCGATCACGATCAGGTCAGCTTTA
>CAVQOS010000036.1:0-17537 GCA_963714465.1 uncultured Chloroflexia bacterium | reverse complement strand
CCGGCGACGGGCAGCAGGCGCTCAGCCTGGTACAGCAGACGCATCCGGATCTGATCGTGCTGGATGTGCTCATGCCGCGCCTGGATGGACGCGAGGTGCTGCGCCAACTGCGCCAATCCGGTAATTGGACGCCTGTGATCCTGCTCACCCGCGTCGGGTCCTCAACCGAGCGTGCCCTCAGCCTGCAGGAAGGCGCCGACGATTATCTCAACAAACCTTTCGAACCCCTCGAACTGATCGCCCGCATCCAGGCTGTCCTGCGCCGCATCCAACACGGCAGCCAGCCGCTCAATTCTTTCCGCAAGTTGGCCAGCGGCAGCCTGTTGATCGACCGCCAGACCCGCCAGGCCTGGTTGGATGAACGCAGCCTGCTTCTTTCGGCGCGTGCTTTTGGCGTGCTGGAGTACCTCGCCCTGCACAGCCAGGAGGTCGTCACGCGCGACCAGCTCCTGGACCAGGTGTGGGGCTGGACCACCCCCATCGGCACGCGTACAGTGGATACCCGCATCAACGAACTGCGCCGCGCGCTGGACGATGACCCCGACCAGCCCCATTTCATCGAAACGGTCATCGGGTCTGGATACCGCTTTTTGGGCTTGGTGGAGGGCCGCCCATGAACCTCAAAACCTTGCGCCGCTGGCTTCCCCCGGTCTTGTTGCTGTTTGCCGGATTGATGGGCGCCTGGCTGACCAAAACCGGCCTGCTCCCCAATCTCATGTATCAGGCATCCTTCCATTTTGACCTGACCGCGCTCTTCTTTTACGCCGGGCTTATGGCAGCCCTGGTGTGGAGCGTGGGCATCCTGGCGCGCCGGCACTCTCAGCGCCGCATCGAACGATCCCTGGCAGAGGAACGCGCCTCACAGGCAGAGGAGCGCCAGCGCTTCCTGCGCCGCCTGGACCACGAGTTGAAGAATCCCCTCACCACCATCCGCCTCGGCATCGCCAACCTCAAGGAAAACCCCTGCCCCGGGGACGAGATGGCAGGCTCCCTCGAGCGCATTTCTCACCAGGCGCAGCGCCTGCAAACCCTGGTGGAAAATCTGCGCCGCCTGGCTGAGATGGATGAGAGCAGCCTCGACCGTACCCCGGTGAACTTGCAGGAAATCCTCGCAGAAGCCGTGGAATTTACCTCCGGCGCACCCGAATCTCAGGGAAAAACGGTTCATTTGACCATCCAGCAGGTGCCCTGGCCCCTTTCCACCGTCAGCGGCGACCGCGACCTGCTCGAGGTGGCTTTCCGCAACCTCATCGATAACGCCCTCAAGTTCTCGGGGACGGAAGGCCGGGTGGAAGTGCGTGCCTCGGAGGATGGGCACGCCGCCCTGGTCGAGGTCGATGACAATGGGCGCGGCATCCCCCCAGCAGACCTGCCGCATATCTTCGATGAACTCTACCGCGGGGAGAATGCCCGCGATATGCCCGGCAGCGGGCTCGGACTGGCGCTCGTCCGGCGCATCATCCAGCTTCACGGCGGCAGCCTCGAAGTTCACAGCCGCCCGGAGCAGGGAACCATGGTGAGGGTTCACCTGCCCCTGGGTTAGACCTGGAGTCACACCCTTGGCACCGTATGTGACCATTCTGTAACCGCTTTTCCCCTCAGCATAACCTCGCGTAACGTATGCTTGAGAAGAAAGAGAGGGCTCCATGAAACGAACACGCTTTATATCGTTGTCCATTCTCGTGATCCTCCTGGCCGGTTGCGGCAATGTGGGAGTTCAAATTCAAGTTGTCCCCCCGGCTGATGCCACGCCTACACCTCAATCCAGCGTCCAGCCAGTGCCGTCATCCCAGTCTGCCACAGCCACCTCGATACTCCTTCCTACACCCACTTCTGCGCCTGTGATTATCGGCGGGGCTTCAGCCATCCTGTTTTCGTCCAACCGCGGTGGAGATAATCAAGACCTTTACCTGCAGGAGTTCGGATCAGTACAGACCACACGTCTCACCCAGGGTGATTCGAGCACTTTTGCCGGCCCGTTTTCTCCCGATGGCAAAAAGATCGTTTTCACTGGATACGGCCTGACCAACAGCTACGTGGGCGTGATGAACGCGGACGGCAGCGACCCGGTCAATCTCACCAACCTGCCCGATGTCAGCGATGGCTTCCCGGCCTGGTCGCCGGATGGCAGCCAGATCGCCTTCACTTCGCGCCGCGACGGCAATAATGAGCTTTATCTCATGGATCCCTACGGTCACAACCTCAAGCGTCTGACCAATAACACCGTTGACGATTTCGCGCCCACCTGGTCACCGGACGGCAAACAGATTGCCTTTGTCTCTGACCGCGATAACTCCACCGGCGTCTATTCCATCTACATCATGAATACTGCAGCCTCCTGGGTGAAACGCCTGACCAATGATGGCGGCAATGATTATTCCCCCGAATGGTCGCCCGACGGCAGCCAGATCGTTTTCCGTTCCGTGGTGAAAGGCCAGTTCGATATTTTTACCGTCAGCGTCGAAGGCGGCGACCCGCTCAACCTGACCAATACCCCCTTGTCTGATGAGTGGTCCCCCTTCTGGTCGCCCGACGGCAGCCTGATCACCTTTCAAACCAACCGCGACGGCAATTGGGAAATCTACACCATGAACGCCGACGGCAGCGACCTGGTCAATCAGACGAACAATCCCGCGGACGATCAATTCCCCTACTGGAAACCCGCGACCGGCAGCAGATTAACACGGTTAGCCTTCGTTTCTTCCATGGATGGGGATCTCGCTCTCTATTCCATCGTTACGGATGGCACAATGCTTACCCGCCTGACCTCTGACACCATGCTCATTATGAACCCCGTATGGTCACCTGACGGCAGCAGGATCGCTTTCGAAGGATGCATGGGCGGCAGCATGGGTTCAGATTGTCCCCCAGGGATTTCTTTTGACATCTTTGTGGTGAACGGGGATGGGTCCAACCTGAAAAATATTACCAATGACCCGTCTGCCGACCGCTTCCCTGCCTGGTCTCCGGACGGAAAACTGGTTTTCAGTTCCAACCGCACAGGCAAGGATGAAATTTACGTGATGAATGCGGATGGATCCAGTCTGATGCAGGTCACCAATGGGGTCACGTCCGATTCTCAACCCGAGTGGTCGGCGGACGGTAACTGGCTCGCCTATCACTGTGCGCAGGGATCAGAGACTCAAATCTGCACCCTATCCTTAAAAAGCGGAAGTCAACCTGTCGCCATTCCAGGCACCGGGCCGGTCTGGTCTCCGCTTCCAAAAGCTGATCTTCAAGACTTTGCATTTCTTTGCTGGTCGGGAGGCCACAGTGATATTTGTACAACTCATCCGGATGGTCTGATCCAGGTCAACCTGACCAATTCCCCTGTTGATGAGATCTCTCCCGCCTGGTCGCCGGACGGCCGCTGGATCGCCTACCAATCCAACCAATATAACGACATCTCCCTCAATAAGATCTGTGTTGACTGTGGGGTTGGCTCAACCCCTACGCGCCTGACCGGCAGCGAATCCAATGCTAATGCGCCTGCCTGGTCGCCAGATGGAACATCCATCGCGTACCTGTCGGACAATGACCTGTATATCATGTTGGCTGACGGCAGCGGGCAGAGAGTGTTGGCTTCAAACGTCCATGGCGCCCCCATCTGGCAACCCTGAGCAAAAAGTGGCTTATCCAAAGCACAACACAGTGTCATTGCGAACCATAGTGAAGCAATCGCCTATCGCAGGCTTGACTCAAAGGCTAGACCTGTTGGATTCTCGAAAACATCACCCCAAAGCTTGAGAAAAAAACAAGCTAAAGGGTTGGTGAAAAATCAGAATGACAATCTTTCGGTAATGAAAGGCAGGTGAATGGCATGTTCACAAAACGGTACATCGTCGGCCTTTTGGCAATCGCGGCCGTCACAATTACTCTGATCTTGATTGTCGTGATTCCCGGAATAGTGATTGGTGAAGAGCATTGCTATGCAAGACTCTCGCCAATTGCTGCAAATAGTAATGATTCATCCGAGATCTTAGAAAGTGCTTGTTTCGATTCGTTCGCAGAATCCATCCAGGCAGCCACAGGCGGAAGGGTGCAGTTGGATCCCTCATTTCTTCCAAAAGATCTTACTGATGAATTACTTAATTCGGTAAGCACAACCAGGTAAATTGTCAAACCAGCAAGAAGTATCATTGCGAACTTTAGTAAAGCATTCGCCTAACCAAGCGTTTCCCATGTTTCCAGCGGATCGATCCTGGATCCCTATCATCAGACATATAATGAAGGCAATTCCAAGGCAGCCAGGCAAAACAGGAGACTTCATCGATGAAAATTTCAAAACACCACATCTTTTTTTATGCCGCCATCGGGCTCATTTTCGGCGTGCTTGATTGGTTCTACCTCGATTGGCTTGCGCATCTTTCCTGGGGTGCGCTTGGGCAATCGATGCTTGTCGTACCGCTCATTTTGATCCTGAATTACGGCATCTGGCTCGTCCCTGTGATTCCCATCGCCATCTACTCCGCCCGGCGCGCTGACAGGATCGTCACGCCGGTCATCGCTGCTGTGATTACCTGGGTGTGCGCAATGGTTGGATATTACGGCTTCTACGCTTTGCAGCTCTCCCTCGGAAAGCTCCCCAATCTCGAACATCTGAATCTTTTTGCAGAAAAATACCCGGGCTTCTGGCTCGATTACTGGAGAATGTTCAACCGGGTCATCCTTTCACAATTTCTCGAATGGAGCGTGATTGCTGTCGTTTGCGGATCGATCCTCGGCGCGATAATTTATAAGATAGCTCGTCCGAAACCCACGGTTGACATCACAAACCAAGCCTGAGTTTTGGAAATAATCATCCTCGTGGATTGGTAAAACCCAACAGAAAATAAACCTGTAGATATGTTTACATGTCGTCTGACCTTCGCCCGTAATGGTTTTTACTCCCTCTCCCGTGGGGAGAGTGTCGGGGTGAGGGGTGCACTTTGCCGTTTTGTCAGCACATTTTAATATATCTTCAATCTCCCCTATGCTACAATCGTTCATAGACTGGGGGATATTGCACAATGCCGACCAGAGCTACGACGATGAAAAATCAAATCCTCCAACCTAATCGCATTGCTCTGCACGCGATCATCGCTAACGAAGTAACAAAACGCAGTCGCCTGCTTCTCATACTCAAGTTTTACAGGTCAAGAGTAAGTCCACAAAATTGATGCTTATCAAGAAGCTCATAACTTTTCCAAATAGAGGGAAAATGCCTATAACAGCAGAACAAATAGCACAAGCTAAGGCAGAACAAGATATAGCTGCCCATGATGAGAATCAAATAATTCGTTTAATCGCAGGTCCCGGTACTGGTAAATCACATACTATCAAAGAAAGGATTTTTTGGCTATTATCCCAAGGAATTCGTGCCGATGATATCTATGCTGTTTCATTTACAAGAGCAAGTACTATCGATTTACGAGAGGGTATTAGGAAGTACTGCAGGGGTTTGGGTTGCGATGCAAATAATGTTAAAGTATCGACACTTCATTCATTGGCACTTCAAATATTAAGAAGGGCTCATCGCTTATATTACCCAGGTACGCCTACAATAATTGATGATTGGGAAGTTAAAGAAATTTATGACAAAGAGTTTTCAAACCAAACTTATTTTATTGGAAACCCTAGAAGATATCCACCAACACGTTGTGAAGAAATAAGGGTTGACTATGAAGCCTTTTGTGGAACAGGTCAATATTCACCACCGAATTTCATTCCCCCAGATCCGATAGTATCAAATGATGAAAGACAGGATTTCATTAGTTTCCATCATTCAAGAAATCAAATATATTCATGCGTTCTTCCAGGGGAATTAGTTAAGGAATGTGTTTCTCAAATGGAATCTGGAAGTTTAGATGTAGTGAGTTTATTAGGAATAACCCACCTAATAGTTGATGAATACCAAGATCTAAATCCAGTTGATTTGCTCTTCGTGGATCTCATTATTAGGCAGGGGGTCAAAACGTTTGTTGCAGGTGACGATGATCAAAGTATTTATTCATTTCGCCTTGCATCACCGAGTGGTATTCAGTTTTTTACACGTAAGGAACGATTTCCAGATGCATCAAGTCATGAAATCACTTCTTGCTTTAGATGTACTCCAAATATTTTATCCACAGCGCAATCTTTAATTTCTGCTTTTTCAGAAGCAGGCAGGTTACCTAAGAAAACACATTCATTATATTTATCATCGGATCCTATAGTTAATGGAAATGTATTTAGATGGCATTTCCAAAGTGGGGACGATGAAGCAAATGCAATTGGTTTATCATGCCGAGATTTGATCAAATCAGGGGTTAGTCCTAATAAAATTACTATACTTTTATCCAACACCATAAGACAATTAGGTGTCCTAACTACAACCTTTAATAATTTAGGTCTTGATTTTGAATTACCTCGAGAAAAAGAATTTGTTGATTCCGAATTAGGGCGATATATTTATGGTCTTCTGCGAATAGCCTGTGATCATGATGATTACTTTGCACATCGATTGATTTTAGGACTATACCCGGGAATTGGAATTACGACCTGTAATAATATTGCTAATAAGGTGTTATCCAATAGTCTGAATTATCGAGATCTTTTTTATTTGGATATTCCAGAAAACATTTTTACTTCCCAACAATTGTCATCGATTAATAAAATAAGGCGAATCTGTGCTAGTATTCTCGGCTGGGCAAAGGAAGATAGTATTACTTCAAGATCAGCAGAGATATCAAACATTGTTTCAATTATTTTTCCAAATGTTGAGGATTGGAATTTATTCCGTAATATCTTTCCAGCTGAGACAACCTTGGAAGAAATCCGTGATTACATGGGTTCTCGCAGTTCAGAACAGAAAAATTTATACCTCGGAGTAATTTTTGATCGTCTAGGACTACAAAAACCTGCAAATGGATTCTTCAAACCCAAGGTAAAGATTATGACAATGCATGGAGTTAAAGGTTTGAGTAGCGAAATTGTTTTCATCCCAGGTTTAGAAGAATCAATTTTACCTGGGTCTAAACGTAGTAAATATCCAGGCTTAGTGTATGAAGCTGCTAGGATGCTATATGTGTCTATTACTAGAACAAAAATTGCTTGCATATTATCTTATTCAGACCACCGATTCATATTTGGACATAATGAAGATCAAACACCATCAAGATATATATCTCATTTACATGGACGTTTTCAGGAAAGAGAAACTTGTCTTCAAACCTCAGAAATTGCCGAGATACTTAAATCTTTAAATGACTATTAATTTCCTTTTTGAGATTCAATCGATATGATAATGTCTGCCAGAAGCCAGGCGGCGCTTGGACGAATTGAACATTAATTCCTAATTCCATAACACTCCCTTTGCGTGTCATCGCGAGGCGGTCTTTGCCGCGGCGATCTCCGCTTTTCGCAGATGGTGCAACCCACCCGAACCGCCCGCGCTGTTTTACAAAAACTAGTATCAAAACAGTTTGTTACTGTATCAAATTCCCATAGATTATGAAAAGAGAGAGTGGCGGCCATGGACTATCCTGCGCAAGGTGTTCACCCAAGGTTTGTCGTGATCAGGACCATAAAGAATGGGCATAGGTTTGGGTACCACCTCTGAATATTCTACATCGAGTTTTTGTACCCGGTGAATGGATCTATTGGGAATAGACAACGGAAGGTACTGATAAGAGTGTTGTTTTAGCGCTTCACAGTTGCGACATAATGCCAGCATGGCACGTAGACCTCGTAAGCGCCAGGAACAACCTCTACCTTTCATGCGGTGAACCACCAGTTTATCTACATTGCCTTCAATGCCCCCCAGATAAGCAGGGAGATCAACCCCACGGTGTTCCAAGTCCAGTAAGCCGTCTTGATTGTTGTGAATATAGCAATAAAAGTCTTCCAGCTTTTGTCTTTCTCTGCCTTCAGATTGTTCAATACGTTGCCTCAATTCTTTGCTTACCGAAGAAAACCCCTTCTCGCATATCTGAGTTACTATCTGTTTTGCTTCTGCTTTGTCATGAAAAGTTCGTCTGGCTGCCCTGCGCAGATGAAACCGATCCAGAATAAACTCTTGTGGTATCTCCATGCGATCAAAGCTATGGCGTACCCATTGGTTCCCATCTCCACCACTGATCAGCATCTTTGTCTCTCTAAGGTCATAATAAAGGTGGCTTTCTCTCACGATCTGTTCCTGCCACATCTCTGAATTCAACCCGATTGCGGTGATGCAGCGCTTATTTTCAAACCGAAAACGGTCTTTGCCGATCTGTTTCCGGCCTGTGCTCATGATGGCCACTCGTACTTCTGCTGATTTGCGCTTTTCACGCTGCAGATGCACCCAAACCCCATCACTCTCTCCATACAACACCGGAGCTTTTATTCTCCCTGCCTCAATTTCCTCTCCGTGCTCAAATACTCTTTCCCGCTCCGCTTCTTCTCCATCTGCTATTCGATTCCCGGTTATCCATGCCATCCGTTGCACTGCGCTATGACTCACAGGTGTCTTGATCAACCAGCTCAATTGATTTGCTGCCAGCCGATACGTTCCCAGACAAGCCAACGAAGCTCCCATTTCCTGTACTCGTCCGCTCATACGTCCATATTTCTCAATTCCCAATAGCTCATCCACTGGTTTTCTGCGTTTCCTTTTTTCATCCAGATAAATCCGCCTCTTGTATCTCACAACTCCTATGCTGCTCACTAACCAGCGTTCTTCTGTCCCTACATTCTGCCAGCCTTTTGGCAGTTTCTCTGCTATTCGGTCGTCTAATTCTTTGATCCCCATTCCGAGTGCTTCTTGTCCGGTTTCAATCGCAATTCCCTGAATTGTTTCTTCCAGGTCTTCTATCCTGATTTTTCGTTCAATTTTCTGTTCCCTTTTTGCTATTCTTATTGTTATACTAATTTGGACAGCTTCGTCTGTCATTTGAGAGTTCCTTTCTTTGTTTGTTTTGCCAACTACAATATTGATTGGAACTCTCTCTTTTTTACACCCTTTCTATGGGAATTTGTGACTGTAACAAACAGTTTGCTACCACTTGACAATGATATCAGAAAATGATACTATATTGAACAACAATCAGAAAAAGACTTATGATCTCATTTTTGAAGACCCGGTAAGGTCCGATGTTCCATGGAGTGACATCGAAAAATTGGTGATTGCCTTGGGTGGCGAAATCTCTGAAGGAAATGGCTCGCGCGTTAGGGTCTTTCTTAATCACCGGATCGCAACTTTCCATCGTCCCCATCCAGAACGGGTAACCAATAAATTGACTTTAAAGGATGTGAGGCGGTTTCTCATCAACGCAGGAGCCGGTCCGAAAGAAGGGCAAGATGATATATAAAGGATATGAAGCAATTGTAGAATATGATGAAGATGCCAAGATTTTACACGGTGAAGTCTTGAATCTTAAGGACGTGATAACCTTTGAAGCAGATTGCACAGCAGATCTTGAGCATGCATTTAAAGATTCAGTCGACGATTATATTGAATTCTGCAAAGAGCGCGGTCAATCGCCTGAGAAACCCTTTTCGGGAAGGATCGTCGTACGTATGCCCCCAGAACTTCACCGCGAAGCAACCACAGCAGCAAAGAAAAAGAAGGAAAGCATTAATAGCTTAATTATCGAGGCCCTTCAGACGTATGTGATGAAGTTATGATACTTGGCTCTGATATGATACTTGTTAGGTGCAGTCAAAACCGACTGCACCTTTTTTATCCCCCACTAACCTTAAATTTCCCCCTTTCTACCTTAAAAATCCCAAAACCCCTTGACTTTATAGAACATTAGTACTATAATATTATTCTCCACAAGCTCCATCTTTATCCGGTCCTCGAATTACTTTGCCTGTCAATTTGGGGTTGCGATTGAAGCGAGTGGACGTCACATTTCAATTAAATACCCTGGCCGGAAAATAATTGTTTTGAATTATTCCCGCAGTTATCGAAACCATCCCTTCTGTAAAGTTGCTCACTCGCCCACGTCTGGAAGAGGGTCGCGAGTTTTCCCCCTCTCCCACGCGTGGGAGAGGGTCGGGGTGAGGGTCTCCGTGAAGTGCCAGGGTGAGGGCTTCCATACAAATCATTGATCAAATTCTTATCTCTTCTCGCTATAATGAGAGAAAACAACTCTGAATTCGAGGACAAATGGAAAATCCAACCAACCTTCCTCTCTCCAAAGACCAGCTCATCTCCGATTACCGGCTCGCCGTGCGTTCGCGCCAGGCAGCGGTCATCGGGCGGCGAGAAGTGCTCACCGGCAAAGCCAAGTTCGGTATCTTCGGCGACGGTAAAGAGCTCCCCCAGCTTGCCATCGCCCACGCCTTCCAAAAAGGCGACTGGCGCTCCGGCTACTACCGTGACCAGACCTGGATGTTCGCCCTCGACCTGCTCACCTTAGAGCAGTTCTTCGCCCAAATCTACGCCAACGAGGATGTCAACGCCGAGCCCCACACCGGCGGGCGCAACATGGACGGTCACTTTGGATCGCGTCTGCTCAACCCCGATGGCTCCTGGCGCAACCAGACCTCCGCTTACAATACTTCCGCCGATATTGCCTCCACGGCTTCGCAAATGCCGCGCACCGTCGGGCTGGCTTATGCCTCGGTGCTCTACCGCAATCTCGAATCGCTCAGCCCCTACACCCAATTCTCCAACCATGGCAACGAGGTCACCTGGGCGACCATCGGCAACGCCTCCACTTCCGAAGGTCTCTTCTGGGAAGCGGTGAACGCCATCGGCGTGCTGCATGCTCCAGCGGTCATCACCATTTATGACGACGGCTACGGCATCTCGGTGCCCAACCAGTTCCAGATGGTCAAGGAAAACATCTACTCCATCCTCAAAGGTTTTGAGCGCATCGACTGCCCCGCCGAGGAGTGTGACCGCGGTTACGACCTGTACTCGGTCCACGCCTGGGATTACCCCGCCCTGCTCGCCGCCTATACCGAAGCCGGGCAGCAAGCCCGCCGCTACCATATCCCGGCACTCGTGCACGTCACCGAAGCCACCCAGCCCCTCGGACATTCCACCTCGGGCTCGCAGGAGCGCTACAAATCTCCCGAGCGCCTGGCCTGGGAAGCCGAATGGGACTGCATCCGCCGTTACCGGCTCTGGCTCATCGAAAATCAACTCGCCACCGCTGCCGAGCTGGTTGCCTGGGACGCCGAAGACACCAAAACGGTGGAGGACGCCCGGCGTAAGGCCTATCGCGACTATCAAACCCCCATCCTTCAACTGCGATCCGATGCCCTGCCTCTCCTCGAAACCCTGGCCGGGTCAAGCACACACGCATCCGAGATCCGCACAGCCGCCAGCGACCTTTCCGCTCGTCCCGACCCCGTCCTCAAACGCGACGTGGCCTCCGCCCTTCAATCCGCCCTGGTCGCAACGCGTGCCGAACCCTCCCCTGCCCGCGAGCAGGTATCCACCTTTGCCCGACAGCTCGAGGCGGACCAGCAGCAGCGCCTTTCCTCCAATCTCTATTCTGAATCTGCGGAATCCCCCTTCAAGATCCAGCCGGTCCCCGCACAATATTCTGAAACCTCGCCCACCAAGATGGGTTTCGAGGTGATCAACGCCGCTTTTGACGCCGCCCTCGCCCGTGAGCCGCGCCTGGTCGCCTTTGGCGAAGATGTGGGCAAATTGGGCGACGTGAACCAGGGCTTCCGCGGCCTGCAGGAGAAATTCGGCGCTTTCCGCGTCTCTGATACCGGTATCCGCGAAGCCACGATCCTCGGTCAGGCCATCGGTCTCGCCCTGCGCGGTCTGCGCCCGATCGCCGAAATCCAATATCTCGACTACCTGCTTTACGCGCTCCAGATCATGTCGGATGACCTCTCCACGCTGCATTGGCGCACCGCCGGCGGGCAGAAAGCCCCGGTCATCGTACGCACCCGCGGTCACCGCCTGGAGGGCGTCTGGCATTCCGGCTCGCCCATGGCGGGCATCCTCAATCTCGTGCGCGGCATGCTCGTCCTCGTCCCGCGCAACCTCACCCAGGCAGCCGGATTTTACAACATGCTCCTCAAAACCGATGCCCCCGCCCTGGTCGTCGAAGTGCTCAACAGCTACCGTCTCAAGGAACGCCTGCCCGACAACATCGGCGAAATGATCCTGCCGCCGGGCATCCCCGAGATCCTCCGTCCGGGGTCAGACCTGACCATCGTCACCTACGGCGCCTGTGTGCGTATCGTCCTTGAAGCCGCCGAAAAACTCAACGCGGTTGGCATTTCGCCCGAAGTGATCGATGTCCAATCCCTGCTGCCCTTTGACCTGCCCGGTACCATCGGTCGATCGCTGCAGAAGACCTCGCGCGTGCTCTTCGTCGATGAAGATGTCCCTGGCGGGGCTTCAGCTTACATGCTCCAGCAGTCACTCGTCGCCCAGGATGGCTATCGCTGGTTGGATTCGGCGCCGCGCACCCTTTCGGGCACCGCCCACCGCCCGGCGTACGGCTCAGACGGGGATTACTGGTCCAAGCCCAACCCCGATTCCGTGTTCAACGCCGCGTATGGAATGCTGCGCGAAGCGCGTCCAGCGGTTTTTCCGTCTCTCGAGGAGTAAAAGGAGTCTGCCATGACCGTCAAATTGCTTACCCCCCGCTTGGGTGAAGGCGTCGAAGAAGTAACCGTGATCCAGTGGCTCAAAAAGGAAGGCGACCCGGTCAAGGAACTCGAATCCATCGTGGAGGTGGAAACCGACAAGGTCGCCACCGAAATTCCCAGTCCCGCCGACGGCATCCTGCTCAAGATTTTCATCCCGCCGGATTCCGTGGCGCATGTCGGCGACCCCCTCGCCGAGATTGGCGAACCAGGTGAATCCACCGGCACACCCCAACCTGCCGCCGAGCCGCTGACCTCTACTGCGCCAACCCCTCAACCTTCAGCTCAGACCGCCCCAATTCCTGAAAACGCCTCCCAGCCTGGCGAACCCTGGATCTCCCCGCTCGTGCGCAAAATGGCTGCGGAAAATCATCTGGATGTCAGCCGGCTCCATGGAACGGGTTTGGGGGGAAGGGTGACCAAGCAGGATGTACAGGATGCCCTTTCCAGCCGTGTCGCTCCCCCCGCCGCACAGCCCGCCCCCGCGATAATCCCCGGCGCGCCTGCCGCACATGACTTACAGCAGGCAACAGCCGTCGAAGCCATTTCGGGCGAAGTGCTGCCCCTTTCCTCAGTGCGCCGCCAGATCGCTGAGCGTATGCTCCAGTCGATCCACACCTCACCGCATGTGCTCACCGTCATGGAAGCCGATCTCACCTGCATATTGGCGCACCAGGCACAGCACAAAGAGAGCTTCGCCGCCGAGGGCATCCGCCTCACCCTCACCGCCTATTTCATTTCAGCCATTGCCTCCGCCCTGCGCGCCCACCCCCTGGTCAACGCTTCGTGGACCGATGCGGGGATTCTGCTGCACAGGCAGATCAATATCGGCATGGCTGTTTCGCTGGGTGACGCAGGGCTGATCGTCCCCGTCATCAAGAATGCGGATTCACTCTCGCTAATCGGGCTCGCCCGCGCCATCAACGACCTGGCAGAACGCGCCCGCGCCAAGAAACTGCTGCCCGACGAGGTCAAAGGCGGGACGTTTACCCTCACCAATCACGGCACCGGCGGCTCGCTCTTTGCCTTTCCCATCATCAACCAGCCCCAGGTCGGCATTTTGGGCACCGGTACCCTGCAGAAACGCGCCGTGGTCGTCACCGACGCTAATAACGGCAGCGACGCCATTGCCATCCGCCCCATGCTCTACCTCTCGTTTGTCTTCGACCACCGCATCCTCGACGGTGCTTCCGCCGACAGCTTCCTGTCTGACGTAAAGAAATCCCTCGAAGGCGATTGGTAGTAGATCTCTGTAAGGGCGAATTCAGCATCTCCGATCATCTCTGCCTTTTGTAAGGGCGGGTCTACTCGTAACAGTTACCGTGTTTATTATGCGCCAAGACCCGCCCCAACAATCACTCTCACGTGAGCCTATCCAACGTAAGGGCGGGTCTACTCGGACGAGACATCCCGTCTTACCCCCCCCAACAAGACCTGCCCCAACAAACTCCCCTCCATTCTGTGACTCTCCTGAACCCCGTAAGGGCGAAGCATCGGGTATTCAAGCCGTCCTTTATCGACCAAAATGGTTACCCGTAGCTTCGCCCCAATGTGATACTTGCCAACCTCGTGTCTTTTGCATACATTTCGACAGCGTTATGCAGCAATATGTCTTGGTTAAACACATTTCGCTCTCAAAACCTACCAAGGGTGGTACTTGTTCATCAGGGCGAAGCTACGTGCATCCCAGTCGTCTTTTAGCGTCAAAAAGATTGCACGATGCTTCGCCCCTACCCCCCCTGTTCCTCAACGCATTTCTTTCTCTGCCAAACCTCCTCTATAATTAACCATAATTTACTTATAGGATTGAACTTGCCGCACGATCAAGCTCATTTTCACCGTCGTTCAATCAGATTACCTGGTTATGACTATTCTCAGCCAGGCGCATACTTCGTTACCGTAGTCACATTCAATCGAGAAAAAAGATTTGGCACCATCAAAAATAATGAGGTGTCGCTTAATTCTCAGGGCATCCTCGTTGGGTCTGCTTTATTGTCTCTTCCACAAAAGTTTCATTTCCTGCAGCTGGATACATGGATCGTTATGCCAGATCACATCCACGCGATCATGTCGATTTCGGATCACGATTCTGCCAACCTAACAGCAGATCTGGCAGCAAACTTCACCATCGTAAGGGGAACACCAACTCAAAGTCTCTCATCAGTGATTCAATACTATAAGTCCATTTCTACACGCAAAATAAACAGCGCATTGGACACCCGGGGTTCGCGGGTTTGGCATCGGAATTATTATGAACATGTGATTAGAAATGAAAATGAACTGGGCAAAATTCGTGAGTACATTGAGAACAACCCATTTCATCCAGTTGAAGAAGATGTTTGGTGATCCCCAAGTTTGTACAGGCGAGGTTATGTGCATCCGCTCATCTCTGCTTTTGTAAGAGCGGGTCTGCTCGGACGAGACACCGCGTCATATTGCACCTCAAGACCCGCCCAAACAAGCATCCAACATTCTGTGGCTATCCGGAACCCTGTAAGGGCGAAGCATCGTGCATTCAATATGTCTTTTCCTGCTTACTCGGTTGCACGAAGCTTCGCCCCAATGTCATACTTGCCAACCTCGTGTCTTTTGCATACATTTCAACAGCGTTATGCAGCAATATTTCTTGGTTAAAACATTTCGCTCTCAAACCCCACCAAGGGTGGTACTTGTTCATTAGGGCGAAGCTACGTGCATCCCAGTCGTCTTTTATCGCCAAAAAGATTGCACGATGCTTCGCCCCGCTTATGCTTCGCCCCAACATGGTTGCCCGAAGCTACTCCTTTGTTGATTTACATTCTTATAGGTTCACGAATCCGCTTGCATGGATTAAGAAATTTGCTATACTCATACTACAATATTAAAATATATTAATCTTTCTCTAAGGTGGGGATTAAGAGACCTAAATCAAACCTGATTTCAAAAGGGAAACCATGGCGAATCAATCTCAGTTGTTGGAACCATTTCCTGGAACAATTTCGTCCAACAAAAAACCGCTGTTTTCTGGGGTTCAAAAAAGGGAACTTAAGACATTCTTTACCGCGTTGCTGTTTCTTTCGCCAGCATTGATCATTTTTATTACCTTTGTATTTGTTCCCCTCGTCCGCTCCTTCATCCTCAGCACTCAACTGACTGATCCGATTGGCAGGCCGGTTGCCTTCTACGGCCTTGAAAATTATCGGAAAATGATTGCCACTCCGGACTTCGCCAATAGTATTTCCAGATCACTCTTGTTTGTTTTGTACACTGTCCCGACCACGTTGTTTTTTTCGATGATATTGGCCCTATTGGGAAATTTACGGCTCAAGCGGATAGCAATTTTCCGAATGATATTTTCCTCTACGATCGCTGTGTCCGCTGCCACTGCCTCCCTGATCTTTATGTACCTGTTTCACCCAACGATTGGCAATATTAATTACCTGCTGAGTTTCATTGGCGTGCGAGCGATTCCATGGCTGGTCAGCGACAAAACGGCTCTGCTCGCCATCTCCCTTTGCGCTGTTTGGCTGCAAATTGGCCTGAATACTGTGATTCTCCTGGCAGGAATGCAGGGTATTTCCGAGGAGCTGTATGAAAGTGCGATGATTGACGGTGCAAATGCCTGGAATAAATTCAAATCGATAACGCTGCCGTTATTATCCCCCACTGTTTTCTTTCTAACCGTAATTGATATACTCGCAGCCTTCCAAACTTTTACCCAAGTCTACATTCTGACTAAGGGAGGGCCATCCGATTCAACCAATGTGATCGTGTATTCCATCTATCGCGCCTTTTACTTCAATGGGAGGTATGGCCTGGCAGCAGCGCAAGCCGTTGTCCTCTTTTTCATCATGTTATCTCTTACGATCATCCAATTCACGGTCATTGAAAAAAGGGTCCATTACGAATGAAACTTTCTTTTCAGACAAAGAACGTCCTGACTTCAATTTTTTGGTATCTTCTGCTCATTATCGCGGCGATCGTCGTCCTCTTTCCCATCTGGTCAGCTATTAACATCAGCTTCTTAAATGACACCCAGGTGGCTTCATATCCGCCAAAATTGGTGCCGACCCAATTCGATCTTACCAATTTTGCCCGTGCGATGGAACAAGCCCCATTGGGACGCTATATGCTGAATAGTGTTGTTCAGTCCAGCCTGGTGATGTTAGGACAATTGATCACTGCGAGTCTTGCTGCTTACGCATTTGCATTCATCAACTTCAAATACAAAAACATCCTATTCCTGGTTTTCTTATCCACCATGATGATTCCATGGGAAGCCACCATTATTCCAAATTACCTGTTGATCAAGAAACTCGGCTGGACAGATACTTTTCAGGGTCTCGCCGTACCCTTTATGGCGACTGGTTTTGGTACATTTCTCTTGAGGCAATTCTTCCTTAAAATCCCGATGGAACTACGAGACGCAGCCGTTATGGATGGTTGCGGGCATCTTCGTTTTCTATGGAAGATCGTATTACCCCTTGGAAGACCCGCATTAGGCACTCTCGCGGTTTACAGCTTCCTGCAAACATACAACCAATACTTATGGCCGTTACTGATCACAAATAAAGAGAGCATGCGGACGGTGCAGATTGGTATTGCCTTATTGCAGGATGAAGAAAGGTTCATGTTCAATAATGTTATGGCAGGAGTGGTCATCATCTTGATCCCGACTTTCCTGTTGTTCATCGTGGGCAACCGTCAACTTATCCGCGGCTTAACCGCCGGCGCAGTCAAGGGATAATTCTTTTTATCTGAACCAAATTGATCCATTCATACCCATCTAGAGGAGAGAAGCATGAAAAAGTCGCTGTTTTTTGTACTGGCAATCATGATGGTAGCAGCACTTGTGCTATCTGCATGCGCTACGCCTGCAGCAACCACTGCAGCACCCACTCAGGCTGCCCCAACGTCAGCACCGACGGCAATCGAGCCGACCCAGGCTCCCCCGCCTGCTGCCGCCGGCATCACGAAAGTCAATTTCTGAG
>CAVQOS010000035.1:0-9922 GCA_963714465.1 uncultured Chloroflexia bacterium | reverse complement strand
CAAGTCCGCCCAGCGTGCCTTCGGCATCGGACGTTCCCGTATAGAGCAGAATCCCATACCCGGCGCTGCCCGCATAGATACGTTCGCGGATGGAACTGGCGGGATAACCGCATTCCAACGACACCGCCGTAATCAGCAAATGCGATAGTGAATGCAGCATGACATACGGCAGGCCGAAGAACTCCCGCTTGCTTCCCTTGTGGTCTTCCGCCCAACACAGGAATCCCTGCATCAATTGCAGTCCACGCGCCTTGACGTCAGGACGGCCTAACCAGTCGTTGATGGCTTGTTCTTTGAACTGCATGAACACACCTTCGCCACGATTCTCAACAGCGGGTAACCATTTAGTCTCACGCGCCAGTTCGGCCCGCGTGACACCGGCATCCAATTCCCCTTCCACGTCCGGCGCGGATACAGTAAATGATAAAGGCAGGATGCCATGAAAAAAAACAACGTATATCAATCCAAACGGTTAGGCTTGCACTACTTCAACGACACTCTCCACTATACCAATCATGACCTGGTGGACTGGCTGCCAGTTTTGAAAAAGATGAACGTTTCCACATTAATATTGAAATCTGCGCCCACCCGGGCAATTCCCGAACAGTTCATCAGCGCCTTGATCGGAGCTGACATAACCCCGGTCATCCAGATTCCTTTATCGCTACCCGATGCTCCCTGCTGCGGCGGATCTGAACGCCATCCTCGAAGTTTATGCCCGTTGGGGAGTCCGCTCCATCATTCTCTTTGACAAACCCAATTCGAATCAATCCTGGACACCCTCATCCTGGGCGCAACAAGGCTTGGTCGAGCGTTTTCTCGATAAGTTCATACCGCTGGCAAATGCCGTCCTTCATACCGGAATGACCCCCATTTTCCCGCCGCTTGAACCTGGCGGCAGTTATTGGGATACGGTTTTTCTCAAGGCAGCCATGCTTTCCCTGGTTAGACGAAAACAAAATACACTGTTGGATCACATGTCTGTGGCGGCTTATGCATTTTCATTCGGTCACCCTGTCTCCTGGGGTGCCGGAGGTCCGCAGCGCTGGACAAAGAATCTCCCCTACTTCACGCCTGAGAACAGCCAGGACCAGCGCGGTTTTTATATCTACGAATGGTACAACGCCATCCTCCAGGGAACCCTGCAAAAAAGTCTGCCGCTGTTTCTACTGGGTGCCGGAATTCAGAATGATGCTCCCGGCGGGAGTTATACCGCAGAAGAACACAAACAGGTCGTCCGCGAAATCATGCGGTCTTTGAACCAATCTGATCCTGCTGCCCTCGACTTTGTTCCCGACAATGTTGTTTCGTGCAGCTTCAACCGTCTTTCAGCGGTCAAGGATTCCCCTGAAGCTGAATTTGCCTGGTTTTCAGATAAAGATCATCCGGGCCTGGCAGCCGAGCTTCTTTCCACCGAAGATGTCCAACCTGCTGAAAAAGAGGATATTACCCAAGCAGCAGAAAAATCAGGTCCGGATGCTGAAGCTGAAGCCGATCCGTCACACCCGATCGAGCATTACCTGCTTTTACCGACCTATGAGTGGGGAATCTCAGATTGGCACCTGGACGCGATCAAACCCTTTGTAAAAAAACACCAACCCACGATCGGATTTTCTATTGCTGAAGCCATGCTTGCGGCAAACGTGACCTTGATTGGCGGCGAACAATCCTTCTCACGGTCAGTCGTCAACCAATTGACCGAGGCCGGTTGCAGCGTCGATCGTATTTCCGGAGATGGTACAACAATTGCAACAATTCTGGCAGAGAGGTAACCCATGAATATGTCGCTTCCCACAACCCCGATCAAACACACACCCATTGATGTCAAATTACCTGTTCTCAAAGTCTTAGGACTTGGCGGCGGCGGTCAAAATGCCGTTGACCGGATGATCGAACTCGGTATGGACGGCATCGAATTTATTGTTGCCAACACAGATGCCCAGGTGTTGAAGTCCTCACTCGCACCGACCAAGATTCAGTTGGGACCTGCCTCGACCCGTGGATTGGGTGCGGGAGGAAATCCGGCTGTGGGTGAAGCTGCCGCTGAAGAGAGTTACAAAGAACTTAACCAGGCTCTTGCCGGCGCTGATATGGTCTTCTTAACTGCCGGGATGGGCGGAGGAACAGGAACCGGCGCCATTTCGATTGCAGCCCGTGTCGCGCGCAGTATCGGTGCGGTTGTGGTCGCCATTGTCACCATGCCCTTTTCATTTGAAATGGGCCGGCGGCAACGAAACGCTCGCGAAGGGCTGGTCAAATTGCAGCCCTATACCGATACGCTCATCACCGTCCCCAATGACCGCCTGCTTCAGGTGGCTCCGCGTGACCTGCCCCTTGAAATGGCCTTCCGCATGGCGGATGACGTGTTGCGCCAGGGCATCCAGGGGATTTCCGAATTGATCACCCAGCCAGGGTTGATCAATGTAGATTTTGCCCATGTGCGAAATATGATGCTCAATGGCGGCGGTTCGCTGCTGGCTGTTGGCACCGGCGAAGGCGAAAACAAGGCCATGCAGGCACTTGAAAATGCCTTACACCACCCCATGCTCGAAACGATCAGCATGGAAAACGCCAGCGGAATCATTGCTAATTTCACCGGCGGTACCGATCTATCCTTTGTTGAAGTAGCCAATGCCCTCAATGAACTCCAGGAAAAAACGGGGAACAGGGCTGAGATCGTCCCAGGCGTGATCACGGACGAGCGCATGGAAAATCGAGCCCAGGTCATCCTGGTCATCACCGGGATTGGTGCCACCGGAGTTGAAGCGAGTCACAAGCAAACCCAGACCCCGATCCAAAAAGTCCGCGAAGAAGATGAGGTTGCACCGATCAATCTTGAATCGCCTTTACGAGAATCGGCTCAATACGAAATGGCGGGTGCATTTGTCGATCTGGATATCCCCGCATTCCTGCGGAGGCGTGTGCGCTAGTCTGGAGAATGGAGTACAGCATGGAAGAGAAAGCTTTAAGTCAGGTTTGTCAATCCGTTTACCGTAAATTTCCCGAACTCAAGGGCGTTAAGCCATCAGTGAAGAGTCAGGAAAGTGGAAATTGTGCGCTCGTTTTTAAAGGCAGCGTCAAAACCGAAGATGGCAAGAATCTTGCACGGATAGTACGTGTAACCGCAACTGAATCCGGTAAAATTCTTAAACTATCCACGTCACGCTAAGAGGTGCAAAATGATCGCCAGCTTTTCTCAAAAAATTGAACTCCGCTTCTGGGATATCGCCATACTCATGCTTACCCGCTCGACACCTGTGCGGAACATTGTCAGCACTGTACTCAAAATTTACCAAAACGAGGTATTGACCAAAAAGATCGCTTCCGTATTTATCATTGCATGCGCCGGGTTCGCCACCGGGATCATTGCCTTTACCATCAGATCCCTCTTCTAATCCACGAACATAAATCATCATACCGACAGAACATGCCGCAGCAGAGCCCATCTCTGCTGTGTTTTTTCCCGACGTCCCCAAGGTCACAATTTGGAATTGGCTATGCACCCTTGAGCTTGAAGCTTTGGATTTTTTGCTTTTAGGCTATACTTGTAGTTAAAGCTAAAGGCTGATCGTTTTCGATCGGCAGTCATTCAAGCCTGCCTATTAACACAGGACCGCATGAAAAGAATTGCCATCGTCTTTATCCTCCTGGTTTTCATCGTCTTTGCCTATCTTGGCTTTCAGGCGGCTTCCAACCTCAAGACGAACCCCTCAGCTGCGGGCTTGCCCGCGAATGCCGCCACAGCCCTTGCTTCCACCCAGCAAAACTACATCCTCATCCATGTGGACGATCTCACCCAGGCGAAACCGAAATTGATCTCCGCTTGGGGCGTTTTTATTTACTATGCAAGTGTCAACCAGGTGATGTTCATCCCCATGCTGCCATCTTACGACGCTGCTGTCCAGACTTCACTGGCTTCCGAATTCAGCTTGGACAAGACCGGACAGGTCAATTCGCGCTTTATCAGCCAACTCCAGCAAAAGTTCAATGTCAAAATTACCGGTGTGGTCGTGACCGACAACACGGGGCTTTCATTGTTCAATAACTGGGTCGCAGGCCAGAATAACGCAATATTGGCTGCCCCGCCCCAGGGGGATGACGAAAAACATGTGGTGCTGCTGAATGCCCAGGGATTCTTCCAGACCGCCTGTACTGCGGTCCAAAATAAGTCCACTGAGTTGTTTTCTACCATCGATTGGGGTCAACTCGTCCCGGGTCATTTTGTGACGAACATGTCCTTCGAAACCATCATGGCTGATTATCAAAAAATGATGAAATCGAGTGCACCGAATCAATGCACTGTACTTTCAAACGAATAGCGAAAAATTCTTTTAATCTCGTGTGGGGAAATCCCAAAATCTACCATAAGCATATCTGCGAGTTCAAATGTCCGCTCCCAGGTGAAGCGGCGATACGTGTCCATTCAGAGGAATTTGTGCGAGATTCTTAATTATTTCTCAGTTCGGCATGATATAATTGCGACCTAATCTACCCAAGAAGAAAGATAAAGAAAGAGAGAAATATTGAACGCAACCCCCAATTTTAACAAAGTCGAAAAAGACCTTGTCGTGACCATGGAATACTCCCTCAGTGTTGACGGCGAAATCGTTGATACCTCTGAAGGCTCCGAGCCCATCGCATTTATCCAGGGACAGGGAAATATTATCCCCGGTTTGGAAAAAGAACTTTATGGACTTTCCATCGGCGACAAAAAGAGCGTTTTCGTCCCTGCCGCTGAAGGTTACGGCATTTACGACCCCGAAGCTGTTATGAAAGTCGACCGCGCTGAATTTCCGACCGAAATTCCCCTGGAAGCCGGCGTTGAAGTGTCCATTCAGAATGAAGACGGCGAAGTTATGGTAGCAGTAATCGAATCCTTCGACGATAAGAACATCACTCTGAACGGCAACCACCCCCTGGCTGGCAAGGACCTGAATTTTGATATCAGCATTGCCGGGCTGCGCGAAGCCACTGCTGAAGAACTAGAGCATGGACACGTTCACGGCGACGATGAATGCGATTGCGATTGCGACGGTGAAGATTGCGATTGTGAAGACGGCGCTTGCGATTGCGGTCACTAATTTCGATTTGGAGAGATGAAAAACTGCAGCTCAAGCTGCAGTTTTTTTATTTGATATACCAGAAGAGTTCACCTGGCTGCAGCCAGTGAATCCGCTGGCGCGGGGCGTTGTGTTCAGCAAGTTCTGACAAAACCCCCTGGCTGAGATGATTTGAAGTAAAAAGATCATTATGCATGGGAAGCAACACTTTTGCCTTCAACTTTAGCGTCAGTTCCAGCGCTTCATTTGGCTCCAGGTTGCCAACAATCCCTATGGCTTCCCGTGCTGCATCCCTGCCGTTTACGGGCAGGCAAACCACATCATATTCACGACTTGCTTGATTCAATTTTTCGAGCATGCCTGGAAAAAGAATTGTATCCCCTGCATGATAGAGCGTTACACCGTTGATCTTTAGCACATACCCGAGGAACAAATTGGCGCGCGTCACCGGGTCGATCTCAAGCGCATAGTGAGCGGAAGGGATTGCTGTGTAAGCCACCTCCCCGGCTTGTTCCCACTGCCCTTCAGGCGGAGTGACGAAGAATGATGAAGGTATTCCGGCAGCTTGCAGCGTTCGCGCTGCCGAGGGCGGGCAAATGACCTTAAGTCCAGGGTTCGCTTTTACCAGCGGCACGAGTGTGAGCGGGTCACAATGGTCTCCATGGTCATGTGTAATAAACACCAAATCGATCCCGTGCAACTCTTGTGAATCTTCCGGTGGAGGGAATGCCCGGCTAAAGTGTTCTGCATCCCCAGTGCCGCTCTCCACCACATAATTGCTGAGATATGGATCGATCAGGATCGTTACAGCTTTTCCCTTGATCCGGTAGCCTGCCTGTCCGAGATACTCGAACAGTAATGTGCCCTGGGGTACGTCCAGTCTTTCAAAAGTCGGGATTTGTTTTGTCATTGGCTCCGCTCACCTTCTCACAAGGATGTTCACATCTGATTATAATGGTCGATAGAGGTTGCAGCTGAGTGATTTTTCCATCACTTAACGCTGCTATTTGGATGGCAAGTCTCACACCAACCAAATTTTCTTGAGAAATGACAGGTTTGAAACAAAATGAGCGTCAAAATCGTCACCGACAGCACTTGCGACCTCCCACGTGAAGTCATCGAAGAATTAGGCATCACCGCTCTTCACTGCTCAATCAACTTTCCCTCAAAAAGTTACCTGGACGGTGTGGACCTCATCAGCGAAGATTTTTACCGCAAAGTGAATGAGACCGCCAAATATCCAACCAGTTCCGCACCCGCGCTTGGAGCATTTACTGGTGCTTACCGGTCGCTGCTGGAAAAAGGCGCAACGGCTATTCTTTCGATCCACCTCTCTGCCAAGCTGGCGTCCACTTACAACACTGCCGTTGTTGCAGCAAAGACAGTTGCCAGTTCTTTGATCAAGCCCTTTGATACGGGCCAGCTTTCTCTCGGAACGGGATTGATCGTTGAAGCCGCCGCCAGGTCTGCCCAAATGGATCTGCCGCTCGAAACCATCCTGCAAGAGATCACCGACCTCTCAAAAAGGACATATGCTTGTGCCACCGTTAATACCTTGAAGTATTTACGTCTCGGTGGAAGAATTTCGCAAATTGCTGCGGGTGTTAGCTCGTTGCTGCAAATCCGACCGGTCCTGCACCTTCATGCAGGCCAAATTGGGATCGATTTCGTGCGCACTTCGCGCCAATCCATGGATAAACTGGTGTCTTCTCTCCGCTCCCTGGGTCCTCTTGAGCGTCTTTCGATCTTGCACACCCATGCCAGGGACGAAGCGCAACGCCTCGCAGAGTCCGTTGCTGATCTGTTGCCCGACCAAAAGGCATTTTACATTGTGGATGTCTCACCGGCGATCGGCGTCCATTTCGGACCCGGTGCAGTGGGTTTCGCCGCGATCAAAGCCGCCCCCTGAGAAAGCGCTTAATTTTGGATGAATCGGACATGGTATACTTCATTTCGGTTGTTTACCATGTGAAAGGTTGTTTGCTTGTTTATTCCCACCACTCCTGAAGAATTGAAACAATTGGGCTGGTCCCAATTGGATATCCTCCTCGTTTCCGGCGATACTTATATCGATTCACCCTATTCGGGCACAGCGTTGATCGGCAAGGTCCTGCTGGAAGCCGGGTATAAAGTCGGGGTGATTGCCCAACCCAGCCTCACGGATCTAAAAGAGATTCAACGCCTGGGCGAGCCTGCATTATTTTGGGGAGTCACCGGCGGCACCGTGGATTCGATGGTGGCCAATTACACAGCAACGTTACGCAAACGTCGTTCTGATGACTTTACCCGGGCGGGGTGAACAACCGGCGGCCGGACCGGGCGGTCATCGTGTACAGCAATCTCATCCGCAGGGCGTTCAAAAATACCGCCCCCATCGTGCTTGGCGGCATCGAAGCGAGCCTGCGGCGCATTACGCATTATGATTATTGGGAAGATAAACTCCGCGCACCTATCCTTTTCGATGCCAAGGCGAATTATCTTTTGTACGGCATGGCAGAAAAAAGCGTGCTTGAACTTGCGACTGCCCTTCGCGACCACACTGATCCCTGCACCATTCGTGGTTTGGCGTATCTTGGTCATGAAGCACCCCCAGATGCACTGATCCTGCCTTCATTCGAAGAAGTCGTGGCGGATAAAGACCTCTTTATCTCGATGTACGACACTTTCTATAAAAATAACGACACGGTCACTGCCAAAACGCTGGCACAGAAGAAGGGTGACCGTTTTTATATCCAAAACCCGCCGGCAATGCTGCTCTCACAACCTGAATTGGATAAGGTCTACGCAATTCGCTTCGAGCGCAGACAGCATCCCTTTTATGAACGGGCAGGCAAAGCCAAAGCGCTTGAAACCATCCAGTTTTCAATTCCTACCCACCGCGGGTGTTACGGCGAATGCAATTTTTGTGCGATTGCCGTTCATGAAGGCCGGACGGTCTCCTGGCGCAGCGAAGACTCGATCATCGCTGAAGCCAAATCCATGACCCTCGACCCATCCTTCAAAGGCATCATTCAGGATATCAGCGGACCAACCGCCAACATGTACGCCATCGAGTGTGCCAAAAAATTGAAATCAGGCGCATGCATCGATAAACGCTGCCTCTTCCCCGAGATCTGCCCTGCACTGAAGATCGATCATAGCCGCCAGACACGCTTGCTCAAGCAACTTCGCGCGATTCCGGGTATCCGCAAGGTCTTCATCGGTTCCGGAATTCGCTATGATATGGTCGTCGCAGACCGCATCCACGGCACGGATTATCTGAGGGAAGTTGCGCAGCATCACACCTCGGGGCAAATGAAAGTGGCACCCGAACATTCTGAGCCGTCCGTTCTGAGAATGATGGGCAAGCCTCCGGTGGATTCACTACTCAAGTTCAAACGCGCCTTCGAAGAACTATCTCATGAATCCGGCAAAAATCAATTTCTGACTTATTACTTGATCGCGGCTTATCCCGGCTGCAGCGATATTGAGATGAAAAAACTGCACCAATTTACCAGCCAGACATTAAAGTTGAACCCTGAGCAGGTACAAATCTTCACTCCCACCCCGTCCACCTATGCCAGTGTGATGTATTACACCGAAAAAGACCCATTCACCGGAACCCCCATTTTTGTTGAAAAACATCTGCAGCGCAAAGAAACGCAAAAAGAGATCATTACCGGTAACAGTTCATCCGACCCAAGAAGAAAGCCTTCCTCCGGGAGGAACCAGCATCCAGTTCAAGTAAAAACCAGGAAAGCGACCCAAAAATGAGTGCTAACTCGAAATATATGATTTACATTTCCTGCCCACCCGGGTTGGAGCCTGCCCTGGCAGGAGAGTTGAAAGGATTGAGGCTGGCTGCTGAACCGGTCAAGAATGAAGACGATACCCTGGTTCAATCCGGTGAAGAACCGGGCGGAATTGAAATCGAAGGCGGATTGGAAGACATTTACCGCTGCAACCTGCATCTGCGTACCGCAAGCCGGGTGGTGGTTCGCCTGGGGTCTTTTTATGCTGCGGCTTTTAGCGAACTCCGCAAAAAAGGCAGCCGCCTGCCCTGGGAACAGTTCATCAAGCCGGGTGCGAATCTGCTTTTCAAGGTCACCTGTCACAAATCGAAACTTTACCATTCAGATGCCGTGGCTGAACGCGTCCTTGGAGCCGTGAATGATCATCTTGCACACTTGAAAAAACCCGCCTGCGTTTCGCTTAAAGACAAACCCGGTCAGCTTGTGCTGGTACGCATCAACCATGATTTTTGTGTCATCAGCATCGACAGTTCAGGCGAACTGCTGCACCGGCGTGGATACCGCCTGGCGACCGCGAAAGCCCCGCTGCGCGAGAACCTGGCAGCCGGGATCCTGCTCGCCAGCGGATGGGACGGAACCACCCCGCTGATCGACCCATTTTGCGGATCAGGCACCTTTCCCATCGAAGCCGGGCTGATCGCCAACCATGTTTCCCCTGGCATCGCCCGTGAATTTCAGTTCACGACCTGGCCCATCCACCAGGCGGAACTCTGGCAGAGCCAGCTCCAAACTGCCCGCATGGGCATCCTCCACAGCGACGTTCCCATCCAGGGCTCTGATCGTGACAGCGGCGCCATTGAAAGTTCAAAAGCCAATGCCGCCCGTGCCGGGCTCAAAGACCGGATCACCTTTATCCAGCAAGCGGTGTCTTTCCTTGAACCTCTTCCCGCGCTAGGTTGGATTGTCTCCAACCCACCCTACGGTGTCCGTGTATCTGAAGGCAAAGACTTGAGGGATCTCTACGCGCGCTTTGGCTCAATCTATCAACAAAAGTTTGCAGGTTGGAATCTGGCACTGCTTTCCAGTGACGATGCACTGATCGCGAATTTAGGCCTGGGCAGCCCCACCTGT
>CAVQOS010000034.1:0-19538 GCA_963714465.1 uncultured Chloroflexia bacterium | reverse complement strand
ACGATTCGCCTGCTGAATGGCGGAATTCCGGTCAAATTAAATCTCTTTTCCCACTCATTGGAAGGTTAAGCGCCAGGTATTGGGTCAATTCACCAGTGTGAATTTTCAAGATCTGTTTGCGTCATAATTGGCTATGCGCATAATCTATACAACATTTTGGATTTCTTCCCTTTCTATAAAGTAATTGACTACGCGCAATTCTTTAGGTCACTTTCTTCCTCCCCTTCCTCAAGGCACGGTCAGGTTCAGGGTTTTATGTTAAAATAACCCTTGGTGTTGACCACCATCATCAACCAATTCCACAATTCAGTTCAGGAGAATGTATGAATCCGATTCGCGTCCTTCAGTGGGGTCTTGGAGCCATGGGCAGCGGTATGGCTAAGCTCATGCTGGATAAACCTGGTCTCAAGATCGTCGCAGCAGTGGATGGAAGACCCGACTATGTCGGCAAAAACCTTGGGAGTGTCTTGGGAATCGGCAAACCCCTCGGAGTCTTGGTGACCGATAAACCTGAAGATGTGCTCAAAAAAGACGCTGTGGATATTGTGGTCATCGCCACGACATCCTGGCTCAAAGATCAAATTCCTGATTTGCGCAAGATCCTGATTGCGGGGATCAACTGCATTTCGATCGCAGAAGAAATGTCGGATGCAGAAGCACAGCATCCGGAACTTGCCAAAGAATTGGATGCATTGGCCAAGAAAAATGGCGTTTCGATCCTGGGTACTGGCGTCAACCCGGGATTTGTTTTGGATTTATTGGTGGTTGCCCTCACCGCAGGCAGCCACAATGTCGACCGCATCGAAGCCTCGCGGGTCAATGACCTCAGTCCTTACGGCACCACGGTGATGAAAAGCCAGGGCGTCGGCTCCACTCCCGAAGCATTCAGAGCCGGGATCGCAGACGGATCCATCATGGGTCATGTCGGGTTCCCCGAATCGATTACGATGATCAGCGACGCACTCGGGCTCGGAGTTGATCGCATTGTCCAAACCCGCGAACCGATCATCAGCAAAGTCCACCGCGAAACACCCTATGTGGTTGTCGAGCCGGGCATGGTTGCCGGATGCTCTCACATTGGAGTCGGATATCGCGGTGATAAGGAAGTGATCCGCCTGATCCACCCGCAGCAAATTCACCCCAGCCTGGAAAACCAGGATACGGGCGACTACATCAACATCTACGGCAAGCCGGAAATCCACATGTCGATCAAACCCGAAATTGCCGGCGGGATTGCCACCGAAGGCATCGCTGTCAACTGCATCCCGCTCGTTGTTGCAGCCACCCCCGGGCTGAAAAGGATGATCGACCTGCCGGTGCCTGCAGCTCTGATGGGCGAGACTGCCTATTCCCGAGCCATTTAATGTCTCAATTCTCAATCATACTAACAGGACATATGCAGAGCTAACCTTCAAGCAAGCTCTGCTTCATCAACTGTGTAAAGCAAGCATTTATTGGAGGAAAAGCATGGGTAAAATCCAAAAGGGAACCTGGGTCGAGATTGAACAGGTTATTTTTACTCCCGAACAACGCGCTCAATCACTCCCTGAAGATACCAGGAAAGTCCCCTACATTCTGCGAGCATCCGGTTTTTTACTGGCGGAGGCTGACTTGGGTGAGGAAGCCCGCATCCAAACCATCATTGGACGAACCTTGAGCGGCAAGTTGATCACCCTGAACCCCAGCTACACTCACAGCTTCGGCAAAACCATCCCCGAATTATTGACCATCGGAACGGAGTTTGAACAATGACCACGAAAGACATGTCCTACTCCGCTGTGATCGCACGCAAGAACGAGATCATGAAACAGTCCATGGGGATCGACTTCGATGATTTCATCCAAAGCCCGATCGCCTTCGATTACGAGCGCATGATGAGTGAGACCGGCTACACCATGGATGAGATCATTCAAATCCAGCGCGACACCAAGGTGGGGAATACGCCGCTTTTGGAACTCCGCAACCTGACGGAAGCCGTGCGCAAAATCTCTCCCCCTGGCAAAGGTGCGCTGATCCTGGTCAAAGACGAGGCTGCCAATGCGTCTGGATCCTTCAAAGCCCGCCGCGCCTCCATCAGTGCTTACGAGGCGCAAAAGAAAGGCTACAAGGGCATGATCGCTGCCACCAGCGGCAATTATGGCGCTGCGGTCGCCTCACAGGCAGCGCAACGCAAATTGAAATGTATCGTTATCCAGGAAATCTATGACAGCCGCGGGATTGGCCAACCCGAAATTGTGGAAAAGAGCCGCGCCTGCGAAGCCTATGGTGCTGAAGTCCTTAAGCTCACGGTCGGACCGGAACTCTTCTATATGCAGTTGCGCACCCTCGAAGAAACAGGTTTTTTTAACGCCAGCCTTTACACCCCCTTTGGGATCCGCGGCGTTGAAAGCCTCGGGTTCGAAATCGGCGAACAGGTCAAAGCCCGTTACGGCAAAGCCCCCGACGTTGTGGCCATCACCCATGCCGGAGGCGGAAATTTGACGGGGACCGCCCGCGGTTTGCTGCAGGCCGGCTGCGACCAGAGCCGGATCGTCGCCTGCTCGGTCGATTTGAGCGGTTTGCACATGGCATCTGACCATGATTTCAATCGAAAATCCTTCACCACCGGTCATACCGGGTTCGGCATTCCTTTTGCCACCTGGCCTGACCGCGTGGATGTGCCCCGCAATGCTGCCCGCTCCCTGCGTTACATGGATGAATACCACCTGGTGACCCAGGGTGAAGTATTCTACATCACCGAACTGCTGACGAAAATCGAGGGGCTTGAAAGAGGTCCTGCGGGCAATACCAGCCTGACCGCCGCCGTGACCATGGCGCGCCAGATGGATCAAGACCAGATTATCGTGGTCCAGGAAACCGAATACACCGGCGCCGGCAAACATCACAACAGCCAGCTTTCTTTTGCCCGCGAAAACGGGGTTGAAGTCAGGCGCGGCGACCCGAAGGAAAGTGTTCCCGGTAAATCCATCGTGATCCCTGAACACCTAGAGCAGGTAACCGGCAGGGAACAGGACGTGGACAAGCTGCGCCGCTCTTACCTTGCGAATGCTGCAAACGTTCTGCCCGCCTCGCAATGGACCGAATCGGATATCACCTTCCTGGCTGCCGACGTCAAAAAGACGCCAGCCTGGGTGATCGAGAACAAACCTGCATAAGTAAATTCTGATAAGGAAATAAAAATGGACTCGGATAGAAACCAACGCTTTGAAGAACGTCGCCAGGAGCTCAAGAAATTGAGCGATGATGAATTGAAAAACCGCTTTTGGGAGTTATGCTACCAGGTGGTGGATCCGATTGTCGACCTCGCCAAAACCCACACCTCCCCCTCCATCGAGCGCTCTGTTCTGTTGCGCATGGGCATCGACAGCATCACTGCACATGCGGTCGTCGATCAGGTTCTGCAGGCAGGATTATTGGGCAAAGGAGCCGGCAATGTGGTCCTGAAGGTTTCCCAAAAGACCGGCAGCGATATCCCCGGCGCCGCAGCCATGATCCTTGCCAATAAAGACGTTCTTACTGGTTTGTTTTAGCTCACCCATTGAAGAGGCGCTTGATGACAGAACCCAAACCGCTCGACCCACACGAAAAGATGGACATTGAAATCATTCTTGAAGGGCTTGAAAATTATCACCCCTCGCGAAAGGGCTGGACATGGCGCGACGTCCCCCCTGAAGGCGTGGACATGGGCCCCTTTCACTTTCGCGATATGTCTCGTCCTTTGAAGAATAGTATCGGTTTGCCTGCTTCAAAATACTTCGACCATATCGATCCTCAACCAAGCTGTGTCGTGACCACTGAAATCGCCTCCGGCCGGTTTGAAGATGATCTGCGCCGCATGCGCATGGCTGCCTGGCATGGGGCTGACCACTTGATGGTCATCCGCACCACAGGTCAGAGCCACATCGACGGGCTGCTCGAGGGCACGCCCGAAGGCACTGGCGGCGTTCCCATCACCCGCAAGCAGATCCGTGCCAGCCGCAAAGCCTGCGACCTGATCGAAAAAGAGGTTGGGCGTCCGATCAATTTTCACAGTTATGTATCGGGTGTTGCCGGGCCTGAAGTGGCAGTGCTTTTCGCTGAAGAAGGCGTCAACGGCGCGCACCAGGATCCCCAATATAACGTTTTGTACCGCAATGTGAACATGTACCGCTCATTTGTCGACGCTGCCGAAGCCAAGAAGGTGATGGACGGTGCAGGGATCTTCCAGATCGACGGAGCACACAATGCCAATGCCACCGCCAAGGCTGGTTGGTTGGTGATGCCCGAATTGATGGTGCAGCACGGCATTAACTGTGCATTCTCGGTCGAGGTCGGGATGAAGAAAGACCTGATCGGACTTTCCACCGTTCCTCCCGATGCTCCCCCCGCCCCCAAGCTCTGGTATGACCTGCCTTACGCGGTCGCCCTGCGGGATTTCTTCTCTGAATTCAAGATGCGCGCTCAGCAAAATACGCGTTATATCGAAGCGGATATCGAAGAGGCGATTCGCACCCACACCATCGATACCCTGATTTCGATGCTCACCAGTGCCGACATCCAGAGCACGATCACCCCGGATGAAGGCCGCAACCTTCCCTGGCATTACAACAACATTCGCGGCATCCAGACGGTCAAACAAACCTGGGCAGCTTTGGATGGCATCAAGGAACTTGTCGAACTCAAAACGTCAGGTCCGCTCGGCGAAATGGTGCGCGACATCAAGGAACGTGCCGTCGCCTTTCTGGAAGAGATCATCGAGATCGGAGGCTATTTTGCCGCGGTGGAACAGGGTTTCTTCGTTGATTCAGCAAAATACCCCGAGCGTAACGGTGACGGGATCGCCCGTGACGGTAAAGGCGGCGTGGCAGCCGGTTCGATCATCCAGCGCGACCCCGATTATTATGCGCCGGTCTGCGACCACTTTGGCGAAAATCATCTCCCCGCCGGGGTTCTTCATGCTGATGATCCCATCGGCGGCTGCACCCTGTGCAAACCCGAGAAAATTGTCTACATCGACGAATTGGATGAAGAAGACAACGCCGATAAGCGCCTCGAAGAGAGCTATCCCTATCGCAAAGGCGGAATGATCAAACCCGAAGCGGAATGGGCGGGCGACGGCATCATCCTCACCCAATTTTTCGTCCCCCTGCCCGAGAATGTCGCCGGGGTTTATGGTATTGAGATGGCCAAAAAATTGGGGCTGATCGATCCTGAGGTGGTCAACATCCAGGTGATGCACCCTGCAGAAGGTTGCTTCGTCGAGGTCAAAGGCAAGGTCGCATTTGACATCGACGTCAAAACTTTGAAAGTGCCCGAAAAAGAGATCATCCTGGATGAAGATGTATTGCGCGAGGCGGTGAAAAAGGTCGGGCTGAGAGTTGTCGCAGCCACGGTTGGCGAAGACGAACACAGCGTCGGGTTGCGCGAAATTCTCGATATCAAGCACGGCGGCATCGAGAAGTACGGCGTCAAATACACTTACCTCGGTACGTCCGTCCCTATCGACAAACTGATCGATGCAGCCATCGAAACCGGAGCGCAGGCCATTCTCATCTCCACCATCATCAGCCATAACGACGTGCACCGCCAGCAGATGAAGAAACTGGCCGATTTGTGCATTGAGCGCGGAATTCGCGACCATATTATCCTGATCGCGGGCGGCACCCAGGTGAATCGCGACATGGCAAAAGAGACCGGGCTGGACGCCACTTTTGGCCGGGGAACGCACGGCATTGATGTGGTCAATACCATGGTAAAGATCCTTCAATCCAGGGGTATCTTGTAGAGTTTCAAAAACAGGCGGTATGGTGGCAAGCGAAATCCAATTCATGACGATCGAGGTCGGTTCGACCATCACCAAGGCAAACGGCTTTAGCCTGCTGCCTGAAGGACAGTTTGAACACCTTGCCCAGGGTTTTGCACCGACTATCCGTAGGTGCAGGGTGATGTGCGCATCGGTGTCCAACAAGCCATCGCTGAACTCGAATCGACGGTTGGGAAACCCACTTCGCACCCCGCAATCTTTGTCAACAGCTCAGCCGCTGGCGGGCTCAGGATGACCGTCCACGGACTCACCCTTAACATGACCGCCCGAGCTGCCCGCGAAGCAGCCCTTGGCGCAGGCGCGATCGTCAAGAAAGTGACTGCGGGGCTGCTCGATGCATATGACCTGGACGAACTGCGTGCCATCCAGCCCAACATCATTCTCCTGGCAGGTGGCGTGGATTACGGTGAAAAAGAGATCGTCCTGCAGAATGCCAAAGCCATCGCAAACCTGCATTTACCTGCTCCGGTCGTCTATGCCGGAAATACGGCAATTCGCAATCAAATTCAAGATATTTTCAGGAACGCCAACCAGGAGTTGCTCATCACCGCAAACGTTTTTCCTGAGGTGGATGTGCTGAATATCGAACCCCTGCGAAAGATCATTCACGAAGTGTTCAACCGTCACATCATCCATGCCCCCGGCATGGCTCACATTGCAGAACTCACACGCCAGGCAATCCTGCCAACGCCCGGTGCTGTGCTGCTCGGTACAGAGCTTTTTGCCGAAGTCATGGGCGACTGCCTTGTCTTTGATGTGGGCGGAGCCACCACGGATGTGCACAGCGTCACAGACGGCAGCCCGGAATGGACATCCAGGAGCATCGAACCTGAACCGCATGCCAAACGGACGGTTGAAGGTGACCTGGGTGTATACGTGAACGCCCGCAATATCGTCGAACTCGAGGGTGATTCGGAATGGTTGCAGCGACTGGTTGATCTTCAAGCCATACCGCGGACTGAAGAACAAAAAGAAATGGTACGTTGGTTGTGCGCCAAGGCTGTAAATATCGGCGTCCGCCGCCATGCAGCAGTGGTCACCGACACGTACACGCCCACCGGGAAAAAGAAAATCGTCAAAGGCAAGGATCTGACTGCAGTTAAATGGGTCATCGGTACGGGCGGCGCCCTGACACGGGTGGAAGGCGGACGGGACATCCTGCGCAGCATCTGCACCGGCGCTGGAAAATACTTGCTGCCTTCACCCGACGCCTTGATCCTGATGGACCGCAATTATCTCTTTTCTGCGCTGGGCACCCTCGCCCAGGTTTACCCGGAAGCTGTCAAATCCACCTTTCAACATTGGACGGCAACAGAGGTTGTATGAGCCTTCCCACTCCACGTTTGGAAATATACCCCAGCCGCATCAAAGAAAATGCCCTCTCCATCGTTGGGCTTTGTCATAAGCATAAAGTCCAGGTTGCAGGCGTCACCAAGGTGACGTGCGCCCATCCTTCAGTGGTACACGCATTGGTAGCTGCAGGTGTCGACCTGCTCGCGGATTCAAGGATTGAAAACCTCGAAGCCATCCGGCAGATGGGTACTTCTCTCCCGTTGATACTGACCCGTATTCCCACTCCAAGCCACGCTGCCACGGTCGTGGAACTGGCGGATATCTCACTCAATTCTTCCTATGAGACGATCAGGCTGCTTTCGGCTGCAGCTCAACAGCAAAAAAAGACTCACAAGGTAATCCTCATGGTCGATTTGGGGGATTTGCGGGAAGGGGTTTGGCCAGACCACCTGATCGAGACCGTTCGAAAAACGTCAGATTTACCCAACATCGACCTAATAGGGCTCGGCAGCAATCTTGCCTGTTACGGAGGGGTGATCCCAACCCATGAGAAAATGCAGCTGTTGATCGACCTGCGAGATCAATGCCGCAGCACTCTCGGATTGGAACTCCCTTTTCTCAGTGGTGGCAACAGCGCAAATTTGCCGCTTTTGGCGAGCGGTGGCATGCCGCCAGAGATCAACCAGCTTCGCATCGGTGAAGCAATTCAGTTGGGACGCAACGTGATCAACCGGGAGCCATGGCCCGGTACCCGCCAGGACACTTATAAGATCATCGCCGAAGTCATCGAACTGGAACGAAAACCGTCCATCCCAATTGGCGAATACGGGCAGGATGCGTTTGGCGGCAGCCCTCAATTTGTTGACCGGGGTACACGGCTGCGGGCAATTTGCAATATCGGGCGTCAGGATGTGAACATCGACAACCTTGAGACCCACGATCCTGGCATCCTCGTCCTCGGCGGCAGTAGTGACCACTTGATCTTGGATGTCGAAGAGGCAGCCAGTCCAATCGCATTAGGCGACGAGATCACTTTTCTTCCAGGTTACGCAGCTCTGCTGGCAGCCAGTACTTCACCGTACGTGCAAAAAGTGGTCATTCAAGACTAAAGAGTTTTCAATATCACCTTCTGTGTCACACCGCCAAACACTTTCGTACAAAACGCCCTTTTCAGGGCGTTTATCTTTGAGGATGTCTGGCTCACATAGAGATTCTATTTAGTTCTATATGTAGAAATATTTGGCAGGCTAAGTTCCAAACCGTTCACAAAAGAATTGTGAAGCATCAAATCAGGGTAAGGAATTCCCGGCAGCGTTGAAAATCTCATACCACTCTTCCCTGGTAAGGGTAATTTCAGCGGCTTTGACACAATCGCTTAATCGTCCAAGGTTCATCGTGCCAATGACAGGCTGCATCTTCGCCGGGTGGCGCAAGATCCAGGCGAGGGTGATGGTGGTGTTCGAGACTTGATATCGCCTGGCTATCTCGTCGATCTTGGCATTCAATTGAAAGAATTTCTTGTTCCCCAGGAAAACCCCATCGAAGAATCCATATTGAAAAGGAGACCAGGGTTGAATGGTAATGTCGTGCAGCCGGCAATAATCCAAAATGCTGCCGTCACGATCCACCGCTTTATCATTTTCCATATTCACGTTGATCCCATTGGAGATCATGGTGGCATTCGTGATACTTAACTGCAGTTGATTCACGAGAATCGGTTGACGAAGTGATTTTTGCAGTAATTCGATCTGCATCGGCTTTTGGTTTGAAACGCCGAAATGCTTTACCTTGCCTGAATCCTCCAAGATCTTGAAAGCTTCTGCCACCTCTTCCGGCTCTACCAAAGCATCCGGGCGGTGCAAGAGCAGGATGTCTACGTAGTCTGTTTGAAGGCGCTTGAGACTTCCATCAACAGCTTCGAGAATGTGCTCTTTCGAAAAATCATAGGTGGTATCGGTGATGCCGCACTTTGTTTGAAGAATGATCTTTTCTCTGATCGAATCCTTCATATGAATCGCCTTCGAAAAGATCGCTTCACATTCCCCGCCGCCATAAATATCGGCGTGGTCAAAGAAATTGGCGTTCAAATCCAATGCCGTTTGGACGAACTTTTCGGCTTGCATTTCTCCCAACGAATTGATGCGCATGCACCCCACAGCGACCACTGGGACTTCAACTTCGCTGCGACCCAATTTTATTTTTCTCATTTCACACCTCCGAAAGATGGCTTTTTACCAAGGCTGGATTTAGGTGGCTTAACCCAGAAAGCAGCCCTATACAATCTTAGCACCTTTCGAAAAGCTAGATCAAAACGGGTTTCACACTTGTCGATCATGGCGGAGTTCAGTTCACCGAACGGATAGAATTGAGGTATTGATCTCTCAAAGAGCACATGAATCTACATCTATCTCATCAATAGGCAAGTCCAATACGCACGTTATACTTGTCTTTTTGACAAGTACACTTGACATTTTCGGATTCATCTTCTATAATGATAAAAAAGGGACCTCCAAATGAAACGGTTGGAAAACAAGTTGAAAGTGGCAAGGGCTGAAAAGAACCTCTCTCAAGAAGAGCTGGCGGCTTTGACGGGTGTCAGCCGTCAAACGATCAGCTCGATCGAAACGAGACAGTATGTCCCGTCCGCCCTGCTTGCCTTCCTCATTGCAGAGAAATTGGAAAAACCTGTAGACGAACTTTTTTTTCTCGAAGGAGATGGATAATGAATAAAGATTCAGTTATCCGGGATGAACGATATTATGCAGTTGAAAATGCCAGCTTTCGAATTGGCTACAATACCCTATCCTATGGCTTGTTGGTGTTGATCGTGATCCGATCAATGCTTTACGAGCAAACCAATTGGGACCTATTTGCCCTCCTCATCATCTCCAGCTTTGCTTCCACGATTTACCAGCTTCGACACAAAACCATTGCATTTTCGTGGAAATGGGTCATCCTCTTTTTCGGGGTCATGCTATTTTCGGCTGCCCTGGTATTCCTCATCATTTTCCTCAAGAAGTAGTAGGCAGCATCTCATTTCCTCAACCAATAAGCTTCAAACAAACCCACCAATCCTTTTTTGCATCCTTTGATCCATAATCCCTTTAATTACGTTGCCCTTTCGCCGTAATAACCCTGTAGAATAAGGTCATCATCTGCACGATTCAAAAAGGGATCCGACCATGAATTCGACGAAACGGACGACGGCTTGGGCAGAAATTGACGAACTTGGACGCCTGGTTTTCCCACCCGATGTTGCTTCTCGTTTTGGGCTTCAGCCCGGAACAAAAGTACGTCTCGACGAAGGGAACAACTTTGTCAAGATTCATCGCCCGATTACCCATCTCACAAAAATTTATATCGAACCGACTGTAGCTTGTAACCTCAATTGCATTACTTGCTTTCGCCATAGCTGGGATGAACCTGATGGACGGATGGACCAGGCGACATTTGACTCAATTCTTACCAGCCTGAGCAAGATTGATCCCGTTCCCTCAATTTATTTTGGCGGTATCGGAGAACCCCTTTTTCACGCCAATACCATCGATTGGATTGCAGCCGCCAAATCGCTTGGCGGAAAAGTGGAATTGATCACAAATGGGCTTTTATTAACTGAAAAGAAAATCCACAACCTCGTCGAAGCAGGACTGGATACCTTATGGGTCTCGATTGACGGCGCCTCCCCGGAAACTTATGCCGATGTTCGAATCGGCTCTCACCTTCCGCAAATTATCTCCAACATCCGCATGCTAACCCAAATTCGTAAAGGAGGACACTTTCCTACACCGGAAATCGGAATTGCTTTTCTAGCCATGCAACGCAACATCAATGATCTGCCTAAAGTCATCCGGCTCGGCATCTCATTGGGAGCAAAATACTTTTCTGTCAGCAATCTCCAACCAGCTACTGCAGACAAGCAAACTGAATGCCTTTATTCGCGCACCCTTCGTAATATCGCCTATATACCGTCATCTGTTTTGCCTTCTTTGAGTCTTCCGAAAATCGATTTTGACGATCAAACCCGCGATGCGCTGACCCAGGCTTTTAACAGCGGTTGTAACGTTAATTTTGCCGGGAACAATTGGGGAGGTGCGAATGATGTCTGCAACTTCGTGGAAAGTGGGACGATGTCCATTGCCTGGAATGGAGACGTGAGCCCGTGTTGGCCATTAATGCATACATTTACGAGCTATTTGCATAATAAACCGCGCCAATCAAAGAAGCACATCATTGGCAATATCAATGACCATTCAATTCTGGAGCTTTGGCAGTCACCGGATTATCGATCGTATCGCGAGCGTTTGCACAATTTCGTATTCGCACCCTGCACTTTTTGCGGTGGGTGCGATCTTTCCGAGACCAACGCGGAAGATTGTCTTGGCAACAAATTTCCAACTTGTGGTGGATGCTTATGGGCACAAGGCATCATCCAATGCCCGTAAGTAATGATAGAATAAATTTGATCGCTTTTGGGGTCGGCAAATTTCCCCAAATCGTTAAGAGGTACAGTGCAGAATCATCCCGAAAATGATCCGTGTTGTCATTCAAGAAAGAAAATGGGACTCTATGCAAGTTGACCTTTATGGCACCTTCCGATTGATTGCCGGGAAAAAAACGGTTGAAATCAAAAAGCCACAAGAAGAGACCGTTATTAGCCTTTTGCATGTCCTGGTAGTCAAATTTCCAGCGCTTAAGCACGAGATTCTTGACGAAAACGGAAATTTGCTTCCATTCATTCCCCTATACATAAATGGACGCAATCCTCGCTTGCTGGAGAATGGAGTGTATACGCTCCTCAGTGAAAAGGATGTTTTGAGCCTTTTTTCACCAATTTCAAGCGGTACTATTAATGTTGAGGGTGTCCAAAGGTTGTTACAAGAGGATCAATCTTAAAAAGAGGTGTAAATGAAAGTTTACTTTTATGCCACTTTTCGTGATATCGCAGGGCAGAAGATTGTCGAAATCGAAATTCCCGAAAATGCCAGCGTTCGCCAGGTGGTAGACGCGATCGTCACGCGTTTTCCGCCTATGCGAGATAAGTTGCTACAGAAAAATGGCAATTTGTGGGGATATGTTCACATATTCGTCAACGGGCGGGACGCCCCCTTTTTGAATGAACAATTGGAGACCATTACAAAACCGACAGATACGATCAGTGTTTTTCCTGCTGTGGGAGGTGGATAAATTTCACGGGGCGCTTCACAGCAATGAAGCGCCCCGATTGTTAATTTATTCTCCGGTATGGCGGACGAAGTTCAGTTTCAGATGATCTCTAATTCTTTCAATTTGGCTTCTGGAACCACCCCATTGACCCAACCCCGTATCTCATAATATTCCGGCAACATTTCAGCCAGTTCGCAAACCTGACCTTTAGATCCGCCTTCGGTGGATGGTTCATCGGTAAAGCGTTTTGGCAAATAGTCGCTGCCTTCGCGTAATCCTGCCAGGTTATTGTAATAACGTTCAAGGTTGTAAACCCGTTCGCCAACTTTGAGTAAATGTTCAGCACTCGAGGGGATGCCGGTATACGCCTCAAATTGCGCCGCGTATGAATCGAGAGACTCCGAAAAAGTGCTGAACTTGCATACATCCATGCAATCTGTGACCGCGTGAACATTCTGGAAGATTACATTCATCTCTGCCTTGCCCTTCCAGGCTAACGGGTCTGCGACTGTTGAAGGCCCCAGTACATTGCCTACAACTTCGGCTGCCGGGGTATATCCGCGGAGGTGGCAAGCACCACGATTACTGGTTGCATACCCCAACCCCATTCCTTTGATCCCGCGGGGATCATACGCTGGAATGGACTGCCCCTTAACTGACATCGATATTTCGGGGTGCCCCAGAGATTTGGCATACCTTGCTGGACCTTCTGCAATCTTATCACCGACGCCGATTCGAAATGCGATCTTTTTGACCGTTTCCACCATTTCTGCTGCATCAGCCCAATCGATCTTCCCATCTCCATCGGTAAATCCTTTTTCGCTGGCTTCCATGTAGGTGGAAAGGGCATTCCCAGTTTCAATGGCATCGATGCCGTATTCGTTACACATGTCAATTAACTTGGCAACCGTGTTGATATCAGAGTTAAGACAATTAGCGCCGAATGCCCATGCGGGTTCATACTCAACCGATTCCATGCGAAGCCCAGTCCAGGGGCCTTCCTTAATTTCCACCTCTTTTTTGCAAGCCACCGGGCAGGCATGACAGGTCGGGTTGCTCACTAAAATATTCGCATTGACATATTCTCCACTGATCAACTCGGCTTTATCCCCAAAAGCGGTGAGTTGGCTGTTTTTTGTAGGTAAGCCGCCAATCACATTGGTCATATTCATCAATACATTGGTTCCATAAACTGACAAACCGCCTTTCCGGGGTGAAGTGACAACCCGTTCGTCCATCAGTTCAGCCAGGGCTTTTTCATGGGCTACCTTCCATTTATCATGGTCGACTGCTTTGGGCATCTTTTTTTCGGATTTAATCACGATCGCTTTCAGCTTCTTACTTCCGCCAACACAGCCGGTACCGCCGCGACCGCTGGCACGGTCATCTTCGTTAATCCAGGAGGCAAACTTGACAAGATTTTCGCCTCCCTGGCCAATCGCGATAACACTCAGATCCTTCTCGCCATATTTTTCCTTAAAGTGCTGGATGGTTTCGTGTACGCCCTGACCCCATAATTCAGAAGCGTCAAGGATTTCAACTTTATCGTCATGAATATATACATAGACCGGCTTAGGAGATTTTCCCTTAAATATGAGTCCATCGTAGCCTGCCCACCGCAGTCGGGCTGCACTCCATCCTCCATGATGACTGTCAGTCACCGTTCCAGTCAGCGGCGATTTTGTGACCACCGCCATGCGTCCACTCAGGTTGACTTCAGTGCCAGTCAATGGACCATTCATGAAACACAAAATATTATCAGGTCCAAGTGGGTCGACTTGCGGGCCGGCTTCGAGCACATATCTGACCCCAAGACCTCGCCCCCCAACGTACTTGCGAGCCCAGTCCTCAGGAATGGGTTTAAACTCTACATTGCCAGTACTCAAATCGACATGAGCAATTTTATTTGCGTACCCTCCGAGTTCCATATTCACTCTCCATATTCTAAAATAGTTGAGATTAGTCATTCAAGATACGCAAGCTACAGTGTTTACTTGAACATTTATAATGGCGCGTAGATTGGTTGTATTTATTGTACCCACCTATGACACCGAATTCAATAAGCCTAGAGTAGATTGTTAGTCGGATTTCGGGAAAGTAGAATAAGTGAATCCATTTGTTACGCCATTAGATTAACCGTTCCGGCTTGCTTGATTCTAAAATATGAGGTCAATTGTAAGTTCAGCGACGTAAAGCGGAGGCGCATTGAAAAGTCAGGCGAAAATCATATAAAATGCTAACAATGCATTCATCTTAATCCAACACGTTCATGGTAGACTTCTTGCGAAAGGATACACCTATGTCAACCCTCACTGCAACCGCCGTTGCCCATCCCAACATCGCACTCATCAAGTATTGGGGTAATTTGGATGATGCTATGCGAATCCCCGCCAACGGTTCGATCTCGATGAACCTGGAAGGGTTGACGACTCAAACCCGAATTACATTTGATTCGCATTTACCTGAGGATATTTTTGATCTGAACGGCGTCAGGCAATCGGGGCAGGCGCTGAAACGGGTGAGTTCGCACCTTAATTTGATCCGTGGAATCCGCGGAACCGCGATTAACGCCCATATCATGAGCGAAAATAATTTTCCCACAGGATCCGGTATCGCCTCCTCAGCTTCAGCCTTCGCGGCGCTGACCTTAGCGGCTTCAACCGCGCTTGGGTTGGAAATCGGCGAAAAAGACCTCACGCGAATTGCCCGGCGCGGGTCGGGTTCTGCCTGCCGCTCCATCCCGACCGGCTTTGTGGAATGGACGGCTGGAGAGACAGATCGCGATTCATTTGCATTTTCGATCGCATCTCCTGATTTTTGGGACTTAACCGACTGCATCGCCATCGTTCAAACGGAACAGAAAAAGATCGGCTCTACGGAAGGGCACACCCTGGCCCGCACCAGCCCGCTCCAGCGTGCACGCGTCGATGACGCACCCCGTCGGCTTGATAGCTGCCGCAATGCCATTCAGACCCGGGATTTCAACGAACTCGCGTCGATCATCGAGCTCGATAGCACCATGATGCACGCAGTGATGATGACGTCCACCCCCCCGTTGATTTATTGGGATCCTGCCACTTTGAACATCATCAAAGCAGTCGCAGCATGGCGGAAAACCGGCATCCCGGTGGCTTGCAGCATCGATGCTGGACCGAATGTGCATGTGATCTGCGAAACATCCGCGGCGGGAAATGTTGCCAAACGGCTCGCGTCGCTGCCAGCGGTCAAGGATGTTCTCGTTTCCCAGCCAGGTGGTCCTACTGTTTTACGCTGAGCAGTTGAGAACGCATGGGTAAAAACGATATAATGTGAATTAAGCAACTTATTGTTGTTGACTGGTTTAGGAAAAGGAAAATATGTTAAAAACAATCCTCACCATCGGTGAATTCGTCCTGGCTTTCGGTGTTTTAGTCTTCGTGCACGAGCTCGGACACTTCATCATGGCCCGCATTAACAAGATCGAAGTCGAAGAGTTTGGTTTTGGCTATCCCCCGCGAATGGTGAAACTGTTCACACATAAGGGGACAATCTATTCATTGAACTGGATCCCCTTCGGTGGGTTTACCAAGATGAAGGGTGAAACCGGCAATACGATGGAAGCCGGGTCTTTCGCAGCAGCCAACCCATGGCGCCGATTGACTGTGCTCCTCGGCGGACCCATAATGAACCTTCTCGTCGGGATGCTGATTATCGCCGTGATCTTTACCCGTACCGGCACACCGGATTACTCGAAAGTGCAAATCCAATCTGTCGCTCCCAATTCACCTGCAGCCCAGGCAGGCATCAAACCGCTGGATACCTTTGTCTCGATCGATGGGATCCAAATTACTGGAATGACCCAACTTTCACAGGTCGTCAAAGCGTCTGTGGGTAAAGAGGTTGAAGTAACGGTTTTGAGTGATGGGAACACTCAATCAGTGATGCTGACGCCGCGTGCCAACCCGCCCCAGGGAGAAGGCGCGCTCGGAGTCGTCATCGGCAACCCGGTAATCTCTACTACGATTCTTGGTGCCATCCCGTATGCAGTTACAGATACCCTTGCCCAAGGCAAACAATTGATCTTATTACCTTACCAGTTGATCAAAGGTCAAATATCCCCAGAACAAGGCAGGGTCGTCAGCGTGGTGGGCATTTATGATATCTTTTCCCAGGTTCAATCCCAGGATCAAGCCCAGGCAGTCGCGAATCCACAATACGCCAATTTGAACACCCTTTATTTCTTTGCAATAATATCCATTGCCCTTGGCTATACAAATCTGCTGCCCATCCCTGCATTGGATGGCGGGCACATTTTGTTCCTCCTGCCCGAATTGTTATTCAAAAAGAAAGTCAAACCCGAATTTGAAAATGCTGTTCATTTCATTGGTTTTGCTTTATTAATGGTATTGATGGTGGTTCTGGTCGTTAACGATGTCGTTAACCCGATCGTCATCCCCTAGAAGGATCTTTCCTATGAGTGAACTAAATCCTACTCAAAATCTTGCGCAAGTAATTGACGCATTACAAAATACGGCTCAGCCGTTTCCAACACGGTTGATGCATCGTTTGTCTGACCTCTCACTCAAAGATGTTCGCGAATTGAGCCGTATTTGGCCTGATGTTGACCTGAAACTCAAACAGGGATTGCTTAAGGATCTCGAAGAACTGGCCGAAACTGACACGCTGGTCAATTTTGATGAGTTCGCCCTTTCCGTAATCGCAGATCCCGACCCTTCGATTCGCGTTTTGGCGATTCGCCTTCTCAGCGAATGCGACGCCACCCGCCTCCTTCCGGTAATGACCGACATGATGATGGGTGACCCTGAAGAAACCGTGCGGGCAGCCGCCGCCGCCCATTTGGGATTGTTCATCCTGAGAGGTGAACTCGACAATCTCCAGGATACGCTTCGCATCGCAAATTTTCAAAATCTATTGGATGTGGCTAATGGGCATGATCTTCCCTCGGTGCGCCGCCGCGCCCTGGAATCTCTCGGTTATTCCTCCAACCCCAAAGTGCATCCTTTGATCCAACAGGCTTTTGATTCGAATGATATTCAATGGAGAGCCAGTGCTCTTTATGCGATGGGTCGCTCTGCCGATGAGCGGTGGGCTCCCCAGGTGACCAGTAGTTTGGATTCTCCGGACCTGGAAGTGCAGTATGAAGCCGTGCGTGCCGCTGGAGAGCTTGAATTGACCGACACCGCCGACAAACTGTTGGCGATCCTCGAGGATGAACCGGAGCCGTCGGATCTTCGCCTGGCAGTGATTTGGGCATTGTCTCAAATCGGCGGCGAGGAAGCTAAATCAAAACTGGAAGAGCTCATGGAAGAATCGCAGGATGATGAAGAGATCGAGATGCTGGATAAGGCACTGGAAAATATTGAACTGAACGGGCTGAGCGGTGGATTGGACCTGCTCGATATCGAGCCGCCTTCAGGACTAGAAAACCTGACCGACGCATCCGAAAAGGAAGAATGATCGGTTTCAACAACCAGCATCCAGGCAAACTCCTATCTCAAAACTCAAACTCGGAGAAACAGAACATGGAACCTGAAGAACATCAAAGTCTGCATGCCATTGTCGAAGGCCATGTGCAGGGGGTCGGCTTTCGATTTTTCGTGCAGGACCTTGCCGAACGTCGAGCTCTTACGGGTTGGGTGCGCAATCGTGAAGAACGCCAGGTCGAGGTTTATGCCGAGGGTTCACATGCAGACCTCTCGCGCCTGTTGGACGCCCTTTACCAGGGACCCGGCGGTGCGGTGGTCACCAGGGTCGATTTTGAATGGTCAGCGGCGCTTGGAAAGCATTCCCGGTTTTCGATCGTCCATTCGGAACAATAACACCAGCCCTTCAGATAAAGGGCTGGCTTTGATTCTCTCACTGGTTTCCAGAAGTTAATCCAATAGAATTTTACTTGACATCGCCTGCCATCAACCTGGCTTTTTGCCAGGGTGGAAGGTTCGACTCATCCGCCATCAGTTGGCGTAAGTCCAAAATTTGGTCTCGCAGCAAGGCTGCTTCCTCGAATGCCAGGTCTTTGGCTGCCTGGCGCATTTGAGCTTCGAGTTCACCGATCAACCGTTTGATCTCTTTTTCCGGCATGGCGGGGGCGTGCTTGGTGCCATAGCCGCCTTTACCTTCCGCCGTCATCGTGGGTACAAAGCTCAAGCGCTCGGTGATGTCATGCACAGCCTTGATAATTGTGTAAGGTTGTATGTTGTGCGCGATATTGTAATCGTTCTGTTTTTTGCGCCGCCGGTTGGTTTCACTGATGGCAAAGGTCATTGAATCGGTCATTTTGTCAGCATACATGATGACCTTGCCGTTTACGTTTCGCGCAGCCCGTCCGATGGTCTGGATCAAAGCCGTCGCTGAACGCAGGAAACCTTCCTTGTCAGCATCCAATATCGCGACCAGTGAGACTTCAGGCAGATCCAACCCTTCACGCAGCAAGTTGATGCCAACGACCACATCAAAGACGCCCGTCCTCAAGTCGCGCAGGATGCCCACCCGCTCCAGCGTTTCAACTTCAGAATGCAGGTAGTGAACCTTGACACCCAACTCCATCAGGTAATCTGCCAGGTCTTCCGCCATGCGTTTGGTCAAGGTGGTGACCAGCACCCGTTCGCCATTTTCTGTGCGCTTCTTGATTTCAGCATACAGATCGTCCACCTGCCCTTTGGAAGGTCGCACCTCCACTTCGGGATCGATGTCATCGCATGCCGATGCTGAACTACATCGGCATGCGCCCGGACGGCACCAAGGCGCTGCACAAGGGCGGGGAGGATGTGTCGAGCAACTTCTTCGGCCAGTCCTCTTTCGCGACCTATTGCCTGACCTATGAGCGCAATGTGGTGAAGGTGCCGGAAGGTGTGCCGCTGGAACTCGTCGGTCCGCTCGGCTGCGGCGTGCAGACGGGCGCGGGTGGAATCATTCGTTCGCTCGCCTGCGAGAAGGGGTCGTCGGTGCTGATCCTTGGCGGCGGCGCCGTGGGCCTCAGCGCCGTCATGGGGGCCGTGGTGCAGGGCTGCGGCACCATCATCGTGCTCGAACCGCATGAGGCTCGTCGCAAAATAGCGATCGAACTCGGCGCGACACACACCATAGATCCGAAGGCCTCGCCCGATCTTGTCGCGGCGGTGAAGGAAATCCTGCCGCTCGGCGTCGATTATGCTTTCGACACGACCGGCATTCCCGCTGTGGTGAATGCGACCATGAATTGCCTCGGCTCGCATGGCGTCTTCGGCATTGTTGGCGTCTGCCCGCCCGGCACACCGGTTCCTGGCGATCTTTCGACTGT
>CAVQOS010000033.1:0-100923 GCA_963714465.1 uncultured Chloroflexia bacterium | reverse complement strand
CCCTCTTCGCCCATGGAATTCTGACCAATGCCTTCGTGGCAGCCGGAATGAACATTGTTGCCTTGCGCTGAGTTTTATCCGCCTGCCCAGGCGGGAAGTTGTAGGTGAAGTATAAGTTCCTGAACCGGCTCCCGTGGATGATAATTTATCCAGACGTTTTATCTAGAAAGGAAATCAAGGCTTCCCATGCTCATCACCCATGCCTCCCAACTCCTTACACTTACCGGCGGACCTCAGCGCGGCAGTGTTTTGGGACGCCTCGGGATCATCGAGGATGGCGCGGGACTGATCCGCGACGGGAAGACCGTTGAAACCGGAACAACCTCCGCGCTTCAGCCAAAATATCCAGGTGAGGATCGCCTGGACGTGACCGGAAAAGCGGTGCTGCCGGGTTTTGTGGACCCGCATACCCACGTAGTGTGGGCCGGCGACAGGGCCGCCGAATTTGAATTGCGTCTGCAGGGGATGAGCTACATGCAGATCATGGCTGCGGGATAGGCGGCATCAACGCCACGGTCAATGCCACGCGCAGCGCAAGCCTGACAGATCTCCTGGGCCAAACGCGTACGCGGCTCAAAGCCATGTTTCTGGTAATGGCACCACCACCGCTGAAGCCAACGGGGTATGGGCTCGAAACCTCCCGTGAATTATTGCAGCTTCAAGCCATTCACGACCTCGATCTTGAGGTACTGTTAGCTGGTACCCACATTCCTGGGGGCGCATGCCGTCCCAGCGGAATTCGCGGATGACCCGGATGGAATATGTTTCCTTAATTGTGGAAGAGATGCTCCCTGCGGTCAAAGCCTGGCAGCAGGAGCATGCACCGCAAGATCCCTTGCCGTTTGTGGACGTGTTTTGCGAAAAAGGCGCTTTTGACCTTGAGCAAACGCGAAAAATATTCACCGCTGCCAGGCAGCACGGCTTCCCGCTCAAACTGCATGTGGACGAGTTTGAAAACCTGGGCGGTGCCAGCCTGGCAGCGGAAATGGGTGCCGCTTCAGCCGATCACCTGGTGAAAACGTCTACACAGGATATTCGCAATCTTGCCCGCAGCAACACGGTTGCCGATGCTGCCCCGTACGCCGTTCGGGTTGGGTGATTCGCATCACACCCCGGCCAAAGAGATCATTGCCGCAGACGGCCTGCTTGCCCTTGCCTCGGACATCAACCCGTGTACAGCCTGGTGCGAAAATATGCAGTTCGTGATTGCCCTCTCCTGTCGGAGCATGGGGCTCACCCCGTCCCAGGCGATTGCTGCTGCCACCATCAATGCTGCGGCTGCCATCCAGCGCGATGCGCGCATCGGCTCGCTCGAAGCAGCAAAACAGGCAGATTCGCTGATCCTATCTGTGGACGACTATCGCGCCCTGGCTTACCGGTTTGGCGGAAACCTGGTGCAGACGGTAATCAAAAAGGGGAAAGTCTTCCCGGTTTGTGACGGGGAATAATTCTTATTGCGAATGGATGTATTCAATGTTGACATTGGAACATGCGAAAACCTGGTACAAGCATACTGATGCTGTGCATGACTTTTCTCATATCGAGCGGGTGTATGCCATGGCAGAGCGCCTTGGTGCTGCCGAGGGGGCAGATTTGGAGGTCGTCCGCGCCGCAGCCTTATTGCACGATGCGGATGGCACTGCGCCGGGCAGCGAAGCCCGCCTCGAACACCATCTCCGCTCCTCCGAGTTTGCGGGAAAGATTCTGGCGGCGGAAGGTTGGAGCGAAGAGCGCATCCGGGCAGTCCAGCACTGCATCCGCGCCCACCGTTTTCGCGATGACCGCGAACCCCCCGCGACTATCGAAGCCATGTGTCTTTTCGATGCTGACAAGCTGGATGTGCTGGGTGCGATTGGCGCCATTCGCGTAGTCGTCTATGCTGCCCTGGCGGGCACACCCTTCGTGGCGCAGCCTTCGGACAATTTCTCAGCACCGGAAAAGAAGAACCCGGGACAGGTGCATAGCGCCTACCATGAGTATTTGTTCAAATTACGCAAAATCCAGGACCGCCTGTACACCCCCACGGCCCGGAAATTGGCACAAGACCGCAGCCGCTACCTGGATGAATTCTTTACCCAGCTCCTGGCTGAAATGAAAGGCGCAACGTTAAATTCATGGACAAACAACCGACGCTACAGGAAATTGTCATGCTTGCCAAAACGGCGGGGCAGATCGTGCTGGATAGGAGTTAACCAGCTCCACGACATCCAGTTCAAAAGCGAAGTGGACGTCGTCACTGAAATGGATCACCGCTCTGAAGACTACCTGCTCGGCGAGATCCGCACCCGTTTCCCGGACGACTCGATCTTGTCGGAAGAAAGCGGGGCGATCAACAGCCGGCGCGAAAACTGCTGGATCGTGGATCCGCTGGACGGGACCATCAACTATTCGCATAAACTGCCGATCTATTCGATCTCGATCGCCTACCAGCACGCCGGCGAGTTGCAGATGGGCGTGGTTTACGACCCATCCTTGAATGAATGTTTCAGCGCTGAAAAAGGCAAGGGTGCCTGGCTGAACGATGCCCCCATCCACGTGTCAGAGACACCGCAGCTCATCAAGAGCATGCTGGTCACGGGTTTCCCTTATGACCGCTATGGCGCTGATTTCGACCGCAACATGCGCTACTTTTCAGAACTGACGCGCATCAGCCAGGGGGTAAGGCGCCTCGGCTCTGCCGCATTGGATGCATGCTATGTGGCTTGCGGTCGCCTGGACGGTTACTGGGAGCTCTCGATCCATCCCTGGGATATTGCCGCCGGCGCTCTGATCGTGCAGGAAGCAGGTGGGAAGGTGACCGATTTGGAGGGCAACCCGGACTACCTCAAACCCCCGTACGCGATCATCGCCGCCAACCCCGCAATTCACCAGGCGTTGTATGAAAAGTTGAAGACGATCAGAGTAGGGATCCGCTCAACGTTCCAGCCGCGTTTCCGCTTCAGGTATAATAAAAATTGCGCTGCGGTTCGAACAACCGCACCCATCTTACTCACTTATCGCGCGTCTCTGGCGCACGACCATTCATTTACCGAGGGTTCAAAATGACAGCCATGAAAACTTATACTCAAAAACGCTGGAGCCTGGCAGACATTTATCCATCTGCCGACGGGAAAGAAATCAAGGCAGCGTTTGCCGATCTCGAAAAAAAAGTTACCGAATTCGAAAAGAAACGTTCATTGCTAAACGACAGTATTTCCACTGCCGACTTTCTTGCGGTCATCCATGCGGTGGAAGAGATCTCGCGCATCCTCAACCGGCTCGGCAGTTTTGCCGGTCTCTGGTTCACTGAAGATACTCAGAACCAGGCGGCACTCTCACTGAACGCCCGCACCGACCAGTTGATGGCGGAGACCGAAAACCGCACGCTCTTCTTCAGTTTGTGGTGGAAGGACCTGGCGGACGAGATCGCCGAGCGTTTGATGAACGAAAGCGGCGACTACCGCTACTGGTTGGAAGCGATGCGCCACTTCAAACCCCACACGCTTAGTGAACCCGAAGAGAAGATCATCAACACCAAGAATGTGACCGGCGTCTCAGCCTTCAACACCCTCTACGATTCCATCACCAACCGCTACACCTTCAAGGTCGAGGTGGCGGGAGAGGTCAAGGAATTGACGCGCGGTGAAGTGATGATGTATGCCCGTCAAAGAGACCCCGATCTGCGCGCCCGGGGATTTCAGGCGCTTTACCAGGTCTATGGCAACGATGGCCCCATTTTGGGGCAGATCTACCAGACCCTGGTGCGCGATTGGCGCAACGAGGAGATCAATCTGCGTCATTTTGCCAGCCCGATCTCAGCCCGCAACCTGGGCAATGACCTGCCGGATGAGGTGATCGACACTTTGCTCGAGGTCTGCCAAAAGAACGTTGGGGTTTTCCAGCGCTTCTTCAAGTTGAAAGCCCGCCTGCTGGGAATGAAAAAACTGCGCCGGTATGATATCTATGCGCCAGTGGCAAAAGCCGACAAGTCCTACTCGTTCCAGCAAGCTGCAACGACGGTTTTTGATTCCTTCCGCGAGTTCGATCCGCGCTTCGAAACCCTGGCTCAGCGCGTGTTCGATGAGGACCACCTGGATTCAGAGGTGCGCAAGGGCAAGCAGGGCGGCGCCTTCTGCTGGACGGTCGGCCCCGACCTGACCCCCTGGGTGAAGTTGAATTTCCAGGGGAAGGCAGAAGATGTGGCGACCATGGCGCATGAATTGGGGCATTCCATCCATTCGATGCTGGCCGAAAAGCATTCTTTGTTTACCCAGCACGCCTGCCTGCCCCTGGCCGAAACGGCTTCCACCTTCGGCGAAATGATGCTCGTCGACCGCCTGCTGGCAAACGAAACCGATGAGAACGTCAAACGCGACCTGGTCTTCCGCCAGATGGATGACGCCTATGCCACCATCCAGCGCCAGGCTTTCTTCGCCCTGTTCGAGAAGCAAGCGCACGAGATGATCATCCAGGGGGCGTCGGTGGATGAGTTGTCAGCGGCTTATCTCAAGAACCTGGAGCTGCAGTTTGGCGACTCGGTTGAACTTAGCGACGAGTTTAAGTGGGAGTGGGTCTCGATTCCCCATATCTATGCCACCCCGTTCTATGTTTATGCCTATGCCTTTGGTCAGCTTCTCGTCCTCGCCCTTTACAAGCGTTTCAAGGAAGAGGGAGAAGCCTTCAAACCCAAATACGTGAAATTGCTGGCGGCAGGCGGATCTGAAGCGCCCATGGCGGTTCTGCTTGAAGCCGGCATCGATATCCGCAACGCATCCTTCTGGCAGGGCGGGTTTGATGTGCTCAACGGCCTGGTGGATGGTTTGGAGAAAACCGGCAAGTAGGAGTTGAGGTTTGACTGTAGAGGGCGGGGTTCACCCCCGCCCTTTTTTGATGCATTCGACCCCAGCGCACCTGGGTACTAACGCAGAATTCGTAAGGACGAAGTGCATCCCCTGGGAGCCAGCACAACATTTGTTGGGGCAGGTCTGGGACCTGCCCCGGGGTGGGTTTCGGGATTTTTGCGCCTACCCCTACGCTTTATCTTCGTAGATCTGTCGCATTCTCTCGATTTTTTGTACCTTCGCTTGCAAGATTACCTACCTCTCAGTTTTCGATACGTCTTTGGTTTTAGGGCGAAGCTACGTGCATTCGATTCTTCTTTTAGAGACAAGAAGATTGCACGATGCTTCGCCCCTACCGCTCATTTCCTCAGATCTTTCATTCGCTCCTACCCCTGATGACTCACCGCACCAGGATGGTCACGCACCAGATGTCTAATCCCTAAGTGCCTGTGTGACATAGCCCTGCATTTTCTGCTTCCCCCCTTTGTTTCTATGGTATATTTTAATTTCAGAAGCGTTCTTTCCCGGTTCACACCGGAGATTCCTCCCGGAGCTCGTCATGTATTTTGCGATCGAAGGTGTCATTGGTGTTGGTAAGACAACCCTGGCGCGCATGTTGCAGCCCGTTTTCGAGGCTGAATTGGTGCTGGAAGTCTTCGAAGAGAATCCTTTCTTAAGCAACTTCTATTCCGACCGTGCCCGCTACGCTTTTCAAACCCAGATCTTCTTTTTGCTCAGCCGTTACCACCAGCAGCGCCGCAACATCTCGGACCAGTTGGATACCGTCAACGCGCTGATCAGCGACTACACCTTCGAAAAAGATGCCTTGTTCGCGCGGATCAACCTCAAGGGCGACGAGCTCGAGATGTACTACAAGGTACAGGAAGCCCTGGCCGAGAAAGTGACGCCGCCCGACCTGATCGTGTATCTGCGCGCCAGCACTGAGACGTTGATGCGCCGCATCGCCATGCGCGACCGCCCATACGAGCGTTCGATGGAACGCGGTTATATTCACCTGCTCAACGAATCGTATGATGATTTCTTCTTCAATAGCACGCATCACACCCGGATTTTGATCATTGACACCGACGGCTTGGACTTCGTCGGGAATCCACAGGATTTCGAGCATATTCAAAACCAAATTCGCGCTGAGCTATCGCTGCCCCCCATGCAGCCGCAGCTGCCCATCGTCTGATTCGAGGAGTTCATGCGTATCAATCGGGACATTTTACTGAATCTCGCCCGCGAGCACGCTGCCCGCATGGCCTCCGCCGACCGCAGCCTGGTATGTATCTACCTCACCGGCTCCCTCCTCGAAAACGAACCCCTGTTGGGCGGCATCACTGATATCGATCTGATTTGCGTACACGACCGTCCGCAGGAGACCTCCCGCCAGATCACGCGCATCACCGAAGAGGTGCACCTCGACATTGCCCACCTGAGCCAGGAAGTATTTGATCATCCGCGCCATCTGCGCACCGACGCCTGGATCGGGGGATCTGTCTGCAGCGACCCGCTGGTGCTGTACGAAGCCGTCCACTGGTTCGATTACACCCGCGCCACGATTGCCGCGCAATACTACCAACCTGAAAATATAGGCGCCCGCGCCAAGATTTTTGCCGCCCGCGCTCGTCAAACCTGGTTGAACCTTTCGGATGAAACCATCCCTCAAGGATCCAAACGCCAGCAGGTTTATCTTGGAGCGATCAATGACTGCGCCAATGCCCTGGCGTGCCTGACCGGCATGCCGCTCCCCACGCGGCGCCTGGGAAGTGAGCTTTCGTCGCGCCTCGAGGAGATCGGCCGCACCGACCTGTTGGGTGGGTTGGTGGAGATGTTTTACAACGATTCGGTCACCCGTGAAAAGTTCGACGACTGGCTGCCTGCCTGGCGCGATGGACTGGCCGCGCTGAAAACCATCCCGGAGGCGCCCGTCAGCCTTGGACGCTACCGCAAAGCTTATTATGAGAAAGCGATAACGGCACTCGCTGATGAACGCCCGGCTGCCGCATTATGGATCCTCCTGCGCACCTGGACGCTCGCAGCTCAACAACTGCCGCGCACAGAAGAACCCTATAGAGGCTGGCAGACCTTCTGCAAAGACCTCGAGCTTGACTCCAAACACTTTGGCGATCGCGTGTCCGCCATCGACCGCCTGGTCGATAGGGTGGACGAAGCCATCGAGCAATGGCAGCAGCGAAATCAGTGAATCGCACCCTGCCTGTGGATAAACCTGTGGAAAACTGTGGATAATCCCCTTTTTCTGTGGAGAATACCCCCTGCTTTTGAGGAAAGAATTTGGGATAAAAGCGCAAATTCTGTGGACAAATCACCTGTTATCCACAGGATTTTTGTTTTCCAGTCTTGGAATGGCTGAGGGTGTGGAAAGCGCAAAGTTATCCACAGCTTTTACGGGAGAAATCCGGCGCTGTGAAGGCAGATCCACCCGATGGAATGAACTACAAAATATCAGGTTCCAGCCCTGATCTTAAGCCAAAGTTCCAGGTTATTCACATTTCCACACTCCCTACTACCATTACGATATCCATTAATCATTGATTAAGAATGATAACTATGGTGTAACGCATCTGACTAGACAATGATTGAATTAATGACTCAAATCTTGTACAATCTGCATTAATAGGAATATGCCCCTTTACCGGTATTCATCTCAGACGCTCAAACCGAAAAGAGAGGTTAACATGGATGTGATCAAAGTGAAAGCAAATTCCCGCACTGCTGCCGTTGCTGGGGCTATCGCAGGTGTGATGCGCGAACACAAACACGCCATCATCCAGGCGATCGGAGCCGGTGCCGTCAACCAATCAGTGAAGGCGTTGGTACTCGCCAAAGGTTATCTTGCTGAAGATGGCATCATCATTGTTTGCATCCCCGAATTTGTGGATGTCGAAATAGACGGCAAGGTTCGCACCGCCGTGAAGTTGACGGTCGAACCCAGGTAAGTCTCATCAGGAGGAAGAGAAAATGGGCAAAGCCAGGGGGGCTGGTTCTATCCAAACGAATTAGTCTTGCGACAATTCATCACGGGCGAAGATGACTTCATCTTTGCCCGTCAATTTTTCCTGCACCTTGCTGATGATCAGTTGCAGATGCCGCGGATGCGCCACATAATCCAGGTCGTCTGCTGGGACGGATAGGATGGGACACAGGGTGAAATGCTGGATCCAATTTTCATACAGGGTATTCAACCGCTCCAGGTATTCAGGGGCGATTTTTTGTTCATAGGAGCGGTTGCGCAGCGCAATGCGGCTGAGCAGGGTGGGCACCGAAGCCCGCAAATAGATGACCAGGTCGGGTGGGGGCAGGTACTCAGCCAGGGTGAGATAAAGCGAGCGGTAAGTCTCATGGTCGCGCAGGTTCATGCTGCCCTGTACAAAAAGGTTTTGCTCGAACACTTCGGCGTCTTCATAAATGCTGCGGTCCTGGATGACCGACCCGTCGACCCGCACCAGCTCTTGATGGATGCGCAGGCGGTGAGTGAGAAAAAAGATCTGTGATTGAAAACTCCAGGCGCGCATATCCCGGTAAAAATCAGCCAGGTAGGGGTTCTCGGCCACGGGTTCGTAAAAGGGCATGCAGTCCAATTGCTCTGAGATCATTTCCACCAGGGTGGATTTTCCAACACCGATGTTGCCCGCAACTGCAATAAATTTCTTCATGGCTGCCCTCGGGAGTTGACGTGCAGAGAGGATGAGTGCTGCTTAAAGTATAGCATCCAGGCGTGCCTGAAAGGTTTAAAAAAGTCTGGAAGAGCCTTAAAATTTCGCGGGGGTAAAAAAAAGACAGCCTGTAAAGGCTGCCTGGGTGAGAAAAAAGTTGAACCTTAAGCGGGGTTGGCGGCGCCGGTGGGGCAGACGTCAGCGCAGGAACCGCAGTCTTTGCACAGCGCGGCATCGATCACGTACAGGCTATCGCCTTCAGAGATGGCGCCTTCGGGGCATTCAGCTTCGCAAGCACCGCACATGATGCAATCAGAGGAAATTGAATAAGCCATTGAGAAAATCCTTTCGGGAAAGTCGAATTACTTTCGAGGAAAAGAATAGCACCAGAAGGCGGATCCGTCAATCAATTCAGACTGAGCTTTGTCATTATTTTGGATGAAAATTGTCACCTATGCCGGGGCAGACGAAAATGAATGGGGATGAGTCTTGACACTCAATAGGCAAGCGCCTATAATAACCAAGCCTTCCTCGTTAGCTCAATCGGCAGAGCGGGCGGCTGTTAACCGCTAGGTTCGAGGTTCGAGTCCTCGACGAGGAGCTATAAAACAAAAAGCCCATTAGGGCTTTTTGTTTTATTTCCCATCGGCACTCCATAGCGAAGCGGTTGAATCGATGAGGAGCTTCTGAATAAAAAAGACACCAATATCGTTCATGGTGTTTTTTTATATTAATAAGCAAGTTTCATGCTATAAATAATTGTTCAATAGGAGGGATAATGGATATATTAACAGTTTTTAGTGCGTTTCTTGGGGCCGTGATTTCTTTTTTTCTGTCAATACCCATTGAAAGCCAAAGGAAACCAAAACTATCTTTATCGATCGATGATTATTCTTATGATGATAATCTTCAGAATAAGCCGGCAAAGGTCATAAAGGTTCTACGAGCAAATGTTGTCAATCGAAAAGTTAAGAATGCTTTTTCATGGTGGTTGAAGCGCGAAGCAGCTATACATAGCATTGCCACAATACAGATATTTCACTTGGATGATTATTCACCACTTTTTACAAATCCAATTCATGCTAGATGGACTGGATCAGAAGAGCCGTATTCTCCGCAGATAGACCCAAACACCAACACTATTGTTACAATTTTTGATCCTGCGAAATATAACACCGTAATGGCTCGAAATATTTATCCAGGAACAAAAGAAGCTCATTGATATCGCAGCTCGATATGACGACGAAGAAGATTGCTATATTTGGAACAATGATATTTACTATAAAGGCTGGAAAAACAATGAAGCTAGAATTCCAAAAGGCAGATATTATGTAGTTGTCACAATACTTACTTCTGGAGAAGAAAACATTGGGTATTTCAAACTTGAGAACAGCCTAAGTATTAAAGATTTTCGTCTTCAAGAAATAAAAAAGGATGAACTTAAGCGACTAAGGAAGGCCTTGCTGATTTAGAGGAGCGTGAATGATTCTAAAATAAGCCGCTTAATTACTTAGGAGATTATCTTTATGAAAAACTTTGACTCTCGCACATATAGTATTAATGATTTTCGTGAATGGAATGAACGAGGCGAGATTGAATTGCAACCCAAATTTCAGCGCAATTCTGTTTGGAGCCAATCGGCAAGATCATATCTAATGGATACTATTGTCCGTGGTAAACCATTTCCGAAAATTTTCATCCGCCAGAACATTGATCCTCGTACTAGGCGAACAATAAGAGAAGTTGTCGATGGGCAGCAACGTTTAAGCACGATATATAGATATTTAGACGATGATTTTACTATTACAAAAACACATAACAGCGAATTCGGAGGTAAATATTATTCTGAACTTCCTGAAGAAATACAAAAAGGGATACTTAATTACGAGCTATCGGTTGATCTTTTACTTGATGCTAGCGATGAAGACGTTCTTGATATTTTTGCTCGTTTAAACTCATATTCTGTCAATTTAAACCAACAAGAATTATTACACGCAAAATTTTTTGGGGAATTTCGGCAAACTGTATATGATTTGTCATTTGAGTTTTTAACCTTTTGGCAAATAAATGAGATATTTACAGATATCCAAATTGTTAGAATGTATGAAGCAGAATTGACTTCAGACCTACTTATCGCCATGAGTGAAGGCATTAGGTCAAAGAAAAACATACCTGCTTTCTATCGGAAGTATGATAAAACATTCCCCAATATGGCAAGGAGCATTGATCATTTTCGTGCGACTATGGATAAAATTGGGGAAATAATGAGAGGATCACTTAAAGAATCTGAGTTTAAAAGAGTTCACATGTTTTACTCTTTATATTGTTCAATTTACCATTTCATATATGGATTGCCTGAACTTCAAATTGACCGTGTCCAACTCAAACCAAATGATTATCCATTGATTAAGGAAGCATTAGCAGAAATTGACTCAATATTTACAAAAAGTGAAGAAGAAAGAAATCCTGCAGAAAGAGAGTTCTTAACTGCAGCAAGAAGAGCAACTACAGACGCTTCTGTAAGATTGTTCCGATCAGAATATATATGTAATAGTATTCTTTCTAAACTTGGTCGCTAATCAATATGGCACATATCCAATTGGGTTTAGTATTACATGATCTGACTCAAGACATTAACCAAGCTAACAGGTTGGTAGACGCTTCAATTAGATGGCACAATCGCGGTAGCATTAATGGGTTGCCCCAATTTACGCTCAACTACGTAGATTTAGTTGTTGAAATGGCTTATTTAAAATCATTCCTGGCTTGGGAAGAATTCTTGCAGGAATCTTTTGTTTTGTATTTATTAGGAAAAGTATCACCATCTGGCTACAGACCTACTTGTTGCATTTCTCCCAGGAATCGTAATCATGCTTTGGATATTACAAGGAACGGAAGATCATATGCAGATTGGACAGCAGTTAATTCGATAGTAGATCGAGCGGGAATATTTTTCAATCGGGGAGAACCTTTTTCAAATTCGTTAAGACCAAAAACAAATTTATTTGATGAAATGAAAACTATACGAAATGCTCTGGCCCATAACACAGACGAGACAAATACCAGGTTTGCATCGCTTGTGAGAAGACGGTTGGGACATTTCCCCCCTAGATTAACTCCTGGAAGATTTCTTTCAATGATCATCCCGGGATCGGTTCCCCCAAATAGATATTTGAGCTTTTATACATCCGAATTGCTTCTCACTGCTGGACAAATTGTTCCCTAAAAATCATTGACTTTGTTGTCTCTAAAGAGACGAAAAACAATTTATGAGATTGAGTCTCTCGCTACGATGAATAATTGTCTGATAAATTAGGATTCAAAAACAATAAATTATCGAAAGAACAAATCCATATACACACAAGAATAACGTAGTCTTCCGCTAGGTTCGAGTCCTCGAGGAGGAGCAAAAACGGTGGGGGCGAAGCATCGTGCAACCTTTTTGGCAATAAAAGACGCATCGAATGCACGTAGCTTCGCCCTTACACACAATCAAAAGCCGCTCCAAAGCGCAAAGCGGTAGGCAAAAAGCACAAACCGGGCGAAGCATCGTGCAACCTTTTTGGCAATAAAAGACGCGACGAATGCACGTAGCTTCGCCCTTACACACAATCAAAAGCCACTCCAAAGCGCAAAGCGGTAGGCAAAAAGCAAAATCGGTAGGGGCGAAGCATCGTGCAACCTTTTTGGCAGTAAAAGACGCGACGAATGCACGTAGCTTCGCCCTTACACACAATCATAAGCCGCATCCAAAGCGCAAAGCGGTAGGCAAAAAGCAAAATCGGTAGGGGCGAAGCATCGTGCAACCTTTTTGGCAATAAAAGACGCGTCGAATGCACGGTGCTTCGCCCTTACATGCAGCCCCATATAGGGTAAAATTTAACCTTCCTGTGTTTCAAAAGCAAATACAGGTGAGCCTGGTTCGACGATCAACGCCTCAGAACCACAGTCCTGGCGCGTATTCAAAACAAGGAGAAAAGAGAATGTCGAAACGATTTGGATTGATTGCTGTCCCCGTGGTCATCGTACTTCTGATCGCGATGTCCATATTTGTTGTTCCGGCCGGCAGCGTGGGTGTGGTGACCCGCTTCAGCGCCATCAACCGCGTGGCGGAGCCCGGCATCGGGATGAAAATTCCACTGATCGACTCGGTCCACAACATGAGCGTCCGTACCCAAAAAGATGAAGTGCCTGCTTCGGCCATGTCTGAGAACCTGCAGGTGGTCACCTCCACCGTCGCCATCAACTATCACCTGGACGGGAAGAATGCGATCACCGTCTACCAGAATATCGGTATCAACTACGCCGACATCATCATCGCGCCGGCGTTGCAAAACACCTTCAAATCGGTGACCGCCAAGTTCACGGCAGAAGAACTGATCACGAATCGTGAAGAGGTTCGCCTGGAAGCTGAGAAGGAATTGACCACCCAATTGGCGAGTTACAACATCATCGTCGAGAACTTCAATATTGTCAATTTCGACTTTTCGCCGGAATTTCAGTCTGCCATCGAAGCCAAGCAGATCGCCCAGCAGGCTGTGGAAACCAGCAAGCAGAAATTAGCCCAGGCGGAGATCGACGCGCAAACTGTGGTTGCCCAGGCGCAAGGTCAGGCAGACGCTCAAAAAGCGATGAAAGATACCGGTTCGCTGTCCCCGGAATATCTTCAATTTTTATTCCTCACCAAGTGGAACGGCACCCTGCCGACCGTGATGACGAGCGCAGCATCCGTTTTTGACGTGAGCGGGTACGTTCCAAGCGCAACCGCTCAACCCTAGAGCGATGAAGGAAAAGGCCGGGCTTCCGGCCTTTTTTTAACCCGATTTCCCAGCGCATTCACTATAATCCTTTTGTGTAATCGTGCTACCATAGGGTTCAAGGCAATAAGGCCCCCCCCTGCCTTTTCTGAGAAGGCAGGCGCAAAAAGCTGCACAAACCATCAGCGAAATTCTCCGTTCAGGCATTTCACTCCCGCGGTTAAAGAGGTGAAAGCATGCACCCTTATTTTGTCATCCGGGAATCAAATAAAGTGGAGAAGTATTACTTTACCCTTGAAGCGGAAGATGGGGAACCGGTGCTGACAAGCAAGCCCTACAAACTAAAATCTGAAGTTGATTTTGGCATGGACTCGGTACGGGAGTACTCGCCCAGCGACGCGCATTATCGCCGGGAAATCTCCGCTGACGGTCACGCCCATTTTGTCCTGGTAGACATCAACGGTGAGCTGATCGGCACGAGTGCGGAATATGCATCTGTGGAAGCCATGGAAGAAGGCATCCAGATCGTGAAGCGCATCGGTCCCATCGCCCGCTTTATCGATATTTCCAAGACGTACGCCATCTACCCTTAGAAGGGCAGGTTTCCGTGCGTAGGGCTCAGGTACTGAAATTCCAACGTCCCATCGCAGACTGAACACTTTATTTCGATGAGTATTTGATTGAACTGGCATGAATCCATTCTCTAATGTCATTTATCGATCATTTGTCGTTATAATTTAATTAGGTCGGAATGATTTCGGCAAGTAAGACTTTGAGAACGTTTCAATATTTGGGAGGAATCAGATGAGTACAGAATGGAATGGCGTGGACTTTATGAAAATGATGGCCGCAAATGAGAAGGCGGTCAGCGCGTTGTACCGGCAGTTAGCGGGCGACGTCAAGTTCGGCGGCCAATTCTTCGAGAACCTGGCCAAGGACGAAGATCGTCATTTCACCATCTACACCGGAATTCTTGATAAGATGGCAGGCGGCAAGGATCTGACGGTCGAAGTCCCGGAGGAGCATGCGCGCTACCTGGACCTCTTGATCGAAAACAACATGCTGAAAAATGCCGATAAATTGATGGAAGACGCAGCAAAAGCATTCAACAAAGATGAGATTTATGATGTTGCCGAACGTTCTGAGCGCGATTCCGTTCTCTTCGTCCAGGAACTGATCGCCCTGTACCCGAAGCTGATGCCGGAGGATTTCCGCGTGGTACTCAAGGAAGAAAAGGATCACCTGCGCCAGGTCATGGACCGCCGCATGGAAAGCCAGTTGAAGACACTGCGCCTGTAGATCGTTTGGTCTGACGAATATCAATGATCGGGGCTGTCTCATGGGGATCTACAATTCCTGTTGAGCAGCCTCTTTTATAAATCCGCCGATATTAAATCCCGCCATTCAAGGTTTGGATGAAGGCGGCTGCATCTGACCGCGAACCCGAACTCCCCGGGTGGGTTGCCGGGCTGCCCGCGGATTGGGAGGAAAACGCGGATGCGACCAATGCCCGCATTTTCGCAGCCAACGCCAAAAAGCCGTGGTCTGAAGTGCATGTGGATTGGCGCAAAGGGTTCCTGCTATTGCTGGATGCTGCCGATCCGATCCTGGAAAAGGACCTGCTGAATGCGGACAGGGTTCCCTGGCTGAAGGGTTATTCTCCCGCTTTCATCCTGGTGGCATCGTACGACCATCCCCAGGAGCACCTGGAAAAAGTCATCGCTGGTATACGCGGGACTGGAAAGTAAATTCTTATGCAATAAAGCTGAACTCAGCCGGGTTTTTGATTTTTACTTTTCGACAAGTTAAGCACAAGCCCCACAATAAGAAAAATGAATCCCACGACCAACAGCGTGATCTGCTTCCAGCCAAAGCCCCCGCCGCTGCCCAGGTGAAGCGGCTCCACCAGGACGTCCCCCACGACCATCAGCACCCCCAGGATGACGAGGATGAGACCAATCCTCTTGTTTTTCATTTTCCCTCCTTGGAACATTATGCCGCTGGCAGGCCTGGATGCGGACGGGTCAAATCCCCGAACTGCTCAGGGTATCCAGCAGCTTGGTGATGAGGGCGGTCAGGCTGGGGTGGGTGACCTCGAAGCGGCTGACAGCGCTTTCCAGGTTCTCGACATTGAATCCCTCGGACGGCTCCGGGTTTTCCTCTGAACGCCCGAGCAGCGCCGCAATATCCCCTTCGATATGATGCAGCAGCTCGCTTTCCTTTTCGTCAATCGCCGGTGTGGCTTCGATCTCAGTGTGAAGCTCTTCCAATAGTTTACGCAGGTCTTTGTTTTCCATCGGGTCTGCCTCCTGTTTGCAATGCGTCCCTCTCTCATTCATTCTAGCACGAGAGATGGACATAAACTACAGGCAGGCAAACGGCGCCGGGGGTTTTGGCAGCGCAGGACGACCAAAGCGGAGCAGGGCAAAGGTGCGTCTGCATTCCGCAGTCCGAAGCCGTATAATTGCTATAGATTCAAGTCGATTCCACTCCGCCACCTGGCTTACCTGTGTCCGCTGGCCTGAGCATCATAAATGGAGAACGCCATGGGAAAAAAGATCCTGCGCTTTCTGCTGATCGTCATCCCCATTACCCTCATTGCATCCATCATCGTTTTGGTCAGCGGCCTCACCCTCAAGTGGAAAACGCCCGTCCAGTTCAGCGACGGCTTTTTCATTGCCGGCGGAATCCTGATCGTCATTGGGCTGATCAATCTCATGGGGGCGCACAACCTGGAAGGCACTGCAGGGTTCCCGTACGCGCGGGTGAACCAGTTTGACCGGGATGAAGGCTTCAAGCTCTGGACGGCGGACCTGGCCCGGGGCTATAACCTTTTCACCTTCCTCGGGGCATCCGGTGTGCTGCTGTTCGCCCTGGCGGAAGTCGCCATTTTGATCGGGGGGTAGAGAGAAGATGGGGGCGGGTCTCGTTGGCGGGCGCATGGGGAGGGTTGGATCGAGTAGACCCGCCCCTACGGGAAGGATAAGGCATGGTTTCGAACACTGCGGGAACCCCACTCGCAAGGGCAGCTCGGTATGGGTAATAACGGGCGGGTCTCGTTGGCGGGCGCATGGGGAGGGTTGGATCGAGTAGACCCGCCCCTACGGGAAGGATAAGGCATGGTTTCGAACACTGCGGGAACCCCACTCGCAAGAGCAGCTCGGGGGCGGGGAGAAGAAGCGGGCGGGTCTCGTTGGCGGGCACATGGGGAGGGTTGTATCAAGTAGACCCGCCCCTACGGGAAGGATAAGGCATGGTTTCGAACACTGCGGGAACCCCACTCGCAAGGGCAGATCGGTATGGGTAATAACGGGCGGGTCTCGTTGGTGGGCGCATGGGGAGGGTTGTTTCGAGTAGACCCGCCCCTACGGGGAGGATAAGGCATGGTTTCGAACACTGCGGGAACCCCACTCGCAAGTTCAGTTCGGGGGCGGGGAGAAGAAGCGGGCGGGTCTCGTTGGCGGGCGCGATGAGAGGGCTATAGCGAGCAGACCCGCCCCTACGGGGAGGATAAGGCATGGTTTCGAACACTGCGGGAACCCCACTCGCAAGGGCAGATCGGTATGGGTAATAACGGGCGGGTCTCGTTGGCGGGCGCATGGGGAGGATTGTATCAAGTAGACCCGCCCCTACGGGAAGAATAAGGAATGGTTTCGATAACTACTGGAACCACTAAAAACAACTCGGGGACGGACCCGCAAAAACTATGGTTGCCTTCAACCCATGCACATTTCGTACAGGAATACCGAGACTGCCCAGCATTGGCTAAACCCTGAAAATGGGCGAAGAAGAGTTGCCCGGGGAGTACGAGAGGCGCGATTTCGGTTGTTAAGGTACCAAGTGACTGATTTAGAGCCACTAAACCCCATGCAGGTGTGCGGATATTACAAAAATTCATTATAGCACTAATGTTCTAAATTGCAATAGGTTTTGGGGTATTTTAATGTGGATATTGGAAATTTTAAGGTTGACAAGAGGAAGACCCGTAGGGGCGATTCATGAATCGCCCCTACCGACAACGGCATTACGCACGGCGCCTCGAGAAAGGCAATTGCAAGGTGTTGGGAGGGTTCGACGCGGATTAATTTAAGCATAAATGAATATAATTAAGCTAAGTTGAAACCATGTATCACGGGGGATTTGAACTGCATTCCGCCAGATGAATTATTGGCAAAGTTCAAAAACGACGCTAAGATATGACAAAGGCAAAAACGAAGAGGCATAATGGAAAACACGCTTTACTACGGGGATAATCTAAAAGTACTTCGTGAATATATCCAGGATGAATCGATCGATCTGATCTATCTTGACCCGCCTTTCAATTCCAACCGGTCTTATAACGTGTTGTTCAAAGACGAGAGCGGCATAAGCTCTGATGCGCAAATCACGGCATTTGACGATTCCTGGCATTGGGGGGAAACCGCAGAAAAGACCTACGAAGAACTCATTACCACTGCCCCGGGCAATGTCGGGCAAATGATGGCTGCGCTTCACAGCTTTATCGGCGCCAACCAGATGATGGCTTACCTGGTGATGATGGCCGCCCGATTGGTGGAGCTGCACCGCGTACTGAAACCCACCGGATCACTCTATTTGCACTGCGACCCCACTGCCAGCCATTATCTTAAAATTATTCTCGATACTATTTTTGGTGTTAATTGTTTTCAAAATGAAATTACATGGAAACGATCAAGCGCACACAGTGACGCCAAACAAGGTCGTAAAGCGTATGGCAATATATCAGACATTTTGTTGTTCTATTCGAAAAGCGAACACTATACCTTCAATACACAATTTGTAAAATATAGCGATGAATATATCAAGAATACTTATAACAATATTGACCCAGATGGCAGATTTTGGAAGTCGAGCGATTTAACAGGTCCTGGTGGAGCTGCTAAGGGTAATCCATCTTATGAATTCTTAGGTGTAACAAGGTTTTGGAGATTTACCAAAGCTAACATGGAACGTTTATATGCTGAAGGAAAAATTTACCAGTCAGGACCAGGGGCAGTTCCAAGAATGAAACATTATTTGGATGAAATGTCGGGTGTTCCACTTCAGAATATTTGGGATGATATTCCCCCAATAGGAGCCCAAGCTGCTGAGCGTCTCGGTTATCCTACTCAGAAGCCACTCGTATTACTCGAAAGAGTTATTCAAGTATCTTCAAATCCTGGTGATATTGTTCTAGACCCTTTTAGTGGTTGCGGTACTTGTATTGATGCAGCGCAGAACCTTGGTCGAAAATGGATCGGGATTGATATTACACACTTAGCAATTACGATGCATAAATCCAGGCTGAAAGATCGTTTTGGTTTTGAACCCAAAAAAGATTACAGGGTCATTGGCGAACCGGAAGATCTGCCCGGCGCCCATCAATTGGCATCCGAAGACCGCTTTCAATTTGAAGCCTGGGCAATCTCTCTGGTCAAGGCTCGCCCGATGAATAGGGCTACTCATTCAGAGCCAGGGCAAAGGGATATTCACAAAGGCTCTGATCGGGGAGTGGACGGGGTGATCAACTTCATCGATGATCGTAAAGGCGGGCTGAAGCGGGCTTTGGTGCAGGTGAAAAGCGGCAAAGTCAATTCAGGTCTGATCCGCGACCTGAAAGGCGCACTGGAACGGGAGCAGGCCCAGGTGGGTATCTTTATCACGCTTGAAAATCCTTCGCGAGATATGCTGACCGAAGCGCTTACCGCAGGCTCTTACCATTCCGAAATTTGGGACCGTGATTACCCGAAAATTCAAATCCTGAGCATCAAGGATCTACTGAACGGCGAAGAGGTCAAACTTCCGCAGACGCCGTCGAACGCCGCGGCCTACAAGAAAGCCGAGAAGGCAGACAAATCGGATGCCACCCAGGGTGAATTGGGAATTTGATATCCTGTATATAACTACAGACTAAGGCTTGTAATTTTTGTTTGGGTAAATCAAAGGGGTTTATGAATAAAGAATTCTTACGAAATCACAATTTACTATTCTCAGTCAATCCAAATGAACTCATATCTTTTGAAGAATGGTGCGAGTATTTAGAATCATTATTATCTGGTAGATGTTATGTAATGGCAACAGGCGGAAAATTAACAGTAATAGAAATTAAAGCTTATGTAGCATCCATTGGAGGTCTAAAAATCGAAATATATCCCAACGAGCATACTCCACCACATTTTCATGTTAAATCTCCAAAAATCGACGCTAGTTTTCGAATTGATAATTGTGAATGTATCGAGGGAAAAGTTAGTAGCGGGATTTATAACATAATTCTCTATTGGTACACAAATGGAGCAAAGGCATTGCTGATTGATAAATGGAACTCTACCAGACCAACTAATTGTGTAGTCGGCAAATACTCTGAATAGTCAATCAGCTATCGTGTTTCAATGACTTGTATTAAGAAAAGCAAATATGGATACCGAAGATATCAAGGAGTAGAAATGGTAGACCAATCGTATTTAGATAAGAAGTATTTCATTGATAATAAAGTTTACAACTGTCCCTTATGTAATCGAAATAACGTTTCTTATTCTCTGTTGTTCTATGAAATATTTAATTGGACTGCCTCTAAGAAATGTTATGCTCATTTTGTTCTATGTAATTCTTGTGCGAAAACTTCAATGCATCTGTCCTTTGAAGAAATCGCAGATGTGCTTCAAACCCCAAATGGTCGCCCAGAATTTGTTTTCAAACCATCTATTGATTTGGATTCAAAAATATTCTATTCGGTTCCCACATCCTTTTTTACAATCGATGATCGAATCCCTAGGGAAATTAGAGAACTAATATCAGAGGCCGAAGGTTGCTTGAAAATGAATTACTTAACAGGTTCATCAGCATGTATGCGTAAAGCTATTTATGAATTATTGGTATTAGAAGGAACGGACGCCGATCATTATGAAGACAAGATCAAACAACTTAAAGATAAATTTCCGAATTCAGATCCTGAGCTATTTGATATTATGGGTCATATACAACAGATGACCAGCGATAAAATCCACGAACAATCTTGGGATAAGTGGGACAGCACAAACTTGCACTTGATTATTGAAACCTTGAAAACGGTTTTGTATGACATTTATGTACTTCCAAAAATGAAAGAAGAACGCTCGAAAACAATTAAAGGCCTTAGAGAAAGTGCATTAACCAAAAGAAAATAACCCTTCTACTTTTAACAAGAATTTACATACTTAGAACTCAAATTTCATTCCGACAAGTTTGAAGATCAAGTTCTCGATTTGTCCACCCCATCCCGTAAGGGCGGGTCTGCTCGCTATAACCTCCACATCCTACAAGCCAACGAGACCCGCCCGCCCCTTTTGTACCCTCTGATGGCGGTTTTTGTCATTCTGAGCGCGCGAAAAATCTACACTTAACTTTTACAAAGAACAAGATCCTTCGGCTGCCGCCTCAGGATGACAGCCACGTCCCACCCGCCGACGAGACCCGCCCGTTTCAAGCCCTGTCCACCCCATCCCACCCGCCAACGGGAGCCGCCCGTTGCTGCATTCTAGCCAATGGAACCATAAAAAGGAAATTACCGTACTTTTGTTGAAAATACGGTAATTTCCTTGTAAAATAAAGTGGAAGGGAAACAGTTCATGACCACAGATAAATTTGAGATACCAAAAAAAATATTTAGGGACAATAATAATATTCTTCGTCGATCAACAGCTATTAAGCTTGGAATACCAGAGCACACACTGTATAGTATGTTTCGCAATGGAGAACTAATCAGAGAAGCGTCAGGTTTATATCGATTATCAGAATCAGAACCTCTAGGAAATCCTGATCTTGTGCAAGTATCTCTTAAGGTTGCGAAGGGAATAGTTTTTCTTCTATCCGCGCTTTATTTTCACAAATTAACGACCCAAATTCCCCCACGGGTATATATCGCTTTACCAAAGGATGTAAAAAAACCCAGAGTTGATTATCCGCCACTAAGTGTTTTTTATCTATCACAAAAGCCTTATATGGCAGGTATTGAGGAATACAAAATTGATGGTGTAACGGTAAAGGTGTACAGCAAAGAAAAAACGATTGCGGATTGTTTTAAATTCCGAAGATACGTTGGTAAAGATATAGCACTGGAGGCGCTAAAAGATTATATGAATGAATCTTCTCCCAACATTTCACGCCTGGTTGAATATGCAAAAATCAATAGAGTTGAGAAAATCATTCGGCCATATATAGAGGCACTTTAATGGGAGAATACCCGAAAAATATTCCAGCGTCTATACATGCAAGACTTGCCGATAAAGCCAAGAAACTAAACAAACCTTTTGGCGAACTTCTCCAGCATTATGGCATGGAGCGTTTTTTATACCGTTTGTCCATGACCAAATATGCAGGAAGTTTTATTCTCAAAGGTGGTTTGTTATTTACTTTTTGGAATATACCTCTTCGAAGGCTAACCAGGGATATAGATTTTCTGGGTAATTTAGACAACTCGGAAGAGACAATTTATGAGGTTTTGAAAGCGGCAATATCGATATCCATGCCTGAAGACGGTGTGATTTTCGAACTCTCAACTGTTAAATTAGCGAAAAGACAGGTTGATCCCGAACATGTTGGTATTCGAGCATTATTCCTGGGATATTTGGGAAGAGCGGAAATACCGATACAAATTGACATTGGCTTTTCAGATGAAATCTCATCTCCAATTAAAAATATTAACTACCCTACATTGCTGGAAGGAATCGCGAGTCCTTTGCTTAACGGATACCCTCCCGAGGCGGTCGTTGCTGAAAAATTTCATGCCATGCAGCGTTTCGTAGAGCGACCCAGCAGGTGGAAGGATTATTATGATGTTTGGTTAATTTCGGAAAACTTCGGGTTTGAAGATAAAACATTGAAAAATGCAATATTTAAAACATTTGAGATTCGCGCCACGGAAATTCCCATTGTTCAACCAAAGTCTTTATCAGCCAAATTTGCTTTCGATTATGATGATGAATGGAAAAGATTCTTTAATAAGAATGATTTAGAGAACAGCGAGATTAGTAATCTGCCTCAACTAATTGAAATGATATGGAATTTCTTGAAGTATCCTTTAATGGAACTGGCTATTCAAAACGCCAAACATGAAAAACGATATTGGCAACCAACAAAAAGAAAATGGGAGAGCTGATAATCAACTCTTAAGTCAAAACTAGAATCCGGGTTCAATTCCCAGGTGTGAGTCCCTTTTCTGTCGCATGAAAATCGTCTGCCTACAAGAGTAAAACTGCCTTCCACTAGGTTCGAGGTTCAGGTCCTCGATCTTCAAGCCCGTTCCTCAGCCTGTCTATCTTGCTTGCGTCCCTATCGGCAACCCCGCCCGTACCTGACCCTTGCTACTCCTGATCCTCTCACCAACAAAAACTCCGGAGCCTTTTCGACCCCGGAGTTCAGTCACAACCACACTCCATTAGCCTGGAACACTCGAGAGTGTGAGCGCGTTCTCACCCGCCGCATCGAGGATCGTCAGGGTCTCGCCCTTGATCGTATAGGTGTCGCTGCCGTTCAGCACCTGGAAGGCGGCCTGTTCCTGCGCCATGCGCGATTCGTCGGTGCAGGCCATCATCGTCGAGATGATCTCAGAGAAGGTGACGCTGCCGTCCTTCTCTTCATACTTCCCGCCAAAGCTGTTGCAGCCGAGGCTGCCGCCGACCGTCCCGTCAGTGCCGAAGACCAGGCTGGTTTCCACGTCCGCCACGGCGTTCACCGGGCTGGAAACCGGGCCGTACGAGACCAGCTTCCACGAGGTGCCTGCCAAGCTGGCAGTGAGACTACCGGATCCGCTGCCCGTTCCACAGGCCGAAAGCAGCAGTGCGCTGGCAGCGAGCAAGGCGATCAGCATTAATGGAAATCTATTCATTGGGTGTTTACCTCTTTTCGTTTTTATTTCAAGGTTAAGACGCTCTGACGGCGCGGCAAGTTCCCGCTGAAAGGGGCAGGCAGCTCGATCGATCCGGGTTCAGGCTGGCGCAGCGGCACTTGATGGGTCGGATTTGGTCGCAAAAGAAAGTTGATGGACTCTGTATAATGTATTTGAGAATACACCGCAGTCTTTGCTGCGCGCGATTCGAAGGAGAACTATGAAAAACCCTACTGTTTTCGATCTCTTGGCCGCATCCGGCCCGTTTACCGAGCTGGCCGACAGGTTGATGGTCTATGGTCAATTTGTGGGCACGTGGGATATCGACGCCGTCTGGTACAAGAAAGGCGGAGAACGCAAAAAGGGTAAGGGCGTATGGACTTTTGGCTGGATCTTGGGCGGGCGCGGGATCCAGGATGTGCTCTTTTTCGCCAAGGCCGAACCCCACCAGTACGGCACCACCCTGCGCTGCTACGACAGCCTGCTGGATGCCTGGCACGTCACCTGGATGCAGCCTGCCAGCGGCGAATTCGTCAACTTACTGGGACGGAGAATCGGCGACCGGATCGTGCAGGAGGGCTTGGGGAACGATTATCTGCAGCGCCTGCGCTGGAGTTTCACAGAGATCACGCCGAATTCGTTCTTATGGACGGGCGAGGTGTCGACGGATCACGGCGCCACCTGGTTCCTGGAAGAGGAGATTCGGGCGGTGCGCCGCACGGCTTCCTGAACCCCAGGATTGCCTTTCGCCGCATAAGAAAAACCAGGTGCATTTCTGCGCCTGGTTCTGAACTCGCCATCTTTTGTTTTCGCTTTACTTCTTTCCGAACATCGACCCGAGTCCGCCGAGCATGTCTTCAGCCTTTTTGGCGTCGCCGCGGCCGCTCATCAAACCGTCAAGCTGCGCCACAATCGGGGCGGGCAATTTCTTCTTCAGAAAATCCATCACAACGCCGATCACTTGCTGGGCGGTCGCCGCCGGGATTCCGGTCTTCTTTACAACCAAATCCACCAGTTCATTCCTATTTTCTCCTTTGGACAGGTGTTTCTTCAAAGTCATCATGGCACGCGCAACTAAATTTCACATAAGATTTTATTTATCCACCCGGTTTTGCACTCTCCACAGTCCTTTTCCGTATATAGCTACAAAAGATTCCTCATCACACAACAAGCTGCAATAAGGAGTTGACCAATGAAAGCACTCGTTCTTTATGATTCTTATTTCGGCAACACCGAAACCATCGCGCAAACCATCGCCGCAGCGCTCGGATCGACCGCTGACGTGACGGTCGTCAAGGTCAGCGCCGCCACGCCGGAGCAGCTCACGGGGCTGGATCTGTTGTTTGTGGGCTCGCCCACGCGCGGGTTTCAACCCAGCGAAGCGCTGGTTCCCTTCCTCAAGAGCCTTCCGTCAGGGTCGCTGGCAGGCGTCAAAGTTGGGGTATTCGACACCCGCATCGCGCTGGAAGATATGAAGCCGGCGGCGCTGCGTTTTGCCGCCAAAATAGGCGGTTATGCCGATAAAAAGATCGCCGCGCTGCTCAAACCCACGGGGGCCGAAGTGATCCTCCCCAGCGGGGGTTTCCTGGTGGCAGAGTCCGAGGGTCCGCTGAAAGACGGCGAGATCGAACGCGCGGCAGACTGGGCGAAGCAGATCGCCGCAGGCATGGGAAGATAAAAGAGGTCGAGATGAAAACGCTATCGCTGATTGGTTTACTGGCTTTGTTTGTGGTGGTGCTGGCGGGCTGTACCGCCATGCCCAACACGCTGGTGAACACGCCCAATGCCGACGGGAAGGTCGCAGGGTTCTGGCAGGGACTCTGGCATGGCATCATCTCGCCGGTGACATTCATTATTTCGCTGTTCAATCACAACGTGACGGTGTTCGAAGTGCATAACAACGGCGCCTGGTATATCCTCGGCTTCCTGGCGGGCGTGGGTGCATTTGCGGGCGGCGGTGGCAGGGCAGCCGGCCGGCGAAGGTAGCACACAAAACTGGGCGAAGCTTCTTGAGTGCTTGGGGTCGGGTTAGCAGGTAGTTAATTTCAAGATGCTTCTCCCCTACAGGCTTATAGACGAGAAGAGTTTTATGTAGGGGTGGGTTCTAAACCCACCCCAGGGCAGGTCTCGGACCTGCCCCTACTCTCAATGATACGAGATGGGGAAAATTGCAGCGTAAAGACAATCCCAAAGTACGAATCCCTAGGTACTAATCACGGCATTGATTTTGGGGACTTGACATATAGACGAACATCTATATATAATAGGCACGTGAGGAAAAATGAGTAACGTCGATTTTGCGAAAGCCCTGGCGGATGATACCCGGCAGAAGATCATGCAGGTTTGCTGCTGCAGGCAGTTGAGCGTCAGCGAGATCGTTGCCCAGATCGATGTGACTCAGCCGACGGTATCGCATCATCTCAAGGTATTGCGGGATGCCGGGCTCGTGTCCACCGAAAGACGCGGCAAGGAAATCTACTACACGCTCAATCAAAAGCAGGTCGCCAATGCCTGCTGCGCGGTCGCCGGTGCTTTTGCCCCGGATGTGCCGCTCGAGATCGTCAAGGACAAGTAATTTTTTTGGTCTTACATATAGACAAGGGTCTATATATCATTCAGATCAACAAGGAGAGAGCAATGGCAGGCAAGATTTCAGCGTTGGGGAACATGGAAATCAAGAAAGCAGTACGCAGCTATTATTCGAATGCCATCAAAGTTCAGCCGGAAAATTCCAGTTGCGGATGCGGAAGCGGTTGCTGCAATGAGCCTGCAACCAACACAGCCGAGAAGGCAAGGATCTACGAAGATGCTGGATTCAATGATCTGCCGCAAGAAGTGACCGAAATCTCGTTCGGCTGCGGCGACCCGGTGACCCTGGCGTCGCTGGTGCCGGGTCAGACGGTGCTCGACCTGGGTTCGGGCGGCGGCGTCGACTGCTTCCTGGCAGGCAGTAAAGTGGGCGAAACCGGTCATGTGATCGGGGTGGACATGACCCCCGACATGCTGGACCGGGCGCGCGCCAACCTCGAAAAGGTGGGGGCGAAAAACGTCGAATTTCGCCTGGGCGAGATCGAGCATTTACCGGTGGAAGATGCAACGGTGGACGTGGCGATCTCGAACTGCGTGATCAATTTGAGCACCGACAAGCCCCAGGTATTCCGCGAGATTTTCAGGGTGTTGAAACCCGGCGGGCGGATGGCGGTGAGCGACATCGTCACCGACGGGGTGCTGCCGGACGAGATCAAGCAGAACCTGACGGCGTGGGCGGGATGCGTGGCAGGCGCGTGGGACGCGAAGGATTACATTGCAGCGATCAACGATGCCGGGTTCGTCAACATCAAGGTTGTGCCGGTGTACATGGATGAAGAGATCATCCAGGACGCGCTGAATGAGTCGAAGGATCCCGAGGTGGAGAAGTTCGATGCGCGCGAACTGCAGAAAAAGGTATTCAGCGCGAAGATCACCGCGGAAAAAGGGGTAGGAAACATCAGGTAGGTGTGGGTGCTCGTCCCTCGTTAAAATTTATGTAGGGGGCAGGTCTTGCACCTGCCCCCTACACGTGCTTCATCGAGGACACACAAACACCGAAATTCCGAGGGCAGGTCTTCCCCTTCGCAAATACGGCTCGGTTGCGCAAAGACCGCGGGACCTCGCCCGGGCAGGTGCGAGACCTGCCCCAACACCTCAACATTTCATGACCCCATTCTTCATTTTTGTTTTAGAATAAAGGTATGCCTAAGACAATCACCCAATACGTTTGCCAGCAGTGCGGACGCACGTCTCCGCGGCAGCTTGGGCGCTGCCCGCAATGCGGTGGCTGGGACACGATGGTCGAAGAAATCATCCAGTCCGAGAGCCCGGCGAAGTCAACGGTGCATCATGGGCTGAACGGTCGTTCAGCGCCGCGGCGCATGTCAGAGATCTCAGGCGATGCCGAAGAGCGCATCCCCTTACCCATTGGCGAGTTTGCGCGGGTGCTTGGCGGAGGCGTGGTACCGGGTTCGATCGTCCTGGTAGGCGGCGACCCTGGGATCGGTAAATCCACGCTGCTGCTGCAAATGGCCTTGGAAATGGCAGCCCCGTCCAAGAAACAGAGCGCCCCCTTAAAAGTGCTTTACGTTTCGGGTGAGGAATCCGAACGTCAGATCAAGATGCGGGCAATGCGCTTGACCCGCCTGGACGACGGCGCAGAACCGGTCTTCCCGGATGACCTCTTTCTTTTGACCGAAACCAATTTGGATGTTATTCTCGAACATACCGCCGCCCTCAAGCCGGATCTGCTGATCGTCGACTCGATCCAGACGGTTTATCTCCCCGATCTTAATTCGACCGCCGGCTCGGTGAGCCAGGTGCGGGAATGTGCAAACCGCCTGCGCGAACTGGCAAAAACCAGCGGCATGGCGGTATTTCTGATCGGGCACGTGACCAAGGAAGGCGTAATCGCCGGCCCGCGCGTACTCGAACACATTGTGGATACGGTGCTTTACCTGGAAGGCGACCGCTTCCAGTCCTACCGTTTGCTGCGATCGGTCAAAAACCGTTTCGGCGCGACCGCCGAGGTGGGCGTATTCGAAATGCGCGAACGCGGCATGGTCGAGATCACCAATCCCTCCGAGGCGTTTCTGGCGGAACGCATGGTCAACGCGCCCGGGTCAGCCATCGCGGTGACGATGGAAGGCACCCGTCCGCTGCTGGTGGAACTGCAAGGGTTGACCACGCCCAGCAACCTGGGCAACCCGCGCCGCACCCCCAACGGGGTGGATTTCAACCGCCTGCTGCTCATCACCGCCGTGCTCACCCGCCGCTTGGGTCTACGCCTTTCGGAGCAGGACGTCTTCGTCAACGTGGTCGGGGGGCTGCGTGTCAGCGAACCTGCGGCGGATCTTTCCATCGCGGCTGCCATCGCCTCGTCCATGCGCGACGCCCCGGTCAAAGCCGACACGGTGTTGATCGGCGAGGTGGGTCTATCAGGCGAATTGCGCTGGGTGAGTCAAATGAACGCCCGCTTGCGCGAAGCGGCTAAATTAGGATTCAAAACCGCCGTAATCCCGCGCCGCATTCGACGGGGTGAGCCACTGCCGGAGGGTATTGCAACTATCGAAGCACGCAGTTTACGTGAAGCGCTGCATCTAGCGTTGTTGGAACCGAACGAAAAAGTTGGTCCACAGGAATAGAATCAGGAGGATTGTGATGGAAAAATCAAGCAACCTGCTCAATTGGGGTCCGATCTCTCTCGTCCGCCGTAATCACGGGCTCGAGCATGCGACGTTAAATCTACTTAGCGAACTCTACCCGCAGCAACCATTTTCGGGTTATTCAGATACCAAGGGGTTTTGGATCATTGGCGATATCTCCACCGATGTGCTCTTTTCGGTCGTCAACCAGGCACTCGACCGGCTGCACAACGGCGAACGCCGACTGGCCATCCATGCCAATTGTGGCACCAATTATGTAACGTCAGGGGTCATCGCCGGAACAATGGCCTGGCTGGGTACGCTGGGGAATGCCAACAGCTTCCAGAAAAAGACCAACCGCTGGTCCTACCTGGTCGTGCTGGTCACAGGCGCGCTGATCGTCTCACGCCCGCTGGGTCCCAAGGTGCAGGAAAAAATCACCACCTCCGCCGACCCGCTCGACCTGACCCTCAGCCAGATCACACGCTACGAGCGCCAGGGTCCAACCCTGCACCGCATCCGCACCGCCATTCCTCCAACTCCTGCCTCAGTTCAAAGCAGAGAGGAGTAATCTTTGGCTTCTCCTGAACCAAAAAACATCCAGGTGCTTCACGGGGATGATGCCTTTTCGATTGACCGCGAGGTCAAACGCATCCTGCAGCAGCTCGGCTCTCCCACAGAAGCTGAGATGAATAGTACGCGCCTGGATGGAAAAACGACCAGCCTGGAAGAAATCCACAATGCGGTGACCACCCTGCCTTTTTTTGGCAGTGAACGGTTGGTACTTCTCGAAAGCCTGCCGCCCCGGCTGGATAAATCACGCCAGGAAAAATTCGTCAAAACATTGGAGGGGATGCCACCTTCAACGATTTTGTTGATGGTGGTCGAGGATCACCGGCGCTGGCACAAGGACGGAAGTCAATGGCAGCAAACCTGGGAAACGCTCAATGCTTCCCACTGGTTGGCGCACTGGATGGAAAACCGTCCCAACGTGGCGGTCAAAGCTTTTCCGCTGCCCGACACGCGCGAAATGGACGGTTGGATCCAAAAGGAGGCTGCCGACCAGGGCGGTAAGTTTGCGCCGGAGGCCGCCCATGAACTGGGGCAATACACAGGCAACGACACGAGCATCGCCAACCAGGAAATCGGCAAGCTGTTGATGTACGTCAATGGCAAACGACCCGTATCGCGGGAGGACGTGATCGCATTGGTTTCGGATGCCGGGTCGACCGACGTGTTCACCATGCTGGACGCCATGCTGGAAGGCCGCACCCGCGAAGCTCAACAGATGCTGCACCGCCTGCTCGACGATACCCCGCCGGAAGTGATCATGGGGGCGGTGGTCCACCGCTTCAGGCAGCTGCTCCAGGTGCGCGACGCGTTGGACGCGGGGGATGACCTGAAGCAACTGGTCACCCAGCGGATCCTCTTTGCGGGAAAACAAGGGGAACGAGTCATCAGCCAGGCACGGCAATTCAGTTTGCTTTCGCTGAAAGAGATCTATCACCGCCTATTAGCGCTGGATATTCAATCCAAAACTTCAGCCGTTGACCTTGGCGTAAACCTGGAAATACTGGTCGTCGAGTTGGGTCAGCAGGATGCCAAATAAAAAGCGAATCCCAACTTGGGATTCGCTTGATCAAGTCCAGACTATGAGTAGTGCAAAATCTTTTCCCGAATTTCTCCCCACTTCAGGGCATCACTGATCCCCTGCTCGATCGGCAGTTCCGCTTCCCAGCCCAGTAAACGCCCGGCGGTATCTGCATTGCAGAACGACCCGGCGACGTCACCAGGGCGGGGATCCGTTTCCATTTTATTGATCGTCTGACCGTAAACTTTCTCGAAGGCGGTGACCAGTTCACGCACGGTCACGCCCCGGCCGGTACCCAGGTTGATGACCAGGTAATTGTCGGCGGGATCCCCTGCGCGCCGGAATACTTCATCGAATTGGGTCACGGCGTTCACATGCGCGCGAGCCAGATCCCACACATGAATGTAATCGCGAATTCCTGTACCGTCGCGTGTCTCCCATTTTGTGCCGGTAATTTGAAACACGGGCAGTCTGCCCTGGGCGGTATCCACCAATTTTCCGAGCACGTGGGTGGGGTTTTTCACATGAATACCGCTGCGCATCTTGGGGTCAGCCCCAATGGGGTTAAAGTAGCGCAGGGCGATGCCTTTCATGCCGTAACCTGCGCAGAAATCCTTGAGGATCATTTCCATCATATATTTGGTTCGCGCATACGGGCTGCTGGGATTGAGAGGCGATCCTTCGGTGACCATGAAACCCGGGACGACATCGTACAGTGCGGCAGAAGAACTGAACACCACCCGTCTGCACCCAACCTGGTGCAAAGTATGGAAGAACTCGATGGATTTCGAAACGTTATCCACGTAATACTCGTAAGGCTGGCTGACCGATTCGGGCACCACGATCAACGCAGCGCAGTGGACCGTAGCCTGGATATCGGGGTGCTCGTGAAAGATCTGTTCGACGGTATGGGTGTCCGCGATATCGGCTTTATAAAAGATGCGTCCCCGGGTAAATTCCTCACGACCGGTGATCAATGAATCCAGAATGATGGGTGTGTGCCTTGCTTCTTCGAGTGCTGAGCAAATTGTGCTGCCGATGTATCCTGCTCCGCCAGTGATTAGATATTTCATGTGCCCTCGATCCGTTCAAGCATATATTTTGCGATAATTATTTCTCGAAATAATTCAAGGGTTGATGTCATTCATTTGCCAGCGAATACAATATAGCCCGCTGCGTCCATAATTATACGCCAGGTTCAGCGCGTGAAAAACGAATACGATTCACCATCCGAGACGAGTTCCAATGAGGGCTTCCCCTGCAAGCTGACCCAACCGGTTGCTGGAGGGATGGAAAGATCCTGCCACAGGATGAACTGCGGAGCGAACTGCTCCCACCAGCCCGGAGGGACCCGAACAATGTCATCCGGAGCCAGGACAATGGCAGTCAGTCCGTTTAGCCTTTGCGGGTTCAGATTTCGGATCAAGGCTGGATCGATGCCATCCGGGATCAAGACTTTTACCGACCTTGCCTCTAGCATCAGCGCACTCGAGGTCTGATCTGCCGCGAGGATCTCAATCCCGAGTGTTCCGGCTGAGACAATCTCGGCAGTCTCGACCTCGAGGGTGGGGAGCGATTCTTCAAAGCGGATTGGAGCTTCGTCCGTAAGCTGATGGGTAAGCGACGGCGCCAAAATCACCGCCTTGATGGGCAGACTTTCATTGAAATTGCCGGGTGATTTGACCGCATTGCGGTCAGTGATCAAGACTCCATCCATCGAATGCTGCCAGAGGGAGAGCGACTGGCTGATCGTGGAAGTGAGCTCGTCGATGCTGCCCTGGGGGTTTATGGCCAGCTTATGGCCTGCAGGAGATGTAACCACCAGGTTTACTGCGTCACCTGCGCGGATACAATCGAGGTGAAGATTGCCGTCCGGACGCTGGAGGAAGGCTGTCCAGACCGAAAGGATGAGCGCCAGCAGACCAAGGCTGATCCAGGCGAAGGAAAGTTTTCCAAGCCATTTCTTGAGGTGTGTTCGAAAAAGAAATAAAAGGAACCCTGCGATGATCAGAACCGCAATCCCCAATGCAAGGCGGCTATTGATCGATACTGATCCCGGAGCCACACGGGCAATCCAGGCGACAATGCGGTTGGTGTAGGCCAGGAGCGGCCAGGCGACAACAGCGCAGAGCTTTCCGAGCGGGGCAGCTATCATTCCTGCGAGCGTGGTCAACCCACCTGCCACCAATACTGCGGGCTGAACGGGCAGAACCAGCGGGTTGGTCAGAAGGGAGGAAACGGATAGCCGTTTGAATTGCAAGGCGATGACCGGTAAAGTAGCTATTTGAGCAGCCATTGTAAAAAGAAAATACTCACTCAGCGGACCGGCGTAGCGCTGTACCTGTTCTTCCGGCACGTGACGACCGATCCGCTCTTCTGCCCAGGTTTGCAAGGGTGAACCAAACAGGACCAATCCGAATGTAGCAGCAAAACTTAGCTGGAAACTAGTGTCCCACAACAGGTGAGGGTTAAACACGCACATCAACGCAGCCGTAAAACAAAGAGCATTCGTTCCCGTACTGCGCCGCCCGATGAGGTGACCGCCCATGGCCACAACCGCCATGACCGCAGCTCTCACCACCGATGGCGACCCTCCCACGAGGACGGTGTACAGACTCAGCCCTATAGCTGTTAGAACGAACGCCCCATAGCGGTTGAAAGCTTTTGAGCAGAGAGCCATCAACAATCCCGCCAGGATCGCCATATTGAAACCGGAAATCGCAATGATGTGGGCGGTTCCGGTGTCGCGATAAGCCTGAGCAAGTGATTCTGGAAGGTCGTTATCCAAACCCAGCAAAATCCCTGCCAGCAATCCGGATTCTGGCTGCGGAAAGAGTTCGAAAATGGTACTGCGCGCGATTTGTCGTTGGTTTTCGAGCCAAAGGCGGATCGGATTTACCGGATGGCTCCCGACCAGTCTGACTGATTGCGGATAATAAATTACCGAATAAATACCCTGTCTTGAGAGGTAATCGCGGTATGAAAAATCAACACCGCTCGATGGGGTGCGTGGATCTGCCATGAATTGCAGTTGATCGCCCAATTTGTAAAAAGCCCAGGTTGGCAGCATCACCAGGGCATCTCCGGTGATGCGCACATCCTTCGCGTTTCCATCCTGCGCATTCAACGTTTCCAATTCGGTCATCGTCATGCGCAAATACACGCCGGATTCTCGAACATCCGGGGGTTCGTTTACCCAACCAGTGAGCTTTAAAGTTCCTTGATCGTTATACCAGGCAAGCGTGTTTTCGGTCACGACAGGTTGGCTGAGTTGGAATCTCAACCCACCCAGCGCCAGGAAGGTCAGAATTAAAGCGGGAGACGACAGGGGTGAGTTTTCTCCACCAGTGATGCTTCTTCAGCCTGTCAACCACAAACCAGGCACAAGAAAAGAGTGCCAATAGCCCCCAGACGAAACCAGGTTGAGGGAGCCATTTACCCAAGAGGATGCCGGCGATGAATGCAATGGAGAGCCAGAGAAGCGGCATTGAGCACCTTAGCCACGGTAATTTATTTCAAGCGGATCGGCAGGAACATGGGCGTCTTATTCCGGTATTCAACATAAGCAGCGCCAAAGGTCTGCACCATTTGCTTTTCTTCAAAAATCGCGCCGACGAGCATATAAACGGTGATGCCGACTATGAGAGCCAGCAGGTTCCACGACATCCCGGGGAAGAAAAAGAGAAAAATAATGGTACAGGTATAAATAGGATGGCGTACCCGGCGATAGAATCCACCGGTAACGAGGTTGAGTTGGATTTCGCCTGAATGAAAGTACCTTGAATGAGTGAGGACGTTTAGCCCGAGGAAGTCAGTAGTGTTGATTTGCCCGAAACTGAGGATGATGCCCCCAAGCGCGGCAAGTTGAATGAGCAAGGTCAGGTAAACCCAGGGGGTTGGAATAAGGTAGATCAGGCGGTCCGGGAGGAGAATGACCAGGCTGAGGTACGCAAAGGTCATCAAGGTGGCGAGCAAAACAAAACCGAGGCGGTAGTATTTGCGGGATTTTTCCCCAAACAAGCGCGCGGCAAGGTTTTTTGATCCGTTCGATGCCAGCGCGGAGTGGATCACACCGAATACTGCACCTGCCAGGAGAATCCAGAAGAAGCCGGTTAATCTGATCATTGGTCACCCAGCAATCAGTATAGCTTAATTCAATTATTCAAGTGTTGGTTAGAAGCCCTGGTACACAAACGGGGTCACTTGATCGGAGATCGAAGCGAGGAACGTAAAATACAACAGGATCACAACGAAGAGGATCAAGCTGAGGCGCGGCCAATTCAAAATGAAATCATCGCGTTTGGAATGGTCCTGGTTAATATCCAGGAGGATCGCCACTATCAAAACGGCGATTAGCAGCGGATTTGGAATTTGCAGCTCAGACCAGCCCGCAAACGGAATTTTTCCCTGTAAAAGCTGCACAAATCCGACGACATCCGGGAAACTCCAGTGGAACAATCCCTGAAAGTATTGCAGGGCTACCCCCAGCGGCATGCGGAAGGGTATCCAGGCGAGTATCGCAAATGTAAAGGTAGTACCAACACCGAGGGATCGACGCCATTGCGGTTGATCGTTGATAGGAATGGCATTCTTTCTCAAGGAGAAGAGCCTTTCGATCACCTGGTAGGTTCCATGCAGAACGCCCCAGAAGAGCAGATTCCAGGCAAGCCCGTGCCAAGCTCCGCTGACGAGCATGGTAAGCATCGGGGGCAGAACGAGATTGATCCAATGCGTACGCTGGGTGAAGCGTTTGAGCAGTGAACGCGCCGAAGGAAAGTAGATGTAATCCCGCAGCCAGTTGGAGAGGCTGATATGCCACCTGCTCCAGAACTCGGTGAAGTTGTGGGACAAGTAGGGCAGGTTGAAGTTGGGGCTCAACTCAAGACCGAACCACAAACTGACGCCGCGAATGATGCTGGTGTATCCTGCAAAATCGTTATAAAGCGCGAACGCATAAGCGAACAGCCAGAAAAGCAGTTTCTGCCCTGGAAAATCGAGGGGGGTAAGAAATGAGTCCTGCGGGATCATGTTGAAGAGTGCATCTGCAATCACGATCTTGCGGAACAATCCGATCAGCAGAAGTGCAAAGCTCCGTTCGAGAAGCTGCCGGTCCATGGGAAGGGGATGGTCCAACCTGGGTAAAAACTGGCGGGCGCGTTCAATGGGACCTGACAGCAGTTTGGGGAAGTAAAGCACATAAACTGCGAAACGAACAAAATGCGTTTCAGCTTCCAAACGCTTGTTCTTCACATCCAATAGGTAGGAGATCGCCTGCACCGCCAGGAAGGAGAGCCCTATTGGAATGAGGATCACGATTACACTTTCGGTGGAGATCCAACCCATTGACGCAAGCCATTTTGTTAAGGCGGGTTGGTAGAAATGGTTGTACTTCAAAAAGAAAAGGAAGGCGATATTAAAAAGGATGCCCCAGGTTGTCCATTTTGCGGCGGAGGATGTGGAGGGAATAATCTTCCGGCCAAACCAATAATTCGTACACGTAAATAGGGCAAGGACGATGATGAATTGCCAGGACCAGGTCGCGATAAACCCGGCAGATAAGAGCAGAAGCCACAAATTCGCCCATTTTGCTGGCAGCCGGTGATAGATCAAGGCAGCTATAAATGATGACCCAAAGAATATCAGTGAAGTCACGCTCATGGCTGATTTTCAGCCGTTGCAGCGTAGAGGCAGGTGGTTTCCTGTTCACAGGCTGTGAAGAGTTGATTGGCCAGCAATTCAGAATAAATCGGCGCACCCACATAATTTAGATGGTGGTCATCCACGCGCCCCTCGATGGGGATCTTTTCTTCGGGCACAGGAGGAACGAACTGACCCCCGGCCGCCTGGACCAATGCGGCCAAGTCCTGCTGATACTTTTCGCGGACTGAAGCGGGGCCAAAGTAAACATAGTAAGTCGGGTATACCGGCATCTCCGTCACGATGATGTGGGTACCCGTTGTGTTGAGAGAGATGACTTCCTGCAGATTTAAAGCCCGGCTGGGATCGATCGCAAAATTCGCAGCAAGCTGGAATTTAGGCTGCTCGGCTGGATCTGCTGGGTCCGGTATGACGGGAGAAAAGGGTTCCAGGTTGCGGTCTGCTTCATACCCCTGGGCAGTGATCCCGCCCTTCCGGTAGATTTCCATACGGATAGAGTCAAGGAAATCAGAATTCGACCAGTTGCGGTAGGGAAGAAGGTATTTGAGCAATGCTGTATGTTCTATCAGATATCCTTCGAGCGAAGGGATGCCTCTTTGATAGTCCATCCAACGGTTGTCGACGAATTGTTTTGCCACTTCAGCGCCGTTGCCTGCGATGTAGTCCCGCATTTCAGTAAACAGGACGATCGTACCCGGGTGGTAATGTGTGTTAATCAACTCAGCGATGACTGAAAGCGACTCGATGGTCAACCCATCCACCCCGAAGTTGAAAATGCGCAGATGTTGACCTGAGAGCTGTTGGTAGCGTTCTTGGAATTCGACAGGGTCGATGCCGGTGTTGACCATTGAGTTGCCAACTAGGACAACATCCACCCCCTTGTTTTCTTTAACAAAATCCTGGAGGGCAAACCACTTGATTTCAAACTGGGCGTGATAGCTGCCGACTGAACGCAGGGGAAAAATACGGGAAGCATATTTCGAGCGGGAAACCCCTTCGAGCACGGCCAAAAGCATGGCAAATACGATAAAGCCAGATGCAAGGGAGAGGAAGAATGAAGGGGATTTGCTTTTTAAGGATTGGTTACCGGCAACAGATAGCTCACTTTGTCTTTTACGCAATAATCATTTCCTTACGAAGAACCTGCAACCTCGGGATTTCCATTTTGTTTTGCAGCGAGGATCTCCATCAACCGAGGATGACCCCGATAGAATCCATGGTACTTTTCGGGCATCATGGCTGCGATCTGGCACATGATCTCCGTGGTCAACTGCAACAACTGTGATTCCCGGTTATCGCGGTCCAATTTTGGGGTTTGAATCACTTTGCCATACACCACTTGAATACGAGGTTTGCGCAGATGCCTGAGGTCATTGACTGCTGTTTCGGTTCCGATCAAGGCAACCGGCTGGATGGGTACTTGAGCGCGGAGCGCGATCAGGGCAGTCCCAGGTTTGCCTTCCAACAATTGACCGTTCGAGCTGCGGGTACCTTCGGGCGAGATACCCACGGCAAACCCCTGGTCAAGCTTTTCCACTGCTTTGCGGATCGCCGCAAAATCGGCGCTATCGCGATCAAGCCAAATGCCTTCAGCGGTGATGATAAACCAGCGCAGGAGAGGGTATTTAAGATATTTTGTGGTAACCAACGCCGTTATTTGGGGGCGGTTCGGCATGGTAAACAGCACGGGAATGTCCATGCGGCTCATATGGTTGGTCGCAAGGATCAAGCCTCCCGTCGTGGGTATATTCTCGACCCCGATTTGTTGGGTATGAGTCAGATGGTCGATCAGCCAACTAATAATTTCTCGCAGACTTTTAGCTTTCATTAGTCTTCTTTCGCGTTCGCGCGTGGCATTCTGCACAAACGAGCCTAATCCAATTCAAAAAAACCGTTTATTCCAAAGTACCCTTTGGATTCTTCCCGGTCAGGTACCATTAGATCAAGTTATTATAACCAAGGAATGCCTCGTAAACATTACAGCCTTATTAACAAAAGCAAGTTGGTCCACAACATTACCTGATAAGAATGAAATCAATCCGCCGGTTTGGAATTTTGATCGATCTACCCAAGAACTACAGGTGGCGGGTTTTCCACCCGCAGCTTGCGATTCATCTCGAAGAGAATGGTCAACATCCAAACGACAAGCAAGCCGAGCAACCAAGGGACAGCACCTGCCAATGATAAAACACTGGCTGGCAGCGATATGGGCAGGGAGCTATAACCCAGAAGGAGCGCAAGGAAATTCCAGGTTCCATGCAGCAGCACCGCGCCGGTATAAACCAAACTAATGCGGATCGCCTTGCCATCCTGCCAGGTGGAAGCGATCGCCCAGCCCATCATACCGGTCGTGAAGGTATGCAGAAGGCTGGTTCCGGTGCGACCCAAAGCCGAGGCAAAAAAGGTCTCATCGGTTACTCCATTCAATACAAAAAGGCTTTCGATAAACGCGAACGCTGCACCGCAGACCAATCCAATTCCAAAACCTTCGGCAGGTGTCAGGTTCCGTTTTACGAAAGCCCACAGCAGGAGCGGTTTAAAGAACTCTTCAATCAGGGGGATCAAAATCCCAAATCCAAAAATTGCTGCATAGAGCACGCCGGGTGAGGAAAGCATCGGCGTGAGCTGATCGATCAACTGTGACGTCAGGTCCTGAGAGTTGGGGGCTGATTGCGAAAATTCGTAGAGCATGTTCGAAAAATCGGGGGCAAAAACCGCCCTCATGCTTATCGCTGCAATCACACCTATCACAAGCAGCCCCTCGATGATCAGCACCAAAGGCATGGCGGTGAATATGCTTCCGGTTACCAATCCCCAGAAGCGCTGAATACTGCCTGCCTGGGTCTTGCGCAGCGCAAAAGCCAGGATCCAAATCAATGGGAGCGCGACGACAAACAGGTCAACCACGGGCATGAGGATCGTGAGCTGCCCATTCTTCAACAGAATGGAGCCCAATGCCAAAAACCCTGCCCAGGCGATCAAAAGCAGACTGGTACGGATGAACCACTTTTCCGATACTGCCGCGGGTTCTATGCCCTTCAGTCGTCCGCAGTGAAAGCACGATCGAAGGGATGCAGAGGATTGCCAGGATTCCCAGGAGAATGGCTGTGGACCAAACCTGGTGGGGGTTGATCTGATTTGAAGATGAATCTACTTGCGCGATCTGGTTCGAAATGAGGAGGATGACTATGCCTAAAATCGAGATCAGCCCACCCGCAATACTAACTGCAAGCTGAGCAACGGTGAGAGGAGGGAAGCGGGTAGTGTGTGTTGCCGGTGGCAGCATGATCAATTTTCCTCGATCGTGATCGATAAAATGGGGTCTGGCGTGAAGAGGATGGCGTCTGCGTCAGGATTGCGCGGACGGATGGTCTGCATCACGTCCATTCCCGAAAGCACTTCTCCGAAGATGGTGTATTTTCCATCCAGGTCTGGAATTGGAGCGTAGGTAATGAAGAATTGCGACCCGTTCGTATCGGCGCCGGCATTGGCCATGCCAAGCATTCCTGCCTTGTCAAAGCGGAGGTCGGGGCTGACCTCGTTGGAGAACTGGTACCCCGGGGTGCCAAGCCCGGTATTGGATGGATCCCCCGCCTGGGCGATGTAGCCTGTGATCACGCGGAAGAAACCCGAGCCGGTATACCACCCGGATTGAGCCAGGTGAATAAAGCTGTTCACCGCCCAGGGAGCTTTATCGGCAAAAAGGCTGATGACCACTTCGCCCTTTTCAGTCTTGAGGGTTGCCGTGTATTGCTTTTTGACGTCCACCGTCATGGCGGGGCACGTTTTGTCCGCTTTATCTGCCAGCTTGATGAAATCCATATAACTGGTTATGGTCGCCACATCGTTACGCGAAGAGCGCAGCACGCGGTTGATGATCACCGATGGGGTGGATTGAATGTTCAATTGGGCTGCCACGGATGCCGAATCGGTAACAGCTTTGATCACTTCCTTGCTGGTCAAGTCCGAATTGAACTGTGTGGTATTCATGCTCAATGTCTTGGCTTGTTCCTTTAGCCAGACTGTGAATTCATCCAGGGTCATGTTTGCCCATTGCGACTGGCTGGCAAATAAGGTGTCATGCATCGCCCAAAAATACCCCTGAAGAGCCGCCGCTTCGGCTGCCTGTGCAGCCAGGGCTGCTTTGTCGTGGATTTGAGTCAGCGGAAGATAGTGGAAAACCACTCGAATGTCTTTGGGGTTTTTTTGCACCAACTCATGCAAAACGGGAGAAAAATTTGCACAATAAGGGCATTGAAAATCACTGAAAACGTCCAAAACAATACGGGCATCTTTGGGACCCATCGCGCGAGAGTTCTGGGTGTCTGAGTCCATCAGGGTCACCACATTGGCCTGTGGGTCGGGAACTGTCTGAATCACCTGGCACGTGGCGGGTCCGCTGGCCGTAAAGGCGTGGGTCGGGATCACTGTGGCATCTACGGAGCCACTGGGAGTGTTAGTGGCCTGGTTCGCCAGCGGCGATGATGCGATGGTGGGGCTGGGTGTTTGCGAAGCGGAGGTTGGGGTTTGAGCGGCGGAAGTCTGACAGGCAGAAAGGAGCATGATGCCTGCAATAGTTAAACCCAGGGCTTTAAATTTAGACATTTAATACCTCTTTAGCGCAAGGAGTATGAATTCAGCTAGATTTGAACGAGCTTTTGCCCTACCACCTGGCGTAAATTCGATTGTACCATTTCGGGGGAAAGGTTCGCATCGATCACTCGCCAGCGTTCAGGTTCGGCTTTGACAAGTTCGTGATATCCCTGCCTGACCCTCTGATGAAATTCGATCTCATATGCGTCCAGGCGGTTCCATTCACCCCCGCTGCAGCGCCGTCTGCGCAGTCCCTCTTCAACATCCACATCCAACAACAAGGTAAGATCCGGTTTTAGCCCACCTGTGGCAAAATCCAATAATAAACGCAGGGTCGCCAGGTCCAACCTGTGACCGTAGCCTTGATATGCCAGCGTCGAATCACCGTAGCGGTCAGAAATAACGACCACGCCGCGACTGAGGGCAGGGCGGATCACCTGTTCCACAATTTGAGCGCGGGCAGCGCAAAAAAGAAGGATTTCGGTGCGGGGATTCATTTCGGTGTTCTTCAGGCTCATGATCACCTGGCGCACCTGGTCTCCGATGGCGGTTCCCCCCGGTTCACGCGTGGTGAGTACTTCGTACCCTTGTTGGCGCACAAATTCTGCCAACCCCGGGATTTGACAAGACTTTCCGCTGCCTTCAGGACCTTCCAGTGTGATGAACATCGATGACCCCTGAATTACTCTCTAAAGATGCGAACTCTGCGGTTGGGTTCTTTGCCGTACGAATGCGACACCAACTGTGCCTGGCGAGCCATTTCATGTTGAATCCGCCGGATGGAAGCGGCCGCCGGTGGGAGATCCACCCAGCGCTGACCGTTCAGCACCGCTTCGATGGCAGATTGAGTCTGGTTGGTGACTTCTTCGAAATTCGCGCTCAGGGTTTCCTGGGGGAGATGAAAAATGTCTGCCAACACCTGTTCCATCTGGTTGATCGTATTGGCGCGCAGCACGTAGATGGGGATGCTTCGAGCTTCGGCGTCCATGATGGTTTGTTCGCGCGAGCGGTAATACGCGCGCAGCGTCAATACCAGGTCGGCTTCGGTAACATCTTTGACGACCACCGCGGGTACGCCCAATCTCCGGGCAGCTTGCTGCAGGCGATTGCGGGCAACGCCGTAAGGGAACACGCGGATGGTTTTCCGCGGGGTAAACTCCAATTCGCCCTCTTCTTCGAACAAGGGCGTATCCGGTTCAGAGCGATACTGCTGGCGATTATTACCCACTGGAGGCTGGGTGTAAGCGGCACGCGCCTGCCCATTGGCAGGGGTTTCTCCGGTATAAGAACGCCGGGTACCCTGGGATTGTGGACCTTTTATGGCTGCCGCAGGTGGTTTTTCAATATGGATCTCGTCTTCGGCATCGCGCCAGCGAATTTCAGGCAGCACCGGGTAACCCCTTACCAGGGTATCCACCGAAGCGGCTACGTCAGGGTGGACGGCCAGACGGTCACGTTCCTGTAATTCGACCAGCATGTCAAATGTTGGCGGTGAGCGGCGTTCGAGCACGGTCTTTTGGGTGCCGCGCCGCCGGGCTTCTTCATCCGAAAGGGTCACGGATTCGATACCGCCGATCAGGTCGGAGAGAGTGGGATTCAGCAGCAGGTTCTCAAGCGTGCGCCCATGGGCGGTGGCGACCAGCTGCACACCCCGTTCGGCAATGGTGCGGGCGGCGATCGCTTCTAGCTCGCGTCCGATCTCATCGATGATGATCACTTCAGGGTTGTGATTTTCGACGGCTTCAATCATTACCTCGTGCTGGAGCGAAGGCTTTGCCACCTGCATGCGGCGGGCTTTTCCGACTGCCGGATGCGGAACATCACCATCCCCGCCGATTTCGTTGGACGTATCCACGATGATTACCCGCTTGGTCTCAGCCAGAATGCGGGCTGCTTCACGGAGCAGGGTGGTCTTGCCAATCCCAGGCTTGCCCAGCAATAGAATACTCTTCCCGGATTCGACCAAATCCTGGATGATGTCGATGGTGCCGTAAACCGCTCTACCTACGCGGCAGGTAAGACCGACAATATGATCGTGCCGGTTGCGGATGGCAGAAATTCGGTGGAGTGTACGTTCAAGACCGGCGCGGTTGTCAGCGTCAAATTCGCCAATGTTGGAAACCACAAAGTCGATATCTGTGCGCGAGACTTCGTCCTCGCTCAGGATGACTTCCGAATTTACGTAACGTGCAACGGGCAGACGCCCGAGGTCAAGCACAATTTCAAGCAGATTATCGCTGTTATTGGCAGCGATGACTGCCCGGGTCACACGGGCTGGAAGTACATCCAGCAAAGCGTTTAGATCGTCGGTAATTTTTTTCTGTGTCATTTTCTTCATTCTACCGTAAAAGTAAAGTTGTAAACCCTAATTACACTCAGAGCTCGAAGACGAACTGCTCGTTTTTTGTACGATCGAAGCGGTCGGCTCAGCGGAACGCGATTCAAGCCGCTTGCGCAGCGTCACGCCTTGCTCAGCCGGGATGGGCGCGGCAAGATGCTTCACCATCAATGCGCGGCGGGGTGAGGATTTTGCCCCAAGCTCCTCGAGTGTGTCCGATATCCAGGATTGATAGGACCGCACCGGAAAATAAACGGGCTTGCCCATGGAACGCAGATTATGGATCAAGTCGCCCAGCAGGCTGCGCACATCTTCGACCGAGGGATGGATGACCGGCCTGAGATAAAAGCCTTTTGTCCCCGAGAGGTTTTCGGTAAATGCCATGAGTTCACCATCCTGGCGGTAAACCAGGCGGCGCAAAGGTCCATCCGAGAATGGTTCAGCATTTTGGACAATGGGAGGGACGACCGTTTGATACAGGGTGCGAATCGCCTGCGCGTCAGTCTCTTTCTCTTGCTGCCACATATCTTTAAATTCAACCGTGGGAGGTAAAACAGAAGGCAGTTGCCAGACGTTTTCCCAGCAATAAACGCTGTATGAATTCTTGCGGAGCATTTCAAACCCGGGATGGATTTCCTGGACATCTGCCAAAAGATTCAGCGCGCCCATTTCGCCCGCTTTACAGGCAAGGTAATCGACCAGGCTGCTGTGTTCGGGAAGCTCCGCTAGACCGTCCGGCATTAAGAAGGTCAGATGAGCCGAGCGCTCACCCTGGTTGTAGGCTACCTGCCCGGCGAGGGGTGTCTTCCCTTTTTCTGAATTTGTGATCCCGGTGAAAACGTCCAAATTTGGATCGAGCCGTGCAAGCATGGCTGATAACCCCAAAGGACTTCCCTGGGTAAGTTCCTGAGCATAATTCAGACACAACACACGCTGGCGATAACGAAGCAGTAGAGGCAGGTCGTGCCAGGTGAGCGGACGGATTATGATTTTGTCATCTCCATAAAATAGCGGTGAAAACGGTCATCCCCGGTAAGCTCGGGGTGGAACGATGTGGCCAGAAAATGGCCTTCCTGCGCAGCAACGATCCGCCCATCCTCCAGGGTTGCCAGGATTTCCACATTGTCACCGACCTTTTCGATCAAGGGAGCCCGGATAAATACTGCGTGGAATCCCCGATCCTCGGGATCGATCTTCTTCAATGCAGGCACCTGGAGTGTTGTTTCAAAACTATCCACCTGCCGACCGAAAGCATTGCGTTCGACAGTGATGTCCATCAAATTCAATAAAGGTTGCGTTCGGCGTGCGTCTTTTGAAAGGAAGATCGCGCCGGCGCAAGTGCCCCATATGGCATGGCGTTGACCAAACTCACGCAAGGGCTCCATCAAGTGGAAATCAAAAGCCAGTTTTCCTATCGTAGTGGATTCGCCGCCAGGGATGATCAACCCATCCAGTTGATTTAGGTGCTCCGCCTTGCGTACCTGTACAACGTCAACCCCAAGGGATTGGAGCATTTTTTGGTGTTCAGCGAAGTCGCCCTGTAATGCCAGGACGCCAATTTTCATAAAAGCTTACCAACCCCGTGTTGCGAGTTTCTCGGTTTCATTGAGCGTTGCGACTGAGCGTCCGACCATGGGTCCGCCAAGGTTGCGGCTGATTTCCGCCAGGATCGAAGCATCTTGATAATGGGTGGTGGCTTTGACGATGGCGGCAGCGCGGCGCGCAGGATCACCGGATTTGAAAATGCCGGATCCGACGAACACACCGTCCACACCCAACTGCATCATCAGTGCAGCATCAGCCGGGGTGGCAATACCGCCGGCGGCGAAATTCACCACAGGCATGCGGCCAAGTTTGCGGGTTTCGAGGAGCAATTCGTAGGGAGCGCCAATTTCCTTGGCATAGGCCATGATCTCTTCCTCAGGCATGTTCTGCAATTTTCGGATCTCACCTAATACAGTGCGGGCATGCCTTACCGCTTCTACTACATCTCCCGTGCCGGCTTCACCCTTGGTGCGGATCATGGCGGCACCTTCACCTATGCGCCTCATCGCTTCACCCAGGTTGTGGCAACCGCACACAAAGGGAACCTTAAAGAGGTGTTTGTTGATATGGTTTGCTTCGTCTGCGGGGGTAAGGACTTCGGACTCGTCAATATAATCCACCCCGATCGCCTCGAGGATTTGAGCTTCCACAAAATGACCGATCCGGCATTTTGCCATCACGGGAATCGTTACGGTATCCATAATCTTCATGATCATTTCGGGGTCACTCATGCGCGCCACGCCGCCGTCAGCGCGGATATCCGCCGGCACGCGTTCAAGTGCCATCACGGCAACTGCGCCGGCGTCTTCGGCGATCTTCGCATGTTCAGCGTTAACCACATCCATGATCACGCCGCCCTTCAGCATTTGGGCAAGCCCTTTTTTTACTTCAAAGGAACCAACTTCCTGTTCCATAACCAACCTCCTGGAATATACATTTCTACCATGGTGATTCTACCACGTCCCCAACACTCCGGCAAAGAGAGGGGATGGGGGTCGCCGGCGATAAAAAACCCCGCTCAGGCGGGGTTTTTTTGAGTCAGAGATTTGATCAGACGACTTTGAAAAACTCTATGCCTGGATGCCCGCAAACTGGGCACTTATCTGGGGCGTTCTTTGCCTGGACAAAACCGCAATGGGGGCAAACCCAATAATCGACGATCTCTGTTTCCTGCCCGAGAGTGTCCAATGCTGCCTGGTAAAGGGCTTCATGAATTTTCTCGACGTTCCAGGCATGGATAAAACTCTTGATAGCCGGGCGATTTTCTTCCGCCTGAGCGTCCGCAATCATTGGTGGGTACATATCCACCACTTCATAATGCTCACCTGCGATCGCATCCGCCAGGTTTTCCTGGGTGGATTTGACTTCGTTGGCAGCCCTAAAATGGCTGAGAGCATGCACGGTTTCACCGGCAGCCGCTGCACGGAAAAGGCGTGCGACCTGGGGGAATCCTTCTTCGTCCGCTTTGGTTGCATAGGCGGTATATTTTCGGTTTGCTTTACTTTCACCCCCAAACGCGGCAATTAAATCATCATATGCTTTAGACATAATCATCCTCTCCTTAACTCGTTGGTAACTTAACGATACTACCGTCCTTGATAAAAAGCAATTTATTGAAGAAGAACCTTGCAACCAAATAGGGTGACCAATGTCATCAATGAATGGCTGATGCACATGCCAGCGAAGTTATTGTATTGGACCCGGTTTTGCCTTATTTTTCGTAGGGCAAATTTCATTTTCCTTTGCGAAGACCAAAGGAGTCTCTAAGGGGCGTCTGTATCACTGGGAATACGCCCGCTTCAACCGAACGGATATCTTCGATCGAGATAAATGCTACCGGGTGATGCGAATGGACAAGTTTTTTGATCGCATTAAGCGACTTGCGCGGAACAACCGTGAAAATGAGTTTAACCGGACCCGTTGAACCTTCGCCATCATACGAAGTGACTCCATAACCTCGCTCGTGCAGCTCCCGGGAAAGTTCAGCTCCGCCAAGCGGTAGAATAATCCGAACAAGGACTGTTCCGATGGCAATTCTATCCTCCAGCAGCATACCTATATAGTTGCCAGTGGCAAATCCGGCTGCATATCCCAGATAGGCGGTGATGCTTTGGAGGTGTTGAACGAGTTGACCGATAACAACTATCCAGATGAGCACCTCAAAGAAGCCAAGAAAGGGTGCGATGTTTCTTTTACCTCTTGCCACAAGAATGATGCGCATTGTCCCAAGCGTCACGTCGCAGATACGCGCAAAGAAAATAATGACAGGCAACAGAATCCAGGAATATGTTTGAGCAAATGAAAGTCCAAACAGCGATATTTCCATCGCGCACCCTTTCTCGTTGCAGTATTGCGATTGCGCTACTGAACCGGAGCCCCTTTTGTTCTGCCCATCCAGGCAAGATCTTCAAATTCGCCAAATTGATCGCGGAATATTTTATAGAATAGGAATTCTTCTTTCGAATTCAAAAGCCAGCCATTGGGAAGTCTGCGGCCTTTTTTAAAATCATCATCCGAGATCATCGAATTTGCATATTTCGCAATATCATCGTTTAACCCTGCGCCATGCCAGAATTTGGCTTTTCTCCTATGCAGGATGGTTTCGGGTAGGAGTCCTTTGACTGCAAGCCTGAGGATCCATTTTTCCTCGCCATTGTGTATTTTATATTTGGAAGGGATACGCAAAGCAAAATCGACAACATCCCGGTTCAGAAAACATACGTGTGCTACGAGGCCGTGAGCTGATGCAGATCTATCGACACGCTGCAAAGCAGTATTGTGAAGCCTTTGCGTAATGTCGATCAGTTCTCTGGGTAACTCATCTAACTGTAATGACTTAAGATAAGCATATCCGCCAAATAACTCATCTCCCCCTTCTCCAGACAAGACTTCACCTACATATTCAGATGCCATTCCTGCAACAAGATAGTTGATCAGTGTGGAGCGGACCAATAACGCGTCGAAAGATTCGAGGTGGTAAATGACTTTAGGAAGGATCGCGATAAGGTCTTCACAGGTAACTATCTTTTCGTGGTGCTGTGTGTTGAGCCACTCGGCTACTTGACGCGAAGCTTTGATATCTTCTGAATCTGCATAACCCGCTGAGAAAGTGTGCAACGTCGAAACCATAGGGCGAGCCAAGGCTGCCAGAGCACTGGAATCCAATCCCCCAGACAACCATGAGCCAATCTCATTGCCTGTGATGCATTGCCGTAATGCGCCAGTGAGCAGTCCCTTTAATTGAACAGCAAGTATTTCCGGAGGATCTGCTAGAGGAACTTTTTCTTCCAGCGAAAAATACCGATGGACCTTTTCTCCATCATAGAAAGTACCTGGGGGAAGTTCATGAATATTCCGGGTCAACGATAAAAGCGCTTTTACTTCAGATGCGAAGCACAAATCACCTTCTTTTGTGTTTCCATAGTATAGCGGTGCGAGTCCAATCGGATCGCGTTTCAGGAAAAAGTTACTATCCATTGGAAAAGCCAGTGCATAACAACTTTCACTAGTATAGTCTCTGACAACACCGTCCTGGTTGATGAGACGACCATCCTCTGCCTGTGATTTCGTCCAAGAAATCATTTCAGTCACTTGCTCATTATTGAATATATTCGAACCCTCGTCACCTCGATGTTTTATGGACGACAGCATTTCCTTTACAGTTTTTGATTGCTGGGATTTGGCGATCCCTACGATAGCTGACATTTCTTATCCTTTCTTTGAAAAGTAGAGTAGGTTATTCGATGATGCCTTCAGTGACATAATGCATCAACTCACCAACGCTCAATTTATCGATCCCCAGTTTATCCAGGGTGCGACCCCGCCGCCAGTAATCGGTGCGATGGATGATGCTCGCCAGGCGGATCATCGCGTCCATTCCTTGAACAGCAACCCCGTAACGCTGTCCCAATGCAGCAATGGGGACGAGGCTCATGGGCACATCTTCGAAGAGGTAGCGGTGATTCAAGGTGGGGGGAGCCTTGATGCCATAATAACCGGGTTGATTGTGAATGGCTTCATATAAATCTTCACCCTTCGTGTTGTACGCCAGGTCGAGCCATTCCAACCCGGTACGTGCGCGAATGCCGAGCGAGGATGCCACTGTCACCCGTTCGCGATCCAAGGCTTCCAGCACCTTCGCCACTGATGGCGTCACGCCGTCGATGTAGAACTGATAATCTCCATGGGTGGCTTCGATCCAACCCGCGTTCAGCAGGCTCAAGGCTGGATGGAAAATGGCGCCCATGTTGTTCAGTCCGGTTTGTAAAACGTTTCCGCCGTCGATGAACTCGGGGTAAGCCTCGCGGATGGTATCCAGCACCAGGCGGGTGCGAGTAGCAGGCAGGGCTGCCAACGGTACCGCTTCTTTAATGCGGAAGATACGTGCCTGGGCCGGGCCGTCGGAACGGGAAGCGTAGATAAAAGTCTCGGCTTCGGAAATCGTCACATCCGCCGTACAGCCATTTTCTTTGATCACTTTGGCGAATTCGATGGCGCCGCAGGTCCGTCCAGGATGCAGCACCACAATTTGACCGTCTTTCAAGCAAGGTGCGCATGCTTTTGCAATGTCAGCATGGGCAGAAGACGGCACCACCACCATGATCACCTGCGCGGTAGCCAATGCCTCTTCAATATTCGAGGTGACAAGCTCGAGCCGGCCGAACCCCTTGATGCTTCCATCATTGCTTTCGAGGTCGATCACCCCCAACTCTTTGATCGCGGCAATGTGGTTGGGGGTGCGGTTATATAAAGTGGTGGGAAATCCCATCAAGGCAAGATGCGCCGCCATGGCTTTTCCGCCATGCCCGGCACCAATCACTGTATAGCGTGTCTGGTGATTCATTGGTTTCTCCTTTGCATGCATTCTTCTGTCCGCATTTGTTCGGATATTCTTTTTCCTGCGGCATCGACTGCCTGGCATTGACCCTCGAGGATTTGCGTTCGAATGGCTCCCCGCCCAAAAGGATTATTCTTCAACTGGGGAGCATCCAGGATTCCGCTGGTCACTGCTTCTGCCAGGGTGGCGGGGTCGGTAAGCGGGTCTTTGACTCCGGGGCACGCCAGGGATCGGATGGCGTCCAGCGTGATTTGTGTCTCTTCCGCCAGTTCGTTCGCCCTTTGCTGCACCTTGGGATCTGAGGTCATGTCCGGCGCGCCTGCAAGCGCATGTTCGATCGCACGCCTGGCAAGAGTCGCCGCTTCGATCACATCCTCCGCCGTGGCGGCGTGGTTGGCTTCGGTGTGACCCACGATGTGCACGATGTGAGGCTGCAGCGCCATTTGAAGATAGATGCTCACTGCCAGGTGTGAGCGTGAAGCCACGGGATCGACCGGGTAGCTTAACAAGCCGGTCCGTGTTTGGCGGTAGATGTGGAAATGCTCATCCGCCAGGGGTTCGATCAATTTCAGCAGCGCCAACATTTTTGCCAGATCCATCGCATCTGAAAGACCCGGAGGGCTGTTGAACATCATCTGCGCAATATACTCTTTGACCCCCATGGCTTTGGCATTATAGGCTGCAAGATACGCTGATGCAACATAAACCACGTCAGGAGCATCCCGCATCCCCCAGTGATGCGGCTCGTTGAGCTCGACCGGGATGCCGCGCTCGCCGTACCAGGCCATCACCTGCTGGTGTTCGCGAATCGAGCCTTCGAGGTCCCACGGACCCCTGCCGTCCATCTGGTTGAACCAGAAAAGCGGGATGGCGCACCAGGCATTGTGGATGGTCTCGGTGAAGACCTCAGCCTGGCGGATGAATTCATCGGTGCCCGAGTACGTGCGCATCAACGGGTAGTTGCCGCGGCGGCTGGCTGCGTAAAGCATGCGGTAATCCTCAGCCGAACGGACGGGCACCCCGCCTGCGCCTTTACGCCGCGGATCCTGGCGCTCAGGATGAAAGAAGTTTTCCTGAGCATCCTGGTCGGTACCCAGCGAAATGACGTCCAGGGCTTTGGCATCGGCAATCTTTTCGATCCCCAGGCGGGTCTCTTCCAGGTTGGGCAGACCAAAGTGATGCCGCAGAAGCGGGTAGGGAGACTTCCACTGGATGCGCTCCACCGCAGTTTGGGGATAAATGAATTCCGCACCTGTGCCCACCTCTTGACCCTTGAGGTAAGCCAGGACTTCATCGGTGGATTCGACACCTGAAAAAACCTTTTCGAAGAATCCCATTTTCGCAGCGCGTTCAGCCACCGGGGGAGTGCCGCCGAAGGCAAACCGGACGCCCTGGCTGCGCAGTTCGTCGGCAGCTTCGGCAAATTCTGCCAGGAGAAGCTCCCCATTTTCGGGGGTCAGCCGATAGGAAATACCCACAAGGTCGGCTTTTTCACGGATGGCAGCATTGAGAATGGTCTGAATGGGTACAGCCGGTCCCAGGAAGACCGTGCGCCAACCGGCAGATTCCGCCAGGCGTAAAAAATTGGAAACGCCGGCGACGTGAACACATTCTCCAATGGCTGCTGCCACAACAGTCTTTTTCATCGATTCCTCCAGCAATAAAAAAAGCGGCTGATCAGCCGCCTTCTCTGCAGGAGTAGGGTTGCTCAAAATGGATCAATCCTCCATCAACCCAATGTCAAGCCCTGGAGCAGAGAAAACAACCGATCGATCGAATCGTTCCGGCGATGCCTTTATGCCACGCAGGATGAAAAAATAAGAGCGGAGGGTGCGGTCCGCGTTTCCATTCGACGGGTAATAAGACAGTTGAAAGGTGTGCAACTTGCTCGTGTCCAATGAGACGCCCAAAAACGATAAATTTATAAAAAAATACTAAACGAAAAATGGGGAGATGTCAATATGACATGTGATTTGGAGTTAGTTATCAGTAAACGGTCAATCACCCCCTTGACAAGAATTTCAAACGATATACAATTAGTACAATGATACAATGATACAATGATACAATGATACAATATGTCAGGAGGTACAAATTTGAGCTCTGTGCATCTCAGCCTGGATTTTCACTCCGGCGTACCGATCTACCTCCAAATTGTGGAGCAGATCCAGGAGTTGGTTCTCAACGGCAAATTGATCCCCGGCGACCAACTCCCGACGGTACGCCAGCTCGCGGCTGAAATTCGCGTGAATTTTAACACGGTGGCACGAGCCTATCGCATGCTGGATGAGGCGCGCCTGATTTCAACGCAGCAGGGAAGAGGCACCTATATCCTGAATTTGCCAGGGACTGAGTTCAAACAAAAGATCAAGACAGACTCACTTGAAATTCAGCTCAAGCGGGCGCTGCAAGCCCTGGTCAAACAGGGCTACAGCCAGGAAGAGATCCTGGCGGAGCTTGAACACATACTTAACCAAAAAAATATTCAAGTAATTGATGAAGAAGGATAGAACTCGAGGAAAAATGAGACCGAAAATTCGTTTCAGTAACAACCAAAGCGACAATCAAAATGACAACCAGAACCAGGGCGATAGCCAGAACTTGTCTCCATTTCGTCTGCAGCAAAAAGCAAAACAACAGACCATGGCAGACCAACACATCAATGGGATAGCGGTTCTGGTATTTATCCTGCTGGAGCTGGCGGCTATTGGCGCCGCGATCTATATGGATACCCAGGGGATCTCAGATGGTTGGATCTTTTTGGTGGTGGTTCCATTAATGCTGGCAGCCTTCTACTTCATGTTCGCCATCAAGGTAGCCCGACAATGGGAAAAAGCGGTCGTCCTGCGGATGGGACGCATGCGCGGCTTAAAAGGACCGGGGATTTTCATGATCATCCCGATCATGGATTCGATCACCATCTGGATCGACCAGCGGGTGATGGTGACACCATTCTCAGCCGAGAAAACCCTCACACGCGACACGGTACCTGTAAATGTGGACGCCGTATTATTCTGGGTGGTTTGGGATGCAGAGAAAGCGGCATTGGAAGTTGAAGATTACCGCACTGCCATTGCCTGGGCTTCACAAACCGCCTTGCGCGAGGTGATCGGGCAGATGACATTGGCAGACATCCTGGTTGGACGGGCTAAAATGGATGCTGATTTGCAGCGGATCATTGACGAACGCACAACTCCCTGGGGCATTACTGTGCAATCTGTCGAGATCCGCGACGTGATCATCCCCATTGACCTCGAAAATGCCATGAGCCGCCAGGCGCAGGCTGAACGTGAACGCCAGGCACGCTTGATCCTGGGCGAATCAGAAATGCAGATCGCAGCCAGTTTTTCGGAAGCTGCCAAGTCGTATGTGGATAATCCCACAGCGCTGCACCTGCGCGCCATGAACATGTTGTTCGAAGGCATGAAAGATAAAGGCTCGCTGGTCATCGTACCCAGCAGCGCAGTGGATACCATGAACCTGGGCGGATTGAGCGGGTTAACTTCGCTCGCGACAAGAAATAAACCGGATGAGTCATAAAGACGGGTCTTGAGAGAGTGAGGAATGAGATGGAAGTATTTTCCAAGTTAAGCCAATGGCTGCCACTTTTGATCCCGATCTTGCTCCTGCAGCTTGGATTAATGATTGCCGCTTTAGTCGACCTGGCGAAACGCGAAAGAACCAAAGGCCCGAAATGGATGTGGGCGATCATCATCATCCTGGGTGAATTAATTGGTCCGATCGTTTACTTTGTTGTGGGAAGGGAAGAATGAACGCGATACAAATCGACGACCTGCATAAGCATTATGGAGAGGTGCAGGCGCTGGATGGCTTGAATTTGCAGGTGCAAAAAGGGTCGGTCTACGGCTTCCTGGGGCCGAACGGGGCGGGGAAGACCACAACCCTGCGCATCCTGGCAGGTCTGGCAAAGGCGGATGGCGGAACGGTGGTCATCGACGGCGAACGGGAACCATCTCCGGAAAAACCCTCAGTGCATATCGGATATCTTCCCGAAGAGCCGGCTTTTTACCCGTGGATGACGCCGCTCGAGTTCCTGGATTACGTGGGGCAGATTTTCCACCTGGATGGTCCCACCCGCAAGACTCGCATTGCTGAACTGATCGCGCTATCCGGCCTAAAAGAAGCGCAAAAAAGACGGATCGGCGGCTTTTCACACGGAATGCGTCAACGCTTGGGGTTTGCCCAGGCGATGATCAACCAGCCCGATGTGCTGCTGCTCGACGAACCTGTCAGCGCGCTGGATCCTGCCGGGCGTAAAGAGATCCTGGAGCTGATCCTGTCCTTGCGCGGTCAATGCACGATCCTGATGTCCACCCATATCCTGGCTGACGTCGAACGCGTTTGCGATACCATCGGCATCATTCGCTCGGGCAAAATGGTGATTCAAGCCGACCGCAATGAACTGTTGAATCGATATGCCGTGTCTGCCCTGGACGTGGAACTGGCCAATGGCAGCACCACCCGCATGGAAGAGATTTCACGGCTGTTCTCACAAGTCGAAGGGGTGAATGGTGTAACCAGCGATCAAAATGTGCTGCATATTCAAACTTCTGATGTACAGGGAGTATCCCAGCGGCTGATGCAAAGCATCGTTGCCTCAGGCATCCAGATCAACAAGTTCGAAGTGGTCCGGCCTTCGCTGGAAGATATCTTTATGCGGCTCACCGGGGAAGGGAGGGTACAGGCATGAACTTGTGGACTGCATTCAAAAAAGAACTCATGGAACAAAGCCGCACCCGCAGGCTGTTGATCGCCGTCATCCTCCTGACGTCCTTTGGCATGCTTTCGCCGCTATTGGCGAAATTGATGCCAGAGATCTTTGCCGCGATCCCGGGAGCAGAGCAATTCGCCGGTCTTATTCCCCCGCCCACGATCAACGACGCCGTGGCGCAGTATGTTAAAAATATCTCCCAGTTTGGCGTGCTGCTCGCCCTCCTTTTTTGCATGGGGGCTGTCAGCGTGGAGAAGGACAAGGGTACGGCAGCCATGATCTTGAGCAAACCCATGCCGCGCGGCAGCTTTATCCTGGCAAAATTCCTGGCGATCAGCCTGACTTTATGCATTGCACTGACCGCTGCCGCATTGGCGGGATACTATTACACCGCTTTCCTGTTCGCGGCGCTGCCGTTGACACCCTACCTGGCATTGAACGGACTGCTGCTCTTATACATGCTGACCTATGCCGCGGTGACATTGTTCTTCAGCACCCTGACGCGCACGCAATTCGTCGCAATCGGCGGGTCTGCCGGTGTATTGATCCTTTCGAGTATCGTGGGAGCGCTGCCGACGCTGGGTAAATTCACCCCTGAAGCGCTGATCGCCAATGCCACCCAGTTAATGTTGGAAAAACCTGTGACCAGTTGGTGGGGGTTGTGGGTAAGCCTGATCCTGATCTTCATTTCATTACTGGGTTCGTGGATCGCTTTTCGCAGGCAGGAACTGTAATCCATTGTTTCACGTGAAACATCAGAGAGGTACGGGGGAAATTGTTTCACGTGAAACATAAGCCATTTTGCTTATTGTTGCTCTTTTCACATCGTCCGATCATTTGATTCTCACCGGGGGTGGCAGAAATTGTCATTCACGCATATACTTCAGGCACGGATGGCATTTATTTCTGTTCTTTATTCCCTTTTTGAGGTGGTTAGATGATTAACTGGGCACTCTTCTTAAGTTATTTGCTGTCGATCATCATCATGATCGGGCTTCCTATTTTCCTCGCATTTGTGGTGGTCCGGGTTTTCAAAGTATCCTGGTGGGTCATTCTCATCGGCTTGGGCACTTTTGTGGTCTCGCAGGTCGTGCATATCCCAGCCCTGGCAGGCGTGAACGCGCTCTTTTCTAATGGAACCCTGCCGATACCCCCGGCGAACTGGCTTCCCCTGGTCAACGGGGTCATCACAGGCTTGCTGGCTGCGATCACTGAAGAAACTGCTCGTTGGGTCGGTTTTAAAGTACTGGGCGACAGGGTGAAGAAATTCGGCACCTCGCTGGCTTTAGGTGTGGGTCACGGCGGCGCCGAAAGCATCATCCTTTGCATTCTCGGGACAGGCTGGTCGTTGGCAACCGTCTTGCTCTACAATGCCGGTGGCGAGTTGGCTCGCGGTACATCCATGGCGAATGTGCAATCGATGTTGGGTCAGATCTCTCAGTTCTGGGCGCAGCCTGTTTATGTTGGTCTTCTCCCTGGTTTGGAGCGGATCATTGCACTCTCGACTCAAATCCTGCTCTCCATCCTGGTTTGGAAAGCGGTCGTTAATCGCAATTTTTGGTGGTTCGGGCTGGCATTGGCCTACCACACCGCCATCAATGCCGTTTCTGTTTTCCTGGCTCAGACGGGCATGGCAAGCTACCTGATCGAAGGTGTCTTGTTCCTGTTCTTCCTCTTGAACGTCTATCTCATCTACCGCTTTGTTACTGACGAAACGGAAGCGGAAGAAGAAGACGAGGAGGATGAGGACGAAGAAGGCGAATCGGATGACGAGGGCGAAGAGGATGACGAGGATGAGGAAGAGGAAGAAAGCGAAGAACTGGGCGAAGGGGAAGAATCCGTCGACGAGGATACCGATATGGATGACGCAGACTCAACTTTTTCCGCAGAGGACCCCGAGTCGAAACCAGAGGACTGATCTATAGCCTGAACTTTAGGTTCATCTTTCAAAAAAGACGAGGGCGGGGAATTTTCCCGCCCTCGTTTTGGATTTACTCGCGCTGCAAAAATGCCACGGCTTTGCCGATATCGTCATTCATCACGATTTTCAAGTGAGCCTTGGAGTCGTAATCCTTGACGCGGATGACCTTTAGCGACGTGGCCAATGCCTGGCTGCCTGGCAGCCAATCTTCCAGGTGGTTGGGGGTGGAATCAAAGAATTCAGTATTGAACCTAGTGCGCGGGTCGTCCAGGGGCAGAGCCAGCGGGTATATCTGCGATTCCAGCAAATCCTGGAAGAAGTGCGTTCCCAGCGAAGGTTCAGGCGGCAGGCCAAATCCTTCACCCGCCATTTCGACCAATGCGCGCGTGTGATAGATATCGCCGTACGCAATGGGCACACCCAGGTCGGTATTTGTAGCTGCCCCAGCGCCCGGGGCCAATGCAGATAAATTGTTCCTTTGCCAGGGCTGCGTTCAATTTCCCAACCGAACGCGCCAGGCTGGTTCGATCGGTATTGGTGGCAAGGCTGAAGTACCCCTTGGGGTCGATGTAAACCACATATTCAATCTGATCCAGGTTCCCCTGGGGTACCATGAACTCGGTGGAGAAGATGATATCTGCTTTGGGAAGCGGTGAAGGCAGGCTTTCCTGCTCCGTTTGCTGGAGTTGGCTTTGAGGACGGCACTGCAGGATGGTGAGGGTTAATTTTGCTTTTCCATCTCTATCCGCTTCGATTTGCAGGGTGAACTCGACGTCCACTGGCGTGCGGTAGGCATCCTCAAGGGTTTTCAATACGCGGCGCATCCATTCGGCAAAGGGGGAACGGCGCAGCAGCTCGTCAAAGGTAAGCACCAATTTATCTTTATCATTGCCGATGATCGAGCTGTGCAGGGTAATGAAGTAGCCATCCTCGTCGATTTGGGCCAGGTAACGCAATGGAGGATAATCTGCATCCAACACTTCGTGCACCGGCAGGGTCCTGAATTCGTTTTCGTCCATGTCGATCAGATCAACGTATTGTTGAGAATAGCGCATGACGGCGTTGGCGTCATTGCTTGGCCGCAGCAGCGGGTGGCTGAGGGCGATCAGGCGCGGGTAATCGTTGCCCACCCGGTCCACTGCGCGCGTGCCCAGCCCCCACACCAACCGTACAAACCCATCCTCGGCGCGGATTTGCGGCGCCCAGCGGTAAAGGTTGCGACTGAAGGCCACGCCTGAGGCATGGGGCAGCAGGTAGTGTTTGTATTTTTCTCCTTCAACGACCTGGATCAAGAGCGCCATGCGCTCGTCATAATCCTGAAGCCCGCGGCTGCGGCGGTAAAGTAGTGCGTTGGGATTCAAGACCGAGCAATAAATTAACGCGATCGCCCGGGTGATTTCCGTTAGATTTTGTTCCAAAGTACCCTGGTTGGGGCAGAATATAGAGTCGTACTTTCCTGCAAAAGAAGTGCCGAAGTTATCTTCCAGCAGGCTTGAAGACCGCACGATCAAGGGTTTCTTTCCAATTTTTATCAACATTGTCTGCAATTTATCCAGGATATCGGGCGGGAATACGCCTTTGACAAATGCTCCCTCGATGGCTGGGAATTCAGCCCGCATCTCTTCCTCGGATTTGTACTTTTGATCATTCCAGTTGAAAAGATTATTGATGGACATGAACGTGTAGATTTCGTCAGACCCGATGAAATAAGACTCGGGTGTTTTGATGTGGTCGAGGAATACCAGCGAGCGGTTGTTTTTTAGAATATGCTCAGCCAGCAGCATCCCGGCAGCCTTGCCTCCGATCTTGCCGCTGCCGATCTTGCGCCGCCGGATTTCTGCCAAATCAGCAATGGAGAACCACTCTTTGGCAATGTTGACATAACGCAGCTGGTCGCTGATCATGTTGCGAATGAGCACGACTTTCGATTCTTCGTAACGGGCTTCGAACTTTTCCCGTTCTTCCGGTGGAAGCGATTCGATGGTCAGCGCCTGTTCGAAAACGAGATCAAGGGGAGCCAATTCAGGATTGATGGCCAATTTGAGGTCACTGGTCGTAATCCCTCTTTCACCCAGAACGTCGCTGATCAGGCTTTCCAGCAGATCGAACGAAAGATGCTGGCTGAAGACCAAATCGGTCAGATGCTCCCGAATGGCTGCCTGCCGGATCGTCCACATCTCGGCTGATTCCTGCACCAACGGGTTATCCATGCCTTCAAGGCGTTGAGTTTGCACTGCTTCTTCAATGACCTGCGCATCAAAACTGGAGCGTTCGATGATCCCCCGATCGAACAACTCGCGCCGCATACAGGCGCGGATCCGGGGCGCCAGGATGGGGTACTGGGTGAGCGCCAGGGTGATGGTGAGCAATCGTTCTGATGAATCGGGTAAAAAGTCCATTCCAAGCCTTAATTATTTCTAGAAATAATTCCTTCCAGGTCTGGATAGAATTTCCCCTCTCCTTAAGAGAGAGGGGAATGTGAGCAAGGGGAAGGAGTGATTTATCCGAGATGCATGGGCATGATCACATGCACGAAGTTATCGTTGCCCACCGGTTTGACGACCCCCGGGGTATTGTTGGCGTTCACTTCGAGTGCAATATTGGGGGTTCCGACGACTTCGAGCACTTCGCGCAGGAATTTGACATTAAACGCGATGAGCAATGCGCTGCCCTCGATCGCGGCTTCGATCTGAATATCGCTTTTTCCGGTTTCCTCGGTCTGGGCGTTGATCTCGATTTTTCCAGGTCCGCCTTCTTCAGGCAAAAGGTTCAAGCGAATAACGTTATTGCCCTCACGTGCGATGATCTCGGCTTGTTTGCAGGCTTTGAGAAACGCGGGGGTCGAAACAAGAGCCCGGGTTTTATACGACCGCGGAATAATCGCCCGATAATCGGGGAAGTTGCCGTCAATTAATTGCGATACCAACTCGGCATTTTTAAGGTGGAAGATCACCTGGCCGCGTCCCTGTGGGATGACCATGGTGACAACTTTGTCTTCCTCGCTGGCAATTCGCGCCAATTCGCTCATAGCGCGGGCTGGAATGATGATGGAAAAACTTTGGCGGGCGGGATTTCCCAGCAGCTCTTTGCGAACCGAAATGCGAAAGCCGTCTGTCGCAGCCAGGGTAATCTGGTTTTCAGCGGTCTCCAATTTGACCCCCTGGAGGACGGGGCGGGCTTCGTCAGCCGAGGCGGCGAAAGCCACCTGCTGGATCATTTCTTTGAAATCGGCCAAATTCAAATCGACGCCTTCGGTCAAATCAGGTACAGGGATCGGAGGAAAATCCTGCGCATCGATGCCTTTGATGTCATGCACCGAGCTATTGCAGACCACGTTCAGCGTTTGGGTGCGGGTATCGAGGGTAAGGGTAACGCCTTCAGGTGGAAAAGTGGTGATCAGGTCGGTAAACGTGCGTGCGGGCACCGTGACAGAACCCTCTTCCTGAATTTGTGCGGGGATCCAACTGGTAATACCCAGTTCAAGATTGGTGGCAGAAAGGCGCAGCCGGCCTTCGTCTGTGGCGATAAGAACATTTGCCAGGACAGGCAGGGTGCTGCGGGGGGATACGGCTCGCGAAATGACGCTTAATCCGTGAGCCAGATTTTGTTGAGTGACTGTCACTTTCATGGACACCCTCTTGTAGAATATAGGATAATAATGAGTATACATCACGTGAACATAATATTCTAGTTAATCAGAAGAGCGTTAAGGCGGATATACTTACACTAAGATTCTTTGTCTCATGTGGGAGGAAAAATGGCAGCTCTAGGTGAACCAGAAATCTTCCAAAAAGCATTAAAACTTTACGATGAAGGAAAATTCAAGGAAGGGTATACGCTGATCACCGAACACGCAGCGGAATACCCCGACTATATGCAGCAGTCTTTCTACTTCCGCTTGTGTTTGATCGCCAAAACCGGCGACTTAGCCATGGCAGAGGAAATCCTTGAAGATGCCCTCGACCAGGGGTATTTCTTCTCTGAATTTGCGCTGGTCAAAGATAAAGATTTGCAGGCCTTACAGGGACGTGGATTTTACGAAAAATTAGTCTTGCGCGACCTCCAGATGTTGAATGAGGCTCAAAAGAATTCCAAACCGATGCTGCAAATCATTCACCCAATTCACGAACCGCACAATGCTCCCACGCGTTTTCTCATGGCTTTGCACGGTAACAACTCGAATCTCAAGCGCTTTTTACCCGTGTGGGACTTTGTCTCCCGTGCCGATTGGCTGACGGCAGTCCCCCAATCTTCACAGGTTGGCGGATCCGAGCTCTTTGTCTGGAACGATCAGGCAATCGCCCTTCGTGAAATAAAGGCGCATTATCAAACCGTGTTGAAACACTATACCCCCGACCCTGATTTGAGCCTGATCAGCGGATTTTCGATGGGCGGGAACACCGCCTTGAGGGCAGCTCTCGAACAGACTTTTCCCATCAGTGCCTTCCTGCTGATTGGTCCATATTTCGGAGAGATCGATGCGTGGATACCGCTGATCGAGGCTTCTGCCAATAAAGGTCTCAGAGGGTATTTCTTGTTGGGCGAACTGGATGAAGCAATCACTGCCGGTGCCAAAGCAATGCAAAAACTTCTCGAGGATCACGGAATCCCATGCGGGGTGGAAGTATTTGAAGGTCTCCGGCATGAATTTCCACCGGACTTTGAGCAGGTTTATGAGCGTGTCACCCGAACTCTTTTCCCTGAATAGGAGAATTCGACTGGCAGAAAAATCGAAGACGATCGAGAAGATTGAGTTCCTGCCCCTCACCCCTGAGCACTGGTCCGATTTCGAGACACTGTTTGAATCGAACAAAACCACTGACGGATGCTGGTGCATGTGGTGGCGATTGAAGAACAAGGAGTTCAGCTCAGCGGGCAAAGAGGGACTTAAGAATGGCATGCGAACGATCGTTCATTCCGGGATCGAGCCGGGCTTGATCGCTTATGCCGATGGTGTTGCCGCCGGATGGGTGGCAGTGGCTCCCAGGCCGGAGTACACCCGCCTGGAAACGTCGAGAACGCTATACCCTGTGGACGATCAACCCGTCTGGTCGATCCCCTGTTTTTTCATTCACCGCAATTACCGCCGCAACCATTTGATGGAACGCCTGATCGAAGCCGCAGCCCAGTATGCGAAAGAGCATGGGGCACAGATGGTTGAGGCGTATCCTCTGGACGTCCATGAAAAAACCGACTCAGGCAGCATCTTCACCGGGGTGGCATCCATATTTGAGCGCAGCGGGTTTGTAGAAGTTGCCCGTCGCAATGAAAGACCGGTGATGCGCAAAGCCCTGTAATAGATTATTTCTAGAAGAAATTAACTTTTCAATTTGTAATTCAGCAAGTTCGATATTGGACGGAAAAGGCAATGGGATAAATCACAGAATTGATTTGTCCCATTTTTATCTCCTGCCAGTGATTATTAACCCAGGTGTTTACCTCTTCAAAATACGGCTTAAGGCTCCCAGGAGAAGGACGATATTTTCTTTGGAAGAGGAATATCCCATCAGCCCAACCCGCCAAACCTTGCCCTTGAAGGCGCCCAAGCCACCCGCAATTTCGATATTGTATTCATTCAACAAACGGCTGCATACCTGGCCAGCGTCAACCCCTTCGGGCACCTTGATGGTGGTCAATGAAGGCAGGCGGTAGGCATGCTCCACGACCGGTTCCAGGCCGATATCTTTGAGACCATCCCAAAAATATTCCGCATTTTCGCGGTGGCGCGTGTACCTTGCTTCCAAGCCTTCTTCATAAACCAGGCGCAAGCTTTCACGCAGGGCGTAATTCATCGAAATGGGAGCGGTATGGTGGTAGGTTCGTTCTGCACCCCAATAATGTTCGATGGCGGTGATATCAAAATACCAGGAAGGAACTTTTGTCTTGCGTTGATGCAGCACCTCGATCGCGCGGTCGTTGACGGTCAGGGGGGCAAGTCCGGGCGGGCAGCCCAGGCACTTTTGCGTGCCGCTGTAGGCAATGTCGACGCCGACCTCATCGATCTTCACCGGTATCCCGCCCAATGAGGTGACGCAATCGATCAGGAGCAGCGCGCCATGTTGGTGAACGATCTTCGCGATCTCTTCGAGCGGCTGCAATGCCCCGGTGGAAGTTTCAGCCATGACGATCATCACCACTTTTGACGGTTTTGCTTTCAACGCATTCTCGATCTCTTCGGGTTGGAAAACTTTGCCCCAAGCCTGGTCCAACCGGGTGAGATCAGCCCCATAGCGCGATGCCATTTCGCAAATCCGCTCACCAAAATACCCGTTGACACACACGAGGATGGGATCTCCAGGTTCGACAAAGTTGCAGATGGCTGCATCCATGCCGGCGCTGCCAGTTCCGGAAATGGGAAAAGTGATCTTATTTTTGGTCTCAAAAACATATCTTAACAAGTCCTGCACTTCGTTCATCAATTGAACAAATTGGGGGTCGAGATGCCCAACCAAAGGGTGAGCCATTGCCCTCAAAACACGCGGGTGGACCATGCTTGGTCCGGGTCCCAACAAAATTCTTGGAGATGTGTTCAGATCTGTGTAGTTTTCCATTTCCGCCTCTTCATTGATTCATACTTGAATGAAATAGCAATTTTTTGCCTTTTGTGGATCGCCGGCAAAATCCGTTTTAAGTATCGAAAGGTTGTGATTCAAAAAACAGAATGACTATGCTTTCATTAAGGCGGACCTTGCCTGCAAAGTCAAATGAGGTTACTCCATAAAAATTGAAACATAAATAACCATCATAGGGTCATTTTCGTCTGACCGCACGCATAAGGAATAAGCCTGGGCTCGCATAAAGAGTCGAATGGGGTTAACATTGCGAAAACCATTACCGAGAGAGAGACATTGAGCGATGAGCGAACAACAACCAATTTATGAAAAAACGCACCTGGTGAGTGCGTTTGAATGTGATTTTGACCAGCGTTGGAAACCTGCTGCTTTCTTTCAGCATCTCACCGAGGCTGCAGGTGTCCATGCTGATAGCCTGGGTTTCGGATTCAACGCAATGCTCGAGCGTAACCTCTTCTGGGTGCATTCCCGCATGAAGATTCGATTCTTTGAATTCCCCAAAGTTTCGGATGTTGTCACCATTCGCACCTGGCCAAAAACGATTCAGCAGAAGCTGTTCTACATCCGTGATTTCGAAGTGTTGAACACCGCCGGCGAGCGGATCGCAGCCGCCACCTCCGCCTGGCTGGTGATGGATGCCACCGCACGCCGCATGGTGACACCCCAGGCGTTGAACTTGAGTTTGCCGTCCACGCCGCAGCGGTTCGGGTTGGATGAACCCCTGGAAAAGCTTGGACTGAGTCAAAAGGGCGAGGAAAAGAGTATAGTTCGAGCCGGGTACTCAGCTATCGACATGCTGGGTCACGTCAACAACAGCCGCTACGTGGAATGGATCTGCGACACATTCCCCCTGGATGAGTACCGCAGGCATCCCCTGGAATGGATCCAGGTCAACTATGACCACGAGATCCGTCCAGGTGAGGAGGTCGCGCTGCTTGTGAACCAACCCGAGGCGGACAAGGATTTGTTGACCGTTGAAGGCGTCAACCGCAGTAATCAAACGCGCGCGTTCGAGTGCGCCCTGCATTGGCGGGCTGACTGACTCCTCGATTGTCTGTCATCGTATTTTTGAACTCAGACCATCAGGTTAAATAAAAACAGCCTTCAAAGTTGCTGAAGACCGCCGTGTTATAATCAAGGTGCCGAAGGTGGGAATCGAACCCACATTCCCGAGGGAACACGATTTTGAGTCGTGCGCGTCTGCCAATTCCGCCACTCCGGCCTGCAGCACAGAGTATATCTGACAATTTCATCATGGTCAAGGGAAATCAATCTCATGCGTCTTGGAATCATTGGCCTGCCCCAAACAGGTAAAACAACATTGTTCAATGCCCTCACCCGCGGTTCGCAACCCACGGGCGCCGCTTCGGGCAAGATGGAAATGCACACCGCCGTCGTGGACGTACCAGATCAGCGGGTGGGTGTGCTTTCGGAGATGTTCAAGCCCAAGAAGACCATTTATGCCAAGGTGACGTACGTCGATATCGCCGGGTTGGACGGTTCCGCCGGCAAGGGCGGCATCTCGGGCACTTTGTTGAATCAACTCACGCAAATGGATGGTCTGATCCACGTGGTCCGGGCATTCGAAGATGACAACGTCCCGCATGTCAACGAGACGGTTAACCCCGTGCGCGATATCGGCGCCATGGACAGCGAACTGGTGCTTAACGATTTGATCGTTGCCGAACGCAAGCTCGAACACCTTGCCGAGGAAAAGAAGAAGGGCGCCGGTCGGGACAAAGCCTTGATCGAACGCGAGATCGTGCTGTTCACGCGCCTTCACCAGGCGTTGAGCGACGAAATTCCGCTGCGGGATATTGAGATCAGTTCAGAGGAAGACAAATTACTCTCAGGTTTCGGCTTTCTCAGCCGTAAACCCATGCTGATCGTGCTCAACCTGGCGGAAGGTCAGGCGGTGCCGGCGGTTTCCTATTCGCACAAGAACAGCCAGGTGGTTGCCCTGCAGGGGAAACTCGAGATGGACATTGCCCAGCTTTCGGAAGAGGAAGCCAAATTATTCCTGGCAGAATACGGCATCGAAGAACCCAGTTTGAACCGTATGATCCGCTATTCCTATGATCTATTGGGGCTGGAATCCTTCTTCACCGTTGGACCAGACGAAGTGCGGGCATGGACGGTTCGCCGGGGAGCTACCGCGCCGGAAGCTGCCGGAGAAATTCACACCGACCTGCAAAAGGGATTCATCCGGGCAGAGGTCATTGCCTACACCGACCTGATGGCAACCGGCGGCATGACCGAGGCTAAAGCCAAGGGGAAATATCGTCTTGAGGGCAAGGAATACATTGTCAAAGACGGTGATATTTTGAATATTCGATTCAATCTTTAATCAGGGGCATTCAGACATAGGAGCACGAGCGTGCTCCTATTTTTAGTTAATCCAGCGCGGCGCGCGAGTCCTTTTCAAATTCAGACAAATTCACCCGCGATGTCAGATCCAGGCTGAGAGGCGTGACGGAGACCACCTGGTCGCGTTTGAAAGCGGTAACATCACAGGTGGGGTCATTCATTTCTTCTTCATGGACCTTGATGCGTGCGGAGACATGCGCAGGCTTTCCGTCTTCGGCGGGCTTCGCATAAGGTTCAAAATAAGTGTAACGGCTCAGGTGGGTCATACGCCAGGGAGTTTCCGGTGTGGCGGTGGCGGGAACGTTAACATTGAGCAGGTTTACATCTGGGGGCATGCTTTTCTCGAGCAGCAAGCGGGCAAACAGCCGGGTAAAAAATGCCGCGGCTGAAAAATCCACTTTACGTGAATAGCCAAAATAATCATTCCCCAGTAGTTGCAGCGAAACCGCAAGGCTGGGAATGCCGCTGGAGGCTCCCTCGAGCGCGGCGCCGACAGTGCCGGAAAGGGTCACATCAATCCCGGGGTTTTCGCCGTAATTGATCCCTGACACGATGAGATCGGGCTTTTCCTTCATGATGATCAGCGCACCGACCTGTACTGCCTGGGCAGGTGAACCGCCCACAGCATAACATTCCCACTGCTGGCTGCCGATCTGCAGCACGGTGGGTTTGATTTCGTTATCCGACCAGTTGGGTACACTGCGCCCGGCACCCGAATGCTGTTCGCGTGGGGCGGCAACCGTCACGTACCCCAGGCTGGAAAGCGCTTCTGCGGCTGCCCATAACCCTGGGGATAAAATGCCGTCATCGTTGCTCAGTAATATTTGTGGTTTTTGAACATTCATAATTATTTCTCGAAAAAATTGTTCCTGGATGTTAAATAAAAGGGCGGTTTATGAAAAACCGCCCTTCATTCGATGCCCCCGGCAGAATTCGAATCTGCAACCTTTTGCTCCGCAAGCAAACGCTCTATCCAATTGCGCTACGAGGGCGCGCTTTTTCTTAGCTTCCTAAATATACCGCGTCAAACCAGAATCGTCAAGGAATGCAATACAGCTATGCTGGGCGTCAGCGCAGTCTTCGGATTTCCGTTCTTGAAATCCGTTCAATCCAGTTTACCCGATTGTGTCAGGATTACTGAAGCCCGCGTGTTTTCTTCGATCGCGATCAAGACCTCGGTCATACCACCCACAGCCAGGATGACGGTTCCCACGAGACCCGAAATGATGAAGACCAATACGCCGGCAGCGAGCCCGCCAATCAGCCCGGTGCCAGGAACGGCATCGTAAAGGCCGAGGTTGGCAAACACACCGTCATTTTCCGAAAAGACCAGGGGAAGCATGATCAGGCCGACAAATGCGATAAGAAGCGAAATCCCGCCGATTATTTTCAAGAGTACGGCCAGGATCGACAATCCGTGAAATCGTTTTTGCATAACTCGCTCCAAAAATAGGAATAATTCAGAGAATACACCAGAAAGGCTATTTTTGACAGGCTGGGAATTAAAATATCGAATGCCTGGGTGAGGGGGGCACTCAAGCATTCGATGTATAAATGTTATCATCGGCATATTAAAATAAAGTTAGGAATGGATAAGAATTTGCCAGGTACAGGATATTATGGCAGAATGGTTGTGTACCTTTCGTTTTTGTTAATCCGCCTTCATATATAAGAAAGCCCAGCGCTATAAAATAAAGTGACATTCAGGGTGGAGGGATTAGTGATCCAAATTGCGCGTATCGCTCTTCTGGCTTAATCTTTTTTGAATTGGGCGTGTGACTGCACTGGCGAAGGTGGCACAGATCGATTTTGCCGCAGCCCATAACTGAAAATCAAGAACACTGGTGACCATTGCCGGAGGCGCTTTACCCCCCACATGGAGAAACGATCAGGAAATATACGTGGATAACTCATTTCGACTCTCGGACATTCTCAATCATCAAGAAGACATGGTTTGCCGTTTCTCAACAGATCTACGATTCACTTATGTAAATGAGCCTTTCTGTCGAATCGCAAATTTACCCGAGAGCCAGATCCTGGGAGCCAATGTATTCGACCTGATCCAATCCGACCAAACCCACATCAAAAAAGCCATCAACAAGATGTTCGAACACCCGCAGCGGACCGTTTTCGAAATGTCCATCGATTTACCCAACGGTGAAAAAGCCTGGCAGCAGTGGATTGCCGTACCGATATTGGATGAGAAGGGTGGGATTCTTGAAGTTCAAGCAAGCTGCCGAGATATCACCCTCTATAAATCTCTCGAAAACCTCGCTAAAATCGGGGAAGCACGCGATCATCTTCAAAACCCCAACAAATTTCAAATCAACGAACTCGATCTGAGTTCGCTATTTGGGACGATCAACGACATGCTGTTCTTGATCTCTCCGCAGGGAGTGATTGTCAAAGCCAACCCGGCAGTAGGTGAAAAACTGGGATATGACGTTGATTCTCTACCTGGTAAATCGATCAATTTTCTCCTCCCACCAGAATCCGCCGAAGAGCTGAACCAGATCCTGAAAAAGATCACCCAACTTCAATCGGGCTCTTTCCGCCTGCCTTTCTTGACCTCGAAAAATGAGATCCGCCAGGTTGAAATGGATCTGAGCTATGGGGTATGGGATCGGGAAGAAATGATCGTTGCCATCTGCCGTGATATTTCTTACAGGGTGGAGGTCGAAAGATCAGAACGGGAGCAGCGCGTTCTTGCGTCCGCAATGGCTGACGTGGCGACGATCCTTAATTCCAGCCTGAACCTGGAAGAAGTTCTCGACCGCATCCTGGAAAATGTGGGAAACGTTATCCCCAATACTTCGTGCAACATCATGTTTGTTGAAGGCAACCGGGCGAAAATTGTACGCACACGCGGCTACGAGTCTGTAGGCACAGAAGAATTACTGATGGCGCGTGTGTTTAACATCAAGAAGATCAAATTGCTTTACAAAATGGCTTATTCCCTCCAACCCGCGGTGTCGGAAGATACCGCCACTGACGCTAACTGGTCATTGATCCCCGAATCCATGTGGGTGCGGTCTTACGTCGCCGCTCCCATCACTTTTCAAGGCAAGCTTTTTGGTTTTATTAATTGCGATAACGAACAAGCCGGATTTTACAATCGGGGTCACGCATTGAAACTGAAACTCTTTGCTGACCAGGCGGGAATCGCGATGGAAAATGCGATCCTCTTTTCTGAAGCCCGGCGGCATGCCAGGCAAATGACTTTGATCAATGATTTAACCAGGGTCTCGCTGAATTCGAACGATTTTAACAATCTGCTGGAAAACCTACCCTCGCGTTTGGAGGAATTGTTCCAGGCCCAAAATGTGTACATCACTCGTTTGGATGAAACTACAAATTCGGTTTACTGTATCGCGACCACCCATCCGCACAAATCGAATTTCCATGATCAACTTCTTGGTTCAGGGTCCAAGTCATTGACGATCGACTGCCTGGAAGCCGGAAAAGCGCTATTCGTCAACGATCAGCCAAAAGCCAGTTCGCCCAAGCGAAAGGACAGGGGAATTTACTCTGAAAAGAACTTACTCGCCCTGCCCATGATCGCCAACGGGAAGAAGATTGGCGCTATTATTGCGGGATTTGGCGGAAGCTACACGAGTTCCGAAGTGGATATTGCCATCGGCGAGTATGCTGCAAATCAAGTCGCTCCGGTGATCTCAAAAATGCTCTCTCTGGACCATGAACGGACTCAATCTGAGCAACTCGGGCATACGAATGCCCTGATTGCAGCGCTGAGCAGGGTGGGGACGTCCATCGTCAGTTCATCAGACACATCCACCGTGATGAATTCACTTGGAACCGAACTCGAAAAGCTGGGTATTCACAGCATGCTGGCCACTGCCAAGGAAAATTCGACAACACAGGTGGTGCAATTCATCTCACAGGAAGAAGGAATCCGTCCAGCAATCGAAAAGCTCTTGCCGGAACCCTTACCAGTATATGAGATCAACTCCGAAGCTTTTCCATTTTCTGAAGGCTTGTTCAAGGAGGGAAGACCGCAGTTCATTGAGGATCCTGAGAGCATCGTCACACACGTCATACCGGAGATTTTGAGCCCTTTCAAGCGAAGACTGTTTTCCATATTGTCCATCCGCAAAGAAACACGTGCCATCCTGCTTCCCTTGACCTTGGAAGGTAGGATCAGCGGGATTCTGGTTCTGTGGGGAGACAATTTGAAACAAGTGGACACTGAAGCTTTTTCACTGTTTGGATATCAGACATCGGCAGCGTTGGAAAACGCGGCATTGTTGGAGAAAATAAAACGAATGGCCATCACTGACGAAATGACAGGAATATACAACCGCAGAGGGATCAATGATCATGGGCAGCATGAAATTGAAGTAGCAAGCCGTATGAACCGCCCCCTCAGCGCGATCATATTTGATCTCGATCACTTTAAGATCGTAAATGACACCTATGGGCACCCGATCGGAGACCAGGTGCTCTGTGAAATCGTAAGAAGGTGCAAAGAAAAAGTGCGCGAGATCGACCTTTTTGGGCGGTACGGCGGCGAAGAGTTTCTACTGCTCATCATCGGCTCTGGGCTCCAACAAGCCTGTGTTATTGCTGAACGCTTGAGGCTTGCGGTTGGGTCCAGCCCCATCCATACTGACGCTGGCGACATTACGGTTACCATCAGCCTTGGGGTGACCACGCTAACGAAGGAAACCAGAACGATAGATGATATGATTAAAGCAGCCGATATTGCGCTTTACCATGCGAAAAATAAGGGGCGCAATAAAGTTTCAACCGGGGAACAGTCAGGAACCGAGGGTGATGACAGCCAACTCCAGTTCAATTCCTGATCACTCGCCGAGTGATCCGAACGAGTTTGAAATCCTCGTTTCAAAGATCAATATTCCAGCTTTTGTTCTCAATAACGAAGGCAGGGTTCTCTTTTCCAATCCGCACGGCATCAGGGAAAAAAATATCAAGGCAGGTGATCGAGTCATTCTGCAAGATGACCCGGTGTCAAAAAAGAAATACCTTCTGCGCCCCACGGATGCGACCGATCCATCTGCTGGCAGCGAAGTCTTCAGTCTTTCCGAATCGTCCTGGAAGGGAGAACCTGCTCAATTTGTTCTCCTGGAAGATGACCGGTCGGCAAAACTCGCAGAATTGAACGAAAGCCAGCGGATGATGCAAACGCTGGTAAGCAATCTGCCAGGAATGGCTTACCGCTGCAAATTGGATTCAGCCTGGACGATGACTTACGTGAGCAACCGTTGTTTTGAGTTGACCGGGTATTCACAAGACGACCTGACCAACAATCGTTTTAACTCATACGGTGATCTCATCCTGGCGGAAGACAGGCAAAAGGTTTGGGACAATATTCGCTCAGCAGTCGAGGAAAATCGACCTTATCAGTTGACCTATCGCATTCAACCCAAAACCGGGCCGTGCAAATGGGTTTGGGAACAGGGCAGAACGGTCTATACCCAGGAGGGTAAACGCGCCGCCATCGAAGGATTGATCATCGATGTTACCGATCGACAGGTAGCTGCCGAAGCCCTTGCTGAGAGTGAAGAGCGTTACCGCAGCCTCATCCAGGCATCACCTGATGGGGTAGTCTTTATCGACCTGCACGGAAAGATCATGCTCTGCAACCATAAATTGTGTGATTTGGTTGGAGAGAGTGATCAGAAAAAACTGATCGGAAAACCGGTTTTCAAGGTACTCAATCTTGGGTCGCGCAGAGATTCGGCAGCCAAGATCATCAAAGCCTTGCGTGAAAATGCCCCGGTTTCTGAATCCGCCACATTGGTCATGGTGAACGGAAAACGGGTTCCGATCGAACTGCACATTGCCATGGTGCACAATGCTTCAGGCGTGACCAGCGGCTATTTGATCGTTGTCCGGAACATGACCCAACAGGATGATGATCAACGTGCTTTGCGTGAAAGCGAAGCCATTTACCGGGTCATTGTTGAGGATAGCCCGCAACTCATTCTCCGGTTCAAACCCAATGGCGTGATCAGTTTTGCCAACAAAGCTTTTTGCCAATATCACCAAATTGAGCGCCAGGCTTTGATCGGTAAGAACCTGGCGAATGTGTTGCCCCAATCCTCAATCGATCTCGCCCCAAAGTTGATGAAAGACCTCTCTCCTTCAATGGAGCCCAAAATTCTGGAATACCCGGTGAAGACGCCCGGGGATCAAATGCATTGGTTGAGTTGGGTAACCCGCCCCATTGTGGATAACCAAAACCGGTTTATCGAATACCAGGCGGTGGGCGAAGATATCACCAGTCATAAGAATGCCGAACAAACCCTGAGCGAATCAGAATTTAGATTTCGCGAGCTGCTGGGGAACGTCAAGCTAATCGCCATCATTCTCGATCTGCAAGGAACCATGACCTTTTGTAATAACTTCTTTTGCGACCTGGTGGGCATGAGCAAAGAAGAGATTATTGGGAAGAACTGGCTTGAAAGCTTCATGGCGATTGATGACTCAATTGCGTTCCGGAAACTATTGCTCGAGTGCGGTCTCACTGGAACCATTCCTGCAAAACGTGAAAACCTGGTGCTTACCAAACAAGGCGAACAGCGTTTGATCGCATGGACGAACACGACTCTGAGCGATAAGCACGGAAATGTCACAGGCATCGCCAGCATCGGGCAGGATATTACCGAGAGGAACTTTACAGAAAAGATCCAGGCAGCCATCTATAAAATTTCTCAATCGGCGAACCAGGCGGAGGATCTTGACCAGCTTTATTTCTTGATCCACCAGGTTCTGCAGGAATTGATGCCAGCGGATAACTTTTTCATCGCCTTGATGGATAACGAGCAGGACTTGCTTAGCTTTCCCTATTTTGTAGATCAATTGGATACCCCCCCGCCTCCCCAAAAACCAGGCCGCGGGTTGACCGAATATGTCTTAAGAACTGGAAAGACAGTTCTAGTGAACCCCGAAGTGTTCAATTTATTGGTCGAAGAAAACGAAGTCGAATCTGTCGGATCTCCCAGTGTGGACTGGCTGGGCGTGCCTCTCAAGGTTGAAAACCGGATCATCGGCGTCATGGGTGCTCAATCCTATTCCGAAGGGATCCGATTCAAATACCGTGATGAACAAATGATGGCATTTGTATCCACCCAGGTAGCCATGGCTATCGATCGAAAACGCTCAGAGCAGGAATTGCGCAAAAGCCAAAAACGGAATGAACTCCTGGTTGAAGCATCCACCGATGCGATTTTTGTGGAAACCCTGGACGGCAAGATCTTGGATTGCAATTCGGTTGCCTCGAAGATGTACGGATATTCTCATGAAGCGTTATGCAGGATGACCGTTAGGGATCTTGTTCCAGAAACTAGAATCCCGCTGATGCCTGATTACACAGACGGAGGGGTGGAAATCCCGGGGATGATCAGCGAAACAGAAAATGTACGTGCTGATGGCTCGGTATTCCCCATCGAAATCAGTACGCGCCTGACGACCATTGAGGGAGATCAGGTGGTGGTGGCGTACGTGAGAGACATCACCGAGCGCAAACAGACTGAAAATGCCATCATCGAATCTGAGGCAAAGTTCCGTGACCTTGCTGAGACAACCGCAGCCGGAATTTTCATTCACCGCGGTGATAAATACCTTTATGTGAATCCTGCCTGGTGCCAGATGACGGGGTTCGATGTGGATGAGCTTAAGAATATTAGGATATATGATCGGATTTCGGAAGAACAAGGGCTGGAACTACGCGAGAGATTCCTGGTTCACTTGCGTGGAGCTCAAGAAGTGGACCAGTATGAGCTCAGGTTCGAGACAAAGAGTGGCGAAAAACGCTGGTTCGATATTCATTCGGGGCTGATCAATTATGAAGGCAGGACAGCCATCATCGGCACCGCCGTGGATGTGACCGAGCGAAAACAACACGCGCATGAGATGGAAGCCATTGTACAAATGAGTGAGATCCTGCGTTCCAAGACCAAGCTCGGTGAAATCCCGTCTACCATTCTGGAAAAACTCCCCGACCTTTTGAATATCGATGGCGCCTTGTTGTGCACCTTCGAAAAGACAGACAAGGACCTGATCCATTTTTATGGCGCCGGTTCGTGGAACGCTCTTTCAGGAATTACGCTGCAAAAAGACCAGGGACTCGCCGGGTTTATCATGAATTCGGGCAAGCCGTACATCAATCATGCAGCCAGTACGGATCCCCACTTCGCCTTTCCAGAAATGATCCAAACAATGACTTCGCTTGTAGGTGCACCCATGATCGCCCAGGAAAAAATCACCGGCGCCCTGATCGTTGGATCTGTACATTATATGGAAGAATTCGAAATCCACCTGTTGATGGCAATCACCGATATTGCTGCCAACGCTTTACATCGCTCCTTCCTCTATGAACAGACCCTCGATCAAACCGAGGAGCTTAAGAACGCCTACAATGCCACCCTCGAAGGCTGGGCACATGCCCTTGAACTGCGAGATAAGGAAACACAGGGTCATTCGCTGCGCATTGCCAATTTGACCTTACGGCTTGCGCGCCGGATGGGATACGACGAAAACCTGATCGAAAACCTGCGCCAGGGGGCTTTACTTCACGATATCGGCAAGATGGGCATCCCGGATACGATTTTGCTTAAACATGGCACACTCACCGAGACGGAATGGACGGTCATGCGAAAACACCCCATTTACGCCAGGGATATGCTTTCACAAATCCCGTTTTTCAAGGGTTCGATCGATGTGCCCTATTCGCATCATGAATGGTGGGACGGCTCGGGTTACCCCCAGGGATTGAGCGGCGAGCAAATTCCCAGGGCAGCCCGCATCTTTGCCATCGTGGATGCGTGGGATGCTCTGATCTCGAACAGGCCTTACCGCAAAGCGTGGGACCGCAAAGAAGCTTTGGCGCATATCATCAACCAGGCAGGCACACACTTCGACCCCGACGTTGTCGACGCATTTGTCAAACTGCTGCGGGAAGAAGGCGAGACGTCTGATTAAAAGCAACCGCCCTCCAGCTTGGAGGGCGGTGATTTTTACTGTAGAACTGTCTACTCTTCCGAAATATCCACCGAAATCAATTTAACACCGGGGGCTTGAGGGCGCTGCGGGTCGCGTTCGGGGATGGATAACAATACATCCAGTCCTTTCACCACCTGGCCAAAAACCGAGTGCTTTCGGTCCAACCATGGGGTTGCGACGTGAGTGATGAAGAATTGTGAACCATTCGTGTTCGGGCCGGCGTTTGCCATCGAAAGGACGCCCGGTCCACTGTGCTTGAGAGAGGCGTCGAACTCGTCATTGAATTTATATCCGGGGCCGCCCATGCCTGTTCCCGTGGGGTCGCCGCCCTGAACCATGAAGTCATTGATCACGCGGTGGAAAATGGTATTGTCGTAAAATCCTTCACGGGCAAGGAAAACAAAATTATTCACCGTATGCGGCACTTTGTTGGCGTATAGCTCACACACAATATCGCCTTTTTCAGTTTTAAAAGTGGCGGTGTATTTCTTGGTTGGGTTGATTTTCATTTCAGGTGGTTTGGACCATTGTTTTGCTGGGGGAGTCATGGGATTCCTTTCCGGTGCACGAATTTAAGTGATTGTAACATAACTGGGTTAGCGGCGTGTGCAACATTCGCCCACGTGAGCAATGCGCCTTTTGTGCAAGGGCGAAGTATCGTGCATACAACATGTCTTTTACTGCCAAAGAGAATGCACAATGCTTCGCCCCAGTTATACCTTCACTCATAGGCGTTTGACCTAATTATGTCCTTGCAGGTAAGAAGGCAAGATCCTCAATTCTTTCTATTGTTCCATAATTGGCGAGGAAGTAATCGATTTCACCTATCGGAACCAAATCATGCGAAGACCGGTCAATCAAGAAAATCTCGTAATTGAGAGATTTGATCAGTGATAAATAGTCGTTAGTGGTCATATTGGAGACTCGGGGAATCATTTCTATACTAAATTCTGATGTTATGGCAGGGCGATATTTCCTAAGCAATTCTATTCCACCCTGTAGCACTAATCCCTCTGCCCCTTCAACATCGATCTTTATCATATCTACTTTTTCGTTTACTACGTCATCGAGCCGAACGGTAGGAACAACAGTACAGCCGGGAGATTGAAGCATAGAAACAGTGTCGGGGATCAAACCGCCGTTCGATCCTATATGTGTCATAAATAGTGAATAGCCAGTTTTGTCACTTAAAGCTAATGGATGTAGTTGCACATTGGTAAACGAGTTTTTGTCTACGCTCATTAATATCAAGCGGCAATTTTCTGAATTAGGCTCAAAAGATATTACTTTTCCCGTGGAGCCCACCAATTTAGAAGACAGAATCGTGAAGAACCCAATATTTGCTCCAATATCAATTACGGTCATACCCGGTTTAATAGTTCGCTTGTAATAATCGGTCATGTGCGGCTCAAAAACGTTTTGTGATACAGGACTACTTACAGAAATATCCTCTTTGTCGATCGCCAACAATGAGCTTTCGACGGGAACGAAATCAATGTCGTCAGCTGTTGACCGAATCATAAATGGCGTATTTGTCGTTTGATGATCATATCCCATCACAATGGACCGGAAAAGTGCGCCTTGATCGGGGTGTATCATTTCTAAGGAAATTAATTGCGCACTTTCTGTGGCAGTGGGAGGTCTTCCATATACTAAGTGAAAGATCTGTTTTGCGGCACCTGTTCTTCTGTTGGAAAGATATTTTCCAATAGAAAAATTGGGGTGGTTAATAGAATTATTAATTGGAGTGATGATTTTACGGATCTTGTTTACAATTTTCATGGCAACTCCTTAATCGACTGTTAACTAATGATATGGTCAGGCGATTCGTTTTTTATTGTTTGTAAGGGTTAAGTGTCGTGCATTCGATTTGTCATTTCTTATCCGGAAAGGTTGCGCGATGCTTCGCCACTACTTGTTATTCCTTCCCTTATAGAGGTTTGACCTATCCCAAAGCCACTTATTCAATTGAGGCATTATGTGTTCAGAATTTCCAGAAACGCCTCGGCGCTTTCTTTCCAGGTCAAGGTTTCAACTTTCTGAGCCATCGTCAATCTTTCTTTTGCGGAAAGCCCTGCCATCACTTGAACAGCTTGAGCAAGATTATTGGGAGAGTCAAGCGGGAAGTAGATGGATCCTTCACCGCCGACTTCGTGGAATACGGGGATATCACTGGCAAGCGCAGGCACATGATGCAGTGCGGCTTCGACGATGGGCAGACCGAATCCTTCGGCGGTCGAAGCGGCTATCAATGCGGTTGCCTTCGAATACAGAATTTCAAGCTCGGCATCGGACGGGTTTTCAATTAAAAAGAACTGCTTGTTCAGCATGGGGTGATTACGAATGCGGGCTTCCACATCCGACATATTCCAGCCGAACTTGCCGGCAAACACAAGTACGCTTTTATCCCCTTGATTCCACAACGACTCGAAGGCATCCAGGGTAAACGCATGCCCTTTGCGGGGTTCAAGCGTACCTACGGTCAAGAAGAGAGGAGGTGTCAAGCTTTTGGCAAGAGAGGCGACCTCCTTCCGTACAGTGCCCTCGCTTGCCGCTGCCGGTATATCTGCCCCAAGGTAAAAATTGGAAATATCCAACTGGCGGTCCAACCCGATCTTATTTTCCAACCGGTAGCTGGCTACGGCTTGTGCAACGGTACCTGAGATGCAGATCAACTCATCACTTTCCGCGCAAGCAGCGGTGAGCCATTTGGTAAACACGCCTGGTAAAAACTCAGGAAAAAACTGGGGAAAGTCTATCGGGATCAGATCATAGACCATGGTGACGATTTTTCCCCCGAGGAGACGGACGTTCTTAAAAATTGGGGCAAATTCGTCATAATCCGCCCAGGTGGAATCCACCATCACTAAGGTGTCTCCGGGGCGAATCGATAAAGGGAGTTCATTCCCCAGGGATTCAGGGGGGAATTCCAAAAGATCTTCGAGAAACCGGCTGGCGCGTTTTAATTCTCCATCTGAGATATAAACAGGCTCTATTTGAAGCGAAGGGATGTTCATCTGAAACAATTCTTTGATGATTCGCTTGACCACCCTTTGTATGCCGGTTCTCGCGTCCTCCCGGTTGGTTTGGCTGACGTTCATTAGAAGGCGTGGGTGGTTGCGCATGTTCAGATTCTCGGCTGCATATCTTGCCTGCGCCTGAACGAGTTTTTTTGGAAACCTCATCGTTTCTAGAGCCCCGATCGCCGGTTTGAAAAGGATACGATCATCGGATTCGATTGCGCGTTCGATCACCTCGGCATATGCCGCCGCAGCAGATTCAGGGCTATGGGTTGTCATGATCCTTTTTCGGGCCAGGATTGCCTTTTCCAGGCGGTAAGCTTCATCCGCTTCAAGCTTTGATATCGCCTGGCCAAGCTCTCGTTGGTCCACCGGATCCTTAATTTTGATGACATCCTCATCGCGATAATCACCAAGAGTGCCGTGGGCATTCAGGATCACGGGTATGCCATATGCCATACAATCCAGTACCGCTCGAGAGGTTTCACCGCGGGAACGCTGGCGCAATTGGACTGCCGCGTCGGCAGCCATAAGATATCTCCGGTATTCTTCCTGATCGACGAACCCGGTGATATGCACACTGTCACTTAATTCTTGTTCGCTTATGAGACTGGTTATTTGATTTATGTAATCCGTTTCGGAGCAATCACCAACAAATACCAGTCGGCAATCCCGCTTGGATGTTTTTTGAGCAAAATGGAAAGCTTCAACTGTCTTTTCATTCAATTTTGTTGCTCCCATACGACCGAAGGAACAAATCAAGAAACTATCCAGTGGAATGTTCAACTGCTTGCGAGCCAATTCTCGCATCGCGGGGTGTTAGTTCGGGTTCAAGCGTTCGTAATTGCGGGATGACATTCAAACGGGGCTTCCAACCCGGGTGATAATATTCGTCGAGAAGTTGTTTTAGAAATATTGAGTGAACGATGACCTCTTTAGCCTGACGCAACACCTGCCAGTTGACCGGCCAATCCCATAGCACATCAACACCTTTACGCTGGAAATCGACCAGGCTTCTTAACCCATGGCTATTTTCAAGCTCCTCAGAAAAAATACCATCTTCGACGTGTAGATGTGAAAGTATTCCGCTCAGGAAAAAGTCGTGAAGCACTACAACGCCAGGAAATTTCTTTTCCAAGTCAAACATGTGGGTATGAAAAGTACTATTGCCAAACTGATACACCACAGTGGCATAATCATCGCGGTGGTCGAGCAGATCAGTCCATGGATAAGCATGAAAAGCCTGCAGTCTTGCATCTCCACTTGATTCCAACCCTGGTTCCACAAACAAATCAATGTCAAAATAGCCTGCCAGGTAAGGCAGCAAATCGGCACTGTAGTCTGCAATACCTGACTGTTGGGGTGGAAGCGGCGATAAGAATGCTATACGAGGGCGTTTCTTTTCAATCTTGGCAGAGGAGAATACTTGCGTCTGCAAAGACTCCTGTTGTATACCTTCCATGCTTTGCCAGGCCAGGTGAGCTGATCTTTCCCACGAAAACTGCCTGGCTCTTTCCAGCCCATAGTTTGATAACTCTTCACGAAACGCGGAATCTGATAAAACATGGGCGAGGAATGTGGCAGCCTGCTTGGGGGCTATTCGCATCGAAAAGTAGGTCATCCCGTCCAACCACTTCAGGAAGAGAAGAATTATTTGCGGCTAATACCGGCGCGCCGCAAGCCATGGCTTCCAGGATTGGCAGACCAAAACCTTCGTAAAGCGAAGGGAAAATGAAAACGGTGCATAAGTTGTAAAGCTTCAACAGATCATCATCCGAAATCCGCTCGATGATGACCACATCCTGATCAGACAGGCCTGCTGAACGGACCTTATTGCGGAAAATAGTCTCATCACCCACATCATTGAGAACGAGCTGGTGAGTCTCGATCAGCTCAGGGGGCAGGCTGGCAAAGATTTTTACCGCGCCTTCCATATTCTTTCGAAAATCATCACCGCCAAGGTAAAACACAAAAGGCTTGTTGATTCCCATCCTTTGCATGGTTGCCTTTTTTTCAGTTTCCGTAAAGGTCAACTTATGGAACTGCGCGCCAACGGCACTTGAAATATTCACCACCCTCTCTGGCGAAAGATCCAGGAGGCGGATGGCATCCCGGCGGGTAGTCTCAGAGATAGCCAGCAGCAGGTCAAAATTCTTCAACGAGTTGCAACGTTTGACATACCAATCCTTAAGCTTTCGATTTCTATCCAAATATGAATCAGGGAAGAGATATGGGATCAGGTCGTAGAGGATGGCTGCCTGTTTATAGCTCGTTTTTTTCCCTTGAGGAAAAGGAACAATTATTTGTGGATCTCCCGCTCCCTCAAACAGGCTTGGGGTTAATACAAGATCGGGTGATACTGCCTGGCGAGCCTGGTTGATGAGTGATGTGGCAAGTTGAGAATACTCATTCTCATTAAAGGGATCATACGCAGGAATCATTTCATGAAAGTATGGTAAGAATCCGCCAGCCGGTAAACGCCTGATAAATTCTTGCCGTAGTTCTTCATACGATTGGGGCAGGAGAGGGTCCGCCATGCAGATCATTTCATTATCCCCGCGCACGCTCGCCAGGGTTCGTGTTAACTCAAGCGTGTAACGTCCAATACCGCGACTACGGGAGGGGGTCTGGCAGGCGATCAAATCGGTTAATAGCTTCATGATTTTCTCTTACTTGAGTGTTTTCTTTTTGTGATTTCATCTCGAAAAAGATGCTGGAAATATTGTTCATCCTCATGCAGCTGGGCAGAAGACAACTGTTTTAATTGCTCTTCAGAATAATTGTGAACCCTTAACAATTTCTTTCTATATCTCGCCCACAACCCAGGAAAGGTCTTCTTTACAGCATCAGCCATGTAAGAGAATAGGGGAAGCATGCGGATGAAATGAATGACCGAAAAAGCAGTCGGCTTCGCTTTTGCTTTGATATTCTGGATGCTAATTGGCATCCTTCTAAACAACCTGGCGAGTTTTCGAATAGGATTCATGATTCGGTGTGATTTACTGTGAATTGTAGCATTTAATTCATCCCAAATTCGGTCCCTATCCACAACAGCGGCATTCAATTCAGCCTGAACTCGACTAAGCTCAACTTGTACTTCGACTAATTTCTCTTGGAGGGGGGTATGGTCAGTTTGAATGGGGCTCGCATGGGTAATGGATTTTGATTTGCCAGAATATGTGATCTGTTGCAGGATGTTTTTTTCAAATTCCATTGAGGCGAGATCATAAGTGGCAAGGGTCTCTTCAGCAAAATTGGTGACAGTCTGCTCTGTCTGAAGTTTTTGCTGCAACTCAAGTCGTTCGGGTTTCTTCCACCGCTCGGAATCGAATACTTTCAAGATCAATTCTCGGATATTTGAAGGATCCATCGGGTCACAATAGTCAGCCGCTGAGCCAAAATATTCGATCTCACCAGAGCGGTTACTTAATATCATAGGTATCCCGCAAGCAGCGGCTTCCAAAGCTGCGATAGGAGCCCCTTCACTCCAACTTGGAAGACAGAAAACCTTTGCTCCCGCAAAAGCTGATGCCAATAAGGTTGAATCATGGGGAATTTCGCCAATAAAATAAACGTTCTCTACCTGCAAATGAGTGTACTAATCGATCATAGCGCTCGTCCGTTTCCTGTCCAATCAAGACAGATCGGGATAGCTGTATTTCTCAACGCATAAATCAGCATAAGCTGATTTTTGCGAGGTTCGATTCTTCCCACACACAATACGTAATCACGAATGTGGAATTTTTCGTAAAATTCTGTTGGATTCGCGTTTTGAAACCGAGAGGTATCAATTGCGTTGTGCACGATGCTATTTGGTTTTATTTCGCCTGCGATACTCTTCAACGCCTCGATTTCATGATCGCTCAGTCCGATAATATAGTCGACCGACGTAATCATCTCCTTAATTTGTGAATAATATCCGGGGAGAAATTCGCTGTTTTTATATTTGGACCGCTTTTCGATCAAATAATCATCCGATAATGTCTTCAAAATGTCCGCGTCGATCTCTTTAGCCGATCTTCCTGGCTGAAAGATTGATGGAATAACTTCGTTTGCCCACAAGAGTTCCGATAGATCAAGAAATATGGGAGAAAAAATTATAGGAATCGTTTGAGTTTGCAGGTATTTAAGTTTACTCAGGGTGCTTTCCGGGGGCCAATTGTTAAAAACATGGACAAGATCATACGGTCGAACATCGGGTTGTTCCTCTGTCGAAATATCTGCTTTGAATCCCAATTGATGTAATTGTTGATTGAACTGCGCAATTCTTACTGAAGGTCCACCCCGTGAGTTTTCTTCCTCAGTCCCCATGGCTAATAAAAATATTGGTCTTTTTCTTTTTCAACGGGCAATTTAAGGTCATTCTTTTTGAGGATGTCCCGAAAAAGGATATCGTGATAAACAGCCCATGTACTCCAGGATTTTTCCAATACACTTTCTCTCAATTGTGTTCTCTGCTTGACCAATTCCTTTAAAACAAGGCGCAAATCTTCTGAATCACCGGTTTTGTATTCTATATGGGGGTATTGGCTGACAAATCCAATCGGGGGAGCAATGACCTCGCGGCCGCATGCCAAAGCTTCAAGCAGTGACATGGGTCCGCCTTCGTAACTGGAAGGGATAAGCAAATAGTCTATATTGTTATAAAAATTCGGCATTTCTTCGGCAGAATACATGATGCTTTGCCCAGGCCAACCCTCACCGGTAAAATGCCATTCGATTCCGGGTTCATCCATTACAGATTGAACCAATCTTTCCCCTTTCGACCTGACTTATATGTTCGTCCTACCACTCCAATTCTAACAACCGGTTTAAAAATATCCAAATCGACACCCGGGGTGATAAGGTAGATATTCTTGATCCCGGCTTTCTCCAATTCATCAGCGTAAATTGAAGACATGCAGACTGATGCATCCAGCTGACTCGCGGTGTTAAAAAAGATGTTTGCTTCGGTCGGCTCGATGTGAGTAAAAAAACCTATATTTATTCCCGGCTGTTTTCCTTGAAAGGCATGGTAATTAACATAGTAATTAATTAAAGCCGTTGGATCAGGTTTGTCACCCACAGACACATAGTCAAACCGGCTTGAAATTTCGTACGCACATCGTTCCAGTATCCATCCTCTATCAGCAAGGACGATATGGACTAATGTCTTCCTTTTCCCCCCAGTTTCAGGCGACGTGACAACGGACATTTTTCCTTCCTCTTGGATCTATAATCAGATAAATTTTCAAATACCCAGATGCAAATATCATTTGATATTCCCAATTAATATCCTTGGGTTAAGCCATTACTCGTAATCATACCGCAGTCGCCAGGTCGATTTAAGTTTTCCAAGCGATTATTTCGATAGTTGATCTCATTTATACAAATTTGTAAACTAATCAGGCGGCACAATATTTCTTACCCGTTGGTTCACCCCCATCGGGACTTAGCTTGGTAAATTGAATGGTCCATAGAATGGTAATTACTATTTATTTCAACCTTAGCCAATTTCTTGAAGCCGGTCGATTTCGTGTACTCTTTTTTCGATCAGTCGCCCCACCGCTTGCGGTGAATAGTGGCTGCGGATGAAGGTCCTTGCATTTGAACTGATTTGATCATAATAAGCTTGATCTGAACTGAGCCTTTTCATATACATGGCGGCTTGGTCCACATCAGGGTCGGCCCAGATCTGATGGGCTTCATAATCCCCAACATTCTTAGCGAGGGGAATGAGCCTGTAGTTCACCGGGCAGCAGTTATCCCCTGTCATGAATTCGGTGTTGCCGGACCAATTCGTCATAATGACGGGCTTACCCAGGTACATGGCTTCAGCAGGGATCAATCCAAATCCTTCTGACCGATGAAGCGACACATAGACGTCGATGAGATTGATCAGCGCATTGAATTTCAAGCGGGGAAACGTTTCTTCAATAAAAGTGACGTTTGCGTATTCATACAAGGCGCGCTTAAGTTCCGCGACCTTTTCAGGATTTTCAGCCGCATTGTTGATTTTTACCACCAGCCCAACAGTGTTCTCTTTTGGCGAAAATGATCGCTTAAAAGCTTCGATAACCGCCCACGGATTTTTTCTTTCCTGCATGCTCAGCACATCAAAAGCGCATAAAAACAGGAACTTATCTTCAGGCAGATTCATAGAGGCTCTTGTGATTTTGGGATCAAATACAACCTGGATGCTTGGTGGAATTTTGACGACAGGTTTATGCGTTCTCTTTTGGATGCTGTTCTTGACAAAGTCTGACGCGACCCATACCTCGTCAACCAGGTCCAACGTGGAGCTCCATTTTTCAGGAAATTCGGGTAATTCCCAATACCATGAACCAATTGCGTAATGATCAGCAAGATCCCGGTGGGGGAACTTGTGCCATAAACTTGGAAATTCCAGGGGATTCACATGGAACAAATTGATTCTGTACGCGAATTGGGTTTCGTAAGCTCCCAATTGAAAATCGAAACGCTGGTGTGCCGGAACGACACTTTCGTAGTTTAGCAGCGCGAATGGAACGGTTGTGGTCTGTATCGCAAGCAGCGAACTGCGTGCGGCTTCACCCAAGCCATTTCCCGCTGTAAAATCGCCGATCAGGTTTAGCCCAAGCTTTTGATCGAAATAATGATGACGGCGGTTGCTCCTGGAAATTTCAGTGATCCAAGATGCGATCAGCCTTTCTCGCGCAATCTGCTTTAATCGATCTGTGGGTAGGATAGATTTTAGGAACATCCACAAGCTGCGTGGAATGATTTGCTTAATCGAATCTTTTACTCGGCTCAAATGATCGATTTCCTCTTGAATATTGGAACATCATTAATTAGGCGAGGGGGTGAGCGTACTTGAATAGTATTTTTCTACAGCTTCTGACGGACCATCCATAACGATCTGCCCATGTTCAAGCAAAATGGCCCGCTTGCACATCTCCTTGATCGCTTTGGCATCATGTGAAACGAAAATGATCGTTGCTCCGCTGCGTAATAATTCTTTCATTTTCTCTCGCGATTTCTGTTGGAAGCCGGCATCACCCACCGCCAGCACCTCGTCCAGCAAGAGGAGTTCAGGCGTCAGGTTGGCTGCCACTGAAAAAGCCAGGCGCACATACATGCCGCTGGAATAGTATTTTACGGGGGTATCGATAAACTGCTCGATCTCAGAGAACGCCACAATTTCATCGAATTTGCTTTTTATTTCCTGGTTTTTCATCCCCAGGAAACTGCCGTTCAGGTAAACGTTATCTCTGCCAGTGAGCTCACCATTAAACCCGGTGCCAATTTCAAGCAGGGAATTTACGCGTTCGTAGATCATCAATTTTCCGCGCGAAGGGCGGGTGATGCGCGAAATGATCTTGAGCAAGGTGCTTTTTCCAGCACCGTTCCGGCCGATCAACCCCACTGACTCTCCGTGTTCGATTTCAAAGGAGACATCGTGCAATGCCCAAAAAACCTCTTTTTCACCCCCGGCATTGCCATCCTTATTGCGCCTGGTTATCCTGTGAATCGGAGCACTTAAAACCGATTTCAACGAACCGCTCGAACTCTCAAAGGGATGGCGGATCCGGTATTCTTTCCAAACATCATCTGCTTTTACGGCTAAACGAGACATATCACATCACATCCGCAATTCGATTTTCCATTGAGCGAAAAGAAATCATCCCGATGACCAGGAGAATGATCGCCATAACCGAAGAAACCGCCAGGTAGATTAAGGATGGAAAGCTGCTTGTCCCCAGGAACACCCAGCGAAATGCATCGATAAATCCAGTCAGAGGGTTAAGATAGAATAATAGCCTGTACTTTTCTGGAACAATGGTGATGGGGTACATAATAGGGCTTACAAACATCCAGATCTGGAGAATAAAAACGAGCAAGTTTTTTGTATCACGGAACACGACCATCAATGCGCCGAATAACAATCCAACGCCCAGCGCAAATACCATGGTCAATAAAACCAAAATCGGCAGCACAAGATAGCGGGCAGAGATCATGTAATGATTTGCCAGCAGGAAGACAAGCAGCACAACAAACGAAATCACAAAATCGATAAAAGCCCCAATGGTTGTAGATAAAGGAAGGGTTAATCGCGGAAAGTAGATTTTCGTGATAATGCCGATATTCCCGAGCAAGCTATAAGCACTGCTGTTGACAATTTGCAGGAACAACTGCCAGACAATGTAACCTGACAGGTAAAATACCGGATACGGAATGCCATCGGTCGGCACTCTGACCAATAATCCAAAAATCACAAAGAAAATGATCATTTGAATTAACGGTTGAAGCACGATCCAAAGCACACCAATCACTGTCTGTTGGAAACGAACCTTCAGATCCCGCATGACCAGGTAAAATAACAGGCCTTTGAAATTCCAGACTTCTTTTAAACTCGGGAATTCCAGGGCATTAACGGGAGTCACGATAATCGGGCTATTCATGGGCTTGATTCGATCGGTAGTTTCCAACTATTGTCTATTCTTGATATCTACGGTGTCGTATTCAACCATTTCTTCGATCATCCCTTGAAATGATTTTTCAGGTTTCCAATTCAACTTCTTCTGCGCTTTGGACGAATCCCCCACCAAGGGAATATCTTCCGTAGGGCGGAAGAACTTCGGATCAACTTTTACATATTCCTGATAGTTCAATCCCAGCGATGAAAAAGCGAGCTCGCACAATTCCCTGACAGAATGGAGGATACCGGTCGCGATCACATAATCGTCCGGTTGATCTTGCTGCAGCATCAGCCACATTGCTTTGACGTAATCGGGGGCATATCCCCAATCCCGTTTTGCATCCAAATTACCGAGAACAAGCTCCTGGGTGAGTCCAAGCTTGATCTGAACTGCGCCGCGCACGATTTTCCGCGTCACAAATTCATACCCGCGCCGGATGGATTCGTGATTATAGGCGATTCCGTTACACCCGAATAAACCGTAATTATCGCGGTAATTGCAGGTCAAGTAATATCCCGTGGCTTTTGTAATACCGTAGGCAGAACGGGGATGGAAAGGTGTGTTCTCATTTTGCGGATAACTGGATGCCCGCCCGAACAATTCGGAGGACCCGGCAAAATAGAACTTGCACAGCGGGGCTATTTCTTTCAATATCGATAAAATATAATGCGTTCCATTGACGTTTGAATTGAAAATCGCAAATTCGTCATCAAATGAGTAGGAAACAAAAGAAGAGGCTGCCAAATGGTAGCATTCCTCAGGTTTGACTCTCTGGACAATTTGGAACATGGAGGGATAAGCTTCGATCGATGCCGGGTGCAGGGTGATCTGGTTGAGGATCCCCTTCAAATTATGCAAAGACCGATCCGGATTTTCCAATTCACTCCGCATGACAATTCCATGAACCTCATACCCTTTTGCCAATAACAACTCGGCCAGGTAAGAGCCATCTTGTCCGGATATCCCTGTGATTAATGCTTTCATTTCATTTACCTTTCCATGCTGACCACTTGATGTTCCCACTTGTGCCAGCCGTCGAAACGTTCTTCCATGATCTTCTTGCCGTCGCCTGGGCACTTTTCTCCCATCAGTTCAAGATCTGCGTCGACCATAATTCGCACCAGATCTTGAAACTTGACTTTGGGTGCCCAGCCTAGTTGCTTCTTGGCTTTTGAAGCATCTCCCAATAGATAGTCCACTTCGGTGGGTCTGAAATAGCGCGGGTCGATCTCAACCACCTTTTTCCAATCCATCCCGGCATATCCAAAGGCTTCATCGAGGAATTCTCGAATGCTGTGAGATTCACCTGTCGCAACCACAAAATCGTCTGCTTTGTCCTGCTGCAGCATCATCCACATGGCTTCCACGTATTCGGGGGCATATCCCCAGTCGCGTTTTGAATCAAGATTCCCCAGGAACAATTTGTTTTGTTTGCCCGATTTGATGGCTGCCAGGGCGCGCGTGATCTTGCGCGTGACGAAAGTTTCACCCCGGCGGGGGGATTCATGATTGAAAAGAATGCCATTGGATGCGAACAAGTTATATCCCTCGCGGTAATTGCGCGTGATCCAATAGGCGTAAACCTTGGCAGCGGCATAGGGGCTGCGGGGTTCGAAGGGGGTCGTCTCACACTGCGGTGGTTTGGCGCCACCGAACATTTCGCTGGATGATGCCTGGTAGAATCGTTCCGGAAATCCGCTGCGGCGAATGGTTTCGAGGATGCGGATCGTGCCAAGACCGGTGACATCGCCGGTGTATTCGGGCATATCAAAACTCACGCGGACGTGGCTTTGAGCTGCCAGGTTGAAGATCTCGTCGGGTTTGACGTTATAGATCACGTCCATCAGACTTTCGGCGATGGTCACGTCACCGTAGTGCAGGAAAAGGTTTACCGACGCCCGGTTATTATGCGGGTCGTGATAGATATGGTCGATGCGGCGGGTGTTAAATGTACTCGCGCGACGGATGATGCCGTGTACTTCATATCCTTTGGAGAGCAAGAGTTCAGCTAAATATGAACCGTCTTGACCGGTGATGCCAGTAATGAGTGCCTTTTTCAAATTTCCTCCAACGGCTGTGAAAATGTTATTCGGGGTTAATTTTTAAAGTTTACCACATTTACATTTATGAGATTGTCTTGTTTATCCAGGTTTAAAAAAAGGAGAGTGGGCTTACTTTTTGATTTAAGCTTCACCTGCTCGCGAACCTTTGTCCGATAAAATTGAGATGGTTCGAGGTTATTAACCAGCCATGTTTTAAGAGTTTTAGCAATTAGCAGGGAAGTGTTTTTCTGGTATATTCAAATCCTAATGGCAGCACTCATCGCACTCATTCCCATCCTGCTCGTACTCCTGCTCATGCTCTTTCTGCGGTGGTCCAGTCCGCTGGCAGGATTGGCCGGCTGGTGCTGCGGATTATTGGTGGCGTTCCTGGCATTTGGGTTGAATTGGCAGATCTTCTGGGTCTCGCAGGCTAAAGGGTTGCTGCTCACCCTCAGCGTGATGCTCATGCTGTGGCCGGCGATCTTCCTGTATAACATCGTTGACCAGATCGGCGGGATCCGTGCCATCGCCCTTGCATTACAAGATATGGTTCATGACAAAGGCTGGCTGCTCATCCTGCAAGCCTGGATGCTTTCGGCCACCATCGAGAGCCTGGCCGGGTTCGGCCTGCCCATCGCAATGGTCGCTCCTTTATTGATCACGTTGGGTGTTTTTCCAGTTTTGGCAGTTGCCGCTTCAGCCGTTGGGCATACCTGGGCCAGCAGTACGGGCGGCATGGCAATCTCGCTCCGTGTACTATCAGATATTACTCACTACTCTCCTGAAGCCCTCTTCCCGGCTGCTGCCTTGCTGCTGGGGTTATCGATCATCCTTTCGGGGCTGGCGGTAGCTTTCATGCTGGGCGAGAAAAAGCAATGGTGGCGGGTGCTCATCACTGGATTCATTGCGGCCGGGGCACACTACCTGGCTGGACTTTCAGGATTGCTTTCGGTCAGTGCTCTCCTCGCTTCAGTGGTAGGTTTTGCGGCTGGTGCCTGGTTGAACCGCAAGCCTCACGATACAACGCAGAAGAAACCGCGTAATCCCGCTTTATTGGCGGGGTATATCGCTTACGGTACCCTGCTTGTGATCATGCTGCTGTTTTCTATGGTTGCTCCGTTGAACCAGGAACTCTCCCGGTTTACCTGGACACTCCCATTTCCAGCTGTGACAACCAATACCGGTATTGACGATCCCTGCTGAGAATGGGTATCTCTTCCATATATTTACTCATCCGGGAACGCTGATCCTAGCCACCATCGCCCTGACCTTGCTCGTCTTTCGCTTCTACAAAGCCATTCCGCGCCTTGACTTGAAAAAGGCGCTGCGTGAGACACTTCATTCGGGGCTACCCGCCAGCCTGGGGACGCTGTTTATGATCGGACTTTCCACCACCATGGAGCATACGGGCATGACGCAAGCCCTGGCGAATACGCTCAGCGTAATGGTGAATGGAGCATACCCGCTCTTTGCTCCCATCATCGGCGTCATCGGTTCATTTGCCACGGGCAGCAACCTCAACTCAAATGTACTCTTCGGTGTCCTACAAAAAGAAGTCGCCATCCTGGTCGGCGCCAGCCCGATCATGATCCTGGCAGCCCAAACCACTGGCGGATCGCTGGGCGGCAGCATTGCCCCAGCCAAGTTGGCGTTGGGCACCAGCACCAGCAGCGCCAAAGGGCACGAGGGCGATGTGATGCGCCTAACCTTGCCCGTCAGCCTGGGGATCGCTTTGATCATCGGACTGGTGACCCTGCTGATCAGTTGATCGCACCATTCAAGCCGATTTCATCGACCTGGACTGAATCAATAAAAAGTCCTCCCCCTTTGGGGCTCCATCAAGCTTTTTGAAATGATGCGCATCTCTATCATTTACTGATGCAAAACTGGCGGTGAATTACCCGCCAGTTTTTATGATTCGTCCAGCCAGCTTTTAGGTTTAACTTAACTGGGGGTACGAGATTCCGCCACTTGGGAAGATGATCACGTCGGCATTATGGGGGAAGAGCGCACGCGCTGCGTCGATGGCTGCTTCAAGGGTAGGCCAAAATTGCACAAAGGGGAGATGACTCTGGGTTTCTTCAGGGATCGTAGGAGCCACAAGGAACATCTTTCCCTGCCGCATGCCCTGGAGTGCGAAATAAAGAAAGAAACGATCCTCTTCTCCCAGGCCTTTGATTTTCAGTTTTGGAACGAGTGGGATCAGGACGGGTGCCAGGAACTGCAACGCTTTACGTCCAAATGGCAGCTTGGAGTTGGCCAGACCAAAAACCCCCACGCCCTCTTTGGCGCGTACGAGGGTGATGATCACTCCGCCTGGTTTCAGAGCACGCACGGTATTGGCCAGCGCCTTGACGCCCTGGCGTAAGTCCGAGTCCATGGGGTGCGAATCTGTAATGACGATATCGGCCGACGCCGGGACGGACACACCGTAAAGACAGGCACTCTTGGTCACCCCTGCACGGTGCGCCTGGATGGGGTCACCCGCAACGATTTGAACAACCTGCTGCAGGTTATCGAGTATCGCGTTCACGATGAAGACCGGCGGTTTGAGCATGCGGGCGCCTTCTTCGAGATCCAGGCGCATGGGATTATTGTCGATGGGCTGACCTACCATGTTAAAGGTAGCCGATGTGCAATTGAGCGTGTGATTATGAGCAGTCGTAGGCCTACCCGCAACGCCTGGGATGATGTTTTTGTAACCGCCGCCGAAACTTGCGATGATATGGGGTTCAATGCAGCCAATGGAAATGACAAAATCCGCTTCTGCGACCGTACGATTGATCCAGACTGGCGTCCCGCGGCTGGTTGTGCCGAGGTTGACCATAGCCTCAAAGTCGTCGCATGCCGGGTTAACGAAATGAAGCGGTGCATCGATGGACAGTCCGAGGCGATCGCGGATTTCACTCTCGCTCATTTCCCGGTGCAGTCCAATGGCAGGCACAACGGTAATATTGGCATCGGTGATGCCGCCCCGGTAAAGCTCCGCTAGCACTGGAGGATAGATCAAATGCACTGGCGTTGGACGGCTCTCATCATCCATCACCAGGACAATGCTCATTCCAGGCTTTAGGCGGTCGCCAAGCCGTTCGCTGCCAATGGGAACCTCAAGGCTCCGGACAGCCTCTTGCGCAGGGTCGGCAACAGGAGGGATGCTAGCCGGTTCATAAGAACCTTTTACCTTCCAGCCTTCGGGCAGATCGAAGCTTACCTGTTCTTTACCCCAGGGTAGAGAGATTTTATCGGTCATGATCGTTGCTCCTCGAGACTTTTTGAATGGTCGTCAAAATATTCTATTCTTGCTTATGAACTTACATTTAATGAATGGATTTCGTGCCGCATGAATCCATTGAATTATCTTGAAACACAGGAAATGATGTCTCGCTTAACGGATGCAAAGAATATAAAGGAAGCAAAGCCGATTTACGGGCGTCAAGATTTAAAAACCATAAGCAATCACACCGCCCAAAAATGCCAACACGATCGAAATCGCAAAACTGACGAAGAAAGCCAGGTCGTAGAAGACTCTGGAGATCGGGGTATGGAACAGGTTTGGGTTCTTCCAACGGGCAAGGGCTGTGGCTGCGGTGATCACAAACAAAGTGCTTGCCAGGATTATCTTGGCAACATGATTGGGCGCCAGTCCATTGTAGAAATGGATATTGTCCCGAATACCTACAAGTGCCGCAACCACCGTGCTTACCGCCGCAAGCGAGATGTTAGCAAAAGCAATCTTCTCCAAAAGCTCATTCTTTCGCCATAGAGCTAAAATGATAAAGAATAATGCAGCTCCGGATAAGGCTATCGGAAAATGCACGAACATGATATGCGGAGGATGTACCTGGGTGAGCGCGTGAATAATTTTTTGAATCAGATCCATTTTGCCCTCCTATACGCCGACTTTTAATATTATAGAGCAATCTGCCCTGATTTGTTACATTCAAAGCGAAAAATTATGAGGCAATTATCTGGAAGGGAAAAAGTTTACAGGGTGATTGCTTGAGTAAGGAAAAGTAGAACTCAGCCTGGATCTAGCCTGGCGCGATAAGTGGGACCCCCGAACTTATTGAGTAATTTAATTAATTGATCGAATGCCTGAACCCAACGCGGATCAGAGATGATCTCACCCTCCCAACGCTTGCAGTTGTTTTTCTGCTTCGTTTTGTTCTCAGGCAATTTGCTTTCCGATTTCTCCAACCAGTGATGCAGGAATAACATCCTGCGGATCATCATCTTCAGGCATTCCATGCACACGCCCCGCACGTACCCAATCCGTGATATACTTGAGCTATCTTATAAAAAGACTTGTGTTGATTGCTCGCCACCATCCTCTTTTTAGTGATGGCGGCAGTATTTTTAACCAGGTCCGCACTTAGTGAAAGCAGAGGAATACCTTGGAAGTAAAGCTTTATGTCGGGAACTTGTCTTATGACACATCGGAAGATCAATTGCGCACCCTTTTCTCAGAAGCCGGAACGGTCAATGCAGTGGATTTGATCAAAGACCGTGACACTCATCGCCCGAAGGGATTTGCCTTCATCACCATGAGCACCCAGGTTGAAGCAGAGAAAGCCATCAGCACGTTCAATGGCAAAGAAGTTGACGGCCGACCACTCACTGTCAATACTGCCAAACCCCGCGAAGACCGCCCCATGGGTGGAGGAAACCGTTCATTCGGTGACAACAAGAATCGCCGCCCGCGAAGTGGTGGTGGCGGTGGATATAACAATAGCCGGTACTAAACTACAACGCAGCCCAAACCCCGTCAGAATTCTGGCGGGGCTCTTTTTTTAATGAGTTCCCAAGTGAGAACGGGCGGCTCCCGCACAGGTGATCCTGCTCATAGCAAAATTCTTAGTAATTGGATGATAATTGCCTTATTCCATTGTATAGCCTGCGGGAATATTGTATATTTAATTTCCAAGGTTGATTTTCGGTGATGCGGAACATCACCTTGAAGGAGAAATTTTGAAAACTTCAACCCTTATCTCACATTTGGCGGCAACTGCCGCGAGGCGATGGAATTTTACGCAAAAGCCTTGAGCGGCGAACTGCTGTCGATGCAAACTTTTGAAGAAGCCAGGATGGAAGTACCTGAGACATTCAAAAAACAGATCATTCACGTAGAATTGAAGGCTGAAGGGGTGCATCTGATGGCCTCCGACGGGATGGTCGGATGGGTGGCAAACCCCGGGAACAACGTTTCATTATCCATCGATTTCAGCGACGGTGGTGAACAGGAAAAGGTTTGGAAAGCATTGTCCGAAGGCGGTAAAGTGACCATGCCGATGGAATCCACATTCTGGGAAGCCAGGTTCGGCATGCTGACCGACCGTTTTGGCATCCAATGGATGTTAAATTACCAAAATCCGCAAAACGCGATGTAATTCCATTTTGTTGGGAAGAAGAAAATATCCTGGTTACCCTTTCTGATCCCGATTGACTATGATGATCTCAGATTTGACCATCGCGCACCTGCGCATCATCAACCAGCACATCGAGCCTTCCACCTTCGCCAGCCCGCATGAAGTTGTCAGCGCCATGGGCTTCGTCCAGGCCCAGGATTACCTGGGTTCGCTCTGGGCTGTCGGATTGTGCATGCAGGTTGCCAGCGAAAGCAGCATCGAACAAGCCCTGACAGAACAGTCGATCGTGCGCACCTGGCCGGCGCGAAACACGCTGCATTATGTGGCTGTCGAAGACGTGAGGTGGATGCTGGATCTGCTGGCTCCGCGTGCGATGCTGCAGCGGCTCGGACGCTACCGCCAGCTCGGATTGGTACCGGAGACTTTTCAGCGCAGCGGTCATTTGCTGCTCAAATCTTTGAGAAGCAGTGGCCAGTTAACTCGCCCGGAATGTTACCAGGTGCTTGAACATGGCGGCGTCTCCACTGCCGGACATCGGGGGAGCCACATCCTGCAGCATTTGGCGCTTGAGAAGCTGATCTGCTTCGGACCGCGACAGGGTAAACAGCAGACTTTGTAAACGACAAAGGCTTTTCTGGGCAAAATGTATAATTAGCGTATGCCGGAATTGCCCGAACTCGAAGTAGCATGTGAAGTCCTGAATCGCCGGATCGCGGGTCAAACGATCCAGTCGGTGAAAGTTCTGCCGCCGGGAGGGCTCGTCGTCGTGCGCGACCTGACCCGTGAGGGTTTCACAAAATCCCTGGTTGGAGCATCGATCCAAACGATCGAACGCAGAGGAAAATTCATCCTCTTCGGACTGAGCGCTGAGTCTTCCCCATTGTTTCTCGTTCTCAATCCAAAATTGACGGGGCGCTTGCAGCTCGCAGCCCCTGCCGACAAAATGCGTCCGAAAACCTTGGTGATCCTCGAATTCACGAATGGGCAGCAGCTGCGCTACCGCGATCAAAAGCAAATGGGTCAGCTTTATCTTGCTTACGATCTGCAAGCCATACCTGATTTTTCAAGGATGGGTCCTGAGCCGTTGAACATTACCCTGCAGGAATTTCGCGATCGTTTAAAACCTTTTCGCGGCGAGATCAAAGGAGTGCTCACCCGGGGTGAGGCTGTCGCCGGTATCGGCAATGCCTACGCCGATGAAATCCTGTGGGCGGCGCGCCTTCATCCATACCGCAAACGCACCCAGTTGACCACCGCTGAGATGGAGACGCTGTACGATGCGATGCAGTCGACCCTGCAGGATGCCATCGAAAAAGTGAGGGTGGAAATGCAGGAAGAGATCGACCAAAAGCCGCGCGACTTTTTTGCAGTTCACATGAAAACCGGGCAGCCTTGTCCACGCTGCGGAACGCCGATTTCGCTGATCGGTGCCAATCAAAGGATCACGAATTTTTGCCGCACCTGCCAGCCTGGGGGATTGATCAAAGGGATAGGCGGAGGATGATCCACTTGCCCGGCAACATACATCCGCTTTCCGTTTGAGCGTGATACAATCCAACGCAATACAAGCCCTTCACTACGAAAGAATCCTCCATGAAACCTGGTTTTAAGCTCCCATCCCGCCTTGGCTTGATCCTGCTGGCTTTTATCGCCTTTATCGCGCTGGGCATGCCTGACGGTTTGAACGGCGTCGCCTGGCCTTCCATCCGTACTTCCTTTTCGCTGCCCCTGGATGCGCTCGGTATGCTGCTCTTTGCCAGTGTCGCCGGGTATCTTGTTTCAAGTTCATCCAGCGGATTCATGATCGCTCGTATCGGCGTGGGGAAAGTTCTTGCCATCAGTTGCGCCCTCACCGGTGCCGGCTTGATCGGATACACCCTGGTGCCTGCATGGTGGATGATGGTTGTTTTGGGTATTATGGCAGGGTTGGGCGCCGGGGCGATCGATGCAGGTCTCAACACCTATGTCGCGGCAAATTTCGGCGCGGGCATCATGCAGTGGCTGCACGCCAGCTACGGCGTGGGCATCACACTTGGTCCGATGATCATGACCCTTGCCCTGACCTCGCTCTCCTCATGGCGGGCAGGCTATGCAGTCGTCGGCATCATCCAGTTGATTCTCGCTGCGGTTTTTGTGGCGACTTTGCCCCTGTGGACACAAAAGGGTACTCCGGGCGAGTTAGAAAATAACAAGCTCCTCACCGATTACAAAACGCCTCTCGGAGAAACCCTGCGTCAGCCGGCGGTCTGGTTGAGCCTGCTCTTGTTCTTTTTCTACACCGGCTCCGAGGCAACTTTGGGCACATGGGCTTACTCCCTTTTGACCGGATCGCGCGGAGTACCGGCTCAACTGGCGGGTTTCTGGACGGGTGGTTATTGGGCGAGCTTCACCATTGGACGAATCATCGCCGGATTGTACGCAAAACGTATCGGCGTCAATAAATTGATATTTGGCAGCCTGGGTGGGGCGCTCTTGGGAGCCGCTTTACTTTGGTGGAATCCGTCGATAATGATCAGTCTGGCCGGGGTAGCCTTGATCGGACTTGCGATCGCGCCCATCTTCCCGGGGTTAGTCTCGGGAACAAGTCAGCGGGTAGGCGCACGCTTTGCGGCAAACACCATCGGCATGCAAATGAGCGTTGGCAGTTTGGGGATCTCATTGATCCCTTCGTTGATAGGCGTGCTTGCCAGGAACACTTCGCTTGAAGTGATCCCAATTTGCCTTTTTGCGCTCTTCAGCATCCTGATCGCCCTCTATTTTGCGGGTCTGCAACTGAAAAGGCGCAGAGAGGTTAAAGCTTCAATGGACCTAAAAAAGGGAACAGTCGATGCAGGAACGGCACTTTAATCGAGTTCGTCCGGTAAATAAAGCGATCATTTTGATTGTTGTCGTAAAATAAACACTGACAGAGGTGCATTCCCCTCTGCCAGTGAATTAAAGAGGAAGGAGACTAAGACCAACCCTGGCCTTTGGAAATATTGGTGATCACGGGGATGTCGGTATAGACACCTTTATTTGCACGCAGCCCGAAGACAATGTTGATAATCCAGAGCAAGGGGGTAAAGCAGCCAATGATCGGAATTGCTGAAAGGATTCCGGCAACGATTCCTTCAGCGACGCCCAAAATCAAGGTCGGGACGGTGTGGTATTTGATAAAAGATCGGTCCTTTTTGTCCGCCAGGAACAAGGTGATCAGGGGGAGTAATGGTGCAAGCAAGAAGCATAATAGCACCCACAAACGATCGTCACTTGATACTTCTGGATTGGTAACTACGGGTTGTTCAGCCATGCGGTTCCTCCATTAGAATAATTTAATCTTACCAAAATAGTATAGCGTAATTTACCAAAAATAAACCATAAGAACCTTGTGAATATAGTGGTAGGTACATTCCCGGGCTTTTTTGATTGAAAAACCTGCATTCTTTCACGCAAGAAGCAGGTTTTCCAATAGCGCTCGGTCGTAGATCAAAAGGAGAAAGGAAAAATCAATCCCTAATTACTTACCTTGGTGGAGTTCAATCAAGTTCGGGGTGCAGCCGTTCGACAGGTTGACTTTGACCATGCGTTCCTTCTCTACCCAATTCCACTCGACAGAATCTCCATTCCGCAAAACATCAGTCGGTTTGTTCATATAGACTGTCAATTCGACCGGACAATCCAATTCCGGCAACTCAATGCGGACCATTTTGGATGTGTCGTCTACGCGAACCCGAATAGGGTCAATACGGTCACCCTGATCGCGCACCAGGTTGAATTCACAGCCGTTTCCAGGAAAGATCCGCAAAGCCAGGTTCCGATATTCTTCGGTGCTATTCCCCACATCACTGCAGAGGTTGAATGTTTCATCCAGGTTGAGAGCCACAATGCTACTTTCGCGCTGGAAAACAGGGATCCGGTCCAGGGGAGCATTCAGATTCTGTTTCCGGGCACCAGAGTATTCGGCATGTGTCCAAAAATCCCGCCAATTGCCTTCGGGAAGATAGACTTCCCATTCCGTTTTATCCTCTTCAACCACCGGCGCGGTAAGCAAAGCTTCGCCGAAGAGATATTCATAAGGTTGGTCTTTGACGCGTGGATCATCTGGAAATTCAAATGCAAGCGACCTCATCAAAGGTACACCGGTCTGGCAGGAAAGCCATGCCTGGTATTGAATGTATGGCAGCAGATTCATCCTCAAATGCGCAAAATCTCTAAAAATGGGGATCACCCGCTGGTTACCAGAACGTTCCTGTATATTCCAGGGAGTGCGGTCGCGGCTGGGAACCAGGCGAGCGTTATATTCAGAGTGATACTGCATGATCGGGCAAAAAACAGAAGTAGCAGCAGATCGCAGGTAGAGTTCGGCGGTGGGAGGTTCACCCCCAAATCCAGCCAAGTCCCATCCGACAAAGGGTTCGCCACAAAGGCTCATGTTCAACATGGCTCGCAGATTTGAGTGGAAGGCATCCCAATTTGAATCTTCATCTCCCGCCCAATGACCCGGAAATTTCTGGGCGCCGGTGTAGCCCACGCGGCTGAAGAGAAATCGATCCCTCCCGTGTATGGATGCGAGGAACCGATCATATGCACCCAAATAAAGGGTGGCGAAAGAATTACAGCGCTCTTTACCCGAACTCCCATCCGAAAACTGCACGGTATCCGACCAGATATGTTCTCCGCCGTCGGTCTTGAAACCATCCACACCCATTTCTTTTACCAGGTACTCGCGCTGCTTGAACCACCATTCGTCAGCCTTTGGATTGGTGAAATCGATCAACAAGCTTCCTCGGAACCACGGGGAAAGGACCCGGTAAGGATCAACGTTTTCTTCCATGGCACACAATCGATTTTCGATCAGATACTGCTCGTCAATGCGATTTTGCCGTTCATCCAGGTTTTCCTCAGGCAGGCAATGCTTGAGGACGGGATTTTGCCACAAGATCAAGCGTGTTCCGTTTGAGTGAAGCGTACCCATCATTGCTTTTGGATCAGGCCAGTGACCTTCTTTTGGAAAAGTGAAATCCGAAAGTTTGAAGCCATCTGCCCCTTGCTTAAGATCATATTTGGCATCATTCCAAATGTAGAAATTTACTTCGTCTGCCCAGGCTTCGATGACCAATACCGTGGTAGGAATATTATGCTTATGGGTCAGATCGAACTGCTTCATCACCTCAGCCTGCGAGTTCCAATCATTGCTGCTCATCCACAATCCAAACACCCACGAAGGAGGCATTTTTGGCCGGCCTGTCAGGCGGGTGAATTCTTTGACCACTCCGGCAGGAGTGCCCTGGGGCATGATGACGAGATCCAGATCAGCCCGATCGGATCCTGCTAAAGCATCGATTTTCCATACCTTTGAGTTGGATTCAGCCATGTCAAAATTAATATCGCGATCAGTATTGATCCAAACTCCATAACCGCGAGAGGATATAAAAAAGGGAACGGGGTAATACGTTCGTTTTCCCTGGCGTTTGTATTGATCGATCACCCGGTTTCGTAAAGAGTTGCCGCGTTGGTCCAGGGCATTGAATCGTTCGCCGAAACCCCAAAAAGATTCTTGTTCCGGAGAGCTAAAAGACAATGAATAACGGACAATCTTCCCGCTGCCATCCAACAATGCACGCAGCAGCCCATCGCTTTTCAGCACAGTTGCCTTCTGCAAATTCGTTTTGGTAAATTGAAGCGATAGGGGATCTAGCGCAACTTGTATTCCACCCAAATTGAATACCGGATGCTCCTCGTTAAGCGATCCATGTTTGAGACCTTTTTGCTCCAAATCCTGGAAAAGATGCAAGTTGATCGTGCCGGTTTCCTGTGTAAGAATTTGAAGGCCGATGGGCGAAACGTCATCCTTGTTCCCGATAATTATCGAGATACCACTGCCGTCCTGCTCTGCCGAGATCACCCGATCATAGTCCACCCATTGACATACCGAAAATTCAAACCAATCTGTCTCGTCGTGGGTGTCAATTCCACTGGCAACGATTTTGTAACGGACTATCTCCCCCGGGCCAAAAGGGACAAGCTCTATGTGCCAGAGATCATATTCGGGGGCCTTCTCAATGAGGCGTCCCGAAACCTGATGTTCCAATTCGCTTTCGGCTATCTTCCAAACCACCCAGACTGAATCGAAACCGCTGCCGGGTGTTGTTTTCACGCCCAGGGTCACCGGCTGCCCGGCGACAGGGTCACGCGGGAAGCGTTCATCAGGTTCCTGATCATAAGGATGGTGCAATCCATAGGGACGGTGAATGAGAGATGTTGATACTTTTGCGTTCATGAGAGTAATTACTCCTGCAATTCTCGATAGAGGATGAGATACATTGCGTGCGACCACAGCAAGGGAGAAGCTACGGGTCCCCATTTTTGCCGCCATGTATCGTAATGAACAGGCGCCAAAAGGTGGTCGCTGACTTGTTCAGGCAGGTTTCCCTGCTTGTCCGCTTGCTCCTCTATCCACATCATCATCCTGATTGCAAGGTCTCTTTTCCCCAACCTTAAATTATGTATCCCAAACCAGGCGGTCAGAAGGATCCACTCTCCGCCGCCGTAATAAACATCAGCACCGTAACGGTATACGCCGCCATCACGGCGGCGAAGTTTTGCATCGATCTCAGCGACGGTCGCGACCATCAATGGATCGTGAGGGTCCAATACGTTAAAGGGGTACGTCATGCCAAGAAGACTGGCATCGACAGCACTCTTTTCCACCGGTTTCGCTGGTTCTTCTCCGCGAGGGGGACAAATGTGCTTGATGCATCGACCTCCCGCAATTCCGTAACAAAGGATGAAATCCTGGATCTCTTTGGCCAGCCGACCAGGGTCAAGACCCAACTCGGGCAGCCTGCCTTCTTTGACCAACAGAGCTATTTCATTCAATCCCCCAAATACACTGGCTAAAGAATAAGGGTGCAGATATTCGGGGTGCTCTTCCCAACAATCATAATTCGGCAGCTTCCAGGTGAGCGCCAGGTAACGGATTGTGATTTTGATCGAACCGCGTAATTCCTCCAACAACGCGTAATTCCCGGTTTTACGCACATGTTGAGACAGCGCCCAAAGCCAGGTGCCGTAGCCGTCGATTTGAAAGTTACCCCAGGTATTATCGATGGTGCCTTCATAGCCGTCGAGGGTGAATCGCGTGTGAAGGATGACGTCTTTACCTGCATCAATCCCTTCGCGCGTGCAGCGCTCGAGTTCATCCACCTTTGAAGCATAGCGCCGGATCGTCCGATCCACCCAGTGGAAAAAAGCCTCCGCGCTTGCAACCTCCCCAACGCCGTCCATTGAATTTGCGATAAAGCTGCCGTCTCTGAGCCAGCAATAACGATAAGTCGGAAAGTTGGGGCTGGCGATATAAGCTCCGCCCGGGTGTTGGTTCTGTAAAATGACGTCAATGCTATGGCGGTAAAGATTATTCACACGTTGTCTCCTACAATAAATTACAGCATCCTTGTTATTACGAACAAAACCTGTCATTTCTGAAGGATTGCATTACGCACCGTATGACTTGGCTTGTATTTATTCGCTCCAATCAATGACGACCATGCTCCAAAACGACAGGTCAGGTACTTCAATGGTCAGCCAATCGGCATTTTGAGAGAATTTGATTGATTGCATATTGATTTCAGAATGATCCGGAGAAGCAAACCAGATTTGTCCAGCTTTCTTCGTGATACCACTGATCGTCAATTCAAAACTGGAAAGCGGAGTTGGCGCGGACGGTACCTGTTTTGTCCATTCTGTTTCATTTATCCCCAGGAAGTTGATCAGGTTAATCGTCGTATAATCCCCCGATTCACGAACAATCGGCCATACTTTATTAGTAAGCTGAGAGGGCGATGTTGAAACACCGGGGATAGTGATATTTTTTTGGTAAAGCATTGTCGCATCTTTGGTATGAGGTCCGGTTACATCCTGGTAACGAACGCTGAAGTCGTAATATCTCTGCAAAGTTTTTGATAAGGCTTCCGAAATCACTTTGTAATTCGGAAAATAAGCCTCTGCGAGCATCCCGTTCTTTTCGCCGATCTCGATGTGACCTGCACCACTGCCAAATAGAATTGCATCGTTAAGTATTGCATTGTTTTCAAAACTTGGATCGATATAGGCCGCAAGAACTACCGGTTTCCCATTGCCAAGCTTTTGAGCATCGACAATGATCTGATGCAAATCAGAAAACCAAATATAGGGTGGCCATACTTCAATATAGACGAAATCTTCCTTTGATGGTGCTACGTTTTCGATCGGCCAATTTGTCACAGCATTAAACACAACTGCATCGTCCTTGGAAAACTGGTCAGTAAGATCCTTTGTTGAATTGATGAAGTCTGCAAGCACTGGAGCCAGTTCATAGGAATTCCCTTTTTGGTCGTATCCCACTTTCGGATCGCCGTACTGGTCGAGATGAATACCATCAAAGGCCGTCTTTTGCAGCACTTCTTTGAACTGAGCGAGCAAGTGCAAAGTCCAGGGTGAATCCGGGCGCGGATCCATGATCATCATTTTATCGCCCCCGAATTCGGTCGGCTTCCCAATTGAGTTATAGAGGATCATTTCTGGGTGTTCCAAGGCGAAATCACGTGAGGAACCATATACGGCAGTGTACGGCATAGCAGCCATTGAAAACTGGTGGGCAGCATCGATCAG
>CAVQOS010000032.1:0-122363 GCA_963714465.1 uncultured Chloroflexia bacterium | reverse complement strand
GGCTCCCTGATCGCGGTAGTCCTCGCCGTTCTCGTGTATATCTTCCTTTGGCGTACCACCATCGGTTACCGCATCCGCGCCGTGGGCTTCAACCCTGAAGCTGCCCGTTTTTCGGGGATCAACGTGCCTTTCAATCAAGCCCTCGCGCTGACGCTGGCAGGCGGTTTTGCCGGGATTGCCGGAGCAATTGAAGTTCTGGGTGTGCAGCATCGTCTGCTTGAGGGGATTACCAGCGGCTACGGTTTTTCAGGCATCGTGGCAGCCTTATTTGGCGGTCTGCATCCCCTCGGAACCATCCCGGCTTCGATCTTGTTTGGCGCATTGCTCGTGGGTGGTGACAAGATGCAGCGGGCGACGCAGGTTCCCAATTCGCTGATCAGCACCATCCTTGGACTGGTCGTCCTGTTCGTCGTCGGATCTGCGCTTTGGTCGCGCCGTTGGGCTGCCAAGCGCCAGATGGCAGCAGCGAAGAACCAGGATGTGCAACCATGAACGATGTCTTCCAGGCGAGTGTCATTGTTGGGATTCTCACTTCAGCCATTCGGCTGGCAACCCCTTACCTGTATGCCGCCATCGGCGAGACTTTTGCCCAGAGGTCCGGGGTACTTAACCTCGGCGTGGACGGCATCATGCTCGTGGGTGCCTTTGGCTCGTTCTACATCGTTTTGCAGACCGGCAACATCTGGCTCGGTTTGTTGGCAGCGGTGATCGTGGGCTTGCTGATGGGGTTGTTAATGTCATTCATCAGCGTCACGCTCAAAGCCGAGCAGGGCATCAGCGGGATTGGATTGTACATGTTCGGATTGGGGCTCTCGAGCCTCTTGTTCAAAACCATGGTCGGCACGGTAAAAACGGTTACAGGTTTTCAACCCATCAAAATCCCCCTGCTCTCAGATATTCCTTACATTGGTCAAATCTTCTTCAGTCACAGCCTGCTGGTGTACGGCGCCTTTTTACTGGTTCCCATCGCCTGGTGGGTGCTGGAGAAAACCACCTGGGGATTGAAGATCAAGTCTGTCGGGCAAAATCCAGCCGCTGCGGATTCCCTTGGCGTCAATGTGGACAAGGTGCGCTACGTCAGCGTGTGTATCGGCGGCATGCTGGCCGGTATCGCAGGCGCCTCCCTTTCCATTTCACTCCTGAACTTATTCCAGGACAACCTGACCGCAGGTCAGGGGTTTATCGCCGTGGCGCTGGTCTATTTTGGCGGTTGGAGACCTGTGGGCGTATTGTGGGGAGCCTTACTCTTCAGCACGGTGAACGCATTCCAATTATGGATGCAGGTGCTCGGGGTAAAAATTCCCTCCGATGTCGCCATCATGCTGCCTTACTTATTGACAATTGCGGCTCTGGCCCTCTCCACAAATCGTGGAAGAGCTCCAGCAGCTTTGAACAAACCCTTCGAACGAGGGGAAAGCTAACCCACCCTATTTATTCTTAAGGAGGATCCAAAATGTTCAAACGCTTGATCGTTGTACTGGTTTTACTGGCTGTCGTTCTCACAGCCTGTGCCACGCCAACCGCAGCGCCTACAACCGCTCCGGCAAAAGCGTTCCGAATTGCTGTCGTCATGCCGAGCGCCACGACCGATATGGCTTTCAGCCAATCCATGTGGAACGCGTTGACCACCATCCAGACTGAGATGGGTGGAGCAACGGCACTCGAAATCAAGTTTTCAGAGAATATGTTCAATGTTCCTGATGCTGCAACAGCCATTCGTGACTACGCCAGTCAAGGTTTTAACGTGGTCATCGCCCACGGTTCACAATACGGTTCATCGGTGCAGGAAATTGCCCCCGATTTTCCGGCTGTGACCTTTGCCTGGGGAACCGACGTCAATACCTTTGGCATGCCCAATGTGTATGCCTACACTGCCGCAGCTGAAGAAGGCGGATATGTGAACGGTGTACTCGCCGCCATGCTCACCAAATCCAAGATCATCGGCGTCACGGGCCCAGTTGAAGTGGGCGATGCCAAAACCTATATCGATGGATTTGTACAGGGCGTAGCCTCCGTTGATCCCGCCATCACCGTCTCCAAGACCTGGACAGGTTCATTCTCAGATGTCGCGTTGATGACCGAAGCCGCCAAGACCCACATTGCCGCAGGTGCCGATATTCTCACCGGTTCCTCGCAATCCGTAGTGGGCTCCATCGGCGCTGCCAAGGACGCCGGCAACGTCTTATGGTTCGGCACCCAGCAGGATCAGGCATCCCTGGCACCCGCACTGGTTGTTGCCAGCCAGGTCTACGACTGGACCAGTATGCTCAGAGAGATCATCGCTGCACACCAAGCTGGCACCCTGGGTGGCAAGACCTACACCCTGCAGCTCGCCAACAACGGCTTGAAAATAGCCTATAACCCGGGTTATGCTCTCCCCGCGGATGTCAAAGCCGCTGGTGACAAGGCGATCGCAGACATCACTGCCGGAACCGTCAAAGTCAATCCATAAGAGTTCATTTTGGACCCTCTCCTACTTATTAACTTGGAGAGGGTCCAAGACTTACAGGTTCGATCAAATGGTTTTGAAGTTGTTTGATCGCACCTGTAAGGCAGCGCTCCTGTAAAGCAATCACTTTTCTTTAAGAGGTTAATCAATGGCATTGAACGCCACAACAAACACGGCAATGAAAATCCAGCGGATGGAAATGTGCAACATTACCAAGAGTTTCCCGGGTGTGCTGGCCAATGACCGTGTTTGTTTTGATATCAACCAGGGCGAGGTGCATGCCTTGCTCGGAGAAAATGGCGCCGGAAAAAGCACACTGATGCGCCAGCTTTACGGCTTATACCGTCCAGACGAAGGCGAGATCCTGATCAACGGCAAGCCGTTTGTGTTCAACTCGCCTGCTGACGCGATCGCCGCCGGCATCGGGATGATCCACCAGCATTTCATGCTCGTGCCTACGGTGACCGTGGCCGAAAACGTCGCCCTGGGATTAAAATCCAGCCGTGAACCGCGGCTCGACCTGGATAGAGTGTCGGCACGCATTCGCGACCTGGCGAAGTTATATGGGCTGAAGGTCGAGCCATCTGCCTACATCTGGCAGCTTTCGGTCGGCGAACAGCAGCGGGTGGAAATCCTTAAGGCGCTGTACCGCGGCGCCAGCCTGATCATCCTGGATGAACCCACGGCGGTGCTCACCCCGCAGGAAGTAAATGATCTCTTTATCACCTTCAAGCAAATGGCGAGCGACGGGCATGCGCTGGTCTTTATCTCGCACAAGTTGAACGAAGTGATGTCCATCAGCAACCGTGTGACCGTATTGCGCGATGGGCGGGTGATGGGTACGCGGCAAACCTCAGAAGTCAGCAAGAATGAACTGGTCAAAATGATGGTCGGACGGGATGTCCGTCCCCTGGCTCCCCAACCCCTCAAGAGCGGACCCGTGCGCCTGGAGATCAATGAACTGCACGCCATGGGCGACCGGGGTACCGAAGCCCTGCGCGGTATCGATCTGCAGATCCACGGGGGTGAAATTGTGGGGTTGGCGGGTGTTTCAGGGAATGGGCAGCGCGAACTCGCTGAATGCCTGGCAGGCGTGCGCAAAACCACCCGCGGCAGCATCCTGTTGGATAGCGTCGATGTCACCTCCATGCCGTTGAAACGGCGTGTCGATTCGGGACTGGCTTACATCCCTGAAGAGCGGATGCGCGATGGCGCGATCCGTGAATTTTCGGTAGAAGAAAATATCTTTCTGCATGACCATGCCTCACCCAGGTTCACGCACGGCATGTTCCTGGATTTTGCGCGGATGAAAGAATTCGCCAACACTCTCGTCAAAAACTTCAGCGTCAAAACGCCGGGGTTGGACACACCGATCAAAAACCTGTCCGGGGGTAACATTCAAAAGCTGATCATGGCACGCGAGCTTTCACGGCAGCCGAAAGTATTGATCGCTGCTCAGCCCACCCGGGGAGTGGATATTGGCGCCACCGAATACATTCACCAGCGGTTACTGCAGCAGCGCGAAGAAGGGACTGCCATATTCCTGATCTCTGAAGATCTGGATGAAATTACCGAGCTTTCGGACCGAATCGCCGTGCTTTATGAAGGACGGATCATGGGAATTGTGGAACGCAACCAGGCCACCCTGGAGCAAATCGGATTGATGATGGCAGGCATACCCATGTCCGAAGCCGTGCAAAGAGGCGCATGATCGAGTCGTCAATTTTCTACAGGTAGTTTTTCATTATTAGATTTGGGAGCGAGAGCATGGAAAGATTCGGATACATCCGGGCGAATTCGATCGACGAGGCAGTGACCTTACTGAATGAACCCGGTCTTAAAAGTCGCGCTTTAGCAGGGAGCACCGATATCCTTCTACAGTTACGCCACGACCCCCATTATTGCGATCGGCTCGTCGACATTTCACAACTCCCCGAATTGCACACCATCGAGCAGCGCGACGGCTGGGTGATTATCGGCGCATCCGCCTCCTTTAGCGAGGTCATGCAAGCCCCCATCATCACTGCCACAGCCCCGGTGCTGGCTCAAGCCTGCCACACCGTAGGCGCGGTTCAGATTCGGAATATGGGCACGCTCGGCGGTAATGTGATCAACGCGGCCGCCTGTGCCGATTCACTTCCCGCGCTCATCTGCCTGGATGCTGTCGCCCGATTCCTCACCCTGGATGGAGAGCATACACTGCCGGTCAGCCAGTTGGTGATCCGTCCCAACCGCACCCTGCTACCCGCCGGCGGATTGTTGATCTCCCTCAGTTATCCCATCCCCAAACCTGGCAGCCGCAGCGCCTTTCTCAAACTTGGACGGCGCAACGCCATGGCAATATCACGCCTGACCGTGGCTGCACTCGGGCGCCTGGATTTAAAGGGTGTGATCGAAGAAGCCCGCCTGGTCACCGGGTCCGCCACTCCCCGCATCGAGCGGCTTTCCGCGGTCGAAAATATCCTTCTCGGACAGTCTCCCTCGCCAGAACTCTTTGCCTCCGCGGCGAGCACCACGGTGGATGAGATGGTTCGCCTCTCAGGATTGCGCTGGTCTTCAGAATTCAAGATCCCCGCATTAACCAGCATGACCGTCCGGGTGTTGGAGCAAGTCTTTGCAGCAGGGGAGGCGGGATGAAACTCCAGTTTACCCTGAACGGCAAAGAGGTCGAAACGGAAGCCCCGGTGAACAGCTCATTATTGACCGTGCTGCGCGATACCTTGGGTCTGACCGGCACCAAGGAAGGCTGCGGCGTGGGCGAGTGCGGCGCCTGTTCGGTGCTGCTGGATGGAAAATTGGTCAATAGCTGCCTGGTCCTGGCAGCCCAGGCAAGCGGGCACCAGATTGTGTCCATCGAGGGCGTCAGTCAGCCGGACGGCAGCCCCAGCGACCTGCAGCTAGCCTTCATCCAATACGGTGCCGTCCAATGCGGATTTTGCACCCCGGGCATGGTGCTGGCAGGTGAAGCCCTGCTGAATGACAACCCCCAACCCACACGGATGGAAATCCGCGAAGCGATTGCGGGAAACTTATGCCGCTGCACGGGTTACCAGCAGATCGTGGATGCCATCCAACAAACGGCTCAATCCCGGCAGGAGAAAAAAAACCATGCCTGAGTACCAATTTATCGGTAAACCGGCTGACCGCGTGGACGCATTTGAAAAAGTCCTCGGAACAGCCAAATATATCGGCGATTACACCTTTCCGGGGATGTTGGTGGCGCGTACCTTGCGCAGTACGCTGCCGCATGCCCGGATCAAACGCATCGATGCAACCGCAGCTTTGAAAATCCCCGGGGTGGTGGCTGTCATCACCTGTGACGATTTTGTGGATCACGGACGCTTTGGTTTTCCTGTCTCCGATATGTTCATGCTGGCGTACGAGCGCGTGCGCTATGTGGGCGATGGAATTGCCTGTATCGCCGCCGAAAGCGAAGATGCGCTTCAGCAAGCCATGGATGCCCTGGTGGTTGAGCTGGAAGAACTGCCTGGCGTTTTCGACCCCAACCACGCCCTCGACCCGTCTGCGCCGATCGTCGGCGAGCAGCCCACCAGTGCCCCGGAATTGCCGCGCGGCAACCTGTTGACCCAATATATCGTGCACAAAGGGGATCCAGTCCAGGAACTTGCGAAGTGCCCTGTCACCCTCGAAGAAGACTACACCACCATGCACCAGGAGCATGCCTACCTGGAAACTGAGGGGGCGTTGGCAGTTCCCCGGGAGGACGGCGGGGTGACAGTGTATGCCCCCTGCCAGAGCCCGTTCCTCAACCGCGGCAATCTCGTCCAAACCCTCGGATTAAGCGAAGAGAATGTACGTGTGATCCAACCCCACATTGGGGGAGCCTTCGGCGGCAAGGATGACACGATGTACCAGATCTCGGGTCAGGTCGCCAAACTGGCGCTTCTCACCCACCGCCCGGTTAAAATGATCCTGGCCCGCGAAGAGTCGATGATCGCATCTTATAAGCGGGATGCAATGCAAATGCACGTTGCGCTTGGCGCAGATGCCGACGGCAGGCTGCGCGCCAGCAAAATTCATGCCATTGTGGATAGCGGCGGCTACGCCAGCATCACCCCCTTCACTGCCTGGCGTTCCAGCATCCACGCCATGGGACCTTACCGCTATGACGCCTGCGATGTGGATACCGACGTGGTGTATACCAATAACGGGTATTCAGGCGCGTTCCGCGGTTTCGGCAACGCCGAAGTCTGCTTTGCCATCGAACAAGCCATTGACGAATTGGCCCTCAAACTCAAACGCGATCCGATCGAGCTGCGCCTGCAAAACTGCCTGCGCCCCGGCGATACCACGCCTCACGGTCAGAAGCTCGGTGACGACGTCGCCCTGGTTGAATGCCTGGAGCAAGTGCGGAAAATCTCCGATTGGGACACCAAACACGCTCTGTATACTCGCGAAGCTGCCCAACCCTTGACCCCCGGAGAATTGCGCCGCGGCATCGGTGTTGCCGCAGTATTTCACGGCATCTCGCTTGGCGCCGAGGGAGCAGATTTTGCCGTCGGCACGTTGGAGGTCAACCCCGACTATACTTTGACGCTCACCTCGGGTCTCACCGATTACGGTACCGGCTCGCGGACTGCGTTTACCTTGATCGCGGCCGAAACGCTTGGCTTGAACCCGCAGCGCATCATTATGCCCCGCCCCGATACCGATCACTCGCAGGATAGTGGTCCAACGGTAGCTTCGCGGGCTACAGTGCTGGGCGGCAACGCCACCCGTGAGACCGCTGAAGCTTTGGCAGCCCTACTGAATCAGGCTGCTGCTGATCTTTTTGCCTGCGAGGTGGAAAAGGTCGTCCGCCACGGAGAGCTCTTTATTGGTCCAAAGGAAGAACCTGCCACCTTCGAAGAGGTGGTGGATCACGCCCGCGAAATGAATCTGCCCCTCACCAGTGTGGGGCGCTGGAAAGCACCGGATATCCAATGGTCGATGGAAACCGGACAGGGAAAGCCTTATTTTGCCTATCACTACGCCGCGCAGGTGGCTGAAGTGCTGGTCGACACCGGCACCGGTAAGGTGGACGTCACCGGCTTTTGGGCTGTTCATAACACCGGTAAGGTCATCTTCCCGCAGGGGGCTTACGGTCAACTGTACGGCGGCATCACCCAGGGATTGGGATACGCCCTGATGGAGCGGGTCAATTTCGATGAGGGCTATCTGCAGGCCACCAATTTTGACGAATACCTCATCCCCACAGCCCTGGACGTGCCGGATATTACGGGTGCCTTTGTTGAAAAGCCTTTTACGAGCGGACCCTACGGCGCAAAAAACCTGGGCGAAACCGGGCTGGTACCGGCCGCACCTGCTATCCTCAATGCCATTACCAATGCCACCGGGCGGCGCATCCGCAGCCTGCCTGCCAATCTCGAGCGCGTATTGATCGGCAAGGACCTGCGCAAGGAAGGTTCAAGCACCGCCTGTAAACTTGGATTGAAGTGAAATGGAATTTGTCCCGGATTCGTATCGAAAACCAGGGCATGTACGCAAATTTGCAGTGGAAGAACGCTGATTAGACTCCCAATGTCTTGAGCAAGCGGAACAAGTCAACACTGGCACGGGTCAAATTAACCCGGGCATTTTTGAGAACCTCGTCAATCCCGGCAGGCTGGCGAACTGTGGAAAACAGCGTGCTGATGCCCTGCTCGTACAAGGCTTCATAGCCTTCCCCCAGTGACCCGGAAATCGCAATCACCGGTATGCCCTTTTGTTTCGCCCGCATGCCGACGCCGGAAAGCACCTTGCCCATCGCGCTTTGAGCATCGGTGCGTCCTTCGCCGCTGATGACCAGGTCGGCACCCTCCAGTTTTTGATCGAACTCCACTGCGTCCAAAACGAGGTCAAGGCCCCGGCAAATTTGCGCCTGCGCAAAAGCAATGAAAGGCGCCCCCAACCCGCCAGCCGCGCCTGAACCCGCCAACTGATTGACGTCGATCCCGGTTTCGCGCTTCAGCACTTCGTTCAAGGTCTCCAGCCCCTCGTCCAGGATCCGCACCTGTTCTTCATTTGCTCCCTTTTGAGGTCCAAAGATCCGTGATGCCCCCTGCGGGCCGAATAGCGGATTCGTGACGTCACAGGCAAGCCGGATTTTTGACTCCTGCAGTGCTTGATCCATGCGCGAGCTATCGATGTGGTCCAAATGGATGAGGTCTCCGCCCGAGGTGATTTCCTTCCCATCCCGGGTCCGGTAGCTGACGCCCAACGCAGCAGCCGCGCCTGCTCCACCTTCAATGGTGGCGCTTCCCCCAAGCCCGATCACGAACTCACGCTGCCCCTGTTTCAAGGCATGCCTGATGAGCTGGCCTGTACCGAAGGTTGTCGCTTTGAGCGGGTCGCGTGCGTCCGGCTTTACCAGGGTCAACCCGGAGGCTGCCGCCATCTCAATGACCACCGTCCCATTCTGCAGCACGCCGTAGGCTGCGGTTATTTCCTCGCCCATGGGTCCGCTGACAGTCACCCAGGTTTTCTCACCCCCCTGGGCAGCGAGCAAGCAATCCACGAAGCCCTCTCCGCCGTCGGATAGGGGTGTTTTGAGGATCTCGCACGCGGGATAAAATCCGCGAATAACCGGTTCGAGGATCTCACATACCTCCATCGCAGTCAGCGTGCCTTTAAATGAATCTGGGGCAAGAAGGATCTTTTTCATTAATCTCCGTGGTCTGACTTCTGCTGGATTTACCGCCGATCGGCAAAGCAAACCGGTCTCATCACAACAACGGATGAACATCCCCAACTTGTTCTACTGCTGAGATAAGTTTAGCAAATTCTGCCTAATAATGCAGCGTGTTTTCTGTTCTCGCTATTGGGTCTTGCCATTGTTGTGCAGCGCATCCAGGTAGAGGCCGTAGCCCGACGCGCTTTGCCATTCAACCGCGCTTTCGACCGCTGTGCCTTCCCCCCATTCGTTAAAGGTCGTGATCAGCTCAAACTTCACATCCGCTGACAGCATGGCCTGGATCTCTTGATTCCAGCGCGTTATATCCCGTACCAGGCGCGCGTCGTATGTGCCAGCCTTCCAAAATCCGGGGCTGATGGTGTAACTGTAGCTTCCAACCTGTTCTTGCGCAACTGCCGGACCGTATTGGTGCCAGGCGTCCGGCTGGTCCGTACAGGAGCGATAACCGGGGAAAACTTTCAGCACCAGATAGGCATTGACGGTATTCCCTTGTGTCCACCGGTCGACCATGCCGCAGCGGTCATTGGCATCGGCATAAACAAACACCACCATCCTGCCGTCGATTTTCAAGAAGGCAGTGGAGTTGGCATAATGTTGTTGAATATATTCCAGGTCCCGCTGGATGGACGCTGCAGTCGGGTCGCTGGATCCCTCAGATTCGACATACAGCGTCCAATAAAAGGCTGCCTGCTCAGCCTGCTTCAAAAGTAAAGGGATGCGGCTGTCGGTAGCGCTGCCCTGCCCCCACCAGGAAGCGATCCCAACCTGGATATTTCCGTATCTCATGGCGGCAATTTGATTTTGAATCACTGCCGCTTCATCCTGGCTGTAGAATCCCAGGGAAGGCTGATATTGGGTAAAAGGGTTCAACCCGCTTTGCTTCCAGGCTTCCGGGAACCAGGGATAATAAAAGGCTGCCCGGATGGGAAAGCTCAACTGCCCGCCGCTCGTTGGGATGACTCCTGAAAGCGTGGAAGTTGGTTCAGGGCTGGTCCTGGTAGGCGGGGGGTTGACCAGGCTGGTCTGCTTGATCCACGGCGCCGTGATGACCGGAGTGGTGTCTTTTTGGGTTGCGCCCAGGAGCTTGAGGTTCCAGGCGGTCAAAACGGTTTTGAGCAGGGAATAATGCGAGTAAGCAGTTGCGTCGGCAAACCCAGGGCGCGCCTTAGGCGAGATCAGGATCGTGGCTACCTTGCCGCCGGCTTGCTTGCCCATTCCGCAGCAGCTGCCAACGCTGTTTTTATCTCCTTCATCATAGGTGATGGCGATCAGGCTGTTGGAGCCCAATGCGCTCGAAGACTGCAGCTGCGTCACCATCTGTTTGACCCAGGCATCCACCACATCTGATGAGCAGTCATGACCCGAATTGCACAGGTTGGGCATGATAAAAGCAAAATTCGGTAGTTGATTTGTCGCCAGGTCGGATGAAAGTTGGGTCAGCGGAACCACACTCTTTTCGCAACGGGTTGGATCCAGGCGGATCGAATCAAAGTAAACAAATGGGTTGTGTTTCTGGGCATAATTCCCGACATCTCCCACCGTGCAAGCAGCCGGCATACTCTCCTGGTAAGTTTTCCAGGTGCGTCCGCTGCTTTCGATCAGGTCTGCCAGGTTGGCCGCTTTAACAAAACAATTGTTGCAATCGCTGGTAATCCCCTGGGTGCCGCCACTGACCAATGCAATATAATTCGGCAGGCTGGGATGGCTTACCGCGTAATAATTCGTCAAAAGAACGTTTTGCTTCGCCAGCGCATTCATATACGGCATTTTGGGGTTGCCGATGACTTTTTGATAATCTTCGTTTTCGAGGAAGATCAGCACAATATGGTCAAATGCCGGCACAGACGTCGCCTGGACAGTTTGGGGCGGCAGCGTAGGAGTGGGTGACGGAGTAGGGGTGGATGCAGTTGTAGCTGTCGGGGGTCGAGAAGTCGGCGCGGCAACCGTCGAGAGGGGGGTTCCATTGGCGAGGGTCACCTGTTGGGCGCAGCCTGCCAATAAGAGGACAATGATGCAAAGTGCGAAGATTTTTTTCATGAGCGTACCTCCCCTCTCCAGCAAAGCAATGCTGGAGAGGGTGATTTATTGGTTGAGTTCAATTCAAATCGATGATCAATTGAGGCGAGTTTGCACCCGACTCACGTGAAGAGAGTCCGATGGCAGTGGAACCGGGCGTGCTGACCCCAAAGCTGAAGGTTCCCTCGGCGGTGATATAAGCAGTAACGTCCAGGGTCATCCAGGTTCCGCCCACGACGGAGGTGGTGGCAAGGCTGGTTCCCAAAGGAGGGGCGTTGTTATAAGTGATGGTCTTTTCACCCCAGGCAGTGTCTGCCACACTCCACCCGACAAGACCCTGGCTGGAGCTGCTGGTGGCATAGATGAGCAGCCGCGCTTTGGCGATCGTTCTGCCTGATAACCCCGCAACCGTGAACCTCAAGTAGCTGTTCACAATTGGAGAAGCATCCACCCGTAATGCGGTCGAGGAGCCGTAGTTCGAATCCGGGCTGCCCGCATTGACATAAGCATCCGCATCTGGCGTAAAGGTCAACGTGGAGGACAGGCTCGCTGTGGTTAGCGAAATCGTCGGGGTCGCTGCCGAATGATTGCCCGCCGCGTCGAACGCATCCACAGCGTAGGCATAAGTCGTGTTTGGAGAAACGCCGGTATCGCTGTAAGAAAGGGTGCTTCCGGATACTGAAGCAAGCACACCTCCATCACGATAAACGGTGTACCCGGTCACCCCCACATTATCGGTCGAGGCTGTCCAGCTCAGGTTCACCTGGGTGGCGCTGGAGGCTGAAGCGCTGAATCCACCCGGTACCGTTGGGGTTTGAGTATCCGGAATGGTTACAGAGACCGGCGCAGACGCAGCGGAATGGTTCCCGGCCGCATCAAACGCGTCGACGGTGTAGCTGTATGTTCCCGAGGTGACCGACGTATCACTGTAAGTCGTGATGCTGCCTTGCAAGGTGGCCAGAACTGCTCCATTACGGTACACGGTGTAACCCGTCATACCCACGTTATCGCTGGAGGGGTTCCAACTCAGGTTCACCTGCAGTGGACTGGAAATCAACGCTACAGAAAGTCCGGTCGGTGTGGATGGAGGTGTTATATCCGCGGCACTGCCTTGAAAGTCGAGGATCAATTGGGCGTAATTAACCCCAGAATTCAGGCTGGGAAAGCTCAAAGCAGATGCGCTCGGGGTGGTCAACCCAAGGCTGTAGAGGCCTTGCCCAAGCACGTACGAAGTCACGTCCAAGGATATCCAGGTTCCAGCACCGAATGACCCGGAAGAGGAGATCAAATCGCCAAGCGGCGGAGCGTTATTGTAGGTCATGGTTTTTTCGTCCCAACTGTTGTCAGCCACCACCAGTGCGTTTATCCCCAAACTGGAGGAATTATTCGCATAAAGCAGCAACGTGGCCTTGACAATGGGGGTTCCGGCGGTTCCCTGGATATTGAAGCGCAGATAACCATGCAGGTCAGGGCTGGCGTCCAACCGGATCGTCGTCGCGCTGCCATAATTTGAGCTCGGGCTGCCGGAATTTACATAAGTATCTGCCACCGGTGAAAACGTCAGCGTGGGCGGCATCGCAGGCGTGGTCACACTGATGGCAGCAGAAGCTACTGAGTGATTTCCGGCGGCGTCGAAAGCATCGACGCTGTATTGGTAAGTCGTGCTCGGCATGGCGCTGGTATCGCTGTAAGCGAGACTGCTTGCGCTTGTTGTGGCAATCGATGTTCCATCCCGGTAAATCGTATAGCCTGCCACACCTACATTATCGGTTGAGGCAGACCAGGCAAGGTTCACCTGGGTTGCGCTCGCAGCCGCTGCCGAAAATCCACCAGGAACAGAGGGTGCCTGCGTGTCAGGACCTTGTTTGACGCATGGGATAACGCCCGAATCCAAAACGGATCCGCTCGTGTTGCGGTATGTGAAACTGGCGCCGTTTGAATTAAGCTGCAAAAGAAGCACACCGAATGCAGCGGGATTGGCGGAATTTGAATAGGCCACCCGGCTGTCCGTGCGTGAAATAGTTTGTAAACCATGCCCGCCAGCTCCTGCAACAAACTCGGTAATGCCGCTTGGTGAAGGATTGCCGTTGCCATCCAACGGTACCCAACGCTGATAGTTATGGTCGTGCCCATTCATCACGATCGAAACGCCGTACTGAGCCATCAATTTCCAGATGTCAGCCATGGCGGTCTTCGACCCTTCAGGACCGATATTGTAAAGGGGGTGGTGATAGTAGACGATGGTACACGCCTGGCTGTTGGCGGCAAGGTCCGACTGCAGCCATAGATACTGCGCAGAGGTGGGTCCGACAGGCGCATAGGCGGAGTTGGAGTTCAGGCTGACAAAGTGCCAACCGCCTGCATTGTAACTGTAGTAATTGGGTACGTTATTCCAATAGTCGAAGTAACCCGGGGCGGCGCCCTTTTCATATTCATGGTTGCCGATGGTGGGGTCAGTGATCGAACGCAATCGTCCAAAGTTGGTGGAGGCAGTGCCGTACCAGTTGTAAAATTCAGCCACGCTGCCTTTCTCGTACACATCACCCAGGTACAGAAATAGGTTGGGAGAGAGCGAACTGATCAAATTGGATACATTCGTCGCGTTCACCTCGCCGCTGGCGCCATCACCGGATGCCGCCACAACAAAAGGTGTTCCTGGCGCCGGTGTTGTTCCCGTCGAGGGGGTAAAAACATTCGTATTCAACGGAGGTTGATTGATGCCGTTCGCAAACTTGACGGAAATAGTCGTCAGGTTTGTCGTATTTCCGTCGCGCATCAAAGCCGCCACAGCCAGCGAATAGGTGCCGTCCGTCCATTTCGTTGTGGGCAACGTGAAGGTATAGCTGCTCTGATAATCCGTCAGCAAATAGGCTCCGCTGAGGGTGAAGATGACCCGTCGGACACCAGGGTTCTTTCCGCTGACACTCACGGTGGCATTGACAGCTATGTCACCGGTGAGCGAGGCGGAATTGGTAGGACTGGTGAAACACAACGTCACGCTGTAGGCTCCCGAAGTAGGCGAACTGGTACTGCAGGTTGAAGCCGCTTGTACGATCATTTGTGAATTCGATAACGGGGCAAGCACAAATACAACGCTGAGCATTAAGACCGAAGCCATTCGTAAGATTTTCATCTCACACCGATCCATTCCCGGGAAAATCCCGAAAGACACAACCAAATCCCTTTCAAACCCTTACTTTCGGCGAGTGGCAATCACCAGCACCGAACCGATAAACAGAATACTCACCGCTGCGACAGCGATCGTGCGCGAGTGTGAAAGCAATTGCGGGTAAACCGCCGCAGGCTCACTTGAATCAAATTCGCCAATCACAGGCAATGGCAGTGAATTTACCTGGCTCAACACATCCAGGTAAACAGAACCATAATCTTTTGAAGGCTCAATGTGCGAATTTTCGCTAAATTCATTCCAACTGATGATCCCAAGGGCGTCGGGAGCAGAAGCCAAAGCGGTTTTGATCTGCGTGCGAAAAGTGTCGCCGTTGTTACGGTCGACCGTGCTCGTCCCACCCACCAATCGAGCGTCAAAGCCGGGTGCGGCAGGTGCGATCCATAAACCATGGGCGGCATGAACGGTTTCTCCCATTTTGGTCAGTTTGTCCGCATAGCGGGTGTTAGTATCCGGGTTGACCGATGACCAGTAATAGGCATTTCCGTCCACGCTGGCACTCAACTCACTATATCGGTCCAGGTTGCGTTCGGATGCCAGGATGAGGAGTTTATCGCGCAAGGGCTGGGTCACATTGGCGATGTCCTGCAGGCTGAACATCCAGGTGCCGGACCAGATGACCAGGGGTTTCGCAAAGAGGGCAAAAGCGGGCATCGGCGCAAAATGCTCGACAAAATAGGCAAGGTCGCTGCTTACCCGATCCACCGGCAAGGGGTTGCGGTCAAAATCCAATCCCTGGTAGATCACAGCCAATTTGAAGTTTTCCTGAGCGGCCAGCTTTGCCAGCTGTTCGAGACGCCGGTTCAAGACGTCTGTGCTTTTCCAACTGACGATAAATCCCTTGATCCCGGCGGCTTTTGCCCACTGAATATGCTGGAGCATTACCACAGGGTCGTCGCTGGAATAATTGCCGAGTACCGGGTAATCCGTTTTTGCCCTGTCCCACGAACTGACGTCATACCAGATGTAATAATAGGCAAGCATGGGCACCGGTGAAGTTGAGGTCGCGGCTTGGGGTGCAGCAGTTACAGGGGTAACCCCAACCAGCACAAAGGGGAAAATTAATATCAATAAAATTGCGAGAAAAAACAGGCGCCGCTTCATTTCAAAGCCATCCTTGCATTTGAAGATTGCTGCGCAGACTCAAGAATGAAGGGAAAGACGTTGTCTTTTTTCCGCTCACTGGTTGACTCGATTTGCGCTTTGAAATCCTGGCAGGTGCTCAGCCCGGCGTTTATCCGCTGGATCGCGCGGTGCACAGTCGATGGACTCACATGATAGGTTTCGGCCAACCTGGACTCGCTGGTGTCTCCCCGCGAATACTTTAAGGTCAGCTTCAATTGGTCTGAAAGAGCGAGCTTTGTCGGCTTGCTGCTTTTTGGCAGTGTTTTCTCCAGGTATTCCAGCATTCGGTTGAAGCCTTCGCGGCTGAGCCCCAAACCACCTTTTCCGTTATCCACGCGATCCAACACTCTTTGCCAGGCTTCACGTTCCTGTTTTTTACTCAATGCTGCGGATTGACGGGCAGCGACCAATGCGGACACTGGAGTCGCGATATCGATTGCCGGCAGTCGTTTACGCAAAATCGTCTGCACCAGCCAGGGTCTGCCGAAAAAGAGCAGCCCAAGCGCCAGTAATGACAGGCTTCCCCCTGCCATGGCAAGATCCGTCGATGTGAGAATTTTTGAATTGACCACCTGGTTGCGCGACAACGCAACTGGCAGCCGGTTCTTCATGCCACTGACGCCATTAATATCGATGAAATAGGTTCCCCTTGCGAGAGAATGGATCGTCGCGCTGCCATTCGTATCCAGGGGAAAAGTCTGCACATGACCGTCGGGATACTCAAGAGAAACGGATTTCCCAACCGGAGAACCGAAAAGACCGTCTTTGGCGGAGATTTTCAATGAGTAAAGGATCAGTGAAATCTGCCACGTCCCTCCAGCACTGGTGTAAAACCGTTGCTCCGATTGGTTGACGACGTTTGACCCATCGATCGACACCTTGGTCAACGAATAATAGATCTTGGTCTCCTGCAGCACAGCCTGCCAGCGCTTGACCCGGCTCGCGGGAATCCAGCGCTGCGCGTTATCCGTGTAGGTTAAGGAATCCCCCTGCAGACTCCTGAGCGAGTAGCTTTCGATGCGCGAAGGATCCACCGGGTAGCCATCCAGGTCGACAAAGCTTACGTTCATCAAGTGATAAACATTCAATCCCACCAGGATCGAATTGTCGGTCGGCACATAGATATCCCGATATGGCTGGTAGATTTCATCAAGCCATCGTCCGAACTCGATCTTTATTGTTGAGTTCTTATATTCCTCCGCCAGCACGGTCAACCTGTAATACCCAATTTTGTCCATCGAAATTCTGGCGATCCCGTCAACATCGGAATAGAATTTCTCGCCATTCAGCGAAAAGGCCACTCCAGAGATCGCTGGGGTCGTTTGGACAGAGATTACCACCGGTTGAACATCCAGGGTGGCGGTGTAAGAAGCTCCAAGCAGCAGATGTGTTTCCTTGGTGATCGCCGTGATCTTATACGACCCGGCGTCCATCAGCTTCGTAAATTTCCTGCTGTAGACTCCGTTCACGTCAGTTGAAGCCTGACCCAACACCTCGTTGTCCAAATAGAAAGTGACGGATTTCCCATTAAGGGGATGACCCAACCGGTCCCGGATCGTCCCACTGAGCACAAAAGTGTCGCCCATCTTGATGCTTGGGAGAGTATCCATGGTAAGGATCACGCCCGTTTTCAGTACCGGAGTGGATTCGGCGAATGCCGGCGCAGTCAACAATCCCAAGAGAGCCAGGGCGATCCAAACCGAAACGGCGAAACGCAGGCGAGGGTTTGACTTCATTCTGATCCCTCGCTTTGAGACGGTTCACGCGTTTTGCGTTGGAAGATAAAGACAACCGCAACCATCAGAATGAAAAGACCCAGCACAATCCCGTAGGCGATATAAATCACGCTGGCCGCATTGGCCTTGATCCCGGTGGGGTTCTGCCGGGAGAGGGTGAGGAATTCAGCCTGGCGTGGTGGTTGTGTAAAATCGAACGCCGAGCTGAGACTGGTGGCTGCCGCATCGCGGGATGCCAGCGGCGCAACGCCCCAATTCTCTTCGATGAACTTAAGGATCGAGGTGAAATCCAATTGGGTGCTGTCTATTTTTCCTTGATAGGCGTACGGGCTGATCATGATTGCCGGCACCCGCAGTCCATACCCATAGGCGTCCACCTGTGGGAGGAACAACATGGTCATACCAGCCGCCCCAGTCGTCATAAGTGAGCAGGAACGCTGAACTGCTCCATGCGGATGAGCGCATTAATTCCTGGACGAGAGATTTGACAAAACGTTGTCCCGCTGCCGGGCTGCCGGGCGGGTGCTCGCTGGCACCCGAAGGTACGATATACGCCACCGAGGGCAGGGTGCCGTTGCGTAAATCAATATAATACTGGCTCAAATCGACAATATGACTGTTGAGAGCGGGGTCGTCCAGGAAGCGGTCGATCGTAAGCAGAGGCACCCAAATCACCTGCGAAGCGCGGTTGCTGTCGGTACCCAAGTTACGATAAGTGATATTGGGATCATAGTTCTGCACATAGAACTTCCAGCTAACACCAGCCGCTTGCAAACGATCAAATATGGTGGGTAAGCTGGCAAACTTTAAGGCAAGGGTCTGCCCTTTTCCAACATCCGGTGCCAAACCCGCTACCCAAAACAAATGATTCGTTAGACTCCCTTCTCTCGCCGAACTGAAGAAGGCATCAAAAAGCACGTAATTATCGGCAAGGTTCCAATAATACGGAATATCAGTGTCGTCATAATACCCCATGGTCTGTTTACCGTTCTGGTTGCGCCGGTCGATCGAAGAAACGAACCCATTCATCAAACCATGGTTATATTGCTCCTCAAATGTAGCCCCGTTATGGCTCAAATCGGTGATCGAAGAGTTGCCAATATGCCAGGGGAGTACCACCCCGGCACTCGAGTTTATCGGGTCCACCGGCATTTGGGTGTCCGCCGGGATGCCATTTGCACCGGGATAGGTGCCAAAATAATTGTCAAAAGTATGGTTCTCCTGCATCAAAACAATGAAGTGCTTGATGGGCGTCTTGGTCGGCGTCGCATTGGTTTCCGCCTGGGCTGATGCGGGGATGACCGGCAGGACGGCCAGGATAATCACGAGAAGAATGCCAAAAATTCTGCGAAGGGTCATGGATGCACCTCATAGATAATGATGATCGGCTGGACGATCGGCTTTCCGGCAGCATCATTCACAACGATCGTTTCTTCGTGAATGATCCGCCCGTTGTATTTACTCACGTAACCCATCACCTTATCCGAGAAGAACGAGGACCGTGAAGCCGAAAATGAATCCCATACCAGGTACTGCAGGTCCGAGCTTCGAATTTGGGCATCCGGGTTATTGATGGGCGTATACGATGGATTGCGGTGCAGCGGATTGGGGCTGACCGAAAGTCCGTAAGCTTTGCGTTCGCCATAGAACTGGATGATATTTGCCATGGAGGGTCCGATGGTTAGGAAAGTGGCATTCAGCGGAACATTTTCCTTGATCCAGGCTCCCGCTTCACGACCACCGGGTACTCCCCCAGTTCCCGCCAGAAAGCGGCTCGAAATGTTCGGCTGAATCCGCTGCCAACTGAACAGCGCCATCGAAAACACCATGACCAGGGTGAATAACCAGGTGAACAGGCGTAAATAAGGGAACGCTGCGATCTTTTTCGGAAGTGATTCGAGAAAACCGCTTGATAAGATTTTGCCGATCAGGCGGGCTGCCAGCACGGCAACAGCCGGCGCCAGGGGTAGCAAATATTGGAAGCCTTTGACCGGCCATAACTGGAAAAAGGCGAATGTGACAACGATCCACACATACAGTAGCTTCTCTTTCCACGACCGCTCCCGCCACAAGAGCGCGATCCCTACAACGGCAGCGACAATCAACAGGCCGCCGAGCATGAGTGGGACATTCGTCAGGTAGAAGGACCACTCGTGATTGGGGCGGCGGAAAAGCTGCCACGCCAGATAGTTTTTCCCAGTGGTTGACACGCCTGAAAATATCAACGAAATGGGAAATGGCGAGACCACCAGGAGCCACACAAATAACGAGATGACTACATCTTTAATTCGCACGCGCAAGTCAGAGGCCAGCGCCAGGAATGCATAGATTGCTCCCAGGAGGATAATGCTTGTCTCCTTCGAAAGCACAGCCAACCCCATGGCAGCGCCGGAAAAGTAAAGCCAATAGGCTTTTTGCGATGTACCAAAGCGCACCAGGAAGTACAGGGTAAGCGTCGTAAAGAACACCATCGGGCCGTCCAGCAGTACCTGGCGCGAAACAATTACGTGATAAGGCATAATTGCTATAAAAAGTGCAGCCATGGCCCCCGCCAGGCGGCCGTATAGGGTTTTGCCGATCTGGTAGGTGAGAAATATTGTTCCGATGCCAATTCCGGCAGCCAGCAAACGTGCGGCCAGGTCGCTGAATTGAATCTTGTACACGAGTGAAAGCAACACTTGGAACAAGAGCGGGTGCGCCCTGAAAATGGGGAAGATATCTTTAAGAACAGGTATTCCAGCCAGCGCTGCAGCCTGACCTGAATAGACAGCTTCATCAGTGTTGAATCCCATGGCGTTGATCTGCCAGACACGCAGGAAAATGCCCCCCGCGAAGGCGATCGCCAGCACCAATCCGCTGATCAAGGCTTCATTGACTAACACCTTTTGGCGAACGCTGACATATTTGTTGGTGATTTCGTCTTTCAGGATCGTGTTGTCCAAGATGCTCCAAACTTTCTTTTGGTTTTTTCAGTGCTTCTTCTAAACCTTCTCCACACCAGCAGATCGTTGCGGCTGGCATGGAGAAGAAAACAGGCAATTGGGTGTTGCGGATCTTTACTGTCTTGAATGTGCCAGTTCAGGATTGACCCTCAAATGGGGTACCCGGGGTTCACATGCGCAGTCTTTTGCCACCTGCTCGTCAACAAAAGCCGGGATGCGGCACCACCAATCCATATTCTCCGAGCGGATCAAGGTTGCGGGTAGTTGACCCATCGCGCTGCGAATGATCGCCTGCTCAGACACACGCAGGTCTACGCCTTCATTGAGATAAAGAAATTCCTTCAATGATTCGTACGGGGGGAACCCGTAGGCATCTTCACAATTCTTCAGCAGGGTTTCCAACGCCTCTGCGCTTTCCATTTCTTGATTTCCGCCGGCTCCTCGTTCGATGATAAACATCCCAGCGAAATGAGCCTTTTGGCTAAGCTTGACCTTTGGCACAAGCTTCTGCACATAATACTTGGGCGGTGGGATCAACATCTGCACCACCATGTTGATGGTTGCCGCAGGCATCTTTGTCTTGCTGATCAGGAATGCGGCCTTGCGACCTGAGCGTGAATGGACGCGGCTTTGGAACGGCAGGATCAACTTTTCTTTGAAGTTCAGCGTATCAGTGTTGACCGCCTTGAGTGTATGCGCGCTGATGGTCATCGGCTTGGGGTAGGTGAGAGCTGTTCCATCGGCAGATACGATCGTCATGTCATCCGAAAGGAACGCAGCCCGGTCAATTCCGCGGCGCTGTCGGGATAAGATTTTCAATAATGTTGTCGTTTTACCGGTATCGGTGCGGGCAGTGATCATATACGCATCATCCCCGAAGGCGATGGTGGCGCCATGAACGAGCGCATAACCCTTCTTCACGAATGTCCAGCGCAAGATCGGTTCGATAACATTCGTATAGAGCACATGCGGTGAAAGAGCCAGTACACGCGAAGCAGTGACGTGAACGTAGTCGTTAAATTCAATCCCAACCTCGAATCCCAAGTGACCAAAAATCTCGCTGTAATGAATGTAGTGATTCTTGGGATCTTCCACATCCAGGTGGACTGGCGGATTGCCAAAGCGAACAACGATGGTAGGGTCTGCGATTTCATCCGATACCCTGAAAGGTTCAAGCTCTGGAAGTATCCCTTCGGAAACGACCGAGATAATATTGTGAATGCTATAAGCGTAAGTATTTTTGTTCATTTGAGTTTCTCCTTTCTGATAAACTTTCTTACCGATAAGTTCAGTATTCTTCGCCCAAATAAAATTGTCGGCCAGCATGAACCGGATCACAGTAAGCACACCGAGCGAGATCAAATTGGAAATCACATAATGGATTCCAAGATAAGTGGTGAAAAGATAGATCAGAGGGGTTCTTCCTGCCAATGCCGCTAAATTCATCACAAAGAACAAGCCGATCCGTTTGAACCTTCCTTGCGCATTTACGCTGGAACGATAGACCAGGGTCTCGGTCAGGATGAAATTCCATAAGGAGGAAGCGATAGTGGCAATGGCTGCCGAATAAAGGTAGTAGATCTTCAGTTGTTCTGTGGCCAGGTAGAGCGCCAGCGTATTGACAAAAATCCCGCTCACCCCCACCAGGGCAAAACCTGCGAACCGCCCGATACCCTGACCAAACCTCAACGTCCAGAGCAAGTTGAGATATCTGAACACTTCTTTGGCTGAGGCTTTGCTCTCACCGGCGAGCCGCTCGCCAAACCGGAAGGGGACTTCCGCTTTTCGCAAGTTGGGGTTTCGCACCAATATCTCAAGCAGAATCTTGAAACCCTTGGGCCGTAATGAGGCCAGGTTAAGCGCTTTCACCCTGACAAGAAAAAACCCTGTTAGCGGATCACTCACACCATGCAACTGGCGTGGGAAAAAGATGCGCGCGATTCGATCCAACCCTTTGGACACCAGGTTTCGCATCAAGTTCAGCCCTTCCACCTGGCTTTCACTCGACCGGCGAGTGGCCACGACCAAATCGGCATTCTTCTCGAGCGCTGTTTTATACAGTACGGGAACCAGTTCAGGCGGGTGCTGCATATCTCCATCCATGACGCACACATAGTTTGCCATGGCAGCCTGCAGACCCAGCGCAACGGCGCCTCCCAGTCCACCGGTTCGCTGTTCTGGTTCACGGTGGATCAACCGAATACGCAATTCGGGGAAGCGCTCCAATGCCGCATTCACCACTTGCGGTGTGTCGTCTGTCGAATCATCCACGAAAATGACTTCGGCTTCTGTCCCGGATAATGCTATGTTCAAGGCAGTCAGCAATGGTACAACATTGCCAGATTCGTTACGGGTCGGAACCAAAACACTCAACACTGGACTGAATTTGCTTGTAACCGGTTCAAAATCGGAAATACGAATATTTATAGAAGGTTCCATTACTGTTTCTCCTGGAACATTTAATGTGTTGCTCAATTTTTACCGTTACAGTTTGGGATTAATGGTGACTCTAACGGGCTTCTACCCCACGAGTGCAAATAACAATTCCTGAAATGACCTGTCCATCACCAATAATCCGTGTCATTTATAAGACAAATATAGTGATATTAGTAATGAATGTCAAGCAATTAACAATTTCTTAATTGAATGTTAATACATATTATTTATTTCCTTACATACTTGTGACTTTCTCATTACCTGTCAATCTGTCCGCAACCTGGAATTGCTGGTTCCCTCACACAAGGCAACCCTCCCATGCTCGTAGAATTGAACTTTCTCCACTATTGAGTAGAATAAAGTCATGCCATTGTCCGACATGGTCATTCGAAGCAAATTGATCCCGCCCCAGCCTCAGAGGTCGATTTTTCACCGTCCCCGCCTACGAGAGAAGCTGGCCGATTCTGTTAATCACCCTTTGACTGTGGTTCATGCCAGCACTGGTTTTGGCAAAACGACCGCCCTCATCGAGTTAAGCAGCCTTTATCCGCAGGTTTACTGGTACGATATCACCGAAACCGATCGCGACCCCACTGTTTTCATTGCCCATTTATTGTCAGCTTTGCTGCCGCATCCCGATCCATTACTTGAACGTCTCGAAAAAGAAGGGATTGCCGCAAGCCAGGGGGTGATGACTGCGCTGATCAACCTTCTGACAACCGACCTGGAAGAAGATGCCGTCTTGATCATGGACGATTTTCACCTGGTCAACAAAGTCAGTGATATCAGCAAATGGCTTGAACAACTCGTTGAACACCGTCCGCCTCACTTGCGGATCGCTTTCGCCTGCCGCGAGATCCCTGAAACACCGGCGTTTATCCGTTGGCGGGTTAAAGGCAGCGTATTGATCGTGGAACAGGCAGATTTATCCTTCACCCAGGATGAAATTCTCGCATTATTTTCTGAGCATCACCTCTTTGTGATCACACCCGATCAGGCTGCCACCCTGTTTACCTATACCGATGGCTGGATCATTGCGCTCGAAATGATCTGGCAGCGGATTCAAGCCAGCCGGTCGAAGAAGTTGGATAACATTCTTTCCGAGCTTCCGTCTGCTTTATCCGACATCTTCAATTTTCTAGCCCAGGAAGTGTTGATGCGCCAGGCAGAGCCGGTTCAGCAGTTCCTTTTGTCTAGTTCGGTCCTGCGCCAGATGGACGCGAATAGTTGCAATCGACTCCTGGGTATTTCTGACAGCCAGGAAATCCTGCAGCAATTGAGTGAACGAGGCTTGTTCGTCTCAACAGTGGACAATGTCATCTACCGCTACCAACGTCTGTTTCAAGATTTTCTGCTAAGCCAGGCGATGAAGACCCCTCACCTGGTCGATGACCTCCACCGCAAGGCTGCCGAATACTTTTCGACGGCTGGCAACATCGAAGAGGGAATCTATCACTTCCTCACCTGCGCCGATTTTTCCGCTGCCGCGCGTTTGATCGATTCGATCGGCAGGAAACTTCTCAGCCACGGCCGCCTGCGGACGCTGGCCACCTGGATCGAACAATTGGATGAAGCTCAAATGGAGCAATATCCTTCGCTCTACCTGCTCCACGGCGACGTTCTACGCTTGATGTCAAAATTTGAAGAAGCTCTTACCTGCTACAACCATGCCTATCGTATCTACTTGCAGCTCAAAGACCCTGTTGGTCGAAGCCAGGCATTACGCAGCGAAGCCCAGATATACCTGGATACCATCCGCCCGTTGAAAGCCTCCAGTTTATTGGAAGAAGCCATCGCATTATTGGAACCCCAGGAGCACCCCGCCGAAGTCTCCGAGTTGCTGGATCAGCTTGCTGAAAACAAATTGAATCTTGGCAAACCGCAGGAAGCCCTGGCATTGCACCAGGAAGCCAACATGCTGCGTTCAGAATCGGGACCAGACGACATTTATCTCGAAGCCCGCTCCCTGCTGCGCACCGGACGGCTCAGCGAAGGGGTCGCCTTGCTTGAATCCTCAGGTGCCCTGGTGGAAGAAACCCTTAGCCCGCGGCCTCAACGCTTTCACCGTGAAATGTCATTACTGCTCGCGTTGACACATCTAATGCTTGGCAACGTCAAAAAAGGCGAGTTCTATGCCAGGCAGGGCATTGAAGTAGGACACCAGTTGGACTCCCCCTTCGTCGAAGCCGTGGGTTGGATGAGACTCGGGCATGCATATCAGATCTACCCGCAAATTCCATGGCGCACATCCCGTACGCAAAAGGCAGTCGATTATTATCACAGGGCGATTGAGTTGGTTCGTCCATTCAATGTAATGCGCGTGCAGGTGGAGCCGCTTTGGGGCTTGTGCCGTTTTTACGGCTACCAGGGGAATATCGCGCAGGCGAAAATTTATGCAGACCAGGCGATTGAAATAGCCAAAACATCAGGGGATTACTGGTTCGCGGCTTTGCTCAGTACCACCATGGGCACCGCATTTGCCCTGGCAGGCAGGGAGACCGAGGCGGAGAATTGGCTACAAATAGGATTGGGGGGCTTCGTCCAGGTGGGGGATTCGTTTGGTCAGGCGACCACAAACTGTGCCCGGGTTCTTAACCAATGGCTGAATGGGTCAAAACCGGCTGCTGTGAAAGATTTCGCAGGAATCGTTCCCGCTTTGCGAGAGCTAAATTTTGGTTTTGTACTGACCCGCGCCAGCCTGCTGGGAGTACAAAACCCTCAAGTTTTTACTCCCCTCCTCATTGAATCTCAACGGCAGGAAGTTGAAAAGGGTTGGATTTCTCAGCTTCTCAAAGAGCATTCACTCGAAGGAGTCGACTATCATCCTGGTTATGGTCTCTATGTTCGCACTTTAGGTCCATTCGAAGTCTGGCGCGGTGATGATCTCTTATCTCCCCATGACTGGCAAAGAGAAAAAGCCAGGCAGCTTTTTCAATTCCTGATCACCAATCGCGGAAAATGGTTCACCCGTGAACAACTCTCTGACCGTCTCTGGCCGCAGCTGGATCCGGAAGGTTCAGTGCAAAATCTCAAGGTGGTACTCAATGCGTTGAATCGCGCCCTCGAGCCCATGCGTGACCCGGGTAGGGCACCCTTCTTCGTGGCGCGGCGCGAGACCCTGTATGGCTTGAACCCTGCCGCCCAAATCTGCCTGGACGTGGATGATTTTAGCGAGCTTTGCGCTTCTCCAAATGAAGATGATTGGGCTGAAGCGTTATCGCTCTACGAGGCTGATTACCTGGCCGAATATCAGGACGAGTCCTGGATGGGTGATACCCGCGGCAGGTTGAGAGATGTGTACTTTGCCACTGCCCAACACTTGCTGAGCTCTTACTTTATGCGCGAGATGTGGGACTCTGCCATCAAAGTAAGTCATGACATTCTTGCCCTCGATGCCTGTAACGAAACAGCCACGCAAATGCTGATGCAGTGTCACGCTGCCAGGGGAAATCGGGCAACTGTCAATGCGGTTTACCAACGCTGCGTCGCCGTGCTGCGTGAAGAACTGGACGTTGACCCTTCACCCGAAACCACCCGCCTCTGGCAGCAGCTCACAAAATAAAAACGGCTCTTGCGAGCCGTTTTTAGCGCTATTCTGGTTTTTGGTCGGTCTTGACCTGGAACAGGTTCAACAGCCTTTGCGACCCCTCTTTCCACTGCCATTTCTTCAAGCGGTATGTTCCCACAATCCCATAGGGGATGAATAAAACGAAAGCTACATAGATGGCGCCGGTGACCAGGCTGGCGCTGGCTCCGATATACCGCCGCAGGACGAAGTCGAGGACACGGTAGATGACGGCACCGACAATCGCCCCGCTGAGTGTACCGACGCCACCAATCAAGACGATCAATAAGGCAGTGACTGTAAAGCCCAAATCCGCCACAGTGGGGCTGACGATCGGCTGGTAAAGGGCATGCAATGTTCCCGCAAAAGCCGCTGTAATGGACGCCAGGATCAAAGCCGCTAATTTGAATTTGAAGGTGTTATACCCCAGCATTTTCGCGCGCCCCTCATTTTCACGAATGGCCACGCACACGTGTCCGGTGGGTGAATTGACAAAGACTTTATAGAGCAGGTAGGTCAAAAACAGGATGAGCATCGCAACGACATAAAATCGTAGCCGTTCATTCGCGGGGTTGATGATGGCTGGTACGATCACTCCCTGCAGCCCGACATCTCCCCCGGTATATTTTGCCACATCGCTCGACATCACCACGATGTGAAAGACCGATGCCATGCCCAGCGTGACCAATGTGAAGGTAATGCCCTTCACCCGCGGCAATACCAATCCAAACAACAAAGCCTGCAAAATCGCAGCGACGAACACCAATCCGATGACTGCGTAAAGCGGCAGGGTAAGGATTTTGATGGCGATACCAGTCAGATAGGCCCCAACGGCAAAAAACATGGCATGCCCAAACGAAAGCAGTCCAGTCACGCCAAAGATCAGATCGAAGCTCAAGGCATACAGCGCCAGGATGAAAATCTCGATTCCCAGGCCTTCGACAAATTTCGATATACTGCCTTGATTCTGCCAGACGGCTGCCGGGGAACTCCCTTCAATCGCGCCGATAATAAAGGGTAACACCAGAGCTGCGATCAGTAAGATGATTGCAGACCGTTGGGACCGAATGAAAGAGAGTCTCGTTTTTTGCATGATAAATTATTCCTTCTTACCCAGTAAACCATGTGGAAGAATGAGCAGGACGATGACCATCAGCAACACGGTTGACGCCGGAACGATGGGAGGAGTTGGCTTGAAAACGATATCCGTAAATGGGATGGAAATACCGATCTGCCCATACTTGATGATGAACTGTTGCATAAATCCAACCAGCAAAGACCCCAAAGCTGCACCCGGATAGCTGGTCAGCCCGCCGATTGCCAGAGCGATCAACGCACTGAGCAATAGACTTTCGCCCATGGCGTTTGACAGACCCGTCGATGGCGCAGCCAATGTACCGCCAAAAGACGCCAACCCTACACCCAGGGCAAATACCAATGTAAATACGCGCCTGACGTTGATCCCAAGAGCCTCGACCATTTCGCGGTCCTGTACACCGGCGCGAATGACCATGCCTATCCGGGTGCGTTTGAGTAGCACCCAGACCGCGATCAAAACGATCAGCCCCACGAGAGGGATGAAGATCTCATCGTAAACCCTTACCCGCCCGCCGAGCAGCCAGACGGTGGAGCAGTGATTTTGCAGCCAGGAACCCAGGCTGGTGGCAGGGCAAACTCCGCCCGTGGCGGCAAATAGCGAGGGCTTTGGCATGACGAATTCATTGCGGCCCCAAATCGCCTGGACAACCTGCACACCGATGGCACTCAAGCCGATGGTCAACATCAATTGGTAGATCGGACGGTTGTAAAGCGGACGGATAAGCACGGTTTCCATCAAAGCGCCCAAGCCGACGCCGCTCAATGCCGCCATCAGCACGGCGATCAAAAACAACAAGGTGGTGTCAATGCCGAGCAGGAAATTGGTGACGGCATTGTTGAAAACAAAACACACCGCTCCAATCCCCAGCACGATTGCCAGGGGTATAAAATCCCTCACCTTTAGTTTTGCCTGTATCTGCACAGGCTGACCAAACAAATGTATGCCAAACGCGAGCAGGAAACTGGCGAGCAAAAGACCCGCGAAAGCAAGCAGGGGACTGATCTCCTCAAAGACCGCAGGTGTCACAGCCAATCGGGTGCCCTGGTCTGCCATGAACGAATAGGTTACGGGGCTTTGGGCATAATTGTCCAGGTTCCAGATGGCAATGGGGTATTTTGGAATGATCAGCACAAAGAGCAGAATCGAGACCACGATCATCCCCCAGGGTAAAAGTCGTTGGATTTTCCGATTGAGATGAATGCGAGCCGCCAGGATACTCCAAATTCCGCTCAGCGCGAATCCACTGAAGATCAGGGCGAGCGGAGTGATGAGATCCATAAAGGTATCGGGGCGGATGTACATTGTCCAACCGATATAGGCACCGATCATATACAGGGTACCCTGCGCCAGGTTGAGCACATCCAGCAGGCCGAAAATCAAGGAAAAACCCGAGGCTACCAGGAATGTGACGGAACCTACCGACAGGCCTCGCAGCAGGGTGATGACAAAATCCTTCCCCCCATCCCCCGTTCTGCAACAGCAAATAACGCCACAACAATCGCCAGGGTGATGAGAAGTATCGAGTTCTTACGGAAAAATGGTTTCATGTCTATTCCTACGCCGCACCCAGGTAATGGTGAATGGTCGCCTTGTCGTCGACAAGGTCCTGCATTTTTCCTGCTTTCACAGAACGACCTTCTTCGATGATCACGTAATGCTCGGCGAGCATGCTCGCCACCAGGAAGTTTTGCTCCACCAGCAGCACGGTGCTCTCTTTCGTAAGCTGGCGAATCACCGAAATCATGTGCTCGATGATCACCGGCGCCAGGCCTTCGCTTGGTTCGTCAATGAGCAGCAAACGGTTATCAGCCACTAGCGCACGCGCAATGGCGAGCATCTGCTGCTGTCCGCCTGAAAGGCTCACACCGGGCAGGGAAAGGAATTTCTTGAGATCGGGAAACAGGTCGAAAATGAAATCGCGTTTCCGCGCAAGATCGCCCTTTTTTCGCTCTGCGATTTTGAGATTTTCCTCTACGCTTAGATCGCGAAAAATCGCCCGATGTTCCGGAACAAACCCGATCCCCATGGCTGCGATATCGAAAGATCGCATTCCCTGTACCTCTTGCCCGCCAAAGACGATGCTTCCCTCACGGGTTGGCCGCAATCCAAGGATGGACTTGAGCGTGGTCGTCTTGCCTGCCCCGTTCCGGCCAAGCAATGCTGTGATCGATCCCTCAGGGACGGTCACATCCACACCTTGCAAAATGTGATAGCGGCCGATGAATGTATGGATGCCTTGAACTTCAAGAATATTCGTCATTTAACCCTCAAGGTTGATTAACAGGTATGTCTGGAGCCATGGAGCTGCATGCTTTACACATCCAACTCAAACAACCCGCCGAGATAAGCGGTTTGTACTTCCTTATTTGCAGCAATGGCTGCAGGTGAGCCTTCAGCAAGGATTTTTCCCAGGTGCATCACCGTGATCGTGTCTGAAATACTCATCACCACGTTCATGTTATGTTCCACCAGCATCACGGTCTTGTTCCCGGCCTTCTGAATTTCCTTGATCAATTGGATCAATTCAGGTACCTGCTCGGCCGCCATGCCGGCAGTGGGTTCATCCAGCAATAAGACTTCCGGATCGGGCGCCAGGATCATCCCCAACTCCAATTTTCTCTGGTCGCCGTGAGGAAGGGTGCTCGCAAGAAGCTGCGCTCGATCTCGCAGTCCAACCCGCTCCACCACTTCCCAGGTACGCTTTTCGCATCGCGGTAAATTGGATGCGTCCATCCAAAACTTGAAGTTACCTTTTTCCATCGCCTGGGATGCCAGGCGGATATTTTCAAAGACAGTGAGATTGGGGAAAATGTTGGTAATTTGGAAAGACCGCCCAATCCCTTGATGGATGAACTGGTATGCGGGCTGACGGGTAATATCTTTCCCTTTGAAAATGACCTTGCCATTCGTTGGGTTGAGATTGCCGCTCAGCATATTGAACAGGGTCGTTTTACCTGCCCCGTTCGGACCAATGATGGCATGCAGCGAATTTCTTTTGACCTTCAGGTTCACTGTGTCGACAGCGACCAGGGCGCCAAATTGCTTGGTTAAATTGATCGTTTCGATAATGATATCGTTGTCCGTCATACATTCCAGCCTTTGGTTAAGTGTTTCTACCCAGCACATGACATCTTTATTGGAACGTGGTCCCTAAAGGTCTTTTGGACCTTTAGGGACCCTTTCAAGATTTCAGTCGATTACTTGCCGCTCAAATTACCGTAGGGTAATGACCCGCAGCGGGACTTGAGTGTTTCAGGTAGCAAGCAGGGGGGTTCTGGACGAGTGGTGTCGACATAAGAGTAGTAATTGGCATTCGGATCGGTGAGGTTTTCCAGTTTCAAAATATACATATCCTGGATCGCCACATGATCTTCAGGGCGAATATCAACTTTGCCCTTAGGGCCTTCGAAGGATAACCCTTCCATCGCTTTCACGAGCACATCGCCCGTGGCGTCGCCATTGGTTGCTTTGAGCGCAGCCACGATCATCAATGCTGCATTCATGCCATCGGCATCGAACAAGTCCGGTACCACGTTGTAGCGTGCTTTTTCCTGTGCAACCAGGAAGTCATTAATGGCATTCTTGGGGGCAGCGTATTGATAGATGATACCCGCGGTGGTTCCGATGGCGGTGGAGTACAAGGCCGGCATGACCGCATTGTTGACGAACGTGGTGCCGAGGGCCATCTTATCGGTAACGCCCTGGTCTTTCGCGGCTTGGATCAGAGAAACAAATCCTGTACCTGCCCAGGTGACAATGTAGGCTTCTGCGCCGGATTTACCAATTTGTTCCATGTAGGTGGTGAAATCTGTAGTGGTTAATGGGGCGAAGATATCATCCGTAACAAATGTTCCGCCATCCAATGTGCAGGCGTCACGGAAAGCTGCAGCCGATCCGCGGCCAAAGGCATAGTCGGGGGCAATTTGGACGAATTTTGTGTATTGCTTGGTCAGAGCCAGGCATTCGTTCATCGCATCTTGATAGTTGTTGCGGCTGGTGCGGAAGGTGAATTCATTGAAGTTCACGCCTGTAATATCATTGGCAGCAGCAGGAGCCACGATCAGCGGGATCTTGTTCGCCAAGGCAATGCTTTGCAGGGTGGCGGTCGCGCCGGAGGATACTGTTCCGACCAGGATATTCACTTTTTCGACATCGATCAACTCATTTGCTGCAGTCGTCGTAATGTCGGGGGTGCTGGCATCATCGCGCACAAACACCTGGATCTCGCAATTATCGATCTTGAAAGTATTTTCCTGAGTCTTGGCAAAAGCGAAGACATCACCGGCTGATCCGGCTGCACCGGTTGCGTATTCCATGCCGAGCATGAATGAGCGCATGATCATCTCGCCATAGCTGGCAAGAGCGCCGCTGGCATCAGTGATCAAACCAACTTTGATGGGTTCAGCGCAGGTCAAGCCTGCAGGTGCAGCGGTCGGCGCAACTGTAGTGGCAACGGTGGGTGCTTCCGTGGGGGCAACAGTGGTCGGCGCCGCAGTGGGTGTCGGTTGGGCACAAGCTGCCAGCAAAAGGGTCGCGATGAGTAAAACGCTTACAACAGCAAACATCTTTTTCATTAGTCTCTCCTCCATTTTATTTTAGAACGAAATAGATCCTCTCTTGTATTTGGTTCAAACTTGACGATTGGGTTTCACCTCCTGGGAGTTCCCGATCTAGTATTTTTGAATTTTGTGTGATCAATGAGGCAGGATCATTACTGCCTGCCCGGTGATCACCTGGTCTTTTGTCTGGTTGTAGCAATCCACGTTGAACGTCGCCAGGTGCTTGCCCAGATCAGGGCTGGCCATCGTGATCGTCGTCTCGATCCTGTCGCCGCAGTGAATTGGAGATAGAAATTCGAAATGCAGGTTGGTGCATTGTGAACCCAGCTTTGAAAATCGTGTCTTAAGTAGTCCGCCGATAATTCCGACCATAAGCAACTTGGAGATGGAAGCAGAGTCGTCGCCTTCTTGCTCAGCGTCACCCTCAACCGGTAGTCCTATGCCAACCAAGCTGGCAAGCGTGTTCACCTCATCTTCTGTGATCAAGTGACTAAAGGTATCCTGGCTGCCAGGGACGAGAACTGGTTGAATGTGAATACTCATGCCACGCCTTCACAATGTTTCAAAACAAAACCAAGGACCAGGTCATTGAACACGCCCGGTTGTTCCAGGCAAACCGCATGCCCCGCATGCGGGATCACCGCCAGTTCGGCACCCTCGATTTGGGAAGCGATGATCTCGGAATATTTTCGCGGCTTGAGAATGTCGTCTTCGCCTACGATCACCAGCGTCGGCGCTTCTATCTTCGCGAGGCTGGGTGTCAGATCAAGTTTTACGAAGGCAGACATCAGCTCAGAAACTGAGTCGAAATCCATGTCTCCATACCGTGCTTTTGAGGCAGCCAGCAGCGCTGCATTGGCGTGGATGTATTCTTCGGAGAAGTTGTAGGGCAGGGTTACCTCGTATAAAGTATCGGGGTTGCGCGTCTGCATGGCTGCCGCCCAGCTTTGTCCCACCGCAATCAACAGCGGGTCGAGCTGGCTGACACTGGATGAGATGATCAAACTTCTCACCATCTCGGGGTGTAGTAATGCAAATACCAGGCTGATCTCACCCCCGTAAGATATTCCGGCAATGTGCGCTTTGGAGAAATTGAGCGCTTTTAGCAGCCCGGCAAGATCGTCGGCGTGCATCTCGAGCGAGTAGGGGCCGGCAGGGTGATCGGATTTCCACATCCCCCGGCAGTCATAAACCAGTACCCGGAAATGCTTCTTCAATTCGGCTACCTGATAACCCCAGGATGCCGTGGACATGAAGATGCCATTGGAAAGAACGATCACATCCGCGTTTTCCGGACCGTGAAGTTCATAATACAGGTTGATATTGTTGACCTTTACCGTAGGCATCCCAAATATCCCTCTTATGCAGGTTCAAACGCCAGGAAACTCTTTTTCGCTTCCGCTTCTCCGCGGTCGATAAATTTGGCTTTGAAAGAAGTCCCGATTTTGATGCTTTCAGGATGGAGCACGTCCACGCCCAGGATCAGACCGCTGATCATTGGTCCCTCGTCGAGTTTGACGATTCCCACGCAGTATGGGTTTTTGCGGTCATACCCGGCAGCGATCATCATGGAGGAACCGATATAGATGACTGTGAACGCCTGGAGTTTTCCAGTGCCCTTGAATTCCAACCACTCCATGTCGCTCGAATGATTTTCGGGGTCGATCGGTCGCGGTGGACAAAACACAGCGCCATTGACCTTGTTCCGGCTGCCCATCAGGCGGTGTTCGTTTAGAAAATTACTGAAAGCGGCGTGTGTGAATTGATTTTCCATATTAATCCCTCCGCTCGAAGATGTGCACCACAGTGGTTTGACCCGTTCCACCCACATTATGGGTCAGCCCGTATTTCAAAGGTCCGGATTTTTGACGTAGGCCTGCCTGTCCGCGCAACTGCTTGAAGACTTCGACCACCTGCCCAACGCCAGACGCACCCACCGGATGCCCCTTGGACTTTAATCCGCCGGACAAGTTGATCGGCTTTTCGCCGTCCCTTCCGGTAACGCCTTCCTCGGCAGCAATCCAACCTTTTCCTTTTTCGAAGAAACCCAAATCTTCAGAAGCGATCACTTCGGCAACCGTAAAGCAGTCATGTACCTCAGCAAAATCCACATCCGCGGGTGTGATCCCCGCCATGCGGTAAGCTTGATCGCCCGCCAGGCGGGCTGAAGGAATTGAGTTTAATTCTTTGCGGTCGTGCAAAGCCCCGTCGCTCGCCTGCCCCATCCCTGCCACATAAACCGGGTGATCGGTAAACTTCTTCGCCAGGTCTTCACTCACCAGCAGAACCACCGCAGCTCCGTCAGAAATTGGACTGCAATCGTACAAGCGCAGCGGCCAGGCAATGATCGGATTGGCTTTGTCGTCGTGCAGGAACTCCAACTCTGAATCCCATTCTGGAACAGGTAGGCCTTTCTTGATGGCAGACTGCCTTCGGGCTTCCATCAGGGTGGAGATTTTTGCACCAAACTGAGCTTTCTCGTTCATCGAACCGTTTTCATGGTTCTTGATGCCCACCTTCATAAACGTTTCGGGGGTGGCACCATATGCTTCCATATAAGAAGTTGCCATCGCTGCATAAAATCCCGGGAAGGTAAACCCGGCCGGAATCTCATATTGAACGTCCGCAGCCGTCGCCAGGGTATCGGTCACTTTTTCAGTCGCCAGGTCGGTCATTTTCTCCACGCCGCCAACCACGACTATATCGTACAACCCCGATGCCACCGCCAAAATCCCTTCGCGGACGGCTACTCCGGCGCTGGCACACGCATCTTCCACGCGCACCGCGGGTACCGGGTTCAAACCCGTCCAGCTCGCCATGATGGGGGCAATGTGACCCTGACCTTCAAAAAGATCGCTGCTGTAATTTCCAACATAAAGCGCTTCGATCTCCTTTTGATCGATCCCCTTGTCCACCGATTCAAGCATCTCGACAAAGGCTTCAACGAACAAATCTCGCGAGGTCTTTCCCTTGAAGGAGCCAAATTTACTCATTCCAGCGCCAACGAGAGCCACCCCTCTGGCTAGTTTGTGTGATGACATCGAGTGTGATCCTTTCTATTGCTTGAGATAGATGCGTGCTTTGCTCAGGTCCAGCGGCGCAGCTTCACCGGGATTCCCGAGGGCGATTTTCAACATATCGTTTTCCACAGCGAACCGGCCTTCAAATTTTCCGACGAGACCCAACGAATGCTGCTTTTGATCCATCGAGATCAGGTCTCCATCCAGTGAATAAGTGCCGGATGAAGTGATCCCCATTTCGGAAAACTCTGCCCGAAAGCTGCCGTCTTCGTTGAAAAGGAACCACAACCCCGGATAGGGTTGTCCAGCGGGTTGCTGCCATTTGCCGATGAGTGGATTCATTTATTCCTCCTTACACGACCTGGATCGCGAACTTTGGTACGATACCAAGGCGCATCACTTCTTCTTTTAACGGCTCTCTGAAATCAGGATGGGCAATATTGATCAGTGCGAGCGCGCGATCATGCACGCACAGCCCTTTGAGATCCGCCACCCCGAACTCGGTGACGATGGTGTCGACATCCTGGCTGGGTACAGTGACTTCTGCGCCTTCGGTCAGTACTGGCACGATGGTTGAGAGAGTGCCGTTCTTGGCAGTGGAGCGCAGGGCGATTATTCCCCTGCCCTGCTCGGATAGCTGCGCTCCGCGATGGGTATCGAGTTGACCGCCGGTGCCCGAAAAATGGCGGGCGCCGATGGACTGGGAACAAACCTGCCCGTACATATCCACCTGGATGGCCGTATTGATGCTGATCATCCGGTAGTTCCTTCCGATCACATTCGGGTCGTTGGTGACCCGTCCCTGTTGAAATTCAACCCCCAAGTTGTTGTCGACAAAGTCGTACAATTTCTGGGTTCCGAGTGCGAATGCCCCCACCATCTTACCCTTCCACAGGGTTTTGCGGCGGTTGGTGATCACCCCGGCATTGTACAAATCCACCATGCCGTCGGTGAACATCTCGGTGTGAATCCCAAGATCCTTGCGGTGCATCAGGAAAGGGGTGATGGCATTTGGAATGCCGCCAATGCCAAGCTGCAGCGTGGACCCGTCTTCGATCATCTCGCCAATGTATCCACCGATCGCCTCTTCTGTGGCCGAGGGGATATCGGGCGGCACCTGCGGCAGAGCTGCATGATTTTCGACCACATAGTCGACTTCCGAGATATGGATCTGCGTGTCGCCCAGCGTCCACGGTAAATTTTCGTTGATCTCGAGAATGACAAGATCAGCCGCCTCGATCAACTGCTTTTCTATCACAAGGCTTAGCGACAGTGACATGTACCCGCGTGCATCGGGCGGGGTTGCCGAACCAATGAACACATTGACTTTGTTGTGTGCTCCGAAGAGCTTCTTTGTCGCTGCCTGGTGCAAATTATTGGGGGTATAAGAGGTTCTACCCTGGCTGTGGACCTTACGGTCCGCATTTCCGTAAAACCAATTCTCGACAAAGAAATGCCCATCCATGCTGGGATCGAGCACGAAGTCATACGAACCAATGGGGAGACATACCCAGACGTGCACATCTTCCAGGCGATCGCGTTGGGTTGACAACGCAGCCAGCAGCCCCGGGGGTTCGGCCGCAGCCATCGCCACCCCAACCGTCTGGTGGGATTGGATTTTGCCAACCGCCTCCGGGAGGCTGATCAGTTTTTGTCTGTACAGATCGCTTGGATACATTGAATCACCTATGGCATGATGAAAGCAGAACCCGCCTGGTTGTACCCCACACCTGAGCCCACAAAGCAGACCAGGTCGCCGGAATGTACCTTTCCCTGGCTTACCGCATCGTCAAATGCCATGGGCAGGCAGGCCGACCCGGTATAGCCGAAGCGGTCCATCACCCAATGCGCTTTTTCGATCGGCAGACCCAAGGTCTCCTGCACGAGCTTGATGCTTTTGAGGCGCACCTGGGTGTAGATGACCAGGTCGGCATCTTTCAAATCGAAATTGCCGTTTTTCGCCAACTCACGCATACGCGCAGGCCAACCCTCGTGGTTCACTTCAGGTGGGAAGGGGGTGACCAATTTGACCTTGGTCCGCCCGGCTTTGACGCTTTCCTCGGTCGCAGGCTCGAAGGTTCCACCAGAATAGATGCCCCAATGTTTGTGATAGGACCCGTCTGCGAAGAAAGTGGAGGAAACAAAACCCGGTTTGTCGCTGGCTGTCAGGATGGCAGCACCGGCTCCGTCACCGTAGAAGAAGGACATGACATCATTTTCCCAATCGGCAAGTTTGTGCATCATATAAGCGCCGATGACCAGCACATACTTCAAATTGGGGTTGACGGCGATGAGCCCGGCAGCAATATTTAACCCGGTGGGGAAGGAAGCGCAGGCGCATCCCACATCAAATGTACCCGCATTTTTTGCACCCATCTTAAACTGCACCACCGCAGAGGTGGCAGGGGTGATGTAATCCGGGCTGTCCGTTCCCAGGATGATCAAATCCAGGTCCTCGGGCTTGAGTCCCGCTTTTTCAAGGGCTTTATTCCCGGCCCGCGCAGCAAGGTCAGAGGTAGCCCAGTCATCCGGTGCATAAAAACGGGTGCGAATTCCAGAGGAAGCTTCAAATTTGTTGATCACATCACCGAACTTCTCCGCCATCGAAGCATTCGTGCGTTCGATCTCAGGCAGGTAAGCTCCGGTGGATATGATGGTAGCGTATCTAGTCATAGAACCTCCAAAGAATTGGTTTAGCCTTATGTACCTAAAACGATGCCGCCGTCGACACTGATGGTCGCACCGTGGATGTACGCCGCTTCATCCGATGCCAGCCAGAGGTAAGCATTGGCAATATCTTCCGGCTCTGCCAGGCGGCCCAGGGGGGTCTTCGCCCGCATCCCTGCCAGAACCTCTTCCGGCATCTTTGCGACCATTTCGGTCATGACAAACCCGGGCGCCACTGCATTGACCCGGATACCGTATTTTCCCAATTCACGCGCCCAGACTTTGGTCATGCCAATGACGCCCGCCTTGGTGGCAACATAGTTGGTTTGACCAAAATTGCCGTACAGCCCAACCACTGATGAGGCGTTCAGGATCACGCCGCCCTTTTGCTTGACCATAAACGGGGATACCGCCTGGGCGCAGTTGAACACGCCTTTCAGGTTCACCGAAACAACCATATCAAATGCATCTTCCCCCATCTGTTTGACCAGCTCACCGTCTTTCATCTTGATGAATTGACCATCGCGGGTGATGCCTGCGTTATTCACCAGGATATCCACTCTGCCGTACCTGGCGACCACCTGCTCGACCCAGCCCTGTACTTCAGCCCGGTTGGTGACATCGACCTTGCTGAATTGCGCATCCGGTCCCAGCGTTTTTACCAGTTCTTCACCGAGAGTTTCAGAGACATCACAAATGGCAACCTTGGCTCCCTCCCTGGCAAAAACTTGAGCAGTGGCTTTGCCGATTCCGGCAGCCCCGCCTGTGATCATTGCGACTTTCCCGTTAAGGCGCATAACCCCTCCTTGAATGATGTAATGCTTGCTTGAACTCTGCGTTGTCTTCAATACGCACTGGATAAGCATAGTTTAGCAGGCGCCGGTTACAAACCGGTTACAAATCCGCAACAAATGCACATTTCCTTTAAGTTTCCAAGTTGGGATTCTTTTCGCTTGCAAACGAAGCGCCATGATAGTGGCACAAAACAAGTACGACTCGTCTTTGCGAATTCCATGAGGTTCGGTAGGGCGCGACGCGTCGCGTTCGCGCCTGCCTTTATGGTCAAATCTGCGGACGCCATTTATGGCGTCCCTACGTGTGCCGAAGACATGCCGTGTACCTTTGTAACCCCAGGGGTAGGGGCGAAGCATCGTGTAATCTATTCGTCTTTTAGTACAAAAGGATGGTTGCACGACGCTTCGCCCTCACTAACAATCAAAAGCCGCCCCGAATACAAGTTATTCACCCATACAAAAAGGTTTTGTAGATATGAAATCCGCGCAAGGGAAACATTATTTCTATCCAACATTATTTCCTACAGTAAGATTAATTGTGAGTCAATTCGGGCTGGTGAAAGCGCTTGACGGGACGATCCAGGATTGCGCAAAATGGCATAAGACCCCCGAGGTCCTCCTCGTCAGCACCCAGCCCGCAGAATTATTCACCCCGTTGAATAATTATTTCTTGAATTAATTAGTCTGCTGGATACCCCTCAATCCTCCAGAAACCTGTGCAATAACTCCACATTGCGAGTTTATAATGAAGATGAAGGTCATGGAGACTTTTTTTTAATGGATGTAAAACCAAGACGGAAAGCACTAATCGTTCTCAACCCGGTCTCCGGCATGGGCAACCCTGACCAACTCCAGGCGTATACCCAGGCAGAATTTGAAAAAGCCGGATGGCAGGTGAGTTTTTATCGCACCAAAACTGACGACGATATCAGCTCGGTAGTGCGGGCTTCGATACATGATTCGTGCTCTTTGGTCGTCGCTTCCGGGGGTGATGGGACGATTGCGGCGGTCGCAGCCGGATTGGTCGGTTCTGAGGTTCCGCTGGGCATTTTACCTTCCGGCACCTGGAACGCGATCGCACGCAACCTGGGCATCCCGTTGAACCTGCCCCACGCTGTGAGCCTGATCCTCGGCGAGCACAGCCTCAACCGCCTGGACTTGATGGCCGTGGGTGACAGCATTCACATGATGAACCTGGGAATCGGGTTTTCTGCGGCGATGATCCAAAACACGGGTCGCGAAGAAAAACGCAAATTTGGGATTTTTGCATACCTGGGAAACGTGGTCTCCCAATTGTTCGGATTACAACTCAGACGCTACCGACTGGATATTGACGGGCAGCATATTAAGATCCGTGCGTCAGAAATTATGGTGGCCAATTTTGGCATTGTTGGGCTTCGTGCATTTGAAAACGCGCTGGATATTCATCCGGATGACGGAAAAGTGGACATGATCGTCGTCCGGGCCAGGACGATCCTGGACGCGCCGGTATTACTCTGGAGTCTGCTGGTCAAACGCGAAAAGCGTACGCCCATTCACCGCATCTTCTCCGGCTGCGAGACGATTACCATCACAGGCACGCCGCCTGCGGTGGTCCAGGCAGACGGCGAGATCATCGGCAAAACCCCGGTGGAAATCAAAGTGATCCCGCGCTGTGTGCAGGTGATCACCCCTGTACCGCGCAGAACCTTGCTGGAAGAAATCGATTTTTTGAATCCCCTGACTCATTCGCCCGAGCGGTAAATCCCCCACAACTTCGTCAACGTTTGCTCCAGCCGGGCGCCCAACGCCTCACCCTGACCGGTCGTCACATCGTCCGAATTATCAAAGACCACATATGGCACCTTGACCCCCTGGATGGATAAATATTTCGGGTCTGCAGCGCTCACCTGTTCCCAATCCACCTCTTTGTACAACCTTTCCAGTTTCTTGTCCGGCAGCGAATGCTCCAGGATACTGTCCGGTTTGTCAGGGTTGGCTCTCTTGCGGTTCTTCCGCAGCGATTCTTCCCAGGATACATCCACATACAGCACCGCTGCATGGCTCAAGAGCTCGGGGCTCAAATGGTTGAAAGCGCTGGCATATCCTCCGTGCTCGCTGCCGCGTGAAAATTCGACCAGGGTGGTGTAATTCTCGGCAAATCCTGCGATATCGCGCCTTTTCTTGAGATATTCCAGCCCCATGCGTTCGATCAACACATCCCAGAGATACTGTTCCAGAAAATAGCCTTCTGCATCTGTGTGCAGTCGCGGATGACCCATTTTTTCGAGCAGGGCATCTTCCTCGAACCACTCCCACAACATGGGAAAATCATCGATCTCAGCCAATTCGCCAACATGAAATCGCTTTATGCGTTCGCCGAGCGGGGTCTTTTTGAGATAATGGATGACCTCACTTTTTCCTGCCGCTGGACGCGCCAATAACAAAACCACATCGAATGTATTCTTTTCAACCATGTAAAGCTCCTAAAATCAAACGTATGCCTATTGTCGACGAGAAGGTCATGCATGTCAATGCCAGCCGAATTTCCCCCATAGCTACATAAAGTAGGTGCCACCCCTCTCGCACAAATCGCTCGAGTGCGCAAAGACCGCGAGACCTGCCCGGGGTGGGTTTCGCGCTTTTCGCGCCCACCCCTACAAAATGTACGTATGTCTTCTCTTACTAACAAATTTCACCCTATTTATTCTGCATGATATAATCTTCGTCTTGAATTAAGGGGATGAGGAGACCATGCAGGAAGTGGATTACAGACGCAAGTGGTGGGTGATGGCATCAGTCGCCATGGGGGTTTTCCTGGCGACGGTTGATGGCAGTATCGTCAATATTGCCCTGCCCAACCTGGTCAACGACTTGAAGGAACCTCTTGCAGTGGTGCAGTGGGTGGTATTGGCTTACCTGTTGACCCTAACCACTTTAATGCTGTCGGTGGGTCGCCTGGCTGACATGATCGGTCGTAAAAGACTCTACCTTGCCGGAATGTTCATTTTCACTACCGGTTCATTGTTATGCGGAATTTCCCCAAATGTCTACTGGCTGATCGGGTTTCGCGTGTTCCAGGCAATCGGTGCTTCGATGACCCAGGCGCTCGGAACCGCGATCGTCACTGACGCCTTCCCGCCTGAAGAACGCGGCAAAGCTTTGGGCATCATTGGGGGGATCGTCTCGATCGGAATTATCGCCGGCCCTACCCTTGGCGGGTTGATCCTGGGGGTGCTTTCCTGGCACTGGCTATTTTTCGTAAACCTCCCGGTCGGCATTATTGGTTTGATTTTCGCATCGAAATTTATTCCTTCGGATCATGCCGGCAGCAACCAGCGTTTTGATTATAGCGGCGCGGCTGCCATGTTTTTGTCTTTGATGTCCTTCCTGCTCGCTCTTACTTTTGGCGAAAGTTCAACTTTTACCAGTCCCATCGTGCTCAGCTTATTCGCCGTATCCGCAGTCGGTTTGTTTGCCTTCATTAAGATCGAACAGCATTCTCAAGAGCCGATGATCGACCTTTCATTGTTCAAGTCAAAGATCATGTCAACAAATTTGATTACCGGGTCCTTGACCTTCATCGGATCCGCCGGAACTGTACTGTTGATCCCGTTTTATCTGCAAAACATGCGCGGCTTTACTCCGGAAAAGGCTGGGTTGATGATGTCGATCATCCCCCTTACCTCCGGGATCATCAGCCCCCTTGCAGGTTCGCTTTCAGATCGCTTCGGTTCGAAGTTGATCACCACCCTTGGCCTGGCTTTCCAGCTTGTAGGGTATTTATTGATCGCGGGGCTAACCGTGAATACCAGTGTCATCGGTTATCTGCTGCGTTCCGCTCCTCTCGGCTTGGGAATCGGCCTTTTTCAGGCGCCCAATAACAGCTCGATCATGGGCAGTGCTCAACGAAGTCAACTTGGCGTGGTTTCAGGCTTGCTTTCGCTCACCCGTACGCTCGGACAAACCACCGGAATTGCCATCCTCGGCGCCATCTGGACCAGCCAGGTGGTTCACCTTACCGGGTTTTTACCTCAAGGCGGAGCCACCTCCGCCCCCCTTGCAAATCAAATTGCCGGGCTTCAAGGTACCGTACTTATTGTGGTTGTGATTGTCGTCGTTTCCTTGCTGATTTCCGCATGGACGCTGCTGCCTTCCCGAAAATCAACTTCCCATTCAGCCTCCAACTCTGATTTCTAGAGCTCCAGTCAATTTGTATGGCTTCATTCTTGCAACCACCCTCTTGGGAGAATGTAAGTCATGGATCTTCTCTTTTATTTATTCCGCCGCTTGCTTCCGCTCGGATTGATCGCGGGCGCCGGTCTTTTCATGTTCACCTCCTTTGCGCCAGTATCCTCCGACCGCGTGGAAGCCTTGGGGCTTGATGCTTCCGCATTCACCAGCCCCAATGTTGACGCAACCCTGTCCAGCCTTGCGCTCATTCCTGAAAAACCTCCCCTTTTGGTGCGGGTGACCCTGGATTGGAGTGCAATAGAACTCAGCGAAGGGAACTACAACTGGGCGGGGAACATCGGGTTGGACTTGCAGATCGCTGCCTTATCCGCGCAGGGGAGAAAGATCATCGGGGTGCTCCAGGGCGGACCCACCTATCTCGTTTCGGCTGTTGACCGTCCGCTTGACCAGACCCAGTTGCTCTTGCGTTGGGCGGCTTTCGTCCAGGCTGCCGTGGACCGCTACGGTGATCAAATCCACGTTTGGGAGATCGGTTCGCGCATCAATACCACCACCGGCATCACTCCATTCCTGTACCCGCAAAATGATCGGGCGGCAGTCAAACCGGACCCGATCCTTTACGCCAAGTTGGTCAAGACAGCCTCCGGTGTGATCAAGAACGCAGACCCCAACGACGAGGTGTGGACGGGCTCTCTCGTCGGGTTAACCTCCAGCGCTTGTGCCATGAACCCTCTAACCTTTTTGCTCGAATTGAACGGAGCCAAAGCCTGGAATTCTGTGGACGGGATCGAATTCGAACCGGACCGCGGTGCTGCCATGCCGGAGGCTCAAGCTGAGATCAATCCTGACTGTGCATCCTCACTCGCCGGCGCGGATTCGACCCTCAGCGGCGAAACGCGCGCGCTCCAGGAGCTCATCCGCCAATTGGGTGGAAAATCCCTGCGGGTGAGTGGATTGGGCTGGCCGCAAGACGCGCTTGCGGCAGGGCTTTCGGCGCGTGCGCTCTCTGCAGGACAGTTGCAGGCAGACCTGCTTACCCGGGCTGCCGTACCACTTTTTGCGCAGAACGGAGTCGCGTCCGTCCTCTGGCGATTCGACCCTGCTGCCGCGCCCGAAGCCACCCGGGCATTGACCAACCTGGACCAACTCCTCGTTGGATCACAGCCCATCGGTCAGGTTCAGGGAGAAGGCGGGAGCGTCAATGAATATCGTTTCAAAAAAGGAAATCAACTCATCATTGTCGTCTGGCGTTCCATCGATGGCGATACACCCGCCCCTGTGAACCTGTCAAACCTGGCGGTTAACTCGTTGAACGCGTTTCCAGTGGATGCCGCATCCCTGTCCAGGGAATATGGCACTGCCATCCCGGTCGATACAGAGGGGAATGCCCTGATCCTGGTGAATGAACGACCTGTGCTTTTGATCGGAACGACTGCCGATTGGAGCGTGGGCATCCAGCAAAATGTTCAGAATACCGTTGAATTGGGACAAATCGAGATCAAGCAAAGCCTGCGTACCCTGGCAAATAATCAGAAAGCAGCCTTGATGCATTGGATCGATGGAATGTTGAGTTCTGCCAAAGATCAAGCCATCACCTGGGGCGAAGATAAGATCAATGCGTTGCTAAATTAATCGGCATGTATAATTCTTCATGACGCACAATAACGTCAGAAAGGGCTCGCACAGTGAAAACACTCCTACGCACAAGCCTGATGGTCTCCCTGGTTTTCCTGCTTATCGGGTGCACTCTTCCTGAAATCACGCCGCTGGCAACTCCCTCGGATGAAAACCTGCCCACTTCCACAGCTCCGGTTGTACCTTCCCCGGCAACAATAACTGAAACCCCCGCTTCGCTCGGCGATGTGATCACAGCCAGTAACGCTTCTCAATTGAAAGCCGCAGACCGCTCAGCAAACAGCAATGTACAGGAGTTGGCCTGGTCGCTGGACAGCCGCTCGCTGATGCAGGTCAGTCAAAATTCCAGCAACGGCACCGACCAGGTATTTGGTGCTGCCAGCGTTGAAGTTCCATACTTAGCCCCAAGATTTGTTTATGCAGCCCCGCCCGGTTCCCAGCGGATGGCTGCCTCTCCGGACGGAAAAACTGTGGCAGTAATTGCGAAAGATACCACCCAGGTGACACTGGTGGATGCTGCCAGCGGCAAGACCTTGCAGACGCTTGCACCAGGTTTCGGAGTGATGATGGCTTCCTTCTCGCCGGATGGAAAATCTGTTGTTGTCACTGCCTGGGAAGACTGGAAAGCCAATCTCTACGACGTTGCTGCGGGAAAGAAATTACAAGAATTTACCGGTTTCATTACAGCCGCCCCAGTCTTCGATGCAGGGTTTGCCGGCAGTAACAAATGGGTGGTCTGGCATGCGCGCAATTTGATAATGTTACAGGATACAGCTACTGGCGTTTTGAGCGAACCTTTCAACCATGAAGATTTTTTCAACGTATTCACGCTTAGTGCTGATGGATCGATGCTAGCCAGCGCCTCAATGAAGACTATTAATGGAGTGTTTACACCCATTGTCTATCTATGGGACACCGCCAGCGGTGCCTTCGTGCGGCCGCTGGTGTTGGATTCACCCGGAACTGCCCTTAGCTTTTCACCAGACGGTACCTTACTGGCAGTGGCTGTTGGGGGTGCGATCCAAATTTGGGATGTAGCCAATGAGAAGCTGCTGGCTACACTGATGGACAATCCGAATCCCATCTACGATTTGGCTTTTTCCCCTGACGGTCGTTGGCTGGCAAGCAGCGGGAACGATAATCAGATCATCCTCTGGACGGTCATGCAGTAAGTGGCGTAATGGGTATGGCCGAAGCATCTTGCAATCTTATTGTCTATAAAAGTCGAATTGAATGCACAAAGGGGTGGGTATAACTCGTCGGGTGAGGTTATAACATGGGGCGAAGCATCGTGCAACCTTTTTGGGTAACAAAAGACGAATTGAATGCACTTAGCTTCGCCCTTACAGACCATCAAAAACCTCATCAATACACGTGGCCTCACCCTGACAAAAAAAGTTTAAAGCTCTCCAAGCTGGGTATGGTATACTAAAAATCTTGATCTCAGCCTGGAAGTCTGAACATGCCGCTTCTTTCCATCTATAATCTTTCAAAATCATTCGGGGCTTTCGACCTTTTCAGCGACCTGACTTTTAGCATTCCCCAGCGTGCCCGCATCGGCCTCGTCGGACCCAACGGCATCGGCAAGACCACCCTGCTCAAGATCATCCTCGGCGAGGAGGAACCCTCATCCGGCAAGATCAGCAAAGCCCGCGGCGTCCAAATTGGGTACCTCCCCCAGGAAGCTGTGCTCTTATCTGACCGCACGTTGTGGTCGGAATGCATGACGGTTTTTGAACCCCTGATCGAAAAACATAAAGAACTTGCCCGCATGGAAGCCTTGATGGCTTCGGCCGAAGCTGATGACGAACTCATGCAAAGTTACGGCCGCCTGCAGGTGGAGTTTGAGGCGCTTGGGGGGTACACCTACGAAGTCCAAACCCGGATCACGCTCACCGGTCTCGGTTTTACCCGTGAAGATGAATCGCGCCCCCTCTCACAGCTTTCGGGCGGTCAGCGGACGCGTGCGCTCCTGGCAAAACTACTGCTTTCCAATCCTGACCTTTTGCTGCTGGACGAGCCGACCAACCACCTGGATATCGAGGCGGTGGAATGGCTCGAATCCTACCTGAAAGATTGGAACGGGGCGGTTTTGATCGTTTCTCACGACCGCTATTTTCTCGACCAGGTAGCGACGACCATCCTCGAGATGAACCCGTCCCTGGAAGAGTATCGCGGAAATTACAGTGCCTACCTGCTGCAGCGCACCGAGCGCTACCAGCGCCGCATCAATGAATTCCAGGAGCAGCAGGAGTTCATCGAAAAAGAAGAGGAATACATTCGGCGCAATATCGCCGGTCAAAATACGCGGCAGGCTCAAGGCCGGCGTAAACGCCTTGAACGCCTGTTGGAAGAGGCGCGCCTGACGCCCCCGGTTCAAAAACGCAAGCTGCACCTCAACCTGGGGTCTGCCGCACGTTCCGGCGACCTGGTCCTGCGCACTTACGGGCTGAGCGTCGGCTATGAGGACGAAGGCCGGCCGCTCTTCAACGTCCCCGATTTGACGCTGGTCCGCGGGGAGTGCGCAGCCATCATTGGACCCAACGGCGCCGGAAAGACGACCTTCCTCAAGACCATTTTGGAACAGATTCCCCCGTATGCCGGAGAAACCCGCCTGGGTTCGAGCCTGCATATCGGTTACTTTGCCCAGGCGCATGAAGGGCTGCATCCCGAATGGACCCTCATGATGGAAATCCAGGCACAATCACCCAAGATGCTGCCCGCAGAAGTGCGCGACTACCTGGCCAGGTTCCTCTTTACCGGCGACGATGTTTTTAAAGAGGTCAGTTTATTATCAGGCGGCGAAAGGGGAAGGCTTGCCCTGGCACTCCTGGCATTGAAAGGCGCCAATCTACTGCTGCTGGATGAACCCACCAACCACCTTGACCTGCCGTCCCAAGAGATCCTGCAGACCGTCATGTCCGACTTCAACGGCACGATCCTGCTCGTGTCGCACGACCGCTTCCTGATCGATGCCCTGGCAACCCAAATCTGGGAGGTTATCCCGGCGAAACAGGAGTTGACAGTATTCTCAGGAACCTACAGCGAATATAAAGCCTCCAGGAACCAGACTTCACAGCCGGTGCCGGTGCCGGTAAAAAAGAACCCACACACGGTTAAACCATCCGGCAGCAGCGGGTTGAGCAAGGGTGAACAGCAGAAGATCCAGCGCAAGATCGAATTAGTGGAAGAAAAAATAGGTCATCTCGAGCGCCAGCTCAAAACGGTCGAGTCACAATTGGAAAATCCCCCTGCAGACCCCGGCATCGTGCAGAAATTAGGCAGCGATTACACCAGCCTGCATCGCGAATTGGAACAGCACCTTGAAGATTGGTCGCGCCTGGTGGACCAGCTTAACAACAACCCAAATTATTTCTAGAAAAAATCCCCGCTTTCGCAGGGATTTTTTAGTCCTGTTGACCTGCCAGGATAGCTTCGTCACCATTGTAGCGCCGCAATTGAGGCCAGCGGGCTGCCACCGCCGCTACCGAAATGATGCACCCGATCCCGCCGGTGATGATCGCCGCCGGGGTGCCAAATGCCTGGGCTACAACCCCAGCCTCCACCTCACCCAATTGGGGCCCGCCCGCAAAGAAGATTTGATTGATACTGACCATCCTGCCGCGCAGGTTGTCGGGGGTTTGAAGTTGGCGGATGGTATTCCGCAGTACGGTGCTGATGGTATCTGCCGTACCGATCAAGATTAGCGCAGCCATGGTCAGGAAATAGGTTCTTGATAATCCAAACAGGATCGTTGCTCCGCCAAAAGCGACCACTGCCCATAAAAGCAGCTTCCCCTGGCCGAGGATCTGTTTCTTTTGCGACATCACAAATGCCGCAACGACTGAACCGATGGATTGGGACGCCGCCAACCAACCGTAGCCAATGGAGCCAACGTGCAGGATGTCCTGGGTTATAAAGGGCAATAACGTATTTGCCGATGAAAAGAACGTTGCCAGGAAGTCCAGGATCATGCTCGACAGGATGATGGGCTGATGCAGCATGTAGCGTATCCCTACCGGGATCTCGCTCAATTCCAGTTTGGGCACATGCCGTCCTTCGATGATGCCGCCGGTTTTGCGCACCCGATCGTTCTGGATGGGGTCCATCAGCAGTACGGCGCCGATGACCGCCAGGAACGAAATCGCATTGATCCAATAGGACCACTGCAACCCGATCGTGGCAATGACCAGCCCGCTCAGAGCCGGGCCGACCACCGCACCCACATTGGCAGCGATCGACTGCAACCCAAAGGCACTGGAGAGATCCTCACGCGGAACCAGGTTGGGCACCAGCGACTGGCGTGCCGGACCATCAAACGCGATGCTGATCCCCTGGAAAGCCACCAGGATATAGATGGACCAGATGGAGATCTGCTTGTTTACCGTCAACACTCCGAGCAAGGTGGCCACGAGCAGCATGCCGGTTTGGGTGACGAGCACAATGGATTTACGGTTGAAGGTATCTGCCACCAGCCCGCCGATCAGCGCAAAAATCAGGATGGGGATGAAACGAGCCACGCCAATCCCGCTGACGACGATCGGTTGGTCGCTCAGCAGGCGCAGATGCCAAAAAATGGACCACAATTGCATTTGTGATCCGGCGTTAGAAATTAATAACCCTGCCCAAAGCAGTGCAAAGTTTCGGTGGCGGAGGGCAGGGGGAAGGTGAAGTTTTCCCGGTAACTTTAACAATGCATCAAGTTCCCCAATCCCTCAAGTATAGAAAATCATACCCAATCGTACGATTACTCAGTTTTGCGACGGGGGGCAGCACGCGTTTAAACTGGTTGCGCCGCACGCGTTGGATCACCTGGCGCACAAAGACTTCTTCGAAGCCGGCTTCCATGCATTCTTCAGGGGTATAGCGCTGGTCGATCAACAAATACAGGATGCGGTCCGCCTGGTCGTAAGTGAATCCCAATTCTCCTTCATCCGTCTGCCCCTGCCATAAGTCCGCCGAGGGGGCTTTATTCAAGACTGAAGCGGGAACACCCATGGCTTGTGCGAGCTGTCGAATTTGCGCTTTGTACAGGTCTCCCAACGGATTAAGCGAACAGGCTGAATCGCCGTACCAGGTGGAATATCCCAGCAAAATTTCAGTTTTATTGCCTGTGCCGACTACAAGCCCCTTGAAAGCTTCCGATTGGTCGAAGAGGATGATCATCCGCTGGCGGGCCATGATATTGCCTTTACGCCGGTTGTCCATATCTGGAAAATGATTGATCAGTGGGTCCACCATTTCAGTGATTTCGATCGTATCGGTCTTCACCCCGAGAGCATCGATCACGCTCTGGGCATCCTCGAGGCTGTCCTTTGAAGAGGTCTTATAAGGCATGCGCAAAGCCAGTACGTGATCTGGTCCAAGGGCTTCGGCTGCCAGGAAGCAAGCCAGGGCAGAATCCACTCCGCCGGATAGTCCGATCACAGCATTATTAAAGCCTACACGGTTGATCTCAGTCCGAATAAACCCGGTCAAGATCTTGCGTGCCAGATCGGTATCGATCGAAAGCTCGTCCATATGCCCTCCAGAAGTGTATTTTTTCGGGTTGGATTTTACTTCACTTTGGCTCATTTTAGCCTTTCAGTCTTTACAATGATCGGTGATCCGGTTCAATTCGCGCAGGACAAGGTCAGTTTGTTCATCGCGCAGCAGCGGCAGCCGTGCCCGGGTTCTGTGGAGTTGATTCAAGTCCAGTTCAACATACGAAAGCGCTTCCTGGTGCTGCGGTCCGTGAACCAGGGGTTCACCGTCAGGGGAGAAAACAGCCGCTCCACCCCAGAAATTCAAGCCATCTTCAAACCCCACGCGGTTGGCGTGAGCGACGAATGAGGTGAACAATCCGGCATAAGCGCGGGTGATATCATCCACCCAGCGCGAAGAAGCCAATCGCCCCGGTTCGTTTCCCTCGCGTTCGGCGGGTAGTCCGCGGCCTGGCGAGGCTGAGGCGAAGAGAAAGAGGTCCGCTCCATCCAACCAGAGCAGGTAAGGCAGCGAAGCATGCCAGAAGTCTTCGCAGATCAACATGCCCACCCTGCCGTAGCGGGTGTCAAAAGCCCGCACGCTGTCACCTTTGGCAAAAAAACGACCTTCGTCGAACAAACCGTACGTCGGCAAATAAACCTTATGATGTACATGCAGCACTTTGCCGCCTGAAAGATATGCGGCGGCGATGTAGAAGCGATTACGTTCATCTTCTTCCACAAAACCGACCATCACATCGATCGCCTGGCTCGCTTCCAACAGCTCATGGAAAATGGGGTCGGATGCTTCAGGGGCATGGGCTACCGTCGGCACCAGGTCTTGCAATACATATCCGGTGAGCGAAAGCTCAGGAAAGAGGATCAACTCTGCCCCTTCCTGGCGTGCCTCTTCAATATAGCTGAGGTGTTTTTCCAGGTTCTTCTCCACACCCCCAAGAACAGTATTGATCTGTGCCAGAGCGATGTTCAATTTCATAAAGGTTCATCCTTTAATTCTTCCGTAAGACGTGACGGATCCTTCACTTGACTTGGTCTTGATGCAAAATATAACCCCAAAGAGAGAAAAATGAAAATAACGCTAAAGAGAATGGCGAACCAGGTTTCCACCCTGAGATTAAGCAGCAGCGGTGAAGGATCTGCTCTCAACCAGGTAAAAACAAGCATGAGGAGTGAAAAGACCAGCCAGATGAGGGTACCCCGCAAACCTGCTTGCTTAAGTTTCAACGTCAGTCCTTCGAAAACGCCGATAGCTACCAGCAGCGTCAGTGCGGCGAGCAGTTGAACCGGCGCATGCAGACCGGCTTCGCCGTAAACGTCCGCCGAAGGTAGCGCCCACCAGGTGCCTTCAGGCAGCGAGACGCCGTACGCCACCCCTTCCGTCCAGGCTCCGAGCCAGAGCGTCACCGCGAGGGGCAGCAGCATGATGCTGGTCGTGTCGATCAGCGCCCAGAAGGATTTCTTCCACAATTTGGATAGAAGAACCAGGCTGCAAAATGCACCGATCACGCCGCCCTGCCAGGTGAACCCGCCTGACCAAAAGGCAAAAACCCCTGCTGGATGCCGGCTGAAATAGGCGAAATGCTCAAGGCTGTATCCCAGCCGCGCCCCGATGAGCGCGCCCAGGTAAATCCCCAATCCGGCGAGCAGCCAGGCATTGCGGTTCGCTCGAGGGGTCACCCGCGCGAGGCGCAAGAGACCGATCACAGCACCCATCCCAAGCAGAAATGAGTAATAAGTCAATCTGAGATTTCCTTTTCTGAATTTATCTTACCACAAGCACGTATTCCCCCAGGTAAAAAAAGCCCGGACTGTGAAGACCGGGCGATCCAAAAGATCAATTTTGTTTTGACACCGAGGCGTATATTTCAGAGGCAAAAGTCAACACCTGGCGCTTGACGGTATCCGGCATGCCCTGGGTTCCCCTGCCTGCAAAAGCCAGATCGATGGTCATACTATCTGCCGTGGCTTGATCTGTCTGCTTGATCTGGGCGGATTGGTAAGTATCCAGCCAGGTGTAGAGTTGATCCAATTGGGCGGCATCGAGCATTGTCGATGGGGTCGGAGTTGCAGAACTTCTACAGGAAGCAGGGCTTACCTCTCCGGTTGCATAAACCTGCAGACTATCGCAAAATCCTGCAATCCCGCCCGAGCGGCTCCATTTCAACACCAGCCCGAGAGAGGGTTCGCTCGTCCCGGAGAGAGTTTCTTGTGTCACAACATTCGCCCATTCAGCGATCGCGCGTTGGACGGAGGCTGGAGCTATTTCATTTCCCTGCCCATAAAAAGCCAACATACCGGCATTGGTTTCCGCTACAAACCCGGTATAAGCGCGATTCCATTCCAGGAGTTGGCTTTTTCGCAGGTCGCTCAAGGGACCCCCGCCGCCGAGCGTTTGACCGCAGGCGCCAGTATTGAGTGTTAGATCGGAAAATTGCGATTCCTGGCAGGGGGATGACTTGGAAATCCAATCCATCCAAAGCGGCTGCAATTCCGCCGAGGACAGAGGAGCGAGCAGCACAGTGCTGCCCGATTCATTGGTATGTAGTTCCACCTTCAGCCCGTTCACATCCAGCACGACCCTGTACCCCGGGACGATCACCATCGCGCACAGGTATCCCACCCGCACCACGCCCATGCATCCGTCCGGCCAATCGAGCTGCTCGCTTGAAACAAGCGCAATGCTGGCAGTGTCCAGCCCGTATTCCTGCGCGAAGGAGGCGATCAGAGATAGTTCAAATGGAGGAATGACGGGCGTCGAAGAGGGACCGCTGGTTGGCGAAGGAGTGGAGGTTGGTGAAGGCGTTGGTGTAGGCGTTGCTGTGGGGACCATCACGGTTGGGGTTGAACAGGCGTTGACAGCCAGAATTATCAAGATTGTGACCAATGAAAAGATCTTATTTCCATGCATGTTTCCTCGCTTTTATGATAAGACGAGAATTGTCAGATTTTGTTCCCCCTTATGACCCGTGATTGAAACCTTAAGAAAAACTAACCTTGAAACAGAGTCAACCTTCCGCACTTTAAGGTAAAATAATTGTGAGGGATGCGATCAAATGGTTTCCACAGAAGAACGGCTCAAGATCCTGAAAATGATCCAGGAGAATAAAATCACCGCTGAAGAAGGAATCAGCCTGCTGAAGGCGATCGATACTCCCGTGACGCCTGTCAAGCCCAGCGGTCCCCAGGTGGTGCCAGGGCGTGAACCCAAATTTTTACGGATTCACATCACCGATACGCGGACCGGGCGCCCGAGGGTGAACATTCGACTACCGATCAACGTGATCAACGCCGGGTTCAAAATGGGAGCAAAATTCTCTCCCGAGGTTCAAGGCTTGGACGCCGACCAACTGCTTGGATTTGTCAAGGCGGGGGTCACCGGACAGGTGGTGGACATCCAGGACGAGGAAGATGGAGAGCACGTAGAAATTTACCTGGAATAAGAAAAAACGCAGCGGTGAAATTCACCGCTGCGTTTTAGTTTATGGCTTCGACTTTTTCAATTTCAGGGAAGAACTGTTTGATCGTCCCTTCCACCCAGCCTTTGAGCGTCACCGGCGAAAGTGGGCATCCCAGGCAGGCACCCCCCAGCTTGACCTTCACCAACTTGCCGTCGAACGACACAAATTCCACTTCGCCCCCATGATAAGTGGTGATATACGAATTCAAGCCTTCAACCAACGCGCGCATTTGCTCGATGGTTGAAAATGATGGACCAGAATCACTCATCGTCCTTGGCCTTCCCGGAGGTCCGACCCTCCAATTCCATGCCCTGGCTGAGGATGTTCATGATCTGCGCATGGGTGTTTTCCAAGCGTTCTGCAATCGCAGAGGCCAGTTTCTCTAATATTACCACACCCGCATCTGGATGCTGCTCGCAAAGGTCGTGCAGGGCAGCCCCGCTGAGGCAGTAAGTTTCACAGTCGCACATCGCAATCGCGCTGGAGGTATAAACGTCCCTGCCAATCGCAGAAGACCAACCGAACACATCGCCGGCGTGCATTTTGGAAACGGTCAAAGGCGGACCGTCATAAGGCTTGAATCGAACCTCGATCTCTCCCCGGATAATGATGAAGAGATGGGTGGCATGTTGACCTTGCTGGAAAATGGTCGTTTCCGGCGGATACTTGCATACCTCCATTAAAGGTGCCAACAAGTTGAGATGATCCCTGTTCAGCCCTTGAAAAATCGACAGTTTAACCAAATCCCCTTTTAGCATGAGTATATTTTACGCAGAGCTAACCACGGCAAATAGTGGCAAATATCCTAATCCGTTCGACAAACCTCATTCAAAACAGCATGGCAGGCAATTTTGGTTGGGCGTTCAGTCCAACCGTCAGCGGAATGCTGCAAGTCAACTACGGGTTTGGTCCATCCTTTGCCGGGACGATCCTCCTCTATAGCCTCTCGACCTTCCTGTATTGGTTCTATTTTCTGAAAAACCGCGTAAAAACAAAGAAACAGGATGCCCGGCTTGTGTAACTTATTCGGCGGCGGATCATCCCATGAGTATCTTATTAACGAGGTGGATTGATGGAAATGATGATCGATTTTCCCGGTGGTGACCGGGTGGATGCACACTTTGGGCCGTTCAATGTGACAACCGACCAGCCGGGAATGGGCCATAAGCCCGAGGAGCCTACGCCTTTTTCGCTCTTCCTGGCATCTATTGGAACATGTGCCGGGATCTATATCCTCGGTTTCTGCAAACAGCGCGGAATACCCTATGAAGGCATTCGAATTCGCCAGGAAATGACCTCCAACCGGATGAACGGGATGATCGAGAACATCGACCTGGAGATCCAGGTTCCGCCGGATTTTCCTGAGAAATATTATGATGCACTTATTCGATCAGCAGACCAGTGCAAGGTGAAGAAACACCTGGAAAATCCACCCAAGTTTAAGGTTTACACAAAAGTAGTCTGAAATCTCGATCAAAAAAGGAACTCGATAAGTTCCTTTTTTTGTTATCCACCAGCGACGGGTGGAAAAAAGCCCAATTCAGTACCGCTTGGTATAACTGATTCCATCTGTGCGGGCAGGGTCATTGCGTCCTCCCCGTTCAAAAAGACGTGCACATGGCTGTAGAGCCCACCGTTTTGGTCGAACCAGTGCGGCTTGAGTGCAGGTCTCATTTCCGCCAGCATCTGGACAACCTGGATTACAGTGGCTCCTTCTGGCGCGTCGATGATGATCGTCTTCTCGCCGATGATAACACGGAATGTGGCATAGAGCTTTGCGGTGATTTGCATGACAGAATCCTCACGTCCATTATAAATCACGTGCTAGAAGTGGGGGATGATCACACTCGCACCCGTATCAGGATCCTGGATCACGCCGAGGGAGACCTGGTAGGCTTTGCCAAGAATTTCAGCTGTCAGCACTTCGCGCGGAGAGCCAAACGCTTCCAGCCGGCCCGCAACGATCAGTGCAATGCTATCGGCGACGCGCGCCACGAGATTCAGATCGTGCATGACGATGACGGCAGCCCTCTCGTTCAGCGCCTGAGACTCGTGGATCAGCTTGCGCAGTAAATGGATGAGCTGCACTTGAAAAAGCAAATCCAGGTGGGAGGTCGGTTCGTCCAACAACAGCAGCGGTGTTTGCTGCGCCAGGGCGCGCGCCAAAAGCAGACGCTGTTGTTCTCCCCCTGAGAGTTCTCCTACGGGTTGGTTGGCAAATTCAAGGGTGCCTGTCTGCGTCATCACTTCGTTGATAATGTCTTCATCGTTGGTTGAAAGCTGCCCCAGCCAGTTCAGGTAGGGGGTTCGCCCCAATGAGACCACTTCATAGCCGGTAAAAGCAGAGGGCAGATTGCGCGCCTGCGGCACAACAGAAACCAGCTTTGCCCTTTCGTCGATCTTCAAATGGCTGAGCTCAATGTCATTCCATTTGATCGACCCCTGCTCGATCGGGATCACCCCGCTGATTGCCTTCACCATGGTGGATTTCCCCGCCCCGTTGGGTCCGATCACCGCCAGGATCTGTACCCGGCATGAGCGTCAGGTTGATCTCATGCAGGATCATCTTTTCATCGTAACCGCAGGTCAATGAACGAATGTTCAGCATAGTCTCACCAATAGTTTTGGCTCTTGGAACGCTTGAGCACCCACAGGAAGAAGGGTGCACCCAACAATGCCGTGAGAATACCCACCGGCAGTTCTTGGGGTGCCATCACCGTCCGGGCTGCCAGGTCGGTCAGGAGCAGCAAACTTGCGCCGCCCAGCATCGAAAGCGGCAGCAACCTGCGGTAATCAGCCCCCCAAATCAAGCGGATGAGGTGCGGCACGATCAAACCGACAAAGCCGATCACCCCCGCAAATGCCACAGCGGCTGCTGTCGCCATGGAGGCTGCAAACACCGTCCAGCGTCGTACGCGTTCCACAGGTACGCCCAACTGTTTCGCCTGTTCGTCTCCAAACTGCAGCACGTTCAACGGATACCCATTGATCAGGATGATCCCGAGCCCGATCACAACATAGGGCAGCACGCCGATCACCGGACCCCATCCCGTCATGGTTGACCCGCCCAACATCCAAACCAGGGCGCGGCGCAGTTCTCCGGTGGAATTGATGAGCATAAATGAAGTCAAAGCCGTGGCAAATGAACTGACCGCCACCCCTGCCAGTAGAAGGGTCGTCGTCGGTACGGTCTTGCCCACATGGCCCAACTGGTAAACGATGAGTACCGAGACGATGGCTCCCGCAAAGGCAGCCATGGGAACAGCAAACAAGCCAAGCGTGTTATACGGCCAGTGGACAGACATGGCTGCAATGGCACCCAAGCCTGCACCCGACGCCACACCGATCAGGTATGGGTCCGCCAGCGGGTTGCGGAACAAGCCCTGGTAAGCTGCGCCGCTACAGCCCAGTGAAGCGCCGACCAGCATCATCAGCACCGCATGCGGAATGCGGAGTTTGAAGAGGATGGTGGCGAAAGTTCGTAATTCACCCGTCAAAGCCGCGTCCCCAGAGAAGAGGAGCGTGAACAGTTTGTCGAGCGGAATGTTCACACTCCCTACCGCCATGCTGGCGATCAAAGCAGCAAGCAGGAGAACGGTCAAAATCAAATAGGGACGGGTTTTTCGAGTCATCGTTTAGTTGAACAATTCAGGATGGATCAATTTTGCCAGTTCTTCCAAACCATCCACCAAGCGCGGACCCGGGCGGCTGACAAGATCATCGTTGAAAGGATAAACTTTGCCGTCTTTGACCGCCTTGATGTCTGCCCAACCCACACGGGCTGCCACGTCTGCCGGGGTGGTACCGTAGATCGAATCTCCCAGGAAAATCATATCTGGGTTTTGCACCAGCAAATTTTCGAGGCTGAGCTGACCCCAGGCTTCCGGCATCACCGCACCGGCATTCTTACCTCCGGCGGCAGTAATGAGCTGATCCAAAAAAGTTCCGAGGCCGGGCGTCCAGGGTTTGGCAGGGTCGCTGCCGTCCAATTCGTAAAAGACCACCGGTTGCGACTTTGCCTGGCTGATTTTCTGGGCTACAGCTTCCACCCGCTTTTGCAGGCTTGCATTCAGGGTTGCGGCTTCGGTTGAATGCCCGGTGAGCATCCCTACATCAGCAATGAGCTTGTACGTGTCTTCGAGCGTAACCGGGTTGGAGAGGTACACAACTTTTATTCCTAATTTCTCAAGCGCGTCCACCTGGTCAACCGTGTTGATCTCGGTTGCCAGCACCAGGTCGGGGGTGAGGCTGGTAATGGCTTCGTAATTGTAGGCATTGTTCGAGCCGCCGATGTCCGGCAAATCTTTAACGCTCTCAGGAAAATTGGCAAATGAATCCCGCCCCACCACCTGGCTGCCCGCGCCCACCGCGAACAGGATTTCGGTCAACGAGGGAGCAAGGCTGACGATCCGCTGGGCGGGTTGAGAGAGCTCAACGCTGCGTTTCAAACCATCCACAAAAGTAATTGGCGTCGGCGTCGCATCAGTTGGCGGCGTGCTGACTGCTGCCGGGGCGCAGGCTGCTGCCAGGGTAAGCAAAAGCAGCCCGGCAATGAAAGCATTGATGAATTTTTTCATGTAATAATCCTTTAGCCTAAAGTTCGTATTCTCCGGGTTTGTTCCCGGAAACAAAAGCCCCTGTCGCAAGGGCAGGGGATAATCGTCAGTCGAACAGGTTCTGATGGTGGCTCCACCTCCTTATAGCGAGGTTGTGGTTCCGCTGATTTGGGCGGGCGACCTGGCTCATCAGGTTACCCTGATTTACAGTTGCGCAACAGCATCGGACTTTAACCGATTTCGCCTTTAAGCCCTCTCGGATAAGAGTAAGGCACCCAAACAGCAAATATTCAATTAACAGTATTCTATCAGACTCTGAACATCCGTCAAGCGGTTGCCAGGGTTATCTTCATAAACCTCGTTCAATTCGACGAGCGGTCATCCCTCTGACACAGTGTACGACTTGTTCCCTGTTGCGGATTGGGATTAAGGATTTGCCTTACATGGCAGGTTATAATTAGAGAAAAATCGTGGAGTTCACTTGAAAGAAATCCTTCTGGAAGAAAAAGTTGGCGTTTTGCTGAGAGAAAAAGGCCTGCGCCTGACCGTGGCTGAATCCTGCACTGGCGGCCTGGTAGGACATCGCATCACGAATATCCCCGGTTCGTCGGATTACTACCTGGGCAGTGTCACGGCATACGCCTATGAAGTCAAGGAATCCATTCTCGGAGTACGGCACGAGACGCTGCAAAAATTCGGAGCGGTCAGCCGAGAAACGGTCCTCGAAATGGCTGCCGGTGTACGCCGCTCGCTTTCAGGCGGCTTTCCTCTTGAAAAGGTGATCGGGGTTTCGATCAGCGGGATTGCCGGACCCGGCGGCGGAATGCCCGAAAAACCTGTGGGAACCGTCTGGGTGGGCATGAGCGCCGGCGACGGTGAGTGGGCGTGGCGATTCTGCTGGAAGGGTGACCGGATTCAGAACAAGGAAGATTCTGCCCAGGCAGCGATCCAGTTGGTCGTGGACTACCTGGAAGGGCATCTTCCCTCTGAAAGATGGCCTGGTTGTCCTTCATAAACAAATGGAATAAGAATTGGGGAGTCTTATGGAACCCAAGAAAAAGATATTGATCCTGACGGCGGATGCAGGTTTTGGTCACCGCAGTGCCGCCCTTGCCCTGGACAGCGCCTTAAACGAACGCTACAGCGATTTGATCCAAACCGAGATCTCCAATCCGTTGGATGACAAGCGAACGCCTTTCTTTTTGCGCGATTCGCAATCGGATTACGACCTTTGGATCAAGAATTTTCCCGAGCTTTACAAATTTGGCTACGAGGCAAGTGATGCGCTCGTACCAAAAGTACTCTTGGAGCAGACGCTTTCAACCCTTTTGTATGACGTGATCCAGGATGTGCTCAAAAAATCCCAACCCGATGTAGTTGTCTCCACCTATCCGTTGTACCAGGCTTCAATGGTCTCACTGACCATCCGGCGGAAACACAAAATTCCTTTTTACACCGTGGTCACCGACCTGTCCACCGTCCATCGGTTGTGGTTCAACAGCAGGGTCACGGGATGTTTCGTCCCCAACAGGCATGTCGCTGACCTTGCCCTGAGTTATGGGGTTCCATCGGAAAAAATCACGATCTCAGGCATTCCGGTCCACCCCGACCTGGTACGGGAAACGCGGAGCAAGAACGAAATCCGGCAGGAGCTCGGACTGCAGAATGACATTCCGACGATCCTGGCGGTCGGCAGCCGCCGCGTGGAACATCTGCTGGACGCTCTCAATGTGATTAACCACTTTGGCTCACCCATCCAGTTGATCGTGGTCGCCGGAAAAGATGACGAACTCTACAATGCAGCCAATCAAATGACTTGGCACATTCCCGTGAAAATCTTTAATTTCGTGGAAAATATGCCGACTTTGATGCATGCATCCGATATCATGTTATGCAAGGCAGGGGGTTTGATCGTGACTGAATCGCTGGCGTGCGGCTTGCCCATGATCCTGATCGATGTCATTCCAGGGCAGGAAACCGGGAATGCCGAGTATGTGATAGCTTATGGCGCAGGCGATATGTCAGAGACGCCGGTACAGCTTCTCGAACTGCTCAGCCATTGGATGCGCAATGGCGGCAGCCTGTATAAGAAGCGGGCTGAGAATGCCAAAGCCATCGGGTTGCCCAATTCGGCTTATACTGTCGCCGAAATCCTTGTCAGTTCAGCCGTTCACATGCCCATCGCTCCCCTCCCACGCAGGCGGCTGCGGCGTAGAGCCGCAAAACGATACAAGATGAAACCAATGGTTTCACTCAACAAGTTCGTATCCTCAGGGTCTGGATCTGAAAAAGCCGATCATGAATAAAGCCGGGCGTCCGGTTGTGATATTGATATCCGCCAACGCAGAATGGCTTGCGGTGCTTGCTTATTACCAGAATCCATCCGTGGTTGAATCTCCTTACGGGGGGTATTTTCAACAGTCGATCCAGGGACAAACCGTGATCTTCTTTAAAAGCGGCTGGGGGAAGATCTCTGCGGCGGCATCCACCCAGTATGCCGTCCAGGTGTTTGCCCCGCGGTTGCTGATCAACCTGGGCACGTGCGGCGGATTCGAGGGAAAGATCTCCCTTGGTGAGGTTGTTCTGGCAGAAGAAACGCTGGTGTATGATATTTACGAACGCATGGGTGATGCCGGTCAGGCGCTCGAGCATTATTCCACCCGCCTGGACCTAACATTTCTCCGCGAGCCATTTCCAAAACCGGTGAGGCGGGGAAGATTGATCTCCGCCGACCAGGATATCGACCCTGTGCTTGTACCGCACCTGATCGACCAATACCATGCGGTCGCCGCGGATTGGGAATCAGGCGCCATTGCCTGGACGGCAGCACAAAATCACGTCCCCTGCCTGATCCTGCGCGGTGTGAGCGATGTGGTCTGCCCTGAAAAAGGCGACAGCTCCTACGCCAACCTGGCTGTTTTTCACAGCAGTGCTGAAGCCATCATGAAAGATCTGCTGGATGCCCTGCCGGGTTGGATCGAATGCTCGCTTGATGCCAAATAATCGATCGCGGGGAGGTGACCCTCCCCGCGATCTTCTTTTTACTTTGGCGTTCCCATCCTGGCGCGTTCTTCCTCGACAATTGAATGATCCAGTTTCTTGAACATGGGTTGAGGATCCACCAGCATCCTGCCGGGTTCGATCTGGCTCGGGGTCCACGTTCCGGTTGCATGGGCTGGATCATACTCGAGCACCCGGTGCTCACCCAGGCTGTCTTCACAGCCGGATACTTTCTGAGTGCCAAATAAGGGGGTCGAGTATCCCAGGAACCCGTTCAACCGCTCACTCGTAAAGGGCAGGAAGGGCGAGAACAATATTTTTAGTGAATCAATGGCTTTGATGGCGGTGTAGATGGCGCGGGCAGCAGCCTGCCGGTCAGTTTTCACAGCCTGCCAGGGTGCGGTTTGGTCGAGATATTTGTTTACCTCTGACGCAATCCGCATGGCTTCTGCCAACGCTGCGCGCAGATGAACAGCTTCCAACTCGTCACCCACGCTCTTGAAGCCGTCTTCCACACTATGCAGCAGGTCCAAATCGAACGCTGTTAGTTCCCCGGGATCCGGTACTTTGCCTTCCCAGTGTTTGTTGGCAAACGAAAGTACGCGGTTGGCCAGGTTTCCCCAGGTTGCCACAAGTTCATCATTATTGCGGTGGAAGAACTCCTCCCAGTCCCAGTCAGTGTCCTTGGATTCAGGCATGTTGACGGTGAGGTAATAGCGCAGGGTGTCAGGGTCATAGCGGCTGAGAAAATCGGATGCCCAAACAGCCCAGTTACGGCTGCCGGAGATTTTTTGCCCTTCCAGGTTCATGAACTCATTTGCCGGCACATCATAAGGCAGGGTTAACCGGGCGGGAGTTGAACTGCCAAGAAGCTCATCCAGGGTGTTGTCCGCGCCGATGATCTCAGCCGGCCAGATGATGGCGTGAAAGGGGATATTATCCTTGCCGATAAAGTAATACGCTCGTGATTCAGGTTTCTGCCACCACTCGCGCCAGGCTTCGGCATTGCCGTTCAGGCTGCTCCATTCGATCGAAGCCGAGAGATATCCAATGACCGCTTCAAACCACACATACAGGCGCTTGCTTTCCCATTCCTTGCCTTCGGCAAGACCTTCTTTGGGCAGCGGAATCCCCCAGTCCAGGTCGCGGGTGATCGCGCGCCCGTGCAGACCATCGTGCTGGATCTGGTTCAAGGATTGGCGCAGCACATTCGGCCGCCAATACGATTCACGCAGGTGCAAGAACTCCACAACCACATCCTGCAAGCGAGCCAGGTCAAGGAAGAAGTGTTCGGTGGACCGCAGTTCAGGGGTGGACCCGTCGATCTTGGACCGCGGGTCGATCAACAAGGCAGGGTCGAGCAGATTGCCGCAATTGTCGCATTGATCGCTGCGGGCATTGGTATATCCGCAGATATAACAGGTGCCTTCCACGTAGCGGTCCGGCAGGAATCGCTCCTGGCTGGGAGCGTACCATTGGAGCTGGCTTTCCTTATAAAGGAAACCGTTTTGCTTCAGCGCCAGGAACATTTTCTGGGCCACATTCCAATGATTTTGCGTTTGCGTCGAGGTGAACAAGTCGTAGGTGATGCCAAGCTGTTGAAAAAGCTCAAGAAACCCGTTATGATAACGCTGGTACACCTCGAGCGGCGTAATATGCTCTGCGTCCGCGCGTACGGTGATGGGTGTACCGTGAGAATCTGAACCCGAAACCATCAGCACTTTGCGACCGCGCAGCCTTTGATAACGGGCAAAAATATCTGCCGGCAGGTATGAACCGGTCAGATTGCCTACGTGAATTTCAGCGTTCGCATAAGGCCAGGCAACTGCGATCAATACAGAATCATTCATCTTGCACCTCAGGTTCAGATTAGATGGTTTCATTTTAACACAAACAATCTGCTTATTTTACCCGCCGTAAACGCGGCTTTTGTGTTTTGCTCCGCTTGACCGATATTTCTCTTTCTGTTATGATTTTCGACACGAGGTACAAAAAATATGGATCAAATCCCATCAACACATTCTGACCAGAATGCGGGGGAAGATCGTCCGGATGAAATCATCGAAGCAAAAAATACTCCACCCACCCAGGGCAAGGCTCAACAAATTTGGGGACGCCTTCTGGAAATGGGATTGGGTGAAACAACACTCCGCATCGGCACTGGAATTACATCGATCATTTTGATTTTGATCGTCGTTTGGGTGATGAGCTCTTTCTTCCTTAAAAGCTCCCGACCCACCCAGGCAAATTCCTCCAACACTCCCACCCCCACCGCTCCCGTTACATTGCCCATTTCTGGGGTTTCCGCAGTGGAATCCGCAAGCCAGGCGGGCATCAGCCGCCTGGTGAACCTGCATACAAACCTGCCCAATCATCCCCGGGATGCCATCATGCCTTACACTGTGGTTGAGGGGGATACCCTATTTGGCATCGCGGACAAATACGGTCTTAAACCTGAGTCGTTATTCTGGAGCAATAAATATATCTTGGGAGACAACCCCGATAACTTGATCCCGGGAGTGGTCATCAACATCCCGCCCCAGGACGGCGCCATTTATCAGTGGAACAACGGCGATGGACTGAACGGCGTGGCAGCCTATTACAAAGTCACTGTCGATGCCATCATCGATTGGCCGGGGAACAATCTCGATCGTAAAACGTTGGGCGACTATTCCTTCCCCAATATTCCGGCAGGAACCCAGCTCTTCATCCCCGACGGCAAAGCTGAATTTACCGACTGGCTGCCTCATATCACCCGTTCCTCTACTGCACAATCTGCCATCACCGGTCCGGGTTATTGTGGAGCCACAAGTGAAGGACCTGTAGGCGGAGGAACCTTTGTCTGGCCGACGGTGGAGCATTACCTTTCAGGCTATGATTACGCGCCCCCCATCCACCGCGGTCTTGATTTTGCCGGTCATCTTGGCAACTCCATTTTCGCCACCGATGCAGGGGTGGTGGTTTATTCCGGCTGGAATACGAATGGCTACGGCGATTTGATCGTTGTGGATCATGGCAATGGCTGGCAATCGGTTTATGCCCACCTCAGTGTGCGGAATGTGGAATGCGGTGCTTACGTGTACCAGGGCGACATTATCGGGCAGATGGGCAGCACGGGTAATTCAACCGGCCCTCATCTTCACTTCGAACTCCGCAGCACCACCAGCGGTCCGGTAAATCCCTGGGATTTCCTGAAATAGTACAGGCTTGAATCGAAGGGCGTCAGAATTCTCTCTGGCGCCCTTTTTATTAAGCTCAGGGCGTGGCCTCGGACTGTATAATAAGATTGTTCAGGTAGGTGTAATATGACTCATCTGGTACCTTCGGTTCGTCCATCTCCCATAGCGGGTACCTGGTATTCAGGTGACCCCGTGCTGCTGCGCAAGGAAATCGAGCTGTTTCTCGCACAGGCTGATCCCTGTGTAGTGGAAGGCGAAGTGGTCGGCATCATCGTGCCACATGCCGGTTATCGCTATTCCGGGCATACGGCTGGCTTCGGATACCGCTGTATCATGGGAAAGAGTTACGATCTGTGCGTGGTGGTCTCTCCGCTCCACAATTTTCACCCAAGTCAGATTCTCACCTCAGCCCATGGCGCTTATGCTACTCCCTTGGGCAAGGTTGAGATCGATGCCGCAGAACTTCAGAGCTTGAAAGATGAGCTGTTTACCAAAAGCGGCTTATCCATCACAGATATCTCCAACGACAGCGAGCATTCCCTCGAAATTCAACTTCCGTTCTTGCAGGTTGCGCTTGAAAGTCCGTTCAAACTGCTACCTTTGATGGTGCGCACCAACGCCGAGAAGATAATCACCCAGTTGGGTGAAGCCCTTGCAGACCGGCTACAGGGGAAGAACGCCCTGCTCGTGGCGAGTACGGATCTTTCACATTTCTATAACGAACACGAAGCCAGGGTGTTGGATCACGAGATGCTCGCACAATTCAAAGCCTTTTCCCCGTCAGGCGTTCTGCAGGCTGACTCAGCCGGTACCGGGTTCGCCTGCGGTGCTGGAGCCGTGGCTACCGTACTGATTGCGGCAAAAGCATTGGGAGCCAACCGGATCACTGTGTTGCATCATTCAACTTCTGCTGATACCACCCATGACCAATCCAGCGTCGTTGGGTACGGCGCAGCAGTAATCACCAGGGATTGATTTGCATGGATGGTTATGCCTGATTTCGCACGGGTGTCTGTCAACATCGCCCAACTCTCTCAAACTTACGACTATGCCATTCCGGGTGATCTGAAAGGGCGTCTTCAGCCGGGCTCGCTGGTGATCGTTCCGCTGGGAAAACAGACCGCCCAGGGCGTGGTGGTTGCCCTGTTGGATGAACCTGCCGTTGCGAAAACAAAATCCATCCTGGTACTGGTCGATGATCTACCCGCCTTAACCCAGGTACAGATGGAACTCGCAAACTGGATGGCTGACGAAAACCTTGAATCCCTCTCAGCCTGCATGGATCTGATGGTTCCCCCGGGGATGAGCCAGCATACCGATATTCTGCTTCACCTCGTGCGTGAGCCCGAAGATCTTTCATCCCTCTCTCCCCTGCAGGTGCGTATGGTCAAGCTTCTCAAAGAACGGGGAGACCTGCGTGGACGGCAGGTGGAACGAGCCTTTGCCAAGCTAAACTGGCGCGTAGTTTTGACCAGCCTGGAAAATCAGCTCATCGTCTCCTCTGTCCCCTTTCTTTCACCAACCACAGTCAAGCCCAAGTTCATCCGCACCGCCACCCTGGCCATCGATCCCAACGCGATTGAGAGCAGCCTGGCAGGAGCCAGAGCCAGTGAAGCCGCCAATCGCCGCCGGGCAGTGCTGCAATTACTGGCGGATGAGGCCCTCCCCCTAAACGTCAGTTGGATCTATGCTGAAACCGGTAGCTCGCTGCCCGACCTGAAGTGGCTGGCTGAACGTCACCTCATCGTGCTGGGCGAGACCGAAATCTGGCGCGATCCGCTAGCAAAACTTAACCCTTTGCTCACCCTCCCGCCGGAGCTAACCCCCGACCAGCAATCGCTTTGGCAGCGCATTGCTTCACAAATTGATGACGGTGAACCGCCAAGACCAAACTTGATCACCGGGGTCACTGGTTCAGGAAAAACGGAAATTTACCTTCGCTCGGTACAGCAAACCCTGGCAAAGAACCGCCAGGCTTTAATCCTCGTCCCTGAAATATCCCTCACACCCCAAACGGTACGCCGCTTCTATTCGCGTTTCCCCGGAAAAGTGGGGCTGGTGCATTCCAAATTATCTGAGGGTGAGCGTTACGACACCTGGCGCAGGGTTCGTTCGGGTGAGTTGAGCGTCATCGTCGGACCGCGCAGCGCACTCTTTTCACCTTTTCCTGATTTAGGTCTGATCGTGATCGATGAATGCCATGATGGGTCCTATTACCAGACGGATTTCCATCCCTTTTACAACACGATCAATACCGCCTTGAAGTACGTAGAACTCACCCGCTCGGTAATCCTGCTGGGCTCCGCCACACCGGACGTGGAACTGCAGTACCGTGCCGCGCGAAATCAGTGGAACCTGTTGACCCTTCCCAAACGCATCTTTGCCCACCGGAGCGTTATGGGTGATGCGCAGGGAATCCGTTCATCTTTCCCGGCTGACATACTTGCGTCATTACCTTTACCCCCGGTTACGGTCATCGATATGCGGCAGGAACTGAAATCGGGAAACCGCTCTGCGCTCAGCCGCTTGCTGGTCAAAAATCTGCATGAGGTGGTGGAAAAGAAACAGCAGGCGATTTTGTTCCTCAACCGCCGCGGCAGCTCCTCTTATGTTTTTTGTCGCGATTGTGGAACAACCTTGCGTTGTCCGCGCTGCGATACGCCGTTGACCTACCACGCCAATTCAAGCGCCTTGATTTGCCACATCTGTAACTATCGGAGGCTGATGCCGCAGGTTTGCCCGGTGTGCCAAAGCAAGAACATCCGCCAATTCGGACTGGGTACAGAAAGCCTGGAAAAAATGGTGGTCGAGCAGTTCCCGGAAGCCTCGGTGTTGAGGTGGGACGCCGAGACCGCCAGGGCGAAGGGCGCACACGATTTGATCATGGACCATTTCGTCCAGCACCGGGCGGACATTTTGATCGGCACACAGATGCTGGCGAAAGGGCTGGATCTGCCGCTGGTCACCCTGGTCGGTGCAGTGCTGGCGGATGTGAGTTTGAATTTGCCGGATTTCAGAGCTTCCGAGCGCACCTTTCAGCTACTCACCCAGTTGGCAGGACGGGCAGGCCGCAGCCCGTTGGGTGGAAAGGTGATCTTCCAGACCTTTCATCCAGAGAATTACGCCATCCAGGCTGCCGCCAGTCATGATTTGGAAAGTTTCACACGCCATGAACTGGCTTTGCGCAAACAGACGGGTTATCCGCCGTACGCCAGGATGATCAAGGTCGAATTTCGCAGCCGCGTCCAGGAGGATTCACAGGCTGCTGCAGAATCGAGCGCGCAGCTCTTCCAAAGCTGGATCGATGAAGAGCATTTGAATTCGACCTCGCTCATTGGCCCTGTGCCCTGTTTTTACGGCCGCATGAATGGCGTTTACCGCTGGATGGTCATTGTGCGCGGACCCGACCCGCGGCAGCTTTTCACCCGCCAACCCATGCCAGCCTGGCAGCCCCGTGGCGTGGACGTAGAAATCACGGTAGACCCATATAGTTTGTTATAAAACAACCTGCAAAGATACTATATATGATTGCACGGACGTGATGGTTCGCGTCCCTACAATGCTTGCCTGTCACGTTAACAAAAAATCCACCGGTTTTCCGGCGGATTTGATCATCTCAAAAGCCTTAGTATCCCAAAACCTGCCAGGGATTGATGAACGAATTGTTGAGCCGAACTTCAAAGTGCAGATGGGCGCCGGTGGATCTACCCGTGGACCCTGCTGCTCCGATGGGAGTGCCCTGGTAAACATTCTGCCCGCACCTTACCGAAACTTGCGAAAGGTGCCCGTATAATGTCGTATAACCGTTATTATGGTCAATTTCAACCAGGTTACCGTAACCGCCATCGATCCAACCCGCATAGACCACCGTACCTGAATCTGACGCATACACCGGTGTACCAGTTGCAGCGGCAATATCAATTCCCAAATGGTACGAGGTAAAGTCGAACCCTGACAGGAAATGATTGCCGACCGGCCAGGCAAACGCCATCGACCCTACAAACCCCGTCCCAGGGGTTGGACACCCGCCACCGCCTGCGATTACGCGGTTCGCCCCGGACCTCGGTGTAAAAGCCACAGGCACGATCCAGGATTTGATTTCACGCGATCCGCCTGGGATCATCACATAACTATCGGGGGCAATTTCTGGATCGGTCACATCCAGGTGATTGGAAGGCCAGCTCACGATATCTGCAATCGAGGCCTTGTATTTGCCTGCGATCGCATCCAGTTTATCGCCGTCTTTCCATTTGTAGTAAATCCCATCCGTAGGCGGGATTGTCAACTCCCATCCCGGGCTCAGGAACGTCGGATCGTCGTTTAGCAGATCAAAATTCGCCCAGAGAATGGATTCGGGTTTGATCTTAAAGTGTGCCGAAATCGAAAAAATGGAATCCCCGGATTCGACGATATACTTCACCGTGCTTCTGCGATTGTCATCCGGAATCGTGGTGTCCAAATGCGCCAGCCGCACCAGGTATTCATCTCCTGGACCGGGTATATAGGCAGGTAATTCGGCACTGATGGTGGATTGAACTGCAGGAGATTCACCGGATTCAGTATAGGCGCTTGCCGTACTGAACGGAATTCCCTTGAAAAGCACCAGAACCATTATGGCAACCAATAATAGTGTTGCGCCCCAGGAAAGAAAGAAAAGTGTTTGACCTTTTCTGGCAGAGGGTTTGTTCTCTTTCTCTGCCGCCCTTTCAGGGACTTTTTTTTCTAAACTCACTGATCCTCCGTCAAATTCTCGAGGAATTCTTGATTATTCTTCGTTCGCATCATCCGTTGCAGGATCGCTTCCGTAGCCACGGATGGATCCAACCCGGCTCCACCTGGTGGGGTGGCGATCATTTGCAGATACATGCGGCGCATCAACCAAACCCGCTGCAAGATATCCGGTCCAAGCAGTAATTCTTCTCGCCGGGTGGAAGACCGCTCCATGTCGATTGCGGGGAAAATGCGGCGTTCCTGCAGGCGGCGGGAAAGGTGAAGCTCCATGTTGCCGGTGCCTTTAAACTCTTCGTACACAACATCATCCAGGCGTGAACCTGTATCCACGAGCGCCGTGGCGATGATGGTCAGCGATCCGCCTTCTTCGATATTGCGTGCCGCGCCGAAGAACTTCTTCGGGGGGTACAAGGCTGAAGGATCCATACCGCCTGAAAGCGTACGGCCTGAGGGGTTGACCACCAGGTTATAGGCTCGTGCCAGACGTGTCAACGAGTCCATCAATATTACCACATCCCGTCCGATCTCAACCAGGCGCTTGGCGCGCTCAAGTGTGATCTCAGCGGTGCGCACATGGCTGCTTACGGGCTCATCAAAAGTGGAAGCGACAACCTCTGCATCCACCGAACGATCCATATCGGTCACTTCCTCGGGGCGCTCGCCGATCAAAGCGATGATCAGGTGAACATCGGGATTGTTTGCCGAGATCGAATTGGCTAACTGCTTCAAAATGGTGGTTTTGCCGGCCTTTGGTGGAGAAACGATCATCCCGCGCTGACCGCGTCCGATGGGTGCGATCAAATTGATCAACCGCGAGGAGAGGATGCTGCGGTCGGTTTCAAGGTCAAAGCGCTTCTCGGGAAAAATGGGAACCAGGTTTTCAAAATTCTTGCGTCCACGGATTTCTTCAGGGGTGAGCATGTTGATGCTTTCAACCTTGAGCAGACCGTAATGCCGTTCCGCATCCCGTGGGGGTCTTACCACACCCATCACAAAATCACCCATACGCAAATCATATCTGCGCAATTGGGCTTGTGAGACATAGACGTCATCCGGGCCAATCGAATAGTTATTGCGCAGGAATCCCACGCCCTCTGGCGTGATTTCAAGCACTCCGCCCCTGACCTCAATGCCTTCACCAGCTGCCTCAGTTTTGCGAATGCTGAGTATCAAATTCTCTTTCTTAAGCCGGTGAGCATTGGGGATGTTTAAATCGGCCGCAAAGCTTCGCAGGCTTGCCAGTGAAGCAACTTCCATTTCGCTAATTTTCATTTGTGATTGTTCCATGAGTTAAGTATGATTTGCGTGCCATCTTGACCAGTAAGGCAAAAATGGCAATAACAGGTACTCTTTGTTTTTTTATTTTGGGGTTATTGGCTGCCTTCCCCCCGAAAAAGCAAGGCAAACCGATTCTGATCATTCTTTATACTGGCAATCCGAGTATAACATGGAGTGAAACGAGTTGCAAGCGCAACTCGAGATTACATTATTGATAGAAATAGGCGTTATCCCAAATATTCGCGCAGGTGACGGCTGCGGGTGGGGTGGCGCAATTTTCTCAGCGCTTTTGCCTCAATTTGACGGATCCTTTCACGTGTCACATTAAAATAACGGCTGACTTCTTCCAGGGTGTGATCTTTGCCGTCGATCAAGCCGAACCGAAGTTCGAGAACCTGGCGTTCGCGTTCGGATAAAGCGGCCAGCGCGCTTTGAACCTGCTCGCGCAGCATCTCACGGGCAGCCGCGTCCATCGGTTCCATCGCTTCGTCGTCTTCGATGAAATCACCCAATTGGCTGCTTTCTTCGTCTCCTACAGGTCGTTCGAGCGAGATCGGTTCTTCGGCAGATTGGAGAACCCGTTGAACTTTCATGGTTGCCCACGTCCAACGGCGTTGAAGTTCAAGATCGATCGGCTGGTTGGTTTCGCGGCCTTTGCGAATCGCTTCCACGTCCGCTGCAGTCAGAAAATCAGATTCAAGCGCCAGTTCTTCCAACGTGGGCTCTCTGCCCAACTCCTGAACGAGCGTTCGTTGGACGCGCATGATCCGCGTGATGGCTTCAAAGAGATGCACCGGGATACGAATGGTGCGGGCATGCTCGGCGATGTAACGGCTGATGGATTGCCGGATCCACCAGGTGGCATAGGTGCTGAACTTGAATCCGCGGGTGGAATCAAACTTGGATACCGCCCTCAGCAACCCCAGGTTGCCTTCCTGGATCAGGTCGAGGAACGAAATTCCCCTGCCAAGATAGCGTTTGGCAATGCTCACCACCAGGCGCAGGTTGGCACGGATCAGGGTCTGGTTGGCTTCTTCAGAACGGCGTCGAATACCGTCCAATTCGGCTGCAAGGTCTTCTTCAGCGGGGAGAGAAGCGGCAAACCATTCGATATCGGGCATCGTATCGGTTTTGGTCAATACATCCAAAAGGCGCTGGGCTGATTCATTGGGCAGCAGGTACATGCCCAGAAAGATGGTAAAGGCACTTCGCACAACCGCTTCCCATTTTTGGTCCTTGCCCCAAAGACCATTATCCAGGTACGTGCGCAGGTAGGAAGGTTCGTCTGCCTGCCACTGGCGCTTGAGGAGTTGTGCTTCAGCCAGGGTCAACGCAAGATCGGGATAATCTCCCTGGCCCAAATACTGGGCTTCATCCTGCAGTTTCTGCCAGGCATTGATCAATTCCTGGATGACCGAGGTAAACAGCCCCATGTAAAATCCGGGCTTTTTCTCCAGTTCAGCGTTACCGTTTTCCAAAGCATCGATGCGGCATTGGGCTTCAATTCTTGCCGCAAGCCGAAATTCGCTGTCTGCATCCAACAAATGGATCTGTCCAATTTCCTTCAAGTACAATCGCACAGGATCTTCGGAAAGCTCCAGCGCGATGGATGGATCCTCGAGAATTTCCAATGGTTCTTCGCTCGCCAGTTCACCCCATTCACCGCTGGTCTGAACCAAAGCGGTATCATCCGGTTCCTGGCGGATCAAAGTGTCATCTTCGAGATTTACGTTCCCAGATAACGGGATATCCATTCCAGAAATGGCACTCACTGCCCGTTTGTTTTTTACGTTCTTAACGGGTTTCCGAACAGCCGGTTTTGGTGAGGCTGGTTTTTTGCGTGGTTTCGGTTTAGAAGGATTGGGGAAATCGGACATGGGTTAACTATACCATAATTCGTTTTGTCAACTGGTGATCACAGGCTTACCAAGGGCTCTATCCAACCACCCTCTTTGTACGGTTAATTGCAGGATTTGTACCTGAATGGCTTTACGCTCTTCTTCTGTGGATTCGGTTTCCTCCTGCATGTAGCGTAGTTGGTTCAGGTTTTCTTTGGTTCGAATCAACCTGAGATTGATCACTGTCCGAACCAGGTCTTCGACCAGCTTGTCTTCAGGGATTTCTTTTTCAAGTTTTTCGCGTTGATTCAATTGTTGGAATCGTTCTGCCAGGATTTCAGGAAGCGTGGTTTGGATAAACTCAACCGGTTCCATGCTGTCCTGTGATAATGCTTCAAAGGCAAGATGGGCGATCAGATTATGATCGGAATTTTCAAAATCATCAACGCTGAAAGACTGCAAATTCACCAATTGCAGCGCCCGGTTCACCTGGTAGACGGTTTCGGGTTGACGCAGGAAGAGGCTTAGCAGGTGCGCTTCCAAACGGTGTGAAAGGATTTCAGCAGCAGGTGTCGGACCAGCCGGTGTAGATTCTGCAGGTTTGGGTTGCAGACGTGAGGTCCGGCGCTGGGTGCGCTGGGTTACCCGCTGACTGCCTTCCAGTGAGCGTTCGTCCACTTTCAACAGCCTTGCCAGGCGCTGGCGGTACGCATTGCGCTCTACCGGCGAGGGAACATCCTCGATCAGCGGCAGAACCTGGGCGGCAATGGCTGATTTGGCTTTTGGATCGTCGAGGTCTTTTTCTTTTGCCAGGGTTTCCATCACATGCACCACGATCGGCTGGGCAGAGGCGAGGATCTGGCGCCATTTTTCTGGATCGCTCAGAACCACTTCATCAGGATCGGCGCCTTCAGGCAGGGTGGTCACACGCACATCAGCCTGCAAGCGGGCTTCGTGCCGCAGCAGACCGTGCGCATCGAAGCCGATCTCGTCAGTGCGGTCCAGGGCGTTGCGTGCCAGCTCCAACCCGCGTAAAGTGGCTTTTTCGCCTGCGGCGTCGGCATCCAATGCGAGCACAATGCGCCGCGAATATTTCTTCAGAAACCGGAGTTGATCTTCGTTGAGCGCGGTGCCCATGGGAGAAACCGTGTTCTTGAACCCGCTCTGGTGGAGTGCGATCACATCCAGGTAGCCTTCGACGATGACCACCTGGTCTTCCATGCGGATGGCTTTTCGCGCCTGGTCCAGGCCGTACAGCAGGTGGCTTTTATCGAACAGTACGGTTTGCGGCGAATTGAGGAACTTCGGAACGTCGTTTGGATCCAAAATCCTTGCGCCGAAGCCCGCCATCTTTCCGGCTGCATCCCGAATGGGAAACATGATGCGGTTGCGGAATTTATCGTAGAATCCGCCTCCATCCCGCTCATTTACCAATCCAGCTTGCGACATCTCTTCACTCGAATAACCCTTTGCGCTGAAATGCGTGTGCAGCGCTTCATAACTATTGGGCGCATACCCCAGCCCGAAAACCGTAATGCTTTCCTGGTTCACGCCGCGGTGCTGCAAATACGCCAGGGCTTCTTTTCCGGCGGGATCCTGGAGCAGATGATAGGCATAAAAACTCGCGCTCTCTTCCAGCAGATTGCGCAGACGCGCATATTCTTCTTCAACCGCCTTGCGCTCCGGGGTTTGAGGCTCCAGCGTCACGCCGGCTCTCTGGGCGAGATACTTTAGCGCCTCGCTAAAATCCCAGCCTTCTTTTTTCATCACATACTTGAAAATGTCTCCGCCCTCATTGCACTGCCCAAAACAGCGCCAGGTGCCGGATTCAGGGAAGACGGCAAATGCGGGCGTCTTGGTATTTTGATGAAAGGGGCAAAAACCCGTATAGCTCCTTCCAGAACGGCGTAATTTCACCGACTCTGAAACGAGATCCACGATATCTATGCGGGATTTAATATCATCGATGGCAGTCATTTATAACCATTAATCTTCGTTAGAAAATTCCTCAGCGGGAACCAGCCGATAATGAACTTCTGCCGAAATTCTTATTCCATTAGGTGTAGGCTTAAAACTAAACATTGAAATTAAATCCCGCTCCATAAATTGGGCGGCTATAGGTACACATACCAAACCGTTAAATTTGTGTTCACAGAGAGCTAAATCTTGTTCAATTTGAACCAACCCAATCTTATCAGAATGTCCTTTAGCCTGTACAGGGAATACATAGTGAGTTCCTTGTTGGTCTAGACCGACATATACTTCATCAGTCTCCACTTGCCCAATATGAGGCACTGTTGTTCTTAAGTGATTTTGTAATGAATAGCATGTTTTGCCAGTAAAAATGTCTAGCAATCGATTATACCGAAGTATTGCTAATAGGGCTTGTTCATCTGAGTAGGCATATAGCGAAATAAGCCCTGGTGTTGAGTCAGGAATTCTAATTTCAGCCAAAAGATCTGTAGGAATAATCTTGTCTTCTACTGACAGAACAAACCGATAGTGGCCTCTTCCAGATAATAAAATATGCCATTCTTGCCCTTCAGGAGCCGTTGATGTAATTGAATCAGGCAGTGATTTTCGGAAGCGAAAACTATAATTAATATCTCCTAAATTCTTTGGTACCATTCCGCCTATTTCTTGTGCAACTTGCACAAATTCTTCTCGATCAAATTCAAATTCCGTAATTCCTTCTTGGTAATGATTCTCGAAGATTTTTGCGATTATATTGTCATAATTATTTTTTGATGACACGAATCCCTCCTTTTATCAACTCTTCCATTTGAGTAGTAATACCTCTTCTCGTAGTTGTTCCCTTGTTGCAGTAGAGAGCCGTGTTCTAAAAAGATCCAATCCAATTACTTCATATCCATATTTCTCCGCGATTCTTCCTAATAATTGACCAGTTTTTATTAAAATCCTAAAATAGGATGCCTGGTCACCGACCACATAGGCAAGAGTTGCACCCGGTTTCAGGATTGACCTTAATTCTTTAAAGTGTAAGGCCATACCACCAAAATAATTCTTTGTGACTTTTGAATACTGTTTCTCAAAACCGGAGGTCTTACCTAGTTCTATTCTCTTTCCTTCAATTCTTTCGGTAAGTTCCACAATTTCTGGAATATCAGCGACCTCAAGATAATCATCATCATTCTTATAGATCCCTCTCGTATTTGATCGTAAAAGACTTTTCTTTACCGCCCTAAGGTCCTCTGAGTCATTAATAAAACCTAGAAAAACTGATTCCAGCCTAGTTGTACGGGTGTAATCTTTTTCATTCGGATAGGGTGGAGAAGTGATAACACAATCAATAGACTGAGGTTCAACTTGCCAAGATAAATCACGAGAATCTAATTGGTACATATCTGCCCGTGTTTGATTGTTGCCGAATCGTTGAATATCCGATGAAATAGCTACAATCTCTTTCGACCAATTTGCCACGACTGGACAATCATTTTTTATCTTTCCGACTCCTACTTCTGGGCCAAAAGAAAGATTACTTGAATCAAAAACTAATGTTTTAGCAAATGCAAGTTTAAGATGACCAAGCAATTCTGGCTCGCCATATTTTTGGATACAGCTAAACAAAATAATTGATTTATGTTTTGGTAATGGACTTAGTGAATCTTTTATTAGAAGCTTTTCTTTTTCTGGTGAGAGAGTAAAGAGTTTTTCATTTTTAGTTTCATAATGAAGAACTTCGTCATTAATTCCAGTTTTCCGTAATTCCTCATTAGCTTTTTCAGCTATCAACCTCGAATTTTCTATTAATTTTATGGGATCAATTTGCCAATTTACTTTAACTTTACTCGCGAAGAATGGAAAGGGATTGGATTCTATACCAACACTCGGAATGCCATTTAATTTGCACTCAATATTTGTTGTTCCTGTCCCACAAAATGGATCTAAAACCTTTTGGGTATAATCCACTTTAAATTTATTAATATATGCTCGGACTAACGTAGGTGGAAATGAAAGAACAAACCGATACCAATCATGAAATGAATGATCTTTTGATAAAAGACCATTCCTCTTATTATTTGGTATTTCTCCATGAATATCTGGACTGATATTTGGAATAGTTAATTGTTCCATAGGATACTCTACTTCATATTACAAATAGATGCAAAAGAATCAAATTGTAACCATTCCATAATCTTTGTTAGAATCCTTCAAGCTTCGAAAAATCCGCGACACCTTCAGCCAATGCGCTGATGTGCTGCAGCAAGCCAAGGCGGTTCGAGCGGATGGCAGGGTCTTCGTCCATCACCAGCACTTTCTCGAAAAAGCTGTTGATCACCGGGATCACCGGTACGAACGCGTTGAGCAAATCGTCCACCGAACCTTCACGCCGGTGTGATTTTTCAAGGGTCTGCAGCGCCTCGTACAATTCGCGTTCCTCCGGTTCCTTGAATGCAGCCGGGTCGATGGTAAAGGTTGTTTTCTGGTCGCGGGTGATACGCACGCAGCGTGAATAAGCCGGCAGGATCAACGACCAATCGTCTCTCTCCACCCAGCGGCTCAATTCGCTCACCGCACGTACAACCCCCGCCGGGTTTTGCTGTTGGGCTGAGAGCACCGCATCCACAATATCGTAGCGGAAACCCTGGTCGGTCAGGTTGTTCTTCAAGCGCCCAACGATGAAGTCGAGGCAGCTCTTTTGGATCGTCGCATCAGAGGCGATGGGCAGGGTTGACGATGCCAGGGCAATCCCTTCAGCCAGGTCAAAATCGAGATTGAAAGCGGCAAGGCTTTGCACAAGGCCCAGCGCCGTTCGACGCTGTGCAAAGGGATCTTTGGTTCCGGTAGGCGCCAAACCGGCTGCGAAAAGTCCAGCCAATGAATCCAGGCGGTCGGCAATCCCTACAACCAGGCCTATCTTGTTTGACGGCGAGCCATCCCCGGTAAAACGCGGCAGGTAGTGGTCGTAAATTGCCTGGGCCACCTCATCAGTCTCACCCGAGAAACGGGCATAATAGCGCCCCATCACTCCCTGGAGAGACGTCATCTCGATGACCATATGGGTGACCAGGTCCGCCTTGCACAAAGTGGCGGCACGTAAGGCAGTGACTTTCTCGGCAGCGGATAACCCCACTTTATCTGAAAGCTTTCCAACCAGGGTTTCGATGCGGTGGGTTTTATCCAGCATCGAGCCCAATTTATATTGGAAGGTGAGTGTACCCAGGCGGTCGAGCTGGTCGGCTAATTTGTGTTTCAGGTCTTCATTGATAAAGAAGCTGGCATCAGCAAACCTGGCGCGGATGACCTGTTCGTTCCCATCCCGCACCACATCCACGCCTGTGGTATCGCCGTTGCGGACTGCGATGAAATAAGGCAGGAGTTGCCCATCGGGTGTCTGCACCGGGAAGTATCGCTGGTGCTTTTTCATGGTCGAGATCAGAACCTCGGGTGGAAGGCGCAGATAATCCTCGCTAAAGGATCCACGCAGACCGGTGGGGGCTTCGACGAGTTGAGTCACCTCATCCAGCAGGGTTTCATCCACTTCGCTGCTTCCGCCAACTTCGACTGCGAGCTGCTTTACCTGCTCGCGAATTTTACTTTTACGGGCCTCGGGGTCAAGCATGATGCCCTGTTTTTCGAGGGCAGCAAAATATTCTGAAGCCGACCCTACTTTTATCTCTACAGGCTGCAGGAAGCGCAATCCACGGGTGGTGCTGTCTGCCGTCAAGCCTGCGTACTCGAATGGGATCGCAGCCCCCCCAAGCATGGCCAAAAGCCAGCGTACCGGGCGTGAGAAGGCGATGTTGGTCGCGTTCCAACGCATCGATTTATCGAATTTTATCCCGGAGACAAGCTCGGGTAAAGCTTGCAGCAGAACATCATAGGCCGGCTGGCTGGCTTCGCTGACCAGCGCTACCACATATTGGCCGCCGTCTATCTCCTTGACCTGCAGCTCGCTGACATTGACACCTTTGCTCTGGGCAAAACCTTCAGCAGCGCGCGTGGGAATACCGGCTGCGTCGAATGCGCGGCTTGCGGGCGGACCTTTTACCACGACCGTCCGGTCCTCCTGGCGTTCTGCCAGGTTTTCCACTTCGGCCACCAGGCGGCGCGGGGTGCCCAGGATGGTCACTTTTCCATGCGCCAGGCGGAGTTCGTCCAGCATCGCCGGAACACGTTCGCGCAGTTGACTGAGTGCAGACTCCAAATCGGAGGCAGGTAATTCCTCAGTACCAATTTCAAGCAGGAACGGCACGGGGCCGTTCGGTAGAGCTGCGGGTGTTTGGACTGTTGTAGTTTGCTTTACCTCTCCAACAGTTGAAGCGGCCGAACCGTTGAGCCATGGGAACTCCATTGCCTGGCGCTGCGCCACATACGCTTCGGAATTACGGTGCGCCATCTCACGCATCTTGCCAAAGAGAGCCTGGCGTTCAGTGACGCCCACAGCGCCCCGGGTATCGAGAACATTGAACGTGTGAGACATCTTGAGAATATAATCATGGGCTGGCAGGACCAATCCATGAGCCAGGGCTTCATTCGCCTCTTGTTCGTATAGCTTATAAAGTTGGCGCTGCCGCTCAACATCAGCCACTTCGAAATAATACTTACTGTGCTCCACCTCGCCCTGGAAATTGACATCCCCATAAGTGTGCGTCTTGTTCCAGCGCATCTCGCGAAAATGATGCGCGTGCTGCAACGGCATGGTGATCCGCTCGAGTCCGTAGGTGATCTCCACCGCCACGGGGTCCACGGTCAAACCGCCTGCCTGCTGAAAGTAGGTAAATTGGGTGATTTCCTGTCCATCCAACCATACTTCCCAGCCCAGTCCCCAGGCGCCAAGTGCGGGCTGCTCCCAGTTGTCTTCGACAAAACGGATATCATGCTGAGCCGGGTCGATCCCCAGGGCTTCCAGTGATTTCAGGTAAAGCTCCTGCGGGTTGCCCGGGTCTGGTTTGAGAATCACTTGAAACTGGTAATGCTGCTGAAAGCGGTTGGGGTTTTCACCGTAACGCCCGTCATCCGGACGCACTGAAGGTTCTACATAAGCTACGTTCCAGGGTTCCGGCCCCAGCACCCGCAGGAAAGTCGCCGGGTTCATCGTGCCGGCTCCCACCTGGGTGTAATAAGGCTGCCAGATCATGCAGCCCTGGTCTGCCCAGAATCGTTGAAGCGTCATGATTACATCTTGAAAGTCTAAAGGTTGGCTCATTCACCCTCTCCGCTTGGATGGGATTGTTCAGGAATAGGCATTATTATACCCTGTGATGGCCTCTCTCGAGGCTGCCTGAAAACGGTAATCACGGTAGATAGATTGTCTGTAAGGGCGAAGCAACGTGCATTCAATGCGTCTTTTATTACCCGAGATGGTTGCACGACGCTTCGCCCACATTTCGTGTAATAATTCTTGCACGATGCTTCACCCCTTTTCGTTTACGATGTATTTATTTTCGAATTTGCTTTATGAACTCGGGGGTATTCAACTGACGTTCCAGCAGGTGGGTTAAATAATGATTCATCAAGGTCTCGATTTCCAGGCGAATCTCTGGAGTCGGGTCGGCAACCGCCGCCTGGACGTAGTTGCTGCGCTGAAAATGGCGCATATACTTCAGGGCTTCCTGGCTCACGCGCCTGGCAAAGGGGTTCGTGCCGCCGTCTGCAGGGCAGAGGATACCTCCCAACTCTGCGGAAAAATATTGATCTTCCGCCTTGATTTCTTTACCGCACGCAGCGCATTCGAACAGAAGCGGTCTGAACCCCAGCAAATCCAGCAGGCGCATCTCGTAAAACCGCACCGGTACGAATGGGTCTTTTTCGCTGCTCAAGCGTTCCAGAGTTGCCACCAGCAGATCGAAAAGCTGCCAGTTCTGACCTTCCTCGTAGCTAAAACGTTCGAGCAGTTCCACCACATAAGCCGCCTGGCTCATCATTCCCAGCTCTTCGCGCAGGGGTTGAAAGGCATTGATCGTTTCCGCCTGGGTTACGATCCACAAATCATGACCGCGGGCAAGCATCAAGGTCACCCGGGTGAAAGGCTCAAGATGCCCGGCTTTGCGGGATTGGATTTTGCGCACGCCCTTGGCGATCGCACGGATCTTCCCCTGCTCGCGGGTGTAAAGCGTGAGCAGACGGTCGGCTTCACCATAATCTGAATGGCGCAGCACCACCGAATCTACGCGAATGGATCTTTCTGTTTTTGGCATGCGCTCGCCTGTAATTTGCTTGAAAACTAAACCAGGTCGTCAGGGGTGAATGCATGAGGGAGAAGCTCCTCCAAAGGAGCATCCAGATGAACCCTGCCGCTGTCATCTACGACAATTACCTGCATTTGCAGCGAAAATTCCGCCATTACCTGCCTGCAAGACCCGCACGGACTTCCGCCATTATCCGTGGCAATCGCGATCGCGGTGAACGAACGTTCACCCTCTGACACGGCTTTGAAGATGGCCACCCGCTCGGCGCAGATGGATGTGGGATATGCAGAATTTTCAATATTGACCCCGGTATAAATTTTGCCCGACTCGGTGAGCAAAGCTGCTCCAACCGCATAATGCGAATAGGGGGAATACGAGAAGGATCGGGTGTTCAAAGCCCGTTCGATCAATTCGTTACGTGTTTTCTGATTCAGGTCCAACTTGCTCCTCCGTCTCTTTGGGAAGTGTACCGCGTATGCAGCGAATGCGGATAATGCGCCTGCTGCGTACCACTTCCACGGTCAATATCCAGTCCTCAACCTGTAAACTTTCGCCTTCCACCGGTACCCTGCCAAGCTCGCCGTAAATATACCCACCCAAGGTATCCGCGCTCTCATCGAACAAGTGAGTGTCCAGTGCATCGTTGAAATCATCCAATGATACCCGGCCGTTGAAAACATATTCGTCATCCGAAATTTGCTCGGCAAGCAGCTCTTCTTTTTGATCATATTCATCCCGAATTTCGCCGACGATCTCTTCGACGATATCTTCCAGGGTGACGATGCCTGCCATTCCGCCATATTCGTCCACCACGATCGCCAGGTGAACGCCTTTCCCCTGCATTTCTGCCAGCAGCTCGTCCACCTTTTTCGATTCAGGAACAAAATAAGCCGGGCGCAAGTAATTGCGGATCTCCCTCTCAGCGCCAGCGTCAAACCGAACTTTTAACAAGTCTTTGGCATAGAGCAAACCGATCACATTATCGATCGTTTCTTCGTACACCGGAACCCGTGAATGACCTGATTCAACCATCTCGTTGGCTGCCGTCTCCAGCGGCGTATTTACATCCAGTGCCAGCACATCGATGCGGGGAACCATGATCTCGCGGCTCAAGGTGTCTCCAAACTGGAAGATGGAATAGATCATGCGCCGTTCATCTTTTTCCAGTCCGCCTTCGGGTTGACCCACCTGCACCCAGGTTTTCAGCTCATCTTCCGTCACCGCGCCCAGGCTGCGCTCGGATTGTCCGCGTGTGCCCTGGAGCTCGGTGAGAATCAGGGTGATGGGTTGCAGGATGAAGTTTAACGCCGTGGCAACGGGGGTCAACTTCAACGCCCATGCCTCGGGATTTTTCAACGGCAGTCGCTCGAAGGAAAAATCGAGCAGGTATAAAGCGATCAAAACGAGGGTGGCAATCCCCAGCGCACCCGCAAGGTTGATCCGATCCAGCCAGTTGAATAGGATCATCCAGAGGAATGTGGTCACCACCAAAATGTGGCTCAACCCGGTAAGCACGCGCAGCGCTGCGCGCAATTCCGGTTTTTCAACCAGCTTCAAGGTAGCCTGAACCTGTTTCTGCATGTGATCCGGCATGCCCAACAGTTGGGTCAGACGCGCATTCACCAGCGCCGCCCGGATCAACGCAAAAAACAGATCCAACAACACCAGGAAGACCAACAACAACCAGTTGAGAGAACTCATGGCTGGTTATTCCTTTTAATGGAGTGGGCAGGCACCCCAACGACCACATCTCCTTCGGCAACGTCCTGGGTGACCACCGCACCCGCACCCGTGTGAGCCCCTTTGCCAATCTTGACCGGAGCCACCAGCATGGTGTCGCTGCCGATGAAGACATTATCGCCGATCACAGTTGGGTGTTTGTGTACCCCGTCGAAATTGCAGGTGATCGTGCCGGCACCGATGTTTACATTTTCGCCAATTTCGGCATTCCCGATATAGGAGAAATGACCCATCTTGGTGCCAGGTCCAAGGGTCGAGTCTTTGACTTCTCCGAAATTGCCCATATGCACACCTTTGCGCAGGTGGGCTCCTTTGCGCAGGTGACAGAATGGCCCCATCCCAACCCCGTCCTCCACGATCGCCCCTTCGATCACCGACGCAAGCAGCGTGCAGTCATTGCCCACACTTGAATTTTCGATGATCGTGTTTGGACCGATGCGGCAGCCCTCACCGATCTGCGTATCTCCGCGCAAGTAGGTATTGGGGAAGAGCAGCGTGTCTTTGCCGAGCTTCACCGAATCTTCGATATAGACCAGGTTCGGATCGAGCATCGTCACCCCTGCGAGCAGCCACTTCTCATTGATGCGGCGGCGCAGAACCGCTTCTGCTTCTGCCAAATGGCTGCGGTTGTTGATGCCCATGGCTTCCTCTTCGTCGCTCAGGGAGATCACTGCCACATTCTCACCGGCGTTTCCGGCAACTGCCACGATATCGGTCAGATAATACTCGCCCTTGGGGTTGAGCTTGATTTTATCCAATGCCTCCCACAACCAGGAGCCGGAGAAGCAGTACGCACCCACGTTGAGTTCAGTGATCTCGAGTTGTTCCGGGGTCGCCTGGGCTTCCTCGATGATTTGAATGACCCGGCCGTCGGCTGAGCGGACGACCCGCCCAAAGCCGCGCGGGTTCGCGGACCTTACCGTGAGCATCGTCATCGGCCCGGGATTCGACTTGCTGCGTTTCGATCAGGCTCGATAGGGTTTCGGGGGTGAGCAGCGGCATATCCGCGTGCGTGACAAGCACCAGGTCTGTCTTGTTCTTGAGCAGCGCTTCAGCGGAAAGCACCGCATCAGCCGTACCCAGTTGTTTTTCCTGGACAGCATAGCGTACCTGGTCGCCAACCACACTGCGGATCGAATCAGCATTGGGGCTGACGACCAGCACAGGTTTTTCAGAACCCACCCTGCAGGCGCTTTCAATGGAATACAGCACCAGCGCTTTGCCGTTCAGTTTATGCAGCACTTTAGGCAGGTTCGATACCATTCGGGTACCCTGACCGGCTGCGAGGATTACGCTAGATATTTTCATACTTGGCTCCTGTATCCGTATTATGGCACAGTTTTGTAGATTTCAGGTTAAAACAACAACGAGCAGTGCGCCAATCCGACTGCGCTTTGCTCGTTCATGAAGGTCGTGCTCAACCTCAATATCGTTGAAAGTTTGTTCATCCAGCCATTAATGCAGGCTGGGGCACCTGGATTCGAACCAAGATCCACAGATCCAAAGTCTGGTGTGCTGCCGTTGCACCATGCCCCAATAGGAATTCCCAGCAAGTGGAATGATTTTAACACAGAAATTCGCGAAATTACAGGGTACCTTAACTCACCACCATCCTATCCTTGCCTCTGAACCGGATCATTTTTTTCATCCCTTGAACGGATACGCTTCCTAAGAAAACTAAGCCTCGAAGAGGACGTCGATCTTTACGACTTCACAAACAAAAAAGCCCCAAGTAATTCTCGGGGCTTTTCAGTTGAACCATTGAACAATTAATTTGAACCGCGCATCCTTGGGTCGAGGATATCGCGCAATGCATCCCCCACCAGGTTCCAGCCCATCACGAACAGGACGAGAGTCAACCCCGGCCAGACCACAATATACCAATAAGTATTCAGGTTGGTAATCCAGTTACGCGCGAAGGAGAGAATTTGCCCCCAGTCTGCATAGCCAGTTGGGGTACCGATTCCGAGGAAGGAAAGGGCGGCAAAGGAAAGTACCACATCACCGATTGCCAGTGAAGCCAGAACCAGGGTCGGGAAGATCGCATTCGGCACAATATGTTTGAACAGAATGCGGCTGTCCTTAACCCCCAACACACGCGCAGCCATGATGTAATCCCGCTCTTTGATCGAGAGGATATCGCCCCGGATAATACGCGCATAACTCATCCATCCAAATGACACCAACGCAATGACGGAAGGCAAAATACTCCTCCCCAGCTTTGGCGCGAGGATGGCTGCCAGGATCAACGCGGCGAGGATATACGGGATCGTCATAAAAACATCGACGATACGCATTATGATCATATCGACTGCACCACCGTAAAATGATGAAACAGACCCGACGATGATACCAATCAACACAGTGGCAGCCACAACGATGAGGCCCGTTTTAAAGGCTGTTCGGGTTCCCCAAACGATACCGTAAAATACATCGTACTGACCCTGCGCGGTTCCCAAAAGATGCGTCCATTGATCTTTACCGGTGACCAGCTTGTACCAGCCTGGAACGGTCTTGGGATGATTCAATTTCCAAACCGTGCCCATGGGTTTTGGTTCAGAACTAAATCCGTCGCGCGGTATTTTAAAAGGATCGTTCGGCGTGACAGGCGGTATGATCAAAGGTGCAAAAGCTGCGATCAATACAAAGATAAATATTAAAATGAACCCCAAAATCGAGGCGGGTGTTTTTAGCAAACCTGTAACGATTCGAAAATTTTCAGGCCCTAAAAAGCGTTCCAGCCAACTAATCTTTCTTAATGATATGGTGTCAGCTAATAAAGAATTATCACCAACTGGAGTATGCTCAACCATCTGCTAGTTCCTCCTACGACAGGCGCACTCGGGGATCAACAAAAGCATATAGCACGTCGACCACCAAATTTGCAACGATCAGAATTAAGCCGTTAAAGATTGCCAGGCCGAGAACGGTTACCACATCCAGTTGGGCAGCTGCATTTGCCGCAGCAGCTCCAATACCGGGGTAATTGAACACCGTTTCGGTAATGACCACACCGCCCAATAAACCGATGACCTGAAAACCAGCCAGCGTGATCACAGGGATCATCGCATTGGGGCGGGCATGTTTATTGATGACATCCCGTTCATGCAAGCCCTTCGCCCGCGCAGTGGTTACATATTCCATGCGCAATGTTTCAAGCATGGATGAGCGTGTGACCCTTACAAAGGTTGCCCAGGAAATATAAGAAAGGGTCAGGATGGGCAGGAACATATGGCGGATCGTATCCAGGAAGATATCAAACCTTCCATTCAACAACGAGTCAAAGGTGAGCAGGCTGGTGTAATGATGGAACGCCGGACTGTTGATGACCAAGCCAGCCCAATCCGAAGACCGGCCTGGACCAAACCATCCCAAGGTCACGTAAAAGAGCATCAGCATTAACAAACCAAAGACGAAGGTCGGGAAGGATGTTCCAACAATACTGAAAATCCTGGCCGCCTGGTCTACCCAACCGTTTTGATGCACCGCAGCCTGAACTCCCAGCCAGATGCCCACGGACAGTACCGGAAAGACGGCCCAAATCGTTAAATCCAACGTATTTGGAAAACGCGATTTGATCAAATTGATAACCGGTTGCGATGCGGTGCGGGAGTAGCCAAAGTTGCCATAAATGATGCCGCCGTGCCTGACGCCGAGCGAATCGACCTTACCCACAAGCCAATTCCAATATTGAACGTAGACCGGTTTATCCAGGTCATAAAGCTTGATCACACCCTGGACAGCCATCTCGTTTTTCGGAATGTCCCGAATATATAAAGCAGACCGTTCTACTGGCCCCAGCAATTGAAGCATCAAAAAGATCAACACAGTAACGCCGAATAGTAATAGTGGTACAAGGAGTAAACGTCGGATTATATAGTTGGTCATTTTTCCTTCCTTGCAGTTTTGTCTTGCGAATTAATCAAAATCGGAATTATGGTCAATTCGCACGCCAAAACAGTGAGGGGCATACGGGGGCCTTTGCAGACCCCCGTATTGTTAAGTCTAAAGCGAGATTAGTCTTTGGAAATGGTGTAGAAGTAGAGCCCAGGGAAGATCGGGTTGCGAACTACGCCATGAACAAAGCGCTGCTCAAATGCATGTGAAGTCTGCAGAACGATGGGGATACCAGCGGCAATGTCATAGTAGAGTTGGTTCATCTTGTAGTAGGTGGCTGCACGAGCTTCAGTTGTAGTGCCGGTGACGCCCTCATTCAATAAGACTCTGAATTGCTCTTTAAGATCTGCGGGCATGTTCTGGCGGCCGCCATAAGTACCGGTAGTGTACGGCTGATACCAGTTATCGGGATCAGCAATATCTTCGATCCAGCCAGCGGTCATAATGGGGATCTGTTTTGCGCGCTGCGCAGCCAGGTAGGAAGCCCAGGGCAGACCAAGGGTCTGGATCTGGAATTTCTCATTGACCTGTGCGAGGTCAGCAGCCAGGATTTCAGAGGTGATCTGGCGGGTGGTGTTGCCGGTGTTGTAGAGCATCATCATGTAGAAGCCGGTGTTCCAAACATCGGTGCCATCGGTCTCATCGCCGGCAGCAATGCCGTCTTTGTCGACGTCAGCCAGTTTGAATTCTTCAGCCGATTTTGCCAGATCCATGGTGTAATGGGGGGCTGCAGGATCGTAGCCAGGCATTCCGGGCATGGGCAGCTCGAGCGATTGAACTGCTTCGCCGTTGTAAACATCATTGATGAAAGTATCCCAATCGAATGCATAGCTGAAGCCCTTGCGGACGTGTACATCAGCGAAGAAATCGGAGGGAACACCAGCACCATCAAGTGCACCAGATCCCATATAAGCATTCGGGGAATCTTTGCTGGTGGCAATGGCGAAGTTGTAGATGATCACATCTTGTTGGGTGGTCTGCGGGCGGCCGATGTACAGGCGCAGCGGTTGGGCTGCATCGGTGACTTCGCAGGGTCCATAATCATTCGCAGCTTCGTCCCAGGTGCATTTCTCGCCAACCATGGCGTCAGCCTGCGAGCGGTTCTCGACGGGAACATATACGATGTCGGCGTCGCCGGTCTGCAGCATGCTGAAGCGGGTACCCCACTCAGAGATGTACTTGATGGAGACGGTTTTCAATGCAGGAGCCTTGTCCCAGTAACCAGCGTAGGCGGTCAGGACATTTTCCTGTCCAGGAGTACGGGTGGTCAAAACGTAGGGGCCTGTGCCATTTTCGATATTGGTGAAGGGATCTTCTGCAGAGGTCATGGCGTAGAAGTTCTGCCAGGTATCGCAGGAACCATCCCAGCCTTTATTCTCGGCAACCCACTTGGCATCCATAACATCGCCCCAGGTCTGGGCAAGCATGGGCATCAAGGAAAGATAGGGTTGTGCAAGGTTGAAGGTGACTGTCATGGCAGCATCATCAGGTACGATGGCAGCTTTAACCTGTTCGCAGGCGGCCACAAGTTTCGTGGCAGGTGCTTTTGCAAGGGCTTCGCGATCATCATAGAGAGCGCCTTCAGGATCGACAAGCAGGGAGATATCATCAATCCCGGTTCCGAAGAAAGCGGGATAGAGCATCCACTGCGGTGAACTGGTTCCACCCTGGAGCAAACCACGCCACAGAGAGAACGCAACATCAGACGGGGTCATTGGATCGCCATTGTGGAAGGTGACTCCACTGCGGATCTTCCAGGTCCAGGTCTTGCCATCGGCAGAAATCCCGCCATTTTCGGCGGTAGGAACTTCAGTGGCCAGGCTCGGTACGAACTTGGAAGTCTCAGCGCCATCATAGAAAATCAGGCCGTTGTAGACGTTGAAGATGATCTCGCCGGAGGCAGTATCGTAAGCCAGGGCTGGATCAAGGGTATCAATATCACCTGCAGTAACTTCAACAAAGGACGTGGGGTCCTTTGAAGTTAATGCAGCAGGTGCAGCGGTGGTTGCAGCTGCCGTTGTTTCAGCAGGTGCTACCGTCGTCTCAGCAGCCGGTGCAGTTGTGGCTGCCGTTGTGGGTGTAGTTGTAGCGCATGCAGCTAACAGCATGCTGATTACAACTAACAAGCTAATCACAACAAACGTTTTACGCATTTTCTTCTCCTCTTCTAAAGTGTTGGTGCCTTTTTTTGTTCGCAGAGATAAAGAGCATTCATGGCGCAAAAAATCATCTCTTTTCTCTGATCGACCACTATTTAACCATATGGCAGGCAACGAAGTGACCCGGGGTGATTTCACGGAACTCGGGCCTTACTTCAGCACAAATACTGATCGCCAACGGGCAGCGTGTGCGGAAGCGACAACCAGAGGGAGGATTCACCGGGGATGGAACGTCCCCTTCCAGAATCTTCCGGTGAACATGTTCTTTGTTCGGGTCGGGAATGGGAACAGCAGAGAGTAAAGCCTGCGTATATGGGTGCAGAGGTGTAAAGTAAAGATCATTGCGATACGCGATCTCCATGATTACACCCAGGTACATTACGGCTACACGGTCGCTGATGTGGCGTACCATCGAGAGATCGTGTGCAATAAACAAATAAGTAAGGTTGAGTTTCTCTTGGAGTTCTTCGAGCAAGTTCACTACCTGTGCCTGAATGGATACATCCAGCGCAGAGATAGGCTCATCACAAATAATTAATGAAGGTTCCAGGGCAAGTGCCCGTGCAATGCCAATGCGCTGACGTTGTCCACCGGAAAATTCATGGGGGTAGCGTGTGGCAAACGCGGGGTTCAAACGCACCAGATCCAACAATTCGGCAACCCGTTTATTGATCTCGGCGCCCTTGGCAACATTATGAACCAGCAGCCCCTCGCCGACAATTTCGTTGATCGTCATGCGGGGGTTCAAAGAAGCATATGGATCCTGGAAGATCATCTGCATATTGCGACGCATCTTCCGCATTTCTTCGCCTTTGAGCGTGGTCAGATCAACATCGTTGAAATACACATGTCCGGAAGTGGGTTTGTACAATTGGAGGATGGTACGACCGGTGGTTGATTTACCGCAACCTGATTCGCCCACCAACCCCAGGGTTTCACCCCGATGAATTTCGAATGAAACGCCATCCACGGCATGTACAGCGCCCACCTGGCGCCGAATCACACCCCGATAAATGGGGAAGTGTTCCACCAGGTCATCAACTCGGAGAATTACGTTGTTTTCGCTCATTAGTGTAAACCTCCGGGCTGCATTGCCACCCAGCAAGCCACCCGGTGATCAGGGCGCACTTCCTCAAGCAGAGGGTTCTCGTTCCAGCATTTCTCAATGGACCACTTGCACCGGGGCGCAAAGGGGCAGGCTGTTGGTTTTTGCATTAACACCGGAGGAAATCCTTCAATTGAATAAAGCTTTTCGTTTGTTTTGCTATCCAGGCGGGGCAGGCTGCCCAGCAACCCTATGGTATAAGGGTGGGAGGGGTGTGAATACAGGTCTTTTACCAGCGATTCCTCGATGATAAAACCGCCGTACATCACCAGCACTCGCTGCGCCAGGTCAGCCACAACGCCCAGGTCATGGGTGATCCAAATGATCGCCATGCCTAATTCGTCGCGCAGACGTTTAACCAAATCCATAATCTGTGCCTGGATGGTTACATCCAAAGCGGTCGTTGGCTCGTCTGCAATGAGGATCTGCGGGTTGCAGGAAAGCGCCATGGCGATCATCACACGCTGGCGCATACCACCTGAGAATTGATGGGGATAATCATTTAATCGATCTTTGCCTCTTGGAATACCTACAATTTCCAAAAGTTCAACAGATCGTTCCATGGCTTGCTTTTTATCCATATTCAGGTGCAAAGCCAGGGGTTCTTCAAGTTGTTTTCCAATGGTGATGACGGGGTTGAGCGAGGTCATTGGGTCTTGAAAAACCATTGCGATCTGTGCACCGCGAACCTGGCGAATTTCTTCTTCGTTAATTGCTAGCAAATCCTTACCGCGAAAGAAAGCCTTACCGGCAACGATCCTTCCAGGGGGCATGGGCACAAGCCGCAAAATTGAAAGCATGGTGACGCTCTTACCACAACCACTTTCGCCAACCACACCTAGTGTTTCTCCCTCTTTAAGGGTGAACGAAACTCCATTGACTGCATGAACCAGACCCTCGGGGGTCTTAAATTGTGTTTCTAACCCTTGTACATCAAGTAAAGCAGCGGGCATGCAAGTTATCCTTTGGATTGTTGGTTTTAGTTTCTTTAAGCTACAGTTGATATAAGGCTGGCAATAATAAAATTATAAATGTTTTTTATAATAAGTCAACCCGAGAGACTTTACCCCGGGAGTATCACATTATAGCATCAAACATTTAGTTTACGCACGTGTTCCCAAAATCTAATAATTCAAGGTCTTTCATTGCGCTGCGCGAGCTGACATCCAGGCTTAACCCGCACACATCCGCTTTGGCTGCCAAAATCTTTAAATGATCAAATAAAGGAAGCATTGGCAGTTCCTGGGATAATATTTCCTGCGTTTTTTGGTTGGCAGCCTCAAAGTGTTCCTGCGAAAGCCCTGCTGAAAGCATTGCCTGGCAGGCTTGATCATACTCGGGATTGGAATAACCTGTAATATTCACGCCGCCGTACTTGTTGCCAAGCCACTGATTCTTTCCGGCGGGAATTTCACTGGAAGTATATAAATAACATGGAGGAAGGCTGCCTCCGGACCAGGCCATTTCTGCCAGGTCAAAGTTGCGCCCAAAAAGAACGCCGTCGGGACCTTGAGCATACAGGTCCGCCACCGGCAGTAAATTGGTCGTCAATTGAATTCCGCACGCGCCCAGATCACTGGTCAGAATTGTGGCAATCTGAGAATGCCAATCACTTTCACTTGCGGTGTAACTGACCTCAAACTTGGTCCCATCCAGGATATTGCGTACCCCTGAAGATACCCTGGGCGTCGATGGATCGCCGTCATTATCCTTCCAACCGGCTTCTTCCAGCAACTTCTTTCCCTGCTCAGGATCATAATCATAATGAGTTAATCCGTTGCCCAGGGATGGATGGGAGGGGGGGAGATAGGAATCTGGAATATTCGCCTTCCCCTGGAACAAGGTGGAATTGATCGATCTGCGATCCGTGCAATAAGCGATGGCCTGGCGGACTCGCACATCGCCAAAGAAATCCTGCCGGTCGATGAAAGGGTTGTAGACATCGTCATAGGATGCGGGTTTGATCCCGAAGTTTAAGACTTCCCATTCGGGACCCTGGCCAAGGTAAAGATTGACCTTGCCTTGCGTATGCAGCGCTTCCAGCGCCTTGAGCTGATCAACCATCTGCAGCGATGTATCCATCACGTCACATTCGCCATTGGATAAGGGCGCCAGGTCGGTGGATGCCGCGCCTCCAAGGAAGCGATACACAACTACGTCAAATTTGGGATAGCCCTCGTCAGCCCTAAAGTAATAGGGATTCTTCACCATGCGAATATGATCCCCTGGAATCCACTCGTCGATTTTATAAGCGCCCCATCCCAAGGGGGATTTATTTGTGATCGGAGACGTAATCATCTCTTCCGGCGAAAGCAGGCTGAGCTGGTGACTCGGCAGCGGAGTCCAGAAGAATGCGCCCGGGTTTAAAGTCAAATAGCCGGGTTTCCCGATCCATTGAACCGTCTGAGGATCAACTGCAGTGTACGACTCCGTCTTATTCACCAAGGTTTTTGAACCCTGGGCAGATGGGCTGCCAGCCGCTGTAAATGAAAAAACTGAATCCTGCGCGGTGAGGGATTGACCATCGGACCATGTGACCCCGGACTTCAATTTAAAGGTCGCCGTCATTTGCGTTACTGTCAGGGCACTCTGACCGTCCCATTCCACTGCACAGCTTGCATCCGTGCAGCCCCCTGGAAATACTTTGACCCCCTTTTGCAGGGTAACCAGGTCTCCTTCGGTGTTAGCCACTACATCCCCACCCGCAACAGCTACCGTACTGATGCTTACTCCACCATTATCGAGTGATGGAATTTCGGTCAGGAGCACCGGTTGAGGTTTGAAATCGACGGTGTCGATCGGCCCATCATAGATCGACTCGAGAACACTCCACATCGAAGCGGAAGATCCCCCATAGAGATATAAGCTTTGGGGTTCGTCTGCCTCGCAGATGACCAGGGTCTTCTTTGGAATTGCTGTAGCGGTTGAAGTGGGAGGCGGGGTTTGTGTTTCGCTGGAGGTTGGGGGAGTATTTTCAGCCGGAGCCCCTCCGCATGCTGCAAGAAAGAGGCTGCTTGCCACGAAAAGTATGCACAGCTGGTGGACGAATGGGTTTTTGACAATCTTCATCACAAATGAACCTTGTGTAAGGGGTCTCACGGAATAACCTATTATATCTTGCTTTTTGCCTGGCTTTTTAGCGCCAAATTGCCTCAAATTTACGTCCCCGCAAGCTCATGCAGGGCTTATTTTGGGTGGCAGGCTCAACGCGAGTCTCCGGCACGCAGCCGCAGGTAGGATTCATATCTTTCAGGGCTGACGCTGCCAGCCTTGACTGCTGCGATGACCGCGCAGCCCGGGGTATTCAAATGAGTGCAGTCGTTATACTGACATTGCGATACCAGGTCACGCAGTTCTGGAAAATAACCATCCAACTCTTCAGGTTGGGTATCCCACAAATTCAGCTTTCGCAGCCCGGGTAAATCTGCCACGTAACCGCCTTCCACCAGCGGGAACAGTTCACGCACTACGGTGGTGTGCCGGCCCTTGTCGAGCCGCGCACCAATTTCGCGCACCGCCAGTCCCAAGCCTGGTTGCAGCTCATTCAGCAAACTGGATTTGCCCACCCCCGACGGACCTGCAAGCGCGGAAAGTTTGCCGGCTAGCACTGCCCGCAATTCTTCGACCCCCAACCCCAGCAAGGCGGATGTGTACAGCACCGGATAGCCCAGGGGAGGATAAACGCCAAACACCTTTTTGGCTTCGTCCACTCCGCCAACCAGGTCCACTTTATTGGCAACAATGACCGCTTTCAATCGTTGTTTTTCTGCAATCACCAGGAAACGGTCGAGCATGCGTAAGTGAGGAGTGGGGTGCGCGCAGGCAAAAACTGCCACAATTTGATCTGGATTGGCCAGCAATATCTGGCGGTAATCTCCCCTGGGCGTGGGGTCCATGCGCACCAGTTCACTTTGCCGGGGGAGAATTTCTTCGATCACTCCGCTGCCGTCGTCCAAGGGTGTGAAACGCACCATATCACCGATGCCGATGATGTCGCCTTGAAAATCCCGGCGTTTCAACCTTCCGCGCAGCCCGCACGTTACCCTGTGAGATTCCACCTCGATGGTGAAAAACCCTGATTGGTAACGTAATACGCGGCCGGTGATGGTTTGGTTCGTCATTGGGCAGGTTCGGGAGTCGGCTCCTCGGTCGGGGTTTTGGTAACGTAGAGTTCAGATTCCCACGGATACAACCGGTACACTTCGCCGGTGAAATAGGCTTCGATCACACGCCGGAAGATGGGTGCGGCATAAACGGATCCGTCGCCGGAGTTTTCAGCCAGAACCACAATGGCGATGTCGGGTTTGTCGGTGCGTCCGGCGTCGGTAAAGCCGGCGAACCAGGCATGGGGATCAGCCAGCGAGTTGGTGGCGGTTCCGGTTTTGCCGTAGATGGGTGTGTTCACCCCCACAAACGTGCGGTAAGCTGTGCCTTTCGGATCGCGCACAACCATCTGCATGCCCTCTTTTAATGCATCCAATGTTTTCTGGCTCACAGGCAATTTGCCGCGGATTTTGGGTGCGAAAGGCTGGGTCACATTGCCGTCAATATCGGTGATCTTTTCAATCAGCTGAGGAGTATAAAGCGTCCCGCCGTTGCCGATCGCAGCAACGAAATCGGCCACCTGCAATGGCGTAACCAGCATATCTCCCTGGCCAATGCCCATCTGCACGGCAGCACCTTCGTCTGCCGGGTTGGTGATCTGACCTGCATCTTCATAGACACCGGTGATGCCTGTCGCCGAGCCCAGGCCAAATCCACGCGCCATATCTGCCAGGTAGGTATCGCTCTTGTAGCGGTAAAGCTCCAGCCCAAGGTGATAGAACCATGGGTTGCAGGAGCGCATCAGCCCGCCGAGTAGCGATAAATTTCCGGAAGGAGGTAGTTCCTTGTCGAAGGTCCAGTCGTTCCCCACAAATCCAGGGAGTTCGGTAAACTGGCTGGTACATTCATAAGTCGAATCTGTCGTGAAATTGCCCGATTCCAACGCGGCTGACATGGTGACCAATTTGAATACTGATCCCAAAGGGTAGCTCGATTGAGCTGCGCGATTCCATAAGGGCGTATTGGCTTCGCTGCTCAGCAGGGTCAACCCCGTTGTGCTGTTATAGTTGGCGCCTTGAAAATAATTCGGGTCATATCCCGGCGACGACACCATCGCCAGAACTCTTCCGGTGTCGCGTTCGAGTACCACGATCGCACCTGTGAATCCCATCAAGGCTTTTTGCGCCACCAACTGCAAATTCTTATCCAGGGTGGTGGTGATGTTTTGGGCAGCCTGGGGGTCGGTGTGCGCCAGGCGTGTGATCACTGCTCCGTCCGGTGCGGTCACATACAGGTCCGCCCCGAATTTTCCCGCAAGCACCGATTCTTCGGTTTTTTCAAGTCCTGCCTGTCCAACCAGGGCATCCGCTGGATACCCGGCCTTTTTGAATTCGGCCACTTGGTCCTGGAAGATGGGCTGCACATATCCAATGGTTTGCGGGGCGATCCCGCCGTTATAGTAATACCTCCCGGTGTACTCATTGGTCACCAGTCCGGCAATATTGGCAATATAAGGTGCATGTTTATCAAAGGTCTCTTTCGAAACCTCACCCACAGGCACATACCAGTCGGAGGCAGTGTTGTATAGGTCTTCGATCGACTGCTTGGTCCGGCCCGTCATCGCTGATAACTGGACGACAAGATTTTCAAGGTCCGCTTCAGCCACCTGCCCCGGCACGATGCCCAGGGCGACCACGTCCGTTTCGGTAGCGATTGCGTTGCCGGTGTTGTCATAAATATCACCCCGGGCGGGTTGGGTGACGTCCAGGATCAAGCGATTCCCACCCTTCATTTCTGGCAGGATCATGCCATCATCCCATTGGATTTTCCAGCTGCCATTCACCATCTGCAGGTTCATTTCCATTTGTCGCTCAAGGATCCCCGTCAGCGAGGTGTGAAATATCACCGCATAACCGACTTTTGCCGATTGTGGATTGGTCAGGGCCGAAAGAATACTGGATTCCATGTCTATCAACGTCAGGGCGTCGCCAGTTTGAGCATAAAGGGCGACAAAATCATCATTGCTGATCGCATCCTGGCTGGTGGGCGAAAGCATAGCGTACATGCCTGCATAATCTGCTGATTTCCATGCGTCCAGGAATGCCTGGGCGGCTTCCTGGCTGTCAGGTGTTTTAGTAACGCCTACAACCGGAGTGGGCAGCCCCGCTTCTGTGGGAGTGGCAGTGGGTGTTGCCCCATTGGAACAGGCTGTCAATATCAATAAGAATAAGAATGCAATTCTGGCTAGTTTCATCATCACCTCCTGACCTGCGGTCAGGGTAAACTCTTTCTATTTTTCATTCAGGATTTGTTGCGTTACAGGACAATCATAACGCAGATTTTTTTGGCAGGCAGCCGGGATGGCGGATAAGTCATCAATTCCCAATTTGCGCAGCCCGCGTACCAGGTGACACAAGGGCAAGCCGATCACGCTGGCGAAGCAGCCTGTCATGTGGACCACCGGGTGAAATTCGACGTGCTGGATGGCATACGCTCCAGCTTTATCCAGCGGATCGTTCGTATCCAGGTAGCGTTCAAGTTCAGCATCCGTGTACTCGCGCATCTCTACCGGCGTGGTACACAGTTCGGAGATGATCTTACCCTCTGCGTCGATCAACGTCAGCGCGGTATGGACCCAATGCACGTGCCCTCTCAGTTGAATAAGCATCCGTTTCGCGTCTTCACGATCGACAGGTTTTCCGAGAATTTCAGCACCGTCTGCAACGGTGGTATCTGCAGCCAGGATAAGCTGCCCAGGGGTTCGTTCGGCTGCTGCCTGGGCTTTTTGCAATGCCAGGCGGGAAACATAAGTGCTTGGACTCTCACCTTCGAGCACTGTTTCATCAATATCCACAGCACGAACGGAAAACACCAAACCTGTCCATCCCAGCAGCTCTTTACGCCTGGGTGAATTGGATGCCAATAAAATTGAAGGAAGCACGCTCATCGGTTTTTATTCTAACACAATCTTTTTTTTCTTTTTTTAAGGTAAATCTTCTTCTTAATTGATAATAATAAAGATGGGACGCGGTAAAATGTCTATACAACCCCAACAAAGGACTTTTTTATGGATCTATTACGTAAACGAATCAGCTTGGAAGGAAAGATCCTGGGAAATGGGATCTTAAAAGTCGACAGCCTGATCAATCACCAGGTGGACCCCGAATTAATGAACGCCTGCGGTGAAGAGTTTGCCCGGCTGTTTGGCAACATCCACGCCACACGCATTCTCACCGCCGAGATCTCAGGCATTGCGCCAGCCTTGATGGCCGGACTTCACATGCATATTCCGGTGGTTTATGCCCGCAAGACTCGCCCCATCACCATGCCGGATACAGTCTATCTGACCATCGCTCCATCGCACACCAAAGGGAATATGGTGGAATTGATCGTATCCCCGGAGTACTTGCAGCCGAATGAAAATTTGCTCATCATCGATGATTTTCTGGCAACAGGAGCGACCATTCAAGGGCTGGTGCGCCTGGCTCAAGCGGCAGGGGCAAGAGTGGTGGGTATAGGCGCCATGGTTGAAAAGACCTTCGAAGGTGGGCGCGAATCGCTCGCCTACCTGGGTGTACCCATCGAGTCCCTGGTCAAAATTTCAAGCCTCGATAACAACGTTATCCAATTTGTCGATTAAGGCGTAAGGTTTCCTGGAGCAGACCCATGGTAGATACGATGGTCATCATTGATTTTGGTTCGCAATACACCCAACTGATCGCCCGGCGTGTGCGCGAGCTTCAGGTTTACAGCGAAATTCTCCCCTGGGATGCAGACCCTGCCCAAATGCTCGCACTCCAGCCCAAAGGCTGGATTCTCTCCGGCGGACCCAACTCGGTCTTCAGCGAAAACTCCCCGCAGATCCAACCTGCCATTCTCGAATCAGGGCAGCCCATCCTGGGCATTTGCTACGGCATGCAAGCCCTGACCTTTGCATTGCAAGGCGAAGTGGCGGAAAGTCAAAAACGTGAATACGGTTCCGCACAAATTGAGGTGGAACTCCCCAACCCGCTCCTGCCGGCAGGCACCCAAACCGTCTGGATGTCGCACGGTGACCGCATCGAAAAGATGCCGCCCGGTTTCCAGGGTTTGGCACATAGTGATTCAAGCCCATATGCCGCCATGGGTGACATGCGTAAAAACTGGTATGGGGTCCAGTTCCACCCGGAAGTGCATCACACCCCCGGCGGACGCGAGATCCTGCGCCGATTTGTGCATGAGATTTGCGGCTGCAATTCAGATTGGACCCCGCGCAATATCATCGAGTCGAGTGTGGACCTGATCAGATCCAGGGTCGGGTCTGAAAAGGTCATCGTTGCCGCTAGCGGCGGAGTGGATTCTTCGGTGGCAGCAGCCCTTGTCCACCGCGCCATTGGCGATCAACTCACGGCGGTTTTCGTGGACACCGGTTTGCTGCGCCAGAACGAAGCGCAGGAAGTACAGTCGGCATTCACGAAAAACCTGAACCATTCCCTCGTCACCGTGAACGCCCAGGACGCGGTCTTTGCTGCCCTGCAGGAAATAACCGATCCCGAGATCAAGCGCAAGATCATCGGCGAGAAATTCATCCGCATTTTCGAAGAAGAAGCCGCGAAAGCCGGGAATCCGCCCTTCCTGGTGCAGGGCACCATTTACCCTGACGTGGTTGAATCCTCGTCGGCCTCGCGCAGTCAATCTCATAAGATCAAGACCCATCACAACGTAGGGGGGCTGCCGAGCCAAATGCAATTTCAGCTCATCGAACCCCTGCGTCTGCTGTTCAAAGATGAAGTACGCCTGATCGGGGAAGCGCTGGGTCTGCCGCGTGAAATGGTCTGGCGGCAGCCTTTCCCAGGGCCGGGTCTTGCCGTCCGCTGCCTGGGCGAAGTCACCCCCGAACGTGTGGAAAGGTTGCGCGCGGCAGACAATATCTTTACCTCTGAACTCGTGGCGGCCGGTTGGCTGCATTCACCTGAGGTGACAGACCGGATCCCTTTGGCACAGGCTTTTGCCGTCCTGCTGCCTGTCCATTCTGTGGGTGTGATGGGCGACCAGCGCACCTACCAGGAAACGATTGCCTTGCGCGCAGTCACCAGCGAAGATTTTATGACCGCTGATTGGGCTGCGCTCCCGCATGACCTGCTGGCGCGCATTTCCAGCCGGATTGTCAACGAAGTGACGGGAGTCAACCGGGTCGTGTACGATATCACCAGCAAACCGCCTGCCACCATCGAGTGGGAGTAAAATGTCATAATACTAAAAGCCTTGAAAACACCAAGTTTCAAGGCTTTTTTGTATGGTCATGGTATTAGTTGAACGAGTTATTAAACGGATATGGTTTTAATCAGGTCGATAGTAGCATCTACGGTATCTGCCAATCCTATTCCATTGGCGTAAGGATGTCGCTTCGCATATGCTTTCCAGCGTGTGTTCATGGTTTGGTCTGACCTTATCATTTCGAGCAACACGATGAAATTTGCGAAATTCAATGTCGTTTCACGGTAAGTACAAGTAGTCTGCAACGCCTTTAGAAGTGTCATAGTTCCAATCGCATTCTTGTGTAGTGTCCAGACAACGTAAACATCGTAGAAATCTTTACTTCTGCTATTTGCCAGGTCTCGACGGAGAATCGTCTCAAGTTTTTCTGCGAGAATCGTTTCAAGGTTATATGCCATGAGTGAAATGGGGGTTTCACTAAAAAGCGGGTGGTATTGATACTCGATAGGACCTGGTGTTAGTGGGTCGCCTGCTGCAATATCCAAGGGTACGACCTGTCGGATATTTTCCAACTGGCAGAGGATTTTCACACGATATCCGCCGTACTCATCCTCTTCGTGAATAGGCTCAATGCTCTGTAAGGTGCAAGCAACTTCTGGAAAGACGTAGCGATCCTGTAGATCTGTAAATAAATCTAGCAAATTCTCTTCATTCAGAGGGGAATTCTTTAGCAGAAGGTCGATATCTTTTGTTGACCTCGAAGCAATGCCTATGATGCTTGATAGCAAAAATCCACCCTTAAAGACAAAATACCGTGAGGCCTTACTGTTTGCGAGCTTTGCGAGAATGACTTCCAGAAAGTAATGTGTCAAGATCATGTTAAATGGAAGACCAGTACCGTTCGCAATCTTGTGCGTTCTACTGGTTAGCTGCGCCTTATTCAATTTGTAACACCTCGAACAGTTGCTGTACTTTACGAGTGATATTCATCTTTTCTGCATATGCGAAAAGAAGCACCATATTGCGGTCTTTCTTCCGAGCATAGGCATTGATGGTCTTTGAGAACAATTCTGATTCCACTTTATCTCGATTTGATATCAGATCACAGATGGTTCTCTCGAGATTGTAGGTTTTTACAGGATTACCGAATTTAGTAGTATGCTCGATCACTCCAAGATGATGTAGATCTTCTCTAATGTAGTGGACAATAACATCCTTGGGGAGATGGGATGGATTATATCCAGTATAGACGGTCACTTCTATATGCTGAGGAATAATATCCGTCATCTCCAGGATATCCAGGGCTGAAACATAAGAGAAAATGCAAACTGGATTCGTCTGCTGCAGGAGGCGATAGCTATCATAATCAGCTTCTTCGGTAGCGTAGATGCCTCGAGCTATACGTTTAAGTTTTCCAGTTTTTGTCATGCGAGTAAGATATATCTTTGGAACTTGATTTTCGACACACCACCTGCTCGTGATAATTCCATTATTTGCTTTTGCTTGACTTAGGATCCTGGTTTTATAGTCCATAATCAATGTTCCTTTCACGCTTATTTTATACCATAAATAAGCGTGAAAGGAACAACAAAAGATATAATGATTCTTCTATATTGATTTTGAAATCTTTGTGAACTGGATAAACAGCAAAATATTAAGCAAATTCATAATGCATATCAGATTAATCCTAAGATAAGAATGGCTTACAAGAGCATCCTGCCACCATTGAGTAGGGGTAGGCGGAAAATCTCTCCAGCGTTTCCATTAAGGCCTCTTTTTCGCGTACAATACCATTAATGAAATCAACTCGGAATTTCATCAAAAGATTCGGAGTGTGGCTGGCAGCGGGCATTCTGCTGATAAGTTGCCTCCTGGCTTTGCAGCCAGGGATCGTGCGCGGTCAAAACAACAACACTTTCACCCTGTCGAACCCTGATACCAGTCAATTTCCGCAAATTACAGCCTTCTTTTGGCCCGTGAATGCTGCCGGCGAATTCATCCAGGACCTTCAGCCTTCTGATGTGACGATCCTCGAAAACAGCCGCAGCGTCACTCCAAGCAGCATGCAGAAAATCGAGCCGGGAATCCATTTTGTGGTCGCAGTAAATGAAGGACCGACCCTGGCGAACCGGTACGCGGGTGTGGTGCGGTTTGAAAGCATCAAGAACGCCCTATCCGCCTGGATCTCCGCCCAGCCGTCGACCAGCGTGGACGATTTCAGCATCGTCAACAATGCGGGTACCGTTCAATCCAACCTTACCAATCCGGCTGACTGGCTGAAAGGGTTGCAGGACTACCAGCCTGATTTACGGGCTGCCTTACCTGCGATGACCAGCCTGACCTCAGGCATCGACCTGGCCGGTAACACGGGCGATAACACCACCAAAACCAAAGCCCTTTTATATATCACTCCGCTCCCCGAAGACGCCATGCTCAGCGGCATCCAGGACGCTGCCGCTCGCGCCAAGGGGCTGGACGTGCGTTTATTTATCTGGTTGATCGGACCCCAGAACTATTCGGCGACCAACGCTGCCCTCGTCCTGCAAAAGGCGGCTTCAGATACCGGGGGAAGATTCTTCCTTTTCTCGGGGGCTGAGACCTTGCCGGATATCGCTGGCTATCTGAACCCCCTGAAGTTTGTGTATCAAATCAGCTATCTCACTTCCATCCGCTCGTCGGGTAATTTTGATCTTTCTCTCCAGGTGAAGCAAGGCAGCACCACCCTGGATTCGGACAAAGTGCCTTTCAGCCTTGATGTCTTGCCTCCCAACCCAATTTTCCTTTCTCCGCCGGTCGATCTCAGCCGAAAATGGGTGGCAGACGAGCAAACCGAGGAACTCTCGCTCACCCCCATCAACACACAATTAAAGATCTTGATCGAATTCCCGGATGGGCATCCGCGCGCGCTTGCAGCCAGCCGCTTGTTCATTGATGGAAAACTGGAATCAGAGAATACCGCCGCGCCATTCGACATCTTTAGCTGGGACATTTCCGGATATACCACGAGCAAAACCCATCTCTTAAAGGTGTATGTCGAAGACCAGATCGGTCTGACCAACCAGACCATCGAAATCCCGGTAAATATTGTGGTTGAACCCCGGCCGCAAACCACAGTCCAAAAAGTGATCGCCTGGTTCAACCCGCTCAGGGCTGTGCTTGTGGGTCTTGCAGGGGTGGGTCTGCTGATCATCGGGTGGAACCTCATTAAAAGAAGCCGGATTCCCGCTCTGCTCAGTAAGAAAATCCAACGTAAAACGACAGACCCTGTCACCCAGCCGGTGATTGTGGACCAGGTTCGAATAACCCCAGCCCCGGTGAAGATCGAACTTCCGGATTGGCCGCGGGTACAGGGGGGAGGGGCAGCGCCAGCGCGTTTGCGCCTTTGCTCAATGGACGATCTTCAACCCCTGCCTGGAGAAGGATTTCCCCTGGTCAAAAATGAAACCACACTCGGCAGCAACCCTCGAAAAGTGGATATCCCGCTCGATGGAGACTCCGTCAGCGAAGTACATGCGCTAATCCTCAAGGAAGCAGAAGGAAAATATCGCCTGCAGGATGCGGGGTCGAACACCGGCACATGGGTCAATTACACCCCCGTTTCTGGCAAGCCGATTAACCCGGTGAACGGTCCCGGCGTGGCAGGAGAAACAGCCGGCGTGATTCTTCAACACGGTGATTTGATCCATATCGGTCGGGTTCCAATGCGTTTTGAGCTTTACCGTGCAGTCCCCAGAAAAATACAGGTCATCCCATTCGAGGAGCAAAAATGATCCAGACGCGGGAGTCATTTTTTCCTTTTGCGGCTCTCACGGATGCCGGCCTTGTGCGCCAAAAAAACGAAGACCGGTTCGCCATCAGCGCCTTTCGCTCGGATGCAGCTCCTTCCATCCCCGGTCTATTGGCTGTTTTGTGTGATGGGGTCGGCGGTGAGTCAGCGGGAGAGATAGCGGCAGAACTGGCTGTCGACAGCATCACCCATTTCGTGCTCTCGAACCCGGGAGAGGATGACCCCTTAAAGGTACTGCCATCTGCGGTTTTGAGAGCAAACGAAGCCATCCTGGACCAGGTGAGGGAGCATCCAAACATGACGGGGATGGCGGCAACCGCAGCCTGTGTTTGGATCAGTGGACGCAAACTCAGCATTGCCACCCTTGGCGACAGCCGCATCTACTTAATTCGCGGAAATCAGATCACTCAATTGAGTACCGACCATACCTGGGTGCAGGAAGCCCTGGAGACAGGTGTGATCACCGAGGACGAGAAGGAAAATCACCCGAACGCCCATGTGATCCGCCGCTTCCTCGGCTCAGATTCTCCGCCGGAAGCAGATTTGCATATCAATTTTCCCAATGGACGGACGGAGTCCCAACTCGAACTTCACCCCTGGGATATTGTGTTCATGTGCAGTGATGGCTGTTCCGATCTGGTGACCCCCGAGGAAATACGCAATGGTTTTGCCGGGCGGAAACTCGCAAAGAGCCTGGCTGAGATCAAGCAATTGGCGTTCGAACGCGGCGGTAGAGACAACATCACCATGATCGCCGTACAAATCCCCAATAAGATGCCCGGTGTTTTGCCGCGAAAACGGACGTGGCGATGGATCCTGATCGGACTTGCGGTGCTGCTGGCGATCGGTGCCGGACTCTATTTTGGCTGGTGGTTTCAAAATCTCAACCGCGAAGGATCGCTGGCTGTATTTACCCCGCAGCAATTCTCGTCCACACTCGCGCCTGCGCCATCAACCCCCGCGCCGACAGTAACCCCCGTCGGAAGTCTCGCCCCTGGCTCTTTTGTGGAGAGTACCGAATGTGGTTGAGGGGGATAGCCCTTCTCTCAAGTTTGAGAGAGTACCCCCGCAGCTTTCGCCCTTGCCAATACATTTTCAGCCCGCTTCACCACCGGGGTATCCACCATCAGCGCCCCCATGGCAAAAGCTCCGCGCCCCTGTGCATTAAACACCTCAGCGCTTCGCACCACCTCCAGCGCATGCTTGATTTCGTCCGCTGAAGGGGTGAATGCTTGCTGCACCGGTGCGATCTGCGCCGGGTGAATGATCTGCTTGCCGCTGAACCCCAAGGCTGACCCGATCCGCGCTTCTTTTTCAACAAGTTCAAGGTCTTTGAAATTCACCTGCACCATATCGATCGCCTGCAGACCGTAAGCTGCGGTGGTAACCACGATGGCACTTCGGGCGTAGGCGACTTCGGTCGCATCAGGGGTACGCTTTGCACCAATGCTCACCAGGAAGTCCTCAGACCCAAAGATTACCGCTTGCAGTCGTGACGATGCCTGGCAGATCTCACGCAGGTTCAAGATTCCCAGTGCGCTTTCCACCAGCACGATCAAGGCGATTTTGTACCCGCTGCCTGCAGCCTGTTTTTCAGCGGCGTCGAGCAGAAGGTCGAATCTTGCCATCTGGTCAGCGCTGTCCACTTTGGGCAGGAGCACGCCGTCCGGTTTTCCGCTGAGTACCTCTTGCAGGTCAGCTTCTGTCCGACCGGTGGAAAATGCATTCAGCCTGACCAGGCGTTCTGATCCCTCAAAATCCAGGTTGGATAAGGCTTTCTGGATCAAGCCCCTAGCCTCGTCCTTGCGATTCTCCGCCACGCCATCTTCGAGGTCGAGGGCTACACAATCTGCACCCGAGGAAGCCGCCTTTTCCATTTTGTGGGGGTCGCTTCCCGGAACATACAAAATTGACCTTCTGGATTGCATCTTTACCTCCAGCGTGTAGAATATAATTATTATACGAAACAACGAGGGTTGCGTGACTGGTGTCTCGGAGGAATATGACCACAAAATTTAACAGCATGCAGGCACTGCCTGAAAACTACCGCCTCATCTGGAAGCTGGATATGCGGGAAAGCAAAAGGCTCATTTTTGCCAATGGGCTCGGGCTGCTGGTTCTTCTCATTATTTTTCCACTCACTTATGCGTTCGCTGCCGCAACTCGACCTGAGGCAACTTTTTCCTTTTCCTTGAATGGTCTTTCCGGCATCCTGAATGTGATTGTGCTGATCCTGGCGCTTGGCGTGATGCTATTGATTCACGAAGGAATTCATGGGGTGTTCATCTGGATATTCACCGGTTCGCGCCCCAAGTTTGCATTGAAAACGTTCTATGCCTATGCAGCCGCACCCGGTTGGTATTTGTCCAAGTGGCCGTACTTCGTCACTGCCATTGCCCCTCTCATTTTGATCACGGCTTTGGGATTGATAGGCATCACCCTCGCACCCCTTTCGTGGGTGTTCCCAATCATGCTCGTCATCATATTCAATGCCAGCGGTGCTGTGGGAGATGCCTGGGTGGCAATAGCCTTATTATTTCGCAAAAATTCGGTCATGGCCCAGGATGATGGGGATGTGGTCTCTTTTTACGAGCCCGCCTGAACTGGCCTTTCCTTGTTAGGGTGTATTAATCATGATAAAATGAGCAGACCCTGCTAAGAAATTGGAGGGATGGCCGAGCGGTTTAAGGCGCCTGTCTTGAAAACAGGTTTGGTGAAAGCCAACGTGGGTTCGAATCCCTCTCCCTCCGCCATTCGTCTGAACAGGAAAATTGAATATCTGGGGAGGTGCCGGAGTGGCTGAACGGGATCGCCTGCTAAGTGATTATAGGGGATTAAAACCTCTATCGAGAGTTCGAATCTCTCCCTCCCCGCCATCGATTGAAGACCGCTGCAATGCGGTTTTTTTGTTCGATTTCGAACACATGACGCTGCGCGTCAGTGCGATGTCTCTCCCTCCCCGCCATGACTCAAGACCGCTGCAAAGCGGTTTTTTTGTTCGATCTCGAACCCATGGTTGGAGACTCGTAATACTTCTGAAATCTTAATGGCTCATTTGCTATAATGGATAAAAATAGTCAGATTTGACTGAACGAGGATCGGAGGTTTTGATGCGCAAGGTCATATATCTAATGAATATGTCGCTCGATGGGTATATGGAAGGGAAGGATGGTGATTTGAGCTGGACCGATCCCGACGACGAGCTGTTCAGGCATTTTCTCGAACTTGATGCCGCGATCGACCTGCACTTCTACGGTCGAGGGCTGTATCAGAATATGTCCGCTTACTGGCCATCTGCAGACCAGGATCCTTCTGCTTCGGAGCTTATCAAGGAATATTCGAGGGTTTGGAAGCGCATGCCCAAGGTGGTGGTGTCAAAATCGCTCACGCAGGTTGACTGGAACTCAACCCTGCTTCATAGAGATCTTGCAGAAGAGGTTGCGATGCTCAAGGCGCTGCCCGGCAAAATGATGAGCGTGGGCGGAGCGGGGTTGGCCGCTTCCTTTATGCAACTTGGTCTGATCGATGAGTATTGGGTGTATGTTCACCCGGCGATCCTGGGGCAGGGCAAATCCATGTTCCCGCACCTGCCTGCTACTATCCGTTTAGAACTTTTCGATTCACACATATTTGGATCGAAAGTAGCAGCCTTGAAATATAAAACTTTGGGATAGAAAGCCCGCTCCTGGTTCGATGGACTGGCGGCGCATAATATGCGCCAGGACTGTTGTTCCTGATTTGACGTTACTGATCATACATTTGGATCCAGTCGCCAAGCGTTGTTTTTAGCTTTCAGTCGATCCGTTTTCCCTGAACTTGCCACCTTTATATTTTATTCTCTGTCTAGCGTTCCGCTGATCTTTTTACGCCATACAGATTACAACCCCCAGAACACCTTCAACCCAATGACCAGGAAGACGAAACAAATCAAGGTCAAAATCCATCCGATCCTGAAGAAATCTTTGAATTGATAATTCGCCGGAGCGATCATCAAAATATTCACCGGGTGTGCCATGGGGGTTAAGAATGTGGCAGAGCATCCGATCGCGGTTGCCACAGCCACTGCCTGGGGGTTGACCCCCATGCTGATGGCAGCGCTGATTGTGATCGGTGCAGTGATCAGAGCCGTGACCTGGCCGCCCATGACTTGGGTCAACAGACCGGTCAAAACATAAGCGCCCGCCCCCAACCCCAATCCACCCAGGGGACGCACAAGGCTGAGCACCGCGCTGCCTAATGTTTCTGCCAACCCCGTTTGCACCATCGCCGTGCTCACCGCGTACATGCCGGCGATGAGGAAAATTGCCTGCCATTCGATCGCCTGGTAAGCCTCTTCCATTTTTACTGCATTCAACAGGATCAACAAGAGGGCGGCAGTTAACATGCACAAATAGACTGGCGCGCCGGCAATGGAGGCTGCAATGGCAATCAGTGTAACTCCCACTGAAAGGACAACCATGCGTCGATTCAAAGGCTGGTCCGCCGGGTTGGGTTCGATCGTAATGAAATCAGGGTTCTTTTTCAGGTCAGCGATGCGTGCTTGCTCGCCGATCACCAGGAGCGAATCGCCCGCAGTTAAAACGAAATCGCCTACGTTTGTCCGGTAACTGCGGTTCAACCGCATCAAGGCGATGGTGCTCAACTTATAGCGGTTGCGGAAATCAATTTCCTTTAATGTGTGACCTTCAGCACGCGAATGGGGAGCCAGCAGCAATTCTGCGAAAGTGATCCCTGCCGGACTCAGATGGAAGTCATCCGGTGCTGGCTGGATCTCCAACCCTGATTCTCTGAGTAGATCGATTTTTTCTTCCCGTCCCACCAACAAAAGCTCATCGGCTAAATTGAGCACCACATCACCCTCAGGCAGGATGAGTCTATTCTTGGTTTTAACACCTGCCACTACGACTCCCAAATTGGCTCCGATGGCGGCGGCAGCCAGTGTTTTACCGGCAAGTTGCGAAGACGGCGTGATCTTTGCCTGCCATAGCCGCTCACCAATTTGATAAAGGTCCTCGAGCTCACTACCGGTGGCTCGAGCCAAAGCCTGTTCGCCAGTAGCTTCACGATTTGGCAGCAGTTTTGAACCCCAGAAAAACAAAAAGAGGATGCCAGCCACCATGATCAGCCCACCGACCGGGGTAAAGTCAAGAATGCCCAACGGTTTTTGGGGCGGGTTGGCAATCTGAAGAAGACCGCTGGAAATAATGTTGGCAGTGGTGAAATAGGTTGCCGATCCACCCAAGAGACTGCCGTAAGCTACCGGGATCAATAACTTACTGGGTTTGATGCCCGTTCTTCGGGCAGCCTCCATTGCACTGGGCAGGACGAGCGCCCCGGCTGCCAGATTGTTCATAAACAATGAGAAAAGTGCGGTCGTCAATGCGAAAAGGGCGATTAACCGGCTTTCGTTTGCTCCAGCTATTCGGATCAAGCGTTGCGCTATCCAGCGCGTCACTCCGCTCTTCTCCAGTGCGCGCGTCAGCACAAACAACGCAATCAGCGTGATAACCACCGGCTGGCTAAACCCTGAAATAGCCCTGACGGCGTCCGCCGGAGATCCTGCAGGACCGAGCAGCCCAAAGCCGGCAAGCTGAAGGATGCCGAGAGCCGCAGCCATGACCAGCGCCGCCACATCCATTCGCAGACGGTTAGCGATCACAAACACTATCGGGATAAGCAGGATCAAGGCGAGCAGAATCTGAAGGAGGGGTTTGGAGATGGCCATTTCTTCGTCCTTTAAGTTCCTATTGTACTCACAACCGCACAATTTCGTTTTATTCTGACCTATACTGATTACAATGGATACATAGAACCAGTAAAAATTTACTTCATGGAGGGTATCCATGCCCTGGTCTACGAACCTGTTTTTATAAAACGTTTTGGCTAACCCTGCCAGCATTACTTGAACTTCGTCCCGCGCTGGTTGCCCATCAGCCTGCCAATATAAAGGAAGAACAACCATGTATGATTCTCTTGCCAAAGATTACGACCGCTTCAACAATTGGACGAATCGCCTGCAAGCCGAACTCCCGTTCATCGAAGAGAGCATCCGCCAGGTGACAGCCGTGACTCCGCCAAAAGTGCTGGATGCTGCCTGCGGTACGGGGATGCATGCCATTGCACTTTCACGGCTCGGATTTGCCTGTTCAGGTGCCGACATCAGCCCAGCGATGATCGAACACGCGCGTGAGAATGCCAGGGAAGCTAATCAGAATGTAGATTTTCGGGTCGCCGGTTTTCAAGAACTGCGTAAAACCTTCGAGCCCCAATCCTTTGATGCTCTCCTCTGCCTGGGGAATTCGCTGCCGCACGTGCTCAGCCTGGATGAGCTGCTTGAGACTCTGACCAATTTTGCAGGCTGCCTGCGGCATGCTGGTTTGCTGCTGCTGCAAAGCCGCAATTTCGATGCTGTAATGGCAAAAAAAGAGCGTTTTATGAACCCTGAACCTTATTCAGACGCAGAATCGGAATGGCTTTTCCAACGCTTTTATGACTTTGAATCCAACGGGTTGATCCGATTTAACATGGTCAGCCTGAAGCGCAAGCATTCTGCCGAGTGGCAGGCAGAGGTGGCATCCACCATGCTTTACCCCCTAACGGAAGCCGTTGTGCGCGCTTCGCTCGAAAAAACAGGGTTTACCCAAATCCGCAGTCTGGGGAACATGGCAGGCGATCCTTTCGATCCCGGAACGAGTGGCAACCTGGTCATCACCGCCCGCCGTGTATAAAAATTTCCCGGTCTCTGCTTTAGAAACCGGGAATCTGTTCGAAGCGCTTTTAGCTTTTCTATTCCTCGTTTTGTACTGAAAACCAATAACCTGAACCCCACTCGCTGCGGATATACACCGGGTTTTCGGGGTCTTCCTCGAGCTTTTCACGCAGGTAATGAACATACAAAGATAGGTTGGTGATCCCATCCATATAGCAATGACCCCAGACTTCCTTCAAAATCACCTTATGGCTGACCACTTCACCCGCATGATTCACCAGGCATACCAGTAGTTTATATTCCAAAGGTGTCAGGTGAATGGTAGCTCCATTCCTGATCACTTTTCTGCGCTGCAAATCCACTGTCAGGGCTTTGTCTTGATAAAGTTTGATCTGGGGTGTTTGGGCTGCGGTCCTCAAGCGTGTTTCCATGCGCCAAACCAATTCGCGCAGGTGGACCGGTTTTGAGATATAGTCGTCCGCCCCGCTCATAAACCCTTTCACGATATCAGCCTCACTCGATTTTGCGGAAAAGAGGATCACAGGCGCATTTGAAGTTTCCCTCAGTTTCTGGCAAGCCGCGTAGCCATCCATCCCCGGAAGGCAGACATCCATTAACACGATATCCGGGTGGATCCTGGCAGCCAGGTTCGTTCCTTCCTGCCCATCCGGCGAAGTATAAATGTCATACCCCTGCTGACTGAGGAAAATCTTCATCAGCTGGAGTTGACCGGGTTCGTCATCGATAATCAAAACTCTTGCGCCCACTTTTCCTCTTTCAGGGCTGTGAATGACTCTGGATCAAGCGATTGAATGTCGATTTTAATGGATTGATGTGGCTGGAGATTCAAAAGCTCCCTCATCAGACTGTTGGGATTCATCAGTCCGCTAAGAGAGATAACGAGAGTCAACCATTTCGGTGACGTTTTAATTACAAAAACCCACCAAAACCTTAGGTTTTACTTCAATATGAATTTACGTTTAGTTTAGCATGTGTGCAGCCAAAGGTCAATTTACATGGAAAAAACAAAAATATTACACGATATAACTTGATAATAGTGAAGAATCTTAGTATATTGAGCATGGAAATATAAATCCCAATGGAAATCACAAAAGTCTCAACGAAAAGAGATCTCCACAATTTCATAAACTTCCCTTACCAGCTTTACCGCTCAGATCCTCTCTGGGTTCCGCCTCTGCGCTCAGAACAGGCGGCTCAATTTGACCCTGCAAAAAACCCGATGCTTAACCACTGCCGCACCGCTTTGTTCCTGGCGCTAAAAGAAAGTAAAGTGGTTGGTAGGATTTCTGCTTTTGTGGATGAACTCGCCATCAAGCACTGGGGGCAAGCCATTGGGCTTTTTGGGTCCTATGAATGCATCGATGATGATGAAGCCGCCCAGGCATTGTTGTATTTTGCCCGCGATTGGCTTCGCAGCCAGGGGATGACCCGTATGCGCGGACCGTGGAGCTTTGCTTCCCAGGAATGGGGTCTCGTGGTGGATGGCTTTACGCCTGCCCCGGTCATCCTGGCGCCTTATAATCCCGCTTATTACAATGATCAACTCGCCCGGTTTGGATTGGTGAAAGCCCGTGACTTAATGGTCTACGAGATCGACGTTCAAAAGGGATATACCTTTCCGGAACGGTACCTGAAGCTCAGCGGGATCATTCAAAAACGGTACGGCGTATCGACCCGGCCGATCGATATGCACAATCTCGAAACCGATGTGATGACGATCACCCGCCTGGCGAACGAATCGATTTCCGATAATTGGGGGTTCTACCCGGTAACGGAAGAAGAAGCCAAAGCCATGGCGCGTGACATGAAGCAGATCGTTAACCCTGCCGCCTGCTTGATCGCAGAAACCAGCGCCGGGAAACCGGTCGGGTTCGCCATGTCGCTGCCGGATGTTAACCAGGTTCTCAAGGGATTCAATGGAAGATTGCTGCCTTTTGGACTGTTCAAAATGCTTTTTCAACTCCCGCGCTTGAAAACATATCGCATGTGGGCATTGGGGGTAATTCCCGAATATCAAGGCTGCGCCATTGATACCTTGTTGTATCGAGCCACTTATGAAGCCATTTATTCACCTGACCTCCGGTTGGAGATCAATTATGTGCTTGAAGATAATGACCGCATGAATAATTCGATCCGCAAGATCGGTGCCCGTGAGCTGCGTCGCATGAGGGTGTATGAAATGGACATTCGTACGCAGGTCGGCGATTTCAGGGCAACCGCATCGCATTGAGCCAAATCCTTAAGCAAATAATCGCTATCCCGATCATTTATGTTCGTTCTGTAACTTCGTTTATGTTCGTTCTTGACATATTCCAAAATCAGGCATATTCTATTAAAATAGAATTAATTCTATAATTTTCGCCCCATTCTGGCCGTATTGTTTTTTGTTTTGTCAAGGACCATTGTGGGTATTTGAATTACACATTGGCTAAGCGGTGCTGGTGTGTTGGAAAACACCTCCGATTCGTTTATTCCCTCGTGGATAGGCGGACGATAAGGCATGGGGAGCAATCTCTATTGCCCGCCGCTGGGCAAAGGAGGACTTTTTCTGCGGTACTGTTGCGGAAATTGCCTGAAACTTGGCACTTTTTTGTTGTTAGGGAAGTGTTATCGGGATAAAAAAAATTCGCTGCAACTCATTGGCAGAATTACCCCGTATTTATTTTGGCAAACCCATCTGATATTAGCACCCTGCTTTATTTGGGTCCAACAATAATTCAACAGCATATGGCTTACATCTGATAATCACAATTCAAGGAGGTCAAAATGATCCCAGGTTATACAGGCAAACTCTTGTTCGTTGATTTAAGCGAAGGCAAGATTTGGGAAGAGGAACTCTCGGAGGACTTGGCGAAGAAATATGTTGGCGGACTTGGATTGGGAGCCAGGATACTCTACAGCCGGATGAAACCTGGAGCAGACCCCCTGGGGCCGGACAACATGTTGGGGTTTGTCACCGGACCGCTTACCGGAACGGGGGCTTATTTTAGCGGCCGGTTTACGGTGGTTTGTAAGTCACCAGTGACCGGCGGCTGGAATGATGCCAGCGGCGGCGGTTTTTGGGGGCCTGAGCTAAAGAAAGCCGGTTATGACGGCGTATTTATCTCAGGTAAATCTGACCACCCCGTTTATTTGTGGATCAATAACGGTAAATCAGAACTCCGCAATGCCACCCATTTATGGGGCAAAGACGTCGAAGAGACAGAACAAGCCCTCATCGAAGAAACCGGGAATAAAAAAACCCGGTCTGCCGTGATCGGGCCGGCCGGAGAAAAGTTATCCCTGATCGCGGCTGTGATGACCGATAGGCATCGGGCGGCAGCTCGAGGTGGCCCCGGGGCAGTGATGGGCTCGAAAAATCTCAAAGCGATTGCAGTATTCGGTACGGGTAAATTGCCAGTGTTTGATCTGCAAAAACTGCGTGAAGTTCAAAAGGCCATCTCCACCTCGATAAACAATCCCGAGAATCAAGGTGCTGCAGTATTCAAGGATCATGGAACTGGCAGTGGCATTGCAACGTCAGCTTTGGATGGCGATACACCGGTCAAAAATTGGGGAGGTGTTGGGATAGTTGATTTCGGCGAAGGGGCAGCCAAGAAATTGGATGGATTTACCCAGGATGCCCTTTACAAAGTCAAAAAATACGCCTGTGCTAACTGTGCCCTTGGATGTGGAGCTTATTACAAATCAGAAGGCGGTCAATGGCCGCTGGAAGAAAACGGTAGGCCGGAGTATGAGACCGGAGGTGTCTTTGGGGCAATGATGCTCAACAGTGACCCACAGGCGATCATGAAATGCAACGATATCTGCAATCGCTATGGACTGGATGTCATCTCGACCGGAGCGACGATCGCCTGGGCTATCGAGTGTTTTGAAAATGGCTTGATCACGCTCGAAGATACCGCTGGCATCGAGCTGCGCTGGGGGAATGCCCCTGCAATAGTTGCCATGACCCAGGCGCTTGCCGACCAGACTGGCTTTGGCAAGGTGTTGGCGCAGGGCTCTCAAGCCGCCGCTAAACAACTCAACAAGGGCTTTGAATACCTGGTCACCGTCAAAGGGATCGAATTACCCATGCACGACCCGCGCCTGAACCCTGGTCTTGCCCGTACCTATCAGACGGATCCTACCCCCGCCCGCCATGTGAAAGGCGGTTTGTGGATGTCTCAGATGTACCAACCGGAAGGCAAATACAACTACGAAAACACCGGGCAAATGGATTTGTTCATGACTGCCAACTCGGATCTCAATTCCAGTTCTGGGATGTGTCTGTTCCAAATGATGAACGGAATCCAAGACGCACCTGCCCAGCTCATGGAAGCAGTCACCGGATGGAGCTTACCGCAAGAAAAACAGGCCGAATTGGGAATGCGTATCATGGATATCCGACAGGCATACAATTTGCGTGAAGGGCTGAAACCCAGCGATTTCACCCTGCCTGCCCGCGCGGTTGGTGGAGCGACTCAAGGCCCGGTTGCCAGTGTAAGTGTGAATAGTCAGCTTCTGGCACGGAACTACTTCGAAGCCATGTCTTGGGATATTGAAAGCGGCATACCCAGCAAGCAGTCCATGGAAATGCTGGGTGGGTTGGAAGATGTGATCCAGGATCTTTACACAGCCTAATCTCCAGGAGACGCATGCAGGTCACAGCGAAGTTTTTTTCTTTAGACCGGGTGACCATAGGAACTGATCATTTGATGGTCGAATTGCCAGATGGATCCACCCTCCGGCAATTGATACGGGCGATCCAGCTCAAGTTCAGCGCGTTCAAAATTGACCAGGGAGGAATCTCCTTCCTGGTCAATCAGGTTGGAGTTGGCGAGGATGAAGTGCTGCATGAGGGGGATGAGGTTCTGATTCTCCGTCAAATCGCTGGAGGTTGACACTGCTGAGCCTTCAGGCTGGCCATTAAATCAATTCCTCCACACAACCTACGATTGCTGCAAGAATAGGGGGAGGAATGACAAATGATTTGGGTATTGCGAACCGATTTTACCCCTCCGTCCTACATCCACTTTCGCAATGAACTAAAAATGTTCAGGGATTTCCTGAACATTTTGTTTTCGTTTTACCCGCTCGAACGCGTCAGGCGCGGGTCGAGCGAATCGCGCAACCCATCTCCCAGCAGGTTGAACCCGAGCACCGTCAACATGATCGCGATGCCGGGGAAGATCACAAGATGAGGCGCGCTGAAGATGCTGTTCTTTTCCTCGCCCAGCATGAGACCCCATTCAGGCGTCGGAGGTTCTGCTCCCAGCCCCAGGAAAGAAAGGGCAGCGGCGTCCAAAATGGCTGTGGCGATTCCCAGCGTCCCCTGTACGATCAAGGGGGTGATGGCGTTTGGCAGGATGCGTCTGAACAGGATGTGCATCGATGAGCCGCCCAGCGCTCGCGAGGCTTGCACATAATCCAATTCCTTCACCGAAAGCACGGTCGAACGCACCAACCTGGCAAAGCGCGGGATCGAGACGATACCGATGGCCAGCAGCGCATTGATCAGCCCCATGCCCAATACTGACACGATCGCAATCGCCAGCAGCAAGCTGGGGAATGCCATCAGCACATCCATGATGCGCATGATGATATTATCGACGGCTCCGCCGGCATAAGCCGCTACCGCTCCCAAAAGGGTTCCGATCAGGATCGCAAACGACATGGTCGCCAGTCCAACCTGCAAAGATAGGCGCGACCCGTAGATCACCCGCGAAAATAGATCGCGGCTGTTGCCATCGATGCCGAATAAGTGCTGTTCCTGGTCTGCTGGGCATCCCAAAAGGTGGATGCAGGGGGGTGAACGCCGAATCTCCGTCTTGAGCAGTGCCGTCGGGTCATAAGGTGCGATCAATGGCGCGAAAATCGCAATCAGCACCAGCAAGCTAAGAATGATGATGCCGGCTCTGCCTGAGCTGTGCTTCATCAGGTGTCGAAGTACTTCACGCCCGGGCGACCGATGTTGGCCAATGGGTTCAGTGGTTAATTCTGTGAGTGGTTCCAAGTCAACACCGCCTTAATCCAGCCGGATGCGTGGATCGAGATACGCATACGACAAATCTACAATGAGATTGACGAGCACAAAAATAAGGGCAATGACCAGGGTAAACCCCTGGACTACCGGGTAATCGCGGGCAAGAATCGCCCCCACCAGGCTTGTTCCGACTCCTGGAAGGGAAAAAACAGTTTCAGTCAAACACTGCGCCTGAGAGAAGACTGCCGGTTTCGATACCGATAATGGTCACAATGGGGATCATGGCATTCCGCATCGCGTGTTTTGCGATCACTTTACGCCGCACGAGCCCCTTGGCACGAGCGGTGCGAATATAATCCTGACCGAGGACTTCCAGCAAACTCGACCGTGTCATTCGGGCAATGATCGACATCGGAATCGTCCCCACCGCAATTGCCGGCAGAAGGATATGTTTGAGCGCATCCCAGAAGATCGGCCAATTACCCGTGATCAGCACGTTGATCAACACCGTGTTCGACATCAGCTCAACGATAAATTTTCTGAAACCGGTAAGGTTCGTCAGACCCCAAAACACCGACAGGTCTTGAAGCGCCAGACCTGCCGTGAAGCGTCCGGATGGCGGCAGCACAAATGGCGTCCCTTTGAGGAGCAAAGCAAATACATAGGCCAGCAAAAGACCCAGCCAGAACACCGGCATCGAGACTCCGATATTTGCGATCACCATGGTGATGGTATCGATAAAAGTATTCCGTTTGAGAGCCGAGATAATGCCCAGCAACACCCCAACTATGGTGGAAAAAAGCATAGCTGAAATGGTTAATTCGATGGTGAGCGGTAAACGTTCACCGAGCAAGTCGGTAACGGGTCGGGTAAAGCGGATCGATGAGCCAAAATCCCCTTTTGCGAGGTTGCCAAGGTAGCGCACGAATTGCACGGCGATATTATCGTTCAAGCCGTAGCGTTCGAGGAAAACAGCGCATTTTGCCGGAGTGGCACGTTCTCCCAGCATGGTCACGCAAGGGTCACCCGGAATGAGGCGCACGATCACAAAGGTGACCACAATGACACCCAGCAAAACAGGTAACAACATGAGCAGACGGCGTCCAATGAATTGAGGCATGATGTGTCTCGCGATCTAATTTTGTTTTGGATGGGGTTGGTTTCCTAACCCCATCCATTCTATCAATTGCTGACTTTATGGAACGGTGTACCCTGCTTTTACAAGCAGTTGTTTCGCTGCAGCCTGGTCAAAACTGTACCAGGGGATATTGGGGCTGGCGCCTGGTTTGAGGAATGCCGGGACGAAGTTGACGGCAACGCTCGAACCCTTGGCATAGTATTGATCCACGATCCTCTGGCGATCGATGGCATCTGAGATGGCCATGCGCACATCGAGGTTGTCAAAGGGCGGAATAGTATTGGCGAACCCAATATAGAAGATGTTGAATCCTTCGCGAGGATAGAGCTTGAGATTGGTATCCTTCTCGATCGCGGCTACATCATCCGGACCTGGATTGTCGATACCATTCACAGTGCCTGCCTGAAGCTCAAGCAAACGCTGTGCCGACTGTTCGGACCAGCGGAAGATCAAGTTCTTGGTCTTGGCCGGGGTACCCCAGTAATTGGGATTGGCTTCGAAGACCACGCTGTCGCCGCGGTTCCAGGCTTTTACCATGTAGGGGCCGGTTCCGTTGGGTTTTTCACTCATTTTCACAGAATCGCCGTTGTTGGCATCCATGAAATCTTTATCCTGAATTCCGAAGACGGAGAAGGCAACCTTCGACGGGAAGGCGGGATCGGGGAAGCAAAGGCTGAATTTGACAGTGTTCGCATCCACAGCTTCGATGGACTTGAATTCGCCGCCGTAATCGCAGCTCGGAGCAGCCATGGAAAGCAGGCCATTGTTATCGGTCAGGGTAGCTACCGGGGCTGATGGAGCAGGCGTCGGAGTTCCCTCGCCTACGGTCGGTTCTGCGTTGATGAAGGACCCAAAGAAGGCACCAAAGTATTCGAATGTGCCGGTGCGGCCTACATGATTGGGGCTCTTGGCATCCCACAGTGCAACAAAGGAATTCACCACATCGCTGGAGTCAAAATCGGCTCCATCTTGGTACTTAACGCCCTTGCGCAGGCTGAAAGTGTACTCGGTCAACTCTGTATTCGGAGTATAGCTTTCAGCGAGTGCCGGAACGACATCGGTGCCGCCCACTTTGAATGCCAGCAGGGATTCATAAACCTGCTCGCAGGCACGTAAGGTCTCGCCGTCGGTCTCGTCCGAGCACCACAGCGCAGAGGGTTCGCCGTTCTGCATCCAGACAAATTGATCGGTGCCATTGCTGACCACTGCGAAGTACTCATTGCCCAACGGGCTGGAATGAGCACCGGCTACATTCGCCTGGTAGGCGGTGGAAGAACCACCGTGGGCAACAGGGATCATCACAACATGGTCTTTTAACAACTGGTTGACCTTGTCGTAATGAGCCTGGCGCTCAGCAGGATCGGAAAGTTTGGCTGCTGCAGAGATCTCTGCCACGATATCGGGGTAAAGCGTGCCAAATTGCTTGTTGTTGGCATTACCGAAATGATAATCGTAGAAGTTGGTGGCATCGGGATAATCAGCGTTCCAACCCAACAGGTAGAAGCCTTCAGTGCCTGCGGAAGTGGCATCGATAAAGGCAGCCGATTCCATTTCTTTCAGCGTGACTTCAATGCCTACTTCTTTCAACTGAGCCTGAATTTCCTGGGCTACTTTGTCGGGGGAAGGCAGGTAAGCACGGTCAACCACGCGGAAGGAAAGTGTAACCTTCAGTGGATTGGCGGCTGCCGCGGTTTCAGTGGCTGCAGGGGTGGCCGTTCCGCAGGCCGCGAGCAGCATCGTGACAACAATGATGAGACTTACAACTAGAAATACATTACGACGTTTCATTTTTACTCCTCCAATTAGGGTGAATCTTCTAGAGTTTCCGGTGCGAAACTCTTGCGGTACCACAATCAATGATTTTCTTTCGCCACCACCTCCTTCGATTCCATAAGTCTTGAGAGATTTTTTTCCTTTGTAAGCAAGGTGCACGTTTACGCAAGCCAGCAGGCCGCAAAATGGTCCTTGACTTTCTCCTCAAATGGGGGTTCATCCACGGCGCATTTTGCAATGGCAATGGGGCAACGTGGATGGAACCGGCAGCCCGAAGGCGGATGTAGCGGGCTGGGAACATCGCCCTTCAAAATCGTCCGGCTGCGTTTGAGCGTGGGGTCGGGGATGGGAATGGCTGACATCAGCGCCTTGGTGTAAGGGTGCAGCGGATTGCGGAACATCTCGTCGCGGTGCGCCATCTCGACCATTTTCCCCAGGTACATCACGCCCACCCGGTCCGAAATGTGTTCGACAACGCCGAGATTGTGCGCAATGAAGAGATAGGTCAGGCCAAGTTCTTTCTGCAAGTCTTTCAAAATGTTCAGTACCTGGCTTTGAATGGAAACATCCAGGGCTGAGACAGGTTCGTCGCAAACGATAAAGCGCGGTCGAAGCGCCAAGGCGCGGGCAATTCCAATGCGCTGTCGCTGTCCGCCGGAAAATTCGTGCGGATAGCGCCGCGCGTGATATTCTTCCAATCCAACTTTTCCCAGGGTCTCGATCGCCATATTGTAGCGTTCATTTCTATTCCCGATCCCGTGAATTTGTAAGCCTTCCATCACAGAATCGCCGATCGGAACCCGCGGATCCAAAGAGGCGTAAGGATCTTGAAAGATGATCTGCATATCCCGGCGCACGTCCTTCAGTTCCTTGCCCTTCAACGTCAAAAGATCAGCCCCGTCGAATTCGATCGATCCGGCGGTAGGCTCTATCAGGCGCAAGACACTTCGCCCAACAGTCGTTTTGCCGCAGCCAGATTCTCCCACCAGTCCAAATGTTTCACCATTTTTGACCGTAAAACTGACGTCGTCAACAGCCTGCACTTGCCCTGACACCCGGTGCAGCACACCGGAGTGAACGGGAAAGTATTTCTGTAGATTCTTCACCACCAACAGGTCTGAACCATTTTTGGGGGCTTCTTTAGGTGATTCGCTCATAGATCCTCTTTGACGCCTGGTTGAATGAGTAAAGTGAAACTGTAATAAAAAACCATTAAAGCTTGATCGGGGCTTCAAACCCCTCGGTGCTGCTGTACAACCAGCAGCGAACGGTGTGTCCCGGCTCGATTTCGTCCAGCGCCGGCTTTTTATCCAGGCAAATTCGTAGTCCATACTGCTCACGCAGCTTGCAGCGCGGTGCAAACCGGCAGCCAGGCGGCAGATTGATCAGGTTCGGTACCAGCCCCGGGATCACTTCAAGCCGGTCGACCGTCTTTCCCAGTACCGGGATGGAGCCAAGCAATCCCTGGGTGTAGGGGTGCAGCGGTCGGGCAAACAAAGGGACTACGTCGGCGAACTCCACGATCTCTCCGGCGTACATTACTGCCACCTGGTCAGCCATTTCGGCAATGACCCCGAGGTCATGCGTGATCAGGATCACCGCTGTTCCCAGCTTCGTTCGCAAACCGCGGATCAGGTCAAGGATCTGCGCCTGGATGGTGACATCCAGTGCGGTGGTCGGCTCGTCTGCGATCAGCAGCTTTGGCGAAAGTGCCAGCGCCATGGCGATCATCACCCGCTGCGCCTGCCCCCCGGACATTTCGTGTGGATAAGCTTCCGACTTGCGGGTCGGGTCAGGGATGCCCACCAGGTTCAACAATTCAACGGCGCGCGTCCAGGCTTCTTTTTTACTGAGACCATTATGAATTTCCAACACTTCAGCCACCTGGTCGCCCACCCTGAAAACAGGGTTCAAGCTGGATTGGGGTTGTTGGAAGATCATCGAAATGCGGTCACCCCGCATTTTTGACATTTCTTCTTCCGATAATTTGAGCAAATCTTTTCCTTCGAAAAAGATTTCCCCACCCGTGATCCTGCCCGGAACACCCACCAGTTGCATAATGCTGAGGGATGTCACGCTCTTGCCGCATCCCGATTCTCCAACCAGACCGAGAACCTGGCCTTCCTTAACTGAAAAATCGACTCCATCGACAGCTTTTACGACACCGTCTTCGGTAAAGAAGTAGGTTTTAAGATCGTGCACATTAATAATAGTTTTCCCAGTCGCAGGGGGATTTTGCTCACCCATACTGTCTCCAATGTCTTGCACTTTATGAACAAACCCGGGTTGGATCCGTTTTCTTTGATGTCGGCGAAATGGTTTGCGAGTAATTATCGATATTGCACAAAATAATTATAGGCTATATTCCATTATATTTGACAGGCGAACCCACAATTGCCTGCCGCCGGCAACGCTTGGAATTAATGGATACGAGAGTTAAGGTATTTAACCTTTCTGATTATTCAAACCTATTCACTTCAAATTGAACGAGAAAAGGGATGGTTCAAGGCAGGTGCAACTGTCGTTGGTTTCTACATCATCCGTTCAATGAATATGCTTTGTCAACAATCTTGAATAATTAATTAGATTATTATAGGGTCAAGAATTTTGAAATTCAATAGGCAATATTAAGAATTTTCTCATCTTCTCCATCCGGTATCGGATTTTACAAAGTTGATAAGCGAAATGCACCAGTACCGGAGGGAATGGTCAAGCCCGGGGGAGTAGTCAAACCGCGGTTCTCAATGCATCGTGATGAGCAGGGGAGCATGCCTTGCAATTGTCTTACCAGAGTGCATGCACCTTGGCACGAATATGGGTGTCGTAAACGGCGCGAATTTTCTCCATCGTAGCGTCTGAAAGCGGGGGAAGGTCTGCCGCAGCAATGTTGTCCTCTGCCTGCGAAGGGTGCTTGGCTCCTGGAACGGCGCAGGTTACCGCATCGAACATGAGGATCCAGCGCAAGGCCAGTTGAGCCATGCTGACATTTGGCGGGACGAGCGCACGTAACTCTTCGACCGCAGCCAATCCCGTTTCAAAATCGACGCCTGAAAACGTCTCGCCCCGGTCGAATGCCTGACCGTAACGGTTATATGAACGGTGATCATCGCGCGAGAAAGTGGTCTTGCGGGTCATCTTGCCGGAAAGCAGCCCCGAAGCCAGGGGTACGCGAACGATGATGCCTACGCCGGCTTTTTCGGCTTCGCTGAAGAAGGTTTCGGCGGGCCGCTGGCGGAAAATATTGAAAATGATCATCACAGATTGGACGTTGGGGAATTTCATTGCCTCTTCAGCTTCGACGATGCGTTCCACGCTTACACCGTAATAGCGGATCTTGCCCTGCTTCACCAAATCATCCAAAATTCCGAACACCTCGGCGTTATAGACCTCGATGGGCAAGCAATGCAATTGCATCAGGTCGATCGTTTCGGTTTGTAGATTCCTCAGGCTGCTTTCCACAAAGGCGGTCAAATTCTTGCGGTTATAACTGCTGACATCAGGGTAAGTTTTTCTCCCCATTTTGGTGGCAATGTAGAATGGCTCGTGCCTCTGTTTTCGCAGTTGTGCCAGCAGCGGTTCACTCCCATAAACATCAGCGGTATCGAAAAAGTTGACTCCCAAATCCAAAGCACGGTTGAGCGTGGCAAGCGATTCACGATCATCCACCACTCCCCATGAACTGCCCATCGCCCACGTGCCAAGACTGATGGTGGATACCTTCCAACCTGTCCTTCCGAGCATGCGATAGTCCATATTTTTCCTTCTTATCCGTCCAATAGACCAATAACAAAAAGTGGTACTCATGAACAGAGTACCACTTTTTAGCATATGTACCAATATTGTCCGAATTATCCGGGCATTAAACCCAAGGGGACCGGCGTTCTTGACGGCGGATTAATTGGCCGAAATGTAGTATCCCATTGGCTGCGGACCTTTTTCTTCCACCGGGAACACATCCACCATCTCGTAGGATTGGCTGCCCAGTCCAAGTTTCTCACCGATGCGAACCACCTCGTAGGGATCCTTATATTCTCCATGCAGTTGAGCAAATGGGTGGCCGTGATTGTCCTGGACTTCCATGCAGGTGGGAACGTTTTCCTTGATCAAGGCGGTGCGTCCGGTCACATCCAGGATGGCTTTATCCAACGCGACGATATCATCCGAACCAAAAATGCCGGCGTCCTGTAAAATGGGCATGCTGGTAAAGCCAAAGCAATCGCAAACCGGGGTCATCTGGGTTGCCAGCGCCAGGTGCGTCACCTTTTCTTTGGCGAAAGTGCCCAGCGTAATGGCGGTGCTGATGGCGCACACTTCCTGGAAAGCTTTAAAATTCACCGGGTCGATCCGTAAAGCGCCTGCCGGAGCCACTTTTTGGCAGCGCATACACATGTTGCAGGGGTCGAAATGCAGATGGAGCTCCTCGGGGTCTTTTTTATCGAAAACGAGGGCGCCCGTCGGGCAGGAATCGACAATTTGCTGGCGCAGGCTGGCATCCGGGCACAATTCTTTGAACCAGTAACGGTCAAAATGCTGAACATCATGCATCTGTCCGCGGGTTTCACCCACCATGCAGCCTAGGGCGATATTCTTGAACGCGCCGCCGAATCCGGTGGCAGGGTGCCCTTTGACATGCGAGAAATTGACCATGAAGCTGGCGTCCTCGATCATCCCGGCGACCTTCCAGGTCTTCATGTTTTTGTATTCCCATTCGTGGGGATAAGCATACTTGTCGTCAGGTCCGGCTGCCGGATAGACGGGGCAGCCCAACACTTCAGTGGTGTATCCGCGTTCTTCACAGCGGTCAACGTCCCAGCTTACATCAGCCACAAAGGGTTTGCCGCCCCCGTCTTTGATCGCCTGCACCACCTTGCGAATAAACACCGGGTGAACCACCGAATAACCGATATTGTTGCCGACATGAAGTTTCAAACACACCGACTCGCCTTTCACCCGGTCGCGCAGGTGGAGAGCGTCGATGATCAAATCCAGTTTGGCGGGCAAGGTTTCATTTGCCTGCAGGTAAGTTTGCCGGGGAGACCCCCAATATACTTTTGAT
>CAVQOS010000031.1:0-157496 GCA_963714465.1 uncultured Chloroflexia bacterium | reverse complement strand
CGGAACACTAGATTCTAGGCAAAATAAAGCGCCCTCCAAAACTGGAAGGCGCCCGTAAATTCATATCGTCTTTATTCTAAGCTCTTACCGCAGGCCTGAATTTATACCCGTAGACGATCATCCCGCGTTTGTCGCCATCCTGGCGGATACGGCGGGTGACCATCTCCACGGGCATGCCGATCTCGACGGGTTTGTCGCCCAGGTCTGTCAGCTGGGCAGTGACCATGGGTCCTTCGTCGAGGGCAACCACCGCCACGGTGTAGGGGATGTTCTCTTCATATCCGGCGGGGGCATCGCGCATGATGGTATACGAATAAATCTTGCCCTTGCCGCTCATGGTGTACTCTGTTTTTGCTTCTTCTCCGCAGTACGGGCATACATCCCGCGGCGGGAAGATCTTGGACTCGCAGTGCGGGCAGACCTCTCCTACAAGTGCGTATCGTTGTTGTTTTAATCGCCAGTGGCGTGGAACTTCCATTTTATGACTCCATTCAATAAGTTTATCTTTGCATGCGTAAGTTTAGATGAGGGTTTCTATCAAAAGCTATCAAATAAAGGAGGCTAGTGAGTAGTGAATAGTGATTGGGGATTAGTGAGTAGTAATTAGTGAGCAGTAATTAGTGATTAGGTTTGCACTTTCTCATAAATTGCGAGGTGACTGATAACTAAGCGCCTAATCACCGTGCCCCTAATCCCCGATCCTCTCGAGCACATGCGTCACCGCAGTCGATGCCGGGCCGCCCAGCGATTGGACCAGGGCGCGCCGTGCGTTCCTCACCTGGTTTGCGCCGGCGGTACCGCGCAATTGCTGCACCGCTTCGACGACCTGGTAGATGCCGCTGGCGCCGAGGGGATTCCCGCGCCCTTTTTGACCGCCCATGGTGAGACCCGGCAGCTTGCCGTCCAACGCCAATGTGCCGTCGCCTGCCAGCTCCCAGCCTTCGCCGCGTTCAGCGAAACCGGCGGCTTCAAGGCTGATGGCGGCATAAACCGAATAAGAATCGCAGAACTCGAACAGATCGGCATCTTCCGGGCGTATTCCGGCATTGCGGCAGGCTTGCTGCATCGAGTGGCGCGCGGCTTCGAACCCAAGCGGGTCGCGCCGGTCATGCACCGCCAGGGTGTCGATGGCAACCGCCGAACCGCTGATGCGCACCAGGGGATGCAGCGGTTTCTCCGGCAGCAGGTCGCGCCGGCAGATCACGACCGCGGCCGCACCGTCAGCAAAGGGGGCGCTGTCGTATAAATTCAGCGGGTCGGTGATGAGTTCTGCCTGCTCGTACATTTCCTGAGTGATCGCCTTCCGGTACATGGCATTGGGGTTGTTCACCGCATTGGCATGCGCCAGGATGGGGAACCCGGCCAGGGCGTTCGCAGGCAAATGATTTTCGTATAGATAGCGCTGCATGATCAAGCCAGCCTGCCCCGAAGCGCCCAACCCGGGGATGGACTCGTAGTCATAGTCCAGTCCCATCGAAAGCGCACTTTCGAGTTCTGAGCCGACGGCGTCGGTCCATTTTTCCACACCGAGCACCACGGCGCAGTCGATGTAACCCGAAAGCACGGCCAGGTAGCCCATGCGCAAAGCCGCTGAACCGGATGCGCCTGCAGCTTCGGTGGTGTAGCTTTCGATCCCGCCCAAGCCGGCATAATCCGTCAGCAGCGCGCCCAGGTTTGCCTGGTGGGAAATGACTGAAGAAAGCATGTTGCCAATGTAGAGAGCCTGGGGCTTTAGTCCGCCGCTATCCTGGAGCGCAAGCCGAATGGCTTTGACGCCCATTTCGCGCAGGGATTGATCCCAGAGTTCTCCCACCGGAATTTGACCGATGCCGGCAATCACAATGTCTGTCATGTGTCCACCCTATTCCATGGCGATGTTGCCGCGGTAACGCAGGTAAGTGCCGTAATCGATAGGCGTGCGGCGGGCGATATATTCGGCAGTGGAGGTCGCCAGTTCGCGGCGGGCAGTGATTTTGTCGGTCACCACCAGCGAGAACGCATCCGAGCCCGCGCCTGATCCGTATGAAACCATCAGGATGCGGTCGCCGGGTTTGGCGATATCCAATACGGCTGTCAGCCCGATCATGGCGGACCCGGCGTAGGTATTGCCGATCTCCGGAGCGAGCAGTCCTTGCTTGATCTGGTCGGGCGTGAAGCCAAGCGTGGCAGCCACTTTTTGCGGGAACTTGGGGTTGGGCTGGTGAAACACCCCGTAGGTGTAATCGGCAGCCGTGCGTTTCATCCCATCCAGCATAATATGGGCTGCGCCTTCGATGTGTTTGAAGTAAGCCGGTTCGCCGGTGAAGCGTTGACCGTGCTCGGGATATTTCTGATCCGCCCTGCGCCAGAAATCAGGAGTGTCGGAGACATACGAATAATTGGCTTCGATCTCCACCACGGCTTCTGCGGCAGGCCCGATGATAAAGGCGGCTCCGCCGGAGGAGGCAGTATATTCGAGCGCATCTGCGGGTTTCCCCTGGGCGGTATCCATCCCGATCGCCATGGCATACTTGCCCATGCCGGATCCGACCAGCGCAATCGCGGCGACCATGGCTTCGGTGCCGGCTTTGCAGGCAAACTCCCAATCTCCCGACTGGATACTTGCAGAAGCTCCGATGGCTTCAGCCACGGTCGTGCCGCTGGGTTTGACCGAGTAGGGGTGAGATTCGCTGCCCACCCAGACGGCTCTCAGTTCACACGGGTCGATCCCGGCACGCAGCACGGCATTGCGCGCGGCTTCGATGGACATGGTGATCACGTCCTCGTCGAGCCCCGCCACCGATTTCTCCTTGACCGGCGAGCCGGTTTTGCGTCCGGTCCAGATCATCGATATATCGGCTCCCGCAATGCGATAACGGGGTACATACGCACCGTAACCAATGATGCCGATTTTACGGTCGGTTTTCAAAAGCAAGGTTGATGGATCAAATACGGGTTCAGGGTTCATGAGCGTTGATTTCTCCACTCTTTCAGGATTTGTTCTGCCCGGTCGGTGCGAATGACGCCCTCGCGGACGAGCTGTTCGGCAAGACGGTCGATTTCATCATCAACTGCCCCGGCTGAGATGGCCACCTGGCGTGCATGCAGGCTCATGTGACCGCGCTGGATGCCCTCAGTCGCCAGGGCGCGCAGGGCTGCCAGGTTCTGCGCCAGCCCCACCGAGACGATGATCTCGGCCAGTTGTGAAGCAGAGCCCACCTTCATCAATTTAAGGGCAGCCTGGGCAGCGGGATGCACCCGCGTGGCGCCGCCCACGATTCCAACCGCCATGGGCATTTCGATCGACCCGGTCAAATTTCCGGCCGCATCTTTTGCCCAGGTGGTGAGGCTGGTGTAGCGTCCGGAACGGGCTGCATAGGCATGAGCCCCGGCTTCCACCGCCCGCCAGTCATTGCCCGTGGCAAGAACCACGGCATCCACCCCGTTCATCACGCCCTTATTGTGGGTGGCTGCCCGGTAAGGGTCGACGGCAGCGAACGCCCAGGCTTCGATGATGCCGTCGCGGACGGTCTCGGCAGGATACCCCTCAAAAGCCAGGTCCTGGAGCCGGATGGTCACATTGGCGCGCGCCAGGCGCCGGTCTGCCAGGTTCGAAAGAATGCGCAGATGCACCCGTCCGCCGCTGATCTCCGCCACGCGGGGCGCCAACTGCTCGAGCGCGGTGTTGATGGCGTTGGCGCCCATGGCATCGCGCACGTCGTAGATCAAATGGAGCACGAGGAACGGTCCGATCGGTGAATTGTAAATCCGCCGCACTTCGATGCCCCGCGGACCTCCGCCGAAGCGGCTGAGGAGCGGATCGATGGTGGAGGCGGTTTGCAGGAGTTCGACTTTGTGTTCCAGCAAGCGGGACTGCGCGGCTGCCAGGTCGGGCACATCCAAAATTTGGATTTGACCGATCATTTCAGGGGGAGTGGTGCTGGCAGAAAAACCGCCATTTGCAGCCGCCAGGCGTGCCATAAAGGAGGCGCCGGCGATCACTGAAGGCTCTTCGATCACCATCGGCACCAGCACCGGGCGGTTGTTGACGACAAAATTGCGGGCAATGCCGATGGGAAGAGAATAAACCCCCACGGCGTTTTCGATCATGTGGTCTGCCTGTTCAGGCGCCAGCCCTGTCTCTCCGCTCAACGCCTTGAACTCTTCCAAAGAAAGACCGGATTCAGCGGCAAGCTGTTCGAGTCTTTCTGAGAGGGTCATTTGGTAGAATTTTTTGGACTGGTTTTCAGGCATCTCTGGCATGCAGTTCTCCGTCAAGGTTTCGAGATTTACAAGGCAATCGTAAACGGCGAGGACTGGCAAAACCTATCAAATATTGAAAGAGGGATCCTGCCCAAGAAAAAACCTGAAGATCGCTCCAGGGTTTTTCCGTTTGAGGATTTGAATAACCCCAATGAAGACTGTAAAATGAAAGCATGGATCCAAAGACTGTGCCACTGCCAGAATTTTCGTCTGTCTCGACTGCGCTCCACGTGAGCAGGCTGTTCGAACGCTACGGCATTCATGCGAATGGCGTATGGACGCAGGATACCTTGCGCGTTCTCGAAGAATCCAGTTTCTTGTTCTTCGGATTGGCGCCCGATAATTTCCGGCTCTGGCACTGGGCGGAGCACTTGAGCGTCCGCCTGGAGGAGATCCCGCAGGGCGGACTGACCAGCAAGAATCTCATCCGGCTGAATCCCACAAATTTGACGAACTGGACGGTGATCCATGAACTGGCGCATGCCTGGGATGCGTCACAAGGCTGGAAACTCAGCGCGTGGTTTGCCGGAACAACCGGCAGCCAGTTTACCTACCCTTTGATCCACCGCCTGTTTCCGAAAGACAAGCGGTTCTGGTATGCGGTAGGCAGCCCTCCGCCTCCCTGCGGCAATGATGCAAATTTTAATCGGCTTGAAGATTTTGCCGAATCGGTGACGGCAACTCTTTTCCCCGAGGAGGCAAAACGGCGAGCCGATCAACGCGGGTGGGGGTATGAGGCCTGGGGGTACAGTCATTTTCACGACACGCCCAGGGGAAAGCTGATCCACCAACTGGTTCATCCGCAATAAAAACGCTCCCTTGAGGGAGCGTCTTCTTCGTTTATGCTTCGTTTATTCTTTGGGTAAGGTGACCCTGCATTGGGGGGAATTTTGGCAAATATACTTGACATGGGAAGGACCCAGCACCGGTTTGATCGTTTTTTCGACCATCGGCAGGTTGCATACCGGGCATTCAGGCGGCTCATTCATGTTCATAAAGGGTGCTTTGTCGAAGACCGGCTCAACCGAAGCGGGTGCAGCATCATAGCTATCGGAGTGGAGGACCGTTTGGGCAGCCGATGAAGTAATGGCGACGGGTTGGGCTTCAGCTTCCACCTGTGAGGTTGTGGTGGTGACGGCTGGGCTCGCGTCGCGCTCGAAGCGCGGCGTCAAGGCGTTGACCAGTGCACCCAACCCGGAAGATAGAGATCCGGCAACAGCAAATACGGGCTGTAAAGTGGAAGATTGCTGGTCGCTCTTGCGGCGGGTAAATGACTTGTCCTCTTCTTCAATCACAGGCTTTCGCGAGCGGGTGGAGGTGACAATTTTCAGGAATTGCGCCCCGTCGTATAAACGGATGGGTTTGCCTTCAGCCCAATAACGCGCCTGCTGGGTGATCGACCCGGTGGTGATGATGGCGCCGGCATCCGCATTGGCGCTGCGGAGCGCTCCATAGAAGTCGCGCACGACGGGTTCTCCGATTTTGCCTTTATAGCGTTTGCACTGGATGAACCAGATCTCATTGGTGCGGGAATGGACGACAAGATCGATGCCGTGATCGCCCGTTCCACCGGTGATCTCAACCGTGTGTCCCTGGGCGCGGTATGTATCAGCAACGAGGGTTTCAAATTCTGCGGGGGCCAGCGCACGCATCTCGGCGATCGAATCAGCCGTCATGTGGTTGTGACGTTCTTCCAGCACCATGGCAAAAGCAAACGGGACGAGCAGCAATCCGACGATCAGAAAAGCTTGCGAATTTGCCGGTTCCGAAATGAGCTTGAAGGTGTCCATCTTCAGGAGGAAGAAGACCAGGTGCAGCAGGGCGAAGAATCCCCAACCAGCGAGCAAGGCTTTGACAGAAAGTCGAAAGGCAGTTCCAAACCCCTTGTTGTGTTTGAAAATTCCGATCAACAAGCCCAAAAACATGAGCGGCCAAAGTCCGGCGATAAATCTTCCGGCTAAGATTATCAGGTCTACTATTGTATTCATGCTATTCCTCCAATGGTTACAGAATCATTATCGGAATAGTTGCATGAATGGTGCCAAATTATGGAGAAAAGGGAAAAGGGCTTAGTGAATAGTGATAAGGAAAAACGGAGTAGTAATTAGAGACAATGAACAGGAATCACTGGGAGTCGACTCTGAATACTAATCCCCAATTACTAAGTACTTACTACTATTTTAGATTTCCACGCTCTCCCCAGGCTTAAGCAGTGCAACCTTCGTACTGGTTTCGGCTAGAACGCGGGCTGACCATTTTGCGGGATCCTGGTGGATGTGATCGTTCGTATTGTAATGGATCGGCAGAACGCTATTGGGTCGGAGCAGTTTGACCGCCTTCAGCGCATCGTCCGGGTCCATGGTGTAATAGCCGCCGATGGGTAAAGCTGCGAAATCGATGCCTTCTTCACCAATCTGGCGCATGCCGTCGAAAAAGGCTGTGTCCCCGGCGAGATATATCTTCTTTCCATCCAGGGTGGTGAGCAGAATAGCCGCAGGCGTTGCCGCCATTCGAGCCATCCGGCAGGTTGGACCCATGCACCGCCTCAGTAAGTTTCAGATTGCCAAAGGGAAAGTCAAAACCGCTTCCGGTTTGCAGCGGATGAGACGCGACCCCCTGGCGGGAACACCAGGCAGAAATTTCTGGGTTGGCGATCACGGTGGCGACGGTGCGTTTGGCGATGCTGATCGTATCACCGGTGTGGTCGTAGTGACCGTGGGTGATCAATATGTAATCTGCAATTGCATCTTCTGCCCGCATGGCGGCCAAGGGATTGCCTGTGAAGTAAGGATCCACCAGGAGGATTTTTCCTGCAGTTTTTATTTCAAATGCAGCATGTCCCAACCACTTAAGAGTTGTTGTCATTTGTACCCCTTTAAGAATTCAAACCTTTTTTATAGCGCAATAGCAGGTCAACCAAAGAATCCAGTTCTTTTTCCGAGAGGTCAGCCCATGAGGCATAATAATAGTTGTCAGTTAATTCTTCGGCGCTCTGACGGATGGCACGACCTTTGGCAGTGATCGAATAAATATCCAGCGAGTAAGTTGCCCAGTTTAGCTTTACCAGGTCCTTAAGGGCATCTTCTGTGACTTCGAATGAATTGCCGCGGCGGGATAGCTTTTGCAGGACGGTATCGATGCTTTCCGATTCGTTCAACCATAAGAGAGTGAGGACATCCCACGTGTGACCGCTCACATTATTGGGTTTCCAGGCTGCCAGGTGTGAATCATCGCGGTAGGCGAGAAGATCGGTCAAATACTGGTCGATGCGAACCATCACGGCTGCACCAGGTCCGGGGTCCATTTTGTGAGAATGGGCGATCGCCCATTTTCCGGGGGGTTCGGGCGCCGCGAGACAAGCCTCCACGCGCTTCATCAGCAAAGATGCGAGCTTTCCCAATTCAGCGGCAGGCAGCGGCGCAATGGAAGCCATGGCGTTATAGGCGGCATTACGGATCATTTTGAGAGCCCTGGTTCCGCGTTCGGTGAGTTTGTAATGGTCCGGGTCCAGCGCTTCCAATAACCCCACCCGTGACATTGATTCCAGGCGGCGGCGGTATATTTCTTCATTGGTATAAGGTGAACGCACGTTCAGAATCTCGGCTGAGACCGGCTCGGGTTCAAAAGTGGGAATCGCAAACAGCAGATAAGTTTCTGGGCCGTCCAGGTTGAAGTCTTCACCGGCTTTGGTCATTGTCGGGTCGTAATACGGGATAAGCGCTTGCTCGGCATCCAGAATATGCGGGTAAATTTCATTCAGCTTCATGATTTTTCACTCCTCCCCGGTCCCGTCGATTAATCCAGACTAGTACAAAATCGAAGGCAGAACCTGCAGCTCGAGATCGGGTTTCATGCTTAGATTATACGGCTATCCCGAAGTTAAATCTGCGAAATGTTCGACGGCTTCATGCTCCATGACGATGATCCACAATTGCCAGCCGATGCTGCTCTTAATTTTGACCCGGCCTGAAAACCTGAGGGTAACCGGAGCGGTGGCTTCGAGCAACGGCCCTTCGAGCAACCCCGGCGTGGTAAATAGCCGGTGCAGGATTTGGGCGCAGGCAATTGCCCTGGATTGGATTTGAACCCAGGGCTGGACTGCCTGCTCGGCAGCGTGAAAAGCGTTGAATCCATTGATGGATTCGAAATCCTGGGTGATTCCCAAAAGGTGATGAAAACCTTTTACTGCCATCACCTGTGGATTCTGTACGCCCGAGAGCAATTCTCCCGCAGCCTGGATCATAAAGCGGTCCCATTCCATGATGTGCCCGACCACCTGTTTGATCGATCGTCCGTCTGAGGAACAGGATTCAGCTTTGGTAACCCTAATTACAGAAACAGCATTCACGTACTCAGCCAAAACTTCAGAATGCATTACTGAAAATGCCAGGTGGCGGTTAACCGGATCCAGCGCCATCGCTTCTTGTATCTTTGGATAGAATATTTCGGGTTGCATGATGCCTCCAGGATTATCAGGCGGGATCGCCCAGCGCAAATGGGAAAGGTAAAAGGTCTTCTTGTGGGAGAAGCTCGAGACCGGACTTTTTTCCATCCAGGACAGGATCGGTTTCCAACAAATTCAAGACCCGCATCACAAGGTGGCTGGCCTGGTCAACGAACAGGCTCATCGCGTTCTCGTTCAAATACGGGTACAGCCGGTCCAGCACCCAATCAGAGGATGGCTGGCTGTAGAATTTGCGGATGTATTGGATTTGGTGTTCGAAGGCTTCCTGGCGGACAAACGGGAGAGGAGAGACGGGAATTGGAGAGGGAAGAAAGACGCGCCAGAAGAGACAATTGGGGTGATCGCGCACATAACGCTGATCGAGTGCGTACCAGTCGCCCTTGATGACGTCCCAGGCTTCAACTTCGGGCTTATCCTGGAACAGTTCATGATAAATCTGCATGCTGGGAAAGCCGATCTTCAGCATCGCCAGGCGGTCGCACAGCAGATGCGTGTAATAACCCAGCAAGAAGCTGTATGTCTTCCGATCTTCATCGGGCGTAAGACCAGCAAGGTAGGAGCTGTGGAAACGCAGATCCTCGACCCCGAACTCGCCGCTCTCGGGAGACGCCAGGAAATGCGAGACCTCCTTGGGCGGGTCGAATTTCGTCCAATCTGCGTTGGGGAGACCAGAGTCCGGAGCGATATTGCCGAAGGTGAAGGCAGTCTCATCCAGGTTGGGGAGAACCGAGAGCAGGTTCTCAGTGATGCGTAAATGTCCGATCCAGGTAGCCATGCCTGAATTTTAGCAGGAATTCAAAAAAAGTCAGTGAAGGGTTTCTTCTTTCTTTTCTCTTGACTATAGAACAAACATTCTGTATAATAAGAAATAGAACAAAAGTTCTTTTAGACTATCCTATCGGTGAATGTCAGCGAGGTGAGTGTATGAATACCCTTTCTTTTCCTCTTTCGAATCAACTGGTGGTGGTTGTGGCGCCGCATGCAGCCATGCCCATGATGGTTGAAATGGCGGCACGCCTGGCCCTCAACGGCTCGGTGCGCGTGCTGGACGGCGGCAACCGCTTCAACGTTTACCCGGTGGCGCAGGCTGTGCGCAGGCTGACCCCGCGCCTGGAAGAAACGCTTTCACGCATCTCGCTCTCGCGGGCGTTTACCTGCTACCAGGTGCTCACCCTGCTCGAAGAAACGCCATCCCGCTCGGTGCCCACCCTGGTGCTGGACATCCTGTCCACCTTTTTGGATGAAAGCGTGACCCTCGAAGAGAGCCAACGCCTGCTGAAGATCAGCATCCGCCACCTGGAGCGCTTGAGCCTGTCGGCGCCGGTGGTGGTGAGCGTCAAACCGCTGCTCTCGCTCAGCGCCGACCGCATCCCGCTGCTGGATGCCCTCTCTGAGGCAGCAGCGCGCACGATCGTGCTTGAAACACCGCGCCCCCAGCCCTCGATGGCTTTGCCCCTGTGGGAACAGGGCGCGGATTAATACCGGTATTTATAGGAGGTACAGTTATGGGACGCACATTACCCTCGATTACGATGGAGTTCATGCAGGAGCAGGAGGCGTTCAACCGCTTCAGGCGCGCCCTGCGGCGCAGCGACCAGTTGGTGCTGGATGACCTTTTTGCCTCTGCGCGCAATCACCTGGCGGCCGCAGCCTATGCCGCCAATGCCCTGCCGATGGAAACCTTTTTGCTGGCCATGCTGCTCGAAGAACACAAAGAAGTAAGCCGCCTGCGCACACTGGTGGAAGGCGCTGCGCTGCGTACGGCACGGTTGCCGAAACCTGACGAGCCCGAACCGGGGGAAGGTGAGCAGCCGTGATCGAACGCACGGGGTGGCTGCTGGACCTGTACGATGATGCCCGCGACGGTGTGGTGCTTTGGCTGATCACCGAAAGCGGCGAGCGCCTGCGCCTGCACCAGCCCTTCCCGGTGACATTTCACCTGGCGGGTCCGGCAGAACGCCTGCGCGCTGCCTGGCGCTGGCTGGAAAACCAACCCACCCCCGTAAAACTCTCGCGCAGCGAAGGTCGGGATCTTTTTCAGACGGCGCCGGTGACCCTGCTTTCGGTACAGGTGGCCAATGCCTCCGATCAACCGCGCCTGTTCCAGGAAACGGCACAGGCTTTTCCGGACCTTGCCTACTACGACGCCGATATTCAGCTTGCCCTGCGCTATTCCGCGGTCCATAACACTTTTCCGCTGGCTTACTGCCGGGTGGCTTACGAACCGCCGCAGGAATCCACCGAACTGCTGCAAACCGGCGGGCTGCTGCGCCAGATCGAAGTGTTGGATTCTCGCTGGACGCTGGACCCGAAGCCGGCTCCGCTGCGCGTGCTCACCCTGGAACCGGACAGCGATCCGCAGCATAGCGAACCGAAGTTGCTGAAAATCCGTTACGAGCAGCATGAGTACGAACTCACGCTCACCCCTGCCCGCCCGATGCTGATCAACCTGCGCGCCATCCTGGAGCGCTTCGACCCCGATATCCTGATCACCACCTGGGGCGATACCTGGCTGCTGCCGCGCCTGGTGGAAGATTCGCGGCGCCTGCATCTGCCGCTGCCGCTCAACCGCGAAAGCGGGCGCGGGATGGGTTTTCGCAAAGCCAAATCGTATTTCACTTACGGGCAAATCGTCTACAACGGGCAGCAACTTCACCTGTACGGGCGCTGCCACCTGGACCGGCGCAACACGGGTTTGTGGAGTGATTACGAGATGGAGGGGATATTGGAAAACGCGCGGGTGACTGCGCTGCCCATCCAGACCGCGGCGCGCACCTCGCCCGGGACGGGCATCTCGTCGATGCAGGTGCTGACTGCCATGCGCAATGGAATCCTGGTGCCGTGGCACAAACAGCAGGCGGAGCGACCCAAGACCGCGCTGGATCTGCTCAAGTATGACCAGGGCGGCTTGATCTACCAGCCGACCGTGGGGCTGCATACCGACGTGGGTGAAATCGACTTCATCTCGATGTACCCGAGCATCATGGTGCACTGCAACATCTCGCCCGAAAAACCGCTGCCCACCTACCTGGGCTCGGACGAAGACCCGGGGCTCATCCCGCTCACACTGGAACCCCTGCTGGAGAAACGGGTAGCCATCAAGTACGCGCTCGGCAGCATGCCCGCCTGGGATCCGCGCTACGCACGCTACAAGGCAGCCTCATCGGCGCACAAGTGGCTGCTGGTCACCTGTTTTGGCTACCTGGGATACAAGAATGCGCGCTTTGGGCGGATCGAATCTCACGAGTCGGTCACCACCTGGGGACGCGAAGCACTGCTTCAAGCCAAGGAAGCCGCTGAAGACCTGGGTTTCACGATTTTGCACATGTACGTGGACGGCCTCTGGGTGAAAAAAGAGGGGGTAAGCCACCCAGAGCAGTTCCAACCCCTGCTGGAAGAGATCGCCAGCCGCACAGGGCTGCCAATCGCGCTGGACGGCGTCTACCGCTGGGTGACCTTTCTGCCCTCGCGGGTGGATTCGCGCATCCCGGTGCCGAACCGCTACTTCGGCTTTTTCCAGGACGGTTCATCCAAGATTCGCGGCATCGAAACCCGGCGGCGGGATACCCCGGCGTTCATCTCTGAAGTGCAGTTACAGATCCTGAATGTGCTCGGCCAGGCGGAGACTGCCGCAGAGCTGCCGCAGGTGCTGCCGCTGGCATTGGGTGTGCTGCGCCGTAGAATATCCGAGCTGCGCAGCGGGCGGGTACCGCTGGAAAAACTGGTGATGGGTCAAAAGTTGAGCCGCGAACTGGATGCCTACAAAGACCCCTCACCGGCGGCGCGGGCGCTGATGCAGTTGCACGGTGTGGATAAGGAAATGCGCCCTGGTCAGCGGGTGAAGTTCCTGCTGGTGCGCAGCGGAGCGGGCGTGCATGCCTGGGACCTGCCCGAAAAGCCGGATCCGCGTGCGTTGGATGTGGCGCGCTACGTCGAACTGGTGCTACGCGCCGCCGGCTCGGTGCTGCAGCCGCTGGGCTACGACACCCCCCGCTTGCGCGAATGGCTTTCCGGTGCCGAGAGTGAAGAACTGCCGGTGGAGGCGTTTAGCTTGATGCTGCCCGAGCGGGTGGAAGTGGGGGCGTAGAAAGCCTGAAGGATGGGATCAATCGATCTTCTTAAATAAGTAATAAATAAAATCGGTATCTTCAAACTTCTGTTCTTCAGAGGCGATCAATTGATAGTTAGTAAAAAGATCCGGGAAGTTCCAGTTTTCGATGCTATCTGAAGGCAGATCAGGGATGACAACGTAGTCCACAACTTTGTCTTTGATATAGCGGTTTTGCTCATCGACGTTCAACGGAAATAAGGAATAATCAAAATTCAATTTATCAAAGAACCTGACATTCGGCGTGATGCCAGTTGTTGTATAGAAGCCCAGATCCACCCACCCATAATTTAATAAGGTTGCATTATCAGTTTGATTAATGATCGAAGCATATTTAAATTGGACCAAATCCTCTTTCTTTACTTTCAGCATGGGCGTGTTTTGATTAAATTGCAGGGTAATCAGGATGGTCGAGACCAAAGTCACCAAAATGACCACGGCAGTAGATTGCAAAGAGACCGTTTTCTTCAGTCTTGTATTGATCAAGTCGTGCATAACAATCACCCCGAAGATAATTAATGGAGAGACGATCAAGTAATAGTAGATATAAGCTCGTGCGCCACCATATATGCCTAAAACGAGAAGGAGAATGCAGAGGAATAACGAAATTCTATGAAGACGATTTTTGAGGAATTTATCAAACGCAATAAAGACAATAATTCCCAGCCATAATAAACCATTAGCAATCGGATTTACATAAATTTGATAAGCAACGTCGAAAGCATAATTCATACACGCTCGAGATGGATACACTTTGTTGATAGCTCATTATATTAAGAATATATATGTGTTGATCCATTCACGAATTGAATGATTTAGTCCAAAGTATACAAGCCAGGGAAGAGTGGCAGCAAAGATTCCTATCAAGAAAACCAAAACGGATTTGAGCGCATCCAAAAGGTGTTTGTTTACCAGCATGCATAAAATCAGCGATGCCATCCAACCGATCCAAAACCCTGACATGGAAAATTTGATCCACACGACGCAACCAGCGATGACTCCGTTCCAGAAGACCCATTTAAAGGACGAGGTTGGCCTCGTCATTTTTAAGTACCTGAGCAAATAATACAGACTGATCGCCATGAATGGCAGGCCAAACTCCTCAGCACTGTCGCCCTGTGCAAAACTTTTCAGGTTAAGCACTAAAGTTGTAATGATAGGCAGGAAAATCAGCGAGTATTTCTGATCCATAAACAATGAAAGCGATTTGTAACTGAAAAACAAAAAAAAGGCAAAAGAAATCACTTCGAATACAAAAACCCCAAGGAAGGACCTGGCAGAGATCAAGTAGGAAAGACCATGAATGAAATAGATCAATGGTCCTTTTTGCTCGAAAAAGGTCCCGGTACAAAACCTTTCCATTCATCATCCCCTTCCCCATGGTAAAGGAAGCATTGGCATCGACCCAATCATTGAGTGGGTACAATGGAGAGGATCTTGTACAAATGAGTAAATAAATGAAGGCAAGGAAAAAGCAAAACCCATAAATGAAAATGGGATTGCTGATAAGATTTGCAGCTTTTGAAGTAGCCTGCGTTTAACTGAGGAGTATCCTCGAGCCTGATCTCGTCTGTAATAAGCATCTCTATTTCATCCATAAATTGTTTTAGTTGAAGATGTTCCGGTTTGTTTTTGAAGAGAATAAAGGTCGAGTGATTTTAAGCATATCGCTCACTATGCAAAAGAAGAGGGTCGTGTTAACATTTAAACCATTTACCTTACGTCGGTGACTTTCATCAACTGAAGTCCATCCGTCGACGACAGCCTGCACATGGAATTTGAAAAACCTCGCATTGAGATTATATACACATTATCAATTTGAGAAAAGTTTCCAGATGTTTCAGAACCGTTTCTGGTTGCAGAGATTTCAATGATGAATAACAAGCGGGAATCCGACCTAATAGATCACATTCGAATTGCGCTTGTATATCCATCCATCCATTGCTAGAATTCATTTATCTTTTTGTAAAGGATACTTATGCATAGACATCCGTCACTCTTTTTCCGACGCCTGGCGTTGGCAGCGATCAACTTATTTGAATCTCCGTGGGGAGCTGGTCTCATCGCTGGTTTTGTCTACCTGGCGGTTTCCGTGCAGACAGGGAAATTATTCCATCAGTCCGATTTTCCCTATTACAACTATCTGGTGGATGCTTTTCTGCACGGGCAAACCTGGCTGCGGATTCTTCCGCCGTCCGTCCATGATTTGTCATTTTTCAACAGCAGGTATTATCTCTATTGGGTGCCTTTCCCGGTGATCGTTCTCATGCCGTTCGTGGCGATTTTTGGCGTCCAACTCAACGATGTGGTGTTTACCCTTCTGATCGCCGCGCTGAATGTAGGGCTGGTGGCCCAGTTGCTGCGTGCTGCCTGTAAGGTGGAATTTTTGCACCTTTCCAAAACACAACGTGCGATTTTGGTTTTCTTCTTTGCATTCGGAACCGTCCATTTGACTTTGGCGCCGTTCGGCAAAGTTTGGATGACCGGACAGCTCATCGGGTTCGCCTGCGTCCTTTTGGCGTATTGGGCAGCATTTTCATTGCGGGGCGGTAAAGCCTGGTTCTTCACCGGATTGGCTTTGGCAGGCGCCATGCTCTCCCGCAGTCAAATGGTTTTTACTGGAATTTTCCCGGCTGGTCTACTTGCTTTATCAAGAAAAACCCTGGAACTGGAGGCGTGTAGTTCGCAACCTGGCATGGGCTGCACTTCCGGTTGGCTGTCGCGGAGTTTTATTTAACCTATAACCAGGCACGTTTTGGCAACCCATTGGAAGTGGGCATGATTTATCAAAATATGGCCGAGTTTTTCCGCGCCGACTATCAGCACTACGGTTTATCTAACTTACGTTTTGCTCCAATTAAACTTTACTATCAGTACATCTTTTATCCTTTGCCGATTCGGCAGGAAACCGCTATGGGCGGAAGCCTTTTCCTTTTGAGCCCCCTATTTTTCGGTGCATTTGCTGCTTTTTGGAAACCTAGCAAAAAGTTGTACGTTTGGGCACTGCTTGCATCGATTCTGGTCACCAACATTCCCATTGTGTTGCTCATGGGCACCGGATGGGTTCAATTCGGACCTCGATATACGCTCGATTTTACCGTTCCCCTGCTGCTGCTGACTGGATTGGGGATCGAAAAATCGAAGCCAATCCTTCCAATTCTTCTTCTGATCCTATCAATCGTCCAATACTTCATGGGCGTCTATACAATGGCTTATTAAAGTATAGAAAGCAAGGATGCTAAGGCTATTTACCGGATCAATGGTAGGGCTGTAAGGCAACTCTTGCTAGCATAATTTGTAGTGATGGAATGGAATAGATTAGGTTGCAAAAAGAAGTTGAACCCCTAATGGATCTACTTTATATTGACAAAAAAGACCCCTGGTCGAGCCATTCGATCATGCAAAAATGGTTGAACAGGTTCCCGGCAGGTACCCACGGGTATTGGATATTGGTACAGCCACGGGGCTGTTGGGGAAAAGATGTGCCGACTTGGGCTTCTTTCTCAAAGGAATCGAACCGGTTGCAGAATGGGCCGAGGCAGCAAAATCTTACTATGACGAAATCTTGTGCGCCAGCCTGGAGCAGGCGCCAGACGAGTTTCTTGCAAAACAGAATGTGGTGATCCTCGCAGATGTGTTGGAACACCTCACAGCCCCTGATAAAATCCTTAAACATCTTGTAGACCTGCAAGAGCCAGGGACACAATTATTCATCTCTGTTCCAAATGTGGCAAATATCTGGGTTAGGGTCAATTTACTCTTTGGAAAATTCGACTATACCGAAAATGGTATCCTGGATAGAACTCACCTCCGGTTTTTTACAAAAATCACCTTTTTGGAATTGATACGTTCTTCCGGGTTGAGGCTCGTCGAAATAAGATTTACCTCCCCATACCTCTTAATCGAGTCAATCCTTTTTTTCAAAATAATTCATTAGGGCGATTTGTCCATCGGTCTATGAGCTGGTTTGCGCGTTTCTTGCCAGGGCTGTTCGCCTATCAATTTGTTGCCAGAACTGAACCTATGCATGAGGAGCAGAAATATTGAATCCCATCGACAAGAAAATCGTTATTGTTCTCCCCGCATATAACGCCGAAAAGACGCTTCTGCGCACCCTGGCGGAGATTCCTCCGCAATATCACGAACACATCATTTTGGTCGACGATGGTTCGCGCGATCGAACCATCACTGCCAGGGAAGCAGGCTTAAATGTGTTTCGCCACGAGGTCAACCGTGGATACGGCGCGAATCAAAAAACATGTTATACGCAGGCACTGGCGATGGGTGCTGATATCATGGTGATGGTCCACCCTGATCACCAATACGATGCATCAGTCATACCTGATATGATCCGACCTATTTCTGAAGGGAAGGCTGATGCGGTATTCGGTTCACGAATGTTAGGGGGAGACTCTTTGGAGGGAGGCATGCCCTGGTGGAAGTACGATGCAAATATCTTCCTCACTTCACTTGCCAATATCGTCTTTCGACGTTACCTTACCGAAATTCATTCAGGGTTTCGGGCTTATTCACGAAAATACCTTGAAACTGTCCGATTTGAACAAAATAGTGATGATTTTATCTTTGATACCCAGATTATCGCCCAGGGAATGGCAAACGGTCTCTTCTTTGAAGAAGTGCCCATTGTTACCCGATATTTCCCCGAAGCCTCGTCCATCAACCTGGGGCGAAGCATCCAATATGGTTTTGGAATTTTGTGGACATTACTCCGCTTTGACCTGCACCGAAAACATATTTGGTGCAATCCGATATACCAACAAAAGAACAGGTCGAATAATAAATAAAAATATTTATATTCTGGAAATTTATTAGTCGGGGGTGATCTTCATGAAAAGAAAAAAAAGGATCCCTTTTTCCAATTTTAGAACTCAGAACTGGAAAAATCTACTTCTTTTTGCCGTATTCTCACTTTATTTGTCCGCATTTGGTGTCTGGATTGGAAAGGATGATTTCCCTGTAGATTATGGGGCGGATTACCTGGCATTTTGGAGCGCTGGGAAAATTGCCGATGAAAAAGGCTATGCGGAGATCTATGATCTGGAAAATATGAAAAGAGTTCAAGTGCAGGAGCTAAACGCGCTGAATTCTTTTACAAAGGAAGATATCTCTTCGTTTTCACCTTTACCAGTAGCAATTTTATCCTTCTTTGTTCTTCCCTTTCAAGCATTATCCAATATCAATTTTGAATTTAGTTATTGGATCTGGACAATTTTCAACCTGGTCGCTCTGATCGGTTACCTTGTATTCTTCTTGCGAAATACCAATCCGGGAAGTAATGCTAAGGTTCCTGGTTTGAAATTACTTATGCTCATGCTGATCTCGTTCCCGGTATTTAAGAATATTATCGAAGGTCAGGTTAACGTTTTCTTGCTGGTTTGTATAGGAGAATTTATTCGCAATGCGGTTCGTAAAAAACCAGTTCTTTCTGGGGTATGGTTGGGAGGTTTGCTGTTAAAACCGCAGGTGCTGATTCTCATTATCCCCATACTTTTGATTATGCGTCATTGGAAAGCCCTGATTGGGTTTGCGGCTTCCTCTGGTGTCATTTTATTGAGTTCGATAATTCTGTCAGGTTTCGCTGGTATGCGGGCGCTGATAAACCTCTGGACAAAATTTTCTGTTGGTATAGCCTCTAACACTCCAGGAGCGATGATCAACTGGCGGATGGTTGGGGTTAACCTTAATCTCCTCTTGAATACCACACTCGGATGGGTCATCACAGGGTTGGGGATAATTTTGACACTCCTTGCGGTCTACTGGCTTGTAAAACACTGTGCACCTTATGGTAGCTCTGGATGGGTGGTGACCATGTTGGGTGTCTTTGCAGGCACACTCGCAATTACCTGGCATGCCCATTACCACATGGCCGTGGTGCTGATCCCTTTTTTGATCTATGTCTCAGCGAACAAATTGCTGCCTGAGAAAATACCGTTTTTATGGGTGAGCCTCACTCCAATCGCCTGGTTTGGCATGGTGATACTGAGTCTGATATTCCTTATTTTGACGAAAATAAATATTTCGAATTTGCAGGGAATAGCAATTACTCTATCTGGATTTATTTTGAACTTGATGATTTTGATTTCAACGATAATTTATTCGAAACGACATGAAATAAGGAAATCTCAGATTTCAGGGTAAAGTGCTCGTATGGGTTAACAAAGCCAGTCCATCAGCCGGGTTCGAATTGGAATAACTGGCACGTTGATCAGGGTTATCGGCTTCCCAATCACCTTTCCCTTCATCTTGCGCTATAATCTAGTTCCATCTTAAAAATTCCGAGGGTGCCATGCGCAACGAACAAGGATTGGCTTTTCATCTGCATATCCAAGAAGGCGATGTTGGGCGGTATGTGCTCCTGCCGGGCGACCCGGCGCGCTGCGAGAAGATTGCCGCGTTCTTTGATGCGCCCCATTTCGTGGCACAGAACCGCGAATACGTCACCTGGACGGGAACCCTGCTGGGTGAGAAGGTGTCCGTGGTTTCGACCGGGATCGGTTGTCCTTCGACGGCGATCGCGGTTGAAGAACTGGTGGAAGCCGGGGCTGATACCTTTATCCGTGTGGGCAGTGCCGGGGCGATCCAACCTGAAGGCCAGATGGGAGATGTGGCGATTGTCACCGCTGCGATACGCGACGAGGGGACCAGCCGCCAGTACCTGCCCATCGAATTCCCGGCGGTGGCGGACCTGGATGTGGTCAATGCACTGCGCACAGCGGCAAAAAAGCTTGGATTCCGCCATCACATTGGGGTGGCACAATCTAAAGATTCATTTTATGGCGAGGTCGAACGCTTGCGCATGCCCATGGCGGCTTCGCTTGAAGAACGTTGGAAGGCCTGGGTCGCGGGCGGCGCCATTTGTTCTGAGATGGAATCGGCTGCGCTTTTCATCCTTTCCTCGATCTACCGCAAACGGGCGGGCGGCGCAATGCTGCTGATCAACGATGCGGAGCTAGGCGAGCTTTCTCAGGAAGATAGCGCCAAAAAGATGTCCGAGTTTGATCCTGAACGCGTGATTCGCGTAGCCGTGGAAGGGCTGAAAATCTTGATCGAGCAAGACCGAAAAAGTTAAGTCACCAGGTTAATCTGAAAGGTTTGAACCCCGAGGTCATCAAAGGCCGCGGGATTTTTTTGACCAGCCCCATTCTCCTTTATAATATCTGGCTATGACAGAAATTTGGATGGTAAGGCACGGGCAGACTGACTGGAACCGCTCCGGCAGGTTCCAGGGTCAGACGGACATTCCGTTGAACGAGGTCGGGCTGCAGCAAGCGCAAGTCCTTGCCGGACAACTGGCGCAGGAATCCTTCGAGGCGATCTATTCCAGCGATTTGAGCCGTGCCTACCAAACCGCTGAAGCAGTCGCCAGGGTGGTGCATCTTCCCATCCAGCGAGACACCCGGTTGCGCGAAATCTGCCAGGGGGAATGGGAAGGGTTGGACCTGCACCAGGTCATCGAGAAATACAACGTTGACATAAGAGATTCTCAGCACGATCCCGCGTCTTCGCGTGCACCCGGTGGCGAATCTGTCGCCGAGGTGGCAGCGAGGATGAGCCAGGCAGCAAATGAGATCGCTGTTCGCCATCCCGATGGCAAAGTCCTGCTGGTCACCCATGGACTGGCTTGCGCCTCCCTGTATTGTGTTATAAACCATATCTCTCTCAATGAGGTTCACGATTACATCCCCGAAAATGCTACGCCAATTGTGATCTATTTGAATTGATCAAAAACGAATTTAGAACAAAATCCCTAAGTCTATTGACAAACTAGAATTAGTGTTCTATAATGTGACTATTCAATGAAACAATTGTTCTGTATATTCGAGGAGGAGTAGTCATGAATCTCACAACCGCACGTCCGTCTTTACAAAGTCCACTCCGTATTTTCCCCAAGGTTCGGGTGCGTACGGGTTTTGCGTACGCGTTGATCATCATCCTGGCGATGGTAGCCTTTGAATTGTTCAACTACGGCACAACCGTTTTTGCCTTGAATGATTTGTTGGGTGATATCACCTTTGCCGGAATTCGCTGGGCGACCTTCCTGGCTGTTGCATTTTGCGGGATCGATTTTGCCGGGATCGCCAGCCTGATCTCGCAACCGCGCCAGCGTGATAACAAGGACGCATGGTACCTCTTTGGCGCCTGGTTAATCGCGGGAACAGCCAATGCCGCGCTCACCTGGTGGGGTGTTTCCATGGCCATCGTGGGTCATTCGATCGGCGGATCGGCGGTCATCAACGCAACCACCCTGATCAAGGTCGTGCCGATTTTCGTGGCGGTGATGGTTTGGGTGATCCGGGTGCTGATCATCAGCTCACTCTCCACCGCGCTTGAAAGATTGACCCGGGACAACCGCTCAGTGTCGAGTTCGGTCCAGCGACCCGTCCCACAGGTACGCGCCAGTTACACAGCCAACCGGCCTGTTGCTCAACCCGGCATGACCCGGGCAAGCGCATCCACGGGCTCTGTAGTTACAGCACGCAGACCGGAGACTCAGCCGGCGGTCCGCCCACAGGTTGAGCAAACCTATCACCCACTCTCGACAAGTGCTTATGATGCGAATGCACAGGATCGCACTGTACGAAGGATGTAATTTTCCCAAATTAAAACAGCCCCGCACTTCACCAAGCGGGGCTGTTCGTTATTTAAAAGAACCTCTTTATTTCAAGTTTCCAAAATAGGGAGAAGCACGGTAAACGTGGTCCCCTTGCCTTCCTGTGAGGTGACTTCGATGGTTCCTGCATGTTTGAGCACTATGTAACGCGCGATGGAAAGGCCCAAACCGGCTCCAGTGGAATTTTTGCGATTGCGGCTTTTTTCGCCGCGGTAAAAGCGGTCAAAAATGTGGGGGAGATCCTCCGCCGAAATTCCTGGACCGTTATCGCTAATCGTGACTTCGACCATGTGATCCTTACGGCGCATGCCCACTTCAACCGTACTCCCGGCTGGCGAGTATTGGATGGCATTGCTGATCAAATTGAGGAACACCTGTTTGATCCGGTCGCGGTCGGCGCTGATCTGCACCTGGTCGATCTCGGTCAACTTAAGATGGATCTTGTCACCGGCAAGGACGTGCATTTGCTGCAATACTTCCAACAGCAAATCGTCCAACTGCACGCGATCCAGGTTCAGCGGCAGCATGCCGCTTTCAGCCTGGTTGATCAAAAGCAGATCGCCCACCAGGCGGCTCAGCCGGTCGACTTCAGATTCGATACTGGAAAGAGATTCTTCATCCGCCTTGCCCATGCGCCGGATCAGGCCGATATTACCTTTGATCACCGTTAAGGGTGTACGCAGCTCGTGACTGACATCTCCCAAAAAACGTTGCTGAGAGGAAAATAGACGCTCAAGCCGTTCAAGGGTTTGGTTAAAAGCGGCAACAAGTTTACCGACCTCATCGTTCTTCGGGCTTTCCTGAGGGATGCGGCGAGAGAGGTCATCGGCGTTGGTAATTTGCGTGGCCACGCGCGTCATGGTTGCCAGAGGTTTCATCACCCTGGCAGTGAATACCCAGGTCATCAAGCTCGATATGACCATCGCCGCGACGGTTAAGATGATTAGAATGTTGGCTAGGGTCTGTTGGATCAGATCCAAAAGACTGAGGTTGATGCCTATCTGCATCACCCCTGCCGGACCCCTGACCGATTCGATCGGTATGGTGATCACACGCAAATGCTGCCCATCCACATACACCGAAGCCAGGCTGGTTGCGCCAGTCAGCCGGTTTTGAACATCCAGGGGCGTTTTCCATCCGGTGGGGCGGGAAATTTGCAGACGCTGGTCGTTTCCCCACACCTGGAGAAGAAGGTTCTCAGTGGGTTGAAAACTGGAAATCGAGCGAGGATCGAATATTCCCGAAGGATCGATCTTCAGTACTTTCAACAAGTCCTCGGCAGTGGTGGTGAGTGACTGATCGACCTGGTTGACCAAAATAACATTGGTCAACCCGTAAACCAGGCCGCCAAATAGCAAAAGCACGCTTCCAAGAAGTGTTGTGTAAAGGAGGATTAATCGTAGGCGCAGCGACATGGTCAGAGAAGGCTCAAGCGGTCTCTCGCATTACATATCCAACGCTGCGTACCGTGTGGATCAAGCGGGATTCGCCTTCGCTTTCAAGTTTTTGACGAAGATAACGAATATAAACATCCAGCACATTGCTTTCACCGCCAAAATCATAGCCCCAGACGCGATCGAAAATGAGCTCGCGGGTGAGCACCTGGCGCGGATGGCGCATGAAAAGTTCGAGCAGGTCATACTCCTTCGCCGTCAGCATGATGGTCCTGCCCTTTCGGGTTGCCTGGCGGGTCGAGGTGTCCAACACAAGATCCAGGAAAGTGAGGGTCGGCGCACGTTCCACCTGCGTCCGGCGTAATAAAGCGCGAATCCGGGCCAAGAGTTCGTCGACCTCGAAGGGTTTAACCACGTAGTCATCGGCGCCGGCATCCAACCCGTGGACGCGGTCGACCAGGGTGTCTTTGGCGGTCAACATCAAGATGGGAACAGGACCCATTTCGCGCAAACGCCGGCATACTTCAAGACCGTCCATGCCAGGGAGCATCCAATCGAGGATGACAAGATCAGGGTGGTTATCCCTGGACAAATTGAGCCCCGATTCTCCGTCCATGGCAGAATCGACCTGATATCCTTCGTAGGCAAGCGTCCGCTTAAGAACTTTCTGGATCGCATCATCGTCTTCGATTATGAGAATTCGCTCTTTCATATGTTTCTCCTCCTGCAAAAAGCTGTATCTTCCCCGTATTTTCTCTTCCTCTATTATTGCATAAAATTTAAGAATTATTAACTTTCTTCTCAATTTTGCCTAAATTGGTTTTTTAGCGTCGGATCGATTGGGGGGAGTATAATTTCTCTATGAACGATCAACCAGCATTGCCCGACCCTATTTGGGTGGATACCCCGCGGAAATTTGCCGAAGCGATGGCAGAATTTAAAGATCAACCTGCCCTCGCCGTGGATACTGAATCCAACAGTCTTTATGTGTATCGTGAGCAGGTTTGCCTGATCCAAATCTCAACACCCGCAAAAGATTTTTTGATCGATCCTTTGTCACTTACTGATCTCTCGCCTCTTGGACCCATATTCGCCAACCCCAGCCAGGAAAAAATATTACACGCTTCAGAATATGACTTCATCTGCCTGAAGAGAGATTTTCAATTCACATTCAGTGGTCTTTTTGACACAATGATCGCGGCCCGAATCCTGGGAGTAGCCCAATTTGGATTAGCCCCACTGCTGGAATTGAAACTTGGGGTGAATGTGGATAAACGCTACCAGCGAGCCAATTGGGGTGTTCGTCCTCTCTCGCCATCCATGCTCGACTATGCCAGGTTGGACAGTCATTACTTGTTCGACCTGCGCACGATCCTTGCTGCCGAGTTGAAGGAAAGAGGGTTGTTTTCACTGGCCCAGGAAGATTTTGAATTAGCTTGTGCCGTTAAAAATTATCCAAACGGAGAAAAGAATCAGCTTTGCTGGAAAGTCGCCGGCAGGCAGCCATTGGATGCGCAACAAGCGGCTCTCCTCCAGGAGCTTTGCCGTTATCGCGATGACCAGGCTCAAAAAATGAACCTGCCTTTGTTTAAAGTTTTATCGAATGAACTGCTGGTATCGATTTGTCTTCAGCCGCCAGTCACGCTCGAAGACTTGAGCCAGGTGCATGGGATGAACGATCGCATGATACGACGCCACGGCGCGGGTCTACTGGCAGCGGTACAGCGAGGGTTAGCCTTGCCGCCGGTTCGGCGCGAACCGCGGATTCGTCCTGACGAGCAATTTGTCAAACGGGTGGAAAAGCTGAAGGATTGGCGCAAAGAAAAAGCCAAAGAGTTGAAGGTTGAATCAGACGTGATTCTCCCGCGTGAAATTCTCGAGCAGATCGCCGGGCGAAACCCGCAAAACTCACAGGAATTGATGGACATCATGCAAGCGGTTCCCTGGCGCTATAAGCACTTTGGACGGTCGATCCTAGCCCATCTCAACCAACGGGAGGTCGCATGAAAATCCACTTTGAGGGAGCCGCACAGACGGTCACCGGCTCGCAGCATCTTCTTGAAGTCAACGGGAAACGCCTGCTCCTGGACTGCGGACTCTTCCAGGGAAGGCGAAAAGATTTTTATGATCGAAACCTGCATTTCAATTTTGACCCAGCCAGCATCGATGCGGTGTTGCTATCTCATGCACATATCGATCACAGCGGCAACCTGCCCAACCTGGTCAAGCAGGGTTTCAAGGGACCCATCTATGCCACCCCACCGACGTCCTCCCTGGGTGAGATCATGCTGGCGGATTCAGCGCACATCCAGGAATCGGATGCTGTGTACGCCTCCAAAAAGAACCGGCGCAGGGGTGAACCAGCGGTGGAACCCCTGTATACGACTGCCGATGCCGTAGAAGCTTCGAAACAGTATTATCCGATCAAGTATGACCAGCCATTTTCTCCCGTCCAGGGGGTCATCGCAAAATTCGTCAACGCGGGTCATATTCTGGGTTCTGCCGCAATCGTGCTGGATATCAGTGAAAATTACTCTCACAAGAAATTGTGGTTTTCGGGCGATATCGGGCGATTCGATATGCCCCTGCTTCCCGACCCGGTTTTGCCCACGACTGATGTGGACTACCTGTTGATGGAATGCACTTATGGCGATAAGCCTCACAGTTCAATCCTGGAAGCCTACCAGGAACTCAAGGATGTGGTCGTTAAAACCGTGAACCGCGGAGGGAAGATCATTATTCCCGCGTTCGCCGTGGGACGCACCCAGGATATTGTCTTTAGCCTCAATGAGATGGTCGCGGCAAATGAAATTCCGCTGATCCCGGTTTATGTGGATAGTCCGCTGGCGGTGGAAGCCTCTCAGATCTTCCTCAAATACCCCGATTACTTCGATGAGGAAACTCGCACCTTTGTGCTCGAACACCGTCACCCTGCCCTGGACTTCAAGGGGCTGAGGTACGTCGGCTCGGTGGAAGAGTCCAAGCGCTTAAACGACCTCAGTGGTCCAATGGTGATCATCTCGGCTTCCGGCATGGCAGAGTCGGGGCGGATATTGCATCATTTGCGCAATAATATCGAGAACCCGCGCAACACCATTCTCATCGTGGGGTGGCAGGCGCCGAACACCCTGGGGCGCAGACTGGCCGAACGGGCGCCAGAAGTGCGAATCTTTGGTCAGCTCTTCGAGCGGCGGGCAGAAGTGGAAACCATCGGGGGGTTATCGGCGCACGGCGGGCAGGATGTGCTGGTGCAATATGCCAGGAGCGTCAATGGGAGAGCCAAGAAAATCTTCCTGGTTCACGGTGATCCTGAAGTGGCAGCCGTATTCCAGCAGAAATTGAAGGATGAAGGCATCGGACCGGTGGAATATCCAGTTTGGCAGGAATCCGTGGAAATTTAAGCTCTTTCGGTTATAATTTTGAAATTCGGAGAGGTGCCGCAGTGGCTGAACGGGGCGGTCTCGAAAACCGTTGTGGTCCTCTGGGCCACCGTGGGTTCGAATCCCACCCTCTCCGCTTCCTATGTACGTTCCGGGGGCGAGACGTGTCCACTCCATTTTTGGACCGGACTGAAAATTCATCGTATTTCTAGAATAAAAACATATTAGGAATCCATATTATGTCTGAAAGGATGGTAGGTAACTATGACCGACAAAGTGATTGATGCACGAAAGGTGTTTATTGACACGGAAGTATATAATAGAAATGCTATTAACTTTTCTAATGAAACATTTTTGCGATTGCAATCACTGGTTAATGAAGGAAAAATCGAATTATTTAGTTCTTCAATAACCATAAATGAAATAAAAGCCAATATTTCAGACTCAATATGTGAATCAAAAAAGGCGATTGAAGAATTTCAGACGAAGGCAAGATATCTTAGGAATACTAGAGCATTTCGTCGCAATAAAATATGGAAAGAACAAGATTATGACAAATTAGTCTCTGACTTGAATGAGCAAGTAGATGAGTTTATGGACAAAACAGGAACAAGACTAGTTAATTTTGATGGAATAAACATTCAAGAAATTTTTTCTAAATATTTTGCTAACCACCCACCTTTCAAAGAGGGTAAGAAGAAATACGAATTCCCAGATGCTTTTGTAATTGCTTCGATGAAACAGATGAGTAGACAAATTAATCAACAAATCTTCGTTATCAGTGGAGATTCTGATTGGCAAAGAGCATGTGAAGGAGATGGTAATTTGGTGTGGCTGGAAAAGCCCGACGCCCTTTTCCAATTAATCGAGTTTGATGATAGATTAATTGCTGAGCAAGCAGATAATATTTTCAATCGATATAATAAAGAAATTTCTTCCAAGGTCGCCGATGATTTTAAGAATTTAGGTTTTTCTATTGATGGGTCTAATTATTCCCGAACCATCGGTAATGAAAATGTTAACGAAGTAACGGTTGATAATGTTGCGGAAATTGAAAAATTCTTAGTCAGAGTTAATGACGATAAAATGATTTTCAAATGTAACTACCAAGTTCATTTTAGGGCTAACATCGAATTTGAAGATTACACATACGCTAGCTATGATTCCGAAGAAAGGCAATTTTATTCCGGTGATTGGGTTGATAATATTGTTGAAAGCACAGAAAACATCCCAGTGGAAGTAATAATCCCTTTTACACGAGAAGAACCCATTCAGTCAAGACTTGAAAGTGTTAAAATTCAAATTAATGGTAACTGCTCAGGCAGGTGAGATGAAAGAGGGTAAATAAGGCGTACCAGCGAGAGCTAGCCGCAAAATATCCAAGACTTGCTGCCCATTCTTGCGGGCGGTTGAAATGTAGCCACGGATCTGGCAGAAAAGATCGGCTCCATCAGTGGAGCGAAAACAACCGGATACTTTTTGCTTCACTTTCATCATGCGGATATCGCGTTCTGCCTGATTGTTATCGAACGGAACCGTAAAATCGTTCATAAAAGCCAGCACAAACTCTTTGTGAATAGAAAATTCATCCAGAAGATTCTTGGCCGGGTTTTGCTTGATACGCCCCCGCTTTTTCGGCTGATCTTCTGACCGTTCCGGAGGGGGATTGGCCTGCAAACCCTGTTCCACCCAATGATCGTAGCGATTGTTGAAGTCACTTAGTTGTTCTGAGGTTAGGCAAGCCAGAGAGGCCTGTCGTGCCTTATCCACCGTTTTTTTTATTTCCACGAGAAGATCAGCCAACTCCGTCACCCAGGCTTGTGGGTAGCGCTCCTCCAGGAATTTTAACCTGCGTAAGTGATGGGCATTGCACAACCCGTGTTGGACGGGATACTTGAAATAGGATTTCCAGCCGTCATGAATCGCTCGGCCTTTCAGTTTAGGCAAGATACCCATTGCATCCATCGCTGGTTCCCCTCGTCGGGCGTGCATCCTATAGTAGGTTAGTCGTGCTGTGCTCGCTGAATGCAGCCAATTCAGTTTGCCTTCGACTCGTGCTCCTGTTTCATCAAAATGCACTGTATCTTCCTTCTCGGTTAGATGTTTCTTGATGGCTGCGTTCACCGGTTCAACCCTCTCGGCCACTTCCTGGCAGGCTTCCAGAATGGTCCCTTCGGACAGTGCCTGTCCATATAATGCTTCAAAAACTTCACCGCTCCGTTCCAAGGGCAGCATCTGATACTGGTTGAAGTAGACTGCCTGCGCTTTGATTTCCGCTCCATATTGCACCGGCTGGGTGATCCCTTCAGGAAAAACTGCTTTGTTCACTTCACCACACTGTGGGCAACATTTGATCTCCACCTGGTGTTCCGTAACTTCAATTCGCACCCGGGGCACATCGAATACTTGCCGCTTCTCGTGACTGCTTGCTTCCACTTCTTCCAGTCCGGCATGGCAGTAAAGACATTGCCTGACTGGATGAACCTCGATGTGATCTGGATGCTCCACTGCTTTCAGGGTATGCCCGCTGTGTCCTGATTGACCTCCACTTTTCTTCTGGTGCCGTTTGCGAAGGCTCTTGGAGGATGGCTTTTGGTATCCATCGCTGGATGGCGGTTTGCTGCTGTTACTGCTATTTTTTGCCAGCTGATCTTCAAGCGTCTGAATCCGCCCTATGAGTTGAAGGATCGTCTCGTTCATGCGGCGGAATAGTTCCACTACAGCCTCTTCGCCTTCGCGATAGGCTGCTCGAACTTCTGCTTCTGTGGGCAAGTTGAAATCGTTGGGTGTCATACCGTCTATTGTCTGGTATTTCTTCTTTGATTAAAAGTGACTTTTAACACCTTTCATTAATGACTTTTAACATGGGCTGAGCAGTTACAATTAATGATGTATATATGTTCTTAGAAGATGATGATTATCTATATAGATAGAAGGATTTGAAGGAAGATATTCTGGCTCTGAAAAATAATCGGGTTATAACTAAACAAGGGAAGATTTCGATTCTAATTTTTTAGAATTCATATGATTCTATTAGCAATGATTTTTTACAAAGAACTCGTCAGGGCGGTTCTCAGCCCTCTCCGCTAGATAAATTGATAGAAACGCCACCGCGCGTCCCCATTGAGGGGATGATATTCGAATCCTCACTCTTGCAGAGCGCAAGCGCCCTCACCCGTTCATTACCTGACCACATCACTGATATGCAGCGTATCAAGATTCTGTATAATTAATTCCTGGTGGTTTGTATTAAACTCTGGGAGTATTAAGTGTGGCAACTCTTTATTTGATGGTCGGGCTTCCATGTTCGGGAAAAACTACACTTGCTCAAAAGCTTGAGAGTGAGAAAGCAGCGCTTCGGTTGACGCCTGATGAATGGCAGGTGCGTCTCTTTGGTCAAGATGCAGAAGAGCCACAACATAATGCCAGGCATAGCTTAATTGAGGCCATGCTTTGGGATATAGCAAGTAGAGCACTTGAACTGGGAACGAATGTGATCCTCGATTTTGGCTTCTGGGCACGAGGGGAACGCGAAGATTTCCGGTTGCGAGCGAAGCAGCTTGGAGCCAGTAGTGAAGTACACTTCCTGGATGTGCCGGAAGATGAACTGATGCGACGTCTTGCGGTAAGGAATTCGCAGCCTTCGGAGGCAAGTTTTCACATTCCTGAAAGTATGATGAAGCCGTGGATCGCGTTCTTCCAGAAGCCTACACTCGATGAACTTGAGCGCAGAGAATAGCTACGTGGGGAGAATACCTCACCAAACGCTTAATCCATTCACTCCGTGGATGGTTCCCAGCCCTCTCTTCCTAAGTACAGGAATTAGCGACTGGAGAATAATGATTCGAAAGAACAGGTATCCCCAATGCGAATTGGGGATTTTTATTCTTAAAGGTCGGTGGTTCGAATCCAACCCCCGCTACTGAGTAAAAACCAGCGCCTGTAGGGCACTGGTTCTTCATTGCCCATTCGTTACAATAAGGTGCCTACTTTTCAAATTAATAATGCCAAGGTATTCTTATATCAATGACAAATGATATGTGTTTTTATCAACCGTGTTAATGATTTGAAAGGAGCTTGAAAGATGAATATTTCTGTTATTGGAAGAGGAAAATTGGGCGGTGGAATGGCGCGCCGCTGGAGGAAAGCCGGTCACACGGTTCAGGAGATCGGCCGGGAAGGTGGAGATGTATCCGGAGCGGATGTTGTGCTGGTCGCTGTGCCGTCAAATGTAATTACCGAAGCGCTTAATAGGGTAAGTGGTCTGACAGGCAAGATCGCGATTGATGGAACCAACGCCTTTGTTAGACGTAACGAGGCATTCCCTTCCCTTGCGCATGAGGTAAAGGCGATTACCGGCGGGCCAGTCGCAAAAGCCTTCAATGCGAGCTTTGCTGCGATTCTTGACCAAATCGACGCTCAGCGAGTGCGGCCAAGTACCCTTTTTGCGGCCGAAGAAGGAGCGCGCGCCGTTACAGAACAATTAATCCGCGATGCTGGCTATGACCCCGTTTATGTGGGTGGCCTCGATGAGGCTAGAGCGCTCGAAGAGCACTTCCTTCAGATTATGTTTCCCGTCGTGAAAGCTGGAATGGGGCCTTTCTTCTACCGGATTGCAAAACCAGGTGAGCTCTGAAGAATGCCGAAACCAGGATTGCTATAGGACAAAGAAAACAAATTTCCACTCCGGCATTTACTGGTTTTAGTAAATGCCGGAATACTTTTATACCCCCTTATTGATAACTCACATCTCTGTCCCCTGTGTATTCTTAACCAATTCCTGATACTCCAGCCCCCATACTTCCATAGCGGATATAATCGGCCGCATGATTTTGCCCATTCCGCTCAATTTGTATTCCACACACGGTGGCACTTCGGCATACGCGGTCCGGATCACGATGCCATTTTGTTCCAATGAGCGCAGGTTATCCGTCAACACTTTTCGACAGGTTAATGAAGGTCAAGGCACGCTATGATCCATTCAAATTTTTCCGGATGAATCACAACATTCCCCCGACGTGAAAGCTGAGTTTAATCTAGGTGAAATGGCTTGGGGTGAGCAAGAAATGAAGTTGAAAATTCCCGGATTCTGTTTTTTGTTAATTCCGCAATTTTTTTGGGTCCCTTCAACTCTTATCCATTTCTCAGCCAATAAACACTGCCTGCATGAACACAGTACATCCGATAAATAATCCATGTCTAGTCTTCATTTAAATTCAAAAAATCTCCGGAACGAATGCCCGACGAGGGGATTAATAAAATTCAGATCGCTTTATTTCACGAAATAAATGATCGCCACGATCACACCGATGACCACCACCACCCAGCGCAGCACGCCTGGTTTGATCCTGCCTGCCAGCCTGCCGCCGATCATCCCGCCGGCGAGGGCGCAGACCGCCATCACCAGTGCAGCCCACCAATGCACGCTGCCCGAGAAGAGAAAGAAAATCGCCGCCGAAACATTGGTTGCCAGCGCCAGCGCCTGCTTGAGGGCATTCAATTTCGTCAGCGAGTCATTGACGAGGACGCCCAGCACGGCCAGGTTGATCACGCCCAGCCCGGCGCCAAAATATCCGCCATAAACGCCAGATAAGGCAGTCCCCGGGATGGCAATCGCGGCCAGGGTAGCGTCAGCGTTCTTGCTCCTGCCGTTGCGACTCAGCCATTTGCGCAGCGGATCTCCAAGCGCAAGTAATAAGGAAGCGAATAAAATTAACCAGGGGACCAACTCGCGAAATATTTTTTCGCCGGTGTGCAGCAATAACAGTCCACCCACCAGTCCGCCGACAATGGCAGCCGGAATATACAACAATAAACGGTGTTTCTGTGATTTGAGATCATTCCACTGGGCCAGGGTCCCGCCAAAATAACCCGGGCACAAAGCCACGGTATTGGTCACGTTTGCCGCAACGGCAGGCAGACCCACCGCCGTCAGCAGCGGAAAGGTGATGAGCGTTCCGCCGCCCGCCAGCGCGTTCACACCGCCTGCCAGGAAGGCTCCCAAGCCGATCAATAGATATTGCCAGATATTGAAAATGATCATGTGCCTTGTTGATTTCCCCGGCTAGTATACTCCATAAACTTTGCAGCCATTCCTAATAAAACTGGAGGCGCCAAGTCTAAAAGAACATCCATTTAAACAACCACCCTGGCAGGTAAATAGAACCTGAACCAGGGCGGTGTCGTCTTTTATTAAACTAAACTCTATTCAACAACTAACGGTTCAGCTTTAACCATGTCGGTCAGAATCGTTTCCAATGCCATGGTATGAACGCAGCGTCCGCGTAAAGAGAAGAACTCACAATCGCATTTCCAATCGCCATCAGCGTAAGATACATAATGCGTGTTGTTATCGCCTTTGACGGCTACAGAAAAACTGCTGAACTGGAAGCGGTTTCTTTCCTGTGCGTAACGTTTGGCTTTTTCGATCTTACCGATCAATCCGTAATCCATTTTCATGTCTCCTAATTCTGAAATGGGAAACAAAAAGGCACACAGAACATCTGCGTGCCTAAATACACCTGGTTTGAATTGACGTGCCGACGAAAACTCGCATAAGATTTTTCGATTCCTTTTTAATAGTTTATATCAGGTTGGGAGCAATGTCAATGTAGATTAGTATACAATAACCCAATGATAGCTCTATGCAACCGATGTCATTCGTTTTTCGAGGATCAGACCATCCTCGCCACCCGTGTAATAATTCTTCCAGACATCCACCTTATAATAGCCTTTTTGCGCGTACAAATGGATGGCACTGGTGTTTGAGGGGCGCACCGTCAGCCGGACGATGGGTTGACCCATTTGTTTTTCGCAGTTCTCCAAAAGTGCACTGCCGATTCCGATATGACGGAATTCCGGCAGCACGCAGATGGTGGTGATCCAACCGATGCCTTCGTTGCGGTGGGTATCTCCCCCGACAAAGCCCGTCATTTTCCCATCCACCACTGATTTCAACCTGACCAATCCTGGCAGCGTAAGCACGCTGATGAGATCGAGCAGAGGCCAGGCATCGGCGCTAAAGCAGACCTTTTCGAGTTCGCGTAAAACCGAGAGGTCTTTAAGCGTCGCCTGGACAATCGTGAATTCTACCGGATCACTCATATTGATTTTAAAGTGATGGGTTGGGAAATCTTGCGCCTCCCAACCCATATTCGTTTCACTTGGTGAAAAGATTACTCTTTTACGCCAGATTTCTTGACGAAATCACTCAACATGCTGGTGAATTCCATGGGGAAGATGTATTTCGTCGATGGACCGGCTGCCATGGTCTTCAACGTTTCAAAATACTGCAGGGTCATGGTCTTCTGATCGATGTCTTTGGCTGCGGCAAAGATGGCTTCAAGGGCTTTTTGGTAACCCTCGGCGCGTAAGACCTGTGCCTGCCTCTCGCCTTCAGCGCGCAGAATGGCTGCCTGTTTCTCGCCTTCGGCTTTGAGGATGCTCGCCTGTTTGTCGCCTTCTGCCACGTTGATGGTTCCTTCGCGTGTACCGGTGGATTCGGTGACCACGGCGCGGCGGGTCCGTTCTGCCGTCAACTGGCGGTTCATGGATTCCTGAACGTCCCTCGGCGGGACGATCTCGCGGATTTCGACGTTGGTCACTTTGACACCCCAACGCTCAGTCACTTCGTCCAGGCGGGCTCGCAGGGCCACGTTGATTCTTTCACGTTCAGCAAGCACCACATCCAAAAGGATGCCGCCAACGACGGAGCGCAAGGTTGTGGTCGCAATACCCTGGGAAGCCAGTTCAAAGTTTTGAACCTGCAAAACAGATTGCACGGGATCAAAAACCTTGTAGTACCAAAGGAAGTCGATGGAAATAGGGGCATTATCCTGGGTGATGGAGGATTGAGCGGGGATTTCACGTACTTGCTCGCGCAAGTCAACCATTACAGGGCGGTCGACAAATGGGATCAAGAGCACAAGACCTGGTCCCTTGGCGCCAATACAGCGACCTAAACGGAAAACAACAACCCTTTTGTATTCCGGTACGATCTTGATCGCCGAGGCGAGAAAGATGACCACGATAACGATGAGCACGCCGATCAAACAAATTAATGTAGTGTTCGCTCCGCCAAACATAAAATCCTCCTTATTTGAATATCAGACTGATCGGAAACGCTAAACAGGCAGGACCTATTCGTCTTTGGTTTCCGGTTTTTCTGGTTCAACAATTAATACGAGACCGTCTCGCTTAATCACTCTCACAAAAGTGCCGGCTTTGATCGGATGCTCAGATCGCGCACTCCATTCTTCCCCGTTGACATATACAGAGCCTTCATTTTGAATATCTGAATGGCTCTCGCCGACCATGCCGATCAGGTCCTTCAAATTCTGGGCAGGTTTTAATTTCATCGCTTCGATGCTCTTGCGACCGATGAACCAGAGGAGCACGGTAGCTGTACCGCTGAGTAGCGTGGCGAAAATGGGATTGATGGTCGGAGATCCGCCTTCTGCCCGAAAGAGAAAAATGGACCCCACGATCAAGCAGGCGACGCTGGGAATCAACCAAATCCACTGCCTGGATTTGCGCACCGCAATCACAAACGGGACAGCGCCCACGATGATCAAAAGCAGCGCCCAAAGGTTCGTGGGCAGATTATACAGTGCGTAACCAGCGAGGAAAATGGCAAACAACGCGCCAACTTCCAATATTCCTGTTCCTGGGGTGAATAAAGCCAAAGCACCCAGTACAAACCCCAAGACGAGCAGCAGGTAGGCAACATTTGGATCGAGCAGGAAGTTCATTCTTTTCCTTTCAAGGTTTAAAAGACCACAAATTCATTATACAACGTTGGTAGAACAGATGATACTAAAAAAGAGGGTCAATCGTCGCCGGCGTGTGTATAATGCCTATTAATATACGTTGGATCATTCAATAAGGAGCAAATATGAAGCCCATCTCACCCCTGCTCGGAATGGGTACATTGGTGAATCACGTTGGCGAAGGGGATCATCCGCTGCATTCCCATGCAATGCCGATCTTTGAAACCTCCACTTTTTCCTTTGAAGATGCAGCTTCCGGAGCCGCTTTGTTCAAAGGGGAGGGGGATGGGTATATCTACACCCGTTTGGGGAACCCGAACGCCACTCTGCTCGCCCAAAAGATTGCCTTCCTCGAGGGATTGGACCTGTTGCGGGTTGATCCTGACCGTAATCCTGAAGATATCGTCTCAGGCATGGCTTTTTCATCTGGCATGGCGGCGGTGGTAACCACGATCCTATCCCTGGTCAAACAGGGACAAACGATCGTCGCACACGAGTCGATCTATGGCACCACCTACAGTTTTCTCAAGGAAATCGCTCCAACATACGGCATCCAAGTGGTTTGGACGCAAGGGGTAAGCCCTGCTGAATTTGAGGAAGCCTGCAAACAGGCAGGGGATGTGGCACTGGTCTTTGCCGAGACGCCTGCCAACCCGGTGCTCACCCTGGTGGACCTCGCTGCGGTTGCCAAAATCGCGCATGCGTATGGCGCGTGGCTGGTTGTGGATAACACCTTTGCCAGCCCTTACTGCCAGCGCCCATTAACCCTCGGGGCAGATATCGTGGTGCATTCCACGACCAAATATTTGAGCGGGCATGGACTGATCATCGGTGGAGCGGTGGTGAGCCGACATCCTGGATTTATCCATAAAGAGCTTAGCAAGCATGCCATCCATCTGGGAGGAGTGCCCAGTCCATTTGACGCCTGGCTGGCGTGTATTGGGCTGAAGACTTTTGAAATTCGCATGCGCGCCCATTGTGAAAATGCGCAACTGGTTGCCGGGTTTCTCGAATCTCATCCCAGGGTCGAGCGGGTGTATTATCCCGGACTCCCCAGCCACGCAGACTACGCCGTTGCCCAGAAGCAAATGCTTGCGCCGGGCGGGATGATGGCCTTTGAACTCAAAGGCGGGTACGACGCTGGCGTGAGGATGATGAACCGGGTCAAGGTAGCGACGCTGGCAGTCAGCCTGGGGAATACCGATACGCTGGTTTCACACCCGGCAAGCATGAGCCATGTGAATGTGCCCGCAGAAATCCGCCGCCAGACTGGCGTCAGCGATGGGCTGGTGCGGTTGAGCGTTGGTATAGAAAACATCGAAGACCTCCTGGCGGACCTGGACCAGGCTATTTCGTAGCCTGTTTACTTGACACTGCTCCCTTCGCGGTTTATACTTTTGTCATAAGAAATACTTCTTCGGGGCCAGGTGAGGATGGCAGCATCCAATTCCTGATCGGTGGTGATAACCCACGAGCGCGCAATCTGCGCATGATTCGGTGAAATTCCGAGGTCGACGGTAAAGTCCGGATGAAAGGAGAAGTGATTCAAGCGGAACGATTTCGCTTGCGTTATCAAGCCCCGAATCTTTGGATCGAGGCTTTTTATTTTGAAATCACTACCTCAACTTCGAATTCAAAACAAAAGCGAACCCCGAAAACCCGGGGGAATGGCAGCACGCCTGGAGCACAACAACGGCTGGATGGTATTGATCTCATTGGGCTTTGCCGTTCTGGTCTGGGCACTGGTAATCCAGTGGAGCCATCTGCCGGCATTCATCCTGCCTTCCCCTGCAGCGGTGTGGGCCCGCTTTGTTCAGGTTCTCAGCGATGGAAGCCTGCTGCGCAATACATTGGTCACCCTTTCTGAGGTGCTTTCCGGGCTGATCATCGGCAGCACCCTGGCCACCCTCATCGGTTATGGGTTGGCAAAATCGAGCACGCTGGAAAAGATCCTTTCGCCTTACCTGGTCGCCAGCCAGGCTGTGCCCACGGTCGCCATTGCTCCGCTGCTGGTGATCTGGTTCGGGCCAGGTATGATCTCCAAGATCATCATTTGCGCTTTGACCGTATTTTTCCCCATCCTGGTCAACACGATCATCGGCATCCAGGCTGTGCCTGAGAGTTTATATGATTTGATGAAATCGATGCGCGCGTCGAAAGCCCAAACGCTGCGATACCTCGAAGTTCCTGCGGCTCTGCCGGTGCTTTTCGGCGGGCTGCGGATCGGTGCCACTTTATCAGTGATCGGCGCCGTTGTGGGAGAATTCGTCGGTTCTGACCGCGGGTTGGGATTCATGATCAATGTTGGACGAGGACAATTTGATACAGCACTGGTCTTTGTGGCACTCTTTATGCTCATCGCGTTGGCGGTACTGCTTTACAGCCTGGCATACACTGCCGAAAAACGCGTAATCCGCTGGAAACCGGGAGGGAATAAATCCTGATGAAGAAAATGAAAAAAACCCTGATCGTAATAACCCTATTGGCACTCATTCTGGTCACGGCTTGTTCGCCTGCCGCGACTTCCGGGACTGCCACGGGTACATCCACCAAAACCACGTCTGGTTCAGCGCTGGTGACCGTGCGTCTGCCGGTTGGGTACATTCCGAACGTCCAGTTTGCCCCCCTTTACGTCGCCATCGAAAAAGGATTTTACAGGGATGAAGGATTGGATGTGCAGATCGATTACAGCATGGAGAATGACAACGCGGTCCTGCTGGGCAACAACAGCATCCAGTTTGCGATTCTCTCAGGCGAACAGGTGCTTCTGGGCCGAGGGCAGGGGATGCCCCTGGTTTATGTCATGGCCTGGTACCAGCAATACCCGGTAGGGGTGGTTTCGAAGAAAGCAGCCAATATCACCACTCCAGCTGACCTGGCGCATAAACGGATCGGACTCCCCGGCACTTACGGTGCAAGTTATATCGGATTGATTGCCATGCTGGATTCGGCAGGTCTGACCGAACAGGATGTGTCATTGGATTCGATCGGATTCAACCAGGTTCAGGCTTTGATCGCCGATAAAGACGATGCGGTGGTGATTTATTCTGCAAACGAACCGGAAGTGTTGAAAAGTAAGGGTGTGGATGTCAATGTGCTCAAGGTATCCGATTACAGTGCTTTGGTGGCAAACGGGTTGGTTACCAATGAAAAAACGTTGAGCGGGAACCCTGACCTGGTGGGAAAAATGGTACGGGCAACCCTCAAAGGAATTGCGTACGCGACAGACCAACCGGACGAATCTTTTGAAATCTGCAAAAAATACATCGAAAACCTGGGCAACACCGATCAGGCACTGCAGAAACAGGTCTTGGTCAATTCCATTGCGCAATGGCAGGCTCCGCATCTCGGTTTGACCGATGGGGCAAGCTGGGAAAATATGCAGCGAATCCTGCTGAAAATGGGATTGCTGAAGACTGAGCTCGATTTGAGCCAGGCTTATACCAACCAATTTGTGCCTTAGATGGATGAACCCTTGGCAGAACCCTTGATTTCAGTAAACCACCTTGGGGTAACTTTCGACGATATTTCCGGCGATTTGGAAGCGATCGATGATATCAGCTTCTCGCTGGCTGACCAGGAATTCTTATGCGTGCTTGGACCTTCGGGCAGCGGGAAAAGCACACTCTTAAGAGTTCTGGCAGGGCTGCTTCCAGCAACCCAGGGAGAGGTGAGCTTTCATGCCCGGCATCGCATCCCCAGGGTTGGACTGGTATTTCAGCAGGCGAACCTCATGCCCTGGCGAACCGCCATCGAAAACATCCAGCTTCCGCTCGAACTGGCGGGTGAGAAACCGGATGTGATCCATTCGCAAGCCCTTGAAATGATCCGCTTGGTGGGGCTGGAAGAATTCGGGCAATCCTATCCTGAAGATCTGTCCGGCGGCATGGCTCAGCGAATTGCCATCGCCCGCGCCCTGGTGCAGCAACCTGACATCCTCCTGTTGGACGAACCCTTTGGATCCCTTGACGCTCTCACGCGTGAACGGATGGGGGCTGAGTTGCTGCGGATATGGCAATCGACCCATAAGGCTGTCGTCATGGTCACCCACTCGATCTCTGAAGCGCTGCTGCTTTCAGACAGGGTGCTGGTGCTCTCTGCCCGGCCGGGCAGGGTCATCCTGGATATGCCTGTAAAACTGGCGCGTCCACGCCAGGAAGACATACGATATTCGCCTGAGTTTATCGGGCTGGAACGCAAGCTGCGCGAGTCGATTCAACAGGTAGTTGGAGAGGGTTAGCTGGCCGGCAGGTCGAGCATCAGCGTGTCGGTCAATAATCGCAGGTTGGCATTTTGTTCAAGCGCTTCGAGTGAATCTTGAAGCGCTTTCATTGTTCCCAGGATGTCTGACTGGCTGAAGGCTGAGGTCAATTGCTGCAGCTCGGCTTCGCGGTCGACATTGGTCAGCGGAGAACTTGACCGGCTGTGAACAAGATAGAGGTCGCGCGAGTAAGTCAACCAGGTCTGCAGCGCGCTGCGCAGCGGATCACGGGCACGGTTGATGGATTCAGAATAGGCAAAGCGCTCGCGCAGGTTCATTTCAAAGAGGCGTACAAAATCATCCAACCAGACTTTGCGTTTTTCAAGCGCCTGTTTATCGGCGCTCAAAGTGAGTGCGATTCCGGGTCTGCCGCCGGAGAGGTGAGAGAACAAGTGGGCATCGTCCGGCGAGAATTTCCAGCGCTGAACCAGGGCTTGCTCGAGAACTGTGACTGAGAGCGGCCGCAGCCGCAGGATTTCGCAGCGGGAGGAGATGGTAGGCAGCAGGTTTTCGGCTGAATCGGCCGTCAGGATCAGAAGAACTTGGGGCGGGGCTTCTTCCAGGGTTTTCAGCAGTGCATTTTGTGCGTTGGCGTTGGCGAGTTGAAAGTTGCGCAATAGAGCGACACGATAACGGGCTTCATAGGGTGCCAGGGAGAGGCTGTGTTGCAGCAGGCGAACCTGGTCCACCTTGATCATTGCCCCCTCAGTTTCGGATTCGATCACCGAGAGGTCGGGATGCTGGAGTTTGGATAGCTGCTTGCAGGTGCGGCATTCGTCGCAGAATTCACCGGAGGAGGGCGGATTTTGACAGTTGACCGCCTTTGCCAGTTCGATCGCCAGGCTGCGGCGTCCTGTTCCGGGTGCGCCCGTGATCAAATACGCGTGGCGCAAATCCCCATGGCGGATGTGCTGTGCCAGTAATTGTTCTGCCCACTCATGACCGATCAAATTCCAACTCATTGTGGCATTTTAGCCTAAAGCGGCTTGAATAACAACCGTGTGTCGTTGCGAGCGAACGCTTTGTGTGAGCGCGGCAATCTCTAACATGTAATAGATCTATAAGGCGATTGCTTCGGCAGACACCGCCTCGCAATGACAAATTAACGTTGTGTCATTGCGAGCGAACGTTGGTTGTGAGCGTGGCAATCGCCTATTAGAAGTGTAGCGTTAAAGGCGATTGCCGCGACCGGAAGTGCATCCGGTCTCGCAATGACAGAAAGAAGTGTCATTACGAGCGAACGCCTTTTGTGAGCGCGGCAATATCTAACATGAATTTGATCTATCAGGCGATTGCCACGACCGGAAGTGCATCCGGTCTCGCAATGACAGAAAGAAGTGTCATTACGAGCGAACGGTTTGTGTCAGCGCGGCAATCTCTAACATGAATTTGATCTATCAGGCGATTGCCACGACCGGAAGTGCATCCGGTCTCGCAATGACAGTAGATCAGATTTTTTCCACGACCCAAAAATGGGAGAGTCCCAGGACTTGCAGAGGCGAGTTTTCGAGCGCCTGCATCAAAGACCGGAGCAGCCTGCCCAATGCCGGACGCCTGGCAATGATGTTATCGTAGGCACCGAAAACGGTCCGGCGGACGATGAATTTCACCGGCAGACCGGAAAATAAACGGGACAGGTCCTTGCGCGTGTACACATTCACATGCGGCGCAAGCCTGTCACGCCACCTGCGGGGCAGATAGTTGACCAACGCAATATTGCCGAAATGGTATTTTCCGCGCCAATAGATGCCGTGGGTTTCGAAAGGATAACCGCGGTTCGGGCAAAAGAGCACCAACCTTCCACCCGGCGCCAGCGTACGCACAATCTCGCTGATCGCTTTGCGGTCATCCTGGACATGTTCCAATACCTCATGACTGAGGATCAAATCAAAAGAGTTGTCAGGAAAAGGGAGTGCTTCGCCCACACCGCACACGACCCTGGGCGTCTTCTGAGCAGACTCAAGCGTCCGGGGAAATTCGATATCCAATCCGATGGTCATGTTTTCAGGTGTGGCAAGGCGTGAAAGGTAAGACCCGAGCCCGCAGCCGTCGACAAAAATCCGACCATGCGCCCGTTCGCCTGCAGCGTTAAGGATCATCTCAAGACGTCTGCGTTGACCTTCACGCCAGACATAGGAGGGTTCGCCACGCAGCGCTGCTTTATCCGAATGGGTTGAAGTCATGGATTTCCTTTACAAAACGGCTGTAGATTGGACCAAACGCCACAATCCTACCACAAATCATGGCGTGGATTCGGCTAAGCGCCAATCACTCGGTGACCACAAGTTCCGGCACCGGTAAGGGCACCCAGGCGAGGACGGTAGAGCCTTCGCCGATCTCGCTTGAGATATCCACTTCGCCGCCTGCGTTGGTTGCCCGGGTTTGCATGTTCGACAGCCCATGACCGATCGCCATGTGGATAAGGTCAGGGTTGAACCCCTTGCCATCGTCGCGAATTTCGAGCAGTGCCCTGTCATTCGTTCTCCACAACACCACATCCACGCGGCGGGCATGCGCGTGTTTGGCAATATTCGCGAGTGCTTCCTGGCAGATATGAAATAATGCCACCGCCTGGGATTCAGGTAGATTTTCAAGCCCATCCGCGGGTCCATCTAAATTGACGTCGATCAGCGTGTTCGCCTTGAATTCATGCACGAGACGTTGGATGCCCTGCATCACACTTTCATTGCGCATCTGACGCGGGCGCAGATCCAAAATGTATGCCCGGATGTCGCGGATGGTACTGTTCAAGTCGTGGACAGCTTGATCGATGCGGCTGGCCGCCATCTCTGGGTCATCAGAAAGCAACAACCGCGCATGCTCCAGGGTCAACCCGACCGCATACACCGATTGGATGATGCCGTCGTGCAGGTCCATGCCGAAACGTTCCCGTTCTTCGAGGACGGCCAATCTTCGTCCAGAAAGATTGAGCTTGACATTTTCAAGCCCTGTAGCCATCCATGAGGCAATTGCCTGTAAAAACTGAAATTCCAGGTCGTCCATTGGACCTGAATGACAGGTGGCAACGCACATTACCCCCACAACCCCTGTGCGACCGTTGAGGGGCAGCACTGCAAGGGTGCAAAGCTGTTTGGATTTGACCTGGGGGTCAAGGTCAGGGAATTTCTTATCAGAAAGGTCCGACACGCGGGCGACGCCTGACTGCGCTACTTTACCGATGGTGCCCTCACCGATGAGATACTGCTGGCGCATCCAAAGGTTATTGATGTCACCACCGCGGTGACTTTTCAGGACAAGGTTTTTACTATCTTCCTGGCGTAAAAAGACTTCGCCGACCTCCAGTTGCAAATAATTCATCAACTGGGTCAGCCCATTATCGATGATCTGATCGACGTCGGTGCTGGTGGCCAGTGTGGAAGCCAACTCATTAAGCAAGGCCAGGTTTTCATTGCGGCGGGTAAGCATCCGGTCGCGCGAGATCAAATCGCGATAAAGCCTGGCGTTATTAATCGCTACGGCAGCATAATTTGCCAGCATTTCAATAATGGTCTGGTCATTTTGATCGAACCCTGCTCCATTTTGTTTATTCGTCAGGTAAATCTGGCCGAGCTGCCTGTCGCCCAGGAGGATCGGTACGCCGAGAAAGGATGTCATGTGTGGATGGAAAGCCGGAAAACCGGAGCGGCGGGGATCGGTGTTGATATCGTCAACAAGGATCGCCTCCTTGGAATGCATCAACTCTCCGATCAATCCATGTCCACAGGGCGGACCTGACATTTGATCCATTTCTTCAAGGGTCATGCCAATGGGAATGAATCGTTCCAGGTTGCCTTTTTCGTCTAATACGCCAACGGCTGCATATTGGGCTGTGGATAGTTCGCAGGCAATATTGCCGATCCTTTCCAGCAGTGAATCCAATGAAATATCTTTCACCAGATCGAGACTCGCCGAATGGAGCGCCAGTAATTGTTGCGAGAGTTGTTCTTTTGTCAGGGTATTATCAGTCATTGTTGTGCCATGCGTGGCTTTATTGTACTAGATAGCTTATTAGCAGTCAATTGCACATTTTTGGTACGATTAGTCATATAATAATGATGCAATAGATCCTTGAATGGGAATGCTTGATGAGCTGTTCGGCATTCTTGTATAATGGTATCGAGGTTTACTATGGTTCATTCATTTTTTGACAGAAGAAGTCAGGAAGAAAAAGTTCGCAATGAAGGGCGGCTTCCGCCTGGTCAATCGCTGACACAGAAATTCCCGGTGCTGCATTATGGACCCGTTCCCAATTTTGACCCTGAGACCTGGACCTTTGAAGTCTGGGGTGAGGTCGAGAAACCCTTAAAATTTACATGGGCGGAATTCAACCAACTGCCGCGCAGTGGAATTACGATGGATATTCATTGTGTCACGCGCTGGAGCAAGTTTGATACAGAGTGGGAAGGCGTATCGGTACGCCAACTCATCGATGCCGGGATCATCCAGCTCAAACCGGCAGCGAAGTACGTGATCCAGCATGCCGAATTTGGTTTTACTGCCAACCTGCCGCTGAGTGTGGTGCTGGCGGATAACTTTTTGATGGCTACCCATTTTGAAGGGGAGCCCCTGACCCCCGAGCATGGAGCCCCCTTGCGCGGTATCGTTGGTGCCATAAAAGGCAGGGATGAGTTAATGGTGCCATATTTTTGGAAGGGCGCCAAATGGCTGCGCGGTCTGCAATTTACAGCCGAAGACCGTCCCGGATTTTGGGAACAGGCGGGGTATCACAACGAAGCGGATGTTTGGAAAGAGGAACGATTCGAATAAATCGACCCGGAGAAAGGTTTATTTTTCGGTTTTGGTCATCAATAACCGTACGTACAATCCAACTCCGATCCCGGCAATCAGGATGATGCCGCCGACAACAGCCAGCAAAATCGATCGATTTCCACCTTGTGTCTGCGTCGAGCCAGGTTGGGAACTGGATTGAGCGCTGAAGTTCACCGTGGCGGTGTCACCCGCTTTCAAATCAACCGAAATATTCTGACTTGAAGTGGCATTGTACCCCTGGGGGATGGCCATGCTGATGTTATATTGCGACTCGGGTAGATCCGCAAAACAAACGGGGGCAAAATCAGCCGTGGCGAGGGTTGTTCCGTTGAGCGAGGTGTTGCTGGCAGAGCTGTTGACACTAATCTGACCACCCGCGATCGGACCTTCACCGCTATCCACCATGCCGTTGCCATTGATATCATCGAAAAGATAAATGCATAAAGTTCCGAATCCAGTGGGCGGTTGGGGCGTCGGAATGGACGAAGTGGGTGTGGGGCTTGGACCCGGGGTGATCACCGGGGTGGGAACAATGGCGAGACGTAATTTTTGACCCCCGGTCAAGAATCGGCAGCCATCGACGTCCAACTGGTTCAGGGATTGCAGGGTTTCCACCGAGATATTGTTGAGCAGGGCAATGCTGTCACAGGAATCGCCGGCTTTGACCGTGTAAATCACATTCCCGTTCACATCGGCAGTGGGAGTGTAGTAATAAATCTGCGCCTGGGCTGTTTGGGTAAGCTGCGGGGCTAAAATCAACAGAATGAGTACGGTCAAAAAGACCGGGATGAGTGACAGTTTTTTCTTCATAGGCATTGCCAAAGATTATAACATTATTATTTTCCATGAAAATGTCACGGTACAACCGGGTGAAATGTATAATAAATGTACAGAAATGATTGGTAGGGTGAGCATGTCGAATTTGGTCCGTCGATTTCTCTTAACAGCCGCGCTTGGGATGGGGCTTTTCCTGGCAGGCTGTAGTTCGCTGCAAACTCCCACGGAAAATAGCGCAACCGCAACGATTACCCCCATTCCCACTGAGACGCCCACGATCGTCTGGTTTCCACCGACCCCAACGTTGGCTGCCCCACCGACCAATACTCCCATGCCCGACACGGATCTCAAACCCGGGATAGGCGCTCTTCTTTTTACTGACACTTTTGAAACGACTGAATTTTGGCAGCAGGTATCCACAGCGAATGGGAATATCGCAGTAGGTGGGGGAAAACTCACCCTCGCTGTATTGGCGCCAAAAGCAACATTGCAGACTTTTCGCACCAACACCACCCTTGACAACTTTTATGCCGAAGTGACCATGACGCCCAATCTATGCCAGGGGGATGACACGCTGGGAATCTTGTTCCGCACGAATGGGGCTGATTCCTATTACCGCTATCTCCTGGACTGCAAAGGAAGAGTGTCAGCCCAGGTGGTGATCGGGGGAGCACCCACGGATATGCAAGCCTGGACGCCCAGCGGAGAGCTTCTCTCAGGGTTGCCTAGCCCGGTAAAACTGGGAATCTGGGCATCCAGGGACGTGCTGCGTTTCTTCATCAATGACCAATATCAATTTGAGGTCACCCGCGGTACCTATATCAAGGGGGGGATCGGGTTTTATGCCCGGGCTGCATCAGATTCTGCCTTGAGTGTAAGCTTCAGCAATCTTTCGGTTTATCAGGTGGCGGTTGGGGATGTCAAGACGCTCACGCCTCCTCCATCTCCGACCAAGTTTGTTCCCCCTCCCATCCGGTAAGAAGTTCTAAACTCATTGGAAATTCACAAGCAAGATGCACCACTTGACCCTGTTAAGACTGACGAATTGCAGGGTCTGCCAGCACATCGCGTTTTTATAATCGTGTACAATTAATGTACTTGTCAATGCGGATTCAAACAAAGGAGAGAATATGTACCAGAAAATAGTCATTGTTGGCCGTTTAGGTAGAGATCCTGAGATGAGATTTACCCCCAACGGGCAGGCGGTAACAAGTTTTTCGGTTGCAACCGATAACGTTCGCAACGATCCATCCGGCAAACCCATCAAAGAGACCGTCTGGTTCAGGGTTTCTGCATGGGGGAAGCAAGCTGAAAACTGCAATAATTTCCTGTCAAAAGGAAAAATGGTGCTGGTAGAAGGCAGGTTAACCGCGGATGCGAAGACTGGCGGTCCAAGGATTTGGACAGGCCAGGATGGCGCCACCAAGGCGAGCTTTGAGATTTCGGCACAAAATGTGAAATTCCTTTCGGGAAAAACTGAAGGCGGACCTGCTGGTGCCGGCGACGAGGATGTGGATGCGCCTGTAAGCGATGACGGGATCCCATTCTAAGGAGAGGTTCTCTCGAGGAGATAATTGAATAAGATGAGTGATGAGAAAAAACCACCGGTGCCCATGATGCCCCCCATGGATGTACCGGAAGATTTATTGCCGATCTATTCAAACCTGGTGCGGATCAGCCATTCGCCGTCAGAAATCATATTGGATTTCAGCCGGATTCTCCCAGGGCAGAATGATGCGCACGTTCTTGCCCGCATTCTCATGTCTCCCATCGGTGTGAAATTACTCTTCAGGGCGCTTGGCGAGAATATTGCCCGGTATGAGGCTGCCTACGGCGAAATCCGCACCCCGGGTGAAAGCCCCCTGGCGAATGATCTTTTTAAACAGGTACGACCTCCAGAACCACCCGAGACAGGGGATTAAATGCACAATTTTTCAACCATTACTGAACAGGCAGAGGTCATATTCGAAGCACGAACCAAAGCCCGCGACCAGGCGCTGATGCAGGCGCGCGCGCTCACCCGTTTATCCGCGCATACCATCCGCGCCATCCATCGCAGCGAAACTGAACAGGCGCATGCGCTGCTGAATGATGCCCGGGCAATCGTCGAATCATTAAAGATAGACCTGGCTGTCTATCCTGACCTGTACTTTGCGGGATATACGCAGGATGCGATCAAGGAATTTGCTGAAGCCAGCACTACCTGCGCCCTCATCGAGAATGCAGAGCTTCCGCTCCCTCAAGACCTCGGCATAGAGATCTCGACGTACATCAACGGATTGGCAGAAGCAATTGGCGAACTGCGCCGGCGCTGTTTGGACATTTTACGCCAGGGATATTCTAGAAGAGGCTGAACGCCTGCTGGGAGAAATGGACGAAATCTACAACTTTTTGGTCACCATGGATTACCCGGATGCGGTGACCAATGGCCTGCGCCGCCAGACGGACCTTGCGCGCGGCATCATCGAGCGTACACGGGCGGATCTGACCATGAGCCTGCGCGAACAGCATTTGCAGGAGGCTCTGCAGGAATTCGCCGACCGCTTCCCAGGCATGAAGCCTGAATGAAAGTGATCAAAGCTTCAGAGCTTGGGGTTTACCTTTTTTGTAATAGAGCCTGGTCGTATCAACAGCAGGGTGTGGATTCAGAAAATATGCCTGTGATGGCGCGGGGTACGGCTTATCACGTGCGGCATGGAAACCAGGTACTGCTTGCGGGGATGCTTAAAGTCTTCGCCGTGCTCTGCCTGGTTGCAGCCCTGGTTGTGATTTTTGTATTGATCCTCCGCTAAGATTTCAGATGAATCAACCCTGGTTTTTGATCCTGGCGATTTTCGCCCTATTGGTTGCGGCGATCGTATTTTTAATTCTAAGCCGGCGCACGCAAAAGGCCACGGGTCTGCCGCCTGGCAAGCTGATCTATTCAGACACGAGCCTCTGGCGAAAAGTCAACAAACCGTATTATGACCCGGTGTGGGGATTGGCAGGTAAACCGGATTACGTCATCGACGCGGGCGGGGTGCAGATACCGGTGGAAGTCAAAAGCAATTCCGCCGAACATCCGTACGACAGCCATATTCTTCAACTTGCAGCTTATTGCCGCCTGGTCGAGGTGACCAGCGGAATCAGACCGCCGCTCGGACTGATCAAGTATGCCAACCGGGTTTTTGAGATCGAATATTCCAGTGCGTTGGAACATAGATTGGAGCTCTTGATCTCCGAAATTCGTTGTGCTGATGCCAATGCTGAACTCCCCCGGTCTCACAATTCGGCGGCGCGCTGCGCCGGCTGCGGTTATCGGACCGTGTGTACCCAACGCCTGGAGCCAACCAACAGCAATTCATCAAAAAAGATATAATATAGGCACTATGCCAGAAAATCAAAAACCGGTCCACTCTATCGTTATCCTTGCCAACCCGACCATGCCAGAAGCACTGGACGAAGGTCGAAAGGTGCAACAGGCGTTCGATGCCACTGGCATTGTGAAAACCACGCTGGCTGAAATCGATGATGTGGCGGCTCACCAGAGGATCGCTGCAGGTGAGTTCGATTTGCTGATGGCCCTGGGTGGTGATGGAACGATGCTGCGCGCCGGGCACCTTGCAGCGCCGGTTGGGCTGCCCATCCTGGGGATCAACCTTGGACGCTTTGGTTTTTTGATGCAGCTTCGCAAACAAGATTGGCACTCAGCCATTCAGCGATTGCTGCAGGGAGAATACAAGCTCGAGCACCGCATGATGCTCCAGGCTGAGCATTTGCGTGGCGAAGAGGTGTTGGACACTTTCCAGGTGATCAACGAAGTAGTGGTTTGCCGCGGGCGGTATGTGCGTCCGATCCGGGTGATCGCATCGGTAGACGGGTATAACCTGGCTTCGTATGTTGCCGATGGTCTCATCGCCGCGACCCCCACCGGCTCTACCGGATACGCCCTGGCGGTCAACGGGCCGATCCTGCCGCCTGAAATGCGCAATATCCTCATTGTACCGATAGCTCCCCACCTTTCGATGAGCCATGCGGTCATCCTCCCCGAAGGAGCCACCGTTGTTTTCTTGCCGGAAACCGACCATGAGGCGGTGATGAGCGTGGATGGACACGAACCCGTCAGTATGGTCAAGGGTGATGCCGTGCGTATTTCGGCTGGCGAATACACTTTGAAATTTGTGGTCTTCAAGGATCCCGGATATTTTTACCGGAATCTGAGCCTTTACATGGAAAAAAATCCTTCGCGGAACGGATTCAAATGACAGAAGTAGAATCTGAAACCCTTTATTGTTATGTACACCCCAATCGCCAGACTGTGCTTCGCTGCAACCGCTGTGAGCGCCCCATCTGCACTTCGTGCGCCGTACTCACCCCAACCGGGTACCGCTGCAAGGAATGTGTTCGCGGGCAGCAAAAGATCTTCGATACAACGCGCTGGTATGATTACCCCCTCGCAGTGATCATTGCCGGAGGACTTGCGTTGATCGCCAGCCTGATCGGCAGCCGCTTCGGATTTTTCACCATACTCGTCGCCCCGATCGCCGGTACGATCATCGCAGAAGCCGTGCGTGGAGTGACCCGCAGACGCCGGTCAAAGAACTTGCTTTGGGCAGCGACAGGGGCTACTTTTATCGGCGCCATCCTGATGACCCTCTTATCATTTTTCTCCCTGGCAGCGGCGGGCGGAGTGGGAATGATCCTCTCTTTCCTGTGGCCAGCAGTGTTTGCTGTGTTGGCAACGTCGGCAGTGTACTACCGCCTGTCAGGAATTCGCTTGTAGGGGAATCCCATGCTCACTGAACTGCGCATCGAGAATTTTGCCATCATCCAGGCTCTTGAGCTTCATTTCAAGAACGGATTGGTGATCTTTACCGGCGAAACTGGGGCTGGTAAATCGATCATCCTGGATGCGATCGAGGCGCTCGTCGGAGGTAGGTCGGAAGCGACCATGGTGCGCAGTGGAGCTGACCGCGCCGTGCTCGAAGCAGTATTCAAGATCCCGGAGCAATTCAAGCATGAGATCCATGCGATCCTCAAACGCGAGGAACTGGATGACGGAGCGGACGAGATCGTTTTTGGGCGTGAGATCCGCCTGGAAAGCCGGACGGTTGCCCGCATCAACGGGCGGAGCGTGAATGTGGGGCTGCTCAAAGAATTGGGTTCATCCCTCGTGGATATTCACGGGCAGTCTGAGCATCTCTCATTATTATCCGTAAAATCCCATCTTGGTCTGCTCGATCGTTATGCAGAGGTGCAAAAAGAAGGCGAAGAATATCAAAAGGCTTATCATGAGCTGCGCCAACTCCGAAAGGAATTGCACAACCTGCGCGAGATGGAAGCCGAAGCTGGACGTAAAATGGAACTGCTCGAGTTTCAAGCACAGGAAATTCAAAGCGCAGGATTGACAACAGGTGAAGAAGAAGAGCTTGCCCAGGAACGTTCGCGCCTGGCGAATGCCGAATCGCTTTCTTCTTCGGCACAACAGGTGCTTACTCTGCTGGATGAAAGCGGACCGGATGCCCTGGCAGTCAGTGATCTGCTGGGCCAGGCGAAACAGTTGCTCGGAACGCTGGCACGCATTGATTCGAGCCAGGCGGGTTTGCTGGAACAACTCGATTCTGCCTCGGTTCAAATTGCTGAAATCACCCGCAGTTTGAGCGGCTATCTCGATGAGATCGAATACAATCCGCGGCGGTTGGAGCAGGTAGAAGAGCGCCTTGAGCTGATCCACCGTTTGATCAAGAAGTACGGCGGTTCTGTCGAAGCAGCCATCGAATTTGGTCAGGCTGCCCGAGCCCAGTTGGAAAATATTGCTCATGCCGGTGAACGAATTTCAGAACTGGAAGAGCAGGAAAAAGACGCTCTTGAGATTCTCAAAATCAAGGCTTTGGCTCTTTCAGAAAAGCGCAAAATAGCCGCAATCACGATGCAGCAAGCGGTGGAAAAAGAACTGGCCGACCTGAGCATGTCTGGGGCAAAATTCGAAGTAAACTTTCAGACCTCTGGATCGGAAAACGGGGTTGAACTTACCCCGGGTGTCAAAACGGCTTTCTCGGAAACTGGTATCGACCAGGTCGAATTTTTTATTGCTCCCAACCCTGGCGAGGGTTTGAAACCGTTAACCAAAATTGCTTCAGGCGGTGAAACTTCACGTTTGATGCTGGCGCTCAAAAATGTACTGACCGGTGCAGACTTTATCCCCACCTTAATATTTGATGAGATCGATCAGGGCATCGGCGGAAGGGTGGGCAACGTGGTCGGCGAAAAACTTTGGCGCCTGGCCCGCAATCACCAGGTGATGTGCGTCACCCACCTGCCGCAACTTGCCGCTTATGGTGACCAGCATTACAGTGTGCGCAAGCTCGTCAGCGACGGCAGGACCACCACAGAGGTTAATCAACTGAATGAGACTGCGCGGGCTGCGGAACTGGCTTTGATGACCGGCAGCGTCAGCGAGGTTACACTCAAAGCTGCGCGTGAAGTACTGGAAGCGGCCAAAAAAAGATCAAAACCCCTGTAAAGATCATTCCTCGTTCTGGTTACGTTTGGAGAGGAATTAATGCAATCAGCGGAAGAAAAGAATCAACTTCAGATTGCCCTGCTTGGCCCCCCATTGGTCAGATATGCAGGTCAATCTCAAACGATCGGCCGCCACCGAACGCGGGCAGTGCTCTATTATCTCGCGTGCCAGCCAGTGCCGGTCACCCGTGAAAAACTTTGCGGGATTTTTTGGCCCAACGCTGCCGAAAAAACAGCACGGAAAAATCTGCGCGAAATTCTCAGCCATTTGAGGTCGCAATTTTCCGAAATTGAGTTTATTACCTCGCGTTATGACCAGTTATCCTTGAATTCCGACAGCACGAATGTGGACGTACAGACCTTTCAAAGTCTGATCGATCGGGTTCATTTCAACCTGTTTGCCGCACCGACTGGAAAGTTGCCTGAATCTCTCTATCGAGAGCTCCGCGAAGGCATGGGTCTGTGGCGCACGCCGCGCTTCATGGATGGTTTTGCTCCGAAGGAAATGCCTGAATTTGAACGATGGATGTCTGACACAGGGACGAGCTTGCAGCGTTGGCGCCAGATATTTGTAGAGAGACTGGCAGACCATAATATCAGCAGCGGGAATTTATCAGAGGCCATGTTCTGGTTGTGGCAGGCTGTTCAAATAGATCCGCTGAAAACTGATCTTCATTACTTGATGCTCACCTCTTTACGCGACAGTGGAAAAGCAGATGACATTACCAATTACATGGACCAGCTTGTAAAGATCTATCAAACCGATCATGGTATGGACGTGCCACAGGTGCTGGTGGATTTTATCAATCGCAGCCTTGAATCCAAAAAGCAGTCCGTGAACCCGCCTGCCATTTTGGGGGAAAAGGGTTTGGGTCCTCAACCCACATTTGTGGGCAGGAAAGAGATCTTACAGCAATTGGCGATTTGGTCGTTACGGGGTGGCATCACGTTTCTTGAGGGAGAATCCGGCATCGGAAAAAGCAGCCTGATGCTCGAGTTTTACAACAGAATCGACCATCCCATACGATCCGTTTTCTGTGCGGCGCGGCCAATGGAACAAAATCTGCCCTTTCAGCCGTTTGTTGAAGGGCTTCGCGCTGCAGCCAAACCTGAAGATTGGCAGGTGCTAAGCCGTCCTCATGCTGAAGCCTTGATCCATTTATTCCCGGAAATTGCTGAGGTTCGCTCCGATATTCAAGGCGAACCGCAAAGCTTGAATCAAGATTCGTACCAACCCATTTTTGATGCGATTTTAGATCTATTACAGATCATTGCGGGTCAAAAGAGATTGGTAATATTTTTCGATGATGCCCATTGGAGTGATGAGGCTTCGATCTTCCTGCTTTCTTTTCTCAGTACGCATGGACTATTCCAGAAAAATGGTTTCTTGCTGCTCACTTCTCGAATCGAAGTCAAGAATTCGAACCTGGAAGAGTTCATCCATTCCGTTGAAAGGCGAAATGATTTTCAGCGGGTCAAATTGGAATACCTCACCGAAAAAGAAGTGGGCGAATTGATCTATTTGGTATTGGGAAAAGTACCTCCGCCCGAGATGGTTGCCAAATTAATCAAAGAAGTTGGCGGCAATCCCCTTTTCTTGCACCAAACACTGAAACTAGTGATGGACTATTCCACGAACCTGGATGCCCTGGATGTTCTTAGAGATTTCCCGATGCCGCATGAGGTTCAAGTGCTTATTCGTGAACGGTTGGATAGTCTGAATCCGGATGCTAGAGCGGTTGCCAATATTTGCGCAGTCATCGGCACCTCATTTACTCCCGGGCTGGTGGAAGATATTTGCAAGCTGGAGCAGGATGAGTTGGTCCAGATTTTGGAACAATTGGTCAATATGCATCTGCTCAGCGAAGTGAAAGAATTCAAGCCGGCTGGCGGATATGCTTTTTCTCACGAGAAAATCCGGGAGTCGATCATCGGCAAACTCAGCCCAGCCCGAAAACGAATGCTCAACTTGCAGGTGGCGGACGCGTTGGAACGATGCTATGGCAAGCCCCTGTCTCTGGCGGTTCGTTACGCACAGTATCACGAAGCCGCCGGTGAATTGAAAGCGGCTTATTTTGAGTGGATCCAGGCTGCACAATACGCCCGCCAGTTATTTTCAAGGAATGATGCCTATTTCGCCTATCAAAAGGCATGCGACCTGGTGGAACAAAATGAAGCGCTGTTTGTTGAAACTGAAATTCATGAGCTGATCACAAAATGGGGAAATTACGCTTACGATATAGACGATAAGGAGACCTCAGAAACGATTTATCAAAAATGCCTGGAGATGGGGTTACAAAGGCAAAGTTCCTTATTGATCGGTACTGGACAAAGCGGTTTGGCTAGGGCACTGGGGATGCGTTACCAGATACCATCTGCATTAAAACATATGAAGCAGGCGCTCAAGATTCTCGAAGCCAGCAGCCACGACAGCGAATTGATCGAAGCTTATACCCGCCAGGGGGATCTCTATCATATTTCCAATGATTACCGCCATGCCCGCGAGTTCTATGAAAAGGCGGTGTTTTACACCTCGCCGGTAACCAATCGCAGGATCAATGAAGCAAAAGCGAATGCCCAGGGACTGCTTTCGATCTTGTATGCCCAAAGCGGTTGGACTTCGAAAGCCATTGAGATGGCGGATCAATGTATCGAAAGCAGCCAGAACATGCAACGGGCTTCCTCCAAAATCCAGGCATATACTGGAAAAGCCATGGCGCTGTTTTATTCGGATAACTACCGTGAGGCGGTGGAAACGGGATTGTCAGTACTGCAGGAGACGAATTCAAAGGAGATGGCTTATTGGAGTGCCATACTGAATAGCGTTCTCAGCAAGTGCTACCTGGTTTGCGGCCACTTGGATAAAGCCTGGCAATACATGGAAGATGCCCTTAAGCAGAGCCAGGATCTGGAACTTCCTTATTTGTATGCCCTGGCGAATACGATTCGGGGCGATATATACCGGCATTTGAACCATTTCTCCGAAGCCGAAAAAGAATTTTCGGCAGGCACCTGGAATATTGATTTCCTATACGCGGCTCTTGAAAATATGTACAAACTTGGCACGGTAAAATTATCCACTGGAGACCGTGCGAATGGATACATTTTGATCGAACAGGCATGGCAAAAAGCGGATCAGCAGGATTTGGGTGCGATCGGTCTGCCTGCCTTAACATTATTGCTTAGCGCAAGGAGTGTGGAGAAAGGGGAAATCGAAAACCCTGAAGAATACGTGATGTTGATGCACCAGGCGCAAGAATATGGTTTCAAGACTGCCGCCCTATATCTTGAATTTACCAAGATCATCCTGGATCATCCCGATGGTCTGCCTGAACCTCAACTGATGGAATTGAAAAGGGTAATTAACTCTGTGCATGCAACATCCAATGTATGGCTGGAGTTGGACATTCAAATGCAGATCCTGGCTTCAAAGAACCTGCCGATAGAGCTTAAACGCCAGGCGAAGGTGCGCATTACTTCCATCAGCGACGCGCTGTGTGAATACTCAACACGGGATCCAGTGCGGGAGATGGTGAAAGAATTTACCGGTGCAATTGAAAGGAGCTACCAGGATGCCGAATGATATTTGTCAACATATTGTCAACGCACCCCTGTTATACTTTTGCAACATTCAGAAAAAATGGGTGCAGGCTTCAGGGATCCTGCACAACTAAGGTCGATAGCGTCCGGGGGAGTGACTCTGTCGACCTTTTTTCATTTAAAGGGGTTAATCGAGATCAAGATGGGCGATGGTGACACCATCGCCGCCTTCATTATCCGCGCCAGACTCAAAGCGCGAAACATGAACTGACTCGGTGAGCGCTTCGCGGATCACCTGGCGCAGTTTGCCCGTGCCTTTGCCGTGGATGATGCGTACAAATGGCATTCCGGCAAGGAAAGCATTTTCGAGATAGCGGTCCAATGCCTCCACCGCATCTTCCGCTCTTTGACCGCGCAGGTCAATTTCCATTCCGGGCGAAGGCCGGTAAGGCGTCAATGGCTTCGCCGGTTCGCGTTGTGATTCCGCCCGGACCGGTAACTTCTCTTCCAAACCTTCGGGTTCAGCATGCGGTCGTTCCAACTCGGGCAGCCGTACGCGAATACGCAAATTTCCCACCTGCACTTCAGCATCCATCTCGCTCAATGAGGTGATCACGCCTTCCAATTTCAGACTGGTCACCCGCACACGGTCGCCAATCTTTAACGGGCTTTGCTTGCCGCTGCGTATGACGGGTTTACGCGCAACTTTCTTCTCTACTTTTTCTTCGATTTCTTCGGTTCTTTCCTGGATGCTGCGCAGCGCCTCCAACGGCTGGCGGGCACGGACCAACTCTCTGCGGATTTCGTCCATTTCCCGGCGCAGCGTTTCCAGTTCTGCTTCGGCTTCTTCACGCGCCTTGCGGATTTCTGCCTGGCGCTCGTCCTCGATCTTTTCCAGGCGTACAGCCAGTTCAGTTTTCAGATTTTGAGCCAGTGAGCGGTCGCGATCTGCGGCAGAGCGTGCATTTCTTGCCACTTCGCGCTGGTGATGAATTTCGTTGAGCAGATCATCTGTTTTCAACTCATCCGGGTCGATCATCGTCTTTGCCGAATCCAATATTTCATCGGGCAGATGCAGACGTTTGGCGATCGACAAGGCGTTCGAACGACCGGGTATTCCCAGGGTGAGGTGGTAGGTGGGTCTCAAAGTCTTTAGATCGAATTCCATGCTGGCATTGATCACTCCCGGGGTGGCATGAGCCAGGGCTTTAAGCTCAGGGTAATGGGTGGCGATCAGGCAGGGGATGCGCTTCTCCACCAGGTAAAGCAGAATCGCGCGCGCAAGGGCTGAACCTTCCTGTGGGTCGGTGCCCGCGCCCAATTCATCCAGCAGCACCAGGCTCCTGGATTTTGCACGGTTCAAGATGCGCACGATGTTGGTGATATGACCGCTAAAGGTGGAAAGCGACTGTTCGATGGACTGCTCATCCCCAATATCGGCAAAAACATCGTCGAAGAAGCTGAGTTCAGACCCTGATTGGGCTGGGATGTGCAGCCCGGATTGAGCCATGATCACCATCAGCCCGACCGTTTTGAGGGTGACCGTCTTGCCGCCGGTATTGGGTCCGGTGATGACCACCGTAAAAGTCTGGTCATCAAGGTCAACATCGATGGGAACGACGGTTTGTTTATCCAACAGCGGGTGACGCGCTTGCAGCAGGCTGAGCGTGGTTCCGGGATGATGCGACTTTGCCGGCGGGTGGATCGGCTTGAGGATGGGTTCACTGGCGCGCAGGGCATCGGCATACTTGGCACACATCAATGCCAGGTCAAATTGTGCGAGGGCCGTGACGATGGTGCTGATGGCTTCGGCTTCCTTGCCAACCGTTTCAGAGAGCTGTGCCAGGATGCGGTGTACCTCGTCGCGTTCTGCGAGCTGCAATTCATGCCAGTGGTTATTCAGCTCCACCACGCCAATGGGTTCGACAAATAAGGTCGCGCCTGACGAAGACTGGTCATGCACGATCGACTTTATTCTGTTTTTGAATTCAGCCCGCAGGGGAATGACATAACGCCCGTTGCGTTGGGTGATGATCCCTTCCTGCAGCATGGGTCCGGTATGCGGGTCGGTGATCATCCGCTCAAGTTTTGATAGCAGGCGGGTATGGGCGATCTTGACCTCGGAACGGATGGAGGCGAGCTTGGGGGAAGCGCTGTCAAGCACTTCGGCACGATCCGAGATGCAGCGGCTGATGGCTTCGATAATGCCGGGAGGCGGCGGGAACAATCTGGCGATCTCGTTTAAATGCGGGTAGAGCGCCGCGTTTTTTTCAAATGAACGGGCAAGCGAGCGTGACGAGATCAGGGTTCCGCTGACAGCCAGCAGGTCTGACTCACTCAGTACGCCGCCGCGGCTGGCAAGCGTGACCATCGGGCGAATATCGTGCGCTCCACCGACGCCGGAATCGGCTTTCATGCTCAACATGTGGCGGGCTTCGGTCGTCCGCGCCAGGCGTTCCTGCGCCGCCTCGATGTCTTTTGCAGGCCTAAGCTGGCGGGCAAGATCGGCCGAAGCACTGAAAGCTGCATACTCAACCAGTGCGTCGATCACCTTTGGGAATTCAAGTGTGTTCAGGGTCTTTTCGTCCATCAATTGCGAGTTTACCATAGAATCAAAAAAACCCTTGACGAAGCGTAGGTTGAAACAAAAACGCGGGGAGCTATAATCTAGATGGAGGTCCTATGAACGAGCAAAATAAACTGGATCAATGGACCCATCCCGGCGAAGCTTATGAAGCACTGGAGGATGGATCCGTTAGGTGCTACTCATGCGGTCACCGCTGTTTGTTACACCCAGGTAAGCGCGGCATCTGCAAGGTGCGTTTTAACCAGGAGGGTGTGCTGCGCGTCCCCTGGGGGTATGTGGCGGGCGCTGCATCCGACCCGATCGAAAAGAAACCCTTCAATCACTTTTTACCGGGCAGCAGTGCGTTTACCTTTGGCATGCTGGGCTGCAATTTTCATTGCAACTTCTGCCAGAACTGGGTGTCTTCGCAGGCGCTGCGCGATCCTGAAGCGGCGAACCTGGTGAACCCCATCACCCGGGTCAGCGCTGGTCAACTCGTCGACTACGCCACGAGCAGCATGGCACAGGTGGTTGCATCCTCGTACAACGAACCGCTGATCACGAGCGAATGGGCGGTGGAGATATTCAAACTTGCACGCAAGCGGGGGATGAAAACCGTGATGGTTTCGAACGGTTATGCGACCCCCGAAGTGCTGCGTTATGTGCGGCCCTGGCTGGATGGCTACAAAATCGATTTGAAAAGCATGAACCCCGTCAATTATCGCGACATGGGCGGTGTGCTTTCGTGCGTATTGGACAGCATCAAGCTGGCGGTCGAGATCGGATTATGGGTCGAAGTGGTCACCCTGGTCATTCCCGGATTCAACGATTCGCAGGAGGAACTGTGGGAGACGTCGCGCTTCCTTGCCTCGGTTTCACGGGATATTCCCTGGCATGTAACGGCTTTCCATCCGGATTATAAGATGGAGGATGGAATTCCGACTTCAGCCGAGAAGTTAAAACTGGCGGCTGAAATCGGACAGGAAGCCGGGCTGAATTATGTTTATGCAGGAAATATCCCCGGCAGGGTGGGACCGCTGGAAAACACCTACTGTCCGAAGTGTGGCAATGCTGTGATCTTGCGCAAGGGGTATGCCCTGCAGGGATATAAGATTACAGCCACTGGAAATTGTTCATTCTGCAACGAAAAGATTGCAGGCGTTTGGACGGAACACCCCGAGGAGATCAAACCTTCTTCCTGGAATTACTAGTGCGCATCGTGGAAATTCAAAGCATGGGGAGTAGGATACCCTAGGCGGTCGGTGACGGGGTGATGCTGGGAGTAGGCGTGATGGTAGGCGTCGGCGTGATCGTCGGCGTGCGTGTAGGCGTGCCCGTGGGTAGCGGCGTGTTGTAAACAGGCACAATGGATGTGCCCGCCCCCGAAATATCCATCAGGTAAGTGACAGACCCCCGGCAGAACAGATCGAGGTTGGCTCCCACATTCTGCCAATTCAACTCCCTGCCGTTGCGGTACGCGCGCTGGATGGCAGTTCCCAGGCAGCCCGGACCCGCGTTGTAATTCACCATGGTGAAGCGCCATAAATCTTCATACGAAGTAAGGCTGACTGTTGGTTTGCGGGTGGTGTTGAACAGCATGCGGTCGACTTGCTCGCAGTTGCCCACGATGGTTTGAGCAAATATGTTGATGCTGAAGTTCGCTTGCGAAAGGTCGATGCCAAAAGGACAGGTGGCACAGGTGGCATTGACCTTTTTCATCAGGGCTCCCCGCAGAAGCGCTTGATTCGTTTTAGTTTGGAGTCCCCAGCTCTTGCTGCAGGACGTCGATGAGAGCACCAGCGGGCAAAACTGTTTGTAGAAATCAGGGTTCCAGAGCAGAACGGTGTCGGCTCCGTTTTCGGTCAACTGCCCCAATCCCGCTTCTTCCATTTCGCTGTAAATCCCCGGCCAAAACTGGCTTTCGCGGTTGAATACATTTTTCATTAATTGAGAGGGTACGCCGGATGCCTTGGCAACGTTGATGATCTCAAGATCGAACTGGTTTTGCCATTCTTTGACAGCGACGTCTGCAGCCTTCACACCGCATTCATTCGCCGTATTCCACGTCGCCAGGCCGCCATCGGGGCAGCCTGAAGCATCCACGCTGCCGTTATGGATCAGCATCGCTGAAAGGTAATACAGTGAATCTTGCGTTTCCAGTTGAGCCGGGTCGGTAGGCGATTGGAGCCACTCTGGAGAGCCCTTGATGTCCGGGAAAACGTTCCAAATCTCGGCACAACTGCTGGCGCGGCTGCCCTGAAATTGAGAACTGAGCACGTCCACATAAAAGGCAGCGCTGTCTGAGGTGGGTTCATCCGGATTGGTGAAATTGCCCCAGGGGACCATGCGAACTTGAGCGGTATACGTATCGGTGCTGTCGCCAAAGCTGGAATCTGCCCAGAAATTTACGGCCACACCCTGGGCCCCGGTTGGAGAGAGGCTTACCGTGCAAACACTGCCGGAACAGTTGAAGGGTTTGCCGCCGATATCGCCTTGAACGCTGATGATCTGCTCGTTCGGCAGCGGTTCCTGGGCGGTGAACTTGAGGGCGGGTTTACCGGTGCACGGCGCATTGGCAGAGGTGGATTCACATCCGACCAAGGACACCAGCACTGTAGGAAGCGGCAGGTCCACCTTGATCACCTTTTCTTGTGTGCGACTGCCGATCCGCAAGAGGTAAAAGCCCGGGCAAGATGCGCTGGATCCGCCTTCACTCATGGATTCACACGTCTCGGATGCGATCCATTCGTCGTATACGGATTTTCCACATTGGTCGAATACTTCCTGGGGGGTTGGATTGCCATCATGTTCAACAGCTACTTCACACGCAACCCGGTTATCTGAGTAGCGCGCCAGCCACCAGTCATTTTCGGTGACCGATACTGTAATAGTCGTTTTTCGAAGGGTGGATTTTTCCTGGGCGCGCGCAGGTAGAACCTGATTGCCTGCAAAAACGATGATCAGGCTGATGACAACTCCGAATGCGAGCCAGGCGGCCTTACTCTTCACCAACATCCCCTCCACCAATAAGCTTACTGGCGCGATTTTTTACCAGGAGAATTTCAATTAAGATTTGTTAAGTTTACCTGATTTTAATGCAAAATTCAAACACGGGTTTACGGGGTAATGCTCGTGTCCGTAATGCTTGTGTCGGGCGAGGGCGTTTCCGGCGTCGGCGTAGGGGTCGGTGTTGCGGATAGTAAGGCGATGCTGGTTTTTGTAAGGTTGGGTGTACGTGAGACTGTTGGAGTGCGCGTTTTGGATGCAGTCCGGGTGGGTGTGATCGTGCGGGTAGGCCGCGGGGTACGGGTTGCGGTGGGAGTACGGGTGGGTGTGTTGGTGGGTGTTGGCGACCGCGTCAGCGCATATTCAAAGGTCGCCAGGAGGTCGGTTTGAGGGAGCGGGGTCATGACATTCGACGCCGCACTGAGGAAAAGCGCCTCGAGCGATCCTGCGTCAGGCGAGAGCACGGTCGCTCCAGTGGTTGTATTGATCACCTCAACCCGCAGGTCATTTTGCTGAAGCGAATAAAACGCACAGGTGCCCGTTATCTCCGATGCGCAGAATGACGGGAAGCAAAGCAATCAAGTCGAAAAGGGTTCAAGTCGGTGGTGACTTGACCCTTATACTCCTGGTATAGGCTGTTCATCCGGGTAAGGGTCCCGTTGTAAACCAGGGTATTGAACAGCGAACGCATCAAGACCGCCTGGCGTTTGTTGCGTGAAACCTCATCTGGACCCATGCGCAGCGAAAGCAGGCAGATGAATTGGTCCCCTTTGACCACCCAGGTGCCGGGCGGGAGTTTATTGCATTTTTTGGAAATCGGGTCGTCCACCTGGGTGAGCACCCCCCCGAATTCGTTGACAAAAGACGCCAGCACATCACGGTTGACGATGAGGTAGTGAGTGGGGGTCACGCCAAAGTTCTTTTGGATCACAGCGTTCAAACCGGGTACCTGCCGCAAGGCATAGACCGTGTTCATCCGTACATCTCCACCCTCGGGAAGGGTAACCAAAAGGTCCGGGGGGATGGAGACGACAGAGGCTTTCGCCTGTTTGCGGTCATAAAAGACCAACAGCAAGGCGTCAGTTCGACCGGAATAAGGATAATCCGAGTCCAACCCGGCAAGTAAAAGCACTTCGACGCCGTTTGGGATCAGCGAGCTGCCGGGAGTTTGGTTTGTAGAAGATACAGAGGATTGCGTTCTCGTGGTGCGAGGGAAGAAAAGCTGTGAAACGGGGGTGGGATTGTATGTAGCAGATGGCGTTACCGTGGGGGTGTTGGCTCCGAATATCGGGATGCCGTTGGAGCAGCCGGAAATCAACACAACGATGCACATGATCGTCACGAGAGCATAGATGATGGATTTCGGCGTTTGGTCTGGCTGCATGGGATCCCCGAATAAATTATAGCATCACCGCTAAAAAAATAAACTCACCATTATTGGCACATAAATTGCACCAAATTTGGTACATAAATTGCACCAAATGGTTGGAACTTTTAATCATCGAAATACGTATTACTTTATATGAGCATCGATGATGCGAGTTCGGGGTTCTATTATCAAGCAACACTTAGTGATGGACACAATTAAAGGAGGTGTGCCATGGCAGCAGGAATCTATTTCGTAGTCGGGTGTATGGGTGTGATGTTCATGGCATTCAGCCTGCTTGGATTTAGCCCTAAATCCAAGTGATCCATCCTTTTAGACACCACCAAACAAAATGAGCCGGTATTGCCGGTTCATTTTTATTCCCGAGGATAAGCCAGTTTTTGGATATGCCGGATGTGATCCAATTCATGCCAGAGCAGGCGGCGCAGCAACTTCCGGGGCGACCAAAATTCACCCATGACCCCGATGACCGTTTTGTCTCCTGCCAGGGTTTTGAGCACTTCGTTTACCCTTTTCCTGGTAACACTCAGCCGGTCCATTTCATTTTCCGGTAATTCTGAGCGGGCCATACCTGCCAGTGAGAAACGGCTGAGATACCAAAATTCTCCATTGGCGATATGCCTGACAATGCCGCGGATGGGCCACAATTCTCCTGGATGTTCCAGGTCCATCTGTGCAGGGGTGAGCCCTGCGACCAGGTCGAGCAGTTCTTCCCGCGACCATGCAAGCAGCAGCATTCCGCGTTCGATTTCGATTTCGGTCAGCGGTTTCCAATCATCGCGAAACCAGGCGTTGATCTCGATCTTATTTGGCACAAGGTTGTAGTTCTCGTCGACGTTATAACATTCAAACACTTCTTCAAGCCGGACGTCAAAATCAACGAGGTCCTTGAGCCAGGAGCCAGGCATGCGGCTGTCCACCCAACTTTTATAGTTGATCAACGCCCTGGGGAAATTCAACAAGGTTTCCGGTCCATCTTTGCCATAGGCAAAGCAGCCCGGATAGTCAAGCGCCCAGGCAAGCGAACGCCCCTCGATACCATTTTCCACTCCGACACGAATTTGCATATTTATTCCCTCCCTGTACGAATACACTTATTCTACCGGAAAGTGATCCGTTTGTCGGATGATCGGAGGGTGAACGAATATTCCACGGGGGGAACTTATGCTATATTAATTACGTCTATGAAAAGACATCATAAACACAAGGGGTAACTATGGACACAACCAATGGGCTGACACTCAGCAGGCCGAAAAACCGGCTACGATTTGACTGGCTCCTGCAATTGTTCTTCAAACCGAAAGAAACCCTTAAAGCAATCTTGGATGAACCCAAGCCCAACTGGCAGACGCCGCTTCTCAGTCTTGCGGTGATCGGCATCCTTGAAGTGGTCGTGGCTGGACCGATCAAGAAATTGGCGATCGAGATGGGCACGAATCTGCCGCCCGGTTTTCAATACTATTCGCCGGATCAACAGCAGCAGTTTATGCAAGCCCAGGCAAATCAGACCTCTCCGCTGTTTTTGTATGTTTTTCCCATTTTGGGTGTACTGCTGGGAATATTGATCACCTGGTTCCTGCTGCGCAGCCTCTTGCACCTGAGTTTGACCCTTGCCGGCAGCCGGGGGAAAAGTCTTCTCTCAGGCAACCTGGCTGCCTGGTCCACCATGCCGTTGATCCTGCGGTCGGTGGTGCGCATCATTGCCATGCTTGCCACAAAATCTGCCATATCCGTCAAAGGCTTATCGGCGTTGGTCAATGGCAGCACCGGACTGGGGCAATTCGCATCGGCTTTTCTGGCCTTGATCGATATTTTCTTCATCTGGCAGGTGATCCTGATCCTCATTGGATCGGAAAAAATCTCCAATTTACCCAGGCTCAAAGCCTGGGGAGTCGCTGGAGTGGCCATTTTGATCCTGCTCCTTCTGCAGACGCTGCCGGGTTTCCTGGGTGCGAAAATGAGCGGACTTTCATTTACGAACATGTTCTTCTTCTAAAAATCATGCCTGAAAATTTTGCCATTGAAATCGAAGCATTGCGCAAGGTTTACCCGATGGGCGATACCGAAGTGGTTGCCCTGGATGGGGTGAATTTGCAGATCGAGAAAGGTTCCTTTACGGTAGTAATGGGACCCTCCGGTTCAGGCAAATCCACCCTGCTTTACCTTGTGGGAGGGCTGGATTGGCCGACCTCCGGATTGATCCGTGTTTGGGATGAGCAGATAGACAAGTTGGATGAGAACAGCCTGGCAGCTTTTCGCCGGAACAAGGTGGGATTTATTTTTCAATCCTTCAACCTTGTCTCATCGATGCCGGCAGATGAAAACGTTGCCTTTCCGCTGCGCTTTTCTGGAACCAAGCCGGCGTGCGCGTATGCAGCGCTCGCACGATTTACTCGACCAGGTCGGGCTGGCAGACCGCGCCCTGCATAAGCCCACCGAATTATCAGGCGGGCAGCAGCAGCGGGTGGCGATCGCCCGGGCGCTGGTCCACGACCCCCCGTTGATCCTGGCGGATGAGCCCACCGGCAACCTCGACAGCACCAGCGGATTTTCAGTGATGCAGCTTCTTTCTGATTTACATAAAGCCGGCAAGACGGTCATGGTCGTTACGCATGATTCCAGGATGCTGCAATTTGCCAGCAGCACCATCTACCTGCTGGACGGCAAGACCGTCTCAGTTGAAGAATATCGCAATGCCACAGAACTCGGTAGGCTTGAAAAACAAGCTCAAGAAGGATGACCCAATGAGAACCTCAAAAATCGCTTTGATCCTATTTCTGGTAATCGCCGTAACCCTGGGAGCTGCAAGCAAAGGGGCAGCTCAAACGCCAGTACCACCATCCATTTTGCTGAGCAGCACATCTCTTTCTCAATCCGGGCTGCCAGGGGCCACAGTGCGCTACACGGTCACCGTATCCAATAATACAGCGGATTCCATCACTGTTAGCCTCGCAAAAGGGAGCATGGACAAATGGGTGACCACGTTTACTCCAGCGGGTCCGTTAACCATCGCGGCAGGGGCATCCCAGAGCGTTAACATTGACGTTCAAATTCCCACCGACGCCGGCAGCGGGACCAACGATTACTTTGAGCTGAGTTTTATGTCAAGTGTCGGAGATTCTGTCAAATTATCACTCAACACCATCGCTTCCATTCCCGGCCCGACGGCTGAGCCCACTGGACGCCCTGTGGTGGTGGTGAACGGCTACGACACGGGCGGTTCGGTGCGAGGAGGGCAGGAATTTACCCTCAAACTTCAATTCGTCAATTCAGGACAGCTTGAGGCAGACAATATTCTGATCAACTTTGACAGCACCTCGTTCCTGCCGAAAGGCACCGGCGGCGTCAAGGCGATTGCTGTGATGGGTCCGGGCGGCGATCAAACCATTACTCAGAATTTTGTCGTCGGCAGCGACCTGACCTGGTCGAGCGTAGGCAGCCTTACCGGAACCTATACTTATGAAGACCAATTAGGCAAGGCGTATGCCGGTAACTTCTCGTTAACCATCAGTATCACCTCACCGGTGAGTTCAGGGTCTTATGCCACAGCCACACCCAACATTCCCAAGCGCCCGCAGCTGGTGGTGTCGAATTACACCGCTGATGTTGATCCGCTGCAGCCCGGGACGATCTTTACCCTCAAACTGGACGTGCGCAACCTTGGGCAGGCAGATGCCAGTACTGTGACGATGGTACTCGGCGGCGGGGTGACCACCAGCGATACCGGCACACCGGGACCGGGCGGGGTTTCCGGCTCGAGCGGTGAATTGACGAATTTTGCCCCGCTTGGCTCGTCGAACGTTGTCTATATGGGCAGCCTGGCCAAAGATGCCGTGGTCAGCATCCCGGTCAAGCTGATCGTAAATGTCAGCACCGTGCCGGGGGCTTATACGCTCAAACTCTCATTTGTGTACAACGATGCCAAAGGCAACCGCCTGGTGGACGACCAGGTGATCACTTTATTGGTTTATGCACTTGCCGCAGGTCGAGATCAGTTATTACCGCGACCCTGGCCTCTTTAATGCCGGAATGATGACGGTGCTGCCCTTACAAGTGACCAATCTTGGCAAGAAATCTTACGTGTTGGGGAATATGAAAGTGACCGCCGAAAATGCTGACGTCACCAATAATGTGGCGCTCGTCGGCGCACTCGACCCCGGCGGGTATTTCACCCTCGACACCAACTTTATGCCCTACAATGAAGGTCCGCTGGAACTGAAAATCTCGATCAACTATACGGATGATTTCAATATGCCGCGCTTTGTCGAACAGACGCTGCAGATCGATGTTCAACCGGCCATGGATTTTGGACCCACCCCGTCCGACGGTTCGATCACGCCTGGCAAGGACGGCGTCATTCGGCCAGATGGTGGGAATACCCCACCTGAGACAACCTGGCAAAAGATCTGGCGGGTCATCAAAGGATTTTTAGGGTTGGACAGCAGCGAGTCTCAATCTGGATCCACCGCGACTGAAGTTCCGATCGAGAGCCAGCCGATCATCGTTGGCCCGAAGGGATAAGCGACAGGACATTTTTCATGAGATTTCCAGACCTGGTTGGATTGATCTTGTACAACCTGAACCGCCGTAAAGGACGGGTCGGTTTGACCGCTATTGGGGTGATCATCGGCACCGCGGCGGTGGTGGTGCTCGTTTCGTTGGCGGTTGGTCTGCAAAAGAACGCGACCAGCCAGCTTTACGGCATTAGCGACCTGACCAACATCGAAGTGTATCCTGGTTACAACATGGAAGGTGGTTCCCAGGGAGTCGTCATGGCGCAGAAGGTGGGGGGCGGCGGGCTCCAAGAAGCAAACATTAAATTACTCACCCCGGCGACCATTAAAGACATCGAAGCCATCCCCGGGGTAAAGCAGGTGATCACCCAGGATTATCTGCAAATGGGCTTGGATATGGTTTATGGCAAGCTGCATGCCTATGGAAATATTACGGGCATCGGGGTTACAGACCTGGCGGATATGGGGCTTACCGCGTCATCGGGCGTGACCACGCTTTCCAAGGGCACGGCGGTCATCGGAAGCTGGGTGACGCGCAACTTTTACGACCCCAAGATGCGCCCGAATGACCCGCCAGTCGAACCCCCTGATCTATTGGGTCAGCCGGTGAAATTCGTACTTTCCAAGTGGACTGCTGATGGCGTTGAAGTGAAGAAAACCATCACAGTGACCATTGTTGGCGTCTTGGACGAGACTCGCGGCTCATCGGACGGGAACATTTACATGTCGCTGGACGAAGTGACCGCCTGGAATGAATGGTCTCGCGGTTCCCGCATCAACCGCAACAAAGAGGGTTTCTCGATGTTGAATGTGCGGGCCGAAAGTGTGGATGTTGTAACCGGTATTGCAGATGCCATTAACACCCTTGGGTATCAGGCAAACACACCGCAATCCTATGTTGAAGGGATAAATTCCTTTTTCATGGTGCTGCAGATCATCTTTGGCGGGGTTGGAGCGATCGCGCTGCTTGTGGCAGCCATCGGCATCGCCAATACGATGACCATGGCGATCCTGGAGCGCACACGCGAGATCGGCCTGATGAAGGCAGTCGGCGCGACGAACAAAGATGTGCTCAGCATTTTCCTGGGCGAAGCCGCCGGGATCGGATTTTTAGGAGGGCTTGGTGGAGTTCTGGTCGGTTGGGGAGCCAGTGCCGTGTTGAATGTGGTCGCCCTTTCCTATTATGCCAGCCAGGTCTCGCAGCAAGGCGGACTGCTGCCTTCCATGGCCACTTCCACGCCCTTCTGGCTGCCGGTATTTGCACTTGGCTTTGCCACGGTGATCGGCTTGCTTTCGGGTCTCTATCCTGCGCTGCACGCAGCCTCGCTGGTCCCCGTGACCGCACTGAAATATGAGTAACCGAGCCGCTGATCGATGAAAACCACAGGCGTGCCACCCAATACGTTGATGGTACGCCTGTATCGTATGGGTCTAGGACTGGCTGCCGGAAGAACGATCCTGCTTTTGACGACGACCGGCCGCAAGTCTGGGCTGCCCCGCGTGACCCCGCTGCAATATGAAAAGGTCAATGGCGAGATTGTCGTCGCTTGCGGATTCGGTCGCCAATCAGATTGAGTACGCTATGTTAAGAACGATCCACACGCCCTGGTTCAGATTCGCATGCGCAAGTTCAGGGTTGTTGCCGAACTGATCACGGATGCCGAGGCAATCTGCGACTTCATTGTGCTGCGTCTGAAAAGGCACCCCCTGATGGTGGGTGCTATTCTCCATTCCAAAGGCTTGCCCTTCAAGCCCGCTCGCAGCGGCCTGCTCGCCTACTCACAAGGGTTGGCAATGGCGGTGTTGCACCCGGAATGAGGTGCAGAGAAGTCCATCCCCCGTTTTCAGCGTATAATTAAACGCGGGGCTTTCCCCAAACAAACAACTTTATTGGAGGCTTTCCATGTCCGGTCCTCGTCCTGTGCGTGCTCCGCGCGGAACACAACTCACCTGTAAAAACTGGCAGATTGAAGCGGTTTATCGCATGATCCAGAACAACCTGGATCCGGCCGTAGCCGAACGCCCGGATGATCTTGTGGTTTACGGTGGACGCGGTCAGGCAGCCCGCAGCTGGGAGGCTTTCGATGCGATACTGGAAACCCTGCGCCATTTGGAGCCGGATGAAACCCTGTTGGTCCAATCCGGTAAGCCTGTGGCAGTGTTTAAGAGTCATACCGATGCACCCCGGGTCTTGATCGCCAATTCGAACCTCGTGCCTCATTGGGCAACCCAGGAGCATTTTGATGACTTGGCTGCCCGCGGTTTGATCATGTATGGACAAATGACCGCCGGCTCCTGGATTTATATCGGCACCCAGGGCATTTTGCAGGGCACCTACGAAACTTTCGGCTCGCTTGCTGTTCAAAAAGGCTGGCCTTCATTGAAAGGTAAATTTGTACTCAGCGCCGGTTTGGGCGGGATGGGCGGAGCCCAACCCCTGGCGATCACCATGAACGAAGGCGTGGCGTTGATCGTCGAAGTGGACCCTGAACGGGCACGCCGCCGCAAGGAAACCGGCTATGTGCAGATGGTGGTGGACACCCTTGAAGAAGCGATGACGCTGGTTGAAGAAGCAAAAGATCAGCAGATCCCGCGTTCGATCGGTCTGATCGGCAACGCAGCCGAAATCTATCCTGAACTGGTGCTGCGGGGCGTGATCCCGGATGTAGTCACCGATCAGACCCCTGCGCATGACGTCAGCAGCTATGTGCCTGCAGGGCTCTCAGTAGAACAAGCGCAGCAGCTTCGCAAGGATGACCCGGCTGAATACGGGCGCCGGTCGTTGGATTCGATGAGCAAGCATGTGCAAGCCATGCTGGATTTTCAACAACACGGAGTTGAAGTTTTTGATTATGGCAACAACATCCGCCAGCGCGCATTCGATAATGGCGTGAAGCATGCTTTTGATTTTCCGGGCTTCGTGCCGGCATACATTCGACCGCTCTTTTGCGAGGGCAAGGGTCCGTTTCGCTGGGTGGCGCTCTCGGGCGACCCTGAGGATATCTACCGCACCGATGAAGCTTTGGCAGAACTCTTCCCTGAGAACGAGCATATGCTGCGCTGGTTGAAGATGGCGCGCGAACAGGTTCAATTCCAGGGGCTTCCGGCGCGCATCTGCTGGTTGGGTTACGGCGAAAGGGCCAAGGCTGGATTGAAATTCAACGAACTTGTGGCGAAGGGGATTGTCAAAGCCCCGATTGTCATCGGGCGCGATCATTTGGACTCTGGTTCTGTTGCGTCACCCAACCGCGAAACCGAGGGGATGCGCGATGGAACCGATGCGGTGAGTGATTGGCCGATCCTCAATGCACTGATCAACACAGCCGGTGGAGCCACCTGGGTGTCTTTCCATCATGGCGGCGGCGTAGGCATTGGATACAGCCAGCACGCCGGAATGGTGATCGTAGCAGACGGTACGCCTGAAGCTGCGGTGCGGATCCAAAGGGTGCTCACCACCGACCCGGGGATGGGCGTTGTGCGCCATGCCGATGCCGGTTACCCGGAAGCCATCGAATTTGCCAAACGCAATGGAATTGCCATTCCAATGCTGCCAAAGGATTCACTTTGAGTCGAGGACGCTGGTTCGGTTTTATTGCTGCCATGCTTGTGGGGTTGACCGCCGGTCTGGTTTACGGTTGGGTCATCCGTCCCTCCAGCGTGAGCAACACCACCCTGGCTTCAATGCGCGAGGATTACAAGGCTGATTATGTACTGATGGTGGCTGAGACTTACAACGCCTCAGGCGACCTCTCCCAGGCTACCCGGGACCTTGGATCAGATCCTTCCCGGTAAGCCTTTGATTGCGGTTCAATCAGCGATCATTACCGCCCAACAATTGGGTTATGCCATGACAGACCTGCGGATTATGGCGCAGCTTGAAACTGATTTGACGTCTGCCTTGCCAGCGGCAGGAGCCACCCCGTGAACGAAAAAAGAGGTCCGCTCTATTTGCTTACGGGTTTGATCATCGGGGCGGTTATTGGCGTGATCGTTTCGCTATGGGTCCTACCGGTGAGTTATACACAGACAGAGCCTGCGACGCTGAGCACCAGTCAGCGCGAGGTTTTTCGCAGTATGGTCGCCCGCGCCTTCCTGGTGGAAGCTGACATCAATCGTGCAAAGGCCAGATTGAATTTGCTGCAGGACGCGGCACCCGTTGAAGAGTTGATTGCCCAGGCACAAAATCTGCTGGCAACCAGCGGAGATCAAGCCAACGCCCGGGCCATGGCGCTTTTGGCGGCATCTTTCAGCCAACCCGGTTTGATGATCACCCCTTTGCCGGCAGTGATCACGCCCGTCCAGGCTGTGACCGCGACAATTACTCCATCGCCCAACCTGCCGACTATTACAATGACTCTATCGGCAACCTCGACGCAGGGACAAGCTACTTCCACGCCGCCGAATGTGTCCACCCCGCGTCCAAGCGCCACCCCCCAGCCCACACAGGGATCGCCTTTTCAATTGATCTCGAATGACTCCGTGTGCAGCTCGCCTGCATCGACGCCGTTGCTGATGGTTTATGTGCAGGATGCCCAGGGGAACCCGTTGCCTGGGGTGAAGATCGAGATCACCCTGGTGAATGCAGCGCCAGTATATTTCTATACCGGTTTGTACCCGGAAATCAGTCTGGGTTATGCAGACTATCAGATGCAGAAAGATGCACTGTACAGCTTGCGGGTGGGGGATGGGGGTCAGTTGGTGACCGGATTGCAGGCCCCCTTGTGCGACGCGAATGGCAGTTCATATACAGGCAGCTTGAAATTGGTCTTTCAGCAGCCGTAAACTTGCTTTTGTCCTTGCGAGCGAACGGTTTTTGTGAGCGCGGCAATCGCCAAAAAGAAGTGAGGTCTGATAGGCGATTGCTTCGTCCTGAAGTGCATCAGGACTCGCAATGACAGTCCAACGTCCTTGTGAGCGCGGCAATCGGCAATAAGAAGTGGGGTCTGACAGGCGATTGCTTCGTCCTGAAGTGCATCAGGACTCGCAATGACAGCCCAAAGTCTTTGTGAGCGCGGCAATCGCCCAAAAGAAGTGGTGTCTGACAGGCGATTGCTTCGTCCTGAAGTGCATCAGGACTCGGAATGACACCTGAATGGCAATGTCTTCGTCCTGAAGTGCATCAGGACTCGCAATGACAGCCCAAAGTCTTTGTGAGCGCGGCAAGCCAAAGATTAATCCGTCATCCTGAGGCGACAGCCGAAGGATCTTTAATGCTATGATGGGAGTACCAAGATTCTTCGCTTCGCTCAGAATGACAAGCTTTATGCTTAGCTTGAAATGACACAAACCTAATGTCCAGGTGTATCTAATTAAACAAAAAAGGCACGGCGCAAGCCGTGCATTTTGTAAATTCTCAAACATTATGGCATCGGGTTGGTATTCGCCCAATCGTCTCCAACGTAGACTGTTACATCAGATTGACTGGCAGTATCCAACTTGCGGTAAATTCGGGTGTTGGGCACCTGCATCAGTTCTGACAGGTAAGCCAACGCGTACGGCGTATCATTGTGCAGGATGATCGTTGTATAGTCATAATTCTCGTCAGCGTTCGATGTCGAAACCACGTTCAAACCCTGGTCTTTCAAGTAAGTTGCCGTTTTATCGGCAAGGCCGGCGGTTGTGGTTCCGTTGAGCACTTCGATGCGCGCATTTTCTGATTTTGCCAGGGTGAGGGCATCGCTGGTGGCCATGACGATGGGTGCTGCAGCGCTGCCATTTTGGGCGAAAACTTTATCCCGCAGGATGCGAATTTGATCTGGGATCGGGCGCAGCACTTGCAGCCCATCCACTGTTTCCTGGGTGGTCTGGGTGTAATCGATCACATAGGTATTGATGTTTTCACGCGGAAGGCCCATCACCAGCATGCCCAATTGAACTGCCTGGTTCAACGAGAGATTGGTCTTGATCCCGGCGGAAAGCGAATTGTAAATGGACGGCGCCTTGGCGATCAGGGTGGGCAGCATATTGAATTCAAGAACGCGGTCGCGGATTGCCATGACAACCTGCATCTGCCGGCTGCCGCGGTCCACATCTCCTCCGGTGGTTTCGCGGTTCCTCGCATAAGCCAAAGCCAGTTCGCCGTCAAGAGTTTGCACGCCTGGTTCAACCCATAACGGTTCTTTATCTCCCCTCGGATCCAGCAGGATCCGTTCGGGGACGTTCAGCTTCACGCCATTAATATCATTGATCAGTGTTACAAAGGAGTCAAGGTCGACCTGGGCGTAGTAATTGATCGGAACACCCAGGAACTCTTCGACGGTTTTCATTGCCAACCCGGCTCCGCCTCCGGGTAACTTGTCAGCTTCACCGTGGAAATAGGCCATGTTGATCTTGTTGAAATCATAACCCGGGATGTTGACCCATAAGTCGCGGCGGATGGAAAGTATGCCAACGGTTTTCGAAAGCGGGTCGATGGTGACCAGCATCATCGTATCGGTTCTTGCAGGGCCTGGCAGGGTCGTTTCACGATCGACCGAATAATCCAGCCCCATCAGGAGAATATTAATCCGGCTGTTGCCATCCCAGGATTTTGCTGTGACCGGGGCGTCGCCAGGAAGGTTTGCCTGGGGGGTGGTGGAGAGCGCGCCCGGAAGAGAGGTGGAATCCACGGGGGCACCAGGCAGACTGGTCAAAGACCAGCCTTTGATCAGATTGAACACAAAATTGCCGGCGATGACCGCCAGTACAACCCCCACAACCCCAAATGCGATCAGTAAACCAATGGTAAGGGAATCGAGTTTAGCCTTTTTTCGAGGCGGACGCGCCATTGAACGATTGGTGTAACTGGACATAGACTAAAAAACCCATTTTCTGTTACAGGATAGATTACCCGCTTCATGTTGCAAGAATGATTCCAAGCAGACCTGTGAATTATATCATTACAAAAAAACTACCCTTCAGGTCGCGGAGGCGGGACCGGAAGATCGGCTTCAAGGGTTGCGGTCCATTGATCACCGACACTGATCAGCATTACCGGAATGTCTTCGACGATCGGGTATTTCCGCCCGCAATCCTGGCAGACCAACCAGGAATCTTTTACGAGGACGAGCCGTCCTTCTTTGTCGTGAACGCATACAGGGCAACGCAGTATTTCGAGCAAATCAGCCTTTACCATGAGATCTCCATTTCAGACCATTTCTTGACCAATTTTACCACCGACGCAAATGCTGAATGAACGTCAGGGCTAAGGATTAAGGTGTCGGTGTGGGCGTTGTTGATGGAAGCTCGGTTCCAGGACCGTATTCAAACGTGTCGCGCCAGGCCTGGTAATGGGTGGAAAATACATCGTGGTAGAGCACGCTGCCATCTCTGGTAACATCACGTGTGACTTTTACGTCGGCGCCTTCGACTGCCCAATCCACCTGTTTGATCGTACCGGAGGGCAGGTCGGGATTTTCACGGTAAACCGGGTCGGGAGGCTGCTCAAGACTCGTGACGCCGGTCGTTTGCCAATCGACCGTCCGCCCGTCTTTCGTGGAATAAAACTTCCAGGTGAGGGTGTAATTCTTGGTGCTGACATAGGTTTCCATTAATAACCAATAGGGAGTGTCATTGGTGAATTTGAAATCGACCAGCGGCACAAATACTGTGGCATCCAGGCCGGCTAAATCCTGGTTGTGACCGGTGGCGGTTTGTTCATAATATCCTACACGGTAAGCATGTGCATGGCGCTCAACGATCGGGTAGCCGCCAAAGAAGACCGTGCGAAAGAGAGCGGTGCTCACCTGGCAGACTCCGCCTCCAACACCCTTGATCGTTTGATCACCGAGGATGATCAACGCTTCTGCATAACCATTGTCAAGGCTGATATTTCCCAGGACGTCTGACATCGATAATGTCGCGCCCGGTGCCACCATCAACCCATGGAAACGGGCTGAAGCTGTTTGAATATTCTTCACCCGGTCGGTTGCTGACCCCCGGAAATACGTTGTATAGGAAGAAACCAGCTCTGTGATCCCAAGATCAGAGCCCTTGGCATCATCCATGATCTGTGGATTATTTATGCTGAAAGCCAGGGGGATGGTGTGATTGCCCGCCGTCAAATTTTGGTCTATCGCTGCCAGGCTGGCGTCGAAATCCAACGTCCGCCCGATCTTCGCCGGCTGGATCACTTCGAGCAGGCGGGTTTCATCGTTAAAAGTAAAACGGGCATTCTCGGGCTCCTGGTTCATCTCAGGCGCAATGCTGGTCAGATAGGCACGGAACAGGGTTTTGTTGATCGTCACCTGGTAATTGGCTGCGCTTCCATTTTCTACTTTAACAAAAGTGAGCATTTGAGCCAGCGTTGCCGGGTCCAATTGCCAGGAGGTTTTATCTCCGCTGCTGCCTTCAGGCAGGGTCAGTGTAAGGGGCTGGCTGAGGATGCTGCGGGTTAGATCTGCCTGTTGGGATGCATCCATGATCACTGGGGCGCTTTCGCTGACCACCAGGGCTACCATCCCGTCCTGCATCAATTCAATCTGTGATGTGATCGCGGCAAGTGAAGCCTGGATATCCAGAACCCTTCCGGTTTGCCCCTGGTTGACCACGACCTCTGACCCTTGAATGGCCAGGCTGGCTTCGCGGATGGGCTGGTTGATCTCAGCCGCCAATCCTTCGAGGTAGCTCACTGCGATCTCCTGGTTGAAGATCAGCGCTGGCGAGGTATTGATCCCCTTATTAACCGAAATCAGTGAATTGCTGACGAGCTTCAACATCGAGCTGCCGCGCGCCGCCTTGTAAGCGTTCTGAGCGGAGGCTTCGGGATCGAGAAAGAACCCGAGTTGTGCCGGTGAAACCACCCAGGTCTTCTGCCCATCGGTGAGAACGATCCGCCCCTGGTCTGGAAAAGTGTACGTGGTGGCGATCCGGCTGGAGGCTTCAGAGATGGAAAGACCGCTGAGATTGACCCCGTTCATCGAAACGCCAGGGAAAATGCGGCCTGCATAAACGATCTGCCCTCCGGCAAAAAGGAGGATCATCAGGAACACGAAAGCAACAGCACCGATCAGTAAGGCTGAGGTCAATGCTTGAAAGAGCGAAGTGGGTTGGGATTGCGTTCTAAGTCTGTTCATAAAGTGGATTATAACACTCCAGTTCAATGGGGTTAATTCGGTTTTGAATACGCAATAGACGGATTCCATGCAAGAATGGTTCCGATTTCAACGAGTTTTGGAAATTGGTCAAATTTACCCTTGACACACCTTTTGCGAGGTGTATAATTTGCCCTCGTTGCGCAGTTACAAGCGCACGCGATTTCACCCGAAAGGGTAAATCTTTCAAAACCCAATACCAGACTCCCGAAAAGCGATCCTGTGGTTGAGCACAAGAAAAACTTCGGTGTTTTAGAAAAAAGAAAACGCCGTATTTTGACTTGGAAATCACCCTTGACAAGGGAAAAATAAGCGGGTAAAATTTGAGTCCCAAATGCGTAGAAGATTCGCTGCAGAGCAGATCTTATAACAACAAAATACGCAGAAGGCTTGAGGACAACCCGCAAGCGATGAACCGGCCGATGATGTCAAAAGTTTAGAAAGACACGTCGGCAGTTTATTCGAAATCCCTTGACGAATCGGGGCGCTGCGAGTAAAATCTGGCCCTTGGAATAAGTCAGAACCTTAACAACTGAATAGTGATAGGAAGACAACGATGCCCTGTCGTTTCGTGTAATACAAATCCGTATCTTACACCTGAAAAGGTGTTTATTTTGCGGAGAGTTTGATCCTGGCTCAGGATGAACGCTGGCGGCGTGCTTAATACATGCAAGTCGAACGGAAACAGTAGCAATATTGTTTTAGTGGCGAACGGGTGAGTAACGCGTTGGTGACCTGCCCCGAAGAGAGGGATAACAGTTCGAAAGGATTGCTAATACCTCATGTGGTTATATGGTTTAGAAGCTTATAACTAAACGGATTTATTCGCTTCGGGAGGGGCCTGCGTCCCATCAGCTAGTTGGTAAGGTAATGGCCTACCAAGGCGATGACGGGTAGGGGACCTGAGAGGGTGGCCCCCCACAATGGAACTGAAACACGGTCCATACACCTACGGGTGGCAGCAGTAGGGAATATTGGTTAATGTGGGAAACCGCGAACCAGCAACGCCGCGTGCACGATGAAGGCCTTCGGGTCGTAAAGTGCTTTTAGAGAGGATGAGGAAGGACAGTACTCTCTGAATAAGCCTCGGCTAACTACGTGCCAGCAGCCGCGGTAAAACGTAGGAGGCGAGCGTTATCCGGATTTACTGGGCGTAAAGCGCGTGTAGGCGGTCTGACAAGTTGGATGTGAAAGCTCCTGGCTTAACTGGGAGAGGTCGTTCAAAACTGTTAGACTTGAGAGTGGTAGAGGGAGGTGGAATTCCGGGTGTAGTGGTGAAATGCGTAGATATCCGGAGGAACACCAGTGGCGAAAGCGGCCTCCTGGACCATTTCTGACGCTCAGACGCGAAAGCTAAGGTAGCAAACGGGATTAGAGACCCCGGTAGTCTTAGCTGTAAACGATGTGAACTAGGTGTCGGTGGGTTCAAATCCATCGGTACCGAAGCTAACGCGATAAGTTCACCGCCTGGGGACTACGGCCGCAAGGTTAAAACTCAAAGGAATTGACGGGGCCCCGCACAAGCAGCGGAGCGTGTGGTTTAATTCGATGCTACACGAAGAACCTTACCAGGGTTTGACATGCAAGTGGTAGGAAACCGAAAGGTGACCGACCCTTCGGGGAGCTTGCACAGGTGCTGCATGGCTGTCGTCAGCTCGTGTCGTGAGATGTTCGGTTAAGTCCGCTAACGAGCGCAACCCTCGCTGTGTGTTACAAGTGTCACACGGTACTGCCGGTCTTAAGCCGGAGGAAGGTGGGGATGACGTCAAGTCAGCATGGCCTTTATGTCCTGGGCTACACACACGCTACAATGGCCAACACAATAGGTTGCTAAGCCGCGAGGTGGAGCCAATCCTCAAAGTTGGTCTCAGTTCAGATTGTAGGCTGCAACCCGCCTGCATGAAGATGGAGTTGCTAGTAACCGCAGGTCAGCTATACTGCGGTGAATACGTTCCCGGGGCTTGTACACACCGCCCGTCACGTCATGGAAGTTGGCAACACCTGAAGCCGGTATCCTAACCGTAAGGAGGGAGCCGTCGAAGGTGGGGTCGATAACTGGGACGAAGTCGTAACAAGGTAGGTGTACCGGAAGGTGCGCCTGGATCACCTCCTTTCTAATGAGATTCGAACAAAACCTTCGGGTGGCGTTCTACTCTTTTTACAGTCTCGACGCGGTGTCGAGACAGCATGAAACGCAGACAAAGTACTTCCTATCACTCTTCAGTTGCTAAGGGCTGAATTTAGGGCTTTTAGCTCAGCTGGTTAGAGCGCGCCTCTGATAAGGGCGAGGTCTCAGGTTCGAGTCCTGAAAGGCCCACCTTGTAAATTCGGGGATGTAGCTTAGTTGGGAGAGCGCCGCCTTTGCACGGCGGAGGTCAGGGGTTCGAATCCCCTCATCTCCACTAAGCATCCAACATGGAGAAGTTAGTGGAAAAAAGTTTGACCCGGAAATAAAATTTATTCAAGCAAGACCGTTCGGTGGTATAATAACGACCCGGCGGTAAGCTGGGTCGAATTGTCTCTTTGAAAAGTGAATAGGTTGAAGCGGGCTCAGTGCTCCGCAATTTGATGAGGATCACTGAGCGCTTTTCAACAAGCGCCTGGCCGCTGAAACGTGCCAGCTGAACATTACCAATTGAATAGTATGTAGGCCAAGTCAAATAGAAATAAGATTTTTTAGTAATTTACGATACACAAAGAGTATCGAGTTCTCCGCATCATGTGTGAGAAGCTACTAAGAGCTTATGGTGGATGCCTTGGCGCCAAGTGCCGATGAAGGACGTAGGTTATTGCGATAAGCTTCGGGGAGCCGTAAACAGGCGCCGATCCGGAGATTTCCGAATGGGGAAACCCGCCAGTGCGAACCACTGGCATCTCCCGTTGAACACATAGACGGGTTGAGGGGCACCTGGGGAACTGAAACATCTAAGTACCCAGAGGAAAAGAGAGTATTCCCCGAGTAGTGGCGAGCGAAAGGGGAAAAGCCCAAACCGTTGCAGCTTGCTGCAGCGGGGTTGTAGGGCCTGACACATGGGAGTTACAAAGTGTGCGGTTAGCAGAATGGTGTGGGAAAGCCAACCAAAGAGGGTGAGAGTCCCGTAAGCGAAAACCGAACACCTCCCGTCAGGTACCTGAGTACTGCCGTGCACGCTAATACGGTAGGAATCCGGGGGGTCCACCCTCCAAGGCTAAATACGCTTGGCGACCGATAGTGAACAAGTACCGTGAGGGAAAGGTGAAAAGTACCCCGTTGAGGGGAGTGAAATAGAACCTGAAACCATAAGCTTACAAGCAGTTGGAGGGCTAATGGCGGGTCGGTGCTCCGGTGAAAGCCGGTTGCGCGCCGCTATGCCTGACAGCGTGCCTCTTGGAGAATGAGCCTGCGAGTTAATTTTTGTGGCGAGGTTAAGAGAGATACACTCGAAGCCGTAGCGAAAGCGAGTCTGAATAGGGCGTCCAGTCGCAAGAATTAGACCCGAAACCGGGTGAGCTACCCATGGCCAGGGCGAAGCGAGTCTAATCACTCGTGGAGGCCCGCACCTACTAATGTTGCAAAATTAGGGGATGAGCTGTGGGTAGAGGTGATATGCCAAACGAACTCGGAGATAGCTGGTTCTCCCCGAAATAACTTTTGGGTTAGCGCTACATGTTCAGTACCGGAGGTAGAGCACTGAATGGGTGAGGGGGCTTAGTGCTTACCGAACCCAATCAAACTCCGAATGCCGGTACTTCAATAGTGTAGCAGTCGGACTACGGGAGATGAGTTTCGTGGTCGAGAGGGAAACAGCCCAGACCATCAGCTAAGGTCCCTAAATCTATGCTAAGTGGGAAACGATGTGGGGTTACTTAAACAACCAGGAGGTTGGCTCAGAAGCAGCCATCCTTTAAAGAGTGCGTAATAGCTCACTGGTCAAGTGATCCTGCGCGGAAAACTTAACGGGGCTAAGCATAGTACCGAAGCTATGGATCTCAGCGTAAGCTGGGGTGGTAGGGGAGCGTTCTGTTTGCAGTGAAGGTCGACCGGAAGGACGGCTGGAGCGGACAGAAGTGAGAATGCAGGCATGAGTAGCGTAAAACACGTGAGAACCGTGTTCGCCGTATGTCTTAGGTTTCCGACGCCAGGTCATTCCGCGTCGGGTTAGTCGGGGCCTTAGCCGAGGCCGAAAGGCGTAGGTGATGGATAACCGGTCAACATTCCGGTACCATTTGAGATGAGTGAAGAGGGGACGCAACGAGGTAGGCCAGCCCGCGATTGGTTGTGCGGGTGCACCTGACGTCAGACGTTGAGAGCTGTAGGTAAATCCGCAGTTTGAGTTGAGATCAGGTGACGTGCCCTTGAGGTGGAAGTGAGCTGAGCCTTGTTGCCAAGAAAAGCCTCTAAACGTTGAATCTCGAATGCCCGTACCGCAAACCGACACTGGTAGACGGGTAGAATATACCAAGGCGAACGGGAGAACCCTCGTTAAGGAATTAGGCAACATAGCCCCGTAACTTCGGGAGAAGGGGTGCCTCTTGATGTGAAAGTTTACTTGAGCGTCGAGAGGTCGCAGTGAAATGGCTCTAGTGACTGGTTAACAAAACCACAGGTCTCTGCTAAGCCGAAAGGCGAAGTATAGGGGCTGACACCTGCCCAGTGCCGGAAGGTTAAAGGGAGAGGTTAGACGCAAGTCGAAGCTTTGAACTGAAGCCCCGGTGAACGGCGGCCGTAACTATAACGGTCCTAAGGTAGCGAAATTCCTTGTCGGGCAAGTTCCGACCCGCACGAACGGTGTAACAACTAGAGCACTGTCTCAACGAGGGACCCGGCGAAATTGAAATGGCTGTGAAGATGCGGCCTACCCGCAGCAGGACAAAAAGACCCCGTGGAGCTTTACTGCATCCTGGCATTGAGTTTGGGCAAGATTTGTGTAGCATAGGTGGGAGGCTGTGAAACTGGAGCGCTAGCTTCGGTGGAGCCACCGGTGAAATACCACCCTAATCTTGTTTAGACTCTAACCCCACACCGTAATCCGGGTGGGGAACCGTGCCAGGTGGGCAGTTTGACTGGGGCGGTCGCCTCCTAAAAGGTAACGGAGGCGCCCAAAGGTTCCCTCAGGCAGAATGGAAACCTGCCAAAGAGTGCAAAGGCATAAGGGAGCTTGACTGCAAGACCAACGCGTCGAGCAGAGACGAAAGTCGGGCTTAGTGATCCCACGGTACTGAGTGGAAGGGCCGTGGCTTACCGGATAAAAGCTACCCCGGGGATAACAGGCTGGTGAAGTCCAAGAGTTCACATCGACGACTTCGCTCGGCACCTCGATGTCGGCTCATCGCATCCTGGGGCTGTATCAGGTCCCAAGGGTCGGGCTGTTCGCCCGTTAAAGCGGTACGCGAGCTGGGTTCAGACCGTCGTGAGACAGGTCGGTCTCTATCCGCTGTGGGCGTAAGGGATTTGAGTGGAGCTGCCCCTAGTACGAGAGGACCGGGGTGGACTGACCGCTGGTGTTCCAGTTGTCGTGCCAACGGCATTGCTGGGTAGCTAAGTCAGGCAGAGATAACCGCTGAATGCATCTAAGTGGGAAACTCGCCACAAGATTAGATCCCTGTGTTCCCGTAAGGGAGTAAGATCCCAGGTAGACTACCTGGTTGATAGGCAGAATGTGTAAGCGCAGTAATGCGTTGAGCTAATCTGTACTAATGATCGAGGGCTTCTTCATGTGGTGCGGGGAACTCGGCACTCTTTGATGACGAATACTACATACTATTCATATAATTTGGTACACTTAACATTGTGAACTAAGTCTCTTGGTGACTGGAGCGACAGTGGTACACCCGGTAACATCCCGAACCCGGTCGTTAAGGCTGTCAGCGCCGATGGTACTTGGAGGGCGACCCCCTGGGAGAGTAGGTCGTTGCCAAGAGACTTTTTTCTAGCTTTCATCCAGATCTTATGATCTGATCCATTACGGCTCCGTTTTGCGGAGCTGTTTTGTTTTAACCTTCAGAGTTACCCATCCGTTTCTTGATTGTTTAACCGATCCCTCTCAAAATGGCAATTCGTGGTTTGACAGTTTCTTAAGAAACGAGGTATAATATGGATTGCGTTTGCGTCATGCATCAGATGTGGTTGGGTTCTACTAGCGAGGTGATTGAAGAATACTTTGAATCGCCCATCGATTGTCCAGAAACCAAACTTCGGCTGCATGATATCTCGCAGCCGAAGTTTATTTCACCCTCATGTCGAGGGGAGGTGAGAAATTCATGGCAGTAGTGGTCTTACGACCGAATGAATCATCTGACAGCCTGATGAAGCGCTTTCGCAAAAAGGTTGTGAAGAGTGGTGTATTAAGCACAATTCGCCGAAAACGCTGGTTTATTTCGAAAAGTGAATTGCGCCGCGTTGAGAAAAAGAAAGCCATTCGCCGCATCAAGCGCCGCCAGTTCACCAAAGGCGGAGAGTAAGTCGACCGTGGATTCTCACGGTTTCTCATAGCCTGAACGGCTGGTCTGGAGGAAATTATGGCCAAAGAAGAAGATAAGATACAAGTAGAAGGAACGATCATCGAGGCGCTGCCCGGTACGCAATTTCGCGTGCGGTTGGAAAATGGCCACGAGGTTCTGGCATATCTTTCAGGTCGGATGCGCAAGTACTACATCCGCATCCTGCTCGGAGATCATGTCAGGGTGGAAATGAGCCCGTATGATCTTTCCCGAGGCCGGATCGTTTACCGCCAGAAGAAGTTCAACGAACCAGCGCTGGAAGAATAACGAATCAACCATTAAAAACAGACCCTGAAAGGGGTCTGTTTTTGGTTAACCTGTTCGGTTGCTGCAACCTCTGCTTATTACGGCAGGAGCGGGTTGTAACTGTTCAGCACCTTCATATAATTCCCGCGTTCGAAGGCGGCGGGGTCAGCCACGTTCTTTTGGCTCATGCTGCCGCGCATCTGATCAACTGACTCGTACTCGAACTTGTCCATCCAATCCGCAAGACCGTTGACAAGCACCCTGGCGAATTCGGGTCCATTGTGCAGCAATGCCGATGTACTCATGGTCACATTGGCACCCGCCATGATGGCTTTGACAACGTCTTCAGGGGTGTGAACGCCTGAGCTCAATGCAAAATCAGTCATTACGCGGTGATAAAGAATAGCTATCCAACGCATGGGCAGCCGCAGCTCGCTGGAAGTGCTCAATTCGAGATTGGGCACCACTTCCATGGACTCAATATCCAGGTCGGGCTGGTAAAAACGGTTAAAAAGAACCAATCCATTTGCACCTGCATTCACCAGGTTCGTGGCAAAATGGGGCAGGCTTGTAAAACTGGGGCCGAGTTTGACTGCAAGAGGGATATGGACCTGTTCCTTAATCCGCCCGACCAGGCGGGCATAAGCGCCTTCGAGATCCTGGGACGGCAATTTTGGATCGGTGGGGATGTAATAAATATTCAATTCCAAAGCGTCTGCACCGGCTTCTTCCATCAGTTTCGCGTAATGCTCCCATCCGCCCAGGGTAGAGCCGTTCAGACTGGCAATCACGGGGATGTCGACGCTTTCTTTTAGCTTCCGCACCTGTTCCAGATACTGTTGGGGGGCCAGGTTGTAATTCTTCAAGTCAGGAAGGTAGGTGATGGCTTCAGCGAAAGACTCTGTACCATGATCGAGGTGATAATCCAATTCTTCACTTTCATGGATGATCTGTTCCTCGAAGAGAGAGAACATCACCACAGCAGAAGCATTAGCATCTTCGAGACGTTTCACAGCATCAACATTTTTGGAAAGCGGAGAAGCCGAAGCAACCAAAGGGTTCTTCAATTTCAATCCAAGATAAGTGGTAGTAAGATCGACCATTTGTGATCCTCCTTGATAAGAAAACCGCGCGAAGGTGAGTTTCTCGCGCGGTTTTTGAAAACTAGTTTTGATCAGGCGAAAGCTGCTGCAACGCTGCAAGTTGTTTGTACATATTGATACGGCGTTTTGCATCATCTTCGGCTTCGTTCATCAGAAGCTCTGCCCTGGCTTCATCGCTTTGGGTGAGCATGCGGTAGCGGGTTTCGTTATAGGCGTAATCCTTGACCGAGATCGAAGGATCCTTGCTATCCAGAACCAGCGGATTCTTGCCTTCATCAGCCAGTGCAGGATTGAAGCGGTAAAGGGGCCATACACCCGCGTTGACGGCCAGTTTCTGTTGGTCCAAGCCTTTACGCATATCGATACCGTGGGCGATGCAGTGCGAGTAGGCAATCACGAGCGAGGGTCCGTCATAAGCATCCGCTTCCAGCAGGGCTTTCAAAGTTTGCTGATCGCTCGAGCCCATCGCCACCCGCGCAACGTACACATAACCATAGGTCATGGCGATCATGCCCAGGTCTTTCTTCGGCAGCCCTTTACCTTTGGCAGCAAACTTGGCGACTGCCGCCCGCGGGGTAGACTTGGAGGATTGACCGCCCGTGTTGGAATACACTTCGGTATCCAGCACAAGGATATTCACATTGCGTCCGGTGGAGATGACGTGATCCAGGCCACCGTAACCAATGTCGTACGCCCAGCCGTCGCCACCGATGATCCACACACTCTTCTTGACCAGGGCGTCAGCAACGCCGCCGAGCATCTTTGCCAGGGGGTTCTTGCTTGCGGCAAGTTTTTCTTTCAACGCAGCTACCCGTGCGCGCTGTTCGCGAATGCCGGTGTCATTGCTTTGATCGGCGTTCAAGATCGAACCCACAAAATCATCACCGAGTTCGCCGCCCATTGATGCGATAATTCCCCGAGCAAACTCGTTCTGTTGGTCGAGCGTCAGGCGCATACCCAGACCAAATTCGGCATTGTCTTCGAACAACGAATTCGCCCAGGCGGGTCCGCGACCCTGGTTGTTGGTTGCCCAGGGTGTAGTCGGCAGGTTGGCGCCGTAGATGGAAGAGCAGCCTGTGGCGTTGGCGACGAATGCCCGGTCACCGAAGAGCTGAGAAACAAGCTTGAGGTAGGGGGTTTCGCCGCAGCCTGAGCAGGCGCCGGAGAATTCGAACATGGGTTCGAGGAGTTGCGAATTCTTGACCGTTGTCGGAGACACACCATCCAAACTTGCAGATGGCAACTTCATGAAGAAGTCCCAATTGGTGTTTTCAGATTCCCGCAGAGGTAGCTGGTCAGCCATGTTGATGGATTTACGGCTCGGGTTGGTCTTGTCTTTGGCAGGGCAGGCTTCGACGCACAGACCGCAACCCGTGCAATCTTCCGGAGAAACCTGGATGGTATATTTCATTCCAGGGAGTTCCTTGAACTTGGCATCGATCGCTTTGAAAGTGGCAGGCGCGCCAACCAGTTCTTTGGGATCGTACACTTTCATACGAATGACCGCATGCGGGCAGACGAACGAGCATTTGCCGCATTGAATACAAAGGTCCGATTCCCAAACAGGAATTTCGAGCCCGATATTGCGTTTTTCCCAACGGGCGCTGGCAGACGGGAATGTTCCGTCGATCGGCATGGCAGAAACAGGCAGCGAATCGCCTTCGTAGGCCACGATGGGTCCGAGAACATCCGCGATGAACTTTGGCGCTTCGGCTGAGATGGGGGCGCGGCGCGAGAAATCGCTGGTGACTTCGCTTGGGACTCTCACTTCGTGCAGGTAAGCCAGTGAAGCATCGACCGCATCGTAGTTCTTTTGAACAACGGCTTCGCCGCGTTTTCCATAGGTCTTGTAAATGGATTTCTTGATTTGCTTGATGGCTTCCTCGCGCGGGAGCACACCACTGATGGCAAAGAAGCAGGTCTGCATGATTGTGTTCAGGCGTCCGCCCATGCCGGTTTTTTCGGCAACTTCATATGCATCGATGGTGTAGAACTTCAGATGCTTGGTGATCAGGTCGCTTTGAACCTCACGCGGCAGATGCTGCCAGACCTCGTCAGGACCATAAATGCTGTTGAGCAGGAATACCCCGCCCGGAGCAGCATACTTGAGGATATCGATGCGCTCGAGGAAAGAGAACTGGTGGCAGGCAACGAAGTTTGCATCGTCGTCGCCGATCAAATAAGGAGCGCGGATGGGTTTGGGACCAAAGCGCAAATGCGAAATGGTGATCGAGCCGGATTTTTTGGAGTCGTAGTAAAAGTATCCCTGGGCGTAGTTATCGGTATCTTCTCCGATGATTTTGATCGAGTTCTTGTTTGCGCCGACTGTGCCATCAGCGCCAAGACCAAAGAATACGCAGCGGACGGTCTTGGGGTCGGCAATGTGGAATTTCTTGTCGAACTCCAGGCTTGAATGAGTCACATCGTCGTTGATGCCCACAGTGAAGTGGTTCTTGGGCTCGGGTTTTTCCATTTCGGTATATACGGCTTTGACCATCGCCGGGGTGAATTCCTTGGATGACAGACCGTAGCGCCCGGTGAGAATGCGTGGAGACTGTTTGAAGGGGACTTTGCCGGCAACCAGGGCTTCGTTGATGGCTGTCACCACATCCACATACAGAGGATCGCCAACCGAACCGGATTCTTTGGTTCTGTCCAGCACAGCGATGGTTTTGACAGTCGCGGGCAGGGCATTGACGAATGCGTCGATGGAGAATGGGCGGTAGAGGCGGACGTTGACGACGCCGTACTTCTTCCCCTGGTTATTATTGAGGAAGGCAGCGGTCTCGTCAGTGGTTTCGGCTCCAGACCCCATGATGACGATCACTTCGGTGGCATCCGGTGCACCCGTATAATCGAACAGGTGGTATTGGCGCCCGGTCAGCTTGGCGAATTTATCCATCGCCGCCTGCACTTTTGCGGGGCAGTCAATATAGTATTGGTTTCCAGCTTCACGACCCTGGAAAAAGACATCGGGGTTTTGGGCCGTGCCGCGGACGGTAGGATGCTCGGGGTTCATGGCACGCTTGCGGAATTCCTGGATCTTATCCTCATCGATCATGGCGCGTACATCATCATCCGTGAGTTGTTCGAACTTGTTCACTTCGTGCGAAGTGCGGAATCCATCGAAGAAATGCACAAAGGGCACGCGGCTGTCAAATGTGGCAGCGTTGGCGATCAATGCATTATCGTGGGCGGTTTGAACGGAGCTTGAAGCGAGGAGAGCGAAACCCGTCTGGCGGGTAGCCATGACGTCTGAATGGTCGCCGTAGATCGAAAGCGCATGCGTGGCAATGGTGCGCGCGGTAACGTGAAAGACGGTGGGAGTCAACTCGCCAGCGATCTTGTACATATTGGGGATCATCAGGAGCAGACCCTGCGATGCGGTGAAAGTGGTCGTTAGTGACCCAGCCTGCAAAGCGCCGTGTACCGCACCCGCGGCACCACCTTCAGACTGCATTTCCATCACCGAGGGAACAACTCCCCACAGGTTTTTGGCCCCTACGGCTGCCCAGGCATCGGCAAACTCACCCATGCCAGACGAAGGAGTGATCGGGTAAATCGCTACAACTTCGCTCAATTTGAAGGCTATCTGAGCTACAGCCTCATTTGCATCCAGCGTAATCTTTTTTCTAGTCATCACATACTCCAAAAATAGAATCGGGAAAAGACCCGTTTACAGGCGATTTGTATAGTCAATTATAATTCCAAAAGCATCCAATTATTGAGGATACCCCATCCTGGCATGGATTCGCAGTACCATTGGTCAGTAATTCTCCCGTATCTTGTCATATTTGACTGGTATGAGCGGAGGGGTCATGACCCGGTTCAGGTCGACCGCAGAAGATCGATGAACGGCAATGCCAGGTAAAGGGTGGCGAGTGATTTACTGTCTTCAAGCTCGCCCGAACTGATCAACTGCCGCACTTGCGCAGCGCTGAGCCTGACCACATTGAGGAATTCATCCTGGTCGGGGGCGAGCGGTGCGGGGTAAAGCTCGGTGGCGAGGAAGGTGTACATGAATTCGGTGCTGTAGCCTGGAGAAACATAGAATTTGCCGAGAGGCTGCATTTTACCCGCCGCAAAACCGATCTCTTCGCGGATTTCACGCTCAGCGGTTTTTAAAGCTTCTTCGCCCTCTTCGATCTTCCCGGCAGGCAGTTCTAGCATTTCTTTGTTTGCGCCGATGCGATATTGCCGTACAAAATAAATGAAGCCTTCCGAATCCACCGGAAGAATCGTCACCGCATCCTGGATTTTGACCATGTCGTAGTTGCGGCTGCGTCCGTCTGGCAGGTTCAGCGCAATGCGTTCAACGTCAAATACAGGTCCTTGATACTTTGTTTCGCTGTCTATGATCCGCTTATCCATGGTCGATCCTCCCTTTGATTAAATTATACTGGCGGGAAATTCTCCCGCCAGTCGTTTTTGATAAGGGTAAGAAGCTTGATTTACGGAATTTCCAATACCTGGCCGATCGTGAGCGCGGTATCAGGCTTTAGACCGTTGGCGGCAAAAATGGCATCGGGGCTGACATCGCCGTATTCGCATGCGATCGAGCCGATCGTATCTCCGGATTCGACGGTGAAGGTATCAGGGTGAGGCGCCAGGGTGCGCGATCCCGTAAAACTGCCAGATTGGGGAATATCGAGCGTTGTGCCGATGGATAATTGGGCTGCCGTGGTCAAATTCAAGCCGTTCGCATCCATCAAGTCCACAGGGTCCACGTCAAAACGGCGGGCGAGGCAGTACAGCGTTTCGCCATCCTGCAGCGTGTAAGTGGCGGGTCGCCCGGGTGTAGGAGATGGGAAAACTAATTTTGTCGAAGTAGGTACGGGGGTGGAAAGAATACCCGTTGTAGCCGTTGCACCCAGCGTGGGCAGACTGAATGCCGGGGTGCTGGTGACAATCGCGGGGGCCGTGACTTGCGCCATGGCAGTTTGAGTAAGTGCCTGATAATCCTTAACGATTTGCGGCTGAGTTGCCACTGGAAAGGGAATCTCGCCTTTGGTTGTGGGGGTGACCACCGGACCCTTGGTGGCTGGGCGTTCGCATGCGCTCAACACCAAACCCAGGACCAAAACGGTTACGAGTAAAAACGCAAAATGCTTCCTCATGGTTCATCTCCTTAGTTGTGGCTGCGGCGACCGGGGTGTGAATCACACGGCCGATAAATTTATGATACTATAAACCTGATAATTCACATAGTAGCATAGGTCGAAATAAGATTCAACACGAAAAGCGTTGCAACTAATGCTCCAAAAAGGGAGTTTTTGAATGCAAATTTATTTTTCTTGTTCGATCACCGGCGGCAGGAATGAAGAGCAGACTTATCAAAAGATCGTCCAAGTGCTGGAGGCGGACGGGCACTTTGTTCCGACAGCGCACCTTTCCACGCCGCAGGTGATGGAACTGGAAGAAACCGTCGATCCGGTGCAGACCTTTGAAAGAGATATGAAGTGGTTGCGGGAAGCGGATGCGGTGGTGGCAGAAGTATCCACCCCATCTCATGGCGTTGGCTACGAGATCGCCACAGCGCTCCAATTGCGCAAGCCGGTTATTTGTTGTTATCACAAGCACAAACGTATCTCGAAAATAATCACCGGCAACACCAGCCCGGGGCTGGTGCTGGCTCCATATACCTCGGACGAAGAAATTGTGGGGCTCCTTCATAACTTTCTTGCGAAAGTTCACGATTGAACGGTCCCTCCCTTCGCGGTCTTTGCGCCCCCGAGCGCTTTTTGCGAGAGGGGTAGGGAGGGACGGGGTAGGTTTGTGTCGATTAGCCATAAATCGGCAAAAGCGAATGAAAGTCTAGCATTCACCCATTTCTATTGTGAAAATCAACCTAACCCTGCCCTTTCCTGATCCCGCTCGCTTCGCTCGTGGGCGCACAATACCCGAGACCGCGAGGGAAGGGCAAAGGCCACAGCTGCTGGGGTAGGTTTTTTGAAAAAACGCTGATGCCCAGAATGAAATTAACCGGTTAACGTTGATGTGGGTTTCAAACCCATCCAAAATTAATTGCGAAAAGAAAGAGACTGTTAATGTTATGTTAGAGTTTCACCAGCGCTCTTGATTTGCTCTTATTTGGTCATACAATTAACTTATGGAATATAAAGACTACTATAAAACACTGGGTGTCGAGCGAAGCGCGACGCCTGAGGTCATTAAAAAAGCTTACCGAAAATTGGCAATGAAATACCATCCTGACCGCAATAAGGGCAACAAAGAAGCGGAGGAGAAGTTTAAGGATATCAACGAGGCTTATGAAGTCTTGAGTGATACCAAAAAACGCGCGCGTTACGATCAATTGGGGGATTCCTATTCGCAGTATCAAGCCAGGGGCGGTGCACCGGGCGGGTTTGATTGGTCTCAGTGGGCTACAAGCAACCAGGGCGGTCGAACCACCCAGGTTAACATGGGAGATCTTGACGACGTGTTTGGTGGATTCTCAGATTTCTTCAGCAGTATGTTTGGTGGAATGCAGGGGGGGAGTGTGCGTACTCGTACACAAACTCAACCAAGCCGCCCGCAAGTGTACGAACAAGCCATTCAGATCACACTGGATGAAGCCTATCACGGCACCACCCGCCTGTTCCAGGTGGACTCGCGAAAAATCGAGGTCAAAATCCCAGCCGGGGCAAAAACAGGCACGAAGGTGCGCGTTTCAGGGGCGGGACCGGTAACATCTCGCGGACAAAGCTCGGATATCTACCTGGTCGTCGAAGTTCTTCCGGATTCCCGCTACGCGGTGGACGGCACTGACTTGACCACCGAAATCGCCGTGGATCTCTACACTGCGATCCTTGGCGGTCCGGTCAAAGTTACCACGTTTGCCGGCGAGGTTCAACTGACCATCCCTGCGGGAACCCAGCCCGGGCAGCGGATTCGCCTGGCGGGTAGGGGCATGCCGGTGTTACGCTCCAGCGGTACTTTTGGAGATTTATACGTCCGCATCAAAGTCGAGCTCCCGCGCAAATTAAGCGGTACACAGCGTGAGCTCTTTGAAAAATTACGCTCGACCAAATAAGTGGAATTGAGACTCGATGAAAAAATGGCTACCCTTGCTCGTAATGGCAGTGTTTTTCGCTTCAGCAGCAGCTTGTTCGCTAAGCCCCAGTATCTTTTCGATCAATGCATCCACCCAGACCCAACCAGCACCCACCCTGTCGACGGTGCCGCAGGGATCATCACAGGCTATTTCAGCGAACCTGACCACCGACGCGATATTAGCCGCGCTGTACGAGCGGGTGAATCCGGGAGTGGTGTCGATCGTGGTCACAACCGCGGATAGCGCAGGCAGCGGTTCCGGTTTTGTGTACGATCAAGAAGGTCATATTCTCACGAATTATCACGTAGTTGAAGGCGCCGAGTCGGTGGAAGTCGATTTCACGGATGGAAACAAAGTCTACGGCGACGTGATCGCCACCGACCTGGACTCAGACCTGGCGGTGATCAAAGTGGACGTGCCGGCAGAAAAGCTCGTCCCATTGACCCTCGGCGACTCGAATCAAATGAAGGTCGGCGACCTGGTGGTTGCCATTGGCAACCCTTTCAGGCTCTCGAGTACCATGACGCTCGGGATCATCAGCGCCAAGGGACGCATGCTTGATTCGATGCGCACCTCTACTGACACCACCCCGTTCTCTGCAGGCGATATTATCCAAACAGATGCCGCCATCAACCCCGGGAATTCAGGTGGACCTCTGCTCAACCTGGCAGGTGAGGTCGTGGGTATCAATCGCGCCATTCGAACGACCGGCACCACAGCCGAGGGAGACCCGGTGAACAGCGGGATCGGTTTTTCGGTCTCGATCAACATTGTCAAGCGGGTTGTGCCCTCCCTGATCAGCGACGGTAATTATGATTATCCATACATGGGTATCACGAGTTCGTCGGTTGATTTCACCCTGCCTGAATGGGAAGCGTTGGGAATTACACAAACATATGGGGCATACTTGACGGGAGTCGCCGCTGGAGGTCCTGCTGAGCTGGCAGGGTTGCACGCCGGCGATCAAGCCACGAGCATTCCGGGTCTTTACGCCGGGGGCGACGTTATCCAGGCTGTGGATGGCGTACCGGTATATGTGTATGGAGACCTGGTCAGCTATATGATGACGAACAAATCGCCAGGTGATACGATCAAGCTCACCATCATCCGCAATGGAGCTACACAGGAGGTGTCGCTGACGTTAGGCAAACGCCCTTAAACGAAGGACAAAGGGGAAGAAGATCCGCTCAATTGAATATAGAGGAGGCATTTATGTTTACGGAGAGTACCCTGCGCAAGTTGTTGGATTTTTCCGCAAATGACCCGGTGGTCAGTTTGTACTTGAACACTGAACCGTCCCTAGGGAACGCTGACGCACACCGCCTGAGGTTGCGCAGCTTATTGAAAGAGGTGACCCTCGATAGAGATATGGAAGCGATCGAAACATTCTTCAATCATAGTTACGATTGGTCAGGCAGAGGTGTGGCAGTATTTTCATGCGCCCCTGCTGATTTTTTTCAGGTATTCCCATTATCGGTACCGGTGAAAGACAAGATGATCATTTCCGCAAAGCCAAACATCAAACCCTTGTTGAGTTTGATGGACAACTTCGGCGGTTATGGGGCTGTGCTGGTGGATAAACAGAATGCACGCATTTTCCTGTTTCAACAGGGAGAACTTGTTGAGCAGCAAGCCATTTCGGGGGAAGCAGTCAAACATATTAAGACCGGCACTTCCCCCTTGATCCACCACTCCCGCGGCGGTCCCTTCGAAACATCCCGCACATTGGATGAAGTCATCGACCGGAACATGCGGAACCAGGTTGAACTGGTCATGGAGTACTTTGAGAAAAAGCATATCCGCCGCATCTTTATCGGCGGTTCCGAGGAAAATGTCGCCTCATTTAAAGGAGAGCTTTCCAAAGCCTGGCAGTCGCTGGTGATGGGCACTTTCCCGATTGCCATTACGGCAGGAGCGGCGGAAGTAAAGCAAAAAACCATCGAGATTTACCAGGAAGTCGAAAAACAGTATGAAAAGACACTGGTGGAAAACCTGGTCGACTCGGCAGCGAAATCGGTGGCGGCAGTCACCGGGTTGGAACCCACGCTCGAGGCGGTAAGCAACGGGCGAGTTCAGACTTTAATTTACACGGACGGGTATGAAGCCAAAGGCTATTGGCACAGAGATTGCGGGCTGTTAACCAGCCTGGCGATCAAGAAGCATCACGCCTGCGCCGAACCTGCCCAGCGAGTGGAGGATGTCATCGACCTGGCTGCGACGGCCGTGTTGAAAAGCGGCGGCAGCGTGGAGGTACTGCATTCGGGAAGCGGAATGGAGCAATACGGGAAAATCGGTGCTACGTTGAGATATTGAGCCAGGATGTGAATGGATTAAATGCAACCGGGCGGCCATTTGGCCGCCCGGAAGTTTATTAATTCGGTTATGGCAGATTGGATTCCAGTAAATATAAGTTGCCGATCAGGTTATCAAGTTCAGACATCGATTTTTGCGGATCCGCCGAGAGGTTTATTTCTGCATTGACCAGGCGGGTGGTAAAGCCATCCAGGGTCGCCTTATCCACCCCAAGAGAAGCCAGGGTGGTGATGTCAAGGCGGGCAGCCCCGAGTGCCTGGGTGGCTGTGATCGTGTCCGACTTGAGCAGCGAAATGCGGATGGTATCCACATCCATTTGCATCTTGTAAACGGCATTTTTCAAGCTCAGCGAGGTGATTTGTGCGGTTTGGGTGTTGACGACTGATGTAGCCACCGCCAAAGCTGAATTTGCGGCATTCAGGTCGGAATCGAGGGTGGCGATCTTTTCAGCCGAAGCTGTCGCCGCCAGGTTCAATCCAACGATCTGCTGGTTCGCCTGCAGGGTGAGGGTGAAATATACCGCAGCGGCACCAATGAGTAAAAATAAGAGTGCAACCAATATCCAGCGCAGTGCTCTCTTCGCCCAGGATTCCTTTTTGACGACCGGCGCCACAGGCGCTGATTCGACAACCGGTGTTTGGAATTCTACTGGTTTATCCTCCAGCGTGGGAGTGGGTGCGGGCGCGGTCTCGCCGGGTTCGACATGTACAGCTTGTCCCGCTGAGTCAGTTGTTTCAGGCATGGATTTATCCTCTTCAATGATCATATCTTTGCGTTTCTCCTTTCCGACTTTTCTTTACATTAATAAGTATATCAGCATGCACGGGCGGGGGAAACCGGCCGGCGATTTTGGATTTCAGTCGTTCGCTGAATTTCAAAAGAACGTCTTGACTGCGTTTGTCCAACCAGCGGTTTGAAACGCCGTTCGGGAGGATGATTGACCCATCCATTTCTTTCTATTTCTTTTTCGTTCTCAAGAGCGCTCGGTTATAATCATCTTCATGGATCCCAACGAGTCACTGCAGCTACCCATCCAGACTGCCAACCGGCAAATCGCCCGGGCTGCCGGGTCGATCATGCTGATCATGGTGCTGAACCAGATCTTCAGCCTGGTCAGCTCGATGCTGCTCACCCGGGCATTTGGAACAGGTCCGGCGAACGACGCTTTCTTTGCCTCAAACAAGTTTGCGGATATCATTTACAACCTTGTCGCGGGAGGCGCACTGGCTTCGGCATTCATTCCGACGTTTACAACTCTGCTTGCCCGTGACGATCGGAAAACCGCGTGGCACCTGGCATCTGCGGTCGCGAATTGGGTGACTTTGATCCTGGTGACATTTGCCGCGCTCTCGGCGATCTTAGCCCCATGGTTGGTAAGAGTGGTGCTTGCGCCGGGCTTTGCCAATGACCCGCTGGTGCTGGGCTTGACAGTGAACATGCTGCGGATTCAACTTGCAGCGCCGATCATTTTCGGACTCAGCGGGCTGTTCATGGGCATCATCAACTCGCACCAGAGTTTTATTCTGCCTGCCCTCGCGCCCTGCATGTACTCCATCGGAAAGATTTTGGGCATTCTGCTGCTGGTTCCTGCAATGGGTCCGACCGGGTTGGCATGGGGAGTGGTGATCGGCGCAGCCATGCACGGTCTGGTGCAGTTGCCGGCCCTTTTGCGTTTGCCCGAACGAAAATATTCCTTCACGCTGGGTCTTAAGCTCCGCGAAGTGCGTGAGGTTGTGCGTTTGATGGCACCCCGCTTGCTGGGCGTGGCATCAGTCCAGATCAATTTCCTGGTGAATACCAACCTCGCCTCGCCGATGGTGGGCGCAGTTTCTGCCATCAGTGTGGCGTTTGCCTTGATGCTTATTCCCGAGGCTGCCATTGCCCAGGCGATGGCAATCGCTGCCCTTCCCACCTTTTCGGCGCAGGTGGCGCGAGGCAAGCAGGACGAAATGCGATCCTCCCTGGCTACCCTGCTGAGGGGAGTGGTTTTACTGGCTCTTCCGGCGTCCGTGGGTCTGATCTTGCTGCGCACGCCGCTGGTGACCTTGATTTACCAGTACGGGAAGTTCAGCAGTATCTCTACAAGCATGGTCGCCTGGGCGCTGCTCTGGTATGCCGCAGGTCTGGTCTTTCACTCGGTGGTGGAAATTGTCAGCCGCGCGTTTTATGCGCTGCATGATACCAAAACCCCGGTATTCGTCGGTGTTTCTGCCATGGGCTTGAACGTGGGTCTGAGCTTCTTGTTTTTAGCCTGGTTCAGACAGTTGGGCTGGATGCCCTTTGGCGGTCTTGCCCTGGCAAATTCCCTGGCGACTGCCCTGGAAAGCGCAGCTTTACTCTGGTTTATGCGCAAGCGTTTGAGCGGGTTGGAAGGTCGCCGGATCCTCAACGGCACGCTTTTAGCCATCGCCTGTTCCCTGGGGATGGCAGCCGCCTTGTTCGGGTGGGTGGAAATCACACGCAGCCTGCCGGTATGGGTGGGGGGATTGGGCGGGATCGTGCTGGGCGTGGTAGTGTATGCAGGCATGCTGCTGCTCCTGCGTGTACCTGAATTTACCAGTGCTGTAAACAGTGCGAGGCGTTTCATCACCAAAAGAACTTAGAAGACAGGAGAGGGTATATGAAGTCGAACGCTGGCAGTGAATTCATAAAGAAAACCAGGTATTCAGAAATCAGTGTTTCAGACCAGGTGAGCGGTGCTTCACCTCAACCGCCGTTGGAACTGCCTTTTCCGGATGATGCAACCCTGATTCCACTGGTCAGCCCTGCCGAGATCCAGGTACCGCCGATGGAGCTACGCACGGCCGTCGAGCAGCGGCGCAGTATTCGCACCTATTCAGAAGCAGCGCTGACCCTGGCGGAGTTCTCGTACCTGTTGTGGATGTCACAGGGGGTCAAGAGAGTGTCTAAGCGCCCATCCACCGCGCGGACGGTGCCGTCAGCCGGTGCACGCCACGCATTTGAAACCTATATTTTGGTGAACCAGGTGGAGGGCATTACCCCCTGGTCTTTACCGGTATCTGGCTATTGAAAACTCATTGCTCGAGATTAGATTTATCGAACGATATCAATCCGCGGATCACCGCCGCCTGTCATGATCAATCTCATGTTGCGCACAGTGCAGCGACCTTCTTTTGGGTGGCCGTGGCTGAGCGCATGTACTGGCGCTATGTGGAACGGGGGTATCGTTTTCTCCACCTGGATGCGGGGCACGCCTGTGAGAACCTGGCGCTGGCAGCCGAGCAGATCGGCGGCGGGATTTGTCCGATCGCGGCTTTCGATGACGATGAGTTGAACGGCGTGCTTGGACTGGACGGCGAAGATCTGTTTGTGATTTACCTGGCATCGATGGGAAAGAAAGCGGTCGTAGAAAAGCAACTGTAGCAGTGCGCGTAATTAATTGTGGGTATTTGTAGGGTGCGCTTAAGCGCACACTACAGATTGAACCAACTTATAAGATGGAATTCATAACCGCACCTTACTGGCATTGATGGTAAAGAAAGCAGGTTGGCATGGGGTATTCGGTGGCAGAGGGCGTTGCGTTGGCGAGGCGGGGCGAGCATCCTGCGCAGATATGCCGCTTGAAATCCGGTTGGGCGGTGCTGGCGGATATGCAGTACCTGAGCGGATATTGTATTTTGCTGGCTGACCCTGTCGTTTCGGCCTTAAATGACCTGGACGAACCTGCCCGGGCAGACTTTTTATGCGACATGGCGCGGATCGGGGATGCCATTCAAAAAGTGACAGGGGCTTACCGCATCAATTACGGGGTGATGGGTAATTCCGACCCGGCGCTGCATGCCCACATCACGCCACGTTACCTGGATGAATCCGAAGAGATGTTGCATAACCATCCATGGGCGTATCCAAAAGAAGTGATGAATGGACGCTATATTTGATGCGGCAGCGTGATGCCGATTTGCTGCAAAAACTGCGAAAGGCGCTGGAACAGATTCAATAATCAAAAGACTGTGTGATCTAGAACAGATGCATTTGTGATGAAAAATAGGGTGCGCTTAAGCGCACCCTATGTAATAAATCCAAAATATAAATGGTTTCTTCTACCGTGAAAGGATCTGCGCCATGTGAAGGTAATCGGGGTTGATGCGTTTGGTGTTGCTGACGACTTCCTCGATTGGGATGGGCAAAATTTCGCTGCCCCTCAGCCCGGTCATCACGTTGGTGTAGCCTGCGATGATAAATTCAACCGCTTTGACGCCAAATCGCGACGCCAGCAGCCTGTCGTAGGCGCTGGGTTTTCCGCCGCGCTGGATGTGCCCCAAAATGGAGACCCGCGTGGTGAAACCGATATCCATGGCATCGATCATTGCCCCCAACTCGGCAGCGCCTGGATGGTACCCCTCGGCAACGACCACGATGGCGTGCGTTTTCCCGCGTTTGTAGGCTTCCTGGATGGCGCTCGCCACCGCATCCGGCTTGAGATCACTCTCGGGGATCAGCACCAATTCTGCGCCGGTGACGATACCTGCCTGGATGGCCAGGTAGCCGGATTCGCGTCCCATGGTTTCGACGAGGAAAGCCCGGTTGTGGGAAGAGGCTGTGTCGCGGATTTTGTCGATGGCATCGACGATGGTATTGAGCGCTGTATCCACGCCTATGCACATATCGGTGCCATAAATATCATTGTCGATACTGGCGGGCACGCCGATCACCGGAATCCCGCGTTTTGCCAGCACCTGACCGCCGTTGAGCGATCCGTCGCCGCCGGCGATGATCAGGGCATCCAGGGCTGCGTTGTTGATCTGGCGAATTGCCTCGAGCTGACCGGTTGGCTCGCGAAATTCCTTGCTGCGGGCGGTCTGTAAAATGGTTCCGCCCCGCTGCAGAATTCCACCCACCTCGCGGATTCCCAACTCGCGAAATTTGCCGTGGATCAAGCCTTCATAGCCGCCTTCAACGCCAAACACTTTGATCCCTTCACCTGCGGCTGTTCTGACCACCGCCCGGATAAAGGGGTTCATTCCGGGGGCGTCGCCGCCCGAAGTCATTACTCCGATGCGTTGAATTTTCTTTACCGGTTCCACCATAAGATAACCTGCTCTACTGAAGTCTGATGATTTCGACCTGAACGTTCTGATCGCCGACTAATTCTACCAGTTGTCTGATTAAATCATTATTAATCCCGATCGTATCATTGGGGAAATCAAGCAAATAGCGGTGGCTGTTTTCAAAGATCAGGAAGCAGAAGCGGTCATTTCCGGGGGAGGAGCGCACCATTCCGCAAATTCGCTTCAAGCGGCGGATATCACGTCCCTTATCTTCAGAGGAGCGCATGATGATGGTCAGCATCCGGGTTGTGCCTTTTTCGGCCACGGCCTTCGATGCGCGCGGTTCGATGGGCAGGATCAGGGGCGGGATGCTTTTTGCGACAAAACTCTCCAGGATTTGAGGTTCCGGGGTGTATTGCAGGGACTTCGGCTTCTCGACCGGCGGTGCAATGATCATCCGGGGTTCATCAGGCGGAGTAAATTTCGGTTGAGGCTGATCAAGCGGCTCCATGATAGGATTAATCGCGGCAGTGGGTTCACTACTGAATCCGCCGGGCTCCTGCATATGCCAGTCATCCGGTTCCTCGGGCATGGGGGGAAGATCCGACTGGACCATCACCGATGGGATGGGCGTGATAATCCTGAACAGGTTTCGATTCCTTGATGGCAGGTTTGGGTGCCGGCGTTACGACTGCAGCACTTTTGGCGGGAGGTGGCGGTGCAGCTTGCAGGTCATTCGCGGTCAGAGGTTGAATCAGATCGACCAGGACCTTCGGGTCACCGCCTTCAGCATCCACCTTGCCTTCCACCAGGATCACGTTATCCTGGCGCACGAATGGAGCGAAACGTTCCCAGGTTTTGGGGAATAGTACCAATTCGATCGCGCCCTGGATATCTTCAATCGTGGCAAAAGCCATCCCCTTGCCGTTCTTTGTGGTCAGGGTACGCATGCGCGTCACCAGGCCTGCCACCACGACCTTATCTTTGTTGGCAGCTTCTGATAATTCAGCACTGCTGTGGGTGATCCTGCCGCGCAGCATGGCAAGATAGGGCGTCATGGGATGGTCGGAAACGTATAACCCGATCAATTCTTTTTCCCATTCCAACTGCTCGCGTGGGTCCAGCGACTGGGTAATGGGCAGATGAATTTCCTCCTCCACCCCGCTGATGGTACCGAAAAAGCTCATCTGACCGGAATACAGCGCCCGAAAATGGCTGCCGCTGATCGAGACCATCGAGTCGAGGGCTTCGAGGAGGGATTTGCGCGGTCCAAGCGAATCCAGTGCGCCAACGCGGACCAGGCATTCCAGGCTGCGTTTGCCCATCTGGTGCAAATCTACGCGGCGAACAAAGTCATTCAAATCTTTGAACGGGCCGTCTTTGCGCGCTGCGATGATCAGATCGACCGGTGCTGCACCGACATTTTTTACCGCGCCCATACCGAAGCGGATGGCTGGAGCGGCTCCCTCGCGGTCTTCGATGGAAAAATCCCATTGCGAAGACTTTACGTCCGGGGGCAGAATCTCGATACCCATGCTGCGGCAGTCGGCGACATAAAATGCCACTTTATCCGTATCGTTTTTGGAAGCTGAAAGCAGGGCGGTCATATACTCCGCCGTGTAATGCGTTTTCAAAAATGCGGTTTCGACTGCGATGACGCCGTAATCTGCAGCATGGCTCTTATTGAAACCATATTGGGCGAAACCTTCCCAATCCTCAAAGATCGCCTTCGCGGTTTCTGCATCGATGCCGTTTTTCTGGGCGCCAGCAATGAAGCGGACATTGTGTTTTTTGATCGAATCGACGTTCTTTTTCGAGATGGCTTTACGGAAATCATCGGCATCGGCGGCTGTGTACCCGGCAAGCTCCATGGCGGCTAACATGATCTGTTCCTGGTAAATCGGGACGCCGTAGGTCTCCTTGAGTATCTTTTCGAGCAGTGGGTGGCGATATGTGACCGGTTTTACCCCGTGCATGCGGTTGATGTAATCGGGAATGAATTGGATGGGGCCCGGACGGAAAAGCGCCACCATGGCGATGATGTTTTCCAGGCTTTGCGGCTTCATTTGCACCAGGTAACGGGTCATCCCATTGCCTTCGAGTTGGAACACGCCGGCAGTATGCCCCTGCCCGAGGAATTGGAAGGTTTCCTGGTCATCGGTTGGAATGTTATAAAGTGTGTATTCCTTGCCATGGCGGGTGCGGATCAAGTCGCAGGCGCGCTGCATTACGGTTAAAGTGGATAACCCAAGGAAGTCCACTTTGAGCAGACCGAGCTTGTCCACGATCGACATTTCAAATTGGGTCACCGTTTTGATCGGCGAATCTTCCGATCCGCTCGTCGGGCGGTGCAGCGGCGCGTATTCGACGATGGGAACATCGGTGATCACCACGCCTGCAGCATGGGTGCCGGCGTTGCGGACCACCCCTTCCATCTGGCTGGCGGTATCGATGAGGTCGCGGAGATAATCCGCTTCTTCATGGATGGCCAGGAATTCGGGGCTCTTTGCCAGCGCTTCCTTGATGGTAACGTTGAGTTGTCCTTGACCGCTCGGGATCGCCTTTGCCACCCGATCTACTTCGGAAAGCGGAATATCCATAACCCTGCCGACGTCGCGAATTGCGCCGCGCGCCCCGAGGGTACCGAAGGTGATGATCTGCGCCACCTTGTCGCTGCCGTATTTTTGAGCGCAGTATTCCATCATCGTGGAGCGGCGGTCATCCTGAAAATCGAGGTCGATATCCGGCATCGAGATACGCTGCGGATTGAGGAAGCGTTCAAACAACAGGCCGTGCTCCAAGGGATCGACCAGTGAGATATCCAGGCAGTAAGCCACCATCGAACCGCCGCCCGACCCGCGCACGTTGTACCAGATACCCAGTTCGCGTGAATGCTTGCACAAATCCCATACGATCAAAAAGTAGGCATCAAATCCCATCTGGTGAATGATGCCCAACTCATATTCAAGGCGTTCCTTGATCTCCGGGGAATTCGCCCGGCTGCCGTAGCGCTCTGCCAGGCCTTCCATGCAGAGCTGGCGTAAATAGGTTTCGGGGGTGAACCCTGCGGGGACATCAAATTCAGGCAGGTGATAGCCCTTCTTGTCGAGTTTTACGTTGCAGCGCTCGGCGATATCCAGGGTATTACTCAATGCATCCGGGTTTTCCGGGAAGAGGGCTGCCATTTCTTCGGGGGAGCGCAGGTAATAGGTGTTGCCGGTCATGCGCATCCGGTTGGGGTCACTCAACAGTGCCCCGGTCTGGATACTCAGCATGATGTCCTGCAGGCGCGCATCGCTTTGATTGATGTAATGCGAGTCGTTCGTGGCGATAAATTTGGCGTTGTAGCGCTTGCCCAGCTCGATCAGGGTCTTGTTGAGCGCCGGCAGTTCGGGGATATTGTGGTTTTGCAATTCGATGAAGAAATGATCGACCCCGAAGGTTTCGAAATACCAGTCCAATTTCTGGCGCCCGGCTTCGACTCCCTTCTCGAGAATCGTCCGGGGAACCTCGCCTGACATGCAAGCTGTGGAAGCGATGATGCCTTCGGTGTGAGCGGCCAAAAATTCGTGATCCACCCTGGGATAGTAATAGAAGCCTTCGAGTTGGGCGGCGCTGGCAATTTTGAGAAGATTCTTGTAGCCCTTCTCATTTTCGGCAAGGAGCAGCAAATGATAGCTGTGCTTATCTTTTTGCGGGTCGCGGTCAGCCATTCTACGGGCGCAGACATACGTTTCAAGCCCGATGATGGGCTTTACCCCAGCGGCGACCGCTGCATTGTAAAATTCGACCACGCCGAACATGGTGCCGTGGTCAGTGATCGCCACAGAATCCATGTCCAATTCCTTAACGCGTTTTACCAGGTCTTTTATCTTGCTGAACCCGTCGAGTAAGGAATATTCGGTATGGACGTGAAGGTGGCTGAAAGTAGGCATCTACAGTTTTCCGATGGTCGCTTTTACGCGATAAATCATTATAGCATGGGGTAAATATAAGTAACTTAAAAGGGTGAGATGCGCCGGGAATTTTTGGTCTTATTAATAAAGCTCGCTGAAAGAATATCTTGAATGAGAATTCGACTTTTGTTTGCGCTGGAATTCGAAAGAAGCACCCAAGCCCCGCTTAAGGTTCGGGGTTTCTGTTGATTCTTAAGAAATACGAGAAGTGATCGGGAGTAATCAACCTGACTTAACACACAATGTGAATAATTACACGCATTTGTAAACAAATTTCAGCCTGAGCGGGAATTTCCTAGAGATAAGTTGTGACGTCTGCGGCTTTTACCCCCAGGTCAGTTGCACTGACGGAGGTGCCTTTGAATTCGTCAAAGGTAAGGTTCTGCAGCGTCAATCCACGATTTTGCTTCACCCGTTCGAAAAGCATCAAATAACTTTCCAAAATGCGCTGAGACCAGAGGAGCGAAAGCGAAGCTGCCATGCGCTCGATGGTTTGAGCATCACCACCTTCGATCTCGGTAAACACCCCGAAGGGCATTTCATCGAGTGTGATCTCGAGCTCATTCAGCGTATAAACCGTGCGGTATTTTTCGTAGAGAACTGCCACCTGGTATCCGAGCGCTTCAAATAGATCCTTTGCAGCCTGGAAGTTGTTCACCTCCAGCTCGATCTCTTTGCGCACGCTTACCGCCTGCCCTTGAAGCGCAGGTCCCTTGTAGGTGACCACGACCGCTTGATCCTGGCGCAGGCGCAGCACCTGGCGGGTGCGCGTCAAGGTCAGATCAGGGGTATCGAAACGATAATTCAATTCATGGGTGCGCGGTTGAACCAGGTTGGCGCCGATGCTGCGCAGGCGTTTTTCAAATCCTGCCGGATCGTCCAGAAAGAACTTAACTTCAACTTCCAGGTTCTGATTTTCCATTCTTACCTTCCTCTTCCAATTCAGGTGTTTCCTGGCGCATGAAAGGCGCCAGCAAATAGAGCGAGAATTCAGCCAAAAGGAACACAGCCAACGAGACCCCTGCCGCCAGGAGCTGGTTGGAAAACGGGATGGGGTTCAGCGTGACCCATAGCCGGTCAACCCACGACCAGACTAAATATACTGCGAAACTCACCCCGGTCAAAATCGGAGCCATGGGAGCCAGCAACCACAACAAGCCCAGGCAGACCCCGAAAAGCAGCATAAAGAAAACACCCTGGAAAACCGGATAGATCGGCGAGGGGGCATATCCCAACACAGTCAACCAATTCCAGCTTTGCAGCGTTTGAATGACCGTCAGCGCGTTCGCCAATACCAACACAGCCAGGGCAAGAAGCATCAACCAGAGAAGGAGGGGTCGCTTAGCATTCATTTTTCGTCAGCACTCCGATGATATTATAGTGCATCCCGGGTGATCAGAATTTTATTGGGCGGCGGATTTCGCCCGTCTTGACAGAGGGGGAAAGTCGGATATACTGACAAAATAGATTATCAAAAAGTATTACCAAAATAAAGGAGCAGTAATGAAGTTAAGCATTTGGGATACATTATCCATTGGCGTCCTGGCGGTTGCTGCCATCATCTTTATCATGGTGTTGGCGATTTTCTTCAACCCTGGCGCCCCGGTAAACCCGTATCCACCTGCCGGATATCGAACGCAAATACCCCCAACTCCTACTGCAACCTTGAATCAGCTGCCTGCCACGTGGACCCCTTCGCCTACGATCGAAGTGACCAAGCGTCCGACGAGCACGCCGATTCCGACATCGACTCCCGTTAACCTGAAGTAACCTGCTTTTCAATTGCCGCCGGCGCAACCCTTCAAATATCGGCGGAGTCACTTAACAAAATTCTAATTTCATTCGAAGGTCTGGCACCTGATGAGCGAACAAATCTCTGTGGAAATTTTTAACCATCTGGTCGATCTGGCTGCCCTGGAGCTGAACTCGGAGCAGGCGGAATATTTACGGCGTCAATTGAACAATCAGCTTGCCTCGATCCGTGAACTTGAAGCGGTTCCACTGGATGAGACTGTTCCCATCAGCCTGCATGGGGTGCCGTACACCGAAGAGAATTCACCCCTTCCCCGCGAAGATGAATGGATCCCGTGCAAGGACGCGCAGGATATCCTGGCACAGGCGCCGCAGGTGGCAGACCAATACATTGTTGTTCCAGACATTCCCCATACCACTTTAAAGTAGCCAATTATGGACCTTTGTGACCTGACTGCATTGGAACTCACCCGCTTGCTGCACGAGAAGAAAACCTCGGCAGTTGAAATCCTCGAATCCTCGTTGCGTCGTATCGGTGAAGTGGACGGGCGGTCCGGCAGTCTCGACGCCGGTGAAATCACCCCCGAAGATCGTTCACATGTACATGCGTTGATCACCCTCACAGAAGATATTGCCCTGGAGCAGGCACGCGAAGTCGATCGCAAACTGGCAGCCGGTGAAGATGCCGGGCCTCTTGCGGGTGTGCCATTCACGGTCAAAGACATCTTCTGTGTCAAAAATACACCCTCCACGGCGGCTTCACGAATTTTAGCCAACTTCAAGGCGCCGTATACGGCCACACCCGTGGAACGGATGGAAGCGGCAGGCGCTGTGATGGTGGGGAAGGTCAACCTGGACGAATTTACGTACGGTTCTTCGTCGGAATCTTCCGCCTTTCAACCCAGCACCCGCAACCCGTGGAATACACAGCATGTACCGGGTGGGTCTTCGGGCGGCAGCGCTGCCAGTGTTGCCGCTGCCGAGGTACCGCTTTCGCTGGGTACCGATACAGCAGGCTCCATTCGCCAGCCAGCCGCATTTTGCGGCGTGGTGGGTGTCAAACCCACATACGGCAGGGTCTCCCGCTATGGATTGATCGCCTTCGCCTCTTCGCTGGACTGCCCCGGTCCCATGGCACGCACGGTGACGGACGCAGCCTCGATGCTCCAGGTGATCGCCGGACCCGATCCGCGGGACTCCACAGCAGCAATCGAAGCAGTGCCGGATTACCTCGCCGGATTGGAAAAGGGCGTCAAAGGGCTGCGTATCGGGTTGTCGCCGGACTACTTCCGCATCACTTTTCCGGATGGCAACGGCGGATTCAGCGAACAGGCGCTGCCGGCAGAAATCGAACGCTCGGTTAGGCACGCTGCTGACGTTCTGTCAGCGCTGGGTGCCGAGATTGTGGAAGATGTGCCCATGCCAAACACCCGCTACGGTATCCCGGCTTATTTTGTCATCTCCCGGGTCGAGGCAGCTTCCAACCTTCACCGTTATGATGGGGTTAAATACGGCCTGCGCACCGCCCAGAATTATACAGACCTGAGCTCCATGTATAAACTGACCCGAAACGATGGGTTTCGGTCTGCAGCCAAAATTGCGCATATTAATGGGCATGTACGTCAGCGCTGCCCAATACAGCGAACAATATTACCGGCGCGCTTTACAGGTAAGAACGCTCATGCGCCGTGATTTCGAAACGGTTTTTGACCCTGCCGGCAAGTACCGCCTCGATGCATTGCTCACCCCCACCACTCCCACGACCGCCTTCGAAATGGACGCGGTTTACGGAGATTCGGTGTTGATGCAGTACGCCGATCAGCTTACTGTACCGGCGAACCATGCCGGGGTACCCGGGCTTTCGCTGCCCGGCGGGCTGGATGCAAACCAGCTTCCGATCGGAATTCAATTGTTGGGTGCAGATTACACGGAAGCGAAATTGTTCCAGATTGGCAGAGCTTTCGAAATGGCGTCCGCGACTGAAGAATGGCGCAAGGTGAAACCGCAAATTCTGCGGGATTAATTAACGGTAGAAGGACAAATAAACGCATATGCGAACTTTATCGATAGTGAAAGGGTTGGTACTAGTGGCGCTGGTCGCGGGATTGAGCGGCTGCCAGCTTGCCCAAAATTTGAACCAGATGTTGGCAAAACCTACGATTACCGCAACATCCACTGCAACGCAGACGGCAACCGCAACGGCAACCGTCACGGCCACCATCACCTCGACCGCCACTGCAGTGCCCACGGCAACAGAAACGCCCCTGCCGACCGCGACCGCCACCCCCAGGCCTTTACCGGCAGCGACGAAAGTACCGGATACGGTGGTCAGCAATTCGAGCGGGGGGTGCAACGGCGGGAATACCGGTTACGAGTCAACGCTGCTGGCGATGATCAACCAGGAACGCGCCAACAATGGGGTGGGATCTCTATCCAGCGGCGGCAGTCTGACTTCAGTGGCGCGCGATCACAGCAAGGATATGGCGGAGAACGGTTTTTTCGACCATAACAGTTCAAGCGGCAGCCCGTTCGACCGCATGTCATCTGCAGGGATCTCGTTCACAGCCGCGGCAGAAAATCTTTATGCCGGAAACGGGTCCAACGACTCACCGTCATCAGCTTTTGGTGGTTGGATGGCATCGGAGGGTCACAGGACGAACATGCTCAATGGCGCCTATTCCATGGCAGGGGTGGGGTATTGGTGCGATAGTTCGAGTACGTACGGCGGGTACTACACTCTCGATTTGATAGCTCCCTGAGATTTTCAACGAACGGGGTGGCGTGAGGATTTATGACAGAATACGAAGCGGTCATTGGATTAGAGACACATATTCAGCTCAATACCAAAACCAAGATCTTCTGCTCATGCAAGGCAGATTCCTGGGCGGATGCTCCGAACACGAATATCTGTCCGGTGTGTTGCGGATTACCGGGCGTTCTGCCTGTGCTGAATAAAGCCGTGGTTGAGAAAGCCGTTCTCCTGGCGAATGCCATGCATTCCGAGATCCGGCCGCTTTCTTACTTTGACCGCAAGAATTATTTCTACCCCGATTTGCCCAAGGGCTACCAGATTTCCCAATTCGACCAATCCCTGGGTAAAGGCGGGTATCTCGATCTGCCCGTTCCTGCTTCGAACTCTGTCGATAAGCAGGCCTATATCCGCAGGGTGAGCATTTGGAAGCTGCACATCGAAGAAGATGCCGGGAAGACCAAAAATGCAGGCAACCTGCGCTTTATCGATTTCAACCGCTGCGGTGTGCCGCTCGTAGAGATGGTCACCGGACCTGATCTACGCACCGCTGACGAGGCAGCCCAGTATCTCATCCGCTTGCGCCAACTGCTGCGCTGGTTGGGCATCTCGGAAGCCGACATGGAAAAGGCGCATTTACGCTGTGATGCCAACGTCTCCATCCGGGTCAAAGGAGAAACGATCCTCAATCCGAAAACCGAAATTAAGAATGTCAACTCCATCGAAGCCGTAAGAGATGCGATCGCCACTGAGGTGGAGCGCCAGATCCGCGAGGTCGAAGCGGGTCACCTCATCGAAGCCTGGACGCTTGAATGGGACGAAGACACCGGCTCGCTGAAGAAAATGCGCAGCAAGGAAACCGAGGCAGATTACCGCTATTTCCGCGAACCTGACCTGCTGCCCATCCGCATGACTGACGAGTGGAAAAACAAGATCCTCACCGGCTTTCCCGAACTGCCGCTGCAGAGGAAGGCACGCTTTGTGGAACAATACGGGCTGCCGGAATATGATGCCGACATCCTGACCGGCGAACGCAGGCTTTCTGATTATTACGAGAGCGCGGTCAAGGCTTACGCAGGCGACCCCAAGAAAGTATCCAACTGGTTGATGAATGATGTCTTGCGCATGATCAACGACCAGGGTCTCAACCCCGCGGAAATGCGATTGACCCCCCAGGCGCTGGCGTCGCTGCTCAAGCTTGTAGATAGCGGCACCATCAATATCAGCACCGGAAAATCACTGCTGCAAAAAGTGCAGGAGACCGGGAAGCCGCCTGAGGTACTGGTCAATGAGGAAGGGCTCGCGAAAGTCAGCGATGACAGCGCCATCCGCACTGTGTGCGAAGAGGTGCTGCGCGAATCACCCAATGAAGTGGCTTCCTACAAAAGCGGCAAGGTCACCCTGATCGGGTGGTTTGTCGGGCAGGTGATGAAAAAAATGCGCGGCAAAGCGGATGCCGCCATGGCGCGCACGATCCTGGAAGAATTGCTTAAAGAATAAATCCAAAAAAGGGAGTCTGTTCAAAAAGACTCCTTTTTTTATTCACTCCTTGATTTGGGGGACTTTGTGCGTTTGCACAAATTCTCTCTTATCGACTATTGAATTATGTTGGATAATAGTAGCAGGAACTTTTACCTCTGAAAATTCGTCATTGAGTAGAGCTATTTCTATTTAAACCTGTAAAAGGAGAAACTTTGTGATGAGACGAAAACATTTCGTTGCCCTGTCCTTAATCCTGGTCTTTAGCCTGCTGCTTTCAGCCTGCAGCGCCTTAGGTCTCGGAGCAACACCGACACCCGACCCGCTCGCCCAGCAGGCCACGATCAATGCAGCCGTTACCCAGGCGATGCAAGCCATCTCGGCAAACCTGACGAGTACCGCCATGGGTCTGCCTACCAGCACATTCACAGTCACGCCCACCCAGGCACCCATATCCACTGCCACGCCCATTGCTACGGCCACAAAATTGATCCCGACGGCGACCAAAACGCTGGTGCCCGCTCCTCCGAAGCCCACCGCAACTGCCACGCCTTCTGCTTATAGCTGCAAGGTAATCGCCACTTTACCGGCAGCCGGAACCAAGATCAACGTCAGCACCGATTTTGACGCTTCCTGGACGGTGAAAAACGTTGGCACCAAGGGTTGGGAGGTAGGATATGTGGACTTGAGATATGATAGCGGCACCAAGATGCAAACAGGCGCCGATATTTTTGATGTCACAACCGCAGTTGCTCCAGGTGCAGATCTCACTTTCGTTGTGGATATGCGCGCACCCGCCACAGCCGGAAAATACACCGCCAACTGGATTGTCACGCTCGACGGGGCAACGATGTGCACGCTGCCTGTGAGCATTGAAGCAGTCACTCCATAATTAAGCGATCAACGCGCAAGGTTTATTAAACTCCCCGATTTCTCAAGCAGAGATCGGGGAGTTGTTTGTATTGGGATAAAAAATCCGAAGCCTCAAAAAGAGATTTCGGACTGTTGACAGATTTATGCGGGATCTTTCCAGGTGAGTTTGATCTTGTCTCTGGCTGTGATCAGGTCTTCAGGGATGACGCGGGTCTCGCCGATCGTGGACATGAAATTCGTATCCCCGTTCCAACGCGGCACCACATGCATGTGCACGTGCTCGGCTATTCCTGCACCCGAAACGGACCCGAGGTTGATACCAATGTTGAAGCCTTCAGGGTGGTACACCGAACGCAGAATACCCAGGGATTGGTTGACCAGTTCCATCATTTCAGTTCGGGTTTCCACACGCAGTTCTTCGATGGTGGCATGATGCACATAAGGCACCACCATGAGATGACCGCTGGTATAAGGGAAAGCGGTTTAGGATCACATACGCCAGCTTGCCCAGGTGGACAATCAGGCTGTCTGGCTCGTTAATTTCAGAAGGTGCAGTACAAAAAATACATTTACCGGGAGTCTCACTATTGGTGATATATTTCATGCGCCAGGGCGACCAGAGATGTTCCATAGACAACCTTTTGCCTTCTTTTCAGTTATTGTACATCAGCTTCAATTATCAACCGCGCCAAACACCCAAAGATGAGTAAATTCTTTCTTTTGGCGTGAGAATCAGCTTTCTTCCCGGGTCAAAACCAATGGGCCTGATTGACAGAGGGGTAATTAATAGTATCCTAAAGTCATGCTTCAGCCTTCCCTTTTTCCGGTAGTCTCGATCAGCGTCAGCGAATTGACCCGCTATTTACGCGAGTGGATGGAAAGCGACGAACTGCTGCGGGATGTATGGGTGCAGGGAGAAATATCCAATCTCTCGCGTCCGGCTTCCGGGCATATTTACTTTACGCTTAAAGATCAAAACTCAGCGCTCAAGTGCGTCATCTGGCGAACTGCAGCCGGACGTGCTGCTGCAGCCTTGCAAAGCGGACTGGCGGTTGAAGTTCACGGCTATGTGTCGATCTATGATCGTGACGGTGCTTACCAACTTTATGTCGATACCGTGCGCATGGCGGGTGAAGGGTCGCTCTATCAGCAGTTTTTGCGCTTGAAAGCCCAACTCGAAGCGGAGGGTTTGTTCGAACCGGCGCGAAAACGGGCCATCCCTGAAACCCCGGCAAAAATCGGGATCGTCACCTCACCCAGCGGGGCGGCGCTGCAGGATATGCTCAATACACTGCGCCGGCGCTATCCGCTCGTCGAAGTCGTGCTTGCCCCGGCGGCAGTGCAGGGGGATGGCGCACCGGCTGAACTGGTGGCAGCCATTGCCCGTCTGAACCGGGAACCCGGGGTTGAGGTGATCCTCATCGCCCGCGGGGGAGGCTCACTAGAGGACCTGTGGGCGTTCAACGATGAACGGGTGGTGCGGGCGGTTGCGGCATCACGGGTGCCAACCATCAGCGGCGTGGGTCACGAGACGGATTTCACGCTCACTGATTTTGCGGCTGATCTACGCGCACCCACCCCCACGGCTGCTGCAGAATTGGCAGTTCCCGACCAGGCAGAGGTGAAAGAGAACCTCAAGCTCACCACCCGGCACCTGGCAGACGCTTTGGCAGGTATTACGCGGGTGGAGAAAATGGCGCTTTCCGAGGTGGTGCACCGCCTGGTACAGGTCAGTCCACTGACGCGGGTGCGCAGTGACCGTCAAAGGCTGGATGAACTCACCGGGCGCAGCCTGACGGCTGCCCAGCATTTCATCCAAATGGCACAAGCCCGCTCGCGCGGAGTGGATCAACGCTTGGGAGCATTGAACCCTTACGGGGTGCTGCAGCGGGGCTATGCCATCGTCACCAATGCTGCCGGAGAGATCGTGCAACGCATCGAGCAGACATTTCAAAACGATAACCTGGATATCCGCGTTTCCGACGGGGTGATTCCCGCGCGTGTGAGCGCCGAACCCATCCAGAATAAACAGGGAGAAGCATCTCATGGCTAAACCAAAGAGCGAGATTACTGAATTGACCTATGAACAGGCGTTCGCCGAACTCGAGACCATCGTTGAGACATTGGAAAATGGTCAGCAGCCTTTGGAGCAGGCGTTAAAGCTTTATGAGCGCGGTCAGGTGTTGGCTCAATTTTGTGGAAAACTGCTGGATGAAGCTGAACTCAAGATCAAGCAATTGAACCCCTCAGCAAAAACAGCGGTGGAGGACACGGAATGATCTTTGCCCGTTTTCCCGAATTGACCGCCCTGTTTTTTGCAGTCATTGTGGCATCGCTGCTTAAGCTGCCCTTCAATTACCTGATCAACCGTGAATGGAAATGGTCGCTGGTCTTTGGCACCGGCGGCATGCCCAGTTCGCATTCAGCTCTGATCACTTCCACCACCCTGGCGATCGGTCTTTTCCGTGGTTTCGATCAACCGGTTTTCGCGCTCGCCGTCGCCATGTCGATGATCGTGATTTATGACGCAGCCGGTGTGCGCCGCCAGGCGGGCATCCATGCCGAGCGTATCAATATGATCATCAAAGAGATCTTCGAAGGGCGGCCGGTGGAGCAAAAGGATTTGAAGGAAATGCTGGGTCATACTCCGGTGGAGGTCGCCGGCGGGGTAATCACGGGTGTGATATGTGCGCTGTTCCTGTTTTTGGTGCTGCCGAAATAAGAATTATAGTTTTCAGTAACATTTCCCTAACTCAGTGTCGATTTTGCGAATACCAAATTTCCTAAATTCGGTAAATTGGGTATTGACTTTCGTGTCATATCCGGATATTATATCCGTAACGGATATAACGAATACGGATATAATATGAAAATTTCACTCAATACAAAATCCAACCAAACACCCCTAACCCCAGCCGTTTTTCAAATCCTGCTAGCTCTATCCGAGCAGGAGATGCATGGTTACCGGATCATGCAGGCAGTGCAGCGGAATTCGAATGGGCAGGTGCGCATGGGGCCAGGCACGCTGTATGGCTCGATCAAGCGAATGATGGAAGACGGGCTGATCGAGAAATCAGGGCAGCGGCCTGACCCTGACCTGGATGATGAACGCAGGCGGTATTACTGCTTGACCGTCCTGGGCAGGAATACGGTTAGCGAGGAAGCAATGAGGATGGAAGCATGGGTGCGAAAGGCCCAAACTTTGCACCTCATCCCGGACACTGGTGGAGAAAGCTCATGAGTGCTTTGATGAAGACCACCCATGATGGAGCTGCGCTATCCCTGGCGCGCATGTTGGTTCGCTGTCACCCTGTGAAATTTCGCGAACAATACGGTGCCGAGCTCGAGCAAATATTGCGCACTATTGACCGGTTTGGGGTTGCGGATGGAAAAGGAAATGTTGCAGATTACCTTTGGAGAATATGCATCCCGGATCTTTGCACATCGATGATTCGGGAACGGATCAACGAGTGGGAGGGAAATATGAAAAATAATCTTGGCCACCTGGCTGGAATAGTGTTGATTGCGTTGTGGATCCTGTACATCGGTTTATCCGAGGCCAGGATTTTCTTGCATCTACCGATCGAAGACCCGGGCAACTGGTTGATTGGAGAATCCCCTGCCAATTGGGCGTATAACAGCTTGAATGGATTTATCATCCTGGCTCCGATCATCGCGTTGATCATGTTTGCGGCGCCGTATGTTCATTTTAGCCGCGGTGAGGCAGACGGCGATATGGCGACGATCCGCCTGATGAAAGCAGCAGGTGTGAGCCGTGTGTTTATTTTTGTTAGCGGAGTGATCTCAGTGATGATCCTTTTTCTGCTTTTGTTTGGCAGGTGGTTGTAGTAAATGAGCCTTCATTAACTCAAATACAAAAAGTTGGGGGCACAATACATGGCGTCCGGGGAATTAACCATCATGGCGGGCGCAATTTATCGCGCCCCTACGGGTGTATTGCACGAATGGCGCTTTGGCATACGAGGGGCGAAGCTTCCGCAATGTTATCGGTGCAATGTTTTGTCACAGACTAGCGGATGCTTCGCCCTTACATCGGTGATCATTTTCTCAACTAGTTTTTTCTACTCGCTAATACCCCAGATCTTTCATACTCTGCTCTGCGTTGAGCGTTCCTCCGCGCGGCAGTAATTCGTCCCAGAACACCTGGTCGTAACGCCGCGAGCGCACGAGAATCGGCATGGGTACGCCCCAGCCCAGCAGCAGCACTTCCTCTTTGGGTTGCAGGTGCGCCAGCATCCCGCGTAGAGCATCCCGCCCAGCCAGACCTGAAAGCACGGCGGCGATGTCGCTCTCGTCGCCCAACCAGCCTGAGACGCGCGTGCCCAGTTGCGACATGACCTCGTCGTAAATCTGCGAAGGGCGCTGGTCGATGATCAGCAGGGTGACGTAATACTTACGCATCTCGCGCGCGATGGTACTGAAACTGGTTTGCGAAGCCATCTCGCGGTTGAGCAGTTTGTGGGCTTCCTCGACCGCAATCACAAGCGGGCGGGGTTCTTTACCGCCCTGGCTGCGGAATTCATTGGTGGTCTTTTCCCAGGCTTCACGAATTTTACGGGTAAGCAGGTTGGATACCAGCAGGTAATCCAGGTCCTTTTCGTATTCGCCAAACGAAAGGATCACATGCTGCTGGTTCTGCAGCGATTTGATGACCTCGTTCAGGTTCGTGCCAGGGACGGCGTTGGCATCAGGGATGACATAAGGCAGGTTGAAGACGCGGTTGAGCTTGCCGTGCAACCCCTCGGCAGCGAGGGGGTTTACCCCTTCCTGGTTTGCCCAATAAGCCACGCTTCCGGGAGCGGGCACTTTCTTGCCGTCTTCATTTTCAATGACCGCGCCGACAACCATGGCTTTGAATTCGCGGAACCAGTTGGCGGGACCGAAGCTGTGCACCAGTGCATCCAGGGTGGTGGGGGTGGTCTCGCGCAGGTTCAACTCGCGCGTGAGCATTTCGATGTCCTCGGGTTGGATGTCCGATTCCTTCAACTCGAGGTGATAATCGGGCGTCTGCCCGCGGATCGTGGAACTGCGCCCCAGCGCCACCACCCGCACCTTGCTGCGGAATTTCGATTTCAGCCCCGATACCGGGCGCCCGGTATCGGAGGAAGTATCGTCAAAGCCGTATTCGTTGTGCATATCGAAGACCAGCACCGAAGCTTTATTGCGCTGGATCAAGCCCGCCAGGATCATGCGCGTCAGGAAAGATTTGCCCGAGCCTGTGGCGCCGAATATCCCCGCACTGCGCTGCACGAATTTATCCAGGTCGATGCAGACCGGGTGATCCTGTTCGCGGGTGCGCCCAATGACAAAGTTGCCGTCCACGCCGGGTTCGCCGAAAATCGTGGCCACATCACCTGCCGATGCCAGCCAGACCTCACTGTGATGCGAAGGAACCGTCTTGATGGGAAGCGGGCGGGCATCTTCCGGATGGGCTTCGCGCCAGGCAGGATACGCCGGGTCTCCCAGATCGGGGCCGACTTCCACCATCAATGCCGGAAGTACTTCGAGATTGGTGTAGAGCGTCTGCTTTGCCAGCAGGCGGCTAACCTCGGCGGAAAAGCGTTCGATCCCGGGGGTTTCAGCATAGCGCGGGTCGGTGGAACCGAGCTGCAGGTCCACCACCAACCCGTAGAACTGCCAGTCGCTGCTTTTGATGACCACGAACCCGCCTTCCTGCACGCTTTGCGCGGGTACGGTCAGGCGCACGAACAGGTTGGCTTTGAGCCCGCCGCCGACGATGAATCCAATGGCCTGGCGGCCAGCGTTGATTTCAGTCTGGTTATTTTCCATGGGCTCCCCTGCTTTCACATAGCATCCGAAACGGCTTTGAGTACGGTGGTCAAGCGCGTGTAATCATCTTTGAGCAGCGCGATCACCTCGTTCAGCGCTGATTCATCCAACCCGGCGGGGCTCGCCTGCTTGACCTGGCTCAGATGAGCCGCCAGCAGGTCGTCGGCAGGCAGGTCGGGGCTGCGAAAGAGGTGGCGCAGGTAGCCGAACTTACCCAGAGAAGTGAACTGCCGGATTTCCCCATCGCTGCAGGGATAGATCGCATCCAGTGAAAGGGGCGGGCGCGGAGGCAGCGCATACACGGTATCGCCATTCTGCGAATAGCCTATGAAAAGCACGCTCATCTCCACCGGCATGTTGCGGTTGCGGCGGTTATCCTCGATCACCTCGGGTTTGATGCTGGGTGCGGTCACGATTTGGCGCACCAGGCCATCGTCATCGATGTGGATGTCAAACACCAGTCCGAATACGGTCACACCGTCTTCGAGCGGGATGCGCACCATCTGCCCGAAGGCAGGGGCATCAGTTTGCGAGACACTGCAGCCCACCACGCAAGCCGTGGTGTTCGAGCGGAGCAATCGTCCAAATGCAATGGGTTCCATTTATAACCTCGTCCTCGGTTCGGCATCTTTTCCGGATTGTTTGTTGGATTTCTCGAAGGGATCGAACCCCTGCTGGATCAGTTCCTGCTCGATCCGGTGGGTGAGTTGGTCGCGGTCGTCCAACTTGACGACGGCAATTTCGTGGGCGCGGATCAGCGGGTAGGGATACGGCCGGCTGCCGGTGGCATGAGCCTGGTCCACCAGCACGTTTTGCAGCAGATCGACGGCGGCGCCGTCTTCCGCCACCCAGGCTGGGATTTCGACCCGGGCGATGGCGGATTTATTTTGCCGTCCGACATTGAGATAAAAAAAGTGCAGTGCTTTGCGTCCGCTGAAGGATTTGGTAGAACTGGATTGAATCTCGAAGACGGCTGAGCGTTCGCCCGGGCCGATGAGCGCTTCGAACAGGCTCAGGTCGGTTACCCCGCTGAACGCACGTTCGTCTGTATCGGCGGCCGCGGTGCTGGGGGTTTCGAGCAGCTCCAGCAGCCTCACCACCAGGTCCGCCCTGGGGCGGTCCACATAGCCGGCGGTCACCGCTCCCAGCAGGCTGAGGTCATCCAGAGCGGCTAAATATTTGGTAAACTGTTCGTCGAAATGAATGTCCTTGCGGGGTTCGTGGTAAAGCTCCAGGGGTCCGTCGGTGAGGGTGATCACAGGCAAGTTGGTATGTTCGCGTTCAGCCTTCACCAGGTCAGCCAATATCTCGCGCTCGCGCACATCCCGTAGGAGTGCCACCAGGTCTTCTGAGATCATTCCGCCGGGGGTATAGAGCGTTTCATCGTAGAGCAGCTCCGAAAGGATCGTTTCCGAGGGTGCCTCCCCGTTGTTCAATGGCATTCGGAAAATGCCCACATTCACCAGTCCGAAAAGCACCGGTTCGTGCGGGTTGGGGGTAAGTTGAGACCCATCGGCTGCCAGGAGAATGGACGCTTCCGGCGAGGTTTTCGACGCAACATGAGCGTCCAGGGGTTCGAGAAAAGGTTTGGCGCAGCGGGTGCCGCTGTCGCGCGCGACCGCCTCTTCCACTTTTTGCTGGAGAGCAATTACCTGTGCCGCATTTTGCGCCAACAAGGTACGGCAGCGCGCAAGCTTCTTTTGGAGCTCATCGCTGCGCTGGATGGACTTTTCGCCGAGAGACTTGATCTGCGGACCGAGTGCGATGTAGTTGACCGGCATGGTTACCCCTTGATATGGAACATATGTTTGATTATAGCGACAAGCCCCAAAAAGGACAAGAGAATCCGCAAAAAATTTGTACCTCGACAATTGGGGCTAAACTGTGGATAATTGGATGGTTTTCAGCCATGAGTCTTATCACAGGTGATCATGGAACTCTGGTCGATCTTATTATTGGCGGTCGGTTTGGCAATGGACTGTTTCGCGGTTTCGCTGGGAATTGGTTCCTGCGGAAGTGTCGTTTCCCGCCGTTCGTTCTTCCGGTTGGCGTTTCATTTTGGCATTTTCCAGGGGCTGATGACACTCTTGGGATGGCTGGCAGGCAGTACCATCGTCAATGTCATCTCTTCATTCGACCATTGGGTAGCGTTTATTCTGCTCGCCTGGGTGGGCGCAAGGATGATCAAGGAAAGCTTTCAAAAAGAGGAAGATTGCGGTCCGATGCAGGACCCTTCGCGCGGGAAAACTTTGATCATGCTCAGCATCGCCACCAGTTTGGATGCCCTGGCGGTTGGCTTGAGCCTGGCGTTGGTCGATGGGTCCATTTGGACGGCAGCCGCGATCATTGGGGGTGTCTCGCTGGTCTTGTCGCTGGTCGGTCTGCTGCTGGGGGGTAAGCTCAACAATAAATTCGGCAAACGCATGGAACTGCTGGGCGGCATCCTCTTGATCGGTATTGGGTTGCGCATCCTGCTGACCCACATGCTTTAGCCCAGTAGCCCGGCGTGATGGTCAAAACTTGACCCGACCTCTTAATTGGACTATAATACGCAAATTAAGAAACATTTTGTTTTAAGAAGGAAGCAAGAATGCCGATTTATACTTATCGGTGCGAAAACTGCGGTTTTCGGTTCGATCAAAGCCAAAAATTCTCAGATGCTCCACTGACCAAATGCCCGGAATGTGGTAAAAAGACCTTACACAAAGTGTACACGCCGGTTGGAATTGTATTTAAAGGATCCGGCTTTTATGCAACCGATCATCGTTCTCCATCTGGAGGCACCCGCTCGTCGGGCAGCCATGCTGAAGAACAAGCTGCGGAGAAAAAAGAATCCACTCCTGCAGCCGGTGAAGCCACACCCAAGAAAAGTGAAGTGACACCCGCGAAGAGCGGTGATCCCTCCAAATAAGGAAATGTCTCAATCCAGTTGATGCCGACGCCCGCCTTTGATAGTTGAAGCGTGGGCGTTGATAGGTTTTGATAGTGACCATACTCTAAACTGCAAGTCATCACGTGAGGAATACCATGCAAAAGAAGAAACAAACCAGGCAAAAGGGTAACTCAGGTAAACCGCGGATTTCCATGCAAGATCGAAAAATGCGGCGGCAGCAAATCGGAATGGCGATCGTCGGGGTGGTTTTGATCGTCGCCATGGTACTGGCGTTGACAATTCAATAACAACTTAGAGGAGTTATGGTCACTCATTCAAAATGGTTTTGGCCGGCTGCACTTATCACAGCCTGGCTGGCTGATTTCTTGTTCTGGGGCAGGATGCCTGGAATTTCTTTCCCGATTTGGATCGGGGTGGCGCTGCTCGTCGGCTTTTTGCTGAGCTGGCGCGCCGGCAAACGTCCATCCCTATGGACGGTCCTGCTGGCGGTTCTCACCTTTTTCTTTTCCTGGGTGTTTGCATTCCGGATTAACGCGATGACGAATTTTGTCAGCGGGTTGATGGTCGCCGGCGGATCTCGTGCTGATCACTGCCACATTTCTCAATGGGCATTGGACGACCTTCCGCATGGTGGATTACCTCACCGAGGGGGTCAAGGTCATTTGGGCGGGATTCTCGCGTCCGTTCCTCAGTTTTAGCACGCCTGCAGCCCCGGATGTCGAAGGTCAGATTCCGCAAAAATCCTTCTGGAAGCGGTTTGCGCCGGTACTACGCGGCTTGCTGATCACCATCCCGGTGGTCGCCATTTTTGCCGCCCTGTTTGCTTCGGCTGACCCGGTATTCAACGAAGGTCTGCGCAAGTTGTTCAATATCGAACGCCTGCCGGAGTACATCCTGCGCCTGGTCTTGATCCTGCTCCTGGGATTCTGGTTGGTGGGGATGTATCTGCACGCCATTCATCCTTTGAGCGAGGTGGAACGACCTGATCCTGCAAAATCCTGGATGAAGCCCTTCCTCGGCTGGACCGAATCGGGGATCCTGCTCGGTGCACTGAACCTGCTCTTCATCGTTTTTGTGGTTTTGCAGATCCGCTATTTATTCGGCGGTTCTGCGAACATCAATGAGACCGGGTTTACCTATGCTGAATATGCGCGCCGCGGTTTTAATGAGCTGGTTTGGGTGGCAGGTTTGAGCCTGATGCTTTTCCTGCTGCTTTCCACCATCACCAGGCTGGAGAAACGAAGTCACCAGGTGGGGTTCACTGCCCTGGTGGTGCTGCTCATGGCAAACGTGCTGGTGATCCTGGCTTCATCATTGGCAAGGCTGTTCCTCTATGAATCAGCCTATGGATTTACCCAGTTGAGAACCGTTACCCATATCTTTATTTTCTTCCTGGGTGGGCTGGTGCTGGCTGCGGCGGTACTCGAGCTCTTGCGCCAGCGGGGGAGGTTTGCCCTGGTATTGTTGGTGGCTGCGATCGGGTTCAGCATGACGCTGGCGGTCATCAATGTGGATGGATTTGTGGTGCGACAAAACGTGAACCGGGCGATGGTGGGTGAAGAACTGGATGTTGCCTATATCAACACGCTGACGGATGATGCCGTACCCGCGATGATGAATTATTACAAGGATCCGGCGCATGCAGGCGTGCACGAAGCTTTGGGGTTCAGCCTGGCCTGCCGGGCAGCGGAGATGCAAAAAGCGCCCGTACTCCAATGGCAGTCGTATCATTTTGCCAGAGCCAAGGCTGATCAACTACTTACAGAGAATTCCGCTCTTCTCAGCCAGGTAAAGCTGAAGAAGGATGCAAACGGGTACAGCTTCGCTGAGGTCAATGGTGAAGCCGTGTACTGCAACAATTACAGTGCCATGGATTGATCATAAATTGAATTTCGAATTTGCTGGGGTGCTTTGCTGTGCGCCCCAGCTTTGATTTAACCATTGGGTTTCAGGCAAGGACTTTTCCCGCTGTCAGACTGCTTAACTGCAATAGAGTGACGTGAATCTTCGCGTGACTTCGCTAAGCGGCTCGTCAAGATACCCGTAAACCTGGCGCGAGATTTCTTCTGGTATTCCGTAGAAGGCTTGCGCGATCCCGCCGGTGATGCAGGTCAGCGTGTCACAATCGCCGCCCAATGAGACGGCTTTGCGGATGGCATCTTCAAAACTCTCCGACTCCAAAAAGGCGGTGATCGCCTGCGGGACGGTTCCTTGTGACGAGATGTCGTAGGTGTATGTTGGGCGGATCTCGTCCAGCGTACGGGAGAGGTCGTAGTCGAAGGTGGAGGTGATGTACTGGCGTATTTCGGGCTTGGTCTTGCCAGTGCGCGCCAGGAAGATCGCTGCCGCCGTTGCCTTGCCGCCTTTGATGCCCTCCGGGTGGTCGTGGGTGACTGCGGTGAATTCCCCAGCTTTGCTCAAGGTTTCTTCCAGGGTCGCATAGGCAAACCCGGCAGGGCTGATGCGCATCGCAGCGCCGTTGCCCCATGAGTAATACGGGCTGGTGTTGTCTGTCAGCGCCCAGGCGGCAAAGTTTCCGCCAAAACCCGCATGGGGGTAGGTGCGGTAATACTGCTTGAGCAGGGTGACATAATCCGCACCGCTCATGATCGCGTCGGCGAGCGCGATGGTCAGCACACTGTCGTCAGTGAAATGACAGCGCGGACTGAACAGCGGAAATTCCGTCGTTTTGATGTTGTGCCATTCATAGATCGAACCGATGATATCGCCAGCAATTGCACCGATCATGGGGACACAGGTCCTTTCTTTTTGAACGATGGCGGAGCGCCAAGCCAGCCGAAACGTGTGAAATCGATGATTCCCTCTTCGTCGAACTTAATGCCTTCCTCCTCAAGCAGATTCCGCTGCACTGCACCGCCAAAGCCAAATCCATGCGGGCTGACCTTGCCCTGCGCGTTGATCACCCGCTGCCAGGGCACACCCGGTTCACCGGGCCGGTCAGGCAGGGCTGCCAGTGCGAATCCCACCATCTGCGCCGAGCAGCGTCCCACGATCTTCGAAATTTGACCGTAGCTCGCCACCTTGCCGCGTGGGATCTGGCGCACCGTTTGGTAGATGAGATCGTAAAGCTTGAGTTCGGTTTGGGATTCAGACATACTTTTATTATAGCCAACATGCACCCGGATTGTTGTGGGAAGAGAAGCTGAAGACCCCCCAAGAGTTGGCGTCCGCCCGGAGCCCTGAAACCACTTCATGGTAAAATTGTGCCCATGAAAAGATGGCAATTTTGGGTCGGAATTCTCATCAGCGTTGTGCTGCTGTATTTAGCTCTACAAAAACAGAACCTAGGTCTGGTTTGGGAAACATTAAAAAGCGCGCATTACCTGTGGCTGCTCCCGGGGATTGCGGTGTATTTTGTGGCAGTCTGGGTGCGCGCCTGGCGCTGGCATTACCTGCTGCGTCCGGTGAAGGATGTTTCAACGGTGGCGATGTTCCCGGTGGTGACCATCGGTTATTTTGGCAACAACATTCTGCCTGCCCGCGCGGGTGAAGTGCTGCGGGCGGTGATCCTCAAGCGCCGCGAAGGCGTACCCATTTCAGCCTCCCTGGCGACGGTCATCATCGAACGCGTCTTTGACGGGGTGGTGATGCTCGGGTTCGTGTTTCTCAACCTGCCGGAAGTGTTGAAGTTGAAGGGCAGTTCTGGTTTCCTGGGCAGCATCCAATCCCTCGCCATCTGGGGGGCGGTGATCTTCATCGGCGTGCTGATCGTCTTCATCCTGGCTGCCATGTTCCCCCAAAAAGCCGAAAATGTGATCGCTGCTGTCGTCAATAAGATCCTTCCCGAGAAATGGCGCGAGAAGGTGCTGGGGATCTCAAACAAATTCCTATCAGGTCTCGAAGCGCTGCGTTCACCCAAAGATGCCTTGATGATCTTCCTCACCTCGGTGGTGATCTGGCTTTTGGAGACCGGCAAGTACTGGCTGGTGATGCACGCCTTTGGTTTCCAGGTGAGTTTCTTCGCCCTGATGCTCATGAACGGCATCGTCAACCTGGCGACGACCATCCCCTCCGCTCCCGGATACATCGGCACATTCGATGCACCCGGTATTGCGGTGCTGATGGCCTACGGCGTACCTGCGGCGATTGCGACAGGCTACACCCTGGTGCTGCATGCCGCGCTTTGGCTGCCGATCACGGTGGTGGGCGCCATCTACTTTGCCCGCGAGGGGATCAAATGGGAAAATGCTTTGCAGGAAGCAAAAACTGAACCAGCTACAACTCCCTCAACACTCTGAAGAGGATCGTGAAAGGACATACCCAATGAAGCAAATCGCAATCATCGGCGCAGGTGTCGGCGGCATGGCCGCGGCATACGACTTTTCGAAAGCTGGAGATAAAGTCGTCATTTTCGAAGCATCCAATGCTCCCGGCGGTTTGGCTTCAGGTTTTCGCAAACCAGGCTGGAAATGGTCGGTCGAGAAGTTCTACCACCACTGGTTCACCTCGGACAAGTACATGTTCGGCTTGCTGCGCGACCTTGAACTGGATTCGAAGATTGTCATCCGCCGTCCAATCACGGTAATGTATTCCAAAGGCCGTTTCTATCCCTTCGATTCGATCCCGGCTGCCCTGCTTTACCCCGGACTGGGCTGGGGGATCAACAAGATCCGCTTTGGACTGGTTGGACTATATCTGCGGCTGACTTCCAACTGGAAGCCGATGGAAAAGACCACGGTGGACGCCTGGATGCGCAAGTGGGCGGGGGACAAGGTCTACCGCGAGATGTGGGAACCGATGGTGATCGGCAAATTTGGCGAACGCTATGCCAGCCAGGTGAATATGGCCTGGATGTGGGCGCGGCTGCATGCCCGCACCACTCAACTGGCAACTTACGAAGGCGGGTTTCAGCAATTTGCCGAAGATTTTGCGACCAAACTGAGCAGCATGGGGGTGGAGATACGCTATAACACCCCGGTGAACAAAATTGCATCAGATTCGAATGGTGTGGTGATTACCACCTCCACCGGAGAAGAACACTTCGACCAGGTGCTGTTCACATCCTCCCCGGCGTTGCTGGTAAAAATGGCGCCCGACCTGCCCGAGAATTACCTCAAAGGTCTGCTGGATCTGAAAAGCCTTGGGGCGGTTGTGCTGGTGGTCTCGCTTAAGCACCAGCTCTCGAAGGAAGGCTATTACTGGTATAACCTGCCAAAGGCAGAGGGCTTTCCTTTCCTGGCGCTGGTGGAGCACACGAATTTTGTTTCGAAAGACAATTTCGACGGCGAGCATATCGTCTACTGCGGCGATTACCTGGAAACGGACCATGAATATTTCACTTTGACCCAGGAAGAATTGCTGCAGCGCTTTACACCGAGTTTCAAACGCATCAACCCTGATTTTGACCCCTCCTGGATCAATCAATCCTGGCTCTTCCGCACCAATTATGCCCAACCCGTCCCGCTGCTGAATCATTCCAGGAACATCCCTCAGATCCAGACCCCTCTGCCCGGGTTGTACTTCGCCTCGATGTCGCAGGTGTATCCGTGGGATCGAGGAACGAACTTCGCGGTTGAAATCGCCCGCCGTGCGGCGAAGATCATGCTCGGCGACCGCTGAGCCGCTTTGGCTGGAGGTAAGCCAGGATTTTGATCCATATCCTCCCTGCGGCAGACTTAACTCCGGCGCAAATCCACTGATTATCGATGGGGTCGAATACCGGTTTTACTCCGGTTAGTTTACTTAAAAAACTTGCGTCCCGGATTTGGCAGGAAAAACTACGTAGAAAATTTATTCGTGGATTTCGCTTTTTTTTGTACTTCTTAACCACAGATCGATGTTTGTCGGACATTCGCTGATATACCCGCACATGTGGGGGTGAAAAAATCTCTTACCCCCTAGTGCTATGGGACAAGATAATCAGAACCATTGGGGATAGTAAAACCGCATCCTCAAAAGGTTTAAGAATTCTCATCTTAAAGATTGACCTTTTTTTAAGCGAACGTAGGGTAAGCAGCCTTGTTCTGGCCTACACTTTCTGCTAGAATACTTTCATCCGCTTTGACAGGGATCATCCGTCAGAGGCGACTCAAAAGACCATCGCAACATCTTAAATAATCAGGGGAAACCGCCCACGGTTGGGTGTGGGTGTAGTGTTCCTTATAGGTTCTCTTGGCGATTCTCAAGAGCTATCATCGTAATGAGGAAGCATTGGATGAATGCACATCAAGCCTGGCAACAATTGGTTGGACAGCTCGAAATGGAGATGTCGAAAGCAGCATTTGATACCTGGGTTCGCAGTGCTGAGTTGCTTGAATACAATGAGAACTGTTTTAAGGTCGGTGTGCAAAATGCATATGCACTGGACTGGCTTCAATCGCGTTTGAGCAGTACGATCAAGCGCATCCTGGCAGGTCTGATGGACGGCCCCCAGGAAGTCGAATTTGTGATTTACCATAAAGACTACGAAGAACAAAAAGCGCTCGCAGAACCGGTGAGCGAGATCGTCCCCACCCGGACGGAATCAATGATTTCAGGCGGGATAGCGATCAACAGCCGCTATAATTTCGATAATTTTGTGGTCGGCGCATCGAACCGCCTGGCGCACGCCGCCTGCATGGCAGTGGCCGAATCCCCGGCGGCGGCGTACAACCCGCTGTTCCTTTACGGCGGGGTTGGGTTGGGCAAAACCCACCTGCTGCACGCCATCGGCAATTTCATCCAGCAAAAAGGTCTCCAGGTGCTTTACGTGACTTCGGAAGAGTTCACCAATGACCTGATCAACTCCATCCGCACCCACAACACACCCGCTTTTCGTGACCGCTATCGCCAGGTGGACGTGCTGCTGATCGACGACATCCAATTCATCGCCGGCAAGGAATCCACCCAGGAAGAATTCTTTCACACTTTCAACACCCTGCACGGTCAGGACAAACAGATCGTAATGACCTCCGACCGTCCGCCCAAAGCCATGGTGACGCTCGAAGAACGGCTGCGCTCCCGCTTTGAATGGGGACTGACGGCTGATATCCAGGCGCCTGACGTGGAAACCCGGATTGCCATCCTGCGCTCCAAGGCTGAACGCGCCAGGCGGGAAGTACCTGCCGAGATCCTGGAACTCATTGCCAAACAAATTCAGTCCAACATTCGCGAACTTGAAGGTGCGCTCACCCGCGTGCTGGCGTATTCAGACCTGAGGGGAAAACCCCTCACGGTGGAGCTGGCAAATGTGGCACTGGCAGATTTGATCCCTCAGCGCAATGCACTCGAACCGCGCCGTGTCGTCGACGTGGTGGCGACCTCATTCGGCATCACCCCCGAAAAACTGATGGGAAGAAGCCGTACCCGCGAGGTGGCTCTCCCCCGCCAGGTGGTCATGTACCTGCTGCGCAAGGAAGCCAACGTTTCTTTGCCCCAAATCGGCGAAGCACTCGGCGGGCGGGACCATACCACAGTGATCTATGCCTGCGAGAAGATCACCGAAATGATCGAACGCGATGACCGCTTGCGCAAGCAGATCACCCAAATCCGCGAGACTCTGTTTAACGGCAGCCCACTGCGCCAGGCATGATCGAGTAAAAACCGGTCAAATGCGGTAGGTTGACGCAAATTGCCCCCTTGCGGGATTGAATGATTCATAAATCCATATAAAATATTAACAAATATCGAGTATAATAGCTCTAGTTGTTCTTTTATTTGTGGAATTATTGAGAGTTCATTTGAACTTGAAGTGGCAAAGAAATGAAGGGTCTATCCGAAATAACATGGGTAGAGTAGTTGTTACGAGTGAAATTAAACTTTAGCAATCCCTTGCAGACATTTCAGCAAGGGATTGTTTGTTTTGCACATCAATGCACATTCCCGCGGAAGGAAACTCCTTTCTCGCGGTATTAGAAATTACCCTCCACTGTGAGGGAAGAAAAGGTTTTAAGTTTATGCAGAATCATCCATTAAGAATTATTCCCCTGGGAGGCCTGGGGGAAGTCGGTGCCAACATGATGGCATACGAATATGACAATCAGATCATGATTGTCGATACCGGTCTCATGTTCCCCGAGAACGATATGTTGGGAATTGATTACATCATTCCCGATTTTACCTACCTCAAGCAGAATCGCAACAAGGTAAAAGGGATCGTCATTACCCATGGTCATGAAGACCATACGGGCGCAATCCGTCACGTACTCGAAGAGATCAATGCGCCCATCTATTCCACTCCGCTGACCCAGGGGCTTCTCGAAGTCAAACTGGCGAAAAGCGGGATGACCCAGCGGGCGAAGCTGGAAACCGTCCACGCCGGGGATTCGCGCAAGATCGGTCCCTTCACGGTTGACTTTTTCCATGTCTGCCATTCGATACCGGATGCTGTGGGTCTGGGGATCGACACCCCCGCAGGGCTGATCGTCCACACAGGCGATTACAAGTTCGACCACACACCGGTGGATAACTGGCCGACCGATTACGCCAAGCTGGCTGAACTTCAAAGCCGGGGTGTTCTGGCGCTGCTGGCTGATTCAACCAACGCTGAACGTCCGGGATGGACGCCTTCAGAGCGCGTGATCGACGATGCTTTTGACCGTGTTTTCCGTGAAGCCAAAGGACGCATCATCATCGCCAGCTTTGCATCGCTCGTTTCAAGGATGCAGCAGGTGGCCAATTCGGCTGCCCGCCATAATCGCAAGATGGCTTTCGCCGGTACCAGCATGGTGGACAACGCCAAGATCGCCCGAAAATTGGGCTATCTTGAAGTTCCCTGATGCCCAACTGGTGAGCCTGGAAGAAGCGCTCGGTATGAAAGACGACAAGGTGGTGATCATGGTCACCGGGTCGCAAGGTGAGCCTACGTCCATTCTTGGACGCCTCTCAGCGGGATCACATCGTCAGATAGATATCGAAAAAGGGGATACCGTGGTACTTTCTTCGCACCCGATCCCGGGCAACGAGGAGAACGTATCACGCACGATCAACCAGCTCTTCGCACGCGGTGCGGAAGTCATTTACGAAGGTCTCGCCCCGGTGCACGTTTCGGGTCACGCCAGCCAGGAAGAAATGAAATTGATGATGCACCTGACCCGCCCGAAATATTTTATCCCGATCCATGGCGAGCTGCGCCAACTGCATCAGCATGCTCAACTGGCAAAACAGGTGGGCATTCCCGCAGAAAACATTTCGATCCTGATGAATGGACAATCCGTCGAATTCTTCAAAGGCGAAATGAAATTGGGTCCAGTCATCCCCACGTCCTATGTATTTGTGGATGCCTCCGGTGTTGGTTTGGTGAACCCCGATGTGATGCGCGAACGCGAAGCGCTTTCACAGGACGGCGTTTTGATCGTGAACCTGTCGATGGATAAACTCACCGGCAGAGTCTCAGGTGCGCCGGAAGTCGTCAGCAAGGGCTTTATCGTGATGTCAGAAGCGAATGACATGCTGCGCGAACTGCGCGAGAAGATCGCCACGACGGCTGCCCATGCCAACGGCAACCTCAAAACCGATATCGAAAAGATGGTTGGCAATTACATGTACAGCGAGATCCGCCGGCGACCGGTGGTCATCGTGAACGTTTCCAAAAACTAACCCAGTCGTATAAAAAAACCACCGAAGCAGTTCTATCGCTCCGGTGGTTTTATGTTGGCCATTCATCCCGCGTCCAGCCCTCCGCCCCGCGTAGGGGAACGAAGGAAACGGCCAGGATGGATTCAGGGATCCATTCGTTGTTTTCGTTCGTCCAGCGTTGAATGTGCTGCAAGCTGGGTCCGCCGGTGGGGATGACCAGGCGGCCGCTGGGTTTGAGCTGGTCGAAATAAGTTTGCGGAGTCTCTTTTGCCGCTGCGGTGACGATGATGGCATCGTACGGAGCCATTTCGGGCCAGCCAAACGAACCATCCCCGATATGCTGAAAGATATTGGTGTATCCCAGGGAGGTGAGAATCTTGCTGGCTTTATCGGCCACATGAGGCAGGATTTCAACCGTGTGAACTTCGGCTGCCAGGTGGGCAAGGATCGCAGCCTGGTAGCCCGAACCGGTACCGATCTCGAGCACCTTTTCGACGCCGGTAAGGACGAGCAAATTGGTCATCAGCGCGACCATGTAAGGTTGAGAAATGGTCTGCCCTTCGCCAATGGGGAGAGGATGATCCGAATAGGCATAGCGCTTATAGCCTGCCGGGACGAACAAATGCCGCGGCACCGTGCGCATGGCATTCAGCAAACGCTTTTCTGTGATGCCGCGCTGTATGATTTGGTTGGTCACCATGCTTTCACGCCGGGTGACGTATTCTCCCTCTTCAAGAAAGTCCATTTCTTTTTTCCAAATCGTTCGAAATACTGCGGTCGATTTTACCCATCGGGAAGTATTTGAGCTCGGCGGGGGTCACCCAGCGAAGCTCGCTGGCTTCCAGGGCTACCGGCTCGCTGTTGTTCAAATCGGCGAAGAACGCGTACAGGTGAACTTTGAAGTGAGTGTAGGCGTGCCGGTATTCGCCAAGCATTTCGCGGACGTGAATCTCTGCACCCAATTCCTCTTTTATCTCGCGCGCGAGCGACTCTTGCAGTAGTTCTTCACCCTCCACTTTTCCGCCGGGGAATTCCCACATGCCGCCCAGCAATCCACTGGACGGGCGGCGCGCGATCAATACTTTGGTTCCACGCTGCAGTATGGCAGCCGTGACTGTGACTGTCGGGATTTTTGCTTTCTCCAGTAATACCGGACGCTCGGCTTGGATCCCGAGAGCATAAGCCTGGCAGTCCTGGTTGAGCGGGCATTCACCACAGTCGGGCGACCTGGGAGTGCAGATGAGCGCACCCAGTTCCATGACCGCCTGGTTATAATCGCCGGGTCTCTCGGCTGGGATGAGTTGTTCTGCCAGGCTCCACAGTTCTTTTTCACCTTGCGGGGTGTTGACCGGGGTCTGGATATCGAATACGCGAGCAAGGACGCGTTTTACATTTCCGTCCAGCACCGGTTCAACTTCGCCAAATGCGATCGAGGAAATGGCTGCGGCGGTATAACGTCCGATACCAGGGAGTGCTTCGAGTTCGCGCCGCGTACCGGGCAGGGCTCCTGTGGACCCAGCCTGCACCTTTTGTACCGCTTTCAGCAAATTGCGCGCCCTACCGTAATACCCTAGACCTTCCCAGACCCCCAAGACATCCTGTTCACTGGCAGATGCCAGCGATTGCAGGCTTGGAAAGCGCGCCATCCAGCGCTTGAAATAAGGGATGACCGTATCCACCCGGGTCTGCTGCGCCATAATTTCAGAGATCCAAACCGCGTAGGGATCAGAAAGCCCCCGCCAGGGAAGCTTGCGGGCATGCTGTTGATACCAGGCTAAAAGACTTTCGGAGAAATATTTGGTTGGTTCCATCTCGCTTACAGTTGAAATCCTGTGCGCGCTTCCACGATCTTCTGACTGTAATTTTCCACGTAATCCAACAACGATTGGTGTAATTTTTCCCAATCCGGTGAATTCAAGAACTGGTTTGCCCTGGCTGCATTGGGGAGAACTGTGCCCACCATGATTTGAGGTTGCTGACCGTAGACAGTCGCCCAGGCTTCCGATAATTCACCCCCAAGCCGTTGCACGCCGGGAATGAACTCGCGAATCAAAAACTCGAAATATTCCTGTTCGTGTTCAGGGTTGATGTCCCAGGTCAGAATCAGTTTGACTGGCAAGGGCTACTCCGCGGCGATCAACTATTGTTTCTTTGAAAATCCAGCACGACCACTTTGGTTTCTTCTGGCAGCGCTGAAAGATTGGGGAGCTTGATCGAGGGTACAGATTCGACTTTTCCCAATCCCATTTCTTTGAGGAATTTATCCAGTGTATCCATCTTTTGCGAGGTGTTTCCGGTCATCGAGGTGGCGTAATGCATTGGAATAACGATGTTCGGTTCGAGCAGGCTGATGACCTCGGTGGCATTATTGGCGGACAGGCCGCCTCCACCGCCTACCGGCACCAGGGCTACATGGATCGGACCAAGCGCTTCGACCTCGGATTGGGCTGGCACCCGATTGATATCGCCCATGTGCAGCACGTTAATACCGTTGAAATCAAAAAGGAACATGGTATTTCGCGGTTCATCATCCGATTTTTTGGTATGTCCGTTGGTGTGAATACCGGTAATAAAGACGCTGCCAATTTCATATTCACCCGGACCATCGATCACATGCACATCGCCTTTGACGGCGCTCAGGTAATTATGACCCGGTGTGTTGTGGCTGATGGTTACAATATCTGCTTTGAGCTTTAAGGCTTCATACCCTACCTGGCGATAATCGTATGGGTCCGTGACCACTGTCGCGAGACCTCTTTCTGTAAGTCTGAAGCAAGAATGTCCGTACCAGGTAATTTCCATGAAACCTCCAATTCTGTGTAAATTATACCTTAAAGGCTCTTTCGATAGAACAAATAAGGGAAAGGCAGATCGAGCGTCCCTAAGGTGATGTGTGAGGGCAAGGATATGGGCATTCGATCCGTGACTTGGCTATTTGTAAGGGCGAAGCATCGTGCAACCGATTTGAGCAAAGAAGACATGTGATTGCACGTAGCTTCGCCCCTACGCGGTAAACCTTCCGACCAGGTCATTTTGCATCCCCCTAGCATTTTTGATGTGTCATTTGACTATTTGTAAGGGCGAACTCTAATGTATTTGACGTTTTATGTTCTTTGTGAGGGCGAAGCTACGGGCATTCATTGTGATTTTAAATACCGTGATTGTCGCCCGATGCTTCGCCCCTACCCGTTTTTCATTCCGAGGAGGCATTATGCCCCGTACCGGCAGGTATCTCATTGATTGACAGTCTTTTAAAGACACTGTATGATGACAGGCACTCTTCCCATTTCAAACATGGACAACACATGGAGAAAAGTTGTTGAAATTCTTGAATCCACTCGCAGCATCCTTCAACAGGTTGAAGAACATCCTGCTCCACGCGCGGCAGATGTATGAAGGCGAAAAGATCACCCAGTTCGATGCAGTCCTGGTCGTGGTTTTGTTGATGCTGTTGACCATTCTCCAAAGGGTCTTATGGGCGGTACAGGCGAACTTTCCTGTCAGCGCAATGGATGTTTTGCAGCCGGTATTCCTGGCGGTGCTTTTGGGCTGGGGTGGGTTATCCACATTGATTTATTACGTCGGGCGCCTGGCCAAACATCAACCGGACTTTGTGAAGATAGCGACGCTTGCCGGCGCGGCTGGCCTGCCGCTGATGCTCAGCACCTTGCTCTCCGTGTTGGTTATCCTGGTTTGCCTGATCTTTGGCATATCCGGCAACCTGGATACCTGGCAAATGGTGCATAGCCTTATCGGTTGGATTGGGATTGTTCTGGGTTGGCCGGGCTACCTGGGCTCCCTGGCACTTCAGATGGGTGCCATGATCAAAAAAACCAGCGCTCTGACGGTCTCGCTGGTTCTCGTGTTGCTCTTGTTATTGGGCACGTGGCTGCCGGTCTGGCTCAAGTAACTACCGGCGGAGCACGTCAATTCGCTTGTCTGGTATCCACAGGCAGCGGCGTTTGAACCTTCTTTTCCATCAGCACGTGATTGTGATAAAAAGCCTCGATAAGGGGAATTTGATTGGCGATGTCATTGATCAGGGCGTAGGCACCCACTACCGTATTGTTGGCGGTGAGCTCTTCCAGTGCAGATGCCGAATCTCTCACGGTGATGGCTTCAAAATTTGCAGCGGTGCCTTTGAGCCCATGACTGAGCGAATGGAGCTGCTCCACGTCACCCTTTTTGTAAGCTGTCCTTAATTTCTGATCGGTCTGCTTGAGTTGCTTGATAAATCGCGCCAAAAATTCAAAGTAAACGGCGATCTCTCCACCAAAACGGGGCATGGCAACCTCAATATCGAGCAGCTCGGGTTCGACTTCCTGCGCACGAGTTTCAGAGCCAGCTAATTTTTTCCCTGACTTCTTTTCTGCTGTGTACTTATCAAGCAGTGTGAATAGCGCATCAATGTCGAGGGGTTTGGCAATAAAGGCGTCCATGCCTGCTCGAAAACACTTTTCACGCTCACCACCCGGGCCTTCAGCGGTCATGGCGACTATTACCTGGTGCCGCCCTTCAGGCTCCCTCATGCGTATTTGGCGCGTTGCTTCCAGCCCATCCATTTCAGGCATCTGTACATCCATCAAGACGATGTCGAAGGCTTGCTGAGAAAGAATCCGCAGGGCAGCGATGCCGTTGTCAGCCACGCGGACGAGATGCCCTCCCTTCTGCAGCAGGCGCGTGGCAAGCTTCTGGTTGATTGGATTATCTTCCACCAGTAGAATACGCATATTATTCCGGTCGTTCTTCTGTGAGGTATTGGCTTCGATACCGGAGGATCCCGCTTCGTCTTGATTTCTTTTGATTCTCGCCGGGATGTTATCTTTCTGGTTGAAGGTATCCCGCCGTTTCCGGTTGCGTACTTCGATCAACAACTCCAGAAGCGAGCTTGCGTTTTCTTTTGCCGCATCCACACGCTGGGATTGTTCTGGAGTGAGATGGATGTCTTCCAGCATGGCGATCAATTCCAACATACTGTTCAGCGGGGACCGAAGCCTGCCGGTGAGATTCTCAATAAGGTCATCCTTTTGATTGGCGGGCAGGTCTGGTTCCTGAACAGCAGGAACTGGGGGAGTGTAGCTGTGGAAAGTTGCCACCCAACCATGGTTAATGCCATTGAGCAACACCGGCAGCTCTTGATATTTATAGCCAGCTCGACTGCCATCCTTCTTTCGGCATTGCCAGATTCTCGCACCAGGCTTATCGCCTTCCGTGCTAATGGGGTCTTCAATGGGTTGAAATGATTCCATAGGAGAAAGCAGTTGGTCAAGCAGCAGACCCTTCGACTCAAGCTGAGTGTAGCCGAAGGCTTTTTCAAAAGCAGGATTGATCTGGCGAATGTTGTGATCCATACCCAACACAACCATACAATCCGGGTTTGCTCTAAAAAGAGCCTCGTAGTATTGTTCTTCCTTTAGGATCTCTAATTCATAAATCTTGCGTTTGGAAATATCCTGAAAAAGGTAGACATGATTCTTTTGATCTGCGCCGATGGCGACCGGTATGGAATAAACGCGGTACCAATGTCTTTCTTCGAAGAGCTGTATATCGATGCCGGCGCCATTGGCTCCCCGGGCTTCAGGGAAGAATTCCGAAAAAACATGACCGACAAGGTCACCATATTTTGAATGAAAGGTTTTAATGGTCGCCTGGTTGCAGCGTGAAATCCTTCCATCGGAGTTGGTTAATATCAACATGTCTGGAATGGCATCGAAGGTGGCTTCCCATTCCTTTTTGGTGCGCAAGACCGCTTTTTCAATTTGGCTGAAGCTTTTTTTCGATTCTACGGCGTCATAGGACTGCATAAAGGTACTTTCTCTTTTGCGAAGGTAGCTTTATGGTACGTTATTTGGGGCTGAGTTCGAATAAAAACGGGGTTAAATTCTGGCGATTCGCGGAAGTTTGCCGTTTGCAGAAAGGCGTTTGTATTCCTGCTTAATGATGCGCCGCAGGATGGCCACCGAAGCCGCATAGGTGGAATCCATCCCCTGGTAGGAAAGGGCTCCGGCGCCCAGGTTTTTTCCTTTGCTCAAGGGTGTATCCGATGCATAATGAAGAATCCCAATGTCGAAGGGTACGCCGTAGAGGTTCACGATCTCGTTCACGGGGTAGCGTTTGGGACGGGTCATTTCATACACCGCCGACAGGTAAGGTCCGGCTTCCATTTCAATATCGCTATATCCTTCGCGGTACATCACGTCCATCATGCGCGAATTCTGCAGGAATGTTCCCAGGACGGTCAGGGCTTTCTGATTATCGAGCACAGTGCCATATACCAAATGGTGTTCAACATCTCCCGCGGTAAACACATTTTGGAAAAGATACGTGTTCAGCGATTGTTCATCCTGGACGACAGAAGGGATCAAAATATCGCCCCGCACCCCGTTGAGCGTTGCCGCTTTACCCATGATGTAGACACCCAGGATTTCGGCAAGATGTTCGCCCAGTTTTGAGAGGATATTATAGGCGCCCAGCCCCAGCGGGTAATCGATATTCAAAATTACGGCATCGCTGCAGCCCAAAAAATCACATTCTTTGGTAAACGCTGCCAGTTCTTCATCCTCCAGCAGGCGCGGATCGATGCTGGATGGATCGAGCTCGGAAAGATGGATGACTTGCGCCTCAATGTCGAATGAATGAATGCTTGGAATGCGAATGATGCCCTTGGAGGTTTCATCTTTCATCTGCTCGTCCAGCAGATGGTTCCCCGCAGGCGTCTGTTGATATTTTTTCAAAAGGTAGTAGAAAAAATTCTCCTCGTTGGATTGCACCTTCTGCTCAACGATTTCTTCCCATTCGGATTGCAGAAACGCATTGACGTCGGTCTTGAGGAATTCGATCAATTCCCCCTTATGCTTCAAAGCAAACCCAGCCAGCGGGTTGATAATGCTGTGCGTGTTACTGGAAATAAAATAGACGGGGTGTTCGGTGAGGAGCGGCGCAGCCTGCTCGATGTTTTCCCACCAAATACGGGTGGCGCGCGAATACTCGCTCAGCGACCCGCTCAACAAGCGGATACCCATCTCGCATTGCTTTCCGGCGATCGCTTGCAACGCTGCCGGAAGGTTCTCACCCAAAACAGCTACCAGGCGCTCCAGGTCATCGATGGGAAGCTCGATGCGTTCAGCCAATTCGTACATCCGTTCTTCGTCATGCGGCTGAATATCGCGCAGCAACTCCGGTGAGCAATTTTGCAGCAGTTCATGCAGCTTGTTCCATTCGATCTGGTATGCCACGAGATCGGGGATGACGTCTTCGATATCGGAGCGGCTGGCGATGAAACAGGCCAGGATGCCTTTCCCGTCGTAATAGCAGCGGCGTCGCCGGGCGCGCGCAGAGACCGGTTCCCAGCTTTCGATCGCGTTATATCCAAAACGGGAGAAGACCGAAGCGCTTTGCCCCAGGACAATGGACGTCACATTGGAGATGCAATCCGGCAGCCGGAGCAGGGAATAGATAAAAGCCGAGGCATCCAGGGTGGATTTTCGCGCATCAGGATGCAGAGACGAATTAATGCCTGCATGCACCTCTTCGAGAGAACGGATTTTGACCTCGGTGGTCGATTTCAGCAGGGAATAAATCGTACGTAGATAAAGCTCAATTTCATCAGATGCCGAGCGCGGGACAGTTCTTTCCATGAGGGTTCTCCAGTGAATTCATTTTAGCATAAAGGAAAGATGAAGTGCGAAGGTGGAGGAAAACCGGATCGAGCAGACTCACACCACACGGCAAGATGAAAGGGAAATGTTGCATAAAACGCCATATTCAGCCTTATGACACGGGTTGGTCTAGAGGCAGGTTTCGCTTCATTAAGCAGGATCATAACTAAAGTCAGATTCGAAAGCAAAAGGTCTCCTATTTTAATAGGAGCCTGGATTTAAATAGCATCCCCTTTTCTGATCATGGGTTAGTTGCTGGAACACCCTCAATTTGAGCCTGTTTCCTGTTCGAGAGATTGACCAGGAATATCCCCGTCAGAACTGCGAGACCGCCGAGAATTTGGGGGATTGCCAAAGTCTCGCCTGCGAGGGGAATGGCAAGCAATGAAGTAAGCAGCAGTTGAGCGATCATGGTTGGGGCAACGATCGAAGCGGGAAGGTGACCGAGCGCATAGGTGATGCAAAAATAGCCGATCGAATGCGAGAACAGTCCGATGGCGAGGAACACCAGGTATGTCCGCAGCGGGTACCCGGTGACAGGGGTGCCGCTGATGAAGTTAAAGGCAAACAATACGGCAGCGCTCGTGATATTGACGAAAAAGAGGTAACGCAGAGTGGAAATCTTTTCGCGGCTGCGCTGGGTGATCAAAAAGTAGGCGGCGTAGAACAGGCTGGATATCAATGCCAGGGCATCACCCAATCCAAACTGCGGATGGCGCATCAAATCCGACCCGAGGATCACCAACGCACCGGCAAGGGCTGCCAACAAACCCAACCAGAAGGTGCGATTCAGTTTTTCTTTCCACACCAATAGTGCGAAGAGCGCCACCCATAACGGAGCCATGTTATTTAAAAGGGTGGTATTGGCAATCCGGGTCAGGCCAACTGCGGTATTCAAAAACCCGTGATCACCGGCGACAAAAATTCCTCCCAAAATGACCAGGATCAGCCAACCCCCACTCTTTGGCTTGCGCGAAGTTTCCTTCTTGAGAAAGAATGGCAGGAACGCCAGGGCAGAAATGGACATACGATAGGCTGCAGTGACCGTACCGGGAGCCTGCGCCCAGCGCACAAAAATACCGGTCATGCTCAATGCGCTGATCCCAATGAGTAATGCAATGTAAGGTAAAGATTTTCTTGAGGGCATGCTGAAACGCCACCTTGGTTTTGAATGTTGAAATTCTATCACGATGGGTGAAAAAAATAATCAGAGTTGCCCTCCGTTTTAATTTTCTCCGGCGGCAGCTCTGAATTTGGTGCGAAGGATGCATGTATTACGAGGATCCGACGAGCATTCCCCTCTTTTTGTAAGAGGTTTCTATTGATTCCAGCGCTCCAAAAGTGCAGGAATTTCGGCCAAAGTCTTGACTTCGGCATCGGACGAGATTGAAAAACGGAAAAGGGCGTTGTTTGGGTGCTCGCTGCGCCGGGTGATCCAAATCCCGCGCAAGCCTGCACGGTGTGCGCCGAGGATGTCGGCACTGAGCGAGTCGCCCACCATCACAGAAGAGACAGGCGTCGTTCCGGTACGCTGCATGGCGACTTCAAAAATACGCGGATCTGGTTTGCGAATACCCAGGTCTGCCGAAATGACGATCGTCTCAAAATAGTCGCGCAGATTATGTCGATCGATGATCTTTGACACGTCCACGGCATCGGCGGCATTGGTGATGATACCCAGGTGAAATCCCATGCGCGTCAACTCTTTCAAAGTGGGATGCGTGTCATCTTCGAGCTGCCAGCATTCTTCAGTGATGGCGTACATTTCATTCATGGCGCGCCGGATTTTATCATCGGTAATATGATTTTGTCCGATTTCTGCGAGAACCTGGCGCACAAATTGCCCGATCGGTTTTTCGAGGTTATCTTTTTCCCGGTCGTGATAATACTGGGTGATCACATCTTGAAACCGTTCTGCGAATTTGAACACCTTGAGATTGCATCCTTCACGGTTCAGCGCATTTGCCAGAACCGTGTAGGATTCATTCGTTTTTTGGGCAAAATCACCGATAAAATTCACCAGGGTATAACCCAGGTCAAAAAAAACCGTATTTATCTGCGCTTTACCAATCATCAAACAACTTACTTTCTATAATCCTCTGCATGAAAGGATTCTCATGTCAGAAGCCTTGAACCCATCCATTCTACATCAATAATTAAGGGTTGGATCAAATAAATTGAGCAGCGCTTCATCGCGCAGGTAACGCTGCATGTTGACCACAAACAGGTTTCCGGCGCGTTCTTTGTAAACCTGGCTGAAGCCGGATATATGCGGCGTGATGATCAAATTTGGGATCTTCCATAACGGGCTCTCTGCCGGAAGGGGTTCCTGGTTGAACACATCCACCACAGCTCCTGCGATATGCTTTTCCATTAAAGCCGAAGCCATGGCGGTTTCATCGACCACACCACCGCGGCTGATATGAACCAGGTACGATCCGGGTTTCATGGCTTTCAATTCTTCTTCGCCGATAATATTGCGTGTATCCTTCGTGAGCGGAAGCGTAACGACAACAAAATCGCATTCTGCCAGCATCGAGCGCAGGGCTTCAATCGGGTACAGGCGGTGGAAGAAATTCCCTTCAGGGTCGCCATGTCCTTCGAGGATGTAACCGTTGTCTTCGGGATGCATCGCGTCTTTCTTGCAGGCGAGAATGGTCGTGCCAAAGGGCTGCAGCATGCGTGCTGTTTCGCGGGCGATGCTGCCGTAACCGACCAGTCCAACCGTAGCGCCGCTGAGTTCGTGCGGTACGAATTTTTCCCAGCGGTCTGCCGGCCATTCCTTTTTAGCGCGGTTTGTGATCAACTCAGGCATACGATGCGCCAGCGCCAGCAGGCCCATCATAATATATTCGCCTTCCTGAATTGCCGAAGCACCGCTCATGTTCGTGATGCGAATATCCTGCCGGGTGGCCAGTGGTGTATTGAGAATATAGTCGATTCCCGCATAGTGGTACTGGATCCAGCGCAGGTTGGGGGTGTTTGCCAGGTTGGGGATGAGAACATCCGTATACAGGACTTCCACCTTGTTCCAGAGTTCATCCGAAATATCACTATTGCTTTGAGCCGGGTGAACGACGATATGCAGCCTGGGGCTGACCATGCGTAACTTGTGAATCACTTCATCGGGCATTGGGAGCGTAATTAGAACTTCGATCGGTTTTTCTGCCATGTCATCCTATCCTTGTAATAATTTTTTATCCACCGCTTTTGAGATAAATTCCCTGCGGATCCAATTCTTCACGTAATAGCTTCAGTTCATCTTCATGCAGCGGCTCGGTCTGCCGCACCCGCTCTGCGAATTTGACCGGCCATCCCGTATTCTCGCGCACCTGGTCCAACGAGCAACCGGGGTGAAGGGCAGTCAGGGTCAACTCACCGGATTAATCCGGTTCCAGCAATCCCAGGTTGGTGACCACGACCAACGGACCTTTTCCGCGCACACCTGAAGCTTCTCTTTCGGCACGCCCGTTCAAGAATCCTGCAGAAGTAATAAAATCGACCTTCTCAGGAAATCGACGCTTCTGATGCGGTGTGATGATGTAGCAGCGGTTTGCCCAGGCGGCGATCTCTTGTGACCCTCCGGACCCCGGCAGGCGTACTTTTGGTTTTGCATAATCGCCGATCACCGTGGCGTTGATATTGCCAAATCGATCGATCTGCGCACCCCCCAGGAAGCCGACATCCACGTTGCCGCGCTGCAAGTAAAGGCTGAAAATGTCATACATGCTGCAGACGGAGGATGCCCCGCTGACGAGGGTGGGGTCGCCAATCGAGAGCGGAATTCGTGTTGGGCGGGCGCCGATCACACCGGCTTCATAGATCATCTGTAAATTGGGTGCATGGGTCCGACGCGCAAGGTTGCAGGCCAGGTTGGGTAGACCCACACCAACGAAGACCACGTCCCCATCCTGCAGTAACCTGGCTGCGTTGATGCACATTAATTCAGAGGCAGTGTATGTGATTGCTTCCATGGTCCTCCTTGTTGCATTTCGTGCTTTGCGGCGTATGAATCCAAAATAAGGCAGCTTATGAGATTCATCAAACAATGGGCTAGTATTTCCCGTAGTTGACCGGGCTGGCAAATGCGGGAGCCACCTTCAAGCGTTCATGGGCTTCTTCACCCAATTTTTGCCAGTATTCATCCGCATCTTTCACCCTATAGACCCATTCATCCAGCCAGGCTAAGGTCGCCTCGGGGGATTCGGTGATCTTGTCCCAGTTGAGATAGAAGGCATTATCTCGATCGTAATACCCCTGGGTGTAAGAAGGGTGTGCACAGTGCGGAACGTGGCAGACTGCGCTGACGATCAACTCGGGGATGAGGGTCCGGTTAGGGTCGGAGCGGATAACACTTTCATCGACGATTTCTTCAGCGGTGATGATCACCTTGCTTGACGCAAAGGCAACCTCTTTTTGTTCACCGAGAATGCCCCAGATCTGCGAGTTGCCATTTTGATCCGCGCGTTGGACGTGGATGATGGCAACATCCGGGTTCAAGGGGGGAACGGTTACCACTTCCCGCCCGGTATATGGGTCCTTGACCCTGCGGAGATTGGGATTGTTGGTCTCCAGGTCGACCGCGGCGGTTTGATTCATGGGGATAAAGGGTAGACCGGCTGCCCCCGCCTGGAGGCGCGAGATCATGCCAAAATGGGAGTATTCCTCCCACTCCAAGCGACCCGCTTCGAGTTCACTGCGGATGATCCGCAGCGAGCCGACCCCCGGGTTGCCGATATAGCTGAAAATAACCTTTTTTGCGCAGCCTGCCGCAACCAGTTGATCATAGATGAGGTCAGGCGTTGCCCGGGCAAGCGTCAGATTACGGCGACCCTGGCGGATGATCTCATGCGCGGCAGCGAAAGGGATCAGATGCGTGAACCCGGCGCAGTACAACAAGTCACCATCGTGGACGTAATTGGCAACGGCTTCTTTGAGTGAGCAAAGTTTGGTCATAATCACCCTGTTTAGAAACCCGGTTGGTGAGACCGGGCTTCTGTGAGTTCCCTTGAATTAGGCTTTCCGCACGTGCGTGCGAATTTGTTCGTGCATATACAACTGCAGGTAATGGACACCGCCAGAATTCTTGCCGGATGACCCTGAACCCTTCCATCCCCCAAAGGGTTGGAACCCGGGCCAGGCACCGGTGGTGGCACCCTGCGGACGGTTGGCATAGGTCACACCGGCTTCGATCTTGTCGAAGAACCATGACACTTCTTCTTCGCTGCCGTAAAATCCGGCGGTCAAGCCGTAATCCACATCGTTGGCGATCTTCATTGCAGCTTCGAGGTCAGTGAACTTGCCGATGGTTGAGATCGGGAGGAACATTTCAACCTTCCACAGCCGGTGGTCGAAAGGCAGTTCAGCCAGGGTCGGTGCACAGAAATAACCCTTGGCATACTCACCCTCGGTCAGAACTTTGCCACCGGTGAAGATCTTGCCGGACTCTTTGATCTCAGCCACAAAACTCTGGTAATCCTTGTAGGCACTTTTGTTGACCACTGGACCCAGGAAGTTCTTGCGTGCAATTGGGTCGCCGATCGTCAGCTTTTCGGTTTCTTCCACCAGACGTGCCACCAGGTCATCATAGACCGGCGCCTCGATCAATATGCGCGATCCGGCAGAGCATTTTTGCCCCTGCAGACCGAAAGCCGACCGGACCAGGCCGGCGACTGCAGCGTCAAGGTCGGCATGTTTGGTAACAATTGTCGGATTCTTGCCGCCCAGTTCAAGGATCGTGGGTCGGACGTAGCGGCCGACGCCAAAATCACGGTAGATCTTCATGCCCACATCGTACGAACCGGTAAAGGTGATCCCGTCGACGTCGGGGTTGTCGATGAGCGCCTGTCCCAGCGTTGAGCCAGGACCGGTAACGAAGTTGCAGACGCCGTCCGGTATGCCTGCATCGCGCAGACATTCGGCGATCAGGCGCGGGGTCCAGGGAGTATCGGTTGCGGGTTTGATGACGACAGTGTTGCCTGCCACCAGCGCCGAGCCGGTGGGTCCGCCGGTGAGGGCAGAGGGGAAGTTGAAGGGGCTGATGACCAGCCAGACGCCGTATGGGCGCAGCACTGAAACATTGGTGCTGTGGTAGCCCACAAGGGGATCGGTTCCCATTTCGGTGACGAATCCATTGTTGGCTTCCATGCGATCGCAGGCATAGCGGAAGAGGTCGGCCGCTTCTGCAACATCGCCGAGTCCTTCCATCCGGTTCTTGCCCACTTCCAGGCTTTCCACGACGCCCATCTTGAAGATGCGCTCGTCCATGAGGGAAGCTGCTTTGCGAACGATGGCAACGCGATCCTGCCAGGGGGTATGGCTCCAACCCGGAAACGCTTTTCGGGCTGCTGCAATGGCAGCAGCAGCGTCGGCTGCCGTCCCTTTTTGGAATATCCCAAGGACAACGTCAGTGTTGGTTGGGGATCGATTTTCGAACTTTTCTTGAGAAAATGCATCTTTTCCGTTGATGATCATCCCATGCTCGCGACCGAGTTCAGCCTTGAGTTTGGCGAGAGCCTCGTCGTAACGTGTATGTAAATCTTCGGGGGGGTTGTACATAGTGGCGTACGTAAGTTTGAACGAACCGTCAGTTGCCATACAGAACGAACCTCCTAAGGTTGAATAGGATTTTCAAATTAAAGACCTACGACCCATTAAGTATAATGCAGGTGAGGGTTGGCGTCAAAATGAATAGACATCTTCAGGAGCTTGCAGAGTGGCGACGCTCAGGTAAACCGACCCAATCCTGCCAGTTTGATTTGGGCAATTCAAGCGCCGGGATGTGTGATATTCAACCTATCCCTGCCATTCCCTGATCCCGCTCGCTTCGCTCTGGGACAAGCCTACCCCTCTCGCAAGGAACACTCGGGGGCGCAATAACTCGCGAGACCGCGCAGTACAACCTATCCCTGCCCTTCCCTGAAGGGAAGGGTACGAGCATCGCGTTTGAAATCTCCCTCCCTTTAGGGAGGGTCGGGGTAGGTTTGTGATACTTCGACTATAGTTACTTGATCCCAAAGAAAACCTACCTTTCCCACTGATCTAAAATTTCTGTTCAGCGCTACTCAAGCGCCGAAATGTGCATTATTCAACCTATCCATGCCATTACCTGAAGGGAAGGGTACGAGCATCACGTTTGAAATCTCCCTCCCTTCGCGGTCTTTGCGCCCTCGAGCGTAGCGAGTGGGGTATGGGAGGGTTAGGGTAGGTCTGCAATACGTCGCCATAGTAACTAGGACCCAAAGAAAACCCTTTCCCACTGATCTTGAATTTCTGTTCACAGCGCTACTCAAACGCCGAAATGTGCATTATTCAACCTGTCCCTGCCCTTCCTTGAAGGGAAGGGTACGAACATCACGTTTGAAATCTCCCTCCCTTTAGGGAGGGTTGGGGTAGGTTCGCAATACGTCGCCATAGTAACTAGAACCCAAAGAAAACCTACTTTTCCCACTGATCTCGAATTTCTGTTAAGAGCCAGCCAAGCGGTAGAATAGGCCCCTTTTGACTCAAATCTCAAAAATCATCCATTAATACAATATATAATGCTTTCATCCGACCTCGATCCGATCGCTTGCTGCCTTGCAGAAAGCAAGGATTTGCTCCAAAGCGCCATCCAGGTTCTTCTCTATTTGATCATTAGTCAATCTTAAAACAGAATATCCCAGCTCTTTCAGATATTGATCACGTTCAAGATCGTATCCTTTTTGAAAGGTATGGATGTCGCCATCCACTTCGACGACAAGACTTGCCGAATGACAGTAAAAATCTACAATGTAGGGTTCGATTACCTGCTGACGGCGAAAATGATATCCCCCCAACCGGCTGGCTCTTAATCTTGACCAGAGCAATGCTTCGGAAGGCGTCAAATTCTGGCGGAATTCCTTTGCCTTGCTATGTTTAATTTGCGTTGTTTTTTGTTGAGTGATCGGGCTTTTGAATGGCATGATTAAATCCCCCGTATCAACGTACTAACCTTTTTCACCCATCTCTCCCAACTCATCCGCGAGGTTGACGAAATCCTGCAGGAACCACAGGTGCCCGGAGCGCAGCGGATACTCACCGTGGACGGACTCTTTCCAGCGAGTGGGAAGTGCTTCGAAGCCGTACAAGGCACCCACCAGGGCACCTGTGACACAGCCCGTCGTGTCGGCATCCTGCCCAAGATTGACCACATTGACCAGCGCTTCTTCGAAGGATGTGGTAGTAAGCGCCGCCCAAAATGCGCTCTCGAGGGTGTGCCGCACCCATCCTGTATTTTTGAGATTGACCCGCTGCCGCACTGGTGCCAGCTCGATGCTCAATTCGAATTCCTTGCCGAGGGATACCTTGGTCAAAGATCCGGCAATACTTTCGCGCAGGGCTGCATTGGTCGGCTTTGACGAATCGCGGTGGATGAGGTCTGCCAGGATGAGATTCAAAAACACGCAGGCATTGACGCAATCGGGACGGGCATGGGTAACTTGCGATTGGAGGCGCGACTCTGCGATCAGCAGGCCTAAATTCATGTGACGTGCAGCGGCTACCGGCCAGGCGCGCATCAGCGATCCATTTCCGGCATTATCGGGATCTTCTTTTTGCGACTGTACGGCGGCGTCTTGCCACCCCACGCCGTTAGCGATTAATCTCAGTACATTGGCGGTATGGATGCCAACATCCGACGGATGATGTTGGAACCAATCCAGCAGGCGCCGGGTGAAATCCTGTCCATCCAGAGGAGAATGTTCCAGCAGGCTTTCGGCGAGTGCCAGCGCCATCTCAGTGTCATCGGTAAAGTTGCCTGCAGGCAGCGGACCCTCTTCCATTTCGCGAACCAGGCGGCTGGGCGGGCGGGGCGGATGAAACTCGAGGGGCATTCCCAGGGCGTCACCGATGACGGCCCCAACGACCAGCCCCCGGATCTTATCGGTTGGATTTTGCATAAAGGCAATTATCCCAGAATCAGGTCAAAATAGGTAGCGAATCATCCGGCGTTTTGGCAGGACCGAGAAATAGAAAATAAATCCACCGGGGTGTTTTTCCGGTGGTTTATTGAAAGTGGTTTGGATTGATGCGGCTTACATTTTCCTGAAAAGGGTGGCCAGTAAAAGCAAAACCAGGCCGGCAACGACCAACCAAAAATCATAAGGTGTAAGCGCGGCTACTTTGATGATTTTTGTGAAGAGAAGAACGCCGACTGCTCCCAAAATGAGCGAGAGCCACCAAATAATTTGGGTGGGTGCTGACAGTTTCATGGTGTTTCCCTCCTTCCATAAATTTCTTTAATATCCATTTTTTTATTATACAGATGATTTTTGTGAAAAGAGCCTGTCAATTTTGTCCTGTAACGACGTTTTATGCGTATAGCGAGTGTGGAATACCGTGGTCGGGAATTAGCGGACGATTTGGGCGTTGTACATGCCGTCGATGCGGGAGGCCACGACCTGATCGCCCTTGACCAGCGTGCTTTGATAGGGTTTATCGCCGGGAACGGCGAGCCAGCCGCTCAGCACCAGCGGGAATGGCTGACCTGCACCGATCCATTCGCCGCGAACCATCCGTGCGATGTGGACGTGAGAACCGGTTGCAGCCCCTCCTTCACAGGAGGGGTGACCGATGGGATCGTTGGTCTGCACATGTGCACCCACCGCTATCCTGTCGCGTTCCGCGACATGCATATACAGCAGTTCCCATCCTGTCAATTGTTGTTTCTCATCCACCAGGGCGAGTTGAACCACGCCGTTGCCTGTACGGGTAACCACGCCTGCTGCCGATGCCAATACCCAGGCGCGGGAGACCACGCAGCGTGCTTCGCCGGTGACCGGGGCAAAATCGAGAGCACCCGCCGGGGTGCCAGTATTCCAGTCGACGTGCAAACCCCCGGTCATCGCCCAAACCTCGCCAGGGGTAAAGGGCAGTTCCAACACCGGGGGCTGGATGTCAGCGGTGATCAAAGGCTCCACCTGGGCGACGCACACGCCCGGATCACCGAAAAGAGTCTTATATGTGACCATAAATCCGTTTTGCCCGGTAAGTGCGAATGCGAAGTTGCTTTGGCTGAAGAGCTGCGAAAACAAGTATTGCAGCCCCACTGTCCCGGCATTCAGATCTGGAGAAATGTGAACGGATCCTCCGCCGGCGAAGGTCAGCTCGGACATCAATCCTTCGCGCCAGGCATAATAACCGGTGTTGAGCATCTTGGCTGCCAGTGAGAGCTCGAGGTAAAGCCCATTGTAGTTTGGGGTATTGAGGCTGAGCGGGTAGCTGAGATTGGGTTCCGCCGGGTTTTGGGTGAACCAGTGTGAGCGAAACTCGATGAACGCCAGGAGAAACCGGGGATTGACCGAAGTATTATCCGCGACCAATTGAACCACCTGCGCCCCCGTCAGAGACTTGTCATTGACAGTTTGCGTGTAGATATTGAGATACCCACCTGCCTGTTGAATTACTGCTTCAACGTCGAGGTCTCTGCCGCAAGGTGAATTGATCACCGCACTGTCCGGCAGCAGTTTTTCGGAGTAAGGTGCGGCTTCCGCCGGTTTGGGCAGGATCAATTGCTGCCCTGGCGGGATAATCCCCAGCGCAGGAATGGGCTGCGGTGAGGTGATTTGACCGGTTGTCACCCCAAAGTGATTTGCGACAACCTCAAGCGTATCGCCGGATTGAGCAAGGTACGACACCGAGGTGTTCGCATCATAAGGGACAAGCGTTGTTAGCGGAGTGAGAGGAACCGTCCCCGGGGTCTGCAGGGCAATCGCGGGCGTCCCTCGCTGGCCAAAAATGGCTGGGTCGAGGGTCGGCTGTTGCTTGGGGGTATAGAACAATACTTTAATTGGAAAATTGCAGGCGAGAGTGACAAAAAGAACCAGCAAGAGCAGGGGAAGAAACGGCTTAAGCCGTGGATGTTTTTTCATTGAAAGGGTCTTGAAAGAGTCCGTTGACCGGTGGCACAATTATACGTCCCATTGGCATGGTTCATGAAATACGCTTCATAAAATGATGGTGTATTGCAGCGATTCCCCACTTTTAAAACACTGAATCTACTGCAGTGGTTCGTAACGCCGATCCTGGTTGGCGTTGGTTCAACCCAATCCCTAAGCCGCACCCAGGGTAGCCCCGGATTGTTTCCAGACCGCAGATTCTGACACTGGCATCATTTGCTGGAGTCTTGGATCTTCCTGTAAAACATGTCGATCTCGTACCGCACTTTCCCCACTTCGGCGCGATTCACGAGCAATTCCCGGTTCATCTTTGCTGCCTTCGCGCGCAGCTCATTATTTTCGATCCCAAGGATGATCGCCTCTGCCAGGGCGTGGAAATCGGTCGCGTCTGCCAGCAGACCGTTGACGCCGGGCGTGATCCATTCGCGGATGGATTCGATGTCTCCGCAGACAGGCAGGCAGCCGAACGCCATGGCTTCGAGCAGGCTGTTGGGGGTACCGTCGTGGGTGGTCACCGAAAGCGAAAGACTCGACCTGGCAAATTCTTGCCACAGGTCTGCCTGCGACAGAAAAGGCAGCAGCGTTACGCTGTGTTGTAGATGCAGTCCTTCCACCCAGGCTTCAGCTTCGGGCTGCCCCGCCATCGACGCGCATACAAACTTCGCTTCGGGGTGCCTGGCAAGCACCAGCGGAATGGCTTGAAAGAAAGTGTCATTGCGCACATAGCTGCGCATCCCACGCGGGTTGATGATCTGCAGGGGTTCGGCCCTGGGTGTTGCTGCTGCGATCGCATCCACCTCTGCCAGGTCCAGCCCGCCGTTGCCTACCACGAGGAGCGAGGGTTTCTCGTTATCGAGCCCCCAGGCATTCGCGAGCCGAATATCCCTGGCGCAGTCCGCCATCAACCCATCCGACCGCTGCAGCGCTTTTTGGGTGAGCAGCGTCAACTGCCGGGTTGCCGGAGCGTGCAGGGTGAGGTCGTTGCCCCAGGTGGAAATGATGAGAGGAATGTCTTTCGGGGTGGCACTGGCGAGCATGCCTTCGTAAGGGATGCGCAGCGCATGGACGACATCCGGGGCGATTTGCTTGACCAACCGCGCAAAAGTCTTGCTGCGCCTGCGCAAAGTGAGCGGACCCAGCCGGTCGCGCAAGGCTTGAAACAGGGGACGAAACCGGGCGACGACCCCAGCCTTATGCGAGTTTTTTTGCCCTGCCTGGCTGCCTGAGCTTCCGGCGAACGCCACCGGCATCTCCAGCAGCGCATCCACACCTTCGATATCATTGCAGGGATAGGTCGAAATCAGCGTCACCTGGTGGTCCAGCGCTTTTAGCGTCTGGATCCAACGTACGGTGATCGGGCTGCGCCCATCGGCAACAAGAAGGATATGCATGATCTCTCAGTGATTACAAGGATTATCAATAGCGAATTCGATGGCTTCGGCAAAGACGTCCAGCATGCGCTCGATATTCACTTCCTCTGCCACAATTCGATAGGATTCCAACCCCATGCCGCGCAGGCGATGAATATCGTACAGCGCATCCAGCAGCGTGGTTTTCAGCGTGACTGCATCCGGGTGGGCGAGCAGCCAGCCGTTGGTGGTGCGCACCAGTTCGGTCTGCGTCCCATCTGCTTCGCCGACGATCACCGGCAGCGCATGCGCCATCGCCTGCTGGATGGCCAGTCCACCTGACCCTGGCAGGACAAACAGGTCCGCAGCCAGAAAATAGGGTTCGAGTTCTTCGCCGTGTTTGGCACCGGTAAATTCTGCATCAGGATAGAGTTCAGCCGCGATCTGTTCAAGGCGGGCGCGGTCGGGACCCTCTCCCACAATCACCAGGCGGGGCGAAATCTCCGGCGACAGTCCAGCACAGGCTTGCAGCAGCAGCTCGACCCGTTTTCGCTCCTGCAGCCTGCCGACAAAAAGGATGCGGGGTCTGCCTTCCGCAAAATTCATTTGACGCAGCGGGGCGGGTCCTTTGGGTGCGAATGTGACGGCGTTGGGAGCGATGAACACCCGTTCAGGGGCGTTCCCGGCAGCGATATACTGCTCTGCCCCAGTCTTTGAATAGGCAATCACAGCATCCAGGCTGCGTAAAAACACACTGCGCAGAGAACTCTCGATGAGATTGGTCTCAGGTGCGCCCAATCCCCAACCGATCACCGGACGTCCGTGATGGTGCATCCACTCGACGGCAGATGGGGTGGATAAATAGCGCGTGTTGGCTTCGACGATCAGTGCGTCCGGCTTCCACTCGTTCAGCCATTGAATGAAATTGGGCTGCAGGCAGAAATATCCCCGGCCGCGAAAAATGTGAACATTGCTGGCATGCGCCTGGACGGCGACGTTCAGCTTTGCACTGGTATCGATACTTTCGCTTGGGCGGGGATCTCCGGCAAAGACGCTCAACCCGTTTCGGCAGGAGGCAGCCAGCGCGTCGAACAGGTTGACGCGGTATTCGGGGAGCACCCGCTGCTGCAAACCCAGGCGCAAGGGGATAAGGGTCATGCGACGAACACCTCCACCTGAGAGCCTTTCGGCAGCTTGGTAACTTCGATGCGGGCGGGGAAGGCATCTTTCAGTTCTTCAAGGTGAGTGATCACCATGATCTTGGCAAATTCAGGTAGCACCAGGTTGATGGCTTCCACCAGGCGCTGGCGTCCGTCTGCGTCCTGGCTGCCAAACCCCTCGTCGATCACCAGGGTCTGCAGGCGCGCTCCTGCCCGGTGCGAAAGTACCCGGCTGAGCGCCAGGCGGATGGCAAAATTGATGCGGAACGCCTCTCCGCCCGAGAACAACTCGTATTCGCGCTTGCCGGCGGCATCCTGGATGATGATGTCCAGGGTTTCCTTGCGGTCGTCACGTTTTTTGTCTTTGAATTGGCGCTGGGTTGCAAATGTGACCGACATTTCTCCCGAACTCAGCCGGTCGAGAATTTCGTTGGTGTGGATTTCGATTTCAGGCAGGGCTTGCTCGATCAGGAGGGCGGGGATTCCGTCTTTGCCGAAGGCGCGTTCGAGCGTACGCAGGTTGGCGATTTGAAGCTTGATCTCGTCGCGTTCGTCCTTGCGCAGCGCCAGCTGTTCACGCTGCCTGTCCAGTACGTCCACCTGGTTACGGGCATAGCCCACCGCGCGCAGCAATTGGTTGGATTGCTCCTGGACTTGATAATATTCGGTTTCGAGTACTTTCAGGTCGGGCAGCTCATGCGTGTCTTCGCCAAGTTTGGTCAGGGCTGCAGCGTGCTCTTCTTCCAATTGGGTGAGACTTTCATCTGCCTTCTGGATGGTCTTTTGCAGCTCCTCGATTTCACGCTCGAGCGGCAACAGGGCGGAGCGCGCTTTTTCAAGCACCACCACCTGTTCCTGGCTGCTTCGGGTTGAGAGTTCTGCCTTGCGCCGGGATTCATGTTCGGCGGCGTCGTAGCCGAGTTGTTTGAGCTGCTCATCGATGCCAGCTAAAGCCAAACGATCCTGCTGGGCGAAATCCTCGGCTGCGATTTTATGCTGCAAGAGTTCGAGTTGGGGGACGCCTTTTTCCTGCCACTCGCCAAGCTCTTTTTGAATTCCGCTGATCTCGCTTTGTTTGCCGTCGAATAAGCGCTCCTCAAGTTTGAGGTCGGCATCGGTGCGCTGCAGGGAATGCAGCTGGTCCTCTTTTTCGCGGGCTTCCTTATCACACTTTTCAACCAGCAATTGATTATTGCGGTGGGTGTTCCCCATCTCTTTCCCGGTTTGATTGAGTTCGGCGATGAGTTTTTCACGTTCATCGGGGGTTAGGGGCTTTCCGCATAATGGACACAGCGCGCCTTTGGTTTGATCGAGTTGATTGATGCGGGCTTTGAGTTCGGTCATCAGTTGCTTCAGTTGCGAATTCTCTGCCATAGCGCGCGATCTTGCGTCGTGCAGATTGCGCAATTCCTCTTCGAGTAAGGGGCGCATTTCCAACCGTTTGGTCAGCAGGTTGACTTCATTGCGAAATTGCTCAAGTTGAGCGGTCAAATCAGGCAGACTGGCAGTCAACTCGTCTGCTTTTTGCTTGATATTCGTCAAATTATTAAACTCCAGCAGCAGGCGGTTCTTTTCCGATTCGATCTTTACCAATGGACCGCTGCGCTGCTGTTCAAACTGGTGAAAATTTGCTGCGAGCGCTTCCCACTTTTCGAGGGCGACTTTGGCTTCCTGCCAGCGTGCATATTCTGCCCGGATTTCACTCTCACGGTCGAGCTGGGCTTTGTATTCGCTGCATTCTCCCAGGCGTTGCGCCAGGCGCTCCTTCAGCCCGGTCAGCTCATTCCGGCGGCTGATCAGTTCGGCAGCTTGTTTTTCCAAAGCACGCTGTTCGTTAATAATGCGATCCTGGATCAGGCGCTGCTGGTCGAGTAGGAGTTTCTTGGCTTCCAGCAATTTCTTGACATTGCCATACTCCGACTCCACCTGGGCGAGGCGGTTTTTGCGCGCGGCTTCTTCTTGAAGCTCGCTTTCGATTTCCGTAATGAGGCCTTCCACGTTCGCGCTGTCCAGTTCACTGTTGCGGCGGCGGCGGGCGGCTTCTTCTTTGTAGGTTTCCCAAACGTCCAATCCCAGGATACTGGCGAGGATGCGCTTGCGATCCCCGGGGCGCTGCTGGGCAAACATATCGGCTTTGCCCTGCAGGAAGAAGGATGTGTTGATGAAGGTCTCATAATCCAGGCGCAGGGTTTGACGGATCATCTCTTCCGTGCCGCGCAGCGTCGGTTCGGTCAGGGGTTTCCATCTGCCTTCTTCGTTCAGAATCGAGAATTCCAATACTGTGGATTTGTCTCTGGCTTTGCTGCGCTGAATGACGTAGCGGCTGGATTCGTAAATGAATTCCAGGCGGACTTCAGCCGCATTTGCCTGGTGGTTGATGATCGAATCATCGCGCCGCCGGGCTTCGCCGAAAAGCACCCACGTCAGCGCATCCAGCAAAGACGATTTTCCAGCGCCGTTGGAACCGGTAATGCAGGCCAGATCGAAGGCTTCAAAATTGACCTCGACCATTTGGTTGTAGCTGAGAAAACCGCTGATGCGCAGGTTGATGGGGATCACTGACTACTCCTCGGGTTCCGCTGAAAGGTTTTCTGCAGGGAGAATGCTCACCAGGATCTTATCCACCCGGTGACCATCCATATCCACGACTTCGAATCGTAGATTTTCATAATGAAAATGCTGCCCGGTCGTTGGAATGGCGCCCAGTTGATTCATCACAAACCCGCTTACGGTTTGGAATCCCACCTTATCCTCATCAGGCAGACCATCCAGGTTGAACAGGTCTTTGAGTTCATCCACCGGCAGCAGACCGTCAATGAGATAAGAACCGTCTTCGCGGCGGATGATTTCAGAACCGGTGCCTTCGTCCACGTTTGGAATGGTCCCGACGATGGCTTCGAGCACATCGAAGAGGGTCACCATGCCCAGCAGACCCCCGTACTCGTCGATGATCAAGGCTTCGTGCACACCTGCGGATTTCACCATCTCGAGGGTTTTGGAGGCTGGTGTGGATTCGGGGACGAAGAGGGGCTTTTGCACCAGCGCATTCATATCGAAGGGTTTACTGCTGATTTTTTGCTCGTAAAGGTCCTTGGCGTTCAGGATTCCGATGACGTTGTCCAGTGTTCCGCGGGCAACAGGAAAACGCGAATGGATGCTCGCCAGCACCTGTTCGAAGATCTCTTCGGCATCATCTTCAAGATCGAGCCATTCGATCTCGGTGCGCGGGGTCATCAATGCGTCCACCATGCGGTCGTTCAAACGAAATACCCCTTCGACCATATCCTGTTCGGTTTCGTTGAAAACGCCCACCTGGGTTCCCTGCTCGATCAGCACCTTGATCTCCTGCTGCGTGATCGGCGGCTCTTCAGATTTACGCGCTCCGAGCAGGCGCAGCCCCAGGTCGGTGGAAACAGACAGGAGTCTGATAATGGGCGCGGTCACCCAACTGATAAAGCGCATCACACCCGCGACGCTGGATGCGATTTTCTCGGGGTTGTTCATCCCAAGGCGCTTGGGGATCAATTCGCCGACGACCAGGGAGAAGTAGGTGGTCAGCAGCACCACCAATGCCAGGGATACGCCGTAAGCATAAGGCGCCAGCCAGGGGATTTGGGACAATCCAACACTGATCCTGGCTGCCAGGGTGGCGCCGCCCAACGCGCCGGTCAGAACGCCGATGAGGGTAATGCCTACCTGCACCGCGGAAAGGAACTTGTTGGTTGATTTGGTGAGTTCGATGGCATTCTGCGCACCCTTGTCGCCTTCCGCAGCCCGCTGCTCCAGCCGAACCTTGCGGGCGGAGACAAGGGCAATTTCTGACATGGCGAAGAATCCGTTGAGCAGGATGAGCAGAAAAATAACGCCAATTTCTACAAGCATACGATTGCACTATCCTTATTAATCAGGCTCTGTGTGTTCAGGCGTGCCTGACACAGCAGAGAAAATGGAATTTGCCAGGGTTTCCAGCGTCTCGTGTTCATCGGGCTGGGTCTTGATGGATTTCCAGTATAGTTCCAGCAGTTCTGCCGGGGTAAGGCTGGAAATGGTCTGGTTTTCCGGCAGGCGCAGGCGGGCTTCCTCCTGCGGTCGGCGCACGAGGTGAAATTCGAACGCCCGGGTGCAGGCCTGGCGCAGGAGCTGCTCGTCCAGGAAGATCTCCAAATCGCGCGGGTATTCCACAGTCAGCCGAAATATGGCGTCTTCGATTTCCAGCGGTGACGGCAGCGAGTTCTGCACATTGGTGATCATTTCTTCGCGGGTGTTCACTTTTATCTTGCGGTCGATGAAGCGCCGCCCGTCCAGTTTGACCCTGCGGTAAGTGGTAGCTCCCTTTTCCACTTCGGCGATGACAAAACTTTTCTCGTCAGAGGCTTCGCCAAAGTCGACCCGTTCGATCGATCCGGAATAGACGACCGGTGGATAAGCACCGGCGTTCACATCCTGGGCTTTGTGAATGTGACCCAGGGCAACGTAATCCAGGCGCGGGTCCCGCACCAGGTTGCCGGGCAGGATCAGGTCCTTCCCCAGCATGATGGTGCGCTCGTTGCCGTAAACAGCCCCCTGCACCGACCCGTGCGCCGTGAGGATGGTCGGCAGGGTGGGGTCCAGGTTGTCCAGCCACTCGCTGAGAATGGCGGAGAGGCGTTTTTCGAGTTCCTGGTTGACATCATTAATATCCGTCCCCGAAAGCTCAGCCGCTGCCATCAACCCCGAGCGGTACACCCAGGGGAAGGCGATCACCTGGACGGGAACGCCATCCAGGTCGGCAGGGGTCAGGTATTGCGGTTTGTAGATCACGTGCACGTGGGGAACCTGGAGCGTGTCGAATTCCTGCAGGGTATGCGCGCGTCCGCTGGCAGGGCTGAGGTCATGATTGCCCACCAGCAGCAATGTGGGGATGGCAGCATTCGAAAGGCGGATGATGCGCTTGCCCCATTCGCGTTGGAAAGTCGGTGCAGGCTGGCGGTCTTTATAGGCATCGCCGGCAAATATCACCATGTCGACCTTTTCGGTGATCGCTGTATCGACAATGGCGTCCAAGGCTTTGAGAAAGTCCAGTACCCGGATGGGCAGCCCGGTTTCAGGGTCGCGTCTGCCGTGCGTGGCGATATCGATATGCGCGTCAGCGAAGTGGATTATTTTTACCATGGTTGTGAAGGGTTCCCACTTAAATCATACATCAGGAACGTTATGGCGCAACACCGATCTGGCTCAGCAATGCCAAGGTCGGTCCGAACCCCTCATGCACCACCAGGCTCTGATGCAGATCATCCACCGCCGCCGTTTGGTTGCCAAGTGCCAGCTCGGCCTGGGCGCGCCAGTAGAAGCTTTCTTCAAGGATGGGTTCGCTCATGGCGTCCAGCGTTTGATTTGCCAGCGCGATCACATCCTGGTAGCGCCCGGCGTAGTAGTAGGCGTAATAGGGTCCGGTCTGGTACCAGAGCATACGCCAGGGGCGCTGCTTTTCAGGGATGCTCGGCATGCTGTTGAATGCCATGTCGTAAGCCGTCGCGGCTCCGACATAATCCTGCAATGCCACCGAGCTCGACCCGATGTTGTACCAGGCGAAGTACCGGTCGCGGACGCCGGTCAAAGAGACCGTTTCTGCCACTGCGCGGTTATAAGCTGCGCGGTATGCCGTACTTTCATCCATCAACGGACCCATGGCGTTGAGCACGTCGTTTTCCTTGTCTGGCGGATAGATCACGATGAACACAAAGTCAAAAGCACGCCAATTGGCTTCGATATCGGCGTAAGAGATCTTGAACCCCGGGAATTTCTGCCAGTCTTTTTGACTGATCAGCAGATAGGAATCCTGGGTGGTGAATTGCTGGGCGGCGTCGTCATAGCCGATCACCAGGTTATAGTGCCCCATCCAACCCTCTGACAGGTTCGCCGGCTCGAACCCTTTTTCGACGATCACCGGGAAACCCGCGGAGAGGAGCGATTTGAGCGTGTTCAGGTCGCCGCCGATGCGCGACAGGGCGCGCAGGGAGGTGTTATTGTTGACGAAATCCACCATCTCGTACGGCATCACGTTCTTGTCGCGCTTGTTCGGCTTCAAGATTGGGGCAATATCGGTTTGGGTGCCCTTCCACTGGTAAAAGGAAAGCGCCATCGAAAGCGTGGCGGGTCCGCAGTTGTTCCACTGCTGGGGTTCGGGTTTCACTCCTTTGAGCAGCACGGTTTGCGGCAGCGGCGTGGGGCTGACGGTGGCGGTGGGTGTGGGTTCGTTGGGTACCAGCGTGATTTGAAGAGTTGGCGTGATGGTTGGCGCCATGGCAGTAAGCGTGGCGTTGACCGCCGCCGCGACCGAATCGGGGGTGGATTGACCCGGAGTGAAGAGCGATTTTTCGGGCGGGAAGAGCGCGTATTTGACGTCTGCGTAAATTTCGGTGGCGTGGAAGCTTACCCGGCTCCAGACCGGCGGCAGGGCAAGGATGATTCCCGCAATAACCAAGGCTGCCAGCCAGCGCAGCCGCATGATTCGTTTGTTTTGCATAGGCGCATTATAACAGATGGCGCTTTGGGCGGGGTTGTAACGTCATTGACAGGGCGATTTATAACCTCCCGCGTTCTGCTTGCTTAACGCAAAACCCCTCTTACGCGCCAGGCTACAGCACTGGGCGGATCGAGGGGTGACTTCAATAAAGGACACGAGCAAAGACTAGATGGAACCGGATTTCTTCTTTTCTTCCTTGGCTTTGCGTTTTTCCTTGATGGTCATTTTTGGTTTTTTCTTTTGTTCCTTTTTACCCTTGTCGCTCTTACCAGAGTCTGCCATGATTGTTTCTCCATTCAAAAAATGTGTGGCTCACTCATTATTGTACACTGTAACCTGAATTTGCTATAGCAAAAGAGCGCACTCGCTTGAATGCGCTCCTTGTGATATCGCTTGAATTACTTGGTTTCGGTGAATTCGCCTTCCACCACATCTCCGTCACCGGGGGTGTGAGGGGGATTGCTGCTTCCGCCATTCGGGTCCGATCCGCCTTCAGGTTGGGCCTGTTGGGTCTTTGCCGTGGCGGTGAGCATCTCGCCGTATTCCTTTTGCAGTTCTTCGGTGAGGCTTCGGATGCGGCTGAGATCGTCGCCGGTCATTACCTGGCGCACTTCCGCGATCTTCGCTGTCAAACTGGTGCGCATGGCTTCGGGTACCTTGTCGCCCTCTTCCTTGAGGTACTTTTCGGTTTGGTAGGCTGCATTATCGGCAATGTTGCGGGCTTCAGCCACTTCCTTGCGTTTCTCATCGTCAGATTGGTGCGCCTTGGCTTCTTCCACCATGCGCTCGATATCTTTCTTCTGCAGGTTGGTGCTGGCGGTGATGGTCACCTTTTGCTCGCGGCCGGTGGCTTTATCCTTGGCGGTGACGTTCAGGATGCCGTTGGCATCGATATCGAAGGTCACTTCAACTTGAGGGATGCCCCGCGGCGCAGGCGGAATGCCTTCGAGGCGGAAGCGTCCGAGCGACATGTTATCACCTGCCATCGGGCGTTCACCCTGCAGCACGTGAATATCCACCGCGGTTTGCCCGTCTTCAGCGGTCGAAAAGACCTCTGACTTGCGGATCGGGATGGTGGTGTTGCGTTCGATCACGGGGGTCATGACGCTGCCCATGGTTTCGACGCCCAGCGATAGCGGGGTGACATCCAGCAGCAGGATATCTTTGACTTCGCCGCCCAGCACGCCGCCCTGGATGGCTGCGCCAATGGCGACCACTTCATCCGGGTTGACACCCTTGTTGGGCTCCTTGTTGATCAGCTTGCGAACCAGGTCGACGACCTGCGGCATACGGGTGGAACCACCCACGAGCACGAGTTCATCGACATCCGACGCTTTCAAACCGGCGTCGCGCAGGGCATTCTCGAACGGAGTTTTCGTCCGGTCGAGCAGGTGCTGCGTCATTTGATCGAATTTTGCCCGGCTCAGTTTCAACTGCAAATGCTTTGGACCGTTGGCATCCGCGGTGATGTAGGGCAGGTTGATCTCTGTCTCCATAACACTGGAGAGTTCGATCTTGGCCTTTTCGGCAGCCTCACGTAGACGCTGCAGTGCCTGGCGATCTTTGCGCAGATCGATGCCGTTATCGCGTTTGAATTCATCGGCAGCCCAGTTGACCACCACTTCGTCCCAGTCATCGCCGCCCAGGTGAGTATCGCCGCTGGTGGATTTGACTTCGAACACGCCTTCGCCCACTTCCAGCACCGACACATCGAACGTGCCGCCGCCCAGGTCGAAGACGAGGATTTTTTCGTTCTTGCGTTTGTCCAGCCCGTAAGCCAATGCGGATGCCGTCGGCTCGTTGATGATGCGCAGCACTTCCAACCCGGCGATGCGTCCGGCGTCTTTGGTCGCCTGGCGCTGGCTGTCGTTGAAATATGCCGGCACCGTGATGACTGCCTGCGTGACGGGTTCGCCCAAATAGGCTTCAGCGTCCACTTTGAGTTTGGCGAGGATCATGGCCGAGATTTCCTGCGGGCTGTATTCCTTGCCCGTCACGGGGATCTTCACCCGCGCGTCCCCGGTTGGCCCGGCAACGACCGCGAAGGAGGCCATCTTGCGTTCGGCTTCCACTTCGTCGAAGCGGCGCCCCATAAAGCGTTTGATCGATGAGACGGTATTTTCAGAGTTGATGACTGCCTGGCGTTTGGCCGTCTGACCGACAAGCCGTTCGCCATTTTTATTGAAGGCCACAACTGAAGGGCAAAGACGTGATCCTTCGGCGGTGGTGATGACCACAGGATCCCCGCCTTGCATCACCGCGACCACAGAGTTCGTCGTACCCAGGTCAATTCCAATTATCTTTCCCATTTTTCTTTCTCCTTAAATCAATGATTGCTGTACTTCTAGTCTCAAGAATACTCTCAGTATGCATAAAAAATGTTAACATCCCGTTTGAATTTGGTATGAAATGGGCGGGGCGGAAGTGCAACGCGGGCGAAGACGAAACGGGGGTAGGGGCGAAGCATCGTGCAATTGTTTCGGTAAATAAAGACGCATCCAATGCACGTAGCTTCGCCCTTACAAAAACCAAGAGACGCGTTGAATGTAAGGAACGGCAGGAAAACCGTGCTAGGCGATGGTAAAACGGGTAAGGGCATGCACACCGCATTTGGGCGAAGCTACGTGCAAGTGTGTTGACCAATATAAGACGAATGGATTGCACGCTGATTCGCCCCTACAAAAAATGTTGCTTCACCTTTCCTCCTGCCCGCCGGCGTGCCCGCAAATAATGCCGGTGCTATAATAAATTCGGACTGGAGCACTATGAAAAAACGCCTTCTTCTCGTGTTGAGCCTGATGCTTTTGTTCTCCGCTTTTGCTGCTCCCGTGCGGGCGGATGCGCCTGCCCAGGCGACCCAATCCCGGGTGGTGGTGCTGACCTTCGAAGGCGCGCTCACCCCCGTCTGGCAGGGGTATTTGCAGCGCGGCATCGACCAGGCCCAATCCGTCAAAGCTGACCTGATCGTGATCGAGTTGAACACCCCGGGCGGGTCGATCGACCTGATGAGCAAGCTGGTCACCCAGATCCTCGCCAGCCCTGTCCCCACCCTGGTGTACGTCTCGCCGCAGGGAGCCATGGCAGGCAGCGCCGGCACGATGCTCACCCTGGCAGCCACCCTTTCGGCCATGGCGCCTGGGGCAGCCATCGGGGCTGCCAGCCCGGTGGGGTCGCAGGGCGAAAACCTGCCCACCACCGAAGAGCTCAAACAGAAGGAAATCCTCATGGCGCAGGCGCGTTCACTGGCTGAACGACGCGGACCGGCCGCTGTGGCACTCGCCCAATCGACCAT
>CAVQOS010000030.1:0-36292 GCA_963714465.1 uncultured Chloroflexia bacterium | reverse complement strand
CCAATGAAAAACCGGCATTTTCTCTCGCCATTGAATGCGCGGATGCCGTTCTGGCTGCATTTCAATCGAAAAATTCTCTCGCTTTGCAGCGCGAGCATCTGACGAATACCCTCAATAATTTTGCCCAAACACTAACGGATGCCCTCTCCCCATTGGCAGATGAGTATGAGGTGAATTTCAAGGGTTTTGATTTCTCCCCCGCACCATTCCCGGAACCGGGTTGCTCATTGGGAGGCGCCGTCGAAGCGCTTGGCGTCGAGCTTGGTAAATCGGGCGCGCTGGCAGCCACGGCGGTGGTGGCGGATACGCTCAATGCGGGGAATTGGAAGCATGCTGGGTATAACGGATTGATGCTGCCGGTGCTTGAGGATTCGCTTTTGGCTGAGCGGGCGGCTTCCGGGCAGTTGACTATCCAGGATCTGCTCTTGTTTTCAACCGTTTGCGGCACCGGGCTCGATACTGTACCGTTGCCGGGGGATGTCAGCACGGGTGAGATCGAATCGATCTTGTGGGATGTGGCTGCGCTGGCTGTGAGACTGGGAAAACCCCTGACGGCAAGGTTGATGCCGGTACCGGGTAAAAAAGCAGGAGATCCTACTGAGTTCGATTTTGGCTACTTCAAAAACAGCCGGGTGATGCGGGTGAATGGTCAGCAAGTGCGACTTCCTCTGGATTCGTCAGACCCGATCCCGTTGACACCCAGGGTACCAAACAGCCATTTGTAGCCATCACAAAATAATGAGCGGATAACCGCTCATTATTTATGAGATCCAGAAGCTCTTTTTTCAAACCAATTTACATGAGAACTTAGCCTGGCATCATGGGGTTACTGCTGTGGGAGTCTGCGTTTCAGTCGGTGTCGGCGTTTGGGTCGGGGTAAGGGTCGGCGTCGGTGTAAGTGTCGGCGTCGCAGTAGGCGTAGCGGTAGGGGTTGGGGTTGGTGCCTGAATATTCAAGCGAAACAACTTTTCAGCATAGGTATTGTTGGTCGATTCCATGTACAGCCGCAGGGTCACGATTCCCGATGGAATGTTATCCAAATTCCAGGTGAGTAATTTTTGGGGTTGGTCTGAGGGATGCCCTCCCACTTCAACCAGGCGCGTCCAATCATGGGGGCTTTCACCCACACCGTACTCAAGATAGAAATCCTTGAAATCCGAGGTGGCATTGACCACAGCATACAGGTCCAGCGGGTTTTGGAAAATGGTCTGGTGATCTTCGACGCCCACAAAAACCAGGGTCGGACGCGGATCATCCGCTTTGCACGCCCTTTCGGGGGCAAAGGTTACCGGCGGGTTGAATCCGTTGGTTGTTGCCCATTTCTGACCGTTGGGATCTTCGGTGATCCATTTTTTTGCCCACTTGTCGGTGATATTCAGGATAAACTTATCTGAGGAGTACCCTTCACAAGCAGAGGAAACGGCCAGGTTTGTCCAGGTATCCAATTTCAAATTCTGCCAGAGATCATCTGTTTTCGGCAATGGAAGTCGTTCGGAATAGAAGATTTCGGTACGCTGACTTGGACAATAGTCCGATGGCTCGGTGCCCGAAATGCTGCAGATAACTTTGTCGACAATTCCTGGCGGACGGACAAAGCTTGAAGGAGCATTGTTGGTCAGATAAGGCTCAGCCAACGTCATGAACTGCGACCAGATTGGCGCAGCCCCTGCAATACCGGAGATGTTTTCCATGGGCGTGTAATCGGCATTACCGATCCAGGCTCCAACGGCCAGGTCAGGCGTGTAGCCCAAGGTCCAGTTATCCCGGTAATCGTTCGTGGTTCCTGTCTTTGCAGCCACTTGAAACGGCAAATTCAGGACGGAATTCGCCCCAAACATGGGGGTACGAGCTTGATTGTCAGAAAGAATAGACGAGATCAAATAAGCATATTCCGGCTTGATGACCTGGGTCGCTGTCGGCTGGGGTGCCTGGTAGATAATGTTCCCAGAATAATCCTTGATCATCGTAATGGCCATCGGTTGGACGCGCGTCCCGCTGTTCGCAAACACCGAGAATGCCGAGGTCATATCCAGCAGCGTCACATCACCGCCACCGAGGGTCAGCGAAAGACCATAATCGTTACGATCGAGGGTGGTAATGCCCATGCGCCTGGCAAATGCGATAAATCCATCTTCACCCTGGATATTAGGATCGTCATAGATGCCAACGTAATCCAGTGTTTTGACAGCCGGAACGTTATAAGAATTTGCCAGCGCCGTGCGAACAGTCACGGGACCATGGAATTTTCCGTCATAATTCACCGGTTTATAGGGTTCACGCGTATCGTTCGGATCACCCGAAGGGGGAAATTCACTGGGCACATCCCAGATCAATGTGGAAGGCGTCCACCCTTTTTCAAATGCAGCAGCGTATGTCAACGGTTTGATCGACGAACCGGGTTGTCGCGGCTTCAGCGACATGTTGATCTGCCCGGCAATGGCATCGTTATAAAAATCCGCAGAGCCAACCATCGCCAGGATTTCGCCGGTGGTCGGCCGGAGGGCGACAAGCGCCCCATCGGTAACGTGCTTTTCCGCCAACGCATCCACTTGTTCCTTGACGATGCGTTCTGCCTCGGTTTGCAGCTTAGGATCAAGCGTGGTGTAAACCTGAAAACCCGAGCGGTAGATGGTTTGTGCATCGTAAGATTGCTCGAGCAAATACCGGATGTAGTTCACCCAATGCGGAAACACCATTTGATTCTCGCGTACCGTAAAAGTGTAGTTGTCGATGGCAATGTAAGCATCAGCAGCCTGCTGTGCTTCAAGGCAAATGCGCTCGGAACTGGTACTTACATAGATGCATCCCTTTTCCTGGCTATCCTGGTACATCAGGGTAAGAACCTGCTTGTAGCGGTAGAGGGTATCGTCGCGATTGGTAAAGATATCGTAAACTGCGGGTGATTGCGGTAAGCCTGCCAGAAATGACGCCTGGGGGAGATCCAGTTGGCCCGCGGTGGTGTTGAAATAGGTTTCAGCCGCAGCCTGGATGCCATAAGCCAGGTTGCCGTAATAGATTTCGTTCAGATACAATTCGAGAATTTCATCCTTGCTGTACCGGCGGGTGATTTCAGCGGCAAGGATGATTTCGCGGGCTTTCCTGCGGACAGTGATTTCCGTCCGTTCATTCGGATCCAATAATAAAGCACGGGCGAGTTGCTGGGTAATTGTGGAAGCCCCAGAGACAACTTCTCCCGTGGTGTAGTTTGCCACCAGTGCCCTGGCAATGGCAATCGGATCGAAACCTGGATGGTTGTAATACTCCTTATCTTCGACCGCGACCGTAGCCGCAACGACATAAGGCGATATCTGGCTGAGCGGTATGTAAGTCCGCCGCCCGGCATTTGGATCCAGAAGCTCGTATAACAATTGATTATTGCGGTCATAGATTCGTGTCGTTTCGAACTGTGAGGCGCGTTCTTTTAACCCGTCGACGCTCGGCAACGTGGCTGCAATGGTGAAATATTGGTAGACCAGGAATGCCCCGGCGGCGATCATCGCCAGGACGACAAGAAATAGGAAAATGATGATTGCCCTGATCAGGCAGCCGCCAAATCCTCGTTTTTTGCGTCCGTTGCCATCACCAGCGGGCAATTTACCCTTTCCCTTGCCATTCGGTTTGATACTGCTGGGCTTTTGCGACGAGGGAGACACAGGCTTATTTGTATTGATGGCAGACCGCGAAACCTGGGTCGCGCCCAGATCCACTTCATCCACATGGTTGGGTAGTGCATCCTTGCCGCCCAGTGGAGCAGGAGGAATGCGCTGCGTTTGCGCTTTTGATGGATTTTGCGGAGTTGTCACATCACCCACCGTCGGGAAAACACTGGACCGCATGACTTTGGTCGGCTGTTCACTCATCCAAGAGGCGGAGGGAGGATTTGGCTGCGTATCCTGTGGGTCTTTCTTTTGCGGAACAACGAGATTCGCCTGCGTGGGTAGGTCATTCAAATTGCCAGGTGCAGGTCTCATCGCCTGGGTGGGTTGTTCACTATTGCTTGCCGCAGCGCCAGAAGCTTTGCTTGGCGCCGATGCGTTTTTCGTATCTGCTGCCTGGGGCTTGGTTTTGTCTGAAATGCTCGAGGCTTGGGTTCCTGCCAGAGGAATATCCGCCTGCCCCACTTTGGATGAACGATTGCCCAGAATATCCCGTCTTAAACTTTCCCAGGGATATTCCACTTCATCAAAGGGAACTGGACCCTCTCCCTCAACTGGCTTCGTCGAATCCTGCATCGGGTTTTGATTGGAATCCGCTTCGTTTTTCTGGTTTTCTATTTTCTTGCCATTTTTCGGATCGGTTCCCGCGGCATTGTTTTGATCTGGAGTTGTCATTTTCTTCTTTCGTACCTGACCTTTGGATAAGTTCTGGAATTCATTCTAGCATAATTCATTGACCTGAATGGATTCTCCTCTTAAAATGGCTGTATGCCATCTGCGGATGAAAATCCAGTTAATCCCCTCTATTGTATTCTAAGTGCCGATGCACGTTTCAGTCCAGTTGACTTTGCCAATGACCAAATTTGGGAATTGACAACCAACCAGAATGAACCGCCTGCATTGACCCTGCTAACAACCTACGGGCTGCGCGCCCATTGGATGCGGATTTTTCCAACTTTTACAGCATCCAATACAACGATTTCTGACCCGAGTGCTTTTGCGGTTAGACCCGTTCTCGCAACGTCGGCGCCATCTTATGCCAGGGTTTCCTGCAATCCCTTCCCCAACTTTGACGTTCAAATGGAATATTGGGTTCCCGCCTCCAATATCATCAGCGGCCGCCTCAAGGTGACCAACCTGGGCGACCGGTTGGAGAACTGGAAGGTTGCGTATAACACCCTTCTAAACCCGATTGCCAGGGGTCAAAAAATGACCACCTACAGTTACGGGTTGAATACGGTCTTGCAGGGAAATACTCAGAATGTGACGCCAGTGTTTTATATCACCGGCGGACCTGAACCCTCTCTTTCGCCTTATCCTGCTTTGAATCTTTCGTTAACCCTCCAGCCCGGACAATCCCGCACGTTTACCTGGGCGCTGGCTTCTTTCCGGAGTCTCGAAGAATCCTTCAACCATGCACGCCAGATGACCGGGCATTCCTGGGATGCCGACCTGCTGCTGGTGGAAATGGCAGAGAAGAAACATCTCTTCCAAATTAACACGTCTCAAGCCGATTGGGATCGCGTCTTCTCTCACAGTCAACGCCAGGCTTTGCAGCTGATGATGACCGGTCCTGCAAGACACCCCGGAACGACGTTCGTGCTCTTGCGCCGTCCAGACTATGGGTACTCGTCGGATGGCAGCGGAAATGATTACAAACCGGCATGGATCGGGCAGACTGCATTGAACGCATGGGCTTTCTGCAAATGCATGCTTCCAGGATATGCAGAGTTCGCCAGAAATGTATTGGATGCATTCATCGAAGCCCAGCGCCCTGACGGGTTTATCAGTAACCAACTCGCTCTGAGCGATCACCTCAGCCCGTATCATGCATTTCCGATACTGGCTGAGATCGCAGCCAGTATATTTGCCCAAACTGAAGATAAAGATTGGTTGAGACAGATCTATCCGGCTTTGGTGCGTTACCTGCGGTATTGGTTCAATGCAGGTGCTGAAGAAGACCTGGAATTTCTCCCCACCTGGTCGAGCCCGACCCAGGCTGGTTTGGATGATCTGCCGGCATACGACCCATCTCGCGGAGGGGCGCTGGCTGAGATGTTGCCCCATTTAGCCTTTCCTGGATTGTATTCACTGCTCTACAAAGAATGCACCCGCTTGCTCTCATTTGCTGAAGTTTTGGAAGAAACGGCTGATCTTGAATGGCTGAATACAAAGAAGCATCTATTGGCAGAAGCGGTCGATACATGCTGGAATAAAACGAGCAAGAGTTATCGAACCCTGGATGGTCAAGCCAAAAGTATGCTCCGATCGCAAAAGCTCGTCACGATCAGGAAAAACGGTAAAACGCCAATCACAAAAGCGCTTAAATCGCCGGGAAGGATCACCCTCGAGATTTCCCCGGGGTTAGCCAATCCCTCCAAACTACTGGTAGCCATTCACGGAAAAGTCAACGCGGTCCCGGTGTCACTCAAAGTCACTGCGAACGATTTCAAACGTGCCGCGGATTCTTCGTCAGCTTATTGTCCAACCCTTTTCGACATCGTGGACAATATTTCCGTTCAAGGGCTCGAAGTCGGCTCGAAATTGACCGTTGCCCAACCAGATTCAACACTCGAAGAGATTACCCAGCTTTTGCCGTTGTGGGCAGGCATCCCGTCAAAAACTATAGCCGATGCGTTGGTGCTAAAAACGATCAACCCCCGCTACCGTACCGAACAGGGCTTGAGCACCCTGCCCCGTTCAAAGGACGGAGGTATCTTCCCCCAGGACGCCCAGGTTTCGCTGTTGTGGAATTTGTTCATAATCGATGGGCTACATCAATATGGTTACCGAAAAGAAGCGGCTGAGATCATGCGGGCGTTGATCCTCCAGGCTGCAGACACGCTCCGAAACACCGGATCGCTCCACCCGGCGTATTCCATAGATCAATATAAGCCGGCAGGCGAGCCCGATTCATTGAATGCCTTGATCCCACCCCTGGACTTTCTCAATCTGCTCGGGGTGGATCACTGGTCAAGTTCGGATATGATGATTTCTGCAATGAATACTTTTTTTGCCCCAATTACGGTAGAATATGATTGTATTAAATGTACATTTCTTTCAACTGAAACAGTGATTCAAATGCTCAACGGTGAATCACAATCGGTCACCACCCCGCCAATGAGAAAAATCCTGTTTCCGTAAGGAAAGGAGAAATAATGGACAAAAACAGATCTGAACTGCAGCAGATAGATACAATGTTTATTGCGGTGGTACAGGCACAGGATGCAGAGATTGCAGAAAATACCCTGGGCGCGTTGGATTTGCCCGTGACAAGACTGCCAAGCGTGGGTGGATTTTTGGGAAGGCGGAATGCCACTTTATTGATCGGTCTGCCGATTGACCGAAAACCAGAAATCGAAGCAGCACTGCGTGAAAATTGCCGTCAAAGGGTTGAATACATTGCCGTTCCGTTGGAGAGCGCCCCGCTCCCCCTCCCCGCGCCAACCCCGATCACCATTGGTGGCGCAACGATTTTTTCGATCGATGTTGAACATTTCGAGGAGTTTTAGCCATGAAACTGATCATCGCTATTGTAAAGGATGTCGATACCGAAGCTGTTTCCACTGCGCTAACCTCAGCCCAATTCCGCGTAACGACCATTGCCTCCACTGGCGGATTCCTCAGGCGCGGATTGAATACGCTCTTGTGCGGTCTGGAAGACGACCAGGTGCAGCAAGCCTTACAGGTCATCCGCAGCAGCTTTGCACCTGCTGAAAACCCTGAAGAAAAACGCTGCACCATGTTTGTCATCAATGTGAACGAATATATTCATTTCTGACAAACCAATTCTGACGATTTTGCTTCCTCGCATTTGATTAAAATTGCAGGGACAGGCTGTGTGCCTGTCCCTGGTTTTTTCTCAGTGAACTTGAGCAAGCGGTTGAAAAGTCTTCACTCCTCGTGAAATTCTTCCACCTGGTAGGTGAGCACCTGGAGTTTCCTGGTCATCCATAAATTCCAGGGGGCTCGCATCTTGGAACACAATTCAGAAAGAAAATCCTGGGGGTTGGGGATCTTTTCCCACACCTGGGGCAAGAAGGTGGCGCGTCGCATGCCATCCATTAAGATCACCCCATCCACACCTGGATGGAGCAAGCCGGGCAGCTCGGACGGCTTGTCATAGTCCAATATCCGCGCCGGGGTTAACCGCGAAATCTCGATCTCTAACTCAGTAACCTCCGACGGCGTAACCGGCGAAAACCGGTAATCCTCGAGCGCTGCTGCAATCGCATGCTCTTGAACATCATCCACCAGGGGTTGGGAGGCTTCCAGGGCGCCAATGCACCCGCGCAATTCGCCTTCGATGGTTAGGGTAACAAAAGAAGCTCGCATCTCAAGCAGAGCATCGGTCAACGCTTCTGACGGAAGCTTGGGAAGCGATTGATGCGAGACGGCTGCCTGGATGGATTGGCGCGCCAACCATAAAAGGCTTGCACGTTCTTTAGGGGTTAATTGGATTGGGTTCATTTTGCAACCTGTGATATGCGCGGTTGAAATAAACCAGAGGGTCCATGTCATCTTCCTTTGCCATGGACACCACCTCTGCAATGAACAAGGTCGAGGTTGGCATGTCAAAATGATGAATGACTTTTGCTTCCATGTATGCCATCCCCCCCAGGATTAGGGGCACTCCCGTCTGCATTGTGAAAGTGCTCAAGCCGGAAAAACGGTCAGCTTCCCCGGTTTTACCTGCAAACCTTTCAGAAAGATCGCGTTGACCCTGGTGCAGCAGGGTAACACCCACCAGTCCGCTTTTGGATAAAATGGCATAAGTCCGGGCAGAATTGGATAGGGAAAAGCTCACCATCGGCGGAGCAATCGAAACTGACGTAAACGAATCGACCGTCATCCCGTGCCTTTGGTTTTGATCCGCGCTCGTAATGATCACCACCCCCGCGACCCAACGCCGCATCACATCGCGCAAGTCTGATGTCACCTGCATACAGGCACCTCCACGTTGAATATCCGCATTAATCTTCTCTTAATAGGTTATACTGTTAAGAATTGCACGAGTCAAGGATCAAACCGTGCAATTTGGGTTCGATTTGAAATATGGCACAAACCTTGCTAATATTGTAAGGAAGAAATGAATATGAGCGATACTCCTACCACCAACCCTTTCACTCAGCCTTCTGGAGTCCAGGATCCCGGTTCCAGCCCAATTTCAACGCCTGCGAACCCGCAAAAACCAGCCCGATTTTCAGTTTTTGGCAGCATTCAAACCATCGCCACGTATGCATTTTTGCTGGCGACTCTTTTTACCCTATTCACCCCCGATAATCTCTTTTCCGACCAAATGCTCAATAGGGTTTTTCAAGCCTGGAGTGCCAACCCCACCGAGATCGCGCAATTGAATACAAATGCCGCCGCCGGTTCATCAGAAACACTGCCCATTGGCATTGTTTCCGGTCACTGGAAGAATGATTCAGGCTCTGTCTGCGCGGACGGCACCACCGAAGAACAGGTTAACCTGACCATCGCCACCCTGGTACAGCAGGGACTCGCCGCTCAAGGGTTCAAAGTCGACCTGCTGGAGGAGTTCGATACTCGCCTATCCCAATACAAAGGTCTGGTGCTGCTCTCCATCCATAACGATTCATGTGATTATATAAACGATGCAGCTACAGGATTCAAAGTTGCGGCAGCCGTCCATAGTGCATATCCAGAAAAAGCCACCCGTCTGACCGCTTGCTTGATCGATCGATATGCTGCTGATACCGGGTTGAGTTATCACGCCGGTTCCATCACCAACGACATGACCTATTACCACGCATTCGATGAGATCAACACTGAGACTACCGCCGCCATCATCGAAACCGGTTTTCTGAACCTCGATAAGCAAATTCTCACCCAACATCCCGATGTTGTGGCCAAGGGCATCATCGACGGGTTGCTGTGCTATATCCGTAACGAAAATGTTTCTGCAACAGCGGTACCCACGCCATGAGCGAGAACCAACCCCCCCTGCAAGCAAAACAAGCTCTCATCAACGCCCGGAATGCGCTTAAACATGGGGAAAGAATGGAAGCGCGGCGTTGGTCGCTCCTGGCTATTCGCTACGACCCAAAAATTGAAGAACCGTGGCTGATCCTCGCGGCAATTTCAAGCCCGCAAGCCAGCGTGGCCTATCTTCAACATGCCCTCGAACTGAACCCAAAAAGCGAACATGCGCTGCAGGGCATGCAATGGGCGCTCAACCGCCTTGGAAGCATTCCCTCGAAAGAAGCCCTTAATCAACCCCACAAAGTCCTTAGCGATACCCAGCCTGTCATCGTCAGAAAAGAAGCTCAGGCACCTGTTCCAGTGGTCGAGACACCTGCACCAGCCGCCGAGGGGTTTGCCGCTGTGAATATTGTGGATCAATTCAGACAGGAACATATTCAGGCTAAAGCGGAGACAGCTCCCCAGGTTCAAACCAGGAAAGTTAAGCAAAAAAGCAAACCTAAACAGAAAAGTCACTGGGGTGCAATTTTCCTGGTGACATTTTTCCTGTTGGCAGCGGCTGTCGTCGCCTGGGCGGCAGTTCCACAACTGAACGCGATCGCCCGGAGTTCATCTGCGCCATTACCCCTGGATGTTCTGGCAAAACCCTCACTTACCCCAACGGCTACAGCGACGGCTACTTCAACACCAACACCCACCCCGACGCCCACCCCTACGTTGACACCGACTCCGACAGCCACTGCCACACCTTTACCAACAGAGACACCCGTACCCACTGAATTCCCCACCCCAGAAGCACCGCCAGAATTTGACGCGACCGGACGCTGGATCGATGTGGATCTGAGTCAGCAAATGCTGTATGCATATGACGGCGAAACACTGGTCAATTCGTTCCTGGTTTCCACCGGCACTTACCTGCACCCAACGGTGACTGGGCAATTCCACATCTATGTGAAATATCGCTACACCCTCATGACCGGTCCGGGCTATTACCTGCCGGACGTTCCCTATACCATGTATTTTTACGAAGGGTATGGCATTCATGGAACTTATTGGCACAATAATTTTGGCCATCCGATGAGTCATGGTTGTGTCAATATGCGCACCTCCGAAGCTGAATGGTTATACGAATGGGCTTCGGTGGGTACTTTGGTCAATGTACACGACTGAGATGAATACCCAACCCTTTACGGATCTCCGGTTCCTCAACCGGCGCGAATTTCTAAAACTCAGCAGCGCTGCAGTTCTTGGCTTGTTCACATTGAACCTGGAAACACCATTTACAGGTTTTGCCCAACCTGCCTCCCAACCCAAAATGGGAAGGGTGGTCTCAAACCTGGTGGATGCTCACGCATCTCCATCCATGGACAGCAAAGTTGTAAAAACGTATTGGAAAGACATTGTTTTGCCGATCACTGAAGTAGCGATAGGCACCGGCGAGCCGGCTCATAACCACGTCTGGTATGAGATGAACCACGAAGGATATGTCCATTCCGGTTCTGTGCAGCCCGTGGCGATCAATTTGAATCAACCGGCAAAGTCGATCCCGGAAAAGGGCGTGCTGGGTGAAATCACCGTCCCCTTCAGTGATGCTTGTTGGAATCCGATCTTCCCCAAAGTGGTGGCATACCGGCTTTATTATGAGACCACGCACTGGGTCATTGGCATTCTTACCGATAGCCAGGGTGGCATCTGGTACGAGCTTTTGGAGGATTTTTACCAATTCAAGTATTACGTGAACGCCGCTCACGTTCGCATCATCGGAAAAGATGAATTGACCACCCTCTCACCGGATGTGCCGGAGAAAGAAAAGAAAATCGAAGTGCGTCTGAAGGATCAGATCGTTATCGCCTATGAATTTGGCAGCCCGGTCCAGATGATCCGCTGTGCAGCCGGTATGGAAACCTGGAACGGCTACTTCACTCCCGAAGGGAGATTTACCACCGACTACAAGCGGCCTTCGCGCCACATGGTAAACGGTTCACACGCTGCAGCCAATACCTACGACCTGCCGGGGGTCCCCTGGGTGAGCTTCATCGATGAAAATGGCATTTCTTTCCATGGCACTTATTGGCATAATGATTTCGGCCGCCCGCGCAGTCATGGATGCATCAATCTCCCCTCGTCCGCGGCCAAGTGGGTCTATCGCTGGACGCTGCCAGTTGTGCCGTTTGATGAACAAACCTTCTTCAAACGTGAAGGAACCCTCGTCGAAATCAGCGCTTGAATTCCCGAGTCTTTTTGTCAGAATTCTGTAAGAGTTCTACAAACCCCCGTTTGTTCGCGTATAATTAATCCTGGAGAATAAAAATGAGCACCCACGCATTGTTTAAAGGTGTGATCGTAGACGAATATAACCAACCGATCGGGATTTCGTATGTTGGAAGTGAGCCTGTCTATGTGATCGATGATGCAGGCTTTTTACATCATATTCCCTCCCGTGATGTGGATTTACAGATATTGCGCCAATTGGGTTCGCAGATCAAAGGCAACGAGGATTTGATTGCCGACCAGGCTTCAAAGATGATGGGGCAGGAAGATTTATTCACCCATGCCATCATCGAAAACCAACTGAAGAATATCGATAAACAATACGATGCCATGCTCGAGACCGGCATCCCCGAAGAGACGGTTGCCTACTTGGGAATGATGGGATTGAAAGTGGTGATCAATATTCATGGCGATGTGATCCGAATTGACCAACCGGCGGCTGCTTCTGGCGATGAAGGCGGAGACGAGTGATCCCTGGTTTTTCGATTTATCTTGTGATTGACAGATCAACGGAGAAGTATGCGATCTGATTTTATCATCGACGTTTCAGAAACCGATTTCGAATACGAGGTGTTGGCTTATTCACAAAACACCCCGGTGATCGTCGAGTTTTGGGCGGATTGGTGTAAACCCTGCAAGCAATTGAATCCCATACTTACCCAAATTACGAGTGAAGCCAATGGGGTGTTTCGTCTTGCGCGCGTAAATGTCGACGCAAATCCCGCGCTCACCGTCCGCTGCGGTGTGCGCAGTCTTCCCACGGTACAGGCTTTCAGCCAGGGGAATATGGTATCGAATTTTGTCGGTATGCTGCCGGAAGAAAGGGTGCGCGAGTTTTTCGATCGGATTACACCACCCAGTCCCGCCAATTTACAAGTCGAAAAAGGGAACAGCCTGCTGGCATACGGATCCATCAACTCTGCCGAAGAAGCTTTTCGTGAAGCGCTGAAAATTTCTCCTGAACATCCCGGGGCCACATTGGGGCTGATGAAGATCGCCTTACTGAACGGTCAGGCGCAGGAAGCGAACACACTTTTCAGGAACTTTCCCGCCAGCCGGGATTATAACGAAGCCGAAAAACTGCAGCCGCTTATTAAGGCGCTGCTCGACTTCGGCAGCAAGTCTCTTCCGGATGAAACAGACTTGGATATTGCTTTTTCCAATAGCCTCCGCCTGGCAATTCGCCGGAATTTACCCGCCAGTATCGACGGGCTGTTGGATATCTTGCGTGAGGACCCCCATTTCCGCAAAGATCGGGCCCGCCTGGTGATTTTGGGACTGCTCGAGCTCATGGACCCCGGTGGAGATCAGACCCTGGCTTACCGCAAAGAATTAACCTCAATTCTGTTCAAGTAATTTCGGCTTTTGTTTGAGAAAAATAATAGAGCAGAGCGGTTCATATTCCGCACTGCTCTATTTTTATTGCCGCGAAGATGCTTACTTGACGAGAGTCAATGACCCCCAGGTGGTGGGATCGGTGAGCACACGATCGGCTGAGGAGCTGACCATCGTCTGCTGCAGGTTCTGGCTCGGATCGTCATTGTCATTGACCGAGGCGGTAAAACCAATCGTAATGCCGCTGGTTGGAGTGATCCCCAAGGTTGACCATGGAATGGTAACTTCTGCCCGGTAAAGACCGGCTTCGAACACATAAGCGATTCCAACCTGTGTTCGTGTACCCTCGACATTGGACGGGAACCAGAGATAAACCTCAGGTTTGATCCCCTTATCGGGATTGCCGTAGGATATACCCAACTGGTAATCATCTGAGCTCAGTTGCTGCGAATAGAAATCGCCGTTGAGATTGGTATCGATCAATATTTCGAGACTGTCGCCTTTGTACATTTCCTTGCCTGAAGTGTTCTGTACATACTCGTCATCATAAGCTTTGAAACCAAGGTACAGGTTTTTATCATCCCAGCCTGATCCGAATGCAGCCTGAAGGTCTGCTGCCCCTGTCCAGTTCTTGGCTCCCCAGACCACATATTTCATCGGGTATTGGGTGGTTTTATCGATCCAATCCGACCAGCTTCCATCCAGTACCGGGGCGGTGCTCAGGAAAGCTGCCTCCATTAACGGTCCAGCCCGTCCTGTAGATGCGGTCATTGTGTTCGTCGGGCCGGTAGTAGGAAGAGCAACTGTCGGCGCAGAAGTAGGTGGAATGGCGGTGGATACGCCGATGGTGGGCAGGACCGGCTCAGAAGTCAGGGTACTGATACCAGGCTGGGCAGTTTTTGCCGGGTTATGACTGAGGTCGAACAGGGCAGTCAGGGTGGCATTCGGTGTGCCGCTTGCAGGGGCTGGCGTGTTTTGACCCAGCAGCGAGCATGACGTAGCCAATATTGCGATCATCACAAAGATGAATAAGCCTTTCAGCGATTTTGTCATTTTTTCCTCCTTACGAATAGAGAGCTCTTTTCAGCCAGCGTATCTCATCGGCATGGCAAGTTTTTTCTCAATAAGTTCGTCACTCTTAAGGTTGCAAGAATGATGCAAAAGACCGTCCACTAGACGGTCTTTTCAAGTGATAGGTTCCCACGGCAAGTAGTCATTCTGATTGCAGTGACAATTGTTCTGAGAGTAGCGAATACCCCTTTTCTGTCATTCTGAGCGCACGACCGTTGCGCCCCCGAGCGGTGGTTGCGAGTGGGGAAGCGAAGAATCTGTTTTTAACTTTTGAACAATGCAAGATCCTTCGGCTATCGCCTCAGGATGACAAACATTTTAGTCATTCGGCAAGATCTAAAACGAATAAATCTCTACGCAACTCAATATTTCAGCATGGGTGCCAATGCATGATTTCGCGAGTATTCACTTAACCGAACAGCCTCTCGCAATTCATTGACAGGTTGCTCATCCATCCCAAGCTGATCCGCAATTTCACGCACTGTCAGCCCCTTTTCCAGCCCCAAGAGGATCAAATCAACCTGGCTGAAATCCATCCCGAAATAACTCAGATATTTATCGGTTACTCCCGGTAAAATATCAGGGTTTGGAGACCGGTGTAATATCGCGTCAGGGATTCCCAAAAATACTCCCAACTGAAGAATATGGCTTCGATAGATGTTCTTCAACGGCATGATATCAGCGCAATCATCAATTCCGTATTTGACAAAGAGTCCAACCATGCCCTCCGATTTATGGGCAGATCCAACAACCACCAGGTTGTTTTCTTCAGCAAACTTATAAGCTGCCAAAACCCGTGCCCTATTCTTGGCATTGACCTTGGTAATCATCCCCCGCCACCACGGCTCGAGCGTCCCCTTGAGGTAGTCAAAATAATCGTTCTTTGATGAATGCCCGCTCTTCTTCAACAACTTATTTACTGTATCTTTCCAAAATGAGCGGCCAGATGTTACCGACAAAAGGAAATCAGAGGTTCCCAACCCACTTAAGATCGGGCTGATGTTGATTTTTTTTGTTGCTATACCGAGGTGTTGGCTAATCAGCCGGCCGTACTTATCAGCTTCAGGATTTCCCCACCTTTCCGGAAGCATTAACCCTGTAACCTTATCCTTGCCAATGGCACGAGTACAAAGTGCGGCTGTTACACTGGAGTCAAGGCCACCTGAAATGGTCACAACAATACCATCTCGATGTGATTCAGCCAATTTTTCCCTGATAAAATCTTCAATTTCCTTGCACCATTGTTGAGCATCAATTTGAAAGGCATCATTAGTCAGTTTAATTTGTTCATTCATTTTTGCTCTCCCAATAATTAGCGTCTCATTCAAATACTCCATTGGAAACAAGTTAATGCATATAGTACGGGTTCAAATCCTGTCATCTCCGGTGGCGAAGGTACTATCTACTGATAAATAGCACATCCCTTGCTATTTAGGGTCAGCTTCTTTTAAAGATTATACCGATTTGCTCCCCTTTATTTGCCGTTGCCTGTAAAGACGCCGCCATATCAGCGCAGACTTCCTCGGCGATTGCGTTATAGGCTTCCGGCCCTTCATTCAGACCTATGCGGTCGTAGGCAATCGCCGCTGCTCCGTAAAAGAACACTGCGAGAGTGTGCCATTTGCTCGGATAGCGCGCGACGGAAGCTGCTTGTCCAACCGCCCGCTCTGCTGCCAGAACGATGGGGTCATCGCTCGTCGCATTTGTCCCGAAGTACCAGATGGTATTTTTCACCTCGGCAAACTTCAACTTGTCATCAAGGTAGTCACGAGCGGCATTCAAGGCATTCCGGGGACGGCAGTCACCAGGGCAATGGCTCTCGGATATCGGCAGGAACTGGTCTTCGGCGTAGTCCAGGCACCATTTACAGATGGTCGGTTTATCCTGAGCTTCGATTAATTGGTGCAGCGACAAAGTACACTGTGCGTTTTTGTCGCCGAGCATTTTGCGAAGTTTTTAGGTATTCGCCGTTAACTCCTCAAAACCTTTTACCATCGACTTGCCTTTTGCCAATTCATCAACCAGTTCGTCAAAATATAGAAATAATACAAATTCCGAACCTTATACAAGATCCTTCGGTCGACGCCTCAGGATGACAGTTAATGTGTCATTCTGAGCGCACGAACTTTGCGCGCCCGAGCGGTGGTTGCGAGTGGGGCAGCGAAGAATCTTGATCAAACTTCCTCACCGTACAAGATCCTTCGGCTGACGCCTCAGGATGACAAACCTCTTGTCATTCGTGATAAAGCCATGAATGCAGAGTTCAAACTCAATTCTTCTTAACCATTTAATTTTGACTGAAGAATTCCAAAATGATTTGAGGAATTACAGTTCGCCTAACTCGCCTTCGATATTCGATCTCTTTAGCAGTTCGGCCGCTGATCAACGATTTGTTTTGTAATGTATTATCAGAAATGCTGAAAAGTGCAGTTAAAGGAATATTTACCAGCTTGGCTGCCCTGAATGCGGCAGCGGTTTCCATCTCGATCACATTGCAGCCCATACCCATGATTTCATCCAGATGCGAAAACTGCGCAAATATCGTATCGATACTGAAATTTCTCGCCAGGTGCCACTTCACATTATTTTCGGTACATATTTTGTTTGTCGCATTTTTCAAGTGAGCAAACAACTTTTGGTCAGGATATACTTTTTCACCAAAAACATCTCCATCATTGAGGGAATTATTGACGATATATCTGCTTGCACCGTCGCCGCAAATCGAATATTCTGGAATTACAATATCCCCAATTCCGATGCTTTGGTCCAGAGCACCGGCAGACCCAACGAAGAGAATTTTTTTGCAGGGCGTCAGCCCAAGCGCCAATACCGCATCAATCGTAACAGGAGCTCCGATCCCGGATTTGAGGTACGTGATTTCTCCATGATTTGTAGAAATGTTCCAAACTTTTACTGAAGCAGATTTCGATTTGCTTAAGAATTCAGCTTTTCCCAGGTTCTCAAACACAGGCGGTTCCCACCATGGGGCAAGAATGACCTCTTCTCTAACTTGCGTGGCTTCCACGCCTATCGCCTGATCGCATATGAATTCACGTTTTGAGCCAAACCGTTCCATTCCCGATATCAAGTTTTGAAAGTTCATTTGCATCCCGCCTTTGCTAAGCCTGGATCATTAATTGAACTTACGCTCTCCGTGACAACAAGGCAATGCTCTCGATATGATATGTTTGCGGAAAAAGATCGAAGGGTGTCACCGAAGTCAACTCGTACCCGCTTTCGACGAATCTGCGCGTATCGCGGGCGAGCGTGGATGGATCGCAGGAAACATACACGATCAGTTCGGGAGACACTTTCAATAAGGCGTCCAAAACACTCTTGTCCAGCCCGGCTCGGGGAGGATCGACCACCACTTTATTCGGGTTCACCTTGAGGGAAGGCAGGATTTGTTCAGCCAGGCCGACATACAACTCCACATTATCGAATTCATCCATGTTCCGGGCATAATCGCTGCAGGCTGATTCTGATAGCTCGATGCCGATCACCTTTTTGACTCTCGGGGCAATGAATGCAGAGAACAATCCCACCCCGCAATAACCGTCCAAGATAATATCCGCTGGCTTTGGATCCAAAAGTTTGAGTACGAGGTCGACCATTTTTTCAGCCTGAGGGAGATTCACCTGGAAAAACGAGCCAGCAGAAACCATAAAATCGCGTTCTTTCACACGCATCAGGGTGTAGGGATCTCCCGAAAGGAGGATTTCGCTTTGATTCCCTAAATATACAGCCGACAGGGGGAAATCCACCTCAAACTCAGGGGCTGTATCTGAATTGCCTTCCAACCCGAGGAGAAGATCCCCGTCAATTCCTTCGCGTAAGGTGATCCGGTCAACGCCGGAAGACGGTTCGATTTCGAGCTGCGGCCAGGTGGCGTTGATGGCTGGCAGCGGCAGGTGGCATTCGCTGATCTCGACAATTTGGTTCGAACCGGCTTGCTGGTAACCCGGTTTGCCTTTCGGAGAAAGGTGGAATTGAACCGTATTGCGATAATTCCATTCGTTGGGTGAAGGGAGGATGGACTCAACCTGTGGTTCGCTGAACTTGCCAATTCTTTTGAGCTGGTCTTTCACAATTTCCTGTTTGAATTTAAGTTGGTCGGAATAGGATAGATGCTGATAATGACACCCGCCGCAAACGCCGTAATGCTTGCATAATGGGGTGATGCGCAAGGGTGAAGGAGACAAAATATCCAGAATACGACCGCGTGAGTAGTTTGTTTTCTCTTCAATGATCTCCACCCGCACCTTTTCACCGGGAATGCCAAATGGGACGAAGACTGGGCGACCGTCGCTTAACCTGCCAATTGCATCACCCCCAAAAACCAACCCTGTAAGTTCGATCTCTGCCAATGGTTTCATAAACACTCTCCCGGAATATTGCCAATCATACCACAGCACTGTTAATCTACGCGCAATATATAATTCGTTCCCTTGTCGCCGTTCCCCTCAAATGCTATAATCTTTTTGAATGCCTCGGTAGCTCAATAGGATAGAGCAAAGCACTCCTAACGCTTAGGTTGAGAGTTCGAGTCCCTCCCGGGGCACTATTTATTAAGAATTTCAAATCTTAGCCTATTGTACATTGGGAAATTATCCGATATAATTATTTTTGATAAACATCTGAGTGCCCCCCTCACCCAGGTGTTTATCATTTAATCACCAATATCACAGAATAAAAAATCTCCGGAGGTCCGGAGATTTTTTTGATTTAGTTCGAGGAATAATCCTGATCGTCGTCCACTTCAGTATCTGTTTCCGACTCATCCAAATCCCGTCGCACCCATAAGTAGAGAATCTGACCGTTGCTTCCATCAACAGCACGCGCGGCGAGGATCGGGGCTTTTGCTTCCAACCCCAGTTCATCCCGGTAGTGCAAGCAAATTTCAGAATGCTTGCTCCATGCTCTGTGGCAGCGTTCGACCAAGGCCGGTCCATTGAACGTGCGCAGACGCGTCAGCGCAGTATCATACAATACAGGGCTCTCGTTCAATCCGAGCGCCCAACCGTCATCGATGTTTTCAAAAACAGGAGGCGGTCCTTCAATGATTGTTATTTTATCGTCCATTTCCAACTCCTGCGAAATATCATACCACAAAGGTCCAAATCTCTGCAGAGAACGACAATGGGAATGAAAGTTCTAATAATGCTCGAATGGATTGTTTACTCTTTTCTGACAACCGGGCAGTAACATTTGAGCATAAAGGTTATCAAACGGATCAATAAATTAATGGAGGAAAGAATGTATTTTAATATGAATCACCCGATGAATATGTATGATGCTCGCCGGCAAATGATGCGCAGAATGATGAGCGCCGACCGCGATTTTGAACCTACTTTTCGCTTCCCAGTGGAAATTAAGGTTGGAGAAAACGAGTATGTTGTCAAAGGGTTACTTCCAGGTCTGAAAGCCGATGATTTGAAGATCGAATTTGAAAACAACATCCTCAAAGTCGAAGGCGAATTAAAATTCGAACGCGGCGAGAACGATGAATTCCTGGTGGATGAGATTCCGCAGGGTAAATTCAGCAGGACTTTTGAACTAACCAATGCAGTTGATTCTGACAATATCCAGGCAACCATGGCGGATGGCGTGTTGACGATTCGCATTCCAAAAGCTGCAGAAGCCAAGCCGAAAACGATCAAAATTAACACAATCTAATTGAACGCAAGACTTTGGGAGCGGTGAAACTTCACCGCTCCTTTTTTTAACACAGGGTAAAATAAGCAGGTGGAAATCGAAAACCTTAAACAAGCCCTGAACAATATTCCCGTTGGTGAATTACGCGCTTTTGATACCATCGGTTCGACCAACGACGAGGCTTTGGCTTGGGCAGACGCGGGCTGTCCTGATTTTTCGCTGGTCATCGCAGACGAGCAAACCAAGGGGCGCGGTCGTTTTGACCGCAAATGGGTCACCCAGCCGGGTACCTCGCTCGCATTCAGTTTGATCCTCCATCCCACCCAACCGGAGATCCAGCACCTTCCCCTTTTTGCGCCCCTATGTGGAGTTGCCATTTGGCAGGCTTTGCACGACCGCTACCATGTGCAGTCGCAGATCAAGTGGCCGAATGATGTGTTGATCGAACGCCAAAAATGTGCCGGGATCCTGGTGGAAGCTGCCTGGACGGGCTCAGAGCTGAAAGGCGTCGCCCTGGGAATCGGCATCAATATCAAGCCTGGTTCGATTCCCCCTTCGTCTGATCAATTGTTCCCTGCCACCTATATCGAAGCAGCCACGGGTCAGCCGGTTGACCGGTTTGAATTATTGGCATCGGTTTTGCGTTCCATGATCTTTTGGCGCAAGGCTCTGGGCAGCCAGGAATTCATCCATGAATGGCAATCGCATCTTGCCTTTATCGGCGAACAGGTAGCGATTGTGAAATCGTCAAAATCCTCTATAATAGGAATTATCAAGGGAATTGACCCAAATGGACACTTGATCATCACCCAGGCGGGAAATATCGACACCGCCGTAGAAGTAGGAGATGTTCACCTGCGTCTTGCAGAGCAGTCCTCTGCATCAAAGGAGAGTTAAAAAATGCTGGACGATCTTAGAAATTCCGCAAAAGAATCTTATCTCGAAGAGGAACCTGTTATCGAAAAAAAGGTTGCCAAACCCTTTAAAGAGGAACCCAAGTTGATCTTTGGCATGACTGCCCCGCAGCGTTTTATCGTTGCGATCTTTATTCTCCTGATGGTCATCATATTGGGGCTTTTTATTTTGATCATGTTCCAAAAAATCGCTATTCCGATCTAATCGATTAATCAAAAACGGCAGAGTCCTTAGGCTCTGCCGCTTCGATTAGTGGAAACTATTTATTATTATCGGTATCTACTTGGGAATAGATATTTCGCGCAATCGAAGCAACCAGGTCTCCCTTACCCAAATCCATCAACCTGAATCCGCGTGTATTTCGCCCGGTGCTTGAAATATCCTTTACTTTCAAGCGCAGCATGATGCCGCCGGAGGAGATGAACGACATTTCGTCTTCATCCTGAACCACCCGCGCCGCCACGATATGACCGACTTTATCCATGTGTTTCTGGTCGATCGTCATGACGCCGCCGGTAGCCCTTCCTTTTTTCGGATATTCCTTCAACGCCGTGCGCTTGCCAAATCCATTTTCAGTGACGATGAGCAGCTCGCCATTTTCCTCGGCCACTTCCATGGCTGCGAGGCGATCATCACTCTTAAACTTGATGCCCGTCACACCAGCAGCGGGTCGACCCATACTGCGAATCTCACCTTCGCCAATGCGCAGTGCCTGACCGTTGCGGGTGACCAGGAGAATATCATCCTTGCCGGTCGTCAATTTGACCCACCCCAACTCGTCCTTTTCGTCCAGGCCCATTGCGATCAGTCCTGAAGGTCGAACGCTGGCAAATTCGGATAATGCAACCCTTTTGACCCTGCCTTTGATGGTTGCCATGGTCAAATATTTGGCATCATCAAAATTCGGTACGGCTACCGCGGCGGTGATCCGTTCGCCGGAATCCAACGCCAGCACATTCACGATCGGTATGCCGCGGTCCGTCCGGTTGGCATCCGGAATTTGATAAGCCTTTTCAGAATAAACTTTACCGCGATCGGAGAAGAATAATACGGTGTGCAGCGTACGTGAAGGAACCAGCAGCACCACTTCGTCCTCATCCCGTACCGTTTGACCGGATACACCGCGTCCGCCGCGCCCCTGCGTGCGGTAGAGATTTGCTGCAACGCGTTTGATGTACCCGCGCTGGGTAAAGGTGATCAACACCGGCTCGTCTGCCACCAGGTCTTCTTCTTTTAGCTCTTCATGCGTTTCGGTAATGATCTTTGTCCGACGGTCGTCGCCGTACTTGTCAGCCATTTCTTTGAGATCGTCCTTGATCACCGTCAAAATCTTATGCGGATTGGCAAGCAAATCTTCAAGGTAAGCGATGCGGTCCATTACCAACTTGTGTTCGTCTTCGATCTTCTGACGTTCCAATGCAGATAAGCGCCTGAGCTGCATGTCCAAAATCGCCTGCGCCTGGATTTCGGTCAGGTTGAAACGCGAAACCAGGTTGGCTTTCGCAGTTTCGGTATCTTTCGATTGGCGAATCGTGCGGATGACGTCATCCAGGTTTGCCAGTGCGATCAGCAGCCCATCCAGGATATGAACCCTCGCCCGCGCTTTTTCCAACTCGAACTGCGAGCGGCGGGTGATGATTTCCTGCCGGTGTTCGATGAAAATGAGGATCGCGCGCTTGAGCGAGAGCAGCCTGGGTTCGCCGTTGACCAGCGCCAACAAGTGGACACTGAATGTGCTTTGCAGTGGTGTGTATTTGTAAAGACGATTGAGCACCTGTTTCGGTTGGGCGCCGCGCCGCAATTCGATGACAATGCTCATCCCGCGCCGGTCAGATTCGTCCCGCAGGTCCGAAATGGCGTCAATTTTTCCCGTCCGGGCGAGATCAGCAATGCGCTCGATCAATGTCGTTTTATTGATCTGGTACGGAATTTCGGTGATGACGATTCTGAACCGGTTGCCTTTGAATTCCTCGATGTGGGCTACCCCCCGTACCACAAGACGCCCACGTCCGGTGGAGTAAGCCTGTAAAATGCTTTCCCGCCCGACGATGATCCCACCGGTCGGAAAATCAGGACCCTGCACGAATTTCATCAAATCTTCAGTCGATATGTCTTCCACTGAGTCAAAGTGGTCGATCATGTAATCCACCGCACCAATGATCTCGCGCAAGTTTTGCGGCGGAATACTGGTTGCCATACCCACAGCGATGCCAGACGAACCGTTGAGAAGCAGGTTCGGCAACCGGGAGGGCAGTACAACCGGCTCTTGTAATGAACCATCAAAATTATCCGTAAAGTCGACGGTGTTCTTGTCGATATCAGCCATCATCTCGTCAGCCATTGCCGACAGCCTGGCTTCGGTGTAACGCATGGCTGCAGGCGAGTCACCGTCCACTGAGCCAAAGTTACCCTGCCCATCCACCATTAAATAACGCATCGAAAAATCTTGAGCCATACGCGCCATGGCGTCATAGACCGATAAATCACCATGCGGGTGATACTTGCCCAGTACTTCACCGACGATACGAGCTGATTTCTTATACGCAGTGTTCGAGTGAATGCCCATGTCTGCCATGGCATAGAGAATGCGTCTGTGAACTGGTTTGAAACCATCCCTGGCGTCTGGTAATGCCCGTGCCACGATTACGCTCATCGCATAATCCAGGTACGCAGTCCGCATTTGATCGTCAATATCCACGTGTTGAACTGCACCAAATTCCATAAAATTCATCCTTTTGGGAAATCTGTAACCTTGTAATTATACTCCATCCCGCAAATTCACACCTGTGAGATAGCTTGATGGTTGCAAGCCGCTTCTCGCGTTCAAAGAACAGCACTTCGAAGATCGTTGGCAGGGTGATAGCAACCTTGAAGGAAAGCGCCTGTTTGTAAGGGCGAAGCATCGTGCATTAGCCGCACCATTCTATGGCAAAATGGTTGCACGAAGCTTCGCCCAAACGCGGCTAGCTACTCAAAACGAATTTTGAGCAATCATGCAATAGATCGATGTTCTTGTGCTACCCCTACACGGTCCTGGTATTCCCTTCTAAAACCAACCTTGGTTATAATCTTTTAAAATACCTGAACTTTGTCTTAAAATCGTGTTACAGAAAGAGTTCCATGCAAACCTGACACATCATTTATAATTATGCTGATGAAAAAGTGGCTCATTCTTGGGTTAATCCTCGCTCTCGCGTTGACTGGTTGCAGTGCCAAAACGACCAACACCACGGGGAATGCTTCCGCCGCATATATCCAGGATATGGGGTCAGACACCATCGTCAACCTCGCTCTTGCCTGGGCGGAAAAATATCAGCAGGTGCAGCCCAATGTTCGGATTTCAGTCACCGGCGGCGGCAGTGGAACGGGATTGACCGCCCTGGTCAACAAGACGATCGATATTGCCAATGCATCGCGCCAGATCAAGCCTGAAGAATTGACTGCCGCAAAAAATGCAGGGCTCGACCCGCAGGAATTTGTCATTGCCCGCGACGCCATTGCTGTCATCGTGAACCCTGAAAACCCGGTCGACCACCTGACCCTCGAGCAATTGTCAGGCATCTACCGCGGAACTTACACCAATTGGAAAGAACTTGGCGGTGAGGATCGCCCGATCGTGCGCCTCTCTCGTGAAACCAATTCCGGTACCCACGTTTATTTTCTCGAATCGGTGGTGCGCCTGGGCAACACGAAAGACAAGACGATTTTCTCGCGCGATACTTTACTGCTTCCTTCATCTGAGGGGATCATTTCGGAAGTGCGTGATAACCCGAACGCCATCGGGTATGACGGTTTGGGCTATGTCACCGGCGAAGTCAAAAAGGTCGCCATCTCCTCGTTAAAAACACCGGGTATTTTTGTTCTCCCATCCGCAAAAACCGTATCCGATAACAGCTATGTCATCTCGCGTAACCTGTACATGTACACCCCGAATATACCCCAGGGAGCGATCAAAGCCTACCTGGATTGGATTCTCAAACCTGAAGCGCAACAAATCGTGACGGATCTCGGGTTCGTGCCCGCTGTCAACCCCTAGCCTGGAGACATGATGAAGCAGAACAAAGACTTGGGCAATTCAGTGATAACAGGAGTCATCAGAATATCCGGTTATTCCAGCATCGTCTTTGTGACGCTGATCCTCATCTTTCTGCTGCGTGAAGGCTTGCCCGCCCTCTTCAACGTTCCGCTCAAGGAATTATTCAGCACCATCTGGTACCCCATCGAAGGCTATTTTGGCATCATGCCCCTTCTCCTGGGTACTTTGTTGGTCACAGCGGTAGCCATCCTCATTGCCCTTCCATTTGGTATTTGTACAGCGGTTTATCTTTCTGAGATCGCGCCAAAATGGGTAAAGGGAATATTGAAACCGGTCGTGGAAATCCTCGCAGGCATCCCCTCGGTGGTCCTTGGATTCATCGGGATCCTGGTGCTCGTTCCATTCATGCGCACTTTCTTCAATCTCTCCACTGGATTGACCGGCTTGACCGGAGCGATCCTGTTGGGGCTGATCGCCATCCCCACCGTGGTTTCGATCGCCGAAGACGCCTTGAATACCGTGCCCGATGGATACCGCCAGGCAGCCCTTGCCGTTGGCGCCACCAAATGGCAAACCATCTGGGGAGTGACCCTTCCCGCTGCGAAAACCGGGGTGCTGACCGCAGTGATGCTCGGCGTCGGACGTGCCATCGGCGAAACCATGGCGGTGATGATGGTCACAGGCAATGCGCCGGTGATGCCCACCCGATTCGATTCCATCCTGGGTCCATTGCGCACGATGACTGCCACCATTGCCTCTGAAATGGGCGAAGTGGCGACAGGCAGCGCCCACTATGAAGTACTTTTCTTCATCGGAATTGTGCTTTTCCTTCTTTCGCTGGTGATCAATATCGCCGCAAGTTCAGTGAGCATGCGCCAGCGCCAACGTTCAGAGCGGATCCTTTCGTAAATTATGGAAAAAGCGAAGCGAACCTCCACCATCCTTAAAGAGTCCATTGGATATACCCTCATCCATCTGGTCACGCTGGCAACGATCATTCCCATCATCGGGCTGGTCGGTTACATCATCGTCAAAGGCAGCCCGGCGATCAGTTGGGAGTTCCTGACAGCCGCCCCGACCAATGGCATGCGTGCCGGCGGAATTTTTCCCGCGATCGTGGGAACGATCTACCTCACCATGGGTACTGCGCTCTTTTCGGTGCCGTTGGGAGTGGCAGCCGGGATTTACATTTCGGAATATGCAGCTGACAACGCCATGACGCGTTTGATCCGCCTGGCCATCATCAACCTTTCTGGAATACCCTCCGTCGTTTATGGGCTCTTCGGCCTCGGATTGTTCGTCCTTTTCCTCAACTTCGGCACCAGCATCCTTTCGGCCTCACTGACACTTTCCATCATGACCCTGCCGGTGATTATCAGCACCTCCGAAGAAGCCATGCGCAGCGTGCCGAATTCTTTTCGCGTGGTCAGTACTTCACTGGGAGCCACGCGCTGGCAAACCATCAAAAAGATCGTAATTCCCCAGGCAACACCGGGTATCGTCACCGGCATCATCCTCGGTCTCGAACGGGCAGTCGGCGAAACCGCACCCATCCTTTTTACCGGGGCAGCCTTCTACCTTCCACAGCTCCCCAACTCACCTCTGGATGCGACCATGGCGCTGCCGTATCACATTTTCGTCATTTCCACCCAGGTGCCGGGTATGCCGGTTCAAATTCAATATGGAACGGTACTGGTGCTGCTGATTTTCGTGCTCGGGATGAACATCGGCGCCACGCTCATACGCACGCGCGCCCGTGCCAAACGGGTATGGTGACGCCATGAAAAAATTCCTCATCGAAAATCTCTCCATCCGTTACTCGGATGAAAATGAAAGCCTGCGAAACATCAACCTCGAGATCGAAGAAAATGCGATCACGGTCCTGTTTGGGCCTGCCAATGGCGGAAAATCGACATTTCTGCGGACGCTCAACCGGCTCAACGACCTGGCGGATGTCAAGGAAATGAGCGGCAGGGTGATCTTTCACGAGCAAAATATCCTTGAAAAGACAACGGATGTCATCGAATTGCGCCGCAAGATCGGCATGGTCTTTTCGCGCCCCGTCCCGCTGCCGTTGAGCATTTATGAGAATGTGGCATACGGCTTGATCATGGAGGGCGAACGCGACAAGAAAAAATTGGACGCTGCCGTGGAACGTGCCCTGCGCCAGGCGGTCCTTTGGGACGAGCTCTATGACCGATTGCAGGATTCAGCCTATGCCATCTCGGGCGGGCAGCAGCAGCGGCTCTGTCTCGCCAGGGTGCTCGCCCTGGACCCCGAAGTGATCATGCTGGATGAGCCAACCTCCGCGCTCGACCCCGTCGCCACCGCCAAGATCGAGGAGCTGTTGAACCAGCTCAAGGCAACCTACACCATCATCCTTGCCCCGCATAATATTCAGCAAGCCGCGCGTATGGCTGATTATGCCGCCTTTTTCTTAATGGGAGAATTGATCGAGTATTCTTCAGGCAAGGAAATGTTCCTCACCCCGCGCGATAAACGCACCCAGGATTACACCACCGGCCGCTTCGGATAAGTAAATCAGACCTCACCCTGCCCTCTCCTAAAGGAGAGGGTCTCTTAATTCTCAATGGTAGTATCAACATCTATTTAAAGACATAGGGTGCGCTTAAGCGCACCCTATATTAATTCAAGTCCCGTGATTACTTTCTGTCCTGCATGATCTTTTGCGCCATCAGCGCCCCATCGCGGATGGGTTCGTAACCCGTGCAGCGGCAAAGATGTTTGTTCAGCGCAATTTCCAATTCGGTCTCGCTCGCACCGGGTTTGTTCTCTAGCAACCCATAGAGTTCCATGATGATGCCCGGCGTGCAGAAGCCGCATTGTACTGCCCCTGACTCGGAAATGGATTTCTGGATCGGGTGCAGCGTCATACCTTTGGCAAGCCCTTCGACCGTGAGAATATCCGCTCCGGCAACCTTCTTGACCGGGGTGATGCAGCTTTTGACGGCTTTGCCGTTGACCACCACGGTGCAGCTGCCGCAGGTTGCATTATCGCAGCCGACCTTGGTGCCCGTCAGGTTCAGCACATCCCTAATCACATCCACCAGCATCGTCTCAGGTTCGACCTCGACGGTCCTCGCTTCACCATTAATCGTAAAAGTAATTTTCTCTTCCATATCTATTTCTCCTGCCTGGTCTCAAGCGCTTTTTTCATGATCTCGGGCGTGATGGGGATCTCAAAGAAGTCAACACCTGTGGCGTTATAGATGGCATTGAGGATCGCCGGGGCAGCGCCGATCACCGAATGCTCGCCGATCCCGCGCGCGCCGAAAGGTCCGACGGCATCGGGTGTCTCGACGAATTCGACCGTCATTTTGGGTGTCTCTTTATAGGTGGGCAGGTGATACTTGAAGAAGTGCGGATTGCTCAACTGACCTTCAGCATCGAATTCCATTTTCTCGTAAAGGGTCGCGCCGATGGCCATCATCACGCCGCCCATCACCGAACCGCGGATCTGCTTGGGGTTGATCACCTGGCCCACATCATAAGAAGAGGCGAAGTGATCGACAAAGATCTTGCCGGTCTTCTTCTCGATGCGAATCTCCGCCGCCTGCGCGCCGAAGGTGTACGACACGCCGATGCTGCCCTGCCCGTTCTTGTCGGGGTTGGAGTAGCGCGGCAGACGCGCATCCGATACTGCCTGGGCAACGTCGCCGATGGTGATGCCGTCGTCGGTGATATACCCGCGGTTGATGTCCTTCACCGAAACGCGGATGGTCGGGTCGTTCTTCAAAAACACGCTTTCGCCGTCATACTCCAGGTAATCTTCATCTGTCTTCAACACCTGGGCTGCGGTATGTTTGAGGATCGCGATCAGCTTGTCAGCAGCGCGGATGATCGCCCGCCCGCCCTGGGTGGTGAACATCGACCCGATGGTCTGCCACTCGTACGGCGAGAATTGGGTGTCGATCTCGGTATAGACCCTCACCTTTTCGGGGGCGATTTTCAAGGCTTCGGCTGCGATCTGGCGCACCACGGTGCGCAGCCCCTGTCCGACTTCAGCGCCCGCCATGTTGACCGAGACGCTGCCGTCGATGTTCATCTTCATGTAGCAGCCCTTGGTAGAGAATGGAGCTCCCTTGGGGGTCTTGAACACCGCCGCAAACCCGCGTCCGTAATAATAGTTCTCGTCTTCACGCACTTGCGGGGTGGCGTAAACCGACTGCTTGATGATATCCAGGCATTTCTGGATGTCGCCGTGACTCTTCCACATGGTCTCGCCGGTGGACGTCGTTTTGCCTTCGCTGAGGAAATTCTTCTCGCGCAGTTCGAAAGGATCCATGTTCAATTTTCGTGCGAGGATGTCCATCAGGCGCTCGGTGGCAAACTGGCTTTCCTGGTGTCCGTAGCCGCGGTAAGCGCCGACAGGCGGTGTGTTGGTATAGACGGTGTACCCTGTGAGATCGCAATGCTCGAAGGCATAGGGTCCGGTCGAATTGTGCGTGGACGCCATGGTCACGTTCACTGCGGTGTCGGCATACGCCCCGCCGGAATGCAGCAGGTTGACCTTGATCGCCACCAGCGTGCCGTCCTTCTTGGCACCGATCTTCATCTGGGTGCGGATGCCGTGACCGATCAGGGTCGAGGTGAAATCTTCCTTGCGCGTGGCAACCCACTTGACCGGCCGCCCTGGCACGAAACTCGCGATCCAGGCAACCGTCTGCTCGACGGTGATGTCGGATTTGTAACCGAAGCAGCCGCCCACGTCCGGGATGTGTACCCGTACGTCGGAAACAGGGAACCCGTAGGAATGAGCCAGATCTTCACGAATAATGAACGGGCAGATCGACGACGACCAGGCTTCGATGGTCTGATCCTCTTTGAACCACACGATCGAACCATGGGGTTCGATGGCTGCGCAGGAGCCGAACGGGTAGAGAAAATCTCCTTCGACGATGACATCCGCGTCTTTGAAACCGTCTTCGCCGTCGCCTTTGACCAGGTGGTACACGTTGGCGATATTGGTGCCAGGGACGGGTTTCAGCGTGGGCAGGTGCCAGAAACTGCCGTTCTCGGGCTGGATCAGCACCGCATCGGGCTTCATCGCATCGCGGGCATCCACATACACGGGCAGCGGTTCGTACGCCACCTTGATCTTTTCTATTGCCTGGCGTGCATGCAGGGGCGTATCCGCCACCACTGCCGCAACGGGCTCGCCAATATAGCGCACCGTGTCGATCGCCATCGGCACCAGGTCGCGGATGTTATCGCCGTAGCGGAAGGGGCAGCCCTTGCCGGTCACCACTTTGACCACACCCGGCATCTTCTCGGCTTCGCTGGTGTCGATGCTCAGGATTTTTGCGTGTGCATATTCAGGCCGCAAGATGGCAGCGTGCAGCATCCCCGGCAGACGAACGTCGTCCAGGTAAACTGCCTTGCCGGTGACTTTGCTGATCGCGTCCGGACGGTTGTAACTTTTTCCCAGGTACTTGAATTCCATTCCTTGCTCCTCTCAACAAATAACAGTGTGCGTGATGGATGAACGTGAAAATTGGATCAATGATGAACTTACGGCTATTTTAATTAAACGGGATAATCGTCCCGCCCGCAAGGATTTGGTATCCTTTATCATGTAAAGGAAGGAAATTTTACTCGATAATCGAAGAGATGGGGTTAACAGAGATGGGGTGAACCCTTGCCCTGACCTTTAAGGCATGATAAAATTTGAAATGTAGTCGGGCGCGTAGCTTCATGACCCTGTCAAGGGCTGGTGGTTAGAACGCTCGCAACACAGCAAGACAATTTGGGCGCGTAGCTTCATGACCCTGTGAAGGGCTGGTGGTTAGAACGCTCGCAACACAGCAAGACAATTTGGGCGCGTAGCTCAGTTGGTTAGAGCGCACGGTTCACATCCGTGAGGTCCGTAGGTTCGAGCCCTATCGCGCCCACCTTTTGCCCGTTTTTTGTTGTTTCGTGAAACCTTTCAGGCCCTCTTGCTTGGCCTGTTTGGTCAGAAGGTATAGGCCCTGGCAGGCTTATACCTTCGCCTTTTAAGTCCTTCAATCCCCCCGTTTCTACAGAAACACTTAAATATTTCAGCTCCCCACGCCCTGGGAAGGTCGATCATCCGGATGGTGGACCGTCAGCAGCTCCCCAAAGGGTGGATCATCCGTTCTGGGTCGATCTACAGCCCTGCAGGTCCTTACCAGGTGCATCACCCCGAGAATGCCCGATCGATCTACAGCCTGAACGCCCTGGGAAGGATGATCCCTCGGATGGTGGACCGTCAGCAGTTCCCCACGCCCTGGGAAGGTCGATCATCCGGATGGTGGACCGTCAGCAGCTCCCCAAAGGGTGGATCATCCGTTCTGGGTCGATCTACAGCCCTGCAGGTCCTTACCAGGTGCATCACCCCGAGAATGCCCGGTCGATCATCCGGATGGTGGCTGGGTCGATCTGCAGCACCTGGTAGACCTGCAGCCCTAAATGCCCTGGAATGGTCAAATGTTCGCGCGCAAACATGGATTTTTCACATTGGGAATATTTTTTTCATGGATGCACCCCAACGCTTGCCACCCCTTTAGTCAAAACATTAAATGCCCCCTTCCCCTATTGATTTTTAATGTGTCATTTTTGTGCGTTTTTTTGCACAAAAAGGCCTTATTTTGCTGAAAAATCCTCTAAAATACGCATTATTTGAACGTTTTTAACAGATTTGATCGGGGATTTTTTCACGAGTAAAGAAACGACCGGCTTTGAATTTGAAAAGTTGAAAACTTTTTAACACCCCCCACCCCTACAGATTACAAACTTTTTTTCATGCAATGATGCTTTTTCTTTTTTGTATCTTTTCTGTGGACATTTCTAAATACCTATATGGCTATACGCTACTTTTGCTAGATAAATTAGAATTATTTTTCTGACTAGTAACCTACAAAAGTTAAATGATTTTGAATTATTTTATTTTATGTTATCTATCAGTTACCATTCCCCGCCCGGGTCGTCCTATCGATGGATCATCCGGATCATGGCCGGGTGGATCCATCGAAGGATGATCACCCTGCGGATGGTAGACCGTCAGCTCCCCATGCCCTTACCATGTGGATCATCCGGATCATGGCCGGGTGGATCGTCAGCACCCGGTGGACCTGCAGCACCTGGTAGATCGTCAGTTCTGAATGCCCTGGAAGGATGATCACCCAGGGAATGGTGCCGGTGCCCGGGTGGATCTGCAGCTCTGAATGCCCTGGGATGGATGATCACCCAGATCATGGCGCCGGTGCCCGGTCGATCTGCAGCCCTGAATGCCTTGGGATGATGGATCATCCATCCCGCCGGGTGGACCTGCAGCACCTGGTAGATTGTCAGCATCCAGGATCATGGCCGGGTGGATCGTCAGCACCCGGTGGACCTGCAGCACCTGGTAGATCGTCAGTTCTGAATGCCCTGGAAGGATGATCACCCAGGGAATGGTGCCGGTGCCCGGGTGGATCTGCAGCTCTGAATGCCCTGGGATGGATGATCACCCAGGGAATGGCGCCGGTGCCCGGTCGATCTGCAGCCCTGAATGCCTTGGGATGATGGATCATCCATCCCGCCGGGTGGACCTGCAGCACCTGGTAGATTGTCAGCATCCAGGATCATGGCCGGGTGGATCGTCAACTCAAAATGCCCCGGGTGGATCGTCAGCTCCCACATCATAGCTGCCGCGTAGATCAATCTACTATTGTTTTCAAGAAATAGCCGGCAAAATGTTTGCGCGCAAACAATCTTTAATAAAATCTTGATCTTTAAATGGCTACCACCGGCTAGTTATATTTCAACCGGTGGTAGCTTAAAAAGGAGTGAGTCGATCCTGACCCAATTACCTAATTTTCTTACGGCTTGTAAAGTTCCAATGGATCATAGTTCGTCCGGATAATGGCAGAAATATCGCGTATAGCATTATCAACCGCGAAGCTCATCTTTCCTGCCAGAACGTTGTTGTTTGGGCCAGCTTCATTCACAACGGGAGCTTGTTTGATCAATTCCTCTCTCAAGGAAATAAGCTTGTTTTTCAGATCGATCGATAAGCTTTTAACTTCTTCATACTGTTTCCAAAGGTCATTTTGAATCTTCGCCCATTTTGCCATAGTTTCGGCACGGTCAAAATCCGCAAGTTCGTCTTTCAGTTCTTGCGCTCTTAGAGAAGATATCGAAAGGGCCTCTTCTCTGGCTCCAATTTCACCTCGAATATCGGCAAGAGCTTTTATTGATTTTGTGCTGCCGTCGGTGAGCATATCATCGGCCACTTGAGATTTTGTTAATGATTCATTCTCTTTAAGCTGATTTAACTCTGTTTGAATACGCTGGCGAGATTGATACAACTTTTGAATATCGCCTTCAATTGCTTTTCTCTCTCTCATTCTTATCCTTTCTAGCATGTTTTTTTGATTTGATATGATCCCCAAGAATTACAGGGTTATTTCTGGTCGATCACGGTGATGCCGGCTTTGATAACTGTCGCTTGTTCAAGAACATCAAGCGCGTTAAATGCAGAACGGTCCATAATGGGTTTTTTTACGTTTTTCAAAAAACTTTTATTCGCATCGATTAAATTCAGATATAGGGCATTCGCTGATTTGGCTTTTGCCCTTGCCTTGCTTAACCTTACACGAAGGTTAGCTTTTGGTTTAGTGCCCATGCCGGCGTGAAAACTTACAAGGGCATTTTGTATTTCTTTGGTGATTTGTTTAACTTCGTTGTCTGCATCTTGTGCGGCTTTTAAGTATGGTGCTAAATCTATTGGCATTACTTTTCCTCCTTCATTTTCTGAATAATTAGGTTTATCGTCAGCCCATAGAGGGCAAAATACACTTTATGAATTGCTGTTCTTAAGGTTGACTGGTTTTGGGTTTAAAACTCTTTACCTTGACCGCCCTCTCTAACAGTCGATCTTTCACGCTCCAATGTAATTCTTTGCCACAGTGTGCACATACCCATGCCATTCCCGCGCAATTCCTCCACCGATCAGGAGATAATCAGCTCCATCGACATCTACCAGGTATCCTATTCGCTCATGGCAGCAAGGACATTCGACCGGGATTGAATTTTCCTCTTCATACACGATCATCTTGTCTCTAGGAATTGACGGGTTGTATTACCAAAGGAATGGCCGGCTTGATCGAACGGCTTTGAGATAAGACTTACTATTGGATTGTTCTTTCGCTCTGGGGGGATAATGGCCTTATATAAATCGCCTTTTATGTTGAAAACCAAACAAATGACGTCATTGTCATATAGTTGCGCCGAAAGCAGGCTCCACCCCTTTTTTTGGTGGATTTTTAACAAGTTGGATAGTTCGTTCACCTGTTCCTTTGTGCAATTTACGATTGTTTTGGCGCATATGCCTTGTGTCATTTTTTTGGCTCCTTAGCCCCCCTGGGTGGCTTCTGTGAGGCTTCCAGGGTTGTTTATGAAAAAATTACCGGAATGATCCTACAGCTTGGTTTAGGGCTTTCAGGCTGGGCTTGATCGATCCATAAGCCCAAATACTTCTATCGATCTTTTCGTCGAATTGAATGCCACTTACCCCGGTGGGTTCCTTTAGGGGGTTCTCCATCGGTTCGCCTCTAGTTTTAAATTTCAATTTCATTGTGACCCCCAAGACTTTTAAGATCATGGTTGATGTACCATCGTCAAACTGCCTGAGGGATGTTACTTTCGAGTTCTTAAACTCATAAAGGTGCAAGGAATGTGAAATGAGAGCTAGCTCCGTAGGGTTAGCTTCTTTGATCAATTTGGCTTTATTGATAGCGAGTGTCATTTTATTGTGTCCTTAGCTTTCCTGTATGGTTTTTGCCGGCTCTTGTGGTCTGTTTTGAGACATTTTCGAGTACAAGAGATCTGCAATTTTGGTTAATGTTTCCTGATTTATCTGGCCATTTGTTTCATTGCCGGCCAGCGAGGAAATTACATCGTGAACATCATCGTTCACCAAATTTCCATATATGCCGTCAGTGATTCCCATTGTGGAATGCATGAGGTTCTGAGAGATAGCTTTCATCTCTTTCATGTCCTTAGCACGCTTTAGAGCATAAACTGCGTGCCCATGCCTGAATTTGTGGGGTGATTTATATTCAATGCCGGCGACCTTGCATAATTCGTGTAAATCACCTCTGAAGTCATAATTTCTTGTTTTCATCCTTTCTGCCGTTGGGTTGGTTTTGGCAATCTCCCCGTGGTAACTTAAATTCACATACCAAAGGGCTTCTGGGAGCGCGTTTGCACGCAGAAAATCATTCCATCCCTTGACTACTTGAAAAAGTTCCGGGATGTTCAAAAGTGTAGTAATTGCAGCTTTATGATTTTTGGTTAACACTCCTTTTTCTGGTAATTGATCAACCTTCAGCTGGTCCAGGTGAACACAACTGACTGGAAGGGATACAAGCGCACTAATGCGCATCCCTGACATGAATAAAAGGGCAACGGCTGCCTGCATTCTCTTAAATTTCAACGATTCGACCGGGAAGGTAGCTAATTTAATAACTTCTTCAACTTCATAAATTTCACGCTGTTTTAATTCAGATTGTTCACTCCGGGACCTTGGCGGTTTTATCGAGACAATCCATCCTTGCATTATTTCTTTGTACTCCCTGGGATATTCGACCTTGGCCCATTTGAAAAAAGCGCGCGCGGTCTTGCAGCATGCCGCAAAATGCGCCGTTCCGATTAGGTTCGCACCATCTGGTTTTTTTAAGTCCCCCAAATAGACCGGGTATTTCTGTTTGATCTTGTCGGCCTGTGAAAATCTTGTTTCATCGGCCCAAATTAATAAATGCTTAAGTCGGGACCATAAAGAGGTGATCGTACTATCGTCACATTGAATGGTGGTTTTTTGAAAGTCAAGGTAATGTTGTATATCCTGATAATTTTCGCGGTTGATCATTATTTGTTCTCCCCCCAGGTAATGCGAACCCGGGAACCAGTCAGTTTTTCTGCCGTTGGTAATACATGATCTTTGAACCATTTGCCGGCATATTCATTACCGGTCGATAAAACCATCTCATCTTTTGTCTCTTCCCTCAACTTCACATTCTTTACCCAGGTATCAAATTCAACGGGTTTAAGCAGCTTTTTGATCTCTGCCTTAGCTGCATTCCATTTTTCATTTGTTTCAGGGTCCAACAATGGATCATCCTGGGATGCCGGCGGTTGATCTTGCATAACTGAGATAATAGGATCACTGGTATTTTCTGACCATCCATTTTTGATTCTCCAGTTATGTTCAATTCTGTATAAGGCGATGGAAGAGTTGTCACTTGTTTTCATGTGATAATGAATAAGTGCTGGGAATACATGGGGTAAGATGCTAATAGCTGTCCGTTTAGGCTCCGTAATCCCTTCTTGATCGCACGCTTGTAAGTTTTGATCGATTCGTGATTTTTGTTTTGCAGATTGCTCT
>CAVQOS010000029.1:0-28036 GCA_963714465.1 uncultured Chloroflexia bacterium | reverse complement strand
CCATCGAGGATGCTTTGGATATTCGAATCATCGAATACATGATGCGTTTTTCCAGGTAGTCCAAGCCCTGCCCCGGTGATGACCACCGATCCAGAGAAACGACTGGTTTCGGAGGATACTACTGGCAGATTTATGGGGTTGGGGACGGTCTTTTCAATCGGTTGTTCGTCTGGGATTACCGCCAACTCAACCGCTTTTTTTCCTGCCGGGATTCCCGCGGCATAGATGGCGCACAAGGCTTCATTGAAACTGGCTTTCCCGCCTTTACGCGGGTGGTTGGTAGCGATGATGGTCACGTCTGAGCGGTCTTTCAGGTTGTCGGCTGCCAGGGAATTCAGCACTCTTTTGGGTCCGGCTTCGATGAAGATTCGGGCACCCTGTGCGTAGAGGCACTGCATCCCCTTCACAAATTGAACGGGAGAGGCGACCTGGCTGGCAAGAAGGTCCAATATTTCTTCACGCCCGGTGGGATAAAGCTCACCTGTAACATTTGCCACGATGGGGAGCTGCGGTGTTTTTACGTTCATGCGGGCGATGACAGCGCGCATGGGCTGGCTTGCAGGTGCGACGATTTTTGTATGAAAAGCGTGCGATACCGGGATCTTCACTGCTTGAAGCCCTTTTTCCTGGAACTTGGCAATGGCTGAGTCGATGGCAGCGGTCGTTCCGCCCAGCACGGATTGCACCGGGCTGTTAACATTGGCGATGACGACGTATCCATCCACAGACTTGATCGTTTCCTCCACCACGTCCAAGGGTGCCGAAACCGCCGCCATGCACCCTTTATCCTCCACTTTGATCTGCGCCATTTCGCGCCCGCGCGCGCTGACCGCTTCCAGGGCTTCGGCGAAAGTAAGCACTCCGGCTGCCACAAGGGCAGCATATTCGCCCAGGCTGTGCCCGATCACCAGGTCTGGCTCGACGCCGTATTTTCGCAGCACGCGCAGCATGGCCACATTGGCGGTGAGCATCGCCGGTTGGGTGATTGCCGTGTTTTTCAGTTCCTGCTCAGCTTGCTTGATCTCGTCTTCGCCGCCCTGGGTGTAGATATAACTGGTCAATGGACGCCCAAGGATCGGCTCCATCACCCTATCGGCTTCGGCAAAAGTATCCCGCACAACCGGTTCGCTTTCATGCAGGTCGAGCAACATATTCACATATTGCGATCCCTGCCCGGGAAACAGGAAGGCGACCTTTCCGGGTTTGCCGCTTCCGCGGTAGATGCCGTGGGCTTGCAGCGCTTTCCATGTGCCGGTATTTCCGTCATCGCAGGCACTGATCGCCTTTTCGATTCTTTTCGCCAACTCGTTTGAATTCTCATAATCAATGGCGAGACGTTCCGGCTGATCCAACTCCTCGCGGCTGGGACACTTGGATTCAAGCTCATTCCCTGCAGTTACAAGGTCCAGCTTCTGTTGAAGCTCTATTTTCAAAGCAGAAGGATCTGCTGCTGAAACAAAAAGCAGCCCCTGGTAAGGTTTCAATCCACCCTGCTCCACGGCTTGGATCGGGCTTTGTTTTCCGGGTTCAGAAGCTGGCTCGGTCTTAGCCTCAGGCTGCGCGATCTCACCCGTACTTGATCCATCCTCGACAAAAGAAATGACCTTTGCAAGTGTGTTGTATTCAGACAGGCGCAGGTCTTCACGCTTTGGAATGCCAAAATGCGTGCGCACGGTGGCGAACAATTCAGCCTGCTTGACCGTATCCACCCCCAGGTCAGCTTCGAGATCAAGGTCGAGGTCGAGCATTTCCACCGGGTAGCCGGTCTTCTCGCTGACCGTTTCAAGCACGTACTGTTTGATTTTGCCTGAGTCCACTTTGTTTGCTAGCAATGCCGCAGGCTTCTCGTCAATTTTCTGAACTGTAATGCTGGAAATGCTTTCAGCGAATGTTTTTGATTCTTCCATGGGTTTAACTTCTCCGAACGGCACACTGGTCGAGGGATTCCCCGCCATCCCGGGAAAATATTCTTCGAGGACAACATGAAAATTCGTTCCGCCGAATCCAAAAGCGCTTACCCCTGCAAAGCGGAAATTGTTACCACTTTTTTTCCATTCAACCGGCTCAGTGTTGACGCGGAACGGGATACGGTCGAATTCAATGTTGGGATTCGGTTTATCAAAATTGGCTGATGGCGGCAGCACCTGGTGATGCAGCGCCAAAATCGTTTTCAAGAGCCCGACGGCACCCGCAGCGCTCTTAAGATGACCGATGTTCGACTTTACCGATCCGAGCGCTATGCTCCCCGTTTTCAATCCCAGGCTGCCGAAAATCGTATTCAAGCTGCCAACCTCGGCAAGATCCCCCACCTTGGTAGAGGTTCCGTGTCCTTCGACCAACCCGATCAATGCGGGGTCGATCCCTGCATCCTGCCAGGCACGTTCAATGGCTCGCTGCTGCCCCAATGGATTGGGCGCAGTGATGCCCTTACCCTTACCATCAGAACTCCCGCCAATTCCACGCACAACCGCATAAATCTTGTCGCCGTTCTTTTCGGCATCTTCCAAACGTTTAAGCAGGAAGACCACTGCGCCTTCTCCCATAACAAAACCATTTGCCCCTGCGGAATATGGTCTTGATCCGTCCGCACTAAGAGCGCCGATCTTGCTGAACTTGACATAGGATTCGGGGCCCATATTGCGGTCGATCCCGCCCGTGAGGACGGCGTCAAACTTCTTTTCATGCAGCCCGGCTATGGCAGATTGAAGCGCTGCCATCGACGATGCGCAGGCGGCATCGGTGACAAAATTGGGACCGCTGAAATTGAAGACATTGGCGACTCTGCCGGCAATGATGTTCGACAGCTCTCCTGGCATCGTATCTTCGGTGATCGCCGGGATCTGCGAGCGAACATTTTGCGTGACGCTTTCGATCAATGCCGATTTCACGTCTGCCGGCAAATTCGCAAATTCGGGAGTGGACTTCAAAAACGCCAGATATTCCGGTAGCAAAATCCGGAAAGTCGAGCGATAATGACGTTCGCCTGCATTGGCATTCCCCAGGATAACCGCCACGCGTTCCTGGTCCAGCGGCTTGGTGGGATAACCATAATCCTTGAGCGCCTGCTGGCTGGCTGCGATTGCCCACTGCTGGGTAAAATCCATCAGTTCGAGCACCTTGGGCGGAATTGCAATGCCATTCTTCAGGGGATCAAAGCGGTAGTCTTTTACAAATGCGCCGATTTTACTATAAGTTTTATCCGTCGCCTTGGGATCGGGATCGTAATACAGCTCCACGCTCCACCGGTCGGAAGGTACATCAGCGATCGAATTCTTTTTTGCCAGAACATTTTGCCAAAAGGCGGCAACATCATTCGCATCCGGTAAGATCGCCCCCATTCCAACGACTGCAATCAAACTGCCTGTGTTCATCATGAATTCTCCTTCGATTTGTTCTTTGCAACGTCAAATACGATTGACAGGAACACAAAACACACCTGTCATCAATAGGCTGCTTGTTACGATTGATTCGCTTGCATGGATTTTGAAAATTACGAACCGCTAATAAAGGAAACGACAACCTCTAATTATCAATATCCAATCTGACAGGACAAACTTTAAACTTACAAGCTATGCATTAATAACACGCTTCATTGCAGATGGTTGCGCATCGATCATTTCATAATTGATAGTTACGCAGCGGGCATAGAGTAAGAATTCTGTAGAATCCTATGACGTCAAGATCAGAATTTGTGTTCATGTCTATTTTGCCCTATAATCTACTTAAGTGATTGATTCACATCAAAAATCTACTTAGTTATAGAAAGGAAATGACATGAGTTTATTCGGTAACATTCTTGAAAAACTTGGCCTTAAGAAACCGGAAGCAGCAGCTCCAGCGCCTGCCAAACCGGCCGTCGGGGATTCCCGCCCTGCTCCTACGATGAAACCCTCCTCTCAACCAGTGGTCCCGGTTCAACCTTCTACTACCGTATATGCACCCATCCACCAGACTTCAGAGATCAAGGCCCCTCCGACCAAGATCCAGGTCGTGGATGTTGTCAGCAAACTTGAAAAACTTGCTGCCGCCAACCCACAGAAACTGAATTGGAAGGTTTCGATCGTGGACTTACTCAAGTTGCTTGGGATCGACAGCAGCCTTGCAGCCCGCAAAGAACTTGCAACAGAACTTGGCTGCCCGGCAGATAAAATGGGCGATTCAGCCGAAATGAACACCTGGCTCCACAAGACAGTGCTGCAGAAGATTGCAGACAACGGCGGCAATATTCCAAAGGAACTTCTGGATTAACGGCGATTCATAACGCTAAACAACGGATTGCTGAGCAATCCGTTGTTTTTTTAACTTCTGATGTACACATGGGTTTCGCGGGTTGGATTTAATATCATGATGACACTAACCGGCTCATTTCATTCATAAACAGATTCCGCCTGGTCTTCCTAAATACACCGAGATTCTTGGCAATACGAAATCAATATTCCCAATTACATTCCTGTCTCGTCGTCCCCTTGGTATGCAGCCGGCTTCTCAGGCAGGATCACGGTGAATGTGGTTCCCTTGCCTATCTCGCTGTCCACCTGGATGCTGCCGGAATGGGCTTTGACGATCCTCTTGACCATCGAAAGACCCAACCCGGTGCCGCGGTTGTGGCTTTTGGTGGTGTAAAACGGTTCAAAAATCCGCCCAAGCTGTTCCTCAGGGATGCCCACACCGGAGTCTTTGATCAGAATATAAAAATCTCCTTCGTCGTATAAAGTATTGATCTCGATCGAACCGGCCTCATCGCTGATGGCTTCGATGGAGTTCATGAGCAGGTTGATCCAAATGCTTTCGAGGTGTTCCCGGCTGGCAATGATCGGGGGAAGGTTCAGCCCTCGTTCGTAGCGAATCGCGATCGGCCTGGCGACAAATTCATGCGAAAGCAGACTTAACGCATCCTGGATCGACTCATTCAAATCCACCTGGGTGAAGTCGTACTCCTCTTTGCGCGCCAGACCCAGCAGGTTCTTTACCACATGCGAAGCCCGCAAACCTGCCAGTTCGATCAGCTTTACGGATTCGATCAGGTCCTGGTTTTCAGGTGGAATATCCTGCAGCAAAATTTGTGCATTGGCGATGATCGCCGCAAGCGGGTTATTGATCTCGTGAGCCACCCCTGCAGCAAGCTGACCTGTGGCAACCAGCTTGTCGCTTTGGATCAATTCAGCCTCGAGGCGTCGCTTTTCCGTGACCTCTTGCTCCACTAAAATAGCCTGGACGGTTTTACCAGCATTGTCATTAATGGGATAACAGTTGATCACCCAATCGGATGCCGTGTCATTTTTCAGCCAGGTGCGTTTCTCTCGCGTCGAATTTGTCCCGGTTTGGAGTGTGGTGCTGACCAGGCAGCCCTGGCAGATTTTTTTCGAGTGGTAAAGTCCCTCATAGCAGACCTTGCCTACTAAAGCCAGGATAGTCGATCCTGCCATTTGCGCCCGCGCCGAATTGACGGCAACAATGCGGAATTCCTGGTTAATGATGTAGAACGAGAACGGGATGCTTTCAAAAAGCACCCGCAAAGCGCTGCGTGAATTGGTGACTTCGAATCGTTTCGCAGCAATTTCTGCGTTGGCTGATTTCACCTGCCCAACCAGGTGCCGGGTGTAAAATGTTGTTGCCAACGTCCCTGCCAGCGATATGACAAGGTTTTGGGTGATCTCGTCATAGGGGAAATAATCCGAGTCCAGGATTCCCAGGGCACCCATCCTTTGCCCGCCTGCCAATAAGGGAACACCCACCAGAGAACGATTCTGAATCCCATCTACGAGGTCGATCACTGAGTTGATCGCAGCCTGTTCCACAGGTTTTCCCCATTGCAGCAGTTCACCCCGGTCGATACACTCCTTTAATAACCCATGCGAAAACTCGATGGAATTTTCAGCCTGCCAGCCATCTTTCTTGATAAAAACCTGCGCGCGACCATTTTTGTTGAGACGTTTCAGACGGAAGAATAAGGATGATGCCCTGTGCCTGGGTAGCGTTGACCAGGGTTGCGGCGATTCTCGTTTTGAGGGTTTCGAAATCCAGGCTGCTTTGGGCGGCAGATGCGGTTCGCAGGACTGCGGCAAACTGGTCACGTCCGATTGTGGCTGCGTCTGTCTGGTAGCTTCTGATCCGTCTCGCCAGCAAACGCAATAGATTCTCGAGCAAATTTTCTTCGGCACCGGAGACCGCACCCCCGCTCAGGAGCAATATCCCAATGGGTTTCTTGCGGCTGATCACCGGGATTCCTACCATCCCGAAGGTCTTGTTGTCCAAGACTTGCTGGCGCTCGTACCTTAACGTCTCAGCCGCAAGCCTGGCCACCGGTTCTGCAAGCGCTCCATCCGTACGAACCCACTGCGGGTCAGGTTGGTACCATACTTTGAGGGCATTTTCCTGGCGCATGCTGGGCGGGATGATCAATCCCCCGGAGGCTCTTTTCAAGCCGATGCAGATGAGATCCAATGCCATTTGCAATGCCGAAAGCATGGAATTGGAAGCAATTAAGACCTCATCCAGTTGGTCGATCAGGTCAAGCTCGGGTTGTCCCATTTTTTCCAGCGGAGCTTCCATATTTAATTGGGGGGTCCTGTTACGCTCGGATGGTGTAGCCAAAACCCGGAACGGTCTCGATGAATGTGGGTTCTCGAGGATCCAATTCTACTCGTTCTCGCAAGTTCTTGATATGCACACGCACCAGGTCAGGGCTTCCGGCATCTGATGGATAATCCCAGACCTCGTCCAGCAGGCGGGTGGGAGAAAATACTTCCCCGGGGTGGCTCATCAGGTGATAGAGCAGGTCGAACTGGATGGGGGTTAATCGAATGCACTCGCGCTGTGGAATGGAAAGCTCGAAAGTCTTCGAGTCCAACACGTACCCTTTGAGTGAAATGGAAAAACCATTCCCTTTTATTACGGGTTGACTTGGACCGGTCTTTTCATTTGAGGGGCTTAAGCCTGGTTTCGGCTTATCCGCAAGAAGTGCCGGTTTGGTGCGGCGCAAAATCGCACGCACGCGCAGCATCAGCTCGTCCAAATTAAACGGTTTCCCTAAATAATCATCAGCGCCAACATTAAAACCAGTGATCCGGTCTTCAGGCTTTGTTTTGGCTGTCAAAAAAAGGATGGGAACATCCGATAGGATCGGATCCGCACGCATCTCGCGACAAACTGCGTATCCGTCCATCCCAGGCATGATCACATCCAGGATCACCAACTCGGGTTTATGGCGCCGCGCTTGCTGCAATCCCTTCAACCCCTGAATTTGCCAGGGTCACGCGGTAATTTTCGCGACGCAGACAGCGTTCTATCGTCAACGCTACGATATCGTCGTCTTCAACTACAAGAATATTCGCTTGATCCACGGCTCACCTGCTGTTTACGTGATTTACTAAACATAAATTTAATACTATTTTAATAATAGGTCAAGTTCGTGTACAGACATTGAAAGTTCACTTGATATTTTTCTTTCAAAGTGCTTTTGCCAATCACCCCCTTTTCAAAAGATCCAATTTGCATAAAATAAATAATAAGTTGGAGGGCGTATGAAAAATGGTAAGGTGCTTCTTTTCGTCATTTGTATCATGCTTATTTTGGTTCTTGCAGCCTGTGCCAGTTCAACCTCTGTCTCCCACAACGGGCGGAATCAACCCAACCAGTGCAGGACCGACTGCGGCATTGGACGGCAAAACAATCCTCGAAGCCGCGTGCCAGAACTGCCACGGACTGGCTATTGTTTATAACACCCAGGCGACAGCAGATCAATGGACGAGCATTGTGGATAACATGGTCGCCAGGGGTGCGGTGCTCACAGCAGATGAAAGAACTGTCCTCATCGCATATCTCGCGGCGAATTTTAAGTAACCAAACTCCACCGAAGACCAGCTCTTTTCAGGGCTTCAAACTCGCCAGCGTGATCAATGTCTCAGGGGCAAATAATCATTCTGCGGGTAAGGGAGGCAGCGCCAGCAAAGTAACGCGGTGACCCCGCTTTTGCAGTTCTCTCACCGCATGATAGCCCAAAAATCCCGTTCCGCCGACCATAAAAACATTCATAGTCTAGTCTCCAAAATCGTAAGACTTCCTGTGCTTAGGTTTATTCTACCGTATGAAGAAGTCATTGTTGTAGGGACGCGATATATCGCGTCCGTCATTAAAGATCTTATGGGTTCATGACAATCAAAACTTCAAATCGTATGTCAACAACTCGTCCAGGTCTATCGGAGAAAATTCGGACGCCACGCTCTGCGTGGCGTCCCTACTCAATATTATTAGGCTCCGACAATAAAAAACCGCCGACTGGCGGTTTTGAATTTATTCTTCAATTTGCACCGAATCCACGATGCCGACGATCACCGAGATGACGCATGCATCCGGGTTTTTCAGCACCTGGCGTGCGCCGTTGCCCTCGCGGTTGATCAGCACGGTATCCCCGATGCCTGCCTGGGTATTATCCAGCGCGATGAAATCTTCATCCGCTGTTTCGTCTTCCATCACCAGGGGTTGGACGACAAGCAGCCGCCTGCCCTTGTAATGCGGGTGGCTGATGGTGGTGACCACTGTACCGACTACTTTCGCTAAAATCATAATGCCCTAGGTATAACGCGTTCTGCCCGCTTTGAGTTTGACGTCGAACTCGGCGTCCGGTTTGACTTCCAGTTCATCCACGATACCGACCAATGCCAGGTCAATCGGCACAAATTTGATATCAGGCATGGCAAGCGCGGCTTCACGCGACCGCACCATGACGCACAGATCTCCCGGGCCAGCCTGGACCACATCCGCAGCCACCTGGAGCGCACCCACCGGTTGCAGATGCTTATCCACAGGTTGGACGATCAGCAATTTCAACCCCTCGGTGCCGGGATATTTGATTGTACAGACGGCTGTGCCCATCACCCTGCCCAACAGCATGGCTACTTGACTCCCACATTATTCAACACGCGGGTGATGATGGTTTCCAGCAAGCCTGGGTCGATTTGATTGCCCAGTTTGGCTTTCACCGCGTCGCGGATGCGCTGCTTCAGCTCATCGTCTGAACGGGTGGGGGCATCCTGGCAGCAGGGTTTCACGCCGTTCATCGATCCGGTCTTTTCAGCGGAAAGGTATGGGCGAAGTGGGGCTGCCGGAGGCAGAGAATTCGGCTGGAGCAGTTTTACCCCCAACCTTTCTGCCTTTTCGTAAGCCAGGTCGGTGAGCATCACCGTATCACTCAGCTGCAGGGTCATTTCACCGCGGCGAGCCATATCTTCGATATCTTTTTCAGTAATAAACTGTTTCGGCATCTTTCACCTGTTCCTTCAGCCAGCCCCAAGGGTTAGCGAGAGGTAATTCAACCTGCAACACCTTCGATGGTTTCAAGGGCTTTGGTGGCAGCATTTTTCGCGGTAATGATCTCGGCTTCGCTTCCTGAAAGCCACATTCTGCCAAAGCGTCCCACAGAGGAGACATGCACGATCTTGATACTGGCGTTCTTTTCGGCTTCATTGCAGGCGTAGTTGATGTATGCCGCAGGAGCACATTCAAGCACCAGCAGGGTCTCCCCCGGTACGAGCATGCTGCCGCGTCTAAACCGGTTGAGAAGCTGCGCCTGGTAGGGGTCGATGCGTGTGATCACCTGGGTGGAAACCACTTCAGGTTTGATGCGATCCTCGACTCTTAAGCCAAGCCGATCGAGCACGACCTGCCCGGCTTCGAGCACCGCCGCCTGGTTCAGGGAATGAACCTCGAACATCCCAAATTCGCGTTCGACGATCTGCGCACCGGGTTTGGATTCGGTAGCCTTGACCGCAATGTCGACTACGCGAAAGACCTCGTTCCCTGGAGCCATTTCGACATACAAAGAAGCCATGCCCTCAACGGGCAGGTCGCCTTGCGTGATCGTTCCGACGAATGCGGCATATTGTGCCTGCATGCGGTCAAGAAATGAATAAGCTCTTAATGAAAATTGTTCAGCCATCAGACCTCCTTACAAACCCTGTGTATCAGAAATTGCGATTCCGAGCGGTGTGACAAATAATGGGCGTTCCGGCGCCTGCGTGGCAATTCCGGTCACTTCCTGTACCACCCCGGCCATACCTGGAAAAGCGGTGGTGCCGCCTACCAGCGTGATCAATTTCACATCCAATCCGCGCAAATGACGCTCTACGATGGTGCCGACCTTTTCCATCACCGGGCATACGATGGGAAACAATCTTTGTTGCTGCTGCGGATTTTTCTTCAACTCTTCAGCTTCCTCAAACGAGATTCCCAATGCACCGGCGATGACAAGAGAAAAGTGCGTCCCTCCGGTGGCTTCATCAGCGGTATAGATCGCTTTGCCATCCTTCAGCACCGCAATCCCGGTCGTTCCGCCGCCCACGTCGACAATCGCGCCATTCTGCAGTCCAAGCACATTGTTGGCGGCAGTCGGTTCGTCGATCAGGTTCGGGCAGTGCATTCCGGCAGCCTCGACCACATTTGCGGTGGCGCGCACTTCTGCCCGCGGCACTCCCGGCGGAAATCCGCTGGCGGCATGCGTCAATTCGCGGCCGATGCGGCGTTCGACATGCGCTTTGATCTCGCGCAGCAAATCGACCGCCCCGATATAATCCACCACCAGTCCGTCCCGCACCACTTTGGCAAAGGCATACTCGCCTGCGATAACGCTGCCTTGTTCATCCAACACCACCAGCACGGTGTAAGCCGTTCCAAGGTCCACACCCACCCTCAGAGGACCCGAGGTTTCAGGGGTTCCGGGGATGCGGTGACCATTGGACCCGAGCGGCAAGATCAGCGTTTCGGCTTTGGCGAGATAACGGGCGGGATCGGCTAACTCAGGCAGATAGCCCACTCCATCTCTCATTGGATCTGGCCGGGCTATTTCTTCGGCTCAGTTGCACGCCCGCCGATCGTGCCTTTGGCATACTGAGGCAGGATCATCTCGATATCCTGGTGAGGCCGTGGAATGACATGCACCGAGACCAGTTCGCCGACACGCTTGGCAGCGGCAGCACCGGCATCCGTGGCAGCTTTGACAGCGCCTACATCACCGCGAACCATCACCGTGACAAACCCGCCGCCCACGTATTCGGAGCCGATCAGAACAACATTCGCTGCTTTTACCATGGCATCCGCAGCTTCGATGGCACCCACAAGTCCCTTGGTTTCCACCATTCCCAACGCGATCAGAGCAGTATCTAAAGCCATTTTTCAATCCTTTCGGTTAACGAAATCAAGATTATCGATATTTTAAGATCTCTTCCACAACACTCCGCACCACTGCTTCGATCTCCTTTGCGGACGGTCCTGCGACCGGTTCTCCAGGGATCAAGGCTGCAGCAGGAGGAGCAGACAATTCGTACGCCAGGCGTTTGACGTTGAACAGATGGTAGGTCGTGATGTTATCCCCGGTGATCGAGCCGCCCACACCGCCTGCGCCAAGCGTCAGCGCCGGCATCAAACCCGTCGTCAGGCCGATGGCACCCAAAGTGCCCATTGTGTTCACGGCAATCCGAAAAACCGGTTTTTCAAGACCGAACGCCATGATCACCTGGTCATCCCTGGCGTGGATGATCAAGCTGTGACCGCGCCCGCCAAATTGGATGAGTTCGATGCAGCGCTCACAACCTTTTTCCCAACCGTCCGCATCGTACCAGCCCAGGACGGTGGTCAATTTTTCACGCGAAAGCGGTTCTTCTTTACCAACACGTTTCAGCCGGCAGACCAACACCCGTGTGTCATTGGGCACGCGGAACCCGGCCATGCCAGCCAGCGTGATGGCAGGTTTGCCGACGGTGGACGTATTCACTCCGCCGTCGGGGTTAAAAAGAAGTGTGCGCAGCAGGTCAGATTCAGATTCAGAGATGAAGTACGCCCCCTGCTCCTGCATCAATTGCGCCAGGCGGTTGGCAATCGGCATGTCTGCCACGACCGCCTGCTCGGTGGCACAGATGGTGGAACAGTCGAAGGCTTTGGATGCCACAATATACCTGGCTGCCTTTTCGATATCGGCTGAGCGATCCACGTACACGGGCACGTTCCCCGGACCCACGCCGTAAGCCGGCTTGCCCGTGGAGTGAGCCGCGCGCACCATGGGGGTGCCGCCTGTTGCCAGGATGAGCGCCGTGTATTTGTGGGTCATCAGCTCGTTCGTCCCCTGCAGGCTGATGTTCTGCATGCAGCCGATGAGCCCATGCGGGGCACCGTTGGCTTCTGCGACCTGCGCCATCAGCGACGCCGCTTCATAGCAGCAGCGTACCGCTGAAGGATGCGGGGCAAGCACAATCGCATCCCGGGCTTTGACTGCGATCAGGATTTTATAGATCACCGTAGAGGTCGGATTGGTGGAAGGTGTCAACGCGGCCACCACACCCATCGGCCAGGCGATATCGATCACTTTTCTGACGTCGTCCCTGCCGATCACGCCCACGGTTTTGATGTCTTTGATGCTTTCCCAGACATTTCGCGAAGCAAACTCGTTCTTGAGCTTCTTGTGGGCAGCCACGCCGTACCCGGTTTCTTCCTGTGCCATGCGGCCCAACCGTTCGGAGGCAGCGAATGCGGCTTCAGCCATGGCTGCGCAAACCCGGTCCACCTGTTCCTGGCTGGCTTTGGACCAACTCTGCCAGGCGGAATAGGCAGCAGACACCAATTCACGGGCTTCCTGGATCGAGGCAAGATCTTTATCAAGCGCCATTTTGCTTCGCCTTATTCCTTGCGATAAACCAATTCGCCGCCGACTTCCAGTGAATCGATCATCGCCATGATGACCGCGTCCACCGGTGTATCTTTGGTGATGTTCGTCTGGCGTGCGCTGGACCCGGCAGCGGTGAGCACCAAATCACCCACCCCGGCATCGACGGTATCGATGGCAACAAAAGGTTTTCCCACCGGCACACCGTGTTCGTCCGTTTGGCGCACGATCAATAGCTTCTTTCCGGAAAGTTTCTCATCTTTGATGGTGGAAACTGTCGTTCCAATGACCCTGGCAATCAGCATTTCAACTCCGATCTCTACCGTGTAGAAATCAAATGGATGGGATTAATAACCTTTGGCGGCAACCGTGGAAGCAGGGCTGGTTGCAGCAGATTTGGGTTCGGAGGCTGCCTGGATGATCTTGACCCCGGCGGACGCGCCAATGCGCGTGGCACCGGCGGCAACCATCGCCTCGGCTTCTTCAAATGTGTGAATTCCGCCTGAAGCTTTGACGCCAATATTTGGACCCACCGTGCGCCGCATCAGTTCGACATCATGGACTGTAGCGCCCCCGCCCGAAAACCCGGTGGACGTTTTAACAAAGTCGGCTCCAGCTTCTTTGGCGAGAAGACAGGCGACCACTTTTTCTTCATCGGTCAGAAGTGCGGTTTCGATGATCACTTTGGTTAAGGCGCCTGCGGCATGCGAGGTTTCGACGACCCCGCGGATATCGCGGGCAACCAATTCGTTATCTCCCGATTTGAGCGCCCCGATATTGATCACCATATCGATCTCGGTGGCGCCATTTTTCAAAGCCGTTTGGGTTTCAAATACTTTGACTTCGGGAGGGGTTGCTCCAAGGGGAAAACCGATCACGGTGCAGACGGCTACATCAGAACCGGCCAGCAGATCGGCGCAGAGTTTGACATTGGTGGGGTTCACACACACCGATGCAAAATGATATTTGCGGGCTTCGAAACACAGTTGGGCTATTTTATCCGGTGTCACATCCGGTTTGAGCAGGGTGTGATCGATCATGCGCGCCAGTGTGATATCTTCCGGGATCACTCCGACCGTGGAGGTCAGACGTTCAGCGCCGGCACTAACCACGTGCCCGGCATTGTCAAAACAGGTTTTGACCTTTACGCCATTGGCAATATCGACCACGCAGTACGACCCGTCAGCCGATTTTTGCATCTCTTCCTGCTCCGCCATCGCCAGCAGCACTTCGCGGGTGATCGTTTCAACCAGTTGTTCGATCATTTTTGCATCTGGACTCATGTTATTTTCCATCCTTCAAAGCGCCGGATTCCAACGCCATAATTTTGTTCACCCTACCTGCATGCCTGCCTCCGCCAAATTCGGTGGCAAGCCAGGTTTTCAAGATCAATTTTGCCTGGTTCACGCCGATCAAGCCAGCACCGAGCGTGAGAACGTTGGCATCGTTATGCTCGCGGCTGTTGGCAGCGGTGGCATAATCGTAGCACATGGCAGCGCGTATCCCGTCAATCTTGTTGGCAGCCATGCACGAGCCGATCCCGGCACCGTCGATCATCACCCCCCGCCAGGCTTTGCCTTGCGCCACAAGGCGGGCAACCTTGGCGGCATAATCAGGGTAATCCACGGCATCTTTACTGTTCGTGCCGCAATCCAACACCTCATATCCCAACTCGGCAAGGGTCAATTTGAGGGCTTCCTTGAGTTCAAGGCCGCCATGATCGGTGCCGATGGCGACAATTTTTTTCGTTGGCTGCACGGCGGGAATTTCAGTTGGTTTTGGAACGGAAACGGGTGGAGTTGGAACTGGGAAGTTGACAGGTGTGCCCGCCTGTTCCTTCGCTCCAAGTGTCCGGGCGATCACTTTTTCAACAATACGGTGTATCTCATCTTCAGTGTTCAAAGCCATTTGGAAATACTCCACTTGACGAAACCACCAAAAAGTTAGATAATGGAACTGGTAGTGACCACATGACCAGTGTGTGTTTTTATCATACCACTCCGAGGGACAGATGTCAAGAATGATCGACCCGTACGCCGGTTTGCCAAAATATTACCAACTAGCAGACATTCTTCGCGAGAAGATCGACGATGGCGAATGGGAACCCCGATCTGCGATCCCTTCAGAGCGCCAGCTTGAGACCCTGTATGACATCAGCCGCACCACCATTCGCGAAGCCATCGACATGCTTGTACGCCAGGGCTACCTGTATCGCGAGCAGGGACGCGGCACGTACGTATCGCCTCAAAAACTACAAAAAGCCATGCTCGATCTGACCAGTTTTTCTGAAGACCTGTTGCGGCGTGGCATCCAGCCGGGGCAGATCATCCGCTCGCTCGAATGGGTGATCCCTCACCCCAAGATCCTGCAAAAACTGGAGCTGCCTCCGGCGAGCCAGGTTTTGCGCATCGAGCGCATCCGCCTTGGCAATGGCACCCCGATCGGTTTGCAGACCTCCTACCTGGCGCTCAAAGACGGGCAGGAAATCAGCCGTGAAGAGCTTGAAAAACAGGGGTCACTCTATGCTATTTTACAGGAAAAATTCCGGATCATTCCATCCGAAGCAGATGAGACTTTGGAAGTAACGCTGGCCACCCGTGAAGAAGCTGTATTGTTGGAAATTGTCGAAGGCGCACCCCTGCTGTTGAGCGAGCGCGTGCTTTTTGCCCAGGACCGGCGACCTGTGGAGTTTGTCAAAATTTTGTATCGCGGTGACCGCTACCGGTACACCGTACGTCTTCTACGCTAATTCGCGGTGGATAGCTCGTTTGCAACAGGGGGAATGACGAACCCGTAAAAATCCTTGCCAGGGATCGGGTCTGTATACAATGTTTCGACACCCGAGGGGTACATCTGCTTCAGCAGCTCCATATCGGAGATATCATCCGCCTTGACAATGAACAACTTTGACCGTGTTTCGGCTGTGGTCAACCCGAATTGATCCGGCCAAATGGCATAATCCTTGGTCGGGTAACCCGAATTGATACCCACCAGGCGTGTATCCACCCAATACGGCACACCCACTACCCAGGCAGTATCCACGCTGCCGCCAGAATTGATGTAATCTTTGACCACTCCACCAATTTGAGTGGTATTCCAGGATGCATCTGCGTACGAGGCAGCATACTGCTTAAAGACCAGGTCGTAGTTTTGCGATGCTGAAAGCGCGATCAGCACCACCCCGGCTGCCACAACCGCTACCTTGCCTGCGTACTGGCGCGCACGAATCCATAAACTGGAGAGGAACCCCTCCAGCGAAATCGCCGCTATGATGAAGATGGGCACGGCTGCTCCGGCGGTCCGGTTGAGCGCAGGGTTTTCCTCTGGAAACGCAAGGGACAGGATCGAAGGCAGCATCAACACCGGAACGGAAATCAGCAAAAATAAATCCTGCCATGTGCGCCGGCGAATGTAGCGCACCACCAGCGAGATGATCCCGAGAAGGTACAACGCAGCGCTGACCACGTCCAATGCCGGGCGGCCGGTGACAGAATGCGCCCAAACATTGCCGTCATTCCAGAACGGCATGATGCTCGCGTTCCATAAATTCGACAGAAAGATCAGCCCCGCCGGACCCGGCAGCGGTCGTTCGCTGGGACCCAGGCGCGAGAAAGCGCGCAAGCCAAACATCTCCGGGTTTTCGCTCCAGTATCTACCCAAGGGTAGAAAGAAAATTAAGGCGAACAAGGCTACCAGCGCAAATCCCCAAAGCGCCAGCTTGCGGTCGCCGGAGCGCTTCGCATGCAGGATGAAAATCAGTACGCCGATGCCCACCAGGAAAGGCGTGATCCGGAATGGGCTGTACCCCTGCAGACCGATCCCCAGCGCCACACCCGCGAGGATGAAGTCGTTGCGATCCATCGTCCTCAATCCGCGCACCAGGTAAAACATCACCGGTGCCACAAAAAGGGGGTAAAGCGCAAACCGCAGGCCGATGCGGGCGATCACGTTCGGCCAATAGGCGATCCCCATTAACAACATCGCCAGCAAACCCACCCAGCGATTGCCCAGCTCTTTGCCGAGGCGGTAAACGTAAATCAGCGTTACCAGGCCCATCAAAGCGGTGCCGATTTTCAGACTCAAAAACGAAATTCCGGTGCCCAGCACCTTGATCACGAGGGCAGTCAGGTAGAACTGAAAGGCTTCACGCCCGGTATTGCGCGGGAAGAAGATCGAAGTCTGCCCGTTGAGCACATCGTTCACGTCAAGTAATTTTTCAGCGTGGTCGCTGATCATCTCATTGGGGATGGCGTTCAACTGGCTCATTCTGAAAAACACAGCCAGCAAAAAAACCGCAAGAAGCAGGAGTTCCCACCCTGAAAGCTGAATGCGAAATGCAGGATTCTTGAAAAATTCTCGAAGCTTCTTCCGAAAATTGCCTGGCGCGTTCGGATGCTGCGGCAGCCAGAAAGCCGCCAGAGCAGTAAGGATCAACATCGCCCACATGAGCAGGTTCAGAGGGGTAAAAAGGTTGCCGCTGAACGCAAAAAAGGCGATCACCAGCATCGGGATCAAAAAGAGGAGCGGCACCCTGCGGGTGGCATAGTTTTGGGGGGATAGCTCAGGTTCTTTTAGGGGAGCGATTTGCCATTCGCGCGTCAACAAAGCCCGTACCAGAAATCCAGCCGCAATGGCGAAGAAGATCAGCGCAAATTCCACGTTGCGCAAAGTGGGCTCGAGGAAACGCTGCCCCGCGAGCGCGAAAATAACAGCCAGGATCGAGCTCCAGAGTGTTTTTTGCCAGTGTTCGATGGAACCGGATTCAGGTTTGCCGGGCTGCGGCGGCTCTCCATCTGGCGTTTTCGTGCCTGGCTTGTGCAGCTTCAATTTTTCTTCAAGATAATCCAGCAAACTGGGCTCGTCCATTTTGACTGTCCTCGCCAGAAGATAAAGGCTATTTTCGCCGCGCTATATAGAAAGTATACGTCCCATCTGGTTGAATGGAAGGTTCTGCATAAGCCGACTTGGTGATCGCATGCGTCAGCGCCAGGTTCCAGCGGGTTGGGGCGATGATCCACCTGCCAAAAAGTTTGCGGGTGACCAGAGAGGGTAAGCCAAAATAATGTCCCCACTCCAACACGTGCTCTGCTTTGGGTGAGAAATAATGCCACCAATCCACCAACTCAAAACCGGCTTTCTCCAGGCGTTTTTGCCAGACAGACGGATCGTCGCAGTGATGGTGGCGCGTGATCTTATTGAAAAACCCGCGATAGCAGTCTCCCAGGAATCGCAGATGGATCCGGTCGAAGAAGGAACTGACCGAGAGCGTCGTCAGGAAATTCTGGTTGGGCACACAGAAAATAAAGGGAGCGCCGGGGCTCAATACCCGCGCCATTTCCTTGAGTACAGGGTCAAGGTCAGGGATATGTTCGAGTACCGAGTTGCTGACCGCACTGGCGAAATGTGCATCCTCGAAAGGAAGTTTGTTTCCACTGCCCTGGATCACCTCAAGGTAACCCCCGCGCTTGACAGCTTCGCGGATCGGACCCGCCCATGGGTCGAGACCGACCTCGAGTGGACGATCGAAAGCCAGGGTGGCAAAGTGCCCGTCGCCGCAGCCCAGGTCGAGCGTGGGTGCAGGCAAATCGATGTTCTCGTAAAAACGGGCTTCCACTGCGCGTAATAATCCGCGAAAGTAAGGCAGGCTGCTGATCTGCAACCAGAGATGATCCTTCTTCGCTTCTGAGGCTGCCACAACGTGATGATTCCCGAGGGTCATGAATTCGACTGCCTTTCAGCATAAAGATAAGCCAGGTTCGCATGGACCGGGTTGGGTGTGATCCTTACGGCAAAGCCATTTTTCGCCAAAAGCTGCTCCATATCGCGTTTTGAATAAGCGGTCACGCCGTCGTGAACTTCCATGCAGATTCGATCAATCTTCTTCAGCGTCTGCGGATCGCAATTAAAGAGAATATCGTACTCAGCGCCTTCACAGTCCATCTTCAAATAATCGCAGGAATCAATTGCATTGCGCTCGAAAAGGTCGCCAAGGGTCAGAGTTTCCACGTTAATTTGACCGTTGGAGCTCATCCCGGAAGCGGTCGAGTGCTGGACCGCTTCTCCGGTGACCAGGTTGAGCCTCGAAGTGCCGTTTTGCGAAGCGACCGCGCCTTCGCAAACGCTGACGTTATCCACGAGATTCAAACGAAGGTTCTCTTCAAGCAGGTTCAGGGAGGGCGGGTAGGGTTCAACCGCGACCACTTTACCCGGGGCAACCTGCAAAGCTGACCAGACCGTAAAATCACCTGAGGCAGCGCCGATGTCAACCACGGTCCACCCTTTTTGCAGCGGGACCCCTGCTTTTTCATAAACGCGGTCCAAAATCGTTTCTTTGAGGGTCCACACATCCATCAACGTGACCGCAGAAAGTTGTATCCCGTTTCTTAACGTAATGTGAAATGGTCTGTCCAACGGCAGCTTCAATACAAGCCGGCAAAGAACGCCGCGGTTTTGAATCCCTGAATTCAAGGTAAATAAAGAAGATATGTAATAAGGGATTGCGGTCAGTTTCAAAGTTTTCTCATTCAAGCACAAGAGTATTCTGGCAATTATAAACGTTTTGGCGGTCAAAAAGAGCATTCGTGATGCGCCAGTTTAATAAAAACTCCGGCTTTCACCGGAGTTAAGGGTTAATCAAACCAGACTTACTTTTTTAATACCTGACCCAACACCTGCATCAGCGTGTTGGCAACCAGGGTGCCCGATTGCGTATGTGCCGCAGAAGTGTTCATCCGGCTGCTGCCCACCACGGCGTTGATGATCGCCTCCAGGTTCGAGCTGCCCTGCTGCTTTGACTGCATGAAGCTCATGCCGGCGTTGATCAGGTCATTCATATCGATGCCAGGCTGTTGCCCCGTGGCTGAACCTGAGTTACCACCGAGTCCGCCCAAGAGCGAACCGATCAGGTCACCAGCTCCAGAACCTGAGACTTCAGACGGCTGCTGAGCGTTTTGCGCTCCCGTAAGCCCGCCCAATAATGAGCCGAGTAAATCAGCCGTTCCACCACCCGCAGACTGCGCAGGGGCCTGTTGACCTGCACCAAGCAGAGATTGAACGAGCTGTATGGCATTTCCGGCGTTAATGCTTTTCTGTCCTGCCAATGACGCAGACGCATCGGCAAGCCCATCGGCATACAGCTTGGAGCTTCCGCTACTCTGCTTTTGCCTGAGCAGTTCCGAAGCATAAGCCAATTGGTCAGCCGGTGCAGCATTCTTCCTGGCTTTCATCGCCTGGGTGATCGTCTGGAATGTTTGAACCATGTTGTCGCCATGGTCGTGATTATAATCATCCGCCGAATTTAACGAATCCTTGTTTTCGGCTAGAGTGGAGGCCACGGTCCCAAACAATTTGGCAAGATCTACAGAGTTTGAACTGGTTGGCATGAATTTTCTCTCCTGAATGGGTTGAATGTCACCCGTTAATCATATCACCATATTTTTGGCGCTCTCACCGTTGACAGTTGACGCGGCGCATGCTATCCTTGTTGATATTCACTAATTGAGTATAGGGTCATGAGCCGCGGAAAAACCAATCCCTTCCCCACGTTCCAATTTGCCCTGCTTGGCCTGTTGCTGCCAGGTGCCACTTATGGGTATGAATTGCATAAGCAGCTATCTGATCAAACCGGGATCGGCTTGATTTGGCAGGTGAAGCTTTCGAACGTCTACGCCGTTCTCGAACAGCTCCAGGAGAAAGACTGGTTGAGCGCGACGCTGCTCCCCGGTGAGTCTCGTCCGGGACGTAAAATGTATCACATCACGGAACCAGGCAAGGTGGCTTTTGCAGAATGGCTCGATTCGCCTGTAACCCATCCGCGCGAGTTCCGCCAGGATTTCATGGTGAAGCTCTATTTCCATCAAATTCACAATCCTGCGGGCGTACCTGCGTTTCTCAGGTCGCAACTGACTCACTGCCGCGTCTGGTTGAAAAATTTGCGCAAGCCAAACGTCGATACCGCTTCCGACTCAGGATTTGCCGTATCCGTAATGCGGTTTCGCAAATCGCAGATCAAATCGATGGTGGATTGGCTCGAAAAAGAGCTAAACAACGTTGAAAACGTCATTCCCATTAATGAGGTGAGAAATGAAGAAAAGTAACCTGATACTGGTAATTTTTAGTCTGCTGATCGTCTTTAGCCTGCTCGCTGGTTGTGCCGCACCTGCGCCGACCACACCGTCACCCTCCGCAACCCTGGTTGCCCCTACCGAATCCCCTGCCACCGAGAATCCGGCGGTCACCCCGGGTTCGTCAGTTAATTTAACGCTTACCGATGCACTCGGGAGGACTGTGACATTGGATGCGCTCCCCCAAAAGATCGTTGTCGCCGGTAAAGCCTCATCACTGATCCTCGATGCCATGTACATGTTCCCCGAAGCCGTGGATCGGGTCATTTCCTACAGCAAGGGTTCGCAGACCGGCAAGAACTTCCTGGCAGTTGTGGATCCAAGATTGGGAGAGAAAACAGCCTTTGAAAATAATGTTGGCGCAGAACAGATCGCGCCGCTTAAACCGGACCTGGTGGTCCTGAAAGATTATTTGAAAGACAGCCTGGGTGCTCCGCTGGAAGCCCTGGGGATCAAAGTGGTCTATTTGAACCTGGAGACCACCGATACCTTTTCCCGGGATGTACGCACCATCGGTGCGATTTTCGGCGACACAGCCCGCGCCGAATCGATCGTTGCCTATTACGAAAAATCAGTCGCAGCCGTGACTGACCCGCTGAAAGGACTGAAAGATGCGGACCGTCCCAATGCCTTGTTGCTGCAGTACTCCAACAAAGGCGGCACGGTGGCTTTCAATGTTCCCCCGGCCCAATGGCTGCAAACCGACCTGGTGAATTTAGCCGGCGGCCGTCCCGTTTGGTTGGATGCTTCGACCCAGGGCGGCTGGGCAGTGGTGACGCTGGAACAAATCGCCGCCTGGAACCCGGACATGATTTTCATCGTGGATTATGCCGGTAATGCTGTGGATGTGGTCGCCCAACTCAAAACTGACCAGAATTGGTCAGCATTGAGTGCGGTCAAGAATTCCAAGATTTACGCCTTCCCCGTCGATTTTCTCAGTTGGGATCAGGCAGATCCGCGCTGGTCATTGGGGCTGACCTGGCTGGCGACCAGGCTGCAGCCGCAAACCTTCTCAACAGTGGATATGACTGCCGAGGTGACCAATTTCTACAAGACTCTCTATAATATGGATGATGCAACGATCAGTAGTAAAGTCCTTCCCATCGTCAAAGGCGACTAGACTATAATAACGAGCCAGGATGAATCCCTCATCCTGGCTCTATTTTGTGAGAACCCGTGAATATTCGTCAAAAACAAACCCTCACCGCCGTTTTGTTGATCATTTCTCCGATTTTGATCCTTGGGATTTCTTTATTTGTGGGTCGTTACCCCAGGCCGATTTGGATGAACCCTTCATTGTTGACCAGCGATGAGCTCGCTCGAAGCCTGGTATTCAACTTGAGAATGCCGCGCGCCATCACCGCCATGTTGCTGGGTATGTCGCTGTCGGCTGCAGGCGGGGTGATGCAAATGCTTTTCCGCAACCCATTGGTGGAACCTGGATTCCTGGGTGTTTCACAAGGGGCAGGATTCGGGGCTGCACTGTGCATTGTCTTTCTGACCAAAAATCAACTGGCGATCGAAGGTATGGCAACAGTATTTGCCGTTTTGGGTCTTGTCTTCTCGTATTTCTTCGCACGCAAGATGCGTTATGGGGGTTGGCTGCTGCGCCTGGTGCTGGCTGGGATTGCCGTATCTGCCTTCTTCTCAGCCGGTCTGGGTATTCTTAAATACATGGCTGATCCCAATTCGCAGTTGCAGGAAATCGTCTTTTGGCTGCTGGGCGGGCTTTATTCGATCACGTGGAGGAGTTTGCTGACCATCTTGCCGGTGGTCATCATTGGGCTGATCATTATTTACCTGATGCGCTGGCGTTTAAACCTGTTGGCGCTCGAAGATGAAACAGCGTTTAGCCTCGGCGTCTCAGTGGGGCGTGAACGCACTTTGCTCCTCGCAGCATCCGTTGCCGTGACCGCAGTTGTGATCTCTGTTGCGGGAATCGTGGGCTGGGTTGGGTTGATCATCCCCCATATCGCCCGCCGTATCACAGGCGCGAACGCAGCGAATTTCATCCCGTTGAGTATCAGCCTGGGAGGGATTTTTGGGCTTCTTTGCGATACTCTAGCCCGCACAATGATGGCAGGCGAAATCCCCTTGGGGATCATCACTTCACTGCTCGGGGCAATGATCTTCATATTCCTGATGGTCAAGCCTAATTTGAAGGTGAGCCGATGAGCCCGAACAGCTTGCTAACCATCAATGACCTCACTTTTTCATATGATTCAACCCGGGTTTCGGCTCTCACCCAGGTGACTTTCGAGATCGACGCGGGAACCATCACCTCCATTTTAGGACCCAACGGAGCCGGGAAAACCACCCTGCTGCACCTGCTCCTCGGGCTGCGAAAACCTGCGTCCGGCAGCATTTTGCTCGAAGATGTGCCCCTGGATCAATATTCACGCCGCAATCTCAGCCAGTGGATGGGGCTGGTACCCCAATCTGAGCATGTTTCCTTCGAATACACGGTGCTCGAGTATGTGCTCCTGGGCAGGGCGCCTTATTTGAGCCCGCTCGAACTGCCCGGCGACATGGATATAGCCATAGCGCGAGAAGCCATGCAAAAGACAGGCATTGGTCAGCTGGAACACCGTCCGATCCCTGAACTGAGCGGCGGCGAACTCCAACTGGTGCTGCTCGCCAGGGCGCTGGCACAGCAACCTCATATCTTGTTATTGGATGAACCCACTTCACATCTTGACCTGGCAAATCGCAACATCACCTTGCGTATTCTGGATCAATTACGCAAGGAAGGCACGACCATTCTTTTTACCACCCATGACCCTGAAGCTGCCCTGATCGTCGCAGATAATATCGTATTGATGAATGGTGGCAGGGTGCTGGCAGCCGGTCCATTTAGCGAAACATTCACCAGCGAGAAATTGAGCCTAACTTATGGTGTTCCGGTGGAAGTTATCAAAACGGATGGGGTGCAGGTGGTGAAGTCGATCGGCAGGCTCTCATGATTGCGGCACCGCTCAAGATTTGGATCATTAGCGGAGATCGGGAAGCCGGAAAGACAAGCTTCTGCCGGCGGGTCATCCTTGAGGCACGTTCACACGGATTCTCTCCCGCCGGAGTACTCTCGCCCGCTGTCTTTACAAATGGAATCAAAACCGCCATCGAAGCGGAAGACATCGCCAGCGGTCAAAAACGCCTGCTAGCAACCCGGCGTGATGAAATTCCTGATGCCATCACCAGGCGCTGGAAATTTGATGAGGAAGCATTGAAATGGGGGTCAAAGGTGCTAACCGAGAGTACGCCCTGCGATCTACTCATTGTGGATGAGCTCGGACCGCTCGAGCTCGAACACAATCAAGGTTGGATCGAAGGCATCCAGGCCATCGACAGCGGTGAATATCAAGCCGCGCTGGTGGTCGTCCGTACCGAGCTGTTAGCCAACGCTCAACAACGCTGGCCACGTGCCGGTATCATCTCACTCGCGCATTCAGATTCACCTGAAAAAATCGTCCAAGCGGCCAGGCAGATTTTCCAGGGTTTACAACGCCACTGATCCAGTCATTTACTGGGTGTTAGCCCCTGCCGGGAGTTCGATCCAGAAAGTGGACCCCTGCCCCATCGTCGAATCCACCCCTATCTTCCCAGCGTGTGCTTCAACAACCCTGCGCGTGATCGCCAGTCCCAAGCCGGTGCTTTTTTCTGAACCCGTTGGGCGTGCAGTCAATTTCGCGAAATCCATAAAGAGCTTCTGCTGATCTTTTTCGCTTATCCCAGGGCCTTCATCGATCACCTCGATCCGCCAAACCTTCTCTTTGCGGAATCCGTTCAGGCGAACGAGGCTGCCCGGAGGCGAATACTTCACGGCATTGGAGATAAGATTATCCATCACCTGGCGCAGGCGGAGTGAATCCGCCTGAACCATTCCCTCATCGCAGGCATCCAGGCGGACGCTGGATTCCTTCTGCTGGGCAAAACGGTTGAATCGTGTAACCGTTTCGACGAGAAACGCTTTCAAATCAACCTGCTCCATCTCCAAATTGATTTTTCCTGATTCGATTTGCGAAATATCCAGCAGATCGTTGAGCAAACTCAACATATATTTCGTTTGTCCAAGGATGATATCCAGAAATTCCGTTGTTTCCTCTGGTTCGAACTTCATCCCTGGGTTATTTAGCATTTCAGCAATCATTTGAATATTGCCAATGGGGTTGCGCAAGTCGTGGGCAGCCATCCCCAGGAATGAATCTTTGATTTCAGAAAGGCGGAGCAACTCCTGGTTTTGTTTCTCGATCTTGCGTTTTTGATCCGTTAAATCGCTGACGAGCCTGCCCTTTTCGACGATCACCGAAAGCTGTTGGGCTACCCGCTCAAAAATATCAGAGTGGACACTATCGTACGCACCTGGCAGCTTACTTGAGAAGAAGATAAACCCGATTGGAATACCATTGGCAATCAATGGGCAAGTGAGCGAGGATCGAATCCCTTCCTGGACCATGAGTTGCGTCGACTCAGAATCAGGTTTCGCAGCGAGATATGCGACCAGGTCATCAATAATCCGCGGTTTACCGGTTTGCAGGATGCGTTTGAGGCTGCTGCCTTCGAGAGGCGCCGTATAATCCCGGTTGAGGTAAATCACCGGCAAAGTCGATTTTGCCCAGCGTGCCCGAACCAGGTTTCCGTCTTTTTCGATCAGTGCGAACCCGATCCGGTCATAAGGGATCATTTCGCGGAAATCGCGGAAATACACCTTCCAAAATTTCGTCGAGAAAGAGACCTGAATTGATCTGCGTGGTGATTTGGTCCAATTTGGCGAGTTGTTGGTAGCGTACATCCAATACCCGTGCCAACTCGACGATAGAGCGTCCAAGGCGGCTGATTTCGTCTTCAGGGGTGATCGGAAGGTGAATATCAAAAAATCCTTCCTGCATTTTTTCTGTCGCCTGGATGTACTGGTGGATTCTCAGGTCCATGTCAACCCTTTCATTGCCGAATTGTATATTTGATTATAACAAATCTAAACTCTGCAATGCTCGATTCATTCTTCCGTATAATGAGTATATTCATAATGAGAGAGGCAAAATGAAACTTGCACACCGGCAGGGAATTACCCGACCGAAGATCGGTTTGGCATTGAGCGGCGGCTCCACCCACGGAGCTGCTCACATTGGCGTATTGCAGGTTCTGGAGGGGGAAGGAATCCATCCGGATTTCATTACGGGTACCAGTGCGGGAGCACTTGTTGGATGCGCCTATGCAGCCGGAATTCCTTTGAATGAGATCACCGAGATCTTCAAGAGCATGTCTTGGCCGCAGCTTTTGCGTCCATCCTTTATCCATCCCCTTTCCTTGTTCGACACATCACCCATGGAAAAGTTCCTGCGTGAAAAAATTGGCGACGGCGAATTCAAAGACCTGGATATTCCTTTTGCCGCAATTGCCTGTGACATCGTTACCAGCGAAAAGGTTGTACTGGATAAAGGTCCGCTAGCTCCAGCCATTCGCGCCAGCGCATCCATCCCTGGGTTGTTCAACCCGGTAGAAGTGGATGGGCGGCTCCTGGTCGATGGCGGAATAATCGATAACCTTCCGATCGAAGAAGTAAGACGGATGGGAGCAGATTATGTGATTGCGGTCGATTTGACCAGGCGTGAAGGACCCAATAAGCGGCCTGAGAACCCCGTGGAAGTCATTTTGGATATGTTCGACATTATGCAAAGCCGTTCAGCCCTGCCGGACCCTTCGGATTGCGAATGCTATATCCGCCCCGAAGTTCACCAATATTCGAAATGGGATTTTGGCAAAGCGGATGGCATGATCATCCAGGGGTCCATCGCAGCCGAAAAAGTGCTCGTCCAGCTTCGCGCGGATCTCCGCCTGAAAAAGTAATTCAAGTCAAACCCTTAAATCTGCAGAAGAACAACCTGCAGATTTATTTACTGCTTGAAAAATTGCATGTCATGAGTACAATAAACAGATTCACGTTTGAGAATGGATCTGCCGGCACCCATTGACTAATTCCTCTCCCCAGAAACCACCTATCAGGTTCTCGCAGCGAATGATCGATTTCTTCAGCCTTAAGAAGAATATCGTCGGCTTGTTGTTGATGGTCATTCTCATCGGCATCGGTGAGCAAATGGCTGACCGCTTCATGCCGCTTTACATCCAGGCACTCGGGGGTTCGTTGGAGATCATCGGCGTGCTGAGCGGTATGAAAAACCTGATGGGGGCGCTTTATTCATTTCCGGCTGGATACCTGAGTGAACGGCTGGGCTACAAACGATCTCTTTTGGTTTTCAATATCATAGCCCTGACAGGCTATTCCATCGTGATCGTCTTTCAGAGCTGGGCGGCGGTTCTGGTCGGTGCCTTCTTCTACCTGGCATGGTCGTCGGTTTCACTGCCTGCCACCATGAGCTTGATATCCTCCAGTCTGCCCAATCAAAAGCACACCATGGGCGTGTCCATGGTCTCCATTACCCGGCGTCTGCCTAAAGCCCTGGGACCGATCATCGGCGGTGCGCTCATTGGCGTTTACGGCCAGCTCCAAGGCATCCGCGTGGCATTTATGATCGCCTTCTTTTTTGGCATTGTCGCGCTTGTGGTGCAGCAGGTCATGATCAATGAGGAACCCAAAAAATCAGACGGCGATGCCTTATTTAATCCCCTGGCCATGTTCAAGTTGATCACCCCTGATTTGCGCAACCTGCTCATCTCTGACACGATCATCCGCTTTTGCGAACAAATTCCCGACATGCTGGTTGTATTTTGGGTGGTGGAAGTCAATCATATCAGCGAGTTGGATTTTGGCTTTTTGTCAGCCGTTGAAATGGTGACAGCCATGCTGGTGTATATACCTGTGGCCTACCTGGCAGACCGTGGCACAAAAAAGCCTTTTGTGCTGATGACGTTTGGGTTCTTTACCTTATTCCCGGTGGTGCTGCTTGTCTCGCACAATCTGCCCATGATGATCTTGGCATTTATCGTGCGCGGATTGAAGGAATTTGGCGAACCCACACGCAAAGCTTTGATCCTTGATCTGGCGCCCGCCAACCGTAAAGCTGCGGTATTTGGCGTCTACTATCTGATTCGGGACTCCATTGTCAGCATTGCGGCTTTTGGTGGAGTGTTTTTATGGGCGATCAAACCGGAGATCAACCTGCTGGTTGCTTTCGGGTTTGGCTTATTGGGGACGATCTACTTCGCGATTTTTGGCAGGGACGTTAGTCGAGTAAAACCTCAGGATACTGCAGCATCAAATTCATGATTTTGGAACATCTGCCATTTTTAGCTTTTGAAAATCTGT
>CAVQOS010000028.1:0-26538 GCA_963714465.1 uncultured Chloroflexia bacterium | reverse complement strand
CGGAGGTCACCTTCACCGATGCCCAGCGCGACGAGGCCAAGGTCAAGGTGTGCGACGCGTTTCTCCTGGTCAGCGCGGAAGTTACGAACAGCAGCTCCCTGAAGTCCGAGGATGGCGGCGCCATCGGCGCCATCGCGATCGCCACGAATGCCCGCCTCGCCCTCTACGGCGGCGGGCAGTACATGCTCAACCGGGTCGACCCCGCGACCGAGACCGAGCTTGCCGAGACCGCTCGCGCATTCGGTAACGCGCTCATGGACGTCGGCGCCGCGGCCGTCGCACAGATCCCGAGTGACGATCCGGCGCAGCAGGAACGCGTCAAGGATGCCGACACGCAGAACGCCAAGCTTCAGGGCATCTGCGACCCGCAGTAGCGGACGTCCGGACCGGCGTCGGAGGCGGGACCGGAGGCGATACTCACCTGTTCACCCTATGGGTCCGGTCAGCACGCCCGGCCTGCACGCCGCCGATGACCACTACGCTGTCCACAGGTTGGCCGCTACTGCGAGACGGTGTCGCGCGCGTCGGCGAGTGCCTGGAGCGCGAGGATACCGACGGGCTCGACCGGCAGCAGAGGCACCACGGCGATGCGGTCGGCGTAGTCGTCTCGCACCGTGGCGATCTGGGCAATTTCAGCGGCGGCGCGGCGGCGCAGCAGCGGTGTGGTGGGTTCGGCGGCGGCCAGGGAGTTGTTGATGACCCAGGCCCAGGGATGGATCTGTGCGCGCCGCAGTTCGGAGTCCAGGCCGGCCGCCTCGAGCACCGGGGTGGTTTCAGCGAGGGCGACGATGATGACCTTGGTCAACTCCGGATCCTGCAGCCGCATGAGTTTGGGTAAGAGAACCCCTCAGACCTACGATCAATACGAGTTGCGTAATATGATGGGCGAGATCGCCATGCTCAAAGATTACATGTACAATTTGTACGCCCTTAACATCGACTCCACTGACAGCACTACCCTCTCCGAAACCTTGCGCGGTCTATCGCTGGCGGGCATGGCCATCTCCCGGATCATGATTGTCCACGACCATTGCAAACTCTCCTCCAACGGCAACAGCACCCTTAAAGAGCTTCTCAAAGCACTGGACTCACTAACTTGATCTCCCTTCCCCCGTTCTCGCGTACTTTGCGCCCCCGAGAGGTCGGCATTGGCACTTGTAGGAACAGGACCGTGGTCTCACGCATTTTGCGCCCCCGAGTGGTTGGCATTGGTACTTGTAGGGGCAACCCTCGCGGTTGCCCTCGCGGTTGCCCTAGGGTCTCCACCCAGAATCGAGTCGTTTCTAGTCGTTCCCGCAGTTATCGAAACCATTCCAAATCCCCTCTCCCCACCTCTGCGACGCATCCGCCCCCGAGCACATCTAGAGTTCCAAGCCCTTCCCTCGCGATTGCCCTAGGGTCTCCACCCAGAATCGAGTCGTTTCTAGTCGTTCCCGCAGTTATCGAAACCATTCCAAATCCCCTCTCCCCACCTCTGCGACGCATCCGCCCCCGAGCACATCTAGAGTTCCAAGCCCTTCCCTCGCGATTGTTGCGTCCCCGAGCGCAGCGAGCGGCCTTAGCCCTTCCCTCGCGGTTTTCGCGTCCCCGAGCGTAGCGAGCGGCCTTAGCCCTTCCCTCGCGATTGTTGCGTCCCCGAGCGCAGCGAGCGGCCTTAGCCCTTCCCTCGCGATTGTTGCGTCCCCGAGCGCAGCGAGCGGCCTTAGCCCTTCCCTTTAGGGAAGGGTAGGGTTAGGTTTGAAATCCGCCCCCGAGCTCCTTCTTTTCCCGCTTACTGATTACTTCTCCCCCGTCCCCGCTTTTCCGCATCGTTGACACACTCCCCATCCTGGGGTATCCTTAACCCGCGCCCGGATGGGACCGGCGCGGCAGAGCCCTGCGAAATCCGTCAGGTCCGAGAGGAAGCAGCGGTAAGGAGGATCCTTTGGGCGCCGCCGGTAATCCTGTCCGGACGCACTTTTTATTAAGGAAACACGCATGCAAACCCCTCCCGTCTGCAATTACGAAGGCTCCGATTATCAAAGCTCTTTCTGGGATCAGGGCGGGCGCGCCTATGAAGACGCCGCTGAAGCCCTGGCGCTGAAGAAACTGCTGCCCGCTTCGGGCAGAGCCCTGCTCGAACTGGGCGCAGGCGCCGGTCGCAACACACCGCGCTACCCCGGTTACAACCAGATCACCTTGTTGGATTATTCGCACACCCAGTTGGAACAGGCGCGCGAACGCCTGGGTGACTCCATCCGCTACCGTTTCGTCGCGGCCGATATCTACCGCCTGCCCTTCGTGCCCGGCGTTTTCGACGGCGCCACCATGATCCGCACATTGCATCACATGGCGGATGCACCGGCTGCGCTGGCCCAGGTGAAACGCGTGCTGGCACCCGGAGGCACCTTCATCCTGGAGTTCGCCAACAAGCGCAACCTCAAAGCCATGCTGCGCTACTTCTTCCGCCGTCAGTCATGGTCGCCCTATTCTGCCGAACCGCTGGAATTCGCCGCGTTGAATTTCGATTTTCACCCGCGGACGGTGTTCGCCTGGCTCGCTGCACTGGGATTTTCGGTAGAAAAAATTCTGTCTGTCAGCCACTTCCGCATGGGAGGGCTCAAACGGGCTTTCCCCGCCGCGTTTCTCGTCCGCCTCGAAGCGCTCATCCAGTGGACGGGCAAGTACTGGCAATTTTCGCCAAGCGTGTTCCTGCGCGCCAGGGCTGCCGTGGGTGGCACTGCTCAAACAAGCACCGGTTACTTTGCCTGCCCGGTCTGCCAGGCTCCGCTGCGCGATACACCCCCACTCATCACCTGCCCCCAATGCGGACGCAGCTACCCCGTCGCCAACGGAATTTACGATTTTCGCATCGATGCAAGCGAGGAATAATGCCAGACGTTTTATTGGACGATCTGAATCCCCAGCAAAAAAAGGCTGTCACCGCCGGTGATGGTCAAATTTTGGTACTGGCAGGCCCCGGATCGGGCAAAACCCGTGTGCTCACCCGCCGCCTGGTATATCTGATCGACCGCTGCGCTGTTCCGGCTTCCGAACTGATTGCCGTCACCTTTACCAACAAGGCAGCGCGTCAAATGGAAGAGCGCGTGATGACCATGGCGCATACCAGCCTGCAAGGGTTATGGCTGGGCACATTCCATGCGATGTGCGCCCGGCTGCTGCGGCGCGAAGCCAAAGCCCTGCCCTTCAACGCCAATTTCGTCATTTTTGATTCCGACGACCAGGAAGCCCTGGTCAAACGCGCGCTGCGCGAGCTCAACATCGACGAGAAAATTCACCGCCCTGCCAGCATCCACGCTGCCATTTCGAATGCCAAGAACGAGCTTTACAGTCCACAGGGAATGCCGGTCACCTCATACCGCGACGAAGTGGTCAAACGCGTGTATACCCGCTACCAGGAGCTGCTGCAAACCAACAATGCCGTGGACTTCGACGACCTGCTTTTTTACGGCACCCAGCTTCTGCGCGAGAACCCGTACATCCGCGAAAGTTACGCTCGCCGCTTCAAGCACGTGCTGGTGGATGAGTTTCAAGATACCAACCTGGCCCAATACGAGCTGCTCAAACACCTCAGCTCTTATCACAAGAACATCTTTGTCGTCGGTGATGAGGATCAGTCCATCTACCGCTGGCGCGGCGCGGACTACCGCAATGTGCTGCGATTTGAAAAGGATTTCCCCGACTGCCAGAAGATCCTGCTCGAACAAAATTACCGCTCCACCCAAACCGTGCTGGATGCCGCCCGCCAGGTGATCGACGAAAACCGCAACCGCACCCCCAAGCATCTCTTCACTGATCGCGGCAGCGGCAGCAAGATCATCCAGTTTGCCGCCACCGATGATGTTGCCGAAGCGGAGTTTGTGGTCAACAAGATCCAGGACCAGGTGCGCGCGAAAGCGGCAAGAGCTTCGGATTTCGCGGTGATGTACCGCACCAACGCCCAATCCCGTGTGATCGAAGAAGCCTTCATGCGTTCCGGCCTGCCCTACCAGTTGATCGGCGCGCAGCGTTTCTACGGCAGGCGCGAGGTCAAGGATATGATCGCCTTCCTGCGCCTGGTGCAAAACCCTGCCGACGAGGTCAGCCTGCAGCGTGTGCTGGGCGTTCCCCCGCGCGGGATCGGCGACAAGACCATTACCAACCTCCTGGCAGCCGCGTTCAAAGCAGCGGTCAGCGCCGGCGAGGTTGTGCTCGACCTGGGTCAAAAGGCGGATGCATCGCCCTACTGGCCGCTCATCGGACGCTCCGCTGCGCTGGTGGCAGATTTTGGCAGCCTGCTGGACGACTGGATTGCGCTGCACGATCAAATTTCGCTGGCAGCCTTGTTCGACCGCATCATCCAGGATACCGGGTTCGAGCCTTACATCAACGACGGAACCGATGAAGGCGCCGACCGCTGGGAAAACGTACAGGAGCTGCGCCGCCTGGCCTTCGAATACCAGGAAAAGGGGCTGACCGCCTTCCTCGAGAGTCTTGCCCTGGTTTCTGACCAGGATACGCTGCGCGAGATCCCTGAAGGGTCAACCGACCGCGGAACGGTCACCCTGCTGACGCTGCACGCCGCCAAGGGGCTCGAGTTCAAACAGGTATTCATCATCGGTCTGGACGAAGGCTTGCTGCCTCACAGCCGCTCGCGGGACGACCCTGAAGAGATGGCAGAGGAACGCCGCTTGTTTTACGTGGGCATCACCCGCGCCAAAGATCAACTTTATCTGCTGCGCGCCGAGCGCCGTAACAGTTTTGGCAATTGGGAATACGTCGAACCTTCGCGGTTTTTGGAAAGCATCGATCATGGGTTGGTGAAGCAGCAGGGCAGCCCAAGCAGCTCCCGCCGCCAAAGCTACACCCGCGACATGCAGTGGGACTCTTATGCGCCTGCATCCTCTTCGCGCCGGGCATCCATCGAACCCGTGCAGCCGGCCAAAGAAATGCGCTACCAGGCAGGCATGCGGGTGCGCAGCGACAACTGGGGCGAGGGCATTATATTGGAAAGCAAGATGGATTCGGACGGCGAGGAAATTGTGAACGTTCACTTTGCCAGCGTGGGGATGAAACGCCTGATCGCGTCACTGGCAAAGCTGGAGATATTGAAGTAACCCAGATCTGATAATTAATTGCCAATGCGAGCCACGCTTCTTGATGTACGGCAGTCCTCCAAAAGAACAAAAAAAGAGGCGCACAACTGTGCGCCCCGCCTTTTACCTTCAACGAGTCTCATGGTTTTTTGTAAGGGCGAAGCAACGTGCAATCGACGCGTCTTTTATAACAAATAAGGTTGCACGTAGCTTCGCCCCTCTTTTTTCTTGCCTATTCGTGCATACAATGCATCTCTGTCTACTCCATTGGTTGAGTATGCTTCACCCCTGTTTTTGTTTCTCAAACCTTACGAAAGCAGGCTCTCCAAGATCGGTGCCATTTACGGCGATTCGAATCCTTCGATCTTGCCGGCGCTACTTCGCATCGTATATCTGGGCAGGCTGGTGTTTTACCTTGTACTTCGAATCCCCTGGGAGCCCAAAATCAAAGTGTCAACGACGCAACATACGCGGTAGTGAGAGAATGTTGGTTTTCGAGTGAATGATGGCGCTTGTGGATTTCGGAATCCATCTCGAGCCAACATTACTTAGATTAGAATCAACATTACTTGGATGAGAACGAACTTGAATTTATTGGAGCTTGTGCAACAATCGATAATAGAGTGAAACGGATGCTTCAAATAAGTCTTTTAGCAAAAGAAATTCTAGTCAGCTCGTGTAAGAAAAAAGCTCCTTCGTTTGAAAGCGGGCAGAATCATTTTGAAGAATAATTCTGCACTACGGGAGGAATAGAATGGGCACAAAAAAAATCTTGTTGTGTTGCGTTGTGGGAATAGGTTTAGGACTTTTAGCTTACAGTTCTACCCGTGGCGTAAATGCGGCAAAAATATCCCCCCAGGCAACTGCCCCATCTGGCAACGAAACTCCATCACCAACAACCTTCCCACAGCAACCCATTGTCAACCATTATCAGGTTCTGGTCGATGAAAAAGGTGTCAGCCCTGCACCGTCGAAACCGCTTACTTTGAAAGAGGCCTGGACTCTGGCCGACGCCTATGCCCAATCGTGGAGTGAGGACGCGCTGCTCTATTTGCTTGCCAGTTCCGATGCTCGAGATTTGGATGTTGAGAAATTGATTTCCTCGGGAGAGTCTGGCGGTCAAGCAGTTGAAGAATTTCAAACACGGCCGGAATTGCATGGATTGAATCTGGGGCAAAATGGCGCGCGAAGAGCATGGTTGGCCGAATTTGCTTCAAAATCAAAAGATTGTGAGCTGCATATTGAAATTACGGATGGAAAAATCATTTATGCAGCGACGGACGCGAATTATCAAGAACGCCCATTCTTAAAAGAAAGTCCGGCACTGGATAGCGCTGAACTCATTTCGCTTGCGCTAAAAGATAACCCCTCGTTTCGCATGCAAGTGGGAAAAGGACGCGGGTTTGGTTACATTTACCAAATAGCCGAAGATGGAAATGCCGAATTAAGTGTAGTAGGAAGCCTGGAAAAATCAGGCCAAATGGTTCCAGTTATCGGTGTTTTAGACCAAAGTAAGGACGAGCCGCAATTCGACTTCGTACCCTAAGATAACACCTATATTTTTTCTTATGTAATTCTAGCGTCAATCTCCGTTACTCCGGCATGGAGCAGGGACGTTCATGTCTTTGCGAGCCGCGTTTTTTGCGGCGCGGCAATCTCCTGCATAAATAAGAAAAGGGCGCACATCCGTGCGCCCCTACTGTTTTTGTTTCTCAAACCCTACGAAAGCAGGTTCTCCAAAATCGGCACCATTTCAGGCGACTCGAATTCTTCGATCTTGCCGGCATCCCCCAACTCCGCCACGCGCGGATCGAGCGGCAGGCGCACGAACAGCTCTGTTCCCACAGATTTTGCCAGTTCCTCAACGTGACTTGGACCGAAAATATAGTGCGGGTTGCCCGAATCGGGGCAGGGGTAATAGCTCATGTTTTCGATCACAGCCAGGATGGGGATATTCAACTGCTTTAACATCGACACTGCCTTGCGCACCACCATGCCTGCCAGTTCCTGGGGAGTGGAGACCAGCACCACCCCGTCCACAGGCAGCGACTGCATCACGGTCAGCGCCGCATCAGAAGTGCCGGGGGGCAGGTCGACCAGAAGCACATCCAGGTCACCCCAAAGGATATCCGTCCAAAACTGCTTGATGGTGCCTGAGATCATCGGACCGCGCCAGATCACCGCCGCATCTTCATTGGGCACGAGCAGGTTGGTCGAGATGGTCTTGATTCCCGTTGCTGTGACCGCGGGCAGGATCCCCTGGTCAGAGCCGCGTAACCCGCCTGAGGGCAGGCCGAAAAGTTTCGGGATGCTTGGTCCGGTGATATCTGCATCGAGAATGCCCACCTTGCGATGATTGCGCATCAAGGCTGTAGCCAGAATCGCCGAGACAGACGATTTGCCTACGCCGCCCTTGCCGCTCATCACCGCGATCACTTTCTTGACCTTATTGAATTGGTTGAGTTTCGGCAGCGCCGGTTGTGACCCGCCGAGTACTTTTCGCCTCTCGTCTTCAGACATGGCGCCAAAAGTGATTTTCACATCCTTGACGCCGGGTAAAGACATGAGCGTCATCCTTGCATCGCGTTCCATTTGGGCTTTCATCGGGCAGCCCGGGATCGTCAACGCCAGGGTGAATTCCACCACGCCCTCCCGGCTGATCTTCAGATCGCGTACCATATTCAGCTCAACAATATTGCGTCCCAACTCTGGGTCGCTGACCTTGCGTAAAAGTTCCAGCATTTCGACATTCGTCGGCATAAGGCTCTCCTGTTCGTTCGAAAAGCAATTTTACCCCAAAGAGACCCTTTTGGTATACACAACCTGCCGGGTCAGGTATAATTTTATTCATCGGAAAGAAGGAATCATGCTTAACGAGATCATCGTCAGTTTGCTCGTGGGAACCCTGGTACTGTTTATCGTCACCCGAGAGGCTGTGGAGCGAATTTCGCACAATCATTACGAGCAAAAATCTGATTTTTACGCCCACCATGTTGCCGGTCCGAAAGATATTGTATTCTACGGTGACAGCATCACCGATGGCGCAAACTGGCATGAATTGTTCCCCGGCCTTCCCGTTAAAGGACGGGGGATCAACAATGATTCGACAACCGGGGTGCTCAATCGTATCCAGAATACCCTCAATGGGCACCCGCGCGCGATATTCATCCTTATTGGAACCAATGATCTGCCTTTGATGGAATACCGCAGCGATCCAAAAATACTGGGAACATACGAGGATATCCTCAAAAAATGCAAGGAGCTCTCACCTGAAACGAAAGTTTTCGTGCAGTCCATCCTCCCCAGGAAGAAAAACTTTGCTGCGCGCATTCAAGGCTTGAATGTCGAACTGGAAAAACTTGCCGAAAAGTATGAATACACCTACATCGACCTGTTTTCGCATTTTGCCACGCCTGAAGGGCAGATGCGGGATGAGCTTACCAACGACCATCTGCATTTGATGTCCGCCGGGTATGACATCTGGGTGGAAATTCTGACTCCCTATATCCAAGCCCTGATGAAGTAATTCGAGCAACAAAACCAGAGAAGTAGTTTTCAAATCCGTAAGCAGCCTGCCCATTCGTACCTTAATCTGCCGGGATGGGTTAACCTTTATGTTCGTCTTTCTTTAAGGTATGTCTTCCGGCTGAAAAGATGTGCCGGGTCATGGGTCAAAGATAGGTCTCTATACCAATGCTTTATTTGGGTGGTTGAATTATCCTCAACCCAGTAACAAGAACTTTTAGTCCACTAAAGGTAAATTTAATACAACATGAGTCTACTCGCTGAAAAAGCTTTATACGGCATCTCCAAGCCCCTTATTGGTACATACACCGGCACGATGCTCAATATGGATATTCAGATGTACGACCGCTTCCCTGAGGGAGCGAAAATTATCGCTGCCAATCACCCCAGCACGACCGATCCCTTTTTCGTTGCCTGGCTGCTCAAACGCCAATCCTTTATTCTCATCAAAGATACCCTTTTCAATGTACCCATCCTGGGCAAATATCTGCGCGCTTCGGGGCATATCGAAGTCAAGGCTGGCAGCGGTCAAAATGCGATCGACTCGGCAGTTGAGCACCTCAGCCAGGGGCATACGGTCATTATCTTCCCTGAAGGCGTGATCAGTCCTTTGTCCGGCGGGTTTAATCCAGTTCGTTCCGGCGTCGGACGCATCGCGCTTGCCAGTGGAGCACCGGTCATCCCAGTGGGAATTTACCTGGACCGCAGCCGAATCCATTCGATCCGTACCATGGTCAAAGGGGTTGAGGAGGTCGGTCATTGGTATTTGCGCGGACCCTACAACATGACCGTCGGATCACCGGAAAGCTACAAGGGAGACCCTGATGACTGGTCGCGTGTACGTGAAGTTTCCAGCCGGGTAATGCGCCGCATCATGGATATGACCTACGAAAGCCAGGACAGGCAATTCAAGCCCAACGGGATTCTTGCAGGGTTATTCGAATCCATATAAGTCTAGAATTGATTTAGGGTAGCGCTTCTTTATGAAGCGCTATTTTTATACTTGGACATATAATAAAACCATTCCCATCGAAGAAGGGGCGAAAAATGGATGGTTTCATCGAGAAAGTGTTCGTGGTCGAAGGCTGTCCGATCCATTATTGGACCGGCGGGAAGGAAAACTCCCCCTGGTTCGTATTCATGCATGGGGCGTGCGTGGACCATCACAGCTTTGACCCCATTCTACCGGAGTTCCTGGACAATTTCAAAGTCCTCACCTGGGATGCCCGCGGGCATGGACTGTCGCAGCCCATGGGCAAGGATTTCAGCGTCCCCCTGGCGGTGGAAGACCTGCTGGCAGTCATGGCGCAGGAAGGCATCGAGCAGGCAGTTCTGATCGGTCATTCCAACGGCACCTACATCGCCCAGGAAATGGCTTTCCGCCATCCTGAAAAGGTGAAGGCGTTGGCAATCCTGGACGGCACCTGCATCACCTGGCCGCGCAGCAAGTTCGACCAGTGGCTGGTAAAAGCCAGCGTCGAGGCGTTCGATTGGTTCCCATTCGAGACCCTCAAGAAAAGCGGTCTGAAATACATTTCTGCGAACAAGGACTTGCAGGCGTATGCCTACAATGCTTACAGCCAGCTTTCGCGGCGGGATTTCATCACCATCATGAAAGGCGTGTCCGTGTGCCTGCATTCAGAGCCCGGTTACCGCGTCAACTGTCCGCTGCTCATTATGCATGGCGATGATGACCAAATGGGAGATATTGCCAAAATAAACCCACTTTGGGCCAGGCAGGATTCGAATTACGGGTACAAAGTCATCCCCAACGCACGGCATATGGCAACCCTGGATAATCCTGCTTTTGTGATTGCTGCATTGAAAGAATTTCTGAGTGGGGTTTTCAGCGAAAGCCGGGAGGAGAAAGCAAATGCCTGACCAACAACTTTTACAGGGACCGGCGAAGTTATTGGACGCTCAGGGCAACCTGACCTCCGCCGGCTGGTCGCGAGAACCCGTGCTGGAATGCAACCTCGAGGATAGCCATTTTTACGGGTTGCGTTTTATGCAATGGTCACGTATCAAGGTCTGGGATTATTATGCCATCACCACGCCGACCCACTTTTTCTCCTTTACCATCAGCAATATCGGTTACCTGGGGATGGTTTTTGCCTATGTGATTGAGTTCGCCAGCGGCAAGTACAAGGAACAGACCTTGTCCATCCCGTTTGCCGCAGGGGTCAAACTACCGCGCAGCAGCGAACAAGGAACATGCGTGTATAAGAAAGGCAAACTCCGTCTGGAATTCGCAACGGCTACTGGAAAACGCCATCTCTCTGTGCACTGGCCTGGCTTCAGTGGATCCGAATTGAACGCAGAGGTCGATTTGGCGGAGCTGCCGGGGCATGAATCCATGAATATTGTCATCCCCATCCATGGAAAACGTTTTTACTACAACCGCAAGATCAACGTCATGCCCGCCAGGGGTTGGGTGGAGTTCGAAGGCAGGCGCTTCGAGATCGCGCCTGAGACCTGCCTTGCCAACCTGGATTGGGGACGGGGAGTTTGGGAGTACAGCTCCTTCTGGGTCTGGGCAAGCGCATCAGGTTTTCTGGAGGACCGGCGGAAGATTGGGCTCAACCTGGGATACGGTTTTGGCGACACGAGTGCAGCCACTGAAAACGCCTTCATCCTCGAGGGAAAGATCCACAAACTAGGGCAGGTGGATTTCACTTACAACAACCAGAATTTCAAAGCGGCCTGGACAATGATTTCACCCGATGGGCGGCTCAACTTAAAATTCACCCCGTTTTTCGAACGCGTGGCAAAAACAGACGCCGTCGTGTTGAAGAGCGAGGTGCACCAGATGTTCGGCAAGTACAACGGGTCATTGATCTCAGATGCTGGAGAATTCATTGAGGTCAAAGACCTCATCGGATGGGCGGAAGAACACAACGCAAAGTGGTAGGCATCTTGAAAAGGGAAAAATAATCTATGTACATTTCATACTTTGACGAGAGCGGTGATGATGGTTTTCCGACTTATTCATCTCCACTTTTTGTTCTGACATCTGTCTATTTTGACCACAAAAATTGGCATAAGAATTATGAAAAGTGTGTTGAATTTAGAAAAAACATCAAGAAGAACTACGGATTTCCAGTAAAATTTGAAATCCATACAAGGGAAATACTTTTAAACAAGAAACCTTATTCCGCATTAATGCTTGATGACGTAAAAAGAATTTCCCTTTTAGAAGATCATATAAGATTTATTGCTTCAATGGATCTACAAGTAATTAACACTGCGATTAATAAAACTCTGATTCAGAATCCGGATTACCAAGTATTGGACAAAGCCTTAACATATTCTATCCAAAGAATCGAAAACACCTTAAATACGTTTGTAGCGAAACCTTACTTCATGTTAATAACTGATTCGGGTCGCGTTGCGAAGATGCGTGCAACGACTCGAAGAATTCAGAAATTCAATCCAATAAAATCAAATTTCGGAGGAAATTATCAAAAGTTGATAACTAAGATGATAGAGGATCCGTTGCCAAAGGATTCAAAAGAATCCGTTTTTATCCAGATGGCGGACTCAATTTCTACAGTGATATACGATTATTTAATCTTAACAAAGGGAATTGGATCTCTTCCCCGCCGGATTCCTCCAGCTTATGACATAACAAAAATTATCGACTTTATAAACATACTTAAGCCAGTCCTTAATCTCAAGGCAACAAAATACGATCCTTATGGTATTGTTTGTTACCCATTAAAATAATTCACCACCTACAACGCATTCGCGCTTTCAGTGGTTCATATATATTATATCACTACTGTCAATAATCGAAACAATCACGAATTGCCTCAAATAAAAAGTAACTATGGGAAATAACGTTGACTCAATAAAAATGTTACCATCCGGCACAAAAAAGATGCCGGGAGGAGCCAATGATGAGCCAACGCAGCAAAAGAGAACTATGGGAAACGATCCAACCCAGGTATCTAAAAGCGTCAAAAGCAGGGAAAAATAAGATATTAGATGAATTCATAGCTGCCACAGGATACCACCGAAAATACGCCATTCGGATCTTGAGACATGGCTACCCGAGAGGACAATACAAGAAAAAGGGAAAAACGCCCATCTATCGGGGAGAGGTGGTACAAGCATTAGAGTCAATCTGGGAAATCTATGGACGGATTTGCTCAAAACGACTGCATCCTTTCTTGCCTGAAGGCATCAGAATCCTGGAACGGTGTCAGGAGATCAGCTTCGCACCAGAAGTAAAGCAATTACTATTGAACATGAGCCGATCCACCATAGATCGGTGTCTCAAGCCAGTACGGTTCAAAGGTAAGCTACATGGGTTAAGCACCACCAAACCTGGTACACTGCTCAAAAAGATGATACCGGTGCGTACATTTGCTGATTGGAACGAGGATGAACCCGGTTTTATGGAGATCGATCTGGTAGCTCATTGCGGGAATACTGTTGAAGGACAATTCTTGAATACGTTGACTTGCACGGACGTATGTACTGGTTGGACCGAACCGATTGCCTTGCACCGTCGCAGCCAACAAGATGTCCGAGATGCCCTCCACAATATGCGTCCAGACCTACCCTTTGATTTGCGGGGCATTGATTCAGACAATGGGAGTGAATTCACACTTGCACCTGCTGCAAGTGCAGGTGTCAATGATCTGCTTTACCACTACTGTTTGGAAGAACGCATCACCTTCACGCGCTCCCGACCCTATAAGAAGAACGACCAGTCTTATGTTGAGCAGAAAAACTGGTCGGTGGTTCGTCACACTGTGGGCTATGACCGCCTCGAAACCGATGAGGAATTTGAGCTTCTGACCAGCATTTATTCTGACTTGCGACTGTATATCAATTTCTTTCAACCTGTCTTGAAGCTGGTTTTCAAAGGCCGGGTCGACAATAAGTTTATCAAAACCTATGACCTGGCTGCCACTCCTTACCAACGTATCATGGCCAGACCAGATATCCCTTTAGTTACCAAAGCTCGACTGACTGATCTTTATGTTAAACTTAATCCTGTCTTTCTGCGCAATTCGATTGATTTAAAAGTAGCTAAATTATGGAAACTACTAAAGTAACTTTTTTTATCTGAGGCAACGTTACCTCCAAAGTAACCTTTTCTAATGAGGCATTACGAATCAACCTCCGAATTATCCGGCGTTGACATTCTTTGTTCGATTACACCCAGTACTTCAAATGCATTGGAGCTGAAATATCAATGAAAGATTACATCAAGGATCTGCGTAAAAAGATCGGACACGACCCTGTCATTCTGCCGGGCGCCACGGTCCTGGTGTTCAATACCCGGCACGAGCTCTTGATCCTCCTGCGCACAGACATCGATTGTTGGGGCGTGCCAGGCGGTTCGATGGAACCCGGAGAGACACTGGAGGATACCGCCAAACGCGAAACATTCGAAGAAACCGGGTTGAAAGTCGAAAATCTTGTCCTGTTCGATGTATTCTCAGGTCCTGAGATGCACACCATTTACCCCAATGGAGATGAATGCTACTTCGTGTCGGCTGTTTATGTCACTCACGACGCCGGCGGCGAAATCAACCTGGGCTTTGACGAGCACAGTCAGTGGGGGTTCTTTCCATTGGACAAGTTGCCGGAAAAGATCAGTCCTACGATTTTACCGATTCTGGAAAAATATAAGAAACACGTTACATTGGTACCGTGAGGCAAAAATTAGGGGCGCACAGCAGTGCGCCCCCACAACAAATCACATACGTTTCGAGCTTATTCTTACACCCAGCCGCGCAACTGCATGGCTTTGACCACGCGGTCGATGGCGACCATGTAAGCCGCGTCGCGCATAAAGACTTTGCGCGATTCGCTCATCTCGAGCACCGAATGGAATGCGGTGGTCATCTTGCTGTCTAACTTCTCGAGCACTTCTTCCTTCGTCCAGTAGAAATTCATATCATTCTGAACGGATTCGAAGTAGGAACAGGTCACGCCACCGGCATTGCAGAGGAAATCGGGAATGACGAAGATGCCTTTGGCTTTGAGGACTTCATCGGCTTCCGGGGTGGTGGGACCGTTCGCGCCTTCAGCGACGATCTTGACACGCGGTTTGATCAATTTGACGGTTTCAGCATTGATCTGGCCTTCAAGCGCAGCCGGGATCAAGACATCCACATCCTTGGTGATCCAGGCGCCGCCGTCTTCGATGACATAACCATCTCCGCGAGCTTTGTCCTTGTCGATCGAACCGTACTGGTCGGTAATGGTCATCAGGAAGTGGGGGTCGATCCCATCCGCTTTGCTGACGGTGTAAGAGGTTTTATCCAGGCGATCGTAGAAGGAAACGCAGATCACTTTTCCGCCGAGCGCTTCAATGAACCCGATGGCTGCATACTGTGCCACGTTGCCAAAACCCTGGATGGCTGCAGTGCATTTCTTGGGATCCAGCTTGAGGTGTTTCATGGCTTCGCGCGTATGATAGATCACACCAAAACCGGTGGCTTCGGTGCGGCCCAGGGATCCGCCGGAACCTAAAGGTTTGCCGGTGATCACACCCGGGGTGTACGCCCCGGTCAGCTTGGAATATTCATCCATCATCCAGCCCATCATTTGCGGGGTGGTGCCTACATCCGGAGCGGGAACATCCTGGCGCGGTCCGATATTGCGCCACATTTGCTGCACCCATCCGCGGCACAACCGTTCTTTTTCGGTAACGGAAAGCGTTGCGGGGTCCACAATGACGCCACCTTTAGCTCCGCCCAGGGGGATATCGGCAACTGCGCATTTCCAGGTCATCCAGGTGCCCAACGCTCGCACAGTGTCGATCGTTTCGGCAGGGTGGAAGCGGATACCGCCTTTGGCAGGACCGCGAGCGTCATTGTGTTGAACCCGAAATCCCTGGAAGACGCGCAACGAGCCGTCATCCATGCGGACAGGAATGCGGAAGTGAAATTCCCGCAGCGGCCAGCGTAAAAGCTCAGAGACCTGAGGGTCGAGCTTTAACTGCTCGGCTACATGATCAAACTGGGCCTGGGCCATTTCAAACGCGTTAATACTTTTCGCCATTCAGAACACTCCTTACTTGTTAGGATTGTGAGAGGTTAATTCTCAAGAGGGAAGGAAGCCTGTTAAATGATAACGCGGACACACCGGTCCCGTGCCCGCGATTCTGCGCATTGGATAAAATCCAACCATCTACTGCTTCCTCCACCGAAATCATTCCTCTTAAGATTAACCGAGAAATGCACTTCCGTCAAGGTGATTAAACACTAAAAAAGGCTGAAAAATGTAAGGTTGAGTTCTTTTTATCATATTAATATGATGATTTGTCCCGTTTGGGTGAACTAATGAATCGATCGTTCCATTCGCCCGGTTTGAGCCATACCTGATCCTCCCAAAAGATTTGAAAGGACGATGACCAATTCATTAAACTATAGTTTTCCCACAATAAAAAGGGGTTGCCCTCTATGGAATTAATCAGGCAGTTGCTTAAGCTTTTTTTCCAGCTCTGATCGCAGAATGGCAGGGTTTGCCTTGCCTCCCGCAGCCCTCATCGCCTGACCAAAAAGCCAGTTGGCCAGCGTGGTTTTTCCAGCTCGGTAACTTTCCAATTCGTCGGGATACTCGTTCAAGACCTTGCCGACCAATTCTGAGATGAATTCTGCATCGGAAACCTGGGCCAAGCCTTTGGATTGGATGATTTGGTCGGCGGATTGGCCGGTTTTGAGCATCTCCGACAGAACCGCCTTGCCCGTGTTTTGATTGATCTTGCCGGACTGGATTTCTTCCAGCAGGAATGCAAATTGACCTGGAGTTACTTTGATCTCGCTCAAGGGCGTGCCGGTTTGATTCATCCACGCGAAGACCTCGCCGGTGAGCCAGACGGCCGCAGTCCGCGGTGCAACAGTCTTTAATTGACTCGCGGTTTCCTCAAAAAATTGGGCGATCTCCCGTTCAAAAACCAGCATGTTGGCTTCAGCCGGCAGCAATCCAAACGATTGGACGAAACGCAGGGCTTTTGCCTGCGGAAGTTCGGGAAGGCTGGCACGGATGCTTTCCACCCAATCCGCTTCAACCACAAGAGGCGGCAGGTCGGGTTCTGGAAAATATCGATAGTCGTGGGCTTCTTCTTTTGACCGCTGGGAATAGGTGGTCTGGTTGGGTTCGTCCCAGCCCAGGGTTTCCTGTTGGATGGTCTGACCGGCGTCGAGCCGTTGGGATTGGCGCTCGATCTCGAACAGGATCGCACGTTCCATGGCGCGGAAGCTGTTGAGGTTCTTGATCTCCACCCGCGTGCCCAACACCTCTGAGCCAAGCGGACGTAACGAAACATTGGCTTCGAAGCGGATAACCCCTTTTTCCATGTCGCCCGAATTCACGCCAAGCTCCCGCACGATCGCCCGCAGACCTGTGGCGTACCCGCGAACATCCTCGATCGAATGCATGTCTGGTTCAGATACAATCTCGAGTAGGGGTACACCCGCGCGGTTGAGATCGACCAGAGAATAATCCTCGCCTCCATTGTGGATATGGGTAAGTTTTCCGGTATCTTCTTCAAGATGAACCCGGGTGACGCGAATCGTATGCTGACCCTCTGAAGTATCAACCGCCAACCTGCCGTGGATGGCGAGCGGGTATTCATATTGCGAAATCTGGTATCCCTTGGGCAGATCGGGGTAAAAGTAATTTTTTCTAGCAAAAATGCTGGAACGCTGGACCGTGCATTCCAGGGCTAATGCCACCTTGATCCCGTATTCAACAGCTTTCCGGTTGACCACCGGCAGCGTGCCTGGCATACCGGCGCACACCGGGCAGACGGTTGTGTTCGGTGCCGACTGGGTCGTGTCTACCACGCGGCAGGAACAGAACATCTTGGTGGCAGTCGCCAGTTCTGCATGGATTTCAAGTCCGATGACGGGTTCGTATTTCATGATGGAGAAATTGTATCACGGGATAAAAAAAGAGAGGCTTGAGAGTGAGGTGCGCTATAGGTGAAAGTAGGGTGCGCTTAAGCGCACCCTTCTGAATACCATCCTAATTAACAGAGTTATTTATATCCGACTTACAAAATGCTCGATGTGCTGGAGCGCTTCTTCGATTTTGCTGTAATTGGTGGCATATGAACAACGGACGAAACCTTCACCGCCCATGCCAAACGAATTGCCCGGAACGACGGCTACATGCTCTTCCTGCAGCAGGCGGTTGGCAAAAGTTTCGTCGTCCAACCCCGTGACGCTGACCTTGGGGAAGGCATAAAACGCACCCTTGGGCTCAAAAGTCGGCAAGCCCATGGCATTGAAGCCGCTCACGACCAATTTACGCCGGCGGTCGTACTCGGCGACCATCTGCTGAATGTAAGGCTCACCGCTGATCAAAGCCTCCACTGCGGCCTTCTGCGACATGCTCGGCGCAGACATGACCATGAATTGATGCACCTGGAGCAGCCCCTTGATGATATTCACCGGACCGCAGGCATAGCCGATGCGCCACCCGGTCATGGCATAATCCTTCGAAAATCCCCCCAACAACAGCGAACGATCCCGATTCCCAGCAAGGGCGGGGTAACACACGTGTTTTACGCCATATACCAGGCGGTCGTAAATCTCATCTGAAATGACGATCAGGTCATGCTCTTCAGCGATTTTCGAAATCTCGAGCAATGATTCACGGCTGGCAACGGCACCTGTGGGATTGTTCGGGAACCCGATCAGAATAGCCTTGGTGCGCGGTGTGATGGCTCGCCGCACATCTTCGGGATTGAGCCCGAAGTTATTTTCCATGGTGCTTGGCACTTCAACGGCAACGCCGCCCGCCATGATGACAGACGCCTGGTAGGATACAAAACAGGGCGTGGGGATGATGACTTCATCTCCGGGGTCGATCAGGGCGATGGCAGCCAGGTTGAGCGCTTCCGACCCGCCGACCGTGATCACAATTTCGGTATCAGGATCATAATGCACGCCGTAAAGCTTTTCGATGTGCACCGAAAGTGCCCGTCGCAGCTCAATGAGCCCGCTGTTTGATGTGTAATGCGTTTCTCCTCTTTGAAGAGATTGTATGCCTGCTTGAAGGATGGGTTCAGGGGTGGTGAAATCGGGCTCGCCAATACCGAGTGAGATTACGTCTTTCATTGTTGCAGCAATATCGAAGAATTTTCGAATGCCTGAAGGTTTCAGACCTGCCACTCGCCTTGAAAGAACATGGTCGCGCATGCTATCTCCTTTGTTCAATAGTTTTATTGCAGCCCGCTATGCGGGGGTGATGCTCCAGCAATCTGCCTGCTGGTGATAACTGAGGTTAAATTCAGACCCGTTTTTTACCCTCACCCGAAAGAACTTGCCTTCGGGTGTAATGGTTGATTCGAGGACTTTCTCCACTTCCAGATGTTGCCCCTGCCAGAAAAAAGCCAGGGGTCGTTCGGCATATTCGAAGCCCGAATAACACTCGACGCGGCTATCTACATTTCCATCCATGAGTTGTCGCCAATATTCAATTTTTCCGGCCTGCCCTGGAGGATAACATTTCGCCCGATCAGGGAGCCTTCGATGACGATATCGGAAATCTGGGTGCCAGCCTCGATAATGGAATTGCGGATGACGGTATTTTTCAGCGTGCAACCTTCGCCCAGGGTAACATACGGACCAATCACCACAGATTCCAGGTGAACGTCGGGTGAGATAGACACCGGTTGAATGATGGTTACCCCTTCAGATTCAGGAGTGGGAACATTATTCCCCCGACCATGATCCAGCAAATAACGATTGGTTTCCAACAATGCTTCAGGAATACCTGCATCCAGCCAAACCTCGGTGGACTCGGTGCGGAATTTCGCACCTTTGTTCAACATCAGGTTGATGGCATCCGCCAGGAAATACTCTTCTTTCAACCGGATATCCTGCAGGATTTGTTCATCGATTGCTTTGATCAGTTGCTTCCCATCGCGGAAGTAGTAAAACCCGACCACAACCAGGTTTTTTGAGATGTCTGTGGGTTTTTCGATCAGGCGCTCTGCCCAACCATCTGAATTCGTTTCGGCCACACCAAAACGGCGCGGATCGGGCATTCTTTTCACCCAGGCCACTCCATCGGCGGATTCGTCCGCCAAAAACCCGAGATCAGACTCGATCAGCGTATCCGAAAAGGCGATGATCGTTGGACCATGAATATATTCCCGCGCCAGGTTGATCGCATCGGACTGACCGCGCATTTGTTCCTGGGTCACATAATGCACTATTTTGTCGGGGTGAACCGCCAGCATGTGCTCTTGAATCTGGTCGCCCTGGTTGGGGCTGACAATGAATACATATTCAGCTTTGTCTAGATGGGGTAGGGTGGTAAATTGATCGAGCGCGTGATCTAAAACGGTTTTTCCAGCCAGGTAAAGCAATGGTTTTGGCCGGCTCCAGGTATGCGGTCTCATCCGAGATCCTAACCCGGCCATCGGGATGACAATTGTGAAGGATGAATTCATATTCCCCTGTCTGTGATTAAATTATAAAACATCAGGCGGGTGCAATTCACTGCACCCTTATTTTACACCGCCTAAGCTTTTTGGTCGATAGCAGGAGAAAGAGGAGGAGCTAGTAAGTAGTGAATAGTAATCAGTGACCAGGAAGTAAAATTAAGAGAAAAGATAACTTGGTGGGGTAAATCATGGTCGCCTTTCCAAGTGAACAGTTCGAGATTTACCCCACCTTAAGCAACGTTACGTTCTTTTCAGCGTGGTCAGGGTGGGGACGAGATCGAACATCCAAAATGCAAGCGGAAGCCCAAGCCCCAGGGTGACTCCGGTGAGCAGCCAGGCAAGGATCATCCAGATGAGGCTCAGCCACCATCCAACGAGAATAAAATAGAGCGCCCGGATAAGAAAGTTCACCTGCGGTATGGGATGAGATTGGACAACCGGCATTCCGTTGCGCATCTCAATGGTCGCCTGGCGGCGAGCCGGACGCAATGTCATCACATGGGGGATGCTGTTGATCATCGCCAGGCCAATGGGCAGCCCAATGATCGTGACGTTGAGTATCCATGCAGCGACAATCCAAATTGCGCCAAGCCAGAGTCCGATAAAGATAAAATACAGTCCCCGCACCAGGCATCCTGGACCAAGTTCAGTGTTGACAGAAGCGTAATTGTTTGAATCGCTCATTTTTCTCCTTGTTAATTGGTTATGTAACTGCTCAGGCAGGTGAGATGAAAGAGGGTAAATAAGGCGTACCAGCGAGAGCTAGCCGCAAAATATCCAAGACTTGCTGCCCATTCTTGCGGGCGGTTGAAATGTAGCCACGGATCTGGCAGAAAAGATCGGCTCCATCAGTGGAGCGAAAACAACCGGATACTTTTTGCTTCACTTTCATCATGCGGATATCGCGTTCTGCCTGATTGTTATCGAACGGAACCGTAAAATCGTTCATAAAAGCCAGCACAAACTCTTTGTGAATAGAAAATTCATCCAGAAGATTCTTGGCCGGGTTTTGCTTGATACGCCCCCGCTTTTTCGGCTGATCTTCTGACCGTTCCGGAGGGGGATTGGCCTGCAAACCCTGTTCCACCCAATGATCGTAGCGATTGTTGAAGTCACTTAGTTGTTCTGAGGTTAGGCAAGCCAGAGAGGCCTGTCGTGCCTTATCCACCGTTTTTTTTATTTCCACGAGAAGATCAGCCAACTCCGTCACCCAGGCTTGTGGGTAGCGCTCCTCCAGGAATTTTAACCTGCGTAAGTGATGGGCATTGCACAACCCGTGTTGGACGGGATACTTGAAATAGGATTTCCAGCCGTCATGAATCGCTCGGCCTTTCAGTTTAGGCAAGATACCCATTGCATCCATCGCTGGTTCCCCTCGTCGGGCGTGCATCCTATATAGTAGGTTAGTTGTGCTGTGCTCGCTGAATGCAGCCAATTCAGTTTGCCTTCGACTCGTGCTTCTGTTTCATCAAAATGCACTGTCTCTTCCTTCTCGGTTAGATGTTTCTTGATGGCTGCGTTCACCGGTTCAACCCTCTCGGCCACTTCCTGGCAGGCTTCCAGAATGGTTCCTTCGGACAGTGCCTGTCCATATAATGCTTCAAAAACTTCACCGCTCCGTTCCAAGGGCAGCATCTGATACTGGTTGAAGTAGACTGCCTGCGCTTTGATTTCCGCTCCATATTGCACTGGCTGGGTGATTCCTTCAGGAAAAACTGCTTTGTTCATTTCACCACACTGTGGGCAACACTTGATCTCTGCCTGGTGTTCCGTAACTTCAATTCGCACCCGGGGCACATCGAATACTTGCCGCTTCTCGTGACTGCTCGCTTCCACTTCTTCCAGTCCAGCATGGCAGTAAAGACATTGCCTGACTGGATGAACCTCGATGTGATCTGGATGCTCCACTGCTTTCAGGGTATACCCGCTGTGTCCTGGCTGACCTCCACTTTTCTTCTGGTGTCGTTTGCGAAGGCTCTTGGGGGATGGCTTTTGGTATCCATCGCTGGATGGTGGTTTGCTGCTGTTACTGCTATTCTTTGCCAGTTGATCTTCAAGCGTCTGTATCCGCCCTATGAGTTGAAGGATCGTCTCGTTCATGCGGCGGAATAGTTCCACTACAGCCTCTTCGCCTTCGCGATAGGCTGCTCGAACTTCTGCTTCTGTGGGCAAGTTGAAATCGTTGGGTGTCATACCGTCTATTGTCTGGTATTTCTTCTTTGATTAAAAGTGACTTTTAACACCTTTCATTAATGACTTTTAACATGGGCTGAGCAGTTACTTGGTTATTTACTAAATATACGAAAAACGGTCCAGATCGATGCATGAGGGACAAAACCGATGGCGGAAATTGAGAACATCATATCATCGAACCAATCGAGCTCGCAACAAAAAATCCCGAAATCGAATGTCAGATTTCGGGACACGAGAGTTGAGCAAAGGCTTACAGCGGTCGTCGTGAATGCCAGTCAGTGACCTGCTGATAAGCATGTGCGATTTTGAAAATGGCTTCTTCTCTGAAATGGGGTCCCATCAACTGCATGCCAATGGGCAGGGAATTCGCATCAAAGCCGACCGGGAAGGCCAGTCCCGGCACACCTGCCAGGTTTGTGGGTAGGGTAAAGACATCTTCGAGGTACATCGCCAAAGGATCACCGGCGTGTTCGCCAAGCTTGAACGCAGTCGAAGGGGCAACCGGGCAGGCGATCGCGTCCACCTGTTGAAATGCCTCATCAAAATCGCGTTTGATCAGGGTGCGCACCTTTTGAGCCTTGGCATAATAGGCATCGTAATACCCCGCTGAAAGCGCGTAGGTGCCGAGCATGATCCTCCGCTTTACTTCGGGCCCAAAACCGCGACCGCGTGTTTGGCGGAACATCTCACCCAGCGACCCTTCATCTTCGCGAACGCCAAATCGGACGCCGTCATAACGCGCCAGGTTGGCAGATGCCTCCGCCGGCGCGATCAAATAATAAACAGGAAGTGCGTATTGCGTGTGAGGCAGGCTTACTTCAACGACGGTGGCACCCATCGATCCCAGTTTTTGAATGGCTTCCCGTACAGCGCTTTCCACTTCAGGCTGGATCCCCTTGATAAAATATTCAGCAGGAACCCCGATCCTGACACCTGTGAGGTCTTGCTGCGCATCCAGGGGGATGGGTGGGACGGGCAGCTTTACCGTGGTGGCATCCCTCGGATCGAAGCCTGCCATGATCGAAAAGACCAAGGCGGCATCTTCAGCGCTGTGGGTCAAGACACCCATCGTATCCAGTGAAGACCCGTAGGCGACCAACCCGTAGCGGCTGACCCGCCCGTACGTGGGTTTGATGCCGGTAACGCCGCAGAAGGATGCCGGCTGCCTTACCGAGCCGCCGGTATCCGTGCCGATCGCCGCGGGCACCATCCGCGCAGCGACGGCGGCGGCCGAACCCCCGCTCGAGCCGCCAGGAACGCGGGTGACATCCCAGGGATTGAAGGTTGGACCGGACGCGGAGGTTTCGGTGGAAGAGCCCATCGCAAATTCATCCGTGTTGGTCTTGCCCAGGATGACCACGCCTGCATCCAGCAGCTTTTGAACGGCTGTAGCCGTAAAAGGTGCAATAAAATTATCGAGGACGGGAGATCCGCAAGTACAGCGCACCCCCTTGACTGTGACCAGGTCTTTGACAGCGATCGGCAGCCCCAGAAGGGGGGGAGCGAGTCGAGGGTGTTGGTCTTGCGCGCAACCACGTACTGACCGTCTGCTTTGCGGGCAGCGGTTAGCGCTTGTTCAGGCAGCAGGGTGAGAAAAGCGTGGATCTGGGGGTCAACCAATTGAATGCGATCCAAACAAGCCTGCATCAGGTCTACACTGGAAAAATCGCCAGCTTTCACACCGTCGCGCATCTGGATCAGCGATAAATCGATTAAATTCTGTGTCATTCGAACACCGGTGGAACCTTGAATTGACCGCCTTTTTGATCAGGCGCATTCTGCAGCGTCTCTTCCAGGGTCAAACCGGGAAGCGGCACATCCTCGCGTAGATCGGTGCTCAAGGGCAGCACGCTGGAAGTGGGAGGGATGTTTGCAGTGTCGACTTCCTGCAGGCGTTGGGCATAGTCCAGGATCGCAGAAAGCTGTTCGCGGTATTGCTCTTTTTCCGCATCCGTCAGCTCCAGGCGAGCCAGTTCAGATATATGTTCGACTTCTTTTAAGGTCAGACTCATAGGGATAATTATAACCGAAGGCACTATGATCAACGAGCGGCGTTGCAATTCAATCAATTCTGACTATACTAATAATGTACAGACAAATTGGGAAATATCTTGATGGAGGATAAAATATGCCAAGCATTTTAGATATTGAGGGTGTAGGGCCTGTTTTTGCGAAGAAACTGAAAGAAGCTGGCGTTACCACAACAGACGCTTTGCTCGTGGCAGGAGCCACTCCAAAAGACCGTAAAGAGCTGGCCGCAAAAGCCGGACTCGATGAGACAAAGATCCTGGAATGGGTCAACCGAGCCGACCTGTACCGGATCAAAGGTGTCGGCAGCGAGTATTCAGACCTTCTCGAAGCTTCGGGAGTGGATACGATAGTCGAGCTTTCAAAACGTGTTCCAGCAAACCTGTTTGCCAAGATGGTCGAAGTCAACAAAGCCAAGAAACTCGTGCGCAAAATGCCGATCGAACCCCAGGTAAAAGACTGGATCGAGCAGGCCAAAGCGCTGCCTCGAAAAGTAAGCTACTAAAAAGTTGACTTTCACATGGGGCGGTTAATCAAACCGCCCTTTTTTGTTTGTTAACGGACTGCATCCACATCAGGTTTCTTTACGGATGAGTCAACGCAACCTTTTTTAGAGAGGAATCATCCACAAAATGAAAACGATCGTCATCGCTTCCACCAACCCGGTCAAATGCAAGGCGGCTCTGAAGGGGTTTCAAATGATGTTTCCGGACGAGCATTTTGAGATCGTCCAGGCAACCGTCGATTTGGGGATCCCGGTCCAACCCATGACAGACGAAGAGACGCTGGACGGGGCGACGCGGCGCGCACTGGATATGAAAAACCGCCATCCCGAGGCTGACTTTTGGGTGGGAATCGAAGGCGGGGTGGCGGATTGGCCCATCGGCATGGGCACATTTGCCTGGGTTGTGGTTTACTCCAAAAATCAAATGGGGCGCGGGCGGTCGGGTGAGTTTTTTCTACCAAAAACTGTAGCCGAGTTGGTCAGGCAGGGGGTCGAGCTTGGCGAAGCCGATGATCGAATATTTTCGCGAAATAATTCGAAACAGGGAAACGGCGCGATCGGTTTGCTCACCGGCGATGCCATCGACCGCACGGCGTTATATGTGCCGGCGGTGGTGTTCGCGTTGATCCCATTCAAGAATCCTGAGCTTTACCCGGAATAATTTGCTCAAAACCCTGCAGCTTATTTTTCCAATTGAGAAGCATACCAGAGCAGATAATCTTCAACCTGGCTGCTCCAGTAGGACTCGTCATGATACCCCGAATTTAAATGATTCTCGTGCGCAATGTGCAGGTCAGTCAGCGCCTTCTCAAAATCCAGGACGGCGTTTAGATTTTCGTCTTTTTTGCCCACATCCACGTACACTGCCGGGGCATCGCTGACGGTTGGCATCGCTTTGACGGCTTCGCTGATGCGCAGGATCTCACCATAGAAAAGCGGCGTGCTGTGCGCTCCTACTGCAATGAATTTCGACCAATTCTCGAAGCCGATTTTCACTGCCCAATTTCCACCCCGAGATAACCCGCCAATGGCGCGGCACGCACGCCCTGTACACACTTCAAAATTGTTTTCCACCCAGGGGATCAGAACATCGATGATCGCGTTGCCAAACCCCGATTGTTCTGGGGTGAGTTGCCAATTGTCTTCATTTGGCATCACAATGATCAGGGGCTGAATGACCTTGCTTGAGATCAAACGGTCAGCCATTTTTGTCATCCCCAGTCGAACCCACTGCTCATTTGAGTCGCTCATACCATGCAGCATATACAATACCGGGTATCTCAGGGTTTTGTCCGCGGCATAACAGGGCGGGAGATAAACTTTCACTTTAAGCGGATATTTCAGCATCGGTGCAGGAAGCAGAGCCTCCTGCAGAGTACCCTGGTTTTCACTACAGGGACCGGCTTGGGTCGTGGTTGCAGATTGGGTGGGGGTAGCTGGGATGACCGCTGTGGGGGTATTGGTTGGAGTGGTCGGCAGAGGCGTGCTGCTGGGAAGGGAGCTGGTGCAGGCGGTCAAAAAGGCTGCAGCGAGCAGAAGGAACGTGGTTCGCAATACTTGCCCGGTGTGAAATTGTTGCATGCGGCGCGGCTCTCCTTGACGGTTCTTGAGTAATCCGATTATACTCTAGGCATCGGGGTGTAGCGCAGTTGGTAGCGCACCGCGTTTGGGACGCGGGGGTCGGCGGTTCGAGTCCGCCCACCCCGACTTTTTTTAAGTAGAATCATCTTTCCGTCGACGGTGCTCCCATCGAGGGATTACAGAGTCCGCCCACCCCGACTTTTTTTAAG
>CAVQOS010000027.1:0-10428 GCA_963714465.1 uncultured Chloroflexia bacterium | reverse complement strand
CTTATGCAGATGACAACCAGGAAGGATTAATATGGATTACGCTGACATCATCTTCAAGAACGCTGTCATTCTTACAATGGATACAAGTTTCCACCATTACGAACCGGGTGCCCTTGTTATCCTGGGGTCAAACATTTTAGCCGTTGGTCCTGAAAGTGAAATTCTCTCCGGCTTTTCTGCCGCTGAAATCATTGATTGCGGTGGAAAAGTATTGATGCCAGGATTGATCAATGCTCACACCCACGTGCCCATGACGCTGCTGCGCGGGCTGGCAGATGACCTTCGGCTGGATGTTTGGCTGATGGGTTATATGATGCCGGTGGAACGCGAATACGTCTCCCCCGAATTTGTTCAACTCGGCACTTCCATCGCCTGCGCTGAGATGATCCGGTCTGGAACAACCACATTTGCCGATATGTATTATTTCGAAGAAGATGTCGCCAAGGCTACCATCTGCCGCAGGCATGCGCGCCATCTGTTCGCAAACGGTGATGAAATTTCCCACACCTGATGCCAAGTTCTACGAAGAATCGCTGGCGATGGCGCGCGACTTCATCCAGCGCTGGAAGAATCATCCCTTGATCGTCCCTTCAGTTGCACCACATGCACCTTACACCTGCACGCCTGAAATTTTGCGCGCGACTGCTCAACTTGCCATTGAATACGATGTGCCTTTGCACACTCATCTATCTGAGACAGCGCTCGAAGTGGAAAATATGCGCAACGAACAGGGTATGCCCGTCATTCCTTATGTAAAAAAGCAGGACCTATTTGAGGCAAAGGTCATCGCTGCCCACTGTGTTCATATCGATGAAGGCGAAATCCGTACATTGCTGCATGTCAAAGCCGGAGTGGCACACAACCCTTCATCAAATTTGAAATTGTCTTCAGGCGTCGCCCCGGTCAAACGCATGCTGGAATTAGGGTTGAATGTGGGTATCGGAACAGACGGTCCTGCCTCGAATAATGACCTGGACATGTTCGAGGAAATGCGCCTGGCTTCCTTCGCCCAAAAAGGAGCCAGCGGCGATCCGACCACGCTTCCCGCTCGCACCACCTTATTAATGGGTACCCGTATGGGCGCCAACGCGCTTCACATCGGCGAGATTACCGGTTCGCTCGAAGCTGGAAAGCGCGCCGACCTGATCCTGGTGGATATTTCTGCCGTCCATAATTCGCCCCACTTCAGGCGCGATCCAAACGCCGTGTATGCCCAGATCATTTATGCTTCAAAATCCTCTGATGTCAGCGACGTGATGGTGAATGGCAAATTCCTGATGCGCAACAAGAATTTATTGACCTTGAGCGAGCCCGAATTGATCGCCCAGAGCCAGGAATATGCCCGCAAGATCGATCTCTTCTTGATGGAACGCGAAACTTCTGTTTTATCCAAATTGATCGCAATTGGTGGAACGTCGGAAGAAGAGAGCTTCGAAATTCAGTCGAAGGTTCGCATCGCGACCATCGATCCCATCTTGCGCGCCTTGAAAAACCCTGAAATTGAGATCCTGCGAAGACGACATTATAAAGAATACGATGTCTATTTCTTCTTTACGAGCATAGATCAAGGTATTCTGCGATATCGCGAAGATTCCTTTATCGAGAACGACCAGGTGGCAAAGGTCCGTTCACGGTTGACCTTGATCGGTCCAACCCGCGAAGATGAGTTCCCGCAAGAAGTGCTGCTGTCTCGCAGTCGCTACCTGGCTCCCGCGAATCAAAGCGTGCGCTTCTATCATGAATATTTCAGACCTCAAATGGAAAAAGAAATTGAAAAAGACCGTTTGCGCTTCCTGGTAAAGTACCACGATATCGAATTCTTCATCAACCTCGACACCATTTCCAAGCCCGAACTTGGGTTGCTTTCTGGAAATTAAGAGTCGTACATGGAGCCGGCAGGATGCTGAATTGAAATCGAAACTGGTGGTGGATCTGATCCAGTTGCTGGGAGCCGACCCAACAGAAACAACGTCGGACGATTATATCGAGATGGTCCGCTAAAGGATGGCAGTGGAACCCAGGGATTCGATTAAAGTAATGTTCCTTGCGGCAGAAGCAGAGCCATTTGCCCGTGTAGGCGGTCTGGGAGACGTTGCAGGGGCTCTTCCCCCAGCTTTGCGGGCCATTGATGGTTTCGCAGGCAACCGAATGAAATTGGATGTCCGGATGGCGATTCCATTTTATGGCTCCATCAAAGATGCCGATTATCCCACAGTAAAAATCGCTGAATTCGATGTGCCCACAAAGAAGGGGCCGGTTCAGGCTGAAATATTTGAAACCCAGATGGATGGTATGCCCGTTTACCTGGTTGATGGACCTCCAATCCATCCCGCTGATCCCATCTATAGCAAGGATTTCAAAGCAGACTCGGAAAAGTTTATCTTTTTCTCGCTTGTCTGTCTCCAACTCCCAAAAGAGATCGGATGGCAGGTGGATATTTTGCACGCCAACGATTGGCATACGGCGGCAGCCATTCACCAGCTTAAACGGGTTCGCAAGCATGACCCGTTTTATGCACACACAAAAGGCGTGATCTCGATCCATAATTTGCCCTTTATGGGAACCGGTTCAAGCAAGGCTTTGTCGCTCTATAAAATCACCGCGTCGCGCAACCCAGCCATGCCACCCTGGAGTCGAACCCTGCCGCTGCCCATGGGAATCGACGCAGCAGATTGGATTTTGACGGTCTCGCCGCATTATGCCCAGGAAATTCTCACCCCCGCGTTTGGTTGCGATTTGCAGGATTATCTGAAGACAAAGCTGGATCACTTGACCGGAATTCTCAATGGACTGGATACGGAACGATGGGATCCTGCAATGGATAAATTCATCGAGCAGCGCTTCGATGCAAGCACCTTGCCCTCAAGACAGGTCAACAAAACCACCCTGCAAAAAGAATTGAATTTGCCTGAGAATTCATCAGCTCCGCTGCTTGCCTACGTGGGCAGGATGGAACATCAAAAAGGTGTGGACCTGATCCTGCATGCATTGTCTCATTTGAAACAGGATGGGTGGCAGTGCGTCATCCTGGGAACTGGCAACCCGGAAATCGAAGCCGGGGCGCTGCAATTACAGGCTGCCCACCCTGAACACATCCGAGTGATGACGAAATTCGACGTTCCGCTTTCTCACAGGATTTATGCCGGGGCTGACATGCTCTTGATGCCTTCCCGCTACGAACCCTGCGGCCTTGCGCAGATGATTGCCATGCGTTACGGGTGCCTGCCCGTTGCCAGTGCGACAGGCGGCCTGGTGGATACAATTTTCAATCACACCGCTGATGAGGTGGGTACAGGTTTTCTATTCGACCTGGAATTAAGAGAAGGGCTGACAAAAACGATCCATAAAGCCTTTAAAAGCTACCAAAACCAGGTGGAATGGCAGGCGATCCAGAAAAACGCCATGGCACAGGATCATTCCTGGAAGAATTCTGCTCTCGAATACGCAAAGTTGTACAAATGGCTGGTCGAGCAGTAAAGTCAAAATCCTTTATTGGGGAGGAATAATATGAACTTACAAAGGTCATCCGGCATCTTGCTTCATCCCACCAGCTTACCCGGGCCAGATGGCATTGGCGATCTTGGCCCGCAGATCTACACCTGGATGGATTTCCTGGATAGATCCGGTTGTAAATTGTGGCAGGTCCTCCCGCTTGGGCCCACAGGTTATGGTGATTCGCCATACCAGTGTTTTTCTGCTTTTGCCGGAAATCCATATCTCGTCAGCCCTTCCCTGCTGATGGACCAGGGACTGCTCAAACGTTCCGATCTTGCCGACCGTCCCGATTTTCCGGCCAATAAAGTAGATTTTGGGCCTGTTATCGAATGGAAACTCCTGGTATTGGACCGTGCATTCGCGCGTTTCAAGAAGCTCCCAGAGTCAAAAATCATTGATTCCTACAACGCCTTTTGCACTAAAGAATCCTCCTGGCTGGACGATTTTGCCTTGTTCATGGCTCTGAAAGAAGCCAATGGTGGAGCACCCTGGGATCAATGGGAAACACAATTCCGGATGCGAGAGGAAAATGCTCTCAAAGCTTTTGCACAAGAACACGCCGAATCTTTGGAACGGCATAAATTCCGACAATATGTTTTCTTTACCCAGTGGAACGCCGTACATGCTTATGCGAACAGCAAGGGAATCCGGATCATCGGCGATGCGCCCATATTTGTGTCATTTGATTCGGCGGACGCCTGGTCTCACCCAGAACTCTTTTACCTTGATGCTGACCGAAAACCGACCGTCGTCGCGGGTGTTCCCCCAGACTATTTCTCGCCGACCGGTCAGCTCTGGGGCAATCCTATCTACAATTGGCCTGTTCACAAAGAGACAGGTTACAAATGGTGGATCGAACGCCTGGGAGCGACTTTGAAAACCGTCGACCTGGTGAGACTGGATCACTTCAGGGGATTTGCCGGTTATTGGGAGATCCCCGCCGGCATGCCAACTGCAGAGATTGGAAAATGGAAAAAAGGTCCCGGAACCCCGTTCTTCAAAGCACTGCAGAGTGCCTTCAATGACCTGCCGATTATTGCAGAAGATTTGGGCGAGATCACACCGGATGTGATTGCCTTGCGTGATGGATTGGGACTGCCCGGTATGAAGATCCTCCAATTCGCATTTGCAGCAGATTCAACCGATCCATTTTTGCCGCATAATTATCCGGTCAATTGCGTGGCCTACTCCGGTACCCACGACAACGATACGGTGATTGGATGGTATCAAACCGCCACCGAAGAAGAAAAGGATTTTTATCGCCGCTACATGGCTCGGTCTGGCGAGGACGTTGCCACCGACCTGGTACGCGGTGTCTGGAGTAGCGTAGCAGCCTATGCCATTTGTCCGCTGCAGGATTTACTGAGCCTGGGCAACGAAGCAAGGATGAACTTTCCAGGCAAACCGTCCGGCAATTGGACATGGCGCATGACACCGGAAATGTTGTCGGACCGGCTGCTGCATAAACTGCAGGATCTCAATTCGCTCTACTCACGCTAAAGTTGTAGTAAGAGCAATTCACACAACTGAACTGCTCTTTTTATTCCTCGACAAATTGCGGTTTTCGAGTTTGTGAAGAGATCATAATCCCGCCGAGGATCAGCACGCCGCCTGCGATTTCCAATATGGATGGGGCTTCACGCAAAAACAGGTAAGCCAGGATCACGGTGCCGACAGGTTCTCCGAGCAATGCAATCGACACATAAGTTGCAGGAAGATATTTCAGCGCCCAATTGAATGACGAGTGCCCCACAAGCTGCGGGATCAAGCCAAGTGCGATCAACCATACGTAGGAAATCGGCGGGAGTCCGAGAAATGGCTGACCCGTGGCCATCACCAAAAGCACCAGCACCAATGCGGCGATGCCGTAAACTACAAAAGCGTATGCAGGCAGGCTTAAATTTCCGCGCGAAACTCTCCCTACCATCAAATAACCCGCCGATAGAAAGGCTCCTGCGAGCGCCAGGATATTCCCGATGAACGCCCGCCCGTGCAGCGCCTGGTCAAACCCGGTGCAGATCAAGTGCGAACCTTGAAAAGTGCAGCTGCTGCTCAAGGTGACAATTGCGCTGCCGCCAAGAGCGATGATCAATCCCAGGAGTAAGGTTCTGGTGATCTTTTCGTGCAGGATCAAAGGAGCAAAAAGGGCGACCCATAATGGTGCGGTGGTGACCAAAACCACCGAGCTGGCGACGCTGGTATATTCCAACGACGTGATCCAGGTGGCAAAGTGAAAACCTAGAAAAATCCCCCCAAGAACGAGCAGCAATGCTTGCTTGCGGCTTAACCCCTTAAGTTCGATGCGATGACGGCTTAGCGCCACAGGAGCCAGCACAAGTGTCGCTACTGCCATCCGCCCAGCCGCTATGACAAGAGACGAGGTATTTTGTTGGGCAAAACGAATAAATAAGGATGCGGTTGAAACCGCGAGAATCCCAATGCCCAGGATAAGCGTTGGGGGAATGACCTTTGGTTTTGTGGGTTCAGTGTGCTCTGCCATGTGGGTTCACCAATACATCCAAAGAATAACCAACAGCATTTCAACTTGACAAACAATTTTTCCATCGCTAGAATGCAATTGTACTTGAAATTATTCCAACAATCGGAGATTTCTGGATCATTTTTCAGGAGGTATACGATGGCTTTTGAGCTTCCGCCCTTAAAGTACGCGTTTGACGCCCTTGAACCGGAAATTGATGCACAAACCATTGAAATTCATTACACAAAACATCACGCCACATACCTGAAGAATCTTAACGCCGCCCTTGAGAAAGTTCCCCAATTTTATGAAATGAAGCTGGAAGATATCCTTTCGGACCTTACGAAAGTCCCCGAAGAGATTCGAACTGCTGTGCGGAATAACGGAGGCGGCGTTTACAATCACAACCTCTATTGGGCAAACCTGACGCCTGAAAAAGGCGGCAAACCTTCTGGAAATTTAGCCGCGCAAATAGACAGGACCTTTGGCAGTTTTGATAATTTCAAGGCTGAGTTCGAAAAAGCCGCCCTGGGACGATTTGGCAGCGGTTATGCCTGGCTAAGCATCAATACGCCAGGAAAACTCTTGATCCACTCGACCGCCAACCAGGACTGCCCCCTCTCTGAAAAGAATTATCCCTTGTTCGTGGTGGACGTTTGGGAGCATGCATATTATTTGCATTACCAAAATCGCCGCGCAGAATACTTGACCAATATCTGGAATGTGATAAATTGGACTGAAGCCGAAAAACGCTTCGATGAATATAAGAAATAGTAAATTATTTAGACGGAGGATGATATGACACATGTAATCACGAGTTTGTGCTTGAGAGATGGCGGTTGTGCCACCGTTTGCCCTGTTGAATGCATCGTCCCGGGTAAACCGGAAGACAAATATCCCTGGTTTTACATCGATCCGGATACCTGCATCGATTGCGGCGCCTGCGTCCCCGAATGTCCTTGGGAAGCCATATTCCCCCTGGATGAAGTTCCGGCGGCATACAAAGCCAAAGGTGGCGAGCGCATCTCTCAACCAGTAGGTACCGCCGGATTTGCCGAAGTTTACGACGGCAAGGACCACGATTCCAATCCGGTTCATCTCGAAGCGACGCGAACCCTTAAAGCAGGTGAATTGGTCGACCTGACGCTTGATATCGAACCGAATGCTGAATACTTTAAATCGGGACCTGGATATTCAACTGCAAATTAATTAAATTGCTGGCTAAAAAAACGAAGAGGCAATGCCTCTTCGTTTTTTTGTTATTTGCACGCGTTGGCTACGTGTTCTTCAAATGTTCGGGCAAAAACATGCTGCCCCGAACCGTCACATTTTGCCCGGAAATAGAAGTAATCAGAGGAGGAAGGTGATGCCACGGCAAGAATCGACGCCAGGCTTGGATTGCTGATCGGTGCTGGCGGCAAACCCTGGATGATATAGGTATTGTAGGGTGAATCAATAGCCAGATCCGCTGAACTCAATGGGCTTTTCCACCAGTTGCCCCAGGCAACGTCATACCCCAGGCTGTATTGCACTGTAGGGTCAGTCTCCAGCTTCCAACCGGCAGCCAATCGATTATAAAAAACTGAAGCTATGGTTGCCCGCTCTCCATCATCGAAGGTCTCACGCTGGATAATCGAGGCCAGGATGATCCCCTGGTAAAAGGTGAGCCCGTGTGATTCTATCTGCTGCCGGATTTCAGGACTGACCGCCGATTGAAAACGTTGGACAAAGGTCAGTGCCAGTTGTTGGGGAGTAATATCCCTTAGGACGAGATATTCTCCAGGAAACATAAACCCTTCAAGACTCGTATTTGGTGGAAGATATTCACCCAGACCAATTTCGGATGGATTCTTTACGACCTGCAGGAATTGTTCCGGTTTGACATTGATGCCGCTTGTGGGAAGAGCAGCGGCAATTTCTTCTGCCCGCCAGCCAGGCAAAATGACGAATGATACTGTATCGCTGTAAACATTTCTGATCTGCTCGGCAATTTCTATGGGGGTACTGGAAGACGAAAGCATATGGCTACCGGCTTTAATTTGGGTATCGTATCCCTTATAGATCAAGTAATTGCGAAAAGCGGCCGCATCTGAAATCAGACTCATGTTCTCCAAATAGTTGGAGATCTCATTGATCGACTCTCCCATTTCGATGGTGAATTCCACCTGCGGCGCATTTGAGTACCGTGTAGAGATCAGCGAATTACGATTGATGATAATTTGAGCACTGTATTGAACCTTTTGAATAAAGGTTAGGGCTGCACTCGGCGGTCCAAACATGGATTGCGCCAGGATCGGAATTCCGATCAGAATTAGAAAGCCGAGCCCGGCAATGAGGATCAACAAAAGGATTATTACCAGGCAAGAGTTGGATTTTTGGGGGCGGCGTCTGCTCATTTTATGCGTTTCTCTCGTCCAGATAGGATTGTAGGATCACAACTGCAGCAAGCTCATCCATGTGACCGGAGCGTCTGCCTCGACTGAGGCCCAGCTCGATTTTGGCCTGTCTTGCAGTTTGCGTACTTCCGCTTTCATCCCAGAGGTTCACCGGAATCAGAACCTGGGTTCGAATCGCGTCTGCCAATTTGTTGGCATGCCTCGAAGCGGGGGTTTCTTCACCATCCGCTCCCAACGCCTGGCCAACCACGATGGTGGTGACATCATTTTCGACCGCGAGTTGAGCGATCTGCGCAGCGTCGATCGCCATCGAAACGTGCTTGAGTACGGTTAAAGGTGAGGCGATGGTCATGGTCGGATCGCTGATGGCCACCCCGATCCGTTTTTCTCCAGGATCGATTGCGAGAATTCTTCTATCCTCTGGCATCTACTGTTCCTCAAGCGCGATACGGAAAGAGACAAAAGGCATTCTCGTCCACCAGCGCGGGCTCAGGATCACTTCACTGGGTTTTCTCAACGTCGCTTGCTGCGCCAAAATAGATTGCACTTCACCCACAGGTGTGTTCACGAGTCTTTGGATGAGCTCATCGTCCGAGATCTGGGGTCCAACCTGGCGGATTGCATCAATATTCCAGACATACCCGCCGTTTGGCTGCGTAACCACCTCAGAAATGGTCTTCAGCTGGAGCGAATTCTCGATAGACTTCAACCCTGGTTTCAAATTGGCATTCAAGATCGAATCAACCAGGAAGTCCAGATCAGATTGTGAATACGTCAATGCCGTAAACACGACCTTAACATCGAGTGTGAAATGATCCGAGGGCGTTCCTGGTTTGACAGATTGAGTCTCACTGACCAGCACACCACCGTCCAGGCTTTGGGGGATCAGAACGGTATCCCCCGATATATTCTGACCGAGAGTGCTTGTTGCCTGATTTTTTAATTCGGTTAATAGCTGTTTTTTTTCGGCAGCATAGTCCTCAATGGTTGCGGCCGGTGAATCCAACGAAGTTCCTCCAGCAATGGGTTCCGCATTGGTTACCGAGACGTCGGCAGCCCAGGCGGCTTGCGGTTTGAAGCTCATGCCTGCTTGAACATTGCTTTCCTCGCCTGCATTTTCGGCTTCGACCTGGACAGTGCCGCTTTCATTTGCCTTCCCCGCGAGTGATACTTCATTCGTAGAGAGATATGTTCTGCCATCCGCTGAAACACCGGTGAATTGTGTTCCCTTTGGAATCACCAATACCTGATCGGTCAGCTTTGTCACTGTCAGCATGCCGGTTGCTTTCGTCACGCCCATTCTGACCACGCCAGTGCTGGTTCCTGTCTTCGTTCCGCTCAGTTCCAGTGACGTCTTACGACCCGGAAGTACTCCCGATAAGCTGACTTCGGAAATTGAAGGGTTCACATTGACTGCCAGGGTCACCTTTTGGTCTTCCCTTTGCGGAAATATCCTGACCACAGCCGATGGATAAAAGAACATTCCCAGTCCAAGTACTGCAACCAGCGTGACAATAAAAATGACGATCCTGCCAAATTCCTTCATCCGGCTGGGTTTGCGAAGTGGATGAAGTTGATCGCGCTGTTCCACAAGGGCATCATATCCCGTGAGGGTCTTATGCTCCATCTTCCTTTTTTGAAGGTTTTGCCACGGCCGGTGTTCGGCATTATTCACTGAGTCAAATACCGGAATGCCTAATAAACGCGCGTTTTCACGCACTCCTTCACTTTTGGTAATAAAACTGATGTTGACGCCCTGCCGGTCTGCTTCACGTTTGAGCAGCGAAAGAGAATAATAATCGCTGAGCACTTTTCCGGCTTTTGGCCAAATAAATATCACCCGGCTGGCTTTTGCCCAAGCCAGTTTATCCCTGGCCGAAACCAGGTCGTCATGTGCCTCAAGTTGGATGATATATGTTTTCATTCAGGTCGTGATAATTATACAACAAGCATTCTTCTCGAATTTGGATAATAATCACTATCACACTTATGCTGTTCAAGATTAGCATGACGTTTTCGGACATTCACTAACCCCATAGTGCTACACTATAGTACCTG
>CAVQOS010000026.1:0-87481 GCA_963714465.1 uncultured Chloroflexia bacterium | reverse complement strand
AGCGGTAAAGTACATGCGAATATTGCCAAAGTCTCCAATGTTATTTACCCTGCAACCCAGCAGCAGACAGAAGAATACGCAAGCTTAATGTTTTCACCGGCATGGTACGACAGCACCAATGTGCACGGCACCACGAATATGCAGGTAACGCTCCTTCTCCCTGCAGGCATGACCTCCAGCGAACCTACTTACTTCACCCCTGAAGGGGGATGGCCTGGACGCAGTAGAACCCGAAAGCCAGATCATGGCAGACGGCAGAATTTTCTATACCTGGGTGTCCGACCAGGCTAACGACTATACGCAATATACCTTCGGGGCAAGTTTTCCAGCAAAATATCTGGACGCGGGAGTGATCGTCAAAGAACCCTATGTTCCTCCGAGTTCCGGTCAATCCGGATCATCCGGTTCAACCATAAATCTTGGTTCGAATTTATGCGGTATTGTTTTTTGTCTTGGGTTTGCTGGAGCATTTGGTCTGGTGATTTATGCAGCAACCGTGGGTGCGAAAAAGCGGAAAATGGAATACCTTCCACCCAAGATTTCGATGGAAGGGCACGGCATCAAACGCGGCCTGACTGCCGTAGAAGCCGCTGTTTTGATGCAGCAGCCCATGGACAAGATATTTACGATGATCCTATTTGGATTGCTGAAAAAAGGTGCGGCGGAGGTAGTGACGCAGGACCCGCTCGAACTCAAAATCTCTCCCACCCTTCCTGCCGACCTGAATGGTTATGAAACTGATTTTCTCGCTGCTTTTGCTGAAAAACAACTGCCTGCCCGCAAAAAACTGCTGCAGACTGTAATGATCAACTTGATCAAAACGATCGGCGAAAAAATGAAGGGATTCAGTCAAAAAGAGACGGTCGCTTACTACGAAGATATCACCAAGAAAGCCTGGGAACAGGTCGAGGCAGCCAATACCCCCGAAGTCAAAGGCCAGGTTTACGACGAAAACATGGACTGGACGATGCTGGACAAGAATTACGATACCCGCACCCAGCAAACCTTCAACCAGCCGATTTTTATTCCAGCCCCAATTTGGTGGTGGCGCTATGATCCAACCTTCGCCTCAACGGTTAGACCATCCGTTACCGGTGCTGGTCTGGGAACTGGTGGTAGTGCCATTCCATCCATGGGAGGCGGCGCGGGTCCCTCGATCTCTTTACCTAAGCTTCCGGGGTCTTCTTTCGCGGCCTCTGTGGTCAAAGGAGCTTCTTCCTTCTCGGCCGGCGTGCTGGGTGATCTAACCAGTTTCACCAACGGTGTGACCAGGGTGACCAATCCCCCGCCCCCACCTTCGACTTATCGCAGCGGCGGAGGTTTTGGCGGCGGCGGAGGGCATTCCTGTGCCTGCGCATGTGCATGCGCCGGTTGCGCCTGTGCCTGTGCCGGTGGTGGTCGTTAGCATTTATAGGTATCCATGAGCCTGTTATCTCGTTTTAGAGCAAAATCCAACCCCGAACGCGTTGTGGACTTTCCCGCAGCCGGTGTATATCATTTTCTGCGCGAAAATCCTTCTGAAAAATCTCGCATTCACCTCAGGTTGGATGAAGACGGCACAGGAACTCTGATAGTCAATGCCAACCGGATCTATCACTTCAACCCGACCGCTGCTTCGATGGCGTATTTTCTGCTCAACCAGGCGCCCGAATCTTCAGCAATTCGATCCATCACCAGGCGATTCAATATCTCAAAACAACACGCGGCACAGGATTATTCTGCATTTTCCAACCAATTGGAAATGCTCATCTCGCCGGACACCTGTCCAATTTGTGATATGGATATCGAAACAACGGCGCCATTTAGTGCAAAACCGTCGGCTCCGTACCGGATGGACCTGGCGATCACCTACCGCTGCAACAATAACTGTGCTCACTGCTACAACGGTCGTCCGCGCAACTACCCCGAGCGCACCACCGGTGAGTGGTTTGCGATACTGGATAAGCTCTGGGCGATAGGCATTCCACACATCGTCTTCACCGGCGGCGAACCAACCCTGCGCAAGGATCTGCCCGAATTGATTCGCCATGCAGAAGCCAACGGGCAAATAACCGGTCTCAATACCAATGGACGCCGCTTGAAAGATGCCGCCTACGTACAAGAGCTCATCGATGCGGGTCTCGACCATGTTCAAATCACATTTGAGTCAGCCATCCCTGAGATCCATGACGCCATGGTGCGGCACGAAGGCGCATGGGTCGAAACCCTTGCAGGCGTCAAAAATGCGGTGGCGTCCAAGCTTTATGTGATGACGAACACCACCATGCTGCAGAACAACGCTGCGGCGATTCCGGGTACGCTGGAATTTCTTGGCAGATTGGGGCTCAAAACCATTGGATTGAATGCATTGATCTATTCAGGTCATGGTAAAACGGTTGGCACAGGTCTGTCCGAAAAGGAATTGCCGGCTCTTCTCACCCAGGCACAGGAGATTACCGGTCGTTTTGACCAGAGACTGATCTGGTACACCCCCACCCAATACTGTCATTTTGACCCAATGGACTTATCGCTTGGCGTCAAAGGGTGTACAGCTGCCTTATACAACATGTGTATTGAACCAGATGGGACCGTTATCCCATGCCAATCCTATTATGAAGGCCTGGGCAATATCCTGGATGCAGACTGGAAACAGATTTGGAACCATGATCTTGCCGTGAGTCTGCGTGAACGAAAAAAGGCGCCGACCAAATGTACCGGCTGCGCTCTCTTTCAAGAGTGCGGTGGGGGCTGCCCGTTAGCTGAAATTTGATCGTGAGATAATCAACTGGACCTGGGAGGGAATTATGAAAGCACGTCTTCGCACACTTTGGGATCGACTGTTTTATAAACCTGAATCACTCATGCCAGGCATTTATCAAACAACCCTCAATTTGGAAGGTCAATCTCCTTTTCGGGTCCATCTTCGCGTTGAAAACGACGGTGCCGGAATCCTCATTCTCAACGCCAAAACCGTTCTTCACTTGAACAAAACAGCCACCGAATTTGCCCGCTTTGTCATCCAAAATACTCCCCAGGAGCAAGTGGCAGCCGAGATGGAAAAACGCTACCGGATTTCGAAGGATGAAGCCATTGCCGATTATGAGAAATTTGTTGGGCAGTTGGAGTCATTACGCCTTACTCCCGATCTCGATCCGGAAATCTACCTGGATATTGATCGGGTGGACCCTCATTCCCAGGAATTTTCCGCACCGCTAAGGCTGGATTGTGCTTTGACCTATAAAATGTCTGACGGCGCACCGGGTGAAAATGCTCCGACGGATCGAGTCAAGCGCAACCTGGATACTGAAGAATGGAAATCGATTCTGCAAAAAGCCTGGGATGCCGGGATCCCACATGTGGTATTTACGGGCGGCGAGCCCACCTTGCGCCCTGACCTCATCGAGCTTGTCCAGTTTGGCGAAAATCTGGGCATGGTGACCGGTTTGATCACCGATGGGTTGCGCCTGACAGAAAAAGATTATCTACACCACTTATTGCAGTCAGGGCTGGATCACATGATGCTGATCCTGGATCCTTCTGAGAATCAATCCTGGGAAGCGCTGAAGGATGCGCTCCTGGAAGATATCTCAGTCTCTGTCCATTTGACCTTGACACCGGCAAACGTGGATTCGCTGCTAGGTATTTTGGATAAAATTCTGCGTTACGGAAAACCTGAAATTTCCTTGAGCGTGGAATCTCAGGACTCGAAGCAGTTATTGCCCGCTGCCCAGCAGGCTGTCAATTCTCATGGTCTTGCCCTGGTGTGGGGGCTGCCGGTGCCTTATTCCGCCAATAACCCGGTCAAGTTCGAGCTAGAGAACGCGCAGATACCCACGAACGGGGCAGGTTCATCATGGCTGTACATCGAACCTGACGGTGATGTGCTTCCCGGTCAGGGTATTCGCACCGTTCTGGGCAATTTTGTCTCTGATCCATTCGAGGCAATCTGGTCAAGGGCAAGGGAATATCTACACTCAAAATGACATGGACTCTAGAACAGTGGCACAAGCGATTCATCCAGCAGGCGTCTTGGACGGAATCCTTGCGGCGATTCCTGTATGACCAAATCGCCATTCGATCAGATTCCATCATCCTGGATGTTGGCTGCGGTACTGGTGCGCTTTCGGGTGATTTCACCAAGTTTCATGATATCTCTCTTTATGGGATCGATATCAACTTTTCACGATTGGCTTTTGCCAAAGAGCATGAGCGTGTCGCCGCATACCTCAATGCTGATGCAAATTTCATCCCGTTCACCAATGGATCTTTTGATTTCGTGATCTGCCACTATTTTTTGCTTTGGCTGGTCGATCCTTTAAGGGTGCTGAAAGAACTGGCGAGGCTCACCAAACCAGGAGGCATCGTCCTGGCGATCGCTGAACCGGATTACACCAATCGCATCGATGCCCCGGAAGACCTGGCGGCATTGGGAAGAGCTCAAACCCAATCCTTGAAAATGCAGGGAGCCTATCCTGCGATCGGACACTCCCTCCCTCGCCTTTTCTCGCAAGCGGGCTTGCAGAACATCCAGTTTGGCTCATCCGGTTTTCAATCTCATGTGGGTGAACTCCCAGCCGAATGGGATCTCGAATGGCAGGTAATGGAACACGATTTACAAGAGTTTATGCCTGCGAATGAAATCGCTCGATATAAACAAGAGGACCAGACAGCCTGGTTGAATGGCTCCAGGGTGCTGTGGGTTCCCACATTTTATGCATTTGGGACAAAAGGCTAAAGAATCCATGCACTTAATCACTAACGCTTTCGTTGGTTAACCGCTAAACTAATCAAGTTGACCAGAAAACTCATTGCAGCTTACACAAAAGCCGTTTTCTGGTCTCTTTTTTAATCATCCCCGGAGGGACAATTCATCATGGAAGGCAAAAACAAGAAGTCTAATCGAACCCTTTTTGCTCTTGGTTTGGGTTATCTGGTCGATCAGGGTGAAGGCCAGGCAATGGGCGTGCTTACCCCGATCATCACCCGCTTCTTTGGGGTAAACCTTGCCCTCATCGGATTAATGGAGACCCTCCGCAGTATTGCCCAAACGGTCAGTGCACCGTTTTGGGGATACGTTTCCGACAAGTATTCGCGCAAGAAAGTGTTGATCTTTGGAACGGGTATTTGGGGTTTATGGACTCTGGCGGTTGGCCTGGCACCGAACTTCTCGACCATGATGGTGATCCGGATCATCTCAGGCCTTGGCTTGGGATGCCTCATGCCTGCCACCTTCTCGCTGCTCGGAGACCATTTCCCGCAAGCCAGGCGCGGTCGCGCTCTAGGCGTGATCGGACTGGTCGGGTTGATGGGCACGGTGTTGGGTGTGATCGCTTTGGGGTTTGTCGCAACGGATGCAATGTGGCGCTGGGGATTTATCGGGCTTGGCATCGCCAGCGTCCTGACCGGCATCGTTATCTGGATCTTCGTCGACGAACCTCCGCGCGGAGCCGCTGAACCGGAACTAAAAGGGCTGATCACCCATGAAAATGAAAACAAATATTCCATCAATGTAAAGGATATGCTCAGCACACTTAAAGTCCCCACCATTTGGGCAGCCATCCTTCAAGGAATCACCGGATCAATGCCCTGGGTAGTGATGAGCGTCTTCTTCATCAACTGGATGGTCAAAGACCTGAATTACTCTGAAACCATTACATTTTCTGATCCCAAAGGCAGCGCACCCCTCATCTTCGCCATTATCGTCGTTGGCGCGGCGATTAGTAATTATATGGGTGGGGTAATCGGGGATTATGCCGAAAAGAAAAATCCCAAGTTCGGTCGCACCATCATCGGACAATTCAGCGTCCTTAGCGGTGTTCCGCTTTCTTATGTCCTCATCAAGTTTGGCCAGGCGATGACATTCTGGCAACTGTTCGGGTGGGCACTCTTTACTGCATTGATGATCGGTTGGCCTGGCCGAGGGGCAAAAGAGCCCATGATGCAGGCTGTGGTCTCCCCGGAAAAGCGCTCGAGCGCTTATTCCGTGGTCAACTTCATCGAAGGCGGACTGTCTGCCTTTTCGAGTCTGATCGCCGGTTCGCTTTCGGTCAAGATTGGTTTGACCAATGCTCTCCTGTGGACGGTTCCCTTCCCCTGGCTGATTTGCGGTATCGGTTTCAGCCTGTTTTACTTTACCTATCCTAAAGATGCAGCTAAAGTAAGGGTGCTGATGTCTCAACGGCGGGAGGATCTGCTTTCCGGCGGTACCGGCTTGCCGTCGGTCCAATCGTCCAGTCTTAAAAAAGTTGGTCAACCGGAAGCAATTCCATTGTCAAAAGACTGAATTCAAGCTATAATTTCTTTCGAAGTTCGGGGCGTGGCGCAGCCCGGCTAGCGCGCTTGCATGGGGTGCAAGAGGTCGGAGGTTCAAATCCTCTCGCCCCGACTCTACAGAAACGGTCGAAAGACCGTTTTTTGTTTTAAGGTACATCCAACATCGAATCTTCTCCCCATTGTGAGGACTGCGAAATCCTCTCAACTTCATTTATGAAAAAACGGCAGATTTTTCTGCCGTTTCAAAACTCACTTGTTCCACTTTTATTCCATTTTGCTCAAGATCTCGACTGCATTCTGGAGCCTCTGGATAACTTTTTCCTTGCCAACGATCTCCATGCTTTCGAACAAAGGCGGGCTGACTTTCTGACCGGTGACGGCTACGCGCAAAATGCCAAAAACCTGGCCGGCACTGTAACCTGAAGTCTCTACATAATCGCGCATAGGCGGTTCTGCCAGTTCAAGTTTCATGTACGGCAGCGGTGACAGGAGTTCGAGTGCCTTCACTAAAATTGCTTGGGATTCCTTGGCAGAAAGACCCTTCCCCACCAATTCATCCGGCACCGGGGTTACGTCGTCCTTGAAAAAGAACTCTGCCAGGGGCACGGCTTCATCGAGTGTCGCCATCCGTTCTTTGAGGATCGGGGCAATGCGCAGGATTGTGCCGATATCAGCCTTGATTCCCTTCTCGATGAAGAAAGGCAGGATACGCTTTGCCAGCTCCGTATCGTCCAATGCGCGGATATGCAGCCCGTTGAAATGGTCCAGTTTGGAGAAATTGATCGCTGCCGGAGAGGGATTCAAATGGTCGATGCTAAATTTTTCCACCAGGTCCTTCAACTCGAAGTATTCTGTATGGTCGTCATAGCTCCAACCCATCAGCGATATCCAGTTCACGACCGCCTCAGGTATATAACCCAGTTCGCGTAGATCCTTGATAAAAATCGAATGACCGTCCTTGATCAGGTCAGCGGTTTCCCGTTTACTCATTTTGCCTTTTCCGCTGGGCTTTAAGAAAACTGAGAGATGGATCCAGATGGGTTCCTCCCATCCAAACGCGCGGCAGATTAACGCATGCAATGGAAACGTGGGAAGCCATTCCGACCCGCGGATGACGTGTGTGATCTTCATCAAGTGATCATCCACCATGGCTGCCAGGTGATATAACGCCCACCCGTCAGATTTGAGCAGAATATAGTCATCCAGCGTGCGATTTTCCACCGTGATGTCGCCCCTTATATGGTCATGCACCGTGGTGCTGCCCTCTTTGGGTGTTTTGAATCGGATGACATGACTTTCACCAGCGTTCACCCTGGCTTGTGCTTCTTCCTTCGATAGTATCCTGCAAGTGCCGTCATAATGCGGCGGTTCTTTTCGTTTTTGTTGTTCCTCACGTACCCGTGAAAGCCGTTCGGGAGTACAAAAACAATAAAAGGCGTGATCGCTATCGATCAACTTTTGTGCATATTCCTGGTAGATTTCCTTGCGCTCGGATTGACGGTAAGGTCCGTAAGGTCCGCCTTTGTCAGGTCCTTCATCCCATTCCAATCCAAGCCATTTCAGACCGTTCATCAACTCTTCTTCGGCACCCGGAGCATACCGCTTGACATCGGTGTCTTCAATACGCAATACGAATTGACCGCCAGTTTGCTGAGCCAATAGATAGTCATAGAGGGCAGTACGTGCGCTTCCGAGGTGCACGTGGCCTGTCGGCGATGGGGCAAACCGCACTCTGGCGGGTGTTGATCGATCACTCATATCTTCTTTTCCAATCTCTACAAGGTATTTTGATGAACCGCTACACTTTCAATAAATCCGATACCGATGAGCAATGATACCAGCGAACTACCGCCATAACTGATAAACGGTAAGGTCAAACCAGTAACCGGTATTACGTGCAAATTTACCCCAATATTAACAATCGTCTGGAAGAAAATCAATATGGCGAATCCATAGCTGATCATTGAACCATAAACGTCTCCAGCCCGGCGCGCGATTCTTAAGCAGCGCAAAATCACAAAAACCAACAGCCCGATTATTACCATGGTTCCGACGAAACCAAATTCATTCGCAATGGCTGAAAAAATATAGTCTGTCTGCCGTACTTGCAGAAACCGCAATTGCACCTGCGTGCCGTTGCCATATCCCTGGCCTAGCAAGCCGCCGGAGCCAATGGAGATCAAAGCCTGGTTGACGTTGTACTCGTTCCCATGGGTGGCATTAGGATCAGACGCGACAAAGCTTAATATACGCTCCTGTTGGTATGGCTCGATAAATGGGAATGCTACGACAAAAATGAGGATGGCGGCCGCGCCAAAAATCAAAATGAATTTCGTCGGAAGGCCACTGATCCACAACATGGAGAACCAGATGACGATCATTACGATGGATGTGCTCAAATTTGGCTGGAGATAAACCCCAACCACAATTCCCAAAAGCAGCAAGAAACTGCGCAGCATCCACTTGATATTTTTCTTCATTTTGACTGTTTTGGCAAAGTAATCCGCCAGGACAAGGATGATGACGATCTTCGCAACTTCAGCAGGTTGAATATCGATTCCAGCAACAGTCAACCAGCGTTGCGCACCAAAACTCTCCGTGCCTACAATCAAGATCGCCACAATGAATACAACAGTGAAAACATACAACGGTTTAGTAATACTTGACCAAAAGCGGTAATCGATGATCGATATAACGATAACGATTGCCATACCTACGCCCACAAAGAGCGCTTGCTTTTGTACCAGGTTTTGTGCTTCGAGGTTCGCATTACCTGCAATTGCAGAACGGATCATGATCACCCCAAAGATACAAAGGAATGCCACGGCTCCGAACAGAAGAAAATCGAAATGACGCCAGATCTCTTTACGAAACATTTTTATCCAAATTTCTGCTTATTGCCCGCTCGCTGGGCTTGCAGTGCCGGCATCGATCGCTTTCAGGTCGAAGTAAGCCTGCAACACTTTTTGCACGATCGGTGCGGCAACACTTGCCCCTTCGCTTCCGTTATAGACAAACGCGGTGACAACGATTTCAGGATTGTCATAAGGCGCATACCCCGTGTACCATGCATGCGTCGGCCAGGCTTCTGGCTGGCAGAGATTTTTAGCGTAAGCAACATCATCACAATATTCAGCCGTGCCAGTTTTGCCGGCAGATTGTAATTGCAGATCCGTATCCTTAAATACCTCTGACGACGTGCCGCTTACAACAACTTCGCGCATGCCTTGTTTTGCATAATCGATCACCCAGGGTTCAACAACCTTCGTTTCACCTGTCGGTTTTCCGTTCGCGTCCAACACTTTGATCACCGGGTCTTTGGTAATATCCCATAATAGTTTTGGCGTAAATGGTTGGATCACTTTTCCCTGTGCATCCGTTATATCTTTAATGATCGTCGGTTTCATGTGAGCGCCGTTATTGGCTAGTGTTGCAAATGACTCCAACACCTGGAGCGGGGTTGAAACCACATACCCCTGTCCAATGGTAGCAATGTAAGTATCACCCAGCGACCAGTTTTCTGTCTTTTGGATACGTTTGTACGTCGGGTCCGGGATCAAACCGGCTGATTCCCCTGGCAATTCTATCCCCGAGACGGTTCCATAGCCCAACGCCTGAGCATATTGCTGCAAACGCCAAATATTGAGACCCCCATTGGGAACTTCATCTTTATACCCACCGCCGATTTTATAGAAATAGACATCATCCGAAAGAGCCACCCCCTTGAGAAAATTGCACGTCCCATGGCCATTACGGTCATAACTATAATAGGTCTGCTCGCTGCCTGGATTATTGATGGAATAAGTATTGGCAACCGTGATCGATCCGGGACAATCAATTTCTTGATCCGGTGTCACCACCCCCTCATTCAATGCACCGATAGCTGCAGCCATCTTGTACACAGAGCCTGGCGGCAATTCAGCCGAAATCGCATGGTTCAACATCGGGTGGAGGGGATCCAGATTCAGTTGATTGTAATAATAAGCCGGGATCACATTTGCCATGCGGTTATTCTCATACGATGGATAGGACACAAGGGCAAGGATTTCACCTGTCTTCGGATTCATCGCAATGACAACGCCATTTTGCGATTTGATCTTATTGAGTCTTCTATTCCAATAATCCATCTCGTAGGTTAACGCAGCCTGGGCAGCATCTTGTAACCGGGTATCGATCGTTAGGACGATGTTGTTTCCAGCAACCGGTTCAACGGGTGCCTGCACATCTTTGAGAATCTTGCCTGCATTATCCACTTCAACCATCCGCGTGCCGTTCGTGCCTCTCAGAGTTTCATCCATGGTAAGCTCGACGCCGGCAAACCCAACCTTGTCCCGCCCTGCTATAAAGCCAAGCGCTGTATAGGCTTCCTCACTTTCAGCGGTGATTGGACCCAGGAACCCCACGACTGCAGCAGTAAGCGAGCCGGTCGGGTAGCTGCGGATGGATTCAACTTCAATGCTCTACACCTGGCCAGTCGCTGGCATGACTTTGCACCTGTAGCGCAGTTGGCTCGTCCACATTACACTTAATTCGCACTGGTGAAAATGGAGCATTGGTATCACCAATGATCACTATTTCCTTGATCCCAAAGTCCGATTGGCAGGCAGTAAAGGCTTTTGCCGCCGAATCCGTCAGCGTTCCGTTTGTCACCGGCACATCGATCAAAGCTGACAATTCCCGGTAGACTTTTTCGAGCGAACCGGTATCCGTCGGCAAGTTTGCCGGTGTGATCACTACGTTATACGAAGGCACGTTCTGCGCCAGCACGAACCCATTTCTGTCATAAATCGTTCCACGGGTTGTCTGAACACTGATTTCTTTAAGCCTGTTTTCATCTGCCTGCGACTTGTATGTAGCCCCCTGCAAAATCTGCATATCAAACAGTTTGAATGCAAAGAAAACAAAAACCAGGCCCAACAAAACATAAATAACGCGATAGCGCCAGTATTCAAATCCAGAGGAATTCGTGAGTTCGTTTTTCATATTTCTACCTCATAAGGGTAAAGCCATTGATGCATGTCTTTACAAATTGCATAAACAGGTAAAGCCAACAGTAGATTAAGAAGCAATGCCGGAATGATCACCTGCACCAGGCTGGTGGAAAAATCCAAAGCCACACCCGCTATCGATAATGCGATAAATGATAAACCACTTTGCAGCAATGATCCGACAAAACTGATAATGAAGAGCGCCATCAAAGGGCTTTGCCATATTCTCTTCTGCAAATACCTGGCAAAAACTACAACGAAGAAATAGGTGATGATCGGAACAACGGGATGGATAGCTGAAATATACACCACAGCGATGGCTGCAGCTCCTGCATAAACCCAGGCGCTTCGCCCTTTGCTCATCAAAGCCCACGCTCCCACCCATAGCAAAAACAGGTCAGCGGTGCCGTGCAGCAAGGGGATATTGCCAACAACAACCAGCTGCAATATCAAGATCACAATAAATGAAATTACTTGGAAGATGAAAGACATCAGATTATTGGGTTGTTGCGGGCGTCAAGGGGGCAATATCCACCGGTGTGAAGTTTGTGATGATCAAAACTGCTCTCAACTTGGCAAAATCCACCACAGGTTGAATCGCTGCGGATTGGAAAAGTGAATTAATTTCATGGCTGGGTGTAAGTAACTGACCCACCAGGATGTCTGCAGGGTAACCACCACCCAGACCCGAGGTCAAGACAAGGTCACCTGCAGTCAATGTAGCTGAAAGACCGACCATCTGAAGCGATATATCTCCGGTAACCGAGCCGGTAGCCTGACCTTCGACTCCTGCAGATTCGAGGCGAATATTTACTGATGAACCCGGGTCAGTGATCAACTGGATCCTGGCTGCACTGGCGGTGACTGCATCGATCCGGCCGACCAGTCCTTGCTGGGTAACCACGGGCATACCATAGAGGATACCGTCGTCAGAGCCATGATCGATGATGACATAATGCAAAAATGGGCTGGGGTCGCGACCGATCACAGAAGCTGCAACATATTTATTTTCTGGTCTCTGGCGGGCAAAATCAAGCAACGAATACAGAACATCAGTTTCGCTTACCTGCTGTTTTAATTGTATGATTTGCGCCTGGAGCAGTGAAACCTCGTTCTCAAGCTCTGCGTTGCGGGTTGTTAGGCTGGCAACATCTCTTGGAACGGTAAAGAAATCATAAACGGCCTGGTATCGGGTTGCGAACCAGCTTTGTGCGCCTACCAGTGGATTGATTGTCTTGCCAATGATTTCGCCCAAAAAGCCGCTTAAGGCTAAAGCTAAAACTCCCACGACGATCAGGCTGATCGTCATGATCTGAAGGTTTCTCGAAGAGAAGTTTTTCATTTTTACTTTATCGAAAGAACAACGTCCTTAGGAACGAATCCGATCCAAACTTACGAGGAACTTCTCGTAAGCATTCAGATTTTCAAGGACCATTCCAGCACCGCGTGCAACGCAAGTCATAGGATCATCTGCGATCCAAACCCGCAGATTCAACTCTTCGCGGAGTCTGGGAACTAATCCTAACAATTGTGCTCCGCCTCCGGCAAGGCACACACCTGTGTCCAATAGGTCAGACACCAATTCCGGTGGAACTTCATCCAATGCATCTTTCAAGGTATCCACGATCACCTGTACCGAGGAAGAGATGGCTTCACGAATTTCGACTGAGGATACTTCAATGGTACCTGGCAGCCCTGTCACCAGGTTTCTGCCGCGGACGGTCATGGTTTGCTCGGACTGCAGCGGATAAGCCGAGCCGATCGCGATTTTTGTCTGTTCGGCCATTCGTTCGCCGATCAATAAATTATATTTATTCCGAATATACTGAACGATATCTACGTCCAATTCATCGCCGGCTACTCGCAGGCTGCGGGATACTGCCACCCCGCCCATCGAGATCACCGCGACTTCCGTGGTTCCGCCGCCAATATCGACGACCATGGTCCCTTTGACTTCATTTACGGGCAAACCTGCTCCTAGTGCAGCAGCTCGCGGCTCCTCGATCAGATATGCTTCACGCGCACCAGCTGCCATGGCAGCATCATAGACTGCACGTTTTTCCACCTCGGTCGCTCCGGATGGGATTCCAACCGCAACGCGTGGTCTTGGCATGGGGACGATGGTTTGTTGGTGAACCTTGCCAATGAAATATTCGAGCATCGATTTTGTGATCTCAAACTCCGAGATCACCCCATCGCGCAATGGGCGGATGGCAACATAATTGGCAGGTGTTCGACCCACCATTTCTTTGGCTGCCGCACCCACTGCAATTGTCTCTTTGGTGCGTTTATTGATCACAACCCAGCTGGGTTCGTTAATAACGATGCCCTTGCCGCGAACGTTCACCAATGTGTTGGCGGTTCCCAGGTCGATGCCGATGTCAAGTGAAAATAGTCCAAGTAGCCAGCTAATAGGATTGGCTGCCAAGCGTCGCTCCTAAATTTTTGTATTCAAGAATATCTAAAAAATTATACCATACCAATAAATGCAAGACCCGCTTTGGTATCAAGATTGAATAGATGATACCGAATGAGCGATTTGCTTGACAGACATATATGAGAAAGCTATAATCTCGAAACAACGCGGGTGTCGCCAAGTGGTAAGGCACCACCTTCCCAAGGTGGTATTTCGTGGGTTCGAATCCCATCACCCGCTCAGTTGCTTGATTCAAAACCTTCCAGGCTACCTGAAAGGTTTTTTCTTTTAATCCTCCTCCCATTTTGTCCCGAACCTCATAGAGCACTGTTCGAATCCTCATTCCTTTCAATTTTGTAGGCTCCAGGCACGGTTTCTGCAACAGTAAGTCCGAATGGAAGAGCTATAATTATTCGACTTACATTAATCTTTCATTAAAATAATTTCATTTCGACCACACTGCTGATTAAGGCTGTCTTTTGTGTTAACGAGGAACAAGACTTTTATGAACTCAAAAAAGATCATTCTGCACATTGAAGACAATCCTGATAACCGGTTGCTGGTAAGGCGTCTCCTTTTTTCTGCCTCTTACCAGGTACTCGAAGCCACTAATGCTTATGAAGCAGTCTCCAGACTGCGCCATTACCGCCCGGATTTGATCTTAATGGATATCAATATTCCCATTGTAGATGGCTACACGCTGACGTCAAAGTTTAAAACGGTCCCCGGTTTGGAAGATATTCCGATCATCGCCATCACGGCAAACGCGATGCGCGGCGACAGGGAAAGATCCTTCCTGGCAGGATGTGACGGATACGTTGAAAAACCGATCGATATTGAAAAGTTATTAGGCAAAATTCAGGAATTTATAGGCTGATCTTGCAATCACCAGGAAGGAATCCTTGATGGCAGACATTCCACCAAAAATCCCGGGGTTTTCTTCAAAAGCTCCGATCCACGCACCAGACGATCAATCTGGCAGACCGCCGATGATCCTGGTGGTTGAAGATAACGCTGGAAACTTCATGCTGATCGCACGCATGCTCGAATCGATCAATGTCCTTTGTGAATGGAAGACATCTGGGTTCGAAGTGGTCCCGTTTGCCGCATCCATGCCGTATATAGACCTTGTCCTGATGGATATTCGTCTGCCCTACGAGGATGGATATGCTGCATTGCGGAAGATTCGCCAATCGGAAGACCTGCGCAAACTCCCGGTCGTAGCCGTTACCGCAGTAGCCGGGCTTGACCAGATGAGAGCTGCGAAACTCGCAGGTTTTAGTGGTTTTATCGGCAAACCTCTTGATCCAGATCGGTTCCCTGACCAAATTCGTCGAATTTTGGCGGGCGAAGCTGTTTGGGAATACGCTTAAGGAGTGAGTTATGACTGATCAAGCTACTCCGTCAATCCAGTCAAAATCAAATCCTGTATTTCGCGGAAGCCTGGCGCGTACAGTGGTAATTGGTTTGTTGCTCGTCTCATTGATCCCAGTCTTGATCATCGGCACTGCATCTTACCTGCGAATCCGTCAATCGATGGTCGATCAGACAAAATCCCAAATTGATACGATATCCCAAAACTACACTTACCAGTTGACCGCCTTGGCATCCTCCAGGATAAGCGCACTGGATGAGCTATATACCCAACCGAATTTTGACCAGAGTCTTATTACGGTTTTCAGCGGTCCGGGCACACCAGGATATTACCAGGCCTTCGTAGCCATCACCAACTACATGAACAATTATATTTCTTCCCCTACGGGAGATATTTTTAACCAGCTATCCATTTTGGATCCTACAGGCAAGGTGGTTATCTCGACAAATGCCTCGCTCATTGGAAAAGATCTGACAGATGAGGCATTTATACAATCCCTTTATCAGACGGATCAGAACGCCCTTGTAATGGATCCGGCTGGATTATTCCCGAACGAATTGGTCCTTGTCACAACAAAATCTTTGCGGATCAACCCCGACAGCCTTAGTTTGACATTCATCGGGTTTTCGTCGCCACCCATTTTTGGTGAGACTTTGAGAACGTCTGAAGGACTGTACACCAATTCGCATGCATACTTTGTTACCTCAAACAAGCAATTTGCTACTTACAATCCGGTTCAATCCAGTGTTTCACAGGAAATCTTGAGTAAGACGTTTCAGACCGAACTAACTGCATATATCTCTCAAAGCGGTGCTGGGGCGTCCTTTTCCTATAAAGACCAGAATAGCACCCCTGTCGTTTCGTACATCCGAAATATCAAAGATTTGAACTCAGCATTGGTGATCGAGGTACCTGAACAATCAGTTTATGGACAATTAAGTTCCCTACTCCCCTTCATTCTATTGCTGCTGGTCGGTTCATTACTGATCACCGGATTGTTCATCGGCCTGGGCGCCCGTGGGATCGTGGTTCCCCTGGTCGAACTGGCAAAACACGCCCGTGAATTTGCCTCTGGTGACTGGTCCTTCCGGGCGGATGTCAAGCGTAACGATGAAATTGGTCTGCTGGGGTATTCATTCAACGTCATGGTTCAACAATTGACCGATGTCTACCGTTCATTGGAATCAAGGGTTGAAGAGAGAACCCACCAGATGCGTCAGGCGACTGAAATCGCCCAGGAAGCAGTAACTGGCTCTACGGGAAGTGAAATTTTACAGCGAACCGTCAAATTGCTCGGCGAAAAATTCAATTACCCGTTGTCAGCGGTTTTTCTGCTGGATGAAAATGGTCAAAACGCAGTCCTTAGCGAGCAAAATTCTGCTGATCCAAATAAAAAACTGGCGGAATTTACCCGTATTCCAATCAACAATGACACTTTGATCGGCTGGGTTGCCAAAACCAACCAGTCAAGGTTGGAAGAAAACATTTCCATCACGAAAACGCCAGCTCAGCTTTTGTACCAGTTGCCAGAAACACAATCCGAATTAACCATTCCTTTGCTCATTTCAAATTCGGTGGCTGGTGTGCTTGATATTCAAAGCGACCAGACCGGTGTGTTTGACGCCGAATCCGTGACCATTTTCACTTCGCTGGCAACCCAAATTGCAGCCGGTCTGCGTAACATCCAAGTGGTCGAATCTTCAACTGTGAATATGCAGCAGGCAACTTCGCTTTACCGCATTAATCGTCAAATTTCGAAGGCACAATCAAAGGACGAAGTAACATCCCTCATAAAAGAGCTATTCACGCAAACCAATTACGTTTGTTTCTTTATGGATGTAGAACAAGACCAAATTCGATTGGTTAACCTTACCGATCCCAAAGGGACCCGACTCGATCAATCGCTCAAAGGATTTACTGTCCCCTTTGCCAAGGGGATCGTCCGCTATGTCTGAAGGAACGAATGTTTACCAGGAAAATCTTGAAGCTGATTCTGAATTCGCCAATTTAAATTCTTACTTCGCACGCCGCGGATGTAAATCGGCAGCATTGATCCCGGTGATGGATGGCGCTACCCTATCGCATGTGATTGCATTAGGGTCGCGCGAGAAAACGCCGATCTCGCCGCTCCAAATTCAACCACTGTCCACTGCCGCTGAAGTGATCGGTTCGACGCTGGAAAGGATCCGCCTGGAAGAGAACCTGGGTCAAAGGGACAGAGAACTCACGACCCTTGACGCGATTGGCAAAACTACATCCAACGAAAGTGACCTGGTGGGGCTTCTTGCGCGATTGCACAACGAACTCAAAACAGCCATCGGCGAGGATGTCGGTTTCGCCGTCGCATTGAACCGCCCTGAAAATGACACACTTGAAATTCCCTATTACATTGACGAAAACCAGGTCGAATGTAAGCCTTATTCGCCGACCAATGATCTGTTCTCAACCATTATCAAAAAAGGCGAAGCAACTTTGCTCCGTGAAGCATCCACGATGGGGTTCAGAACGATAAATTCTCCTGATCTTTCGCTAACCACGCAATCCTTCCTTGGAGTTCCCCTCATCCATGCCGACCAGGTCATTGGTGCCATGACTCTCCTGGATTTCCGCTCGACCAACCGCTTCACCCAATCTGACCTCGATCTGCTGCTTACCATTGCTCCGCAAACCAGTACGAATATTCGAAATGTTGAATTGCTTACAGCACAACGCGAAGCCCTTAATGCGTATGACCAGGAACGCTTCTTACTGAATTCCCTGCTTGACCATACTCCGGACCGGGTTGAATTCAAAAACGTCGAAGGTCAAATCATTCGCACCAGCCAGGCAGCATCAGACCTGCCTGATCGCGCAGTAGATCTCACCTCGGGCGATCAGACCAGCATCAATACCGACCTCGATCTGATCACCTCAGGCACCTCAGTCATCGGAAGCGTCGATAAATATGTCACACCTGAAGGCGATGAACGTTGGGAACTGGTATCAAAGATTCCTTTGCTTGATGCTGACGGTACGGTAAATGGGCTTTTGAATATCGGTCGCGATATCACAGATCTAAAAAGAACCGAGCAACTCGCAGAACGCCGTGCCAATCAACTTCTCACAGCTTCAGAAATCGCGCGCGATACCAGCTCTGGTTCTCAGAACGTCGAAGAGTTATTAAGCCGCCTGGTTGATCTTGTACGCAGTCGGTTTGGCTTTTATCACGCTTCAATTTTCCTGCTTGATGCTCTGGGTCAATATGCCGTGCTCAAAGAATCTACCGGCGAAGCAGGCGAATCATTAAAACAAAAGGGGCATAAACTGGCAGTCGGGTCACCTTCCATCATTGGGCAAACCTCATTGCTGGGTGAACCTGTCGTTGTCAATGATGTTACCCTCGAGAAGAACTATTATCCAAATCCAATGTTGCCTGATACAAAATCTGAAATGGGTATCCCCTTGGTCAATTCTGGGCAGGTAATTGGGGCTCTCGACGTGCAATCCGATAAGCTCAACGCCTTCAGTCCGGAAGATGTGCGGATCTTGCAGGTCTTAAGCGATCAACTGGCAGTTGCCATCCAAAACGCCGAATTGTTCACCAAGACAGAGTCTTCCCTTTCCCGGCATCGCTTGCTGCATCAAATTACGGCAATTGCGGGTAAAAGCTCGACGATCGAGGATTCAGTCCGCTCAGCGGTTGATACATTGCACCTTAATATGACGAAAGATCAGATCACTTATTGGGTTCCCACCCAAGGTGGAAAACTCATCGTCAAGGCTTATGCAGGTCTGCCAAAAATTGAAATCGCGTCCACGGTTTTGAACATGGGAGAGCGGGCAGTCGGCCTGGTTGCCCAGGAAAAACGGACCTTGAGGTTAAGCGAACTTTCAGAGGATCCGACAAAGCTGCCTGTCAACTTGGAAAGCAAGTCGATATTGGCGGTACCTGTCACCTACCAGGATCGGCTGATGGGTGTGCTCAATGTTGAAAATACCGAAGTCGCAGCCTACGACGAAACAGATCAAGAAATTATCACCACTCTGTCCAACAACCTTGCATCCATCTTTGCGAATATCCAATTGGTCGATCAGGTAAGGCTTCAGGTTGAACGTCAACGTCAGCTTTACGATATCACCAGTAAAATTCGTCGTTCGGTGGACATCGAAACGATCATGCAAACCTCGGTGGCTGAGATTTGTAATGCACTCAATATCAAACATGCATCCATCGAGATCACTGGCGGTGCGACAGATGGGAACGGTTCGCACACTCCAACCAAAGCTGTGGCGGCAGAGAAGGAGAATGAGCAATGAGTTATATCAAGTCCCTCCTTCCAAACTTTACTTCCAGGTTCGGTCGATCCGTCTGACAATCTTCACCTCTGGCAGGAAAAATCCCTTCATCTCCTGGCGTTGGTCGGGACTTTGGTTGGCTTGATTTTCCTCCTCGTTAAGATTCCAACACTGACCAGCTCGCCCGATCTTCCCGTCCTGGTTGGAAGTGCTTTACTATTTGCGATCTCATTGCTGATCTTTCTCGGCCGCGGCTTCACCTATAGGTTACGCTCCACATTGTTGTTGGGGTTGGCGTACGTTTTGCTGCAAGTGTTATTCATCAAGAACGGTTGGTCTGGCGAACCGCTATTGGCTTTGATCGCTTTCTCATTTGTGTCTACCGCCTTGCTGGAAAAACGACAGGCACTTGTAATTTTAATGGTTGGGTTCGCCACCTTAATGCTTTGGCTGAGCCTGGCAAGTTCAGCTCTCATCGGTATTTCGACTATTATTACCCGCTCCTCCCTCCTGCTGGATGCCATTCTCGTCATCCTCGTTGGAGGTTTTGGCAGCTTCGTTATGTTTTCCTTGAAAACGGTCTATACCGTGAAAAATGAACAGTCATTAGCCGCAAAAGTGGAAAGCGAAAATTTATTCGCAAAGTATGAGGCACAATCGGCAGACCTTGAACATCGCCTGCTGCAATTGCGCACAGGCTCTGAAATCTCCCGCTCGATGGCTTCCATTTTGGATCCTGGCCAGTTGATCCAACAGGTTGCTGAACAATTGAAGCACTCTTTTGACCTTTATTATGTGGGCGTTTTTCTGATCGATGCGACACACGAATATGCGATCCTCAGGTACGGAACCGGCGATGAAGGAAAAAGGATGCTCGCCAATCGTCACCGATTAGCCGTAGGTGGATATTCCATGATTGGATGGGCAACTCAAACCCGCAAACCCCGGATTGCGCTGGATGTTGGTGAAGAAGCTGTTCACTTTGATAACCCTGACCTACCCGCGACGAGGTCAGAACTGGCGATTCCAATCAACAGTTCCAGCGAAATCCTGGGGGCATTATCCATCCAATCCGATCGCGCCAATGCCTTCGATGAAAATGACGTCTTGCTGCTGCAAAGTGTTACTGATTCACTCGCGGTAGCCCTGGAAAATGCCAATTCATTCAATAAGACCCAAAAAGCGCTTGAAGACATTCGAATCTTGAATAAAGCCTTCGTCCAGCAAGCCTGGGGTGAAGAAATCAATCAAACTGGTGAATTGAAATATGACTATGAGAATCCTCAGATCGAATCGAGCCAGGAACAAACGTCAGTTGTAAAAATTCCCCTGGTGCTGCGTGATGAGGTGATCGGCTACTTCAATCTGGAAATTGAAGGAAACGAAATCCAGGCTGAGCAGCAGGAATTTCTTCAGACAATATCAGCCCAAACGACTTCGGCTCTTGAGAACGCGCGCTTGATCGAAGAAACCCAGCGGGCAGCATCACAGGAACAAAAATTGAATGAGCTTTCCACTCAATTCTCACGCGCTTTCACCATTGAGGAGATACTCAAGACTGCCGTGGAAGAGTTTGGGCGGCTCCCTTCTGTTTTCGAAGCCTCGATTTCGCTCATTCCCCCGGAAGATTTTGACATCAAGAAGCAAAGTGCTGTCGGCGCACAGGTGAAGTCATGACCAATCAACCTTCCATGAAACCTGCTGAATCAGAACAATCTGAAATTCTTATTTCGGATGCTGATGCCATTACCTCTCGTGGTTTGCAGCAAATCGCTAACGGCAGTTTGATCCTGGCAACCTTATTGCTGTTTTTGAACCTCTTTTCGGCGATTCAATCGCAAAACATCATTTCCGCGAGCATTGTCCTTTTGCTCTTTCTGCTCACCTTTTTTGCGACTTTCTTACGTTCATTCAGTCACAATGTGCGTACTTGGTTGCTAGTTATTGCATTCCTGGGAACCGGTATTGGCAGTGGATTAACACTAGGGCTATCCGCAAATAGCATCCTCTATTTCTTCTGCAGTATTGTGATTTCAGCCCTATTGCTTCCACGAAATCGTTGGCCCTGGATTTTGGCAGCATCTGCTCTATTCCTGTCTGTACAAGCGATTCTCTTTGGGTATGGCATTATCACTCCCGCCAGCATCATTTCCCAATCCAATGGGATCATTTCATGGATCGGCATAATCACCGTGATGCTCTTTCTCGCTTTTCTCCTATCTTCTGTCATAGCCAGTGTGTTTTCAAGCTTCAAAAACCTTATGGCAGAAATCCGAAAGAACGAGCTTGAAGTGAAAGCCAAAGACGCCAGCCTCACTGAACAGGTAACGCTTCTCGAAAAGGAATTGGACCGTAGAAATTTCCGCATGGTTGCCGCTCGTCAAATCGCGCGCGAAATTGCTCAACAAACCAGTTTTTCGAATCTTTTAGAGGACTCTGTCGAGCTCATTCGTTCTCAGTTTGGATACTATTACACAGGTATTTTCTTGAAGGATGAAAGGTCCGAGTTTGCTGTTCTCAAAGCCGGAACAGGCGAAGCAGGTAGCGAGATGCTTGCGCGCAAGCACCAATTGCGGCTTAGGGAAGAAGGGGTTGTAGGTTACGTCGTCGCAAAAGGTGAAGTCCGCATTGCTTCGGATGTAGACCTGGACGCGGTTCACTATAAAAATCCATCCCTCCCTTTTACCCGGTCTGAAATGGCCATCCCGCTGCGAGTGGGCAACCAGGTGATCGGCGCCCTGGACGTTCAATCCCAAAATCCAAGCGAATTCGGTAAAGAAGATGCAGATGTGCTCCTGACTGTGGCAGACACCCTTGCAACATCGATCGACAAGCTGAATCAAATTCAAGCCCTTAAGGAAAATTTGGCGGCATTGGAAGAAAAGAACCGTGAATTTACCAGCCGATCCTGGCAGTCGCATTTGAAAGGTTCCCGAAAAAGATTGAATTTCCGCTATTTTAGCTCGCAAACCCAGGCGACCGAGGATCGGGTGCACTTCTTTAGGGAAACAATGACAAAAGGCAAACCGGTTATCACTCCTCTCACATCGGTTGAACCTGGGAACACCCAGGGAGTGATGCTTTCAGTCCCGATCAAGCTCCGCGATCAGGTGTTGGGGGTCGTGAACATCAGCTATGACGGAGAGAATATGCCAGATGAAATGCTTTCCCTGATGAACTCAGCCTCCGATCGTCTTGCACTTGCCCTGGAAAACGCACGCTTGCTCGAAGAAATTCAGGAACGTGCCGAACGAGAGCACCTGGTGGCGAATATCTCGGATAAAGTCCGCGCCGCCTCGGATATCGATGCGATCTTGAAAACGACCGCTACTGAACTTGGCAAATCCCTTGGGGTTGCCGAGGTCAGAATCCAATTAAAAACCGCAGCTGTTGATTAGCGAACCTCTGCAGCCGGAGGAAACAATGAGCAAGAGAACAAAACAGTCTGTGAAAGAAATTGAAAATCCACAAGTTGAAGAAGTGAATCCCTCAAACAGCCAGGAATCATTGATCCTTATCACCTCCGTGATCTTAGCCGGGCTGCTGACTACTGGAGCATTTATTCTCGGGTATTTAACGCGTCAATGGCAGTTTTTTGCGATCACCGCAGTCATGGGTGTGGCTTTACTAAGCGGGTTATTTACCGTTTTTCATCTTTGGGAAACTAAAACTGAGGCAAGAGGATTTGCATTTCTGGTCTTTACTGAAATTGCCTTTATTGTGAGTTCAATGGTGTTGTCGTCGGCAGTATCACTCGGTATTGCAGTGATAGCTTTAGCCTTTGCGGTAATTTTCGGATCCACTGAACTGAAAGGTCGATACGTTGAATTATCGATCTTGGTTGGCTTGATTGTAGCAGTCATGTCAGCCCTGGTGGGAAATCTTACAATCGTTGACCAGGTGTCAAACGCCACCATCACCCTCGGAATTTTTATCGCCGCAGGAAGTTTGATATTCATCCTGCTGATCCAATTCATCTTTGGATGGATTACAGCATCGATCCGGGTTAAGCTACTTTTGGCGGGTCTGGTGGTCACGCTTGTTCCACTGGCTATTCTTTCGGTCATTTCGAACCGGTATACCCAAAATGCCATTCAAGCCCAATCCAATCAATCCTTGAGTATTGCTGCGGAACAGACTGCAACTTCGATTAACGAATTCTTCAGTTCAAATCTTGATTCTGTTCAAACCGAAACGACTCTTCCTGCGATCCAGCGATACTTGTCCTTGAATTCCAATGAACGATCAGGCAGTGTAGAAGAAACAGAGCTGCGAACTACCTTCACTTCGCTGCAGACCAAACAGAAATTGTATCTGCCATCTTACGGTTTGCTGGACACCTCGGGGCTAAATCTCTTTGATACTGATACTTCGCTGATCCTTCGGTCAGAAGCTGAAACTGAATACTTCAAGACAGTTCTGAATACGGGGTTACCTTATTCATCAGAGGTGTTTTTTCCAGCAGATACAAGAGATGCCTACCTGATTTTTATCTCACCCATCAAGAATGTTTCCAACCAGACCATAGGTTATCTCAGAACTCGTTATGATGCCTTGCTGCTGCAGACGATTATTCAAGCAAACGTGGGACTGATCGGGTCTCGTTCATACCCCATGCTGCTGGATGAAAATGGCTTGCGCCTGGCGGACGGCTACAGTCCAAACTTGATCTACCATTCGCTCACCCCAATGGATTTGGAAACTTACCAGGCGCTTATTCTTGCCGAGCGGCTGCCTTCGTACATTTCGCATGAATCGCTTTCGACAAACCAGGCCGATTTAGCCCAAAATCTACAACAAACCAAGGTGGAGATTTCTTCGCCATAACGGTTGCGGGAGACAAAGGTTCACATACTGAGTCAGCCACCGCAGTGACCCTCCAGATGCATCCGTGGAAAGTGGTTTTCCTCCAGGAGCAAACCAATTTGATCGAGGCGCGCGACGCCCAAAACCGCCTGTCAACCGTCATTGCAACCATCATTGCTGGAATAGTAGGTCTCTTAATTATTTTTGCCTCAAACCTCTTCACTCGTCCGATTTTTCAATTGACACAGGCCGCCGAAAAAATCTCAGCCGGTGATTTGAATACCGAAGCAGTAGTTCATTCAAAAGACGAAATTGGCATCCTTGGAAACGTTTTCAACAAGATGACGCATGATCTTAAAATATTCATCGATACATTGGAAACCCGGGTTCAGGAAAGAACCGAACAGCTTGCCCGGCAAAACGACGCGCTTACTTTCCGATCCGCACAACTTCAAACCGTGTCAGACGTGGCCCGAAATATTGTGTCTAACCGCGATCTCGAGACACTCCTCACCAGTGTGACCACACTGATCAATGAACGCTTCAATTTCTACCATGTGGGCATATTCCTGATCGACGCAAAGGGTGAATTTGCTGTTCTGCGGGCTGCCAACTCAGCCGGTGGAAGAAAAATGCTTGAACGCCAGCACAAGTTGCAGGTTGGGCAGACGGGTATTGTGGGTTATGTAACCTTGATGGGCGAGCCACGTATCGCCACAGATGTTGGTAAGGATGCGGTTTTCTTCAACAACCCGGACCTTCCAAATACACGTTCAGAGATGGCGCTTCCGCTAAAAGAAGAAAACCGGATTATCGGCGCACTCGATGTGCAGAGCGTTGAGCCAAATGCGTTTACTACCGAGGATATCGAACTCTTCTCCACCTTAGCCGATCAGATAGCCATCGCCATCAGTAACAATCAGTTATATGAAAATACGCGGTCAGCCCTCGATGAAGCCCAGAACGTGCACAGGCGCTATTTGAACCAGGAATGGACGCGTAAAACCAGGGAACCCGGAAATACCAGTTATAAGTTCACTCCAGATGGTCTCGTGCCCTATAAAGAAGATCTCCCGGATATAAATACTGTTTTGGAAACCGCGAGACCGATCTTCAGATCGACAACGAGGAAAAGCAATCACTCTTCCCAACAGTCAGTTCTGGCTGTTCCCATCCTATTACGCGGGGAAGCCATCGGCGTGATCCACCTGCAAGAGAATCGCTCGGAAGATTTCGAATGGAGCGAGAATGAACTGGCGACGGTTCAAGCCGTTTCAGACCAGGTGGCGCAGACTCTTGAGAATGCGCGCTTGTTCGAATCAACCGTACGCAGGGCTGAACGTGACCGAAAAGTGCTCGAAATCACCAGTAAGATCCGTTCGACCAATGATCCGCAGCAAATGTTGAAAATCACCCTTGAAGAGTTGAAACATAATTTGGGTATTACGGATGGTCAAATTATCATCAATCTTCCTGGCGGAGAGCAGAAAGAAGATCGCACCAATCCTCTAAAACCTTTCTTCCCCGACGTCGATTGAGTCCGAAAATGACTTACTTGTGCGGGTAACGAATGGGTTTTGCCAACGCAAGCACAATTGCATCAGCATTCAAGAGTATTGCAGTGAGATGGGGTCGGCATCAGCCACAGAATCTGACCCGGGAGATGATCCAGTATGTCTAAAAAGAATCAAAATGGCCGGTTGAATTCTCTTTTTTCACACCTTGGCATGATTTCCGACGAGGTAAAGAATGAGGGAGAGCATCTATCCACAAGGTCAGTAACTTGGGAGATGGATGCTGAAGGTCGATTTGTGACCTGTGGTGAAGATGTTGCTGATTTAATGGGCATATCTCCAGAACAAATTACCGGTAAATCGCTGACCGATCTCGATATTAATAGTGAAGACCTGTCTCTGCTTAAAGATATTTTTACTCAGGGAGAATTTCCGCGAGATTTGGAGCTACATTTCAATTCCCCGAAATCTGAATTTCAGACAATTCACTGCACATTTTCTTCGATCAGGGATGAAAAGGATGCCTTGATTGGTGTCCGGGGGATTGCAACTCCCATCAAAGACGGAAAAGATCAGCCCGATCTGGAAACCTCCCTGGATGATTTTCTGACTGAAACCATAGATGATGAAAGGCTTTCAAAGGAGTTATCAATCTCTTCAGAGGTTGAGACAAGAGAATCTAAGCCGGAATCGCAGCTTGTTCTCCCTGATTCCAAGCTCGAAAAGCCTTCAATGACAGACGAATCTATCACTTTACCTGAAACTGACCCTGGTTCAAGAGTCTCCTTTTCGGATTTGACTGGAGATTCAGCTCTACGTATCTCAGATAGTGAAAATCCGTCTTCGCAAATTACCGTTGCATCAGAGGCGTTTAAACTTGCCAAAACAGCGCCGCTCGGTCCCTTACCGGCATCGGGACCAAGCACGATGATCGACGGTATCGCGATCAAAACCATGCCTATTGCGGGTATCTCCTTTACGAATGAGAAATTCCAGTCAGCTGAAAATGTCTGGACGCAGGAAGCCCTTAACAGTTACAATACTGATTCCGTCGTCTCGAATGAAGCCTATGAAGATACTCCGGCTGTATTGGCCTCACCGCTTAGCGTTCGTAATGCAAAAGCCGGCGTGATCGAGCTCGTGGACGTCTCACCTGACCGAGTCTGGACCGAAGATGACCGCCAGCTCCTGCAGGAGGTGACAAAACAACTCGGGTTAGCCTTGGAGAATGCCCAGCTTTATTCTGCTGTCCGTAAGGAACTGACCGAAAGAGTCAGAGCTGAGGAAGAAACCCTGCGTCGCAACCGCGATCTCGCTACATTGAACTCGATTGGACAGCGTTTGAGCAGCCTTGTCAGCCGGGAACAAATCTTTAGTATTTTATCCAGCAGCATTCAGCAGATGTTGTCCAGTCAAAACATGCTCATTACCATGGTCGATCGCGACACAAATATGTTGAGTTTCCCGGTTTGTGTCATGAATAATGAAACCATTATGCTCCCTGATCGCCAATTCTCACGTGGATACCAGGAAATCGTGCTGAATAAGAAGACCCCCATGCTCATCCAAAGTGATGCGGTTCAGGCGCTCAGCGACAGCGCCTTGGATCACCCGGGAGGAATTCCACAATCCTTACTTGCTGTCCCCCTGCTGGCAGGCGATCGTTCGATTGGTGTGATCAGTGTTTTTGACTTTTCCAAGGAATTCGCATTCGACCAGGTGCAGCAGGAGCTACTCTCCACAATTGCCAGTCAGACCGCCACATCACTCGAAAATGCGAATTTATTTGCAGAGATCCGGCACGCATTGGAAATCATCGAAGTTCGTGAACGGTTCCAGGCGAATGTCACACGTGCGGTTGCCACTTTGAGCGAACAGGGCATCGCGTCCACTCCGGCAGTGCTCGAATTCCTTTCAGCCGCATCCTTGTGCCAGCGGGTATATTACGTCATACCCGAAGTGGATTCAAAAAATGCGCCGATCTGGCGGGTCGTCTCACTTTATGAAACGCCTGCATTGCAGAAGAAGGTCAATCTTAGCCGGCCAGAATTTATTTCGATCAGTGCATATTCCGAATGGCTCGACTCCCTGCAGAATATTGGTTTTTATTCCTGTACTGCAACCAATGCCACCCCGCCCGAGCAGGCTTTCCTGAAAGAATACAATACACAGTCGCTTTTGCTTTTAGCCATCCCTGGTCAGGAAAAACAAACAGGGTTCATCGCTTTTGAGAACCATTCAGAGCCCCATATTTGGGCGCAGGATGAAATCTCCGTGCTGCGAATTGCGTCCGATGCTTATACCAATACCCTCATCCGCGAAGGGCTGCTTTCACAGCTTCAAACCTCCCTGGAGGAGACGGCGAACCTGTATTCGGCATCTCACAAGTTGGCGTTAGCCAATAGCATGCCAGAGATGATCACCGCGGTGCTTTCTGGAGAAAACGTTCAAGAAATCAACCGCGGCATTCTTGTCCTGTTTTCGTTTGACGACGCCGGTCATATTGAGCGCATGAATGTCGAAGCCAATTATCATAATGGAACCGGGGCACCGCCACCACCAGCCGGGACAGAGTATCTGCGCGAATTATATGAGCCAGTATTTGTGCGTGAGGATGCTGTTTTCTTCAGCGATATTAATGATGCACCTGTGGATCAGCTCCTGCGCGATATTCTATTGCGTCAAAACATCCTTTCTATGGCAGTACTTCCCCTTTGGTCATCCAACCGCCAGATTGGCGTATTTCTGCTTCAATCCAATGTAAAGCATGATTTTACCGAGCAAGAGATTCGAACCTTCCCGCCACTTGTTGACCAGATGTCGACAGCCATTGAAAACCTCCAGCTCTTCGAGCGCACACAAGAAGCGTTGTCGGAGACAGAATTGTTGTATCAGATTTCGAGCGGTATCACCAAAGCTGTCAACCTGCACGACCTGGTCAAACTTGTTGGTAAAAACGTGCTGCCGAAAAATGCAGATCAGCTTCTGTTGTTTGTGTCTCCCACCCACAGCACCACCCGCTCAGGTGATTTGGACGTGGTCGGTTGCTACACTTCACAGGGCAAGTACTATAAATCCAATGAACACATTGCCTTCGATGCGTTTGATTTCATGGATTTTGATAACAACGAACCATTTGTTTTCAGCAACCTGGGTAAATCATCGATTTCTCCCGAAAATCAACGCATTTTCTCGAGGCTGGGTTTTGCGAGCGGTTGTTTCATCCCGCTGCAGTCAGCAGGTGCAACGATCGGGGTATTGGCATCCGGCGCGATCAAACCTTCGGACACGCGAAACGACGATATGCACCTTCTCCAGGTGGTCGGTAACAGCATTACAGTCGCTATCGAGCGTCAACGGCTGCTCAACGAAGCCCAACGACGTGCCATCGAGCTCCAGGCTGCCGCTGAAATTGCCCGGGATACGACGAGCACACTTTCACTCGAAACATTGCTTGCCCGAATCGTAAATTTGTTAAAAGACCGGTTTGGCTTCTACCATTGTTCCATTTTCTTAATGGATGAGACCGGTACATATGCACAAATCAAGGAGTCGACCGGGCGTGCGGGTGAAGAGCTTAAGAAAAACGCGCATCAACTGGCGGTCGGTTCAAAATCGGTCATTGGTAACTGCACTGCATCAGGCAATCCAGTGGTAGTGAATGATGTAAGAAACAGTCCAATTTATTACCCCAACCCGCTTCTTCCCGATACAAAATCGGAGATGGCCGTTCCATTAAAGATTGCAGGAAAAGTCATTGGCGCATTGGATATTCAGGCTAAACGTACTTCTGCATTCACCCAAGATGAATTAAGTGTATTACAGATTCTTTCCGACCAAATCGCGGTAGCCATCGAAAACGCCAGGGCATATCAAATTAGCCAGCAGGCAGTAGTGGAAATGCAGGAACTGGACAGGGTGAAGAGTCAATTCCTGGCAAATATGAGCCATGAGCTTCGCACGCCTTTGAACTCGGTGATCGGCTTTTCACGCGTGATCCTCAAAGGTATCGACGGACCCATAAACAACGTCCAGGAACAAGACATCAACGCGATCTATAAATCTGGAATGCATCTCTTGACGATGATCAACGAAATTCTGGACCTTTCCAAGATCGATGCCGGCAAGATGGAGCTTCAGCTCGAACCCATCAACCTGAGCGACATCGTCAACAGTGTGATTTCGAACACAGCCGGTCTGGTTAAAGAAAAACCCATAGAGCTTATCCAAAAGATACCTACATCGTTACCCAGGTTGATGATGGATGAAACGCGTATCAGTCAAGTGTTGATCAATCTGATCTCAAATGCTGTCAAGTTTACAGAACAAGGTTCGATTACTATAGAAGCCAAAGCCAGGGAAAATCCTTTTGGAAAACAGGAAGTATTGGTCACTGTTACCGATACCGGAATCGGCGTCGCTCCGGTGGACCAATTCAAGCTGTTCCAACGCTTCTCACAGGTGGATGACTCTCCCACTCGGAAGACAGGGGGAACAGGTCTTGGACTCTCCATCTGTCGTTCTTTGATAGAAATGCACGGTGGACAGATCGGATTACTGAGCAGTGAAGTTGGCAGAGGCAGCGTCTTTTACTTTACCCTGCCCCTTCCGGAAGAAAAACGCCCCATCGATCAGGATCAATTGATGCATGGCGAAAATGTCATCCTATCGATCGATGATGATGCCGAAGTCATTGAACTGTACGAACGTTTCCTGGAGCCGAGCGGGTATAAGGTGGTACCCCTTACAGATCCGGACCTCGCGGTACAAAAAGCCATCGAACTCAAACCGTTTGCGATCATGCTCGATATCATGATGCCGCAAAAAGACGGTTGGGAGCTCATCAACGAACTGAAAGAAAATCCACAAACGCGTAATATCCCAATTCTTGTCTGCTCCATTTTGGAGGAGGAAGAAAAAGGATTCAGCATGGGGGTGTCGGATTACCTGGTGAAGCCTTTTGCATCGGATGACCTGGCAAACGCCATCTATCGTTTGGACAGGGACAACAACTTCCGCGAGGTGTTGATCATTGATGACGACGAAAGCGATCTTCGCCTGGTGCAAAAAATGGTCGAGCAAAACGGAAAATTCCACACAACCCTCGCCAAAACTGGGCAAGCTGGGCTCGATGCTCTGAAACGCCTCACGCCCGACATCATCCTCCTGGACCTATTTATGGTGGGGTTGAACGGGTTCGACATTCTTGAGCGTCTGCGTTCAGAAGTTCGATTGAGTCGAATTCCCGTCATCATTCTTACCGGAGTCGACCTCACCCCTGAGCAGCAAAAACAATTGAAAGATTTTGGACCGCAAATGATAACAAAGAGTGTTCTCAAAGAGCAGGATCTCTTGAATGAACTTGAGATCGCGTTAAGTAAATACAAAACCACATTGACGAAATAGGAAATTCAACATCATGCCACTTTATTTTTATGCAGAATGCCTCGATTGCGGCTACAAGTCACCCTACGACCCAAAGAAACCCGGATGCCCTAAATGTGGCAGCTACTGGCGGGAAGCACATTACAACTATGCAATGTTGGCGCAGACTTTTCTTTCTCAAGTTGCTAACAGACCTTTCGACCTCTGGCGTTATCGCGAATTGCTGCCCATCCAGGAAATCATTCCCGATTTGACCCTGGGAGAGGGCGGTACCCCTCTTATTCATGCAAAAAACCTCGGGTTAATGCTGGGCATCCCGAACCTGTACATTAAAGACGAGCGCCAGGGACCCACTAATTCATTTAAAGACCGCCAGGCTGCGGTGACAATCGCCTGCCTGAAGGAAGCCGGGATTACCGAAATGGTGTGCGCCTCCACTGGAAACGTTGCCATATCTTACTCGGCGTACGCATCAAGAGCCGGTATTAAGTTGTGGGCATTCTTAACCAGCCTCGTGCCAGCCATAAAAATGCGCGAAGTGGCACTTTACGGCACGCAGGTAGTAAAGATCACTGGATCTTATGATCTGACAAAGCAACTTTCTGAAGAGTTTTCGAAACAAAGGAATATTTTTCTTGACCTGGGTGCACGCAGCATCCCCTGTGTTGAATCCATGAAGACCATCGCATTCGAAATTGCTGAACAGATCTCCACCTTACGCAATAATTATGAATTGAAGGATGTCGAAATTGCCTCCACTCCCTGGATGGCGCCGGACTGGTACATTCAAGCCGTCAGTGGCGGGATGGGTCCTCTAGGCGTCGAAAAGGGTTTTCGTGAACTGAAATTGATGGGGTTGATCCAAAAACAACCCAAGTTGGGGCTCATCCAAACCGAAGGCTGCGCACCGATGGTTCACGCCTGGCGTCAAAATAAGGAACAAGTCATTCCTGTTCAATCGCCAAGAACCAGAATTGAAACCCTTGCGACAGGTAACCCGGGGCGAACATACACTCTTCTCCGCCATGCGATACTCAAAGGCAGCGGAGGAGATTTCGACAGCGTTTCTGATGAAGAAGCCTACCGGGCGATGCATTTGCTTGCCAAAATGGAAGGATTGTCGGTGGAACCGGCGGCTGCTGTTGCTTTTGCCGGGATGGTTAAATTGTTTAGGGCTGGAAAAATTAAGCCGAACGAAATCGTTGTGATCAACTGCTCGGGTCATACGGTGCCTGTCGAAAGGAGTATGCTGGGCGAGGGATGGGAACACAGTATCGATGCGACAGACAAATCGCTCCTGGAAAACCAGGAAGAAGGCTTGCTGGCAGCCTTATCCAATGTGACGATCGACAAATTCCCCAAGATCGCTATTGTGGATGACGAGCCTGATGTTCGTAAATTGGTTCGCCGCATCCTTCAATCCCAAGGCAATTATGTACTTGTCGAAGCATCGAATGGCAAAGATGCGGTTGAAATGATTCAAAAAGAAAAGCCCAACCTCGTTTTACTCGATCTGATGATGCCGGATATGGATGGATTTTCGGTGATGGATGTTTTACATTCCAAACCTGAAACCCGGGAAATTCCCATCATCGTGGTCACCGCAAAGGAATTGACATCCGCCGAAAAAGGCAGGATGAAAGGTCATATTCAATCGTTAATGCAAAAGGGAAATTTCATGAGTGATGATTTACTGGATGAAGTCAATTCGCTCTTGAAATAGACAGACAATATGAATGGTAGGCAGAAAGGTATCTCGGCTGCGCTAGGGTCAGCCTTGTTCCTGGGATTGACACCTATTTTCGGCAAGCAGGCGATCCTTTTCGGATTTACGCCTCTCGCCGTTGTTGCAGTGAGAACCACCCTTGCGGTTGTCCTCCTCTTTGTCTTTTTGTTAATCTTCAAGAGATCGTTCTTCTATATCTACCCGGTGGGTTTGGCCGGCTGTGTGCTGGCAGGCGTTGTCAATGGTCTGGGGTCCATCCTCTATTACAGCGCGCTCGCGCGCCTGGATGCCAGTATAGGCCAATTGCTTTATTCGTTTTACCCGCTCTTTGTCGTTTTATGGCTTTGGCTGGATCGTCAACCGGTAAGCCGCATGACGCTCGTGCGTCTGACGCTATCCTTCCCTGGAGTTTTTCTCCTGGTCAGCAATGCGCACTCGCCAGTGGATTTGGCCGGCGCTGGCATGATGATCGGGGCTGCCGCTCTGTATGCCTTGCACCTTTTGATCAATCAGCGTGTCCTGTACGATGCCCCCGCCGCTACCGTCACTTTTTATACTTTGCTTGCAATGGCGTTCACAGTGATCATTGCCTTTGCGTCCTTCAAGCCTGCGCTGCCTGCGGTCGATGTGATTTGGTGGCCATTGATCTCTCTGGGGGTGATCACCTTTATTTCACGTTTGACGCTGTTTCTCGGAGTCAAACACCTCGGCGGGATTCAAACGGCTTTGCTTGGGCTTGGAGAATTGCTGATTACCGTTGGTTTAGCCATCACCTGGTTGGGCGAACGTCTGACACCCATCCAGTGGGTCGGCGCACTGCTCATCTGCGCCAATCTGCTCCTGGTCGCCTATGACAGGATCGTCCCCCAAAAGCGCAAGGGAAAAGGTTTCTTAAGCTGGTTGAACCCGCGAAGAGTTCGCATGCCTGAAATTCCGCTACAGGATCAATAAATTTAGACACGCCATAATTGATCCTACGAGTTGGGATGATATTTATTTGGCGTTTCCACAAATGGATCAAAGTCATTTAGGATAGGGAAGAACCCCCTTTCGCCTAAATTGACTCTTAAATAGAGTAGGAGGACGGGGCTGCCGCCCTCCTCTCACACCACCGGACATGCGGGTCCGCATCCGGCGGTTCGGTAACCAGTTCCGCTAACAAGTGAATTATGCCGTAAACTGCTCGACCTTTGCCGCCCGATCCCGGAGGCTTCACCTCCTTTGCCTGGCGCAATTACCCCGATCTGAGGCAATCCGTCTTCTTTTGCTCGTTTAGCGAATAATTCTCTTCTGGTCTGTTTACCGTTTAGCCCTTCCCGGCGGATAAGCGCCTAGCTCGGTACTATGGCCTCGGCTGACTCCTGCCATCTCAATCGGATTTCCCAATCCGGGTTACTTTATTAGCCCGATGGCAGGTCTCCCCAGGTAAGAACGTTGACTTTCCCTGCACCCTTGCTAGATTTACCATTTCGCGCTTTGATTACATTGGGCTTAGTTGTTATATGCCGACTCGCCCGCCCTCATGGCCTCTTATCTAGTTTCTGTTCGTCAAGTCGCAGGTTTGCCTCCGGCTTCCTCCAGACCCCACCTCGCAGTGACGCCCTTGCCCTTGGCTAACGGTTGGTGTAATCAACCTCCGTACGGGTCTTTCACCCGCTAGTCAACGCCCATGCTGGGCGCACATATAAAAAATGCCTTATTCGGGCATTTTTTAGGGTCCAATTGTAGGGGTGGGCGATGGGGGTCGAACCCACAACATCGTGATCCACAGTCACGCACTCTGCCATTGAGCTACGCCCACCATGAACGACAGGGATTGTATCACACGCATCATGCCTGTGCAAGGATTTGCCGCAGCTCGGCGATGACCCGGTCCTGAGAAACCGTTTTTTGTGAATGATTCTTCAACTCTTTTATGGTTACATTACCGTCCCTTGCTTCGTCCGGACCGACCACCAGGACTGCTGCCATGCCCAGACGGTCAGCATATTTCATCTGCTTTTGTAGTTTTGCAGATTCTGAGGTGCAAACACAGCGAATGCCTGCATTTCGAATTTCGGATGCCAACTGCAGCGAAGCATCTCGTAAACTTTCGTCAAATATTGTCACAAGGACTGCGTCTGTATAAAAATTGATTTCTGGAATTTTGCCATATTTTTCCAAGATCAGGCTGATCATCACATCGCCCATGGCAAAGCCGACACCAGGCAGTGGATTACCCCCGACATCGGCGACGAGGTTATCGTAGTGCCCGCCTCCCAGGATCGCCCGCCCTTCAGCGCCTACATCCCAGGCTTCAAAAACCACGCCAGTGTAATAATCCAACCCGCGGATGATCTGGGGGTTGTATTGAACATAATCTGCAACACCCATCGTGTTCAAGGTGTCAAAGAAGCGGGTCAACTCGTCCGACTTCTTCCATAATTCCTTGTCATTAAGCAGATCCTTTAATTTCTCCAGCTGTTCAGTCGAAAAACCAGCCTCAAGTACTGCTTGATCCCATTCACCCGGACGCTGTTTATCGCGCCGGTCGATCAGCTTGGAGACAATTTTCCTCTTGTCTTCAGATACGCCTAAAGCCGCGATTTCTTCATCCATAAGTTTTCGGTGATTTACATAAATTTGTACTTCTGCAGGCTTCAAACCGATGCTTTTCATAAACGCAGCGCATATTCCCACGATCTCTGCATCCGCTTCAGGTGAATTCACACCGATCTGATCAATGTTCCATTGAAAAAACTCACGCGACCGCCCTTTTTGAGGTTTCTCATATCGCCAAAACGGTCCAAAAGACCACCAGCGTACTGGAAATACCAGTTCGCCTTGCTTTTGAGCGATCATACGCGCCAGGGACGGCGTAAGCTCCGGGCGTAGTGTAACCAATTCGCCATTCCGATCCGGAAAAACAAATGCCTGTTCCTTTACCAACTCTTCACCCGATTTCGCCGCATAAAGGTCAATTTTTTCCAGGAATGGACCGTCATATTCCTGGTAGCCAAATAATTCAGAAACCTGCTGAATTTTTCGATAAAGCCACTGGCGGACAGCCATGTCCACCGGATAAAATTCACGAGTTCCTTTTACAGGTTGAACAGTAGGTTTCATAGGATTCCCTTTGGACTAAGTTAGATTTGATTTTAACATAAAAGCTGCCTGCATTTATTCTCAGCCCAACTTACTTATCCCTCCAGCTTGCATCCATGATAAACTTCAAGGTATCATTAATGAGTTAATCCCGTATTTGAATGCGAATCAATTCTGATTTTCCGGAAGAGCTATGAATGTCAAAGAATTAATCCAATTGATCGATGGTACATTATTGAATCCCTCTGCCGACCTCGCTCGCGAGATCAAAGGCGGTTGTGGAGCTGACCTGATGAGCGACGTGCTGGCATCCATCCAGCCTGAAGCCGTCTTGTTGACCGGTTTATGTAATCCGCAGGTAGTTCGCACAGCTCAAATGGCAGACGTGGCAGCCATAATATTAGTGCGCGGAAAAGTACCGGCAAGGGAAACATTGAGCCTGGCGGAGGAGGAAAGGATCGCATTGATTTCTTCCCCGTTTGGCATGTTTGCCCTCTGCGGTCGTCTTTACCAGGCTGGTTTACCCAGTTTGGAAAGATCGGTGAACAACGTTGCTGGTGATTTCAATCGAGATTAATCCCCTGAGGTTTTTATGAGCCCGGTTTCGGAAAGTCACAACAAACCCATGACCGATCAGGATGCCGAGAATATCACCCGCACTGAAGAGTTGGCGTATGAATTAAAAGTCGAAGAGGTGATGACCAAGGACCTGAAAGCGATTGCCCCCGCAGAGACCATGCAGGAGGCACTTGAAACATTTCGTGAAGAACGGATCTCAGGTGCTCCGGTTGTGGTGGATGGCAAACTTGTTGGCTTGATCAGCATGGAAGACCTCATCCGCTGCCTGCGTAATAACGATCTCAAGGCGTCGGTGGCCGAATACATGACCACCCGCCCGCAATCCATTCGCAGCACGGATCCGGTCGTCGAAGCGCTTAAGTTATTTGCCTCAACTCATTTTGGCCGGTTTCCTGTGCTCAACGAACAAGGTGACCTGGTGGGGATTATCACCAAGGGCGACCTGACGCGGGGCATTCTTACTGCATTACAGCACGACTATCATGAAGAAGAAGTACGCCGCTATCGCGCCAGCCATTTGTTCGAAGATATTGAAAGCGACCGCACCAGTCTCATCCTGCGCTACAACATCAAGAAAGGCGATTTTGTACGTGGTGGAATAGCCTCATCCAATATCAAAAGGGCACTCCTCAGGCTGGGTGCAACGCCCCAAATTGCCCGTCGAACCGGTATCGCGGTTTATGAAGCCGAGATGAACCTGATCATTCACACCACGAATGGCGGGGTTATTCGAGCGGAGATCGAACCACATCAAATCGCGATCAATGTTTACGATGATGGACCTGGCATCGAAGATGTGGACCTTGCCATGCGGCCTGGTTATTCAACAGCAGACGACGATGTACGCGAGTTGGGTTTTGGCGCTGGAATGGGTCTGGTCAACATTCAGCGTTGTGTTGATTCCATGCGTCTTGAATCGATCGTCAATAAAGGCACTAATTTGAAAATGAAGATCTTCTTACCCAACCAGGAAGCCATGGGTGAGGGCTTCGGCCAAAACAAGGAGAATTGACATGAATTTGCAACAAATTATCGACGCCCTCGAGCTTGTTCCTTTGACTGAAGCGAAGGACTATTCCTCCATCGAACCCACCTGCGGATACACAGCTGATTTATTGAGCTGTGTCATGTCAGGCGCAGCCCGCCATTCACTTTGGGTCACTCTTCAGGCGCATTCGAATATCGTAGCCGTTGCCTCTTTGTTGGACCTGGCAGCGATCATCATCACCGAAGGTGCCATGCCGGACGAAGCCACCATTGCCAAAGCCAATGAAGAAGGCGTCGTCCTTCTTTCCACCAAACAGCCATCGTTTCCCGTCTCGGGGGCGTTGTGGGAATTGGGGATTAGGTGTAAATCCTCGGCAGAATAAGTCGCATCCGGGGTTTTCTTGAACTCATATCGCGCCGAATTACACGTTCATACCGTTCTCTCTCCCTGTGCAGAAGTAGAGATGATCCCGCCTTTAATCGTGGAATCTGCCTTGGATTTGGAGATCCAGCTCATTGCCATTACGGATCATAATGCCAGTGCGAATGTGCAGGCAGTTCAAAAAGCTGCGCTTAACACCCCTCTCGCCGTGCTTCCCGGGATGGAGCTGCAAACCGCAGAGGAAGTCCATTGCCTCTGCCTGTTTGACCGATTGGATCAACTCGAGCGTTTTCAGAAAATCGTGTCTTCATCCCTTCCAGCCATTCAAAACCAGCCAGAGCATTTTGGTGAACAATTTGTAGTCGATGAAACCGGCGATTTTCTACGCCGCGAGGAACAATTGTTAATCGTGTCCTCTTCACTGACCATCAACCGCGCATTCGCTCTCGTTGATTCATTAGGTGGACTGTTTATCCCCGCCCATGTCAACCGCAAAGCTTTTGGATTGCTCGAAATCTTGGGTTTCGTGCCGACGGATATCCCTCTGGAAGTCTTGGAGATTTCACGTCACCTTCCCATCCTGCAGGCAACAGATCAATTTCCCCAGCTTAAAGGATTCCCATTGATTCGCAGCGGCGATGTACACCGGTTGAATGAATTCCTGGGCGCCAACACCTTTGAGATTCTGTCACCTTCCATCTCTGAGTTGAAATTGGCTATACGCAACGAAGCGGGCAGGAAGCTGAGTGTCGCCTGATTATATTGTGGAATAACACTTTCCGCGATAAAATCGAAGCTTGGTTTGCTGATTGTAATCAAAAAGAATATGTCTTTTCGTGGATAAGTTACTTGTCTTTGTATGACATTCAGTAATTGTCTGATTTTGCGCATCAGGGTAAACTACTTCTGGCGAATCAGGGTATGTTTACTAAGTTTATCCACATTTATACCTTGGAGTCTACTTTATGGCAACACTGACTGCAGAATCAAAACTTCCAAAGAACGATCCGCTTCTGGATCCTACTCTGAAGAGCACCATCGATCAAATCATCGACGAGAATATCTCCCGCCCGGGTGCGACGATGGTGGTTTTGAACGAACTCCAGGCAAAGATCGGCTTTATCTCCGAATCCATGCAGGACTACGTCGCCAACCGTTTACAGGTACCGATTTCGCGGGTCCACGGGGTGGTCACTTTCTACTCTTTCTTTACCACTACCCCGCGGGGCAAACACGTTGTCAAATTCTGCATGGGAACCGCCTGCTATGTCGGCGGTACACCGCAGTTGATTGAAAAAGCAAAACAGATCCTGGGAGTCGAACCAGGGCAAACCACAGCGGATGGGATGATCACGGTTGAGATTTGCCGCTGCGTCGGCGCATGCTCACAGGCACCGGTCATTGTGGTGGATGAGAATATCCAGGGAAAAATGCGGCCGAACAAATTACCCCAGGCGCTAAAGCCTGTGCAGGAACAAGGATAATTTCGTTTGCGCGAACTTTCACTTCATCTTTTAGATATTGCCGAAAACAGCATTGCTGCCGGCGCCAGGAATATTCGAATCGAAGTTACTGAAGATACGCGCAGTGATCTTTTACAAATGAGTGTCAAGGATGATGGGCGTGGCATGGATGCAGAGACTGTCGCCAAAGTGGTCGATCCGTTTGTGACAAGCCGCACCACCCGCAAGGTGGGATTGGGGATTCCTCTTCTGAAAGAAGCGGCTGAGGCATGTAATGGCGGGTTGACAATCCAATCGCAAGTGGGCATTGGAACCAACCTGGAAGTCCATTTTCAGCGTAGCCACATCGACCGTATGCCCCTGGGAAATTTGACCACCACCATTCTGAACCTGGTCGTGACGAATCCTGAAGTCCATTGGATTTTTGATTACCGCTTCGGTGATAAATCTTTTACTTTTGATGACGCGCCCATCAAGCATGAGCTTGATGGCGTATCGATGACTGAACCACCTGTTTTGAGTTGTTTACGCGAAATGCTGGAAACCGGCGTAAAAGAAACACAAAATGGTTATTCCAGCAAAATCGTATAAAACCTGAGTCTGCAGGAGAGTAGAATGTCCACAATAAAGAGTCTTGAAGACTTGAAACGTGCACGCGAAGAAGCCCTGAAAAAGAAAACTGCGAAAGCCACATCAGGGACTGCTCAAATTATCGTCGGAATGGGAACTTGCGGTATTGCTGCGGGTGCTCGCGACGCCATGAAATCGATTCTTGATACCATTGAATCGGATTCCATTAACGGCATTATTGTTTCGCAAACCGGGTGTATTGGTTTATGCGAAAAAGAACCGATCGTTCAAGTCATTATTGGCGAAGAGCCCAAGGTGACTTACGGTAAGGTCACCCCTGAAATTGCCAGGGAAATTGTGCGGGAACACGTTGTCAAGCACAATGTTGTGCAAAATCATGTTATTCCTATGTAATCCGATCAGTATATCAACATTTTAGATAACTAAGAATACAGGGTAATTCCAATGACGTATTTTCGATCTCATGTTCTCGTGTGTGTAGACCCGGAATGCTTGAGCAAAGGGGCTCACGAAATTGAGGACGCGCTGCAAGATGAACTGGTATCTCAAGGATTGATCGATGAAGTTCAGGTTCTCGAAACTTCACGCATCGGTTCGTGTTCCATTGGTCCTGAATTAATGGTCTATCCCGAAGGTGTTCATTACGTTGGTCTCTCGACGGATGATATCCCCTTCCTCGTTGAAGAACATTTTCTCAAAGGCCGCATTGCCGAGAAATTCGTTGACAGGCAGGTCAAAGCCGTAGATGAAGAACTGAGCGCTCCTACTGCCAAGGAAGTGCGGGTGGTTTTGCGCAACTGCGGTGAAATTGACCCGGAAAATATCGAAGATTACATTGCCCAGGATGGTTATCAAGCCCTGGGTAAAGTCTTGACCGAATATTCCCCTGAACAAGTCATCGATGTTGTGATGAAATCGGGATTACGCGGACGCGGCGGCGCTGGATTTCCAACGGCCAGGAAATGGCAATTCTGCCGAGCCTCAGAAGGCACGCCCAAGTATGTCATCTGCAATGCCGATGAAGGTGATCCCGGAGCGTTCATGAACCGCCGTGTGCTCGAAGGTGATCCTCATTCCGTGATTGAAGGCATGATCATCGGGGCTTACGCCATCGGCTCGAGCCAGGGTTACGTTTACTGCCGTGCCGAATATCCGATCGCAGTCAGAACGCTGCGGATTGCCATCGAACAAGCCCGAGCGATGGGCTTGTTGGGCAAAGATATTCTCGGAAGCGGTTTTGATTTCGATCTGGAAGTGCGAATTGGCGCAGGCGCATTTGTCTGCGGTGAAGAGACGGCGTTGATGGCCTCCATCGAAGGCAACCGGGGTGAACCCCGCCCCAGGCCGCCTTTCCCTGCGGTTAAAGGCTTATTTGGCAAACCCTCGAACATCAACAATGTGGAAACCTACGCCAATGTTCCTCAGATTATTCTCAAAGGCGCCGATTGGTTCGCCAGCATGGGCACGGAAAAATCAAAAGGCACAAAAACCTTCGCTCTTGCCGGCGACATCAAACGCCCCGGTCTGATCGAAGTTCCACTCGGCATTACCTTGCGCGAGATTATCTACGAAGTTGGCGGCGGGATTAAGGATGATAAAGGTTTCAAAGCCATCCAGACCGGCGGTCCAATGGGCGGTTGTTTAACCCCTGAATTCCTGGATACGCCTGTGGATTATGAAGAACTTGCCAAGGCAGGTTCGATCATGGGTTCGGGTGGTCTTGTGGTAATGGATGATGAAACCTGCATGGTGGATATCGCCCGTTACTTCATGGATTTCATCCAGGAAGAATCCTGCGGCAAATGCACACCGTGCCGTGTGGGCACGCGCCGCATGCTCGAAATTTTGGAGCGGATTTGCGACGGAAAAGGTACCCCCGAGGATATTCCAACCCTTGAAATGTTATGTGTTCAGGTAGGTCAGGATTCACTCTGCGGACTCGGTCAGGGTGCCCCCAATCCAGTGGCTTCGATGCTGAAACGCTTCAAACCGGAGCTTGAGGCCCATATCTACGAGAAAAAATGCCCGGCAAAAGTCTGCAAGTCGTTGATCCGTTATGAAATTCTGCCGGAATCCTGTACTGGATGCACGGTTTGTGCACGTAACTGCCCCGTTGCAGCGATCACCGGTGAACGACGACAAACGCATGTAATCGACCCGGATATTTGTGTCCGCTGCGGTATTTGTAAACAAGTTTGTAACTTTAATGCAGTAGTCATTGTGTAGTCGCTCATCAGAGATTGTCCTGCTGATGGTTCTAACTTATTGAAGACCACGCTGTGGAGGATCGTATGACAATTGATGCAAAAGACGGCAAAGCAATCAAAGAAGCAGTACAGGCTACTGTAGCCCGTTACGGTGCTTCTCAGGATGAACTGATACCTATTTTGAACGACTTGAATCGTGAGATCGGTTTTCTACCCAAAGAAGTTCTCGATGAGATCAGTTCTTTGCTGCGGGTTCCCAAGAGCCAGCTTTTTTCGGTTGCTTCGTTTTATCGTATGCTTTCCACCAAGCAGCGTGGAAAACACGTGATCCAATTTTGCGAAAGTGCTCCCTGCCACGTTGTCGGCGGGCGTGAAGTTTGGCACTCCCTCCAAAATGAGCTCCACCTGTTCGATGGTGAAACCAGTGCTGATGGTTTATGGACGCTTGTAACCACAAGCTGCCTGGGCATTTGCGGTGTTGGCCCTGTGATGGTGATTGACAGCGATATTTATGGCAATGTCGAACCCAGCCAGGTATCTTCCATTCTTGCGAAATATCATTAAGGAGACCATACATGAAAGCATTTCGATCAATGGTCTTGGTTTCAAGCGATCCCACCAGTATCGAACGTGGTGCAAATGAAGTTTATCAAAAACTTCAACAAGAAATCCATGCCTTCGACCTGCAGGACGAGATCTCTCTGACGATGGTGGGAGATGTCGGCAGGCACGATTCTTCTCCTCTGGTGATCGTGTATCCTGAAGCCGTGGTGTATGGACCCGTCAAACCGGAAGATGTCCATTTCCTGGTGGAAGAACACCTCTACAAAGGCAGGATTGCCGCCGGATTCCAGGCGCCAGCTCGTGAGCTTACGGGAAGAATCGCCTGGCTCTCGGCTCGTAAAGGCACGCTTCCTGCAGAGCAGCGTATCGTTTTGGAACGTGCAGGCATCATCGACCCTGACTCAATCGACGATTACATCATTCACGATGGGTACCAGGCGCTTGTAAAAGCGTTGACTGAACTCAAACCTGCTGATATTTTCGACACCCTTGAAAAATCGGGGCTGCGCGGTCGCGGAGGCGCAGGCTTCCCCACCGGGTCAAAATGGCGCTTCGTGGCAAAAGCTCCCGGTGAAAAGAAATATGTCATCTGCAACGCAGATGAATCAGAACCTGGAACGTTTAAAGACCGCCTGATTTTGGAGGGCGATCCACACGCCATTGTCGAAGCGCTGGCAATTGCAGCCTACGCAGTGGGTGCAGACGAAGGCTATGTTTATATCCGGGGCGAATACAAACTCGCCCAAGAACGTCTGACCATAGCCATTGAACAAGCACGAGAAATGGGTTTTCTTGGCAAGAATTTGATGGGCACCGACTTCAGTTTTGATCTGCATGTTCATGGTGGCGCCGGAGCTTATATCTGCGGTGAAGAAACCGCACTAATCGAATCGATCGAAGGGAAACGCGGTGAACCGCGCGCGCGACCTCCGTACCCGACCACGAACGGTCTCTGGGGAAAGCCTACCCTGGTGAACAATGTCGAAACCCTGGCAAATGTGGCACCGATACTCCGCAACGGGGCAGCCTGGTTCCATCGTTTCGGTACACCCTCCAGCCCGGGTACAAAAGTCTATACCATCTTGGGCAATGTGAATGTCACCGGTTTGATCGAAGTGCCGATGGGAATTACCTTGCGCGAAGTGATCGCCATCTATGCCAAAGGCATGAAGAATGGGACCACTTTCAAACTGGCTCAAACTGGCGGTTCTTCTGGGTCGATCATCCCTGCCAGCCTGCAAGACACCCCCATGGATTTCGATTCATTCAGCAATGCGGGTGTTGCCCTCGGATCCGGTGCGCTGCTGATTTGCGGCGAAGACACTTGCGTGGTGGATCTGGCCAAATCACTCGTGAATTTCTTCCGCAAGGAAAGCTGCGGTAAATGCAACCCCTGCCGAATTGGCACGCAGCGCATCTATGAAATTCTCACCAATATCTCTGAAGGTACCAGCCGGATGCAGGACTTGAACGACCTGACGACTTTGAGCGAAAATCTTTATCAGTTGTCAAATTGTGGTCTTGGACAAACGGCCGGGGCCCCCATCCGTGATATCTTGAACTACTTCCGCGCCGAAGTGGAAGCGCACATTCGACTAAAAGTCTGCCCCACGGGAATTTGCCCGATGAGCGGAAAGAAAATCTAGGATTTTCCAAGAATTCCTTGACAGGAGAGATTCAATAATGGTCACAGTTACAATCGACGATAAGAAATTTGAGGTTCCTGAAGGTACAACGGTTCTCCGAGCTGCGCAATCTGCGGGTATCGATATCCCGACCCTTTGCGACCACCCTCATCTGACGCCGTATGGCGGCTGCCGTCTTTGCCTGGTGGAAATTGAAGGCGCCCGTACCCTCCAACCTTCCTGCACCATGCCGGTTAGCAATAACATGGTGGTTCATACCACCACCCAAAAAGTTCAGGACGCGCGTAAATTCGTGCTCACCCTGATCTTTAGCGAACGCAATCATTTTTGCCCTTACTGCCAGGTTTCTGGCGGCGATTGCGAGCTTCAGAATTCGGCTTATGCCGAAGGCATGACCCACTGGCCGCTTTCTCCCAATTTTCAACGCTACCCCGTGGATGCCTCGCATCCATTTATCATCATGGAAAACAACCGCTGCATCCTCTGCCGCCGCTGCGTGCGTGCGTGCGGCGAGTTGGTGGGCAATTTCACCCTCGGGTTTGAGGAACGCGGCGCCAGCAGCATGCTCGTGGCTGATACCGGTGTACCGCTCGGTGAAAGTACCTGTATTTCCTGCGGTGCATGCGTCCAGGTCTGCCCTACCGGTGCTTTGATCGACCGTTGGAGTGCCTATCGCGGCCACGATACCCAAGCCGATACCACCCAGACCGTTTGTGTCGGATGCTCGGTTGGCTGCGGAATCGACGTCCTCACCCGCGACAACAACCTGGTCAAGATCAATGGCAATTGGGACGCAGTTGTGAATGAAGGTGTGCTCTGCAAAGTCGGGCGTTTCGAACCCATGGAAGAAAAATGTGACCGCGTTGCCACGCCGATGATTCGCAAGAACGGATCCCTGAAAGCAGCAACATGGGAAGAAGCCATCTCAGCCGCTGCGGACGGATTGAAATCAGGCAAGAAAAACTCCGAAGATATCGCAGCCGTGATTTCCACCCGCCAACCTGTGGAAACCCTTTCAGCTTTCAAGCAGCTATTTGGCAATAAATTGGGCAGCACCAATGTGACTTCCCTTGAAGAAGGCGTATTTACCCAACCTGCAGCAAAACAGGCAGAAGAACTGGGTAAATCTTATGAAGGTAAATTGGTTGATTTGAAATCAGCCGATGCCATCCTGACATTGGATACCGATCTGATCCATCATCACGAGGTCGTCGGTTTCTTCGTCAAACGTCTGCTTCCCGCAGGAACCAAATTACTGGTCATCGATCAAAACGAGAATGATTTGGCTCTTCTTGCGAATAAATCGATCAAAGCGGAAAAAGGAACGGATGTGGATGTTCTTGCAGCTTTAAGCGCCGCCATTGTGAAATTGGGTCTTGCAAAAGGCAAGACTGCATTCAAAGCCGGCGACCTGGATGAGCTTGCCGCAAAGACTGGCCTTTCTTCGGTGGAATACCTGGATGCGGCTTATGTGATTGCCAGCGGTGAGAAACCTGTCATTCTCATCGATAAAGGCATCGCCCCTGTCTCCGTGATCAATTTCGCCAATCTCATTCACGCAAGCATCATCAGCGTCAAAGGCAATGCCAACAGCATGGCAGCCTCTCAACTCAGCCTCGATAATACCTTGAACTTGAAATCCAGCAAAGCAGCCGTTGTAGTTGCCGGCGATGATGAAGTTTCTCAGAAACTCGTCAAAGACCTGGAAAGTGTGCCTTTCAAAGTTGTTCAAGCGACTTATGCCACCGCATTGACGGCAATGGCTGATGTCTTGTTCCCATCCACAACCTGGTTGGAACAGGGTGGGCATTACGTGAACCTGGAAGGTAAGGTTCAGAAAGCCCATCGCGCCATCACTCCTGCAGAAGACTTCATGACTGCAGAAGAAACCCTGAATGCCCTTGCAGAGAAGCTTGGTTTCTCCCTTGAAAACACCTGGGAAAAAGAGCTGCATCAACGTGTGGCATCCGTCGAACTCGAACACTAGACGTAAATTGATTTGGATATAAGGAGAGAATATGGGTAAACCCAAAGTCTCAACAGATTGGTTGGCTGGCTGCGCCGGCTGCCATATGTCATTACTGGATATGGATGAAAGAATCGCAGCCGTGCTCGAACTTGCAGACCTCCGCTCATCGCCGATCACCGACCTCAAAGTACCGGATGAATCCGGCGTGGACGTTGGCGTACTCGAGGGCGGCATCAATAACACTTACAACGAGGAAGTTGCAATTCGAATGCGCAAACGCGCCAAAATATTGGTAGCTCTCGGTGATTGCGCCGTGTTTGGCGGTGTGCCTGCCATGCGCAATTTCTTCACGATCGAAGAATCGCTCAGACGGGCTTACATTGAAACTGAAAGCACGGATGAAAGTGGAAAGATTCCCGATGATCCCGAACTGGCGGTGCCGACCAAGGTGCATGCACTTCAGGACATTGTTCCTGTCGATGTTTTTGTGCCTGGCTGCCCACCTGATGCGGATACGATTTTCTATGTCCTTGCTGAACTCGCACAAGGCCGCATCCCGGAAGTCAAAGGCGACAAGCTGCATTGGCATTAGTCTGGAAGGAGATTAAATGGTTGCACAAAAAATCACGATAGAACCCGTTACTCGTATCGAAGGACATGCCAAAGTCACCATCCACATGAATGATGCCGGCAAAGTGGAGCACGCCTACCTGCATGTCAATGAATTCCGCGGCTTCGAAAAATTCTGCGAAGGCCGTATGGTATTTGAAATGCCCCTGATCACACCCCGCATTTGCGGAATTTGCCCTGTCAGCCATCATCTGGCTTCTGCCAAAGCTGGCGACGCGGTATTTGGCGCTGTACCTCCACGCCCGGCTTCGCTTTTACGTGAATTGATGCACATGGGCCAGATCGTTCAAAGCCACGGGATGCACTTCTTCGAATTGGCAGGTCCTGACCTGCTGCTCGGGTTTGATGCCGATCCTGCGATCCGCAACGTAGCTGGTTTGCTCGCGGCAGATCCCGGGTTGACCGTCAAAGCCGTTAACCTGCGCAAGTGGGGTCAGGAGATCATCAGCACCCTGGGCGGTCGGCGCATCCATCCGAATTTTGCCATTCCAGGCGGTGTGAATAAGGCATTGTCTGCCGAAGAACGCGAATCGATCCTTGCCGGTTACGACGAAGCGATCAGCACCCTGCAGGTTGGCATTGCCATCATGAAGGATTGGGCTGAGAAGAACGCCGAAGATATCAATAAGTTTGCGGTCTTCCCCACTGGCTATTTTGGTCTGGTGGATCCGAATAACGCTCTGGAGCTCTATGACGGTCAGATCCGTCTGATCGATTCCACCGGAGTACAACTCGAGAAATTCGAACCCAGCCATTACCTGGACTACATTGCAGAACACGTCGAAAACTGGTCTTATTTGAAATTCCCCTATTACAAGAAATTGGGTTACCCGCAGGGTGTTTATCGTGTCGGTCCTCTCGGGCGCTGCAATAACTCAGAATCTATTACAACCCCGCTCGCCAATGAGGAATTGCAGAAATTCAAAGCGTTGAATCCTGGCAAGCCGGTAGAAAATACGCTGTATTACCATTACGCCCGCCTGATCGAAGCCCTTTATGCAGCAGAAAATGCAAAAGTCCTGCTGGATGATCCTGATATCCTCAGCACCGACATTTTGAACACCTGCCGTAACCTGCAGCCCGAAGGCGTGGGAGTCATTGAAGCCCCGCGCGGCACCCTGATCCATCACTATTGGGTGAACGAAAATGCGCAGATCACCCGGGTGAACCTGATCGTGTCAACCGGGCATAACAACTGGGCAATGAGCGAAGCGGTCGACAGCGTCGCCAAGACCTATATCACCGGTCCTGAAATTCGCGAAGGATTGCTCAACCGGGTCGAAGCCGCCATTCGCGCTTACGATCCCTGTCTCTCCTGCTCCACCCATGCTGTTGGGCAGATGCCCATCATCCTGGAAATGCGGGATTCACAAGACAGGTTAATTCAAACTGTCACTCGGGATTAAGAACCAGGCTAAACACAAAAAGAACCCAGAGCGATGCCTGAATTGATTTGGGCATCGCTCTACAGTACCAGGAGCGTGCATGCAGACGTTGATCGTAGGTTATGGAAACGCAGACCGCCAGGATGATGGAGTCGCCTGGCATGTGATTCAGGGAGTCATTTCGGCGCTTGGATTTGCTCCTCCCCTGGAAATGGAAGACGAATGCCCGATGGCCTTCGGAACCACTGATTTCCTTTTCCTGCTCCAGCTCACGCCTGAGCTGAGTGAAACGCTTACCCGCTATGACCGGGTATGCTTCGTCGATGCGCACACGGGGTCGGTACCGGAAGATGTTCATTTTGACCACCTTCAGCCGGGTTACCAACATTCCCCTTTCACGCATCACCTGACGCCGAACTCCCTCCTGGCAATGACCGAGTCAATTTATCAAAAGGTTCCGGCTGCCATCCTTATCTCTGTGCAAGGGTTTGACTTTGGCTTTTCTCAAGACCTTTCAGAATCAACAGCCGAGTTACTTCCCCGTGCAGTTGAATTGATATTAAATTGGTTAAATAACTAGAATTTCATCATGGGGTGATATGAGCATCGAATCCATCAAAATTGAATCATTATCTCCTGCCGAAATGACTGCCAAAGCCGTCACGATAGGCGTAAACAAAGCCCGTCTTCCCATTGGGCGTCTGTTGCTCCTGGCAATCCTTGCAGGTGTTTATATAGGTTTTGGCTGTTTGCTCGCGTCTGTGGTCACTACAGGCGCCTCTGGAACCATTCCATATGGGGTAATCAAACTGCTGGGGGGAATTATCTTCTGCTTGGGACTGATCCTGGTCGTCATTGGTGGTGCCGAACTGTTTACCGGCAACGCGTTGATGATCATCGCCTGGATGGATCACAAAATCACCCTTGGATCGATGTTGCGCAACTGGTCGATCGTTTATCTGGGAAATTTCGCCGGCGCTCTATTGTTGGTTGGACTGGTTTTCCTCAGTGGCGAATACCGCTTTGGCGGCGGGTCAGTCGGGCTGGTTATGCTCAATATGGCATTAACGAAGTTGGATTACGGATTTGGACAGGCGCTGGTTCTCGGCATCTTATGCAACATCCTGGTCTGCCTTGCCGTTTGGTTAACCTACAGTGCCCGTTCAACGACAGACAAAATTATCGCCATCCTCTTTCCAATTACGGCTTTTGTGGCTGCAGGTTTTGAACACAGTGTGGCCAATATGTATGCCCTTCCAATGGCGCTATTTATCAAAGTCTTTGATCCCGCTTTTGCTGCAAAATCTGCTTTGAATTTGTCCCCGATCACCTGGAATAACATATTCTTCAGTAACCTGCTCCCAGTGACTTTGGGCAATATTATCGGCGGTGCACTTTTTGTAGGTGTGGTGTATGGACTGGTCTTTCTTCCCAGAAAAGACAAAATCCTTTAGAGGAATGCGTTCAAAGTGACACCAAACAGGGAGTAAAGTGATAGAAAACACTGATTGTTTAGGCCAATTCAGAGTATTGTTAATCAACGATTCAGTTTATGCGAACAGGATGTAAATGGCCTACTATCCAGATCTCGTACAAGTCCTCAAGAACATTCCGCTGTTTATGGACCTCAAGGAATTTCAGCTGGCAAAACTTGCAGAAACTGCATCGATCCTTGAGTTCGAAGCTGGGACAACCATAATCAGTGAGGGTGGGATCCTGGATTGTATCTATATCATTCTGGAAGGCGAAATCAAGGTTGAAGTATTTGTGCCGGCATATGGCAATATTGAAACTTCGCACCTCGGACCATTGGACATTCTGGGCTGGTCGGCATTAACCCCGGTTGTAAGGCAACGCACAGGTACCGCTACCAGCCTTTCCAACTGCATTTTGGTGAAATTTGACAATAAGAAATTGATCCCGCTTTGTGATTTGGATCATGATATCGGAGTGATCATTTACAAGCGTATTGCCAACGTCGCCGCCCGTAGCTTCTTAACCACGCGCCTGCAATTGATGAACCTTATCCTGACATCCGCTCAGACTCATAAGGCTAATCCCGACATAGAATAAAGCGTGCTGATGAGATCAAATTTACACATACTTCATCCGATTAGGGTTATAATACCTTCGCCATGCATGAATTATCGGTAACTGAAAGCATACTGAACCTCGCAACTGAATATGCACAAAAATCTGAAGCCACAAGGGTAACCGATATCCACCTGGTCATCGGACGCTTATCCAGTGTCGTGGATGATTCTGTCCAATTTTATTGGGATTTTGTTGCAGAAAATTCCATCTGCCAGGGAGCCGTTCTGCACTTTACGAGAATTCCGGCAAAATTGGAATGCCAGGATTGTAATCTCACCTACGAAATCACAGAAAAACTTACTCCCTGCCCGCAGTGCGGTGGGTACAACACTCGCATTGTCTCAGGCGAGGAGTTCTATCTTGAAAGTATAGAAATCGAAAAAGAGGAAATAAAAACTCCATGAGTGCCATACGTGTCCCCGTTGTTGAAAAAATATTCAGCGCAAATGACCGAATTGCGAATCAAAACAAAACCTTGATGGCTGATAATAATGTCTATGCGATCAACATCATGGCTTCGCCAGGCGCTGGAAAAACCAGCTTCATTTTGCAAACCATTAAGCGCTTGCAGTCCGAATTCAACATCGGCGTGATCGAAGGTGATACTGCGCCCGTCACGATCGATGCTGATAAGGTGATCGCTGCAGGTATGCCCGCAGTTCAAATCAACACCGGCGGCGATTGTCATCTCGACGCAGTAATGATGAGCGATGGGCTGAACCAGCTCCCTCTTGCCGACCTGGACGTCGTCATCGTTGAAAATGTCGGAAACTTGATCTGTCCTGCGGCATTCGACCTGGGCACGAACATCAACCTGCTCATCGCCTCTGTTCCAGAAGGTGACGATAAACCCTATAAGTATCCGAATATATATCGCGGTTTGGATGTTCTCATCATCAACAAAGTCGATCTTGAACCTTACGTCGAATTCAATATGGATTATTTTACCCACGGGGTTCAACTTCTAAACCCTGGCTTGACCACCTTTCCGGTTTCCTGCCGTACCGAAGAGGGGTTTGAACCGTGGATCGATTGGCTTAGGTCTGAAATTCTTAGAGCCAAGCAAGGATAAGCAATTCATTGATTCAAGGGCTGCGAATCTCGGTAAAAGGCATCGTTCAGGGGGTGGGATTTCGACCGTTTGTTTACACAACGGCTGACCATTTGAATTTGACCGGCTGGGTCATCAATAATTCGAGCGGGGTCGAAATTGAGTTGAACGGAAGCCAGGAAGCCCTCGACGAATTTATCCAGGTTTTGAAATCCAACCCGCCTAAACTTGCGCGGATTGACGACCTGCAGGTAAGATCTATCCCTGTGAACGGTTATACCTGCTTTGAAATATTAACCAGCGAATCAAAAGCAGGTGAATTTGTACCCATCTCACCGGACGTATCGATTTGTGATGACTGCCGCCGTGAATTGTTCGACCCATCCAACCGCCGCTACCGCTATCCATTTATCAACTGTACCAATTGCGGTCCACGCTTTTCGATCATCCGCGACGTTCCCTATGATCGACCTAAAACCACCATGTCGCAATTTGAGATGTGCCCGGATTGCCAGGCAGAGTATGACGACCCGCTGAACCGCCGGTTTCACGCCCAGCCGACTGCCTGCCCGGTCTGCGGTCCGCAAGTCTGGTTTACCGCGGGCAGCCAGCGCCTTGCAGAAAAAGACGATGCCATTCACATGGCAAGGGAATGGCTTAAAGCCGGAAAGATCATCGCCATTAAGGGGTTGGGCGGCTATCACCTGGCGTGCAACGCCGAAAATGCCTCAGCGGTGAATGAGCTTCGTCTCCGCAAGAAAAGGAGCGACAAGCCCTTTGCATTGATGGCTTTTGACCTCGAAACCATTCAACAGCACTGTCATGTAAGTGCCTCCCAAAAATCGCTGCTGGAATCTCCGCAGCATCCCATCGTATTACTCCAGAAAAACGGCAAGGAAAGCATCGTCGAAGAAGTGGCACCCAGGCAAAATCAACTGGGATTTATGCTCCCATACACCCCTTTGCACCTGCTGCTTCTTGAACCTGAACCCGGATTTCCCACAGTATTCGTTATGACCAGCGGAAATAGCAGCGAAGAGCCGATCGCCTTTGAGGATGACGATGCGATGGAACGTTTGGGCCTAATTGCGGACGGCTTTCTGCTCCATGACCGCCCCATCCACATGCGCGTCGACGATTCAGTTGTGACCACGTTCCGGGAGAACCACTACCCCATTCGACGTTCGCGGGGTTATGCACCGGATGCGGTTCAGCTTCCCTTCACGAGTTCTACCATGATCCTTGGATGCGGGGCTGAACTGAAAAATACTTTTTGCCTTACCCGTGATGCCTACGCATTTATGAGTCACCATATCGGCGACCTGGAGAACTATGAAACCCTGTGCTCCTTTGAAAGCGGGATCGAGCACTATCAGCGCCTCTTCCGGATTCAACCGGAAGCGATCGTCGTAGACCGTCACCCCAATTACTTGGCTACACGCTATGGTCAAATAAAGATCAGAAGACGAAAACTTACCCTTGTTCCAGGTGCAGCACCATCATGCTCACCTGGGTGCTTGCCTGGCTGACAATCGTTGGGCAACCCAGGATCCGGTCATCGGATTGATCTTGGACGGTACGGGTTACGGGACAGATGGGAATATTTGGGGGGGTGAGATTTTGGTGGGCGGTTACAAATCCTTTAACCGTCGTTTTCACCTTGAAGAATTTCCTCTTCCCGGAGGCGATTCGGCTATCCGCAACCCGGCGAGAATTGCCCTGTCAGCTTTATGGCAGGCAAAAATCCCCTGGGATCTTGACCTTCCCGCTGTTGCCAGCCTTTGCAGCGAAGAAAGAAGCATCCTTCGTTCGCAACTCGAGAAGTCCATCAACACCCCCTTGACCAGCAGCATGGGACGCCTGTTTGATGCTGTATCAGCTTTGTCTGGTGTAAGAGCCAGGGTGAATTACGAAGGCCAGGCTGCGATCGAACTTGAAAACTTATGTGATCCAGATGAGATGGCTGCCTATACCTTCGAGATCGAGGCTGATAAAATCAAGCTCTCTCGTTTTTTCGAACAGGTCGTCTCTGACGTTCAAAGCCAGGTTCCTGTTTCGATCATTTCGGCTAAATTTCACAACGGCCTGGCGAAAGTTTTTACTGACTTGTGCCAAATTATCCGAAAAGAGAGTGGAATCCATACCGTTGCGCTCTCGGGTGGAGTATGGCAAAATAAAACGTTGCTGGAAAAAACGTACACGCTGCTTGATGAGGGTGGCTTTGAACTCCTGTTCCACCACCAGGTTCCAACCAATGACGGAGGCATCGCCCTGGGCCAGGTCGCGATTGCCGCGTCAATTATTGATACTAAGTAGAGGTTATTATGTGCCTTGCTGTTCCTGGAAAAATCACAGAATTATTGGAAACTCCCGGTTTGAAAATGGGCAAAGTCGATTTTGGCGGTGTGTTCCGTGAAGTCTGCCTTGAAGCTGTTCCGGAAGCCAAAATTGGTGAATACGTCATCGTTCATGCCGGTTTTGCCCTGAGCGTGTTGAGCGAAAAAGAAGCACAGGAATCACTGGACGCGTTTCGCGAGCTCGGAGATATTGAAGCGGAATTCGCTGCAGGCGATTCTGCCTGAGAGACAACAATGCGATATTTAGAAGAATTTAGGGATGCCTCCCTTGTAAAAAATATAGTGGCTGAAATCAACCGCATTGTTACTCAACCCTGGGTGATTATGGAAATCTGCGGTGGTCAAACCCATTCGATCATGCAAAATGGTCTCGACCAGCTGCTCCCTCCACAAATTGAACTCGTGCATGGTCCCGGCTGCCCGGTATGCGTGACATCCCTCGAGCTTGTCGACAAAGCCCTGGCGATCGCTTCACAACCGGATGTGATCTTTTGTTCGTTCGGTGATATGTTGCGGGTGCCCGGGTCGACTGGCGATTTGTTTTCAATTCGCGCCAACGGTGGCCAGATAAAAGTAGTGTATTCACCGCTGGATGCGGTCAAGATTGCGCAGGCAAACCCGGATAAACAGGTTGTCTTTTTCGCAATTGGTTTTGAAACCACTGCCCCTGCCAACGCCATGTCGGTGCTCCAGGCAAAAGCGATGGGTGTCGAAAATTACTCCATCCTGGTTTCGCAGGTGATGGTTCCTCCTGCCATGCACGCCATTCTCAGTTCACCCGCCAACCGGGTGCAGGGTTTTCTGGCAGCAGGGCATGTTTGTTCAGTGATGGGATATTGGGAATACCCTGAAATTGCCGACAAATACAACGTTCCCATTACGGTCACCGGTTTTGAACCGGTTGACCTGCTCAACGGGGTTTTGATGACCGTGCAGCAGCTCGAAGCTGGTAAACACGACGTCGTGAACGCTTATGCCCGAGTGGTCAGCAAGGAAGGAAATATTCCGGCGCAGAAAATCCTGAAACAGGTATTCCAGGTGTGCGACCGTAATTGGCGCGGTATCGGCACGATTCCGCAAAGCGGTTTATGCCTTCGACCCGAATATGACGCATTCAATGCCGAAGTTCGCTTCGACGTGGGAGAGATCCAGACAAAAGAATCGGAAATCTGCATCGCTGGTCAGATCCTCCAGGGCATCAAAAAGCCGCCGCAATGTCCCGCTTTCGGGGTTCTGTGCAACCCTGAAAATCCATTGGGGGCGACCATGGTTTCTTCTGAAGGCGCCTGTTCGGCGTATTACCGCTATGCCCGTACTGAAAGCGTAAATGCATGACCGATAAGACATTCTCGACCATGAAAGGTCCTGTTTGTCCCTTACCGCTCAGCCATCACGACACCATAGTGATGGGCCACGGCTCCGGCGGGCGGATGACCCAGGAACTTATCCGGCAGATTTTCCAGCCTTACCTGTCAGCTCCCGAGCTTTTGGCAGGTAACGACTTTGCTGAAATATCCCTCTCTGATGGCAACGGCAAACACAGACTGGCCATATCCACCGACTCGCATATTGTTTACCCTCTGGTCTTTCCCGGCGGCGATATCGGCAAACTGGCGGTTTGCGGCACAGTCAACGACGTTGCCATGTCGGGCGCAACACCGGTCAGCCTGACGGCGGGTTTTATTTTGGAAGAGGGATTTTCCACCCGTTTGCTCGAATTGATCGTCCAGTCGATGGCAGCCGCAGCCCAGGAAGCCGGTGTGCAGATAGTCGCTGGCGATACGAAGGTCGTTGAAAAAGGCAAAGCGGATGGAATTTTCATCAACACCACCGGAATTGGCTGGATCCCTGACGGTCTTAAGATCAGCGGATCTGAAGCAAAACCGGGAGACCTTGTTCTCATATCCGGTACCCTGGGCGACCATGGGATTGCCGTCCTGGCTGCTCGCGGAGAATTGGGATTTGAAACCGAAATTCAATCTGATGTTGCCCCCTTGAATCATCTCATCCGTGCGGTTCTCGATGCGGCCCCTCACACCCATGTGCTGCGCGATCCGACGCGTGGAGGGCTCGCGACAACCCTGAACGAAATCGCCAATCAGAGCCAGGTTTGCATTACCATTGAAGAAGCCCTGGTACCCATTCAGCCGGCTGTCGGCGCTGCCTGTGAAATGCTCGGTTTTGATCCGCTCTATGTTGCCAACGAAGGCAAGGTGATTGTGATCGTCCCCCAGGCTGAAGCCGACCAGGCTTTACAGGCAATGCATGCTCATCCGTATGGGCAAAACGCTGTCATTATTGGTAAAGTCAGCGAAATTCCGGCTTCGCGGGTTCTGCTAAAAACAAAAATCGGCGGCACACGTATTCTGGATGTGCTTGCCGGTGAAATGCTCCCCCGCATCTGCTAACAAACGTACTTGACACTCGTTCAAGCTCTTTTATACTTACATCATACTCAATCGACGAGGGACTATGAAAATCGAATTTCAGGAAACCACCAAGGATTTAGCCAAACGTATCGATATCCACACCAAATTTGGCGCGCGTGATATTGACGCCTGGATGCTCGATCTGATCAATTTGCAACCATCCAGCGTTATTTTGGATGTAGGCTGCGGTTCCGGTAAACAATGCTTTTCTTATTACGACCGGCTCAAAGGTCAGGCGGATATTACCGGAGGAGATGTGTCTGAGGACCTGTTGAACCAGGCACGCGAAGAAGATGCTCGTCGCAAAAGTCAGATGAAATTTGTGACCCTGGATTTCAACAAACCTTTCGCATTTCCTGATGACAAGTTTGATTTCATCTCGTGTTGTTTTGCCATTTATTATGCGGAAATTGTACCTTTCACAATTGGCGAAATGCATCGGGTCACCCGTCCAGGCGGGCGGCTCTTCACCACCGGTCCCATGCCGGACAACAAGAAGCTCTTTTATGAGATCATCCGTGAGGCAACCCACAAGCCCATACCCCCCATGCCCGGCAGCTCACGATATGCTTCTGAGTTTCTCTCCACGATCAAATCGCTTTACAGCAAGGTGGAGGTGCATATTTTTGAAAACCCCCTCACCTTTGAATCGGTTGAACCCTATATTGAATACACCCGCGCTTCGATGTCTGAGGATCGCAAACTTTGGTCATCCTTTTTCCAAAACAAGGATGATTTTGAAAAGATCATCGCAGCTATCACCGAAGTGGCGAAACGCAAGCTGGATCAAGATGGCAAACTGGTAATGACCAAGGTCGTTGGCGGATTCCTCGCGACAAAGTGAGCCCTATGAATACAGACATGTCATTTTTTGGCCGCAAAGTTTGTTTTATCGGAGCCCATCCTGACGATATCGAACTCGGCTGCGGAGCGTTGATCGCGCATATTTCAAAATCGACCGAAGTGTTATGCGTGACGCTCTCAAACAACCAGAAAAATCCGCTTCTGACGAATGTGGTGGATGAGCTTTACAGGAGCATGTCTGTATTGGGAGTACCGAAAGATCATGTGATTGCCGGTGAGTTTGAAACCCGCCGCTTTCCGCATGCACGCCAGGAAATCCTGGAATACATGATCCAACTCAAGCAGAGTTTTCATCCCGATATCGTATTTGTCCATACAAAAGCAGACCTTCACCAGGACCACGGGACAGTTACAGAGGAAGCCTTACGTGCTTTCCGCGGTATCAGCGTCCTTGGGTTCGACGTAATCCGCAGCAGCTACGGCTTCTTCCCCAATTTTCTGGTTGAGGTCAACGAAGAAGATGTTACCCGCAAGATCAATGCATTGGCTGAATATCACACCTACGCTGACAAATACTACTTCAAACCTGAGGTCACCCGCGCAACGCTCATCCGGCATGGTGCCCTGGCCGAAAGACCCTACGCCGAAGGCTTCGATATTCTACGCATTATCGGTGCATTTTCTCATGAATAAAAAAACGGCGGAAATTGAAACTTCCGCCGTTCGCTTTATTTGGTTTCGGGTACCCCAACTTCGAGCATCCCGTCGACAGTCACTCTGACAGGGTAATGGGGAATGTCTTTGACAGCCGGCAGTTGCAGCACCTTGCCGGTGCGGATGTCGAAGCGCGCGCCATGCCTGGGGCATATGATCTCGAACCCTTCCAATTCGCCGTCGCCAATATCACCCCCATCGTGTGAACACACATCGCCCGTCGCGTAAAATCCCTCATTCAACGCGAAAAGAACGATGGGTTGACCATTGAGTTCAAAAAACAGCCTCTCCCCTACAGGAATTTCGCTTAAGGGGGCAATTTGGTAATACTTGAAATCAGTATCCACGAAATTGGTCATCTCACTCCTCGTCCACCAGGCTGTCGCTGGCTTCTCCCAATCCATACACACCCGCTTTGAGTATTTTCAGCGGTAACAAAGCACACTTTAACCTGACTGGCCCCAATTCGATCCCCAACAGGTCAAGCACATCCGTTTTGGTCAGCTTTTTTACATCGTCCACCGATTTGCCGATGATCGAATCCAGCAGCAAATCAGAGCTTGCCTGCGAGATCGCACAGCCGTGTCCGTCGAAAGCCGCCTCTTTGATCTTCCCATCCGCGTCTACGCGTAGATCGATTCGAATATGATCGCCGCACAATGGGTTCTCATCTTCGAATGAAATATCATTCGGGTCCAAATGACCGCGGTGGTCAGGGTTTTTGTAATGCTCGATAATTACTTCCCGGTAAAGGTCATCCATAAGATTCCATTAATTGAACAGCTTGTTTACTTTCTCAAGAGAAAGCACTAATTGGTCGATTTCTGCGTGCGTATTGTAGAGATAATAACTGGCACGGGTGGTTGCTGGAATATTGTAACGGTCGTGCAAGGGCATGGCACAATGGTGCCCGGCTCGCACGGCAATTCCGTCGCGGTCCAGAATTTGCGCCACGTCATGCGGATGGACCCCTTCCAGTGTAAAGGCCGTCACCGAACCACGCTTTTCAGCTTCCGGCCCCAGCAGGGTTAACCCCTTCACTGCTCCGAGCACCTGCATTGCGTAGCTTACCAATTCGCCTTCATAAGCAGCGATGGTATCCATTCCTATTTCATTCAAATAATCAATGGCAGCGCCAAACCCTATCGCTTCCGCAATTGCAGGCGTCCCGGCTTCAAATTTATAAGGCAACTCATTCGGCACGAACGACCGCAGATAAACACGTTTGATCATGTCGCCTCCGCCCAGGAATGGCGGCATGGCTTCAAGAAGCTCTTCGCGCGCCCACAACACTCCGATCGCCGTCGGACCCAGCATTTTATGCGCCGAAAAAGCAAGAAAATCTGCGTCAAGGTCTTTTACATTGACCAGCATGTGTGGCACGGATTGAGCCCCGTCTATGAGCACCAACGCCCCTGCAGCATGCGCCTGCGCAATCATCTGTTTTGCAGGATTGATTGTCCCCAAGACATTGGAGACCTGGGTGAAGCTGACCAGTTTTGGGTGCTGCTCCAGCAGTTTCTGGTAGGATTCCTGGTCCAATTCGCCGTTGTCGGTCACATGGATGAACTCAAGGCGAATTTCTTTTTCTTCTGCAAGCATGTGCCAGGGCACCAGGTTCGAATGGTGTTCCATTTCCGTCAGGACCACCAGGTCGCCTTTGGATAGGAATTTCCTTGCCCAGGTATGCGCGACCAGGTTGATCGACTCGGTGGTGTTGCGGGTAAAAACAATTTCACGTGATTTGCCAGCCCCTATAAACCGGGCTACTTTATCACGCGCAGCTTCATACATTGCCGTAGCTTCCTCTGCCAGGGTATGTACCCCGCGGTGAATATTCGCATTTGTCCAGCGGTAATAATGATTCATGGCTTCGATCACCACCTCCGGTTTCTGAGATGTGGCGGCCGAATCCATGTAGATCAATGGCACCCCGGGTCTGACTTCCCTGGCAAAGATCGGAAAATCATTCCGGATTGCGGCCATCTTACTTTCCAATGGATAAAGTTCGGCCATTTTCATGTTTGACCTAACTGGTCACACTCTTTTTCAATGGGATGCGAATATGGGGTGATTGCTGAGGGAACCACAAAATGTGGTCCGGAACCATCCAACCATCGGTCAAATAGACATTTGTCCTGAACTGGACAGCCACCATTTTGGGATCGACCTGGACCACAATTCCCTTCAGCCACCCGCGAATCCGCTCGCCGTTCTTCTCATGATCACAAAATACCTCAACAGAATCTCCGACTTCGTATAAAAATTCGTAATCCGGGGGTCGCATAAAAGGTCCTTGAGCCATAGTTTCATCTCCAACAAAAGTGTAATCTTTAAATTTTAGCATAGTCAGCTTAAAACAATCTCAGGAACTGACCATCTTTTTCATCTTCTGGTCGATGGCGCGTTGAAAGCGTTTGCGTACTCCTTCGAATGGGATCCGCTGCATAATTGGGTCGAAAAATCCTTCCACGATCATGCGCTCAGCATTGGCAGGTGAGAGCCCGCGGCTTTCCAAATAAAAGAGTTCTTCGGCATCCACTTTGCCCACCGTTGCACCGTGAGTGCAACGGACGTCGTCAGTCAAAATTTCCAGTCCCGGGATGGAATCTGCACGCGCGCCCTCGCTTAAAACGAGGTTGCGGTTTGCCTGGTACCCATCCGTCTTGCTTGCATTCCTGGCAACATAGATCATTCCCTGCCAGACGGAACGGCTGTCATCCAGCAATGCGCCTTTGAAAAGCAGGTCGCTGGTGGTGTTGGGTGCCAGGTGATTCTGCTGGGTGTCATAATCCAGGTGCTGGTGGTGTTGCGAGAAGTAAAATCCCGATAATTTTCCGGTACTTCCTCTACCAACCAGCTGCAATTCAGAGAAATTCTTGGTCAGATGACTGCCAAGAGCACCAAAAATCCATTCCACCACTCCGTCCTGCTCCACTTTTACCCGCTCGTGCATGAAGTTCCAAATATTTTCGCCAAAGGACTGCAATTCCACGAAGCGCAAATGCGCTCCGGCACCGACAAAGAGCTCCATGATACCGGAATGGAAGCCCTGTTCGAGTTCTTCCACTGGCGAAGACGATTCGTGGACATAGGTCACACTCGATCCTTCATCCAGGTAAACCAGCAGGTGGCTGAAAGCCGCTTCCCGAGTTCCTGACATCCATGTCAGAGAATGGAGCGGCGTGGTGACAGTCAATCCCTTGGGTACATAAAGCAGAACACCGTTGGGTGCCATCGCTGCAGCCAGGGCACTGAATTTCTCCTCCCCGGGTTCAATGACTTTTCCAAGAATTTTCTCAACGAGTTGGGGGTGATTCAGTATTGCGTCGTTGAAATCGGTAAACACGACCCCGGCTTTTTTCAGATCAGGGTTAAGCTGAATTTGATTATGCCCACCGGCAAGCAGGATCTCGCCGCCATGGGCGGCATCCGCCACTGGTTCCAGAAGCTCAGCCGGGATTTTCTCGATGGAGTTTCCCGTTGAAACCACAAAACTCTCGACTGGAAGCTTGGAAATATCCGTCCAGCGCCAGGCTTCGTTTTTCGTCGTTGGGAAAGGCAAAGACTGGAAAGAATTCCACGCTTGCTGCCGATAGGCTTGATAAAACGATCCGTCCTCCACCAGCTCAGGTTGAAAACTGAACTCTTTGGGGGTTTCGGCTTGTTGAGTACGAGATCGACGAAGTATCACTGGTGAATCTGTCATGAGTTATCCTTCAAGTTGCCTTAATAAAACTTCTTGCGCTACCCGACCGAACCTGACATCTGCAATTGGATCAAACGGTTCATTTCCACCGCATACTCCATGGGTAGTTCCTTCACAAGCGGCTCGATAAACCCGGAAACAACCATTGTCGTCGCTTCTTCCTGTGAAAGCCCGCGGCTCATCAGGTAGAAGAGTTGCTCTTCGCCAATTTTCGAGACGGAGGCTTCGTGCCCGATGGTGACGTCCTGTTCATCGATTTCGATTGTCGGATACGTATCTGACCGCGATTGCGGGTCGAGGATCAAGGCATCGCAGACCGTATTGGACTTCACCCCTTTTGCACCTTTATAGACCTTGAGCAGTCCTCGATAGGAGGCTCGTCCGCCGTCCTTGCTGATGGATTTGGAGGTAATTTTCGATGTCGTTTCAGGGGCAAAATGGATCATCTTGCCTCCGGCGTCCTGGTTTTGCCCGGCCCCTGCAAACGCCACTGACAGAATCTCGCCGTGTGCGCGCGGTCCCATCAAGTAGCAGGAAGGATATTTCATCGTCACCTTGGATCCCAGGTTACAGTCGACCCACTCCATCGTGCCGCCTTCAGCCACCATCGAGCGCTGCGTTACCAGGTTATATACATTGGTTGACCAATTCTGGATGGTAGTGTAGCGCATTCTTGCATTCTTTTTAACGATGATCTCGATCACGCCGGAGTGAAATGAGTTGGTGGTGTAAGTGGGGGCGGTACAGCCTTCTACATAATGAAGCTGCGCTCCTTCATCGACGATGATCAAAGAACGTTCAAATTGACCAATATTGGCAGCATTCAAGCGGAAGTACGCCTGGAGGGGTAATTCCACCTTCACGCCTTTTGGAACATAGACAAATGATCCTCCCGACCATACCGCAGAATTCAGGGCGGCAAATTTGTTGTCTTCGATCGGGATCACCGTTCCAAAATATTCTTTGAACAGGTCGGGGTGTTGCTTCAAACCGTCTTCAATACTCAGGAAGATCACACCTTGTTTCGAGAGATGCTCGAGGATGGAGTGATAAACCATTTCTGATTCGTACTGCGCACCCACACCTGCCAGGAACTTTTGTTCAGCTTCCGGGATGCCAAGTTTGTTGAACGTATTCTTTATCGTATCCGGCACCTGGTCCCAACTTTTGCTGGTCGCTTCGGAAGGTCTTACATAATAGAAAATATCATCAAAGTTCAACCCGCTGATATCAGCGCCCCAGGTGGGCATCGGTCGAAGTTTGAAATGCGCGAACGCTTTGAGTCGAAAATTCAACATCCACTCCGGTTCGCCTTTCATTTCAGAGATCTTGCGTACTACCTCTTCATTCAGCCCTTTACTGGATTTATACACGGATGTTTCTGGATCTTTGAATCCATATTGGTATGTACCTAGATTATCCAGTAAGTGCTGGTTTTGTTCTGCACCCATAAATTCCTCCACGAGCTCTTCCGCGATCAGAGAGAGGCAACCCCGTTTTCGTATTTCTCCCGCACCCATTCATAGCCATGTTCTTCAAGGTGCAATGCCAGATCGGGTCCGCCTGATTCGACGATTCTGCCGTCCATCATGATATGTACGACATCGGTCTTGATGTAGTTGAGCAACCTTTGGTAATGCGTGATCACCAACACCCCCAGTTCGCTTCCACGCAGCATATTTACCCCTTCAGAAACGACCTTTAATGCGTCGATATCCAGCCCAGAGTCCGTTTCATCCAGGATCGCAATTTCAGGTTTCAACATGGCCATCTGAAGCACTTCTGTGCGTTTTTTCTCGCCGCCAGAAAATCCTTCATTCAGATAGCGACCTGCAAAACCCAGGTCCATCTTAAGCATTTCCATCTTCTCTTTCAAGATTTTCCTGAATTCGGGAATCTGAATGCCTTTATCTTCCGGGTTCGCAGCTTTGCGTTGAGCATTGACAGCCGTACGTAAAAAGTTGGCTACGGTTACCCCGGGGATGGAAACCGGGTATTGAAAAGCAAGAAAAATGCCCAAATGACTTCGTTCGGCAGGAGAAAGCTCAAACAGATTCCTGCCTTTGTAAATTGCCTCGCCGCCGGTGACCGTATAAGAAGGATGCCCCATCAGGGTGTAGGCAAGTGTTGACTTACCGGTACCGTTAGGTCCCATGATCGCATGAACCTCACCCTGCGGCAGGATGAGATTCACTCCGTTAAGGATTGGCTTTCCTTCGATACTGACCCGCAAATCTTTGATGACCAATTCAGCCATGAATACAATCTCCTCAAAAAATAATTGACGCTATTATATCATAAATATTTATAATAATATTCTATATTATTCAAAATCCAACGGGATTATAACATGCCCGCAGGCCAGGGTCAATATTTATGCTATTGTTCAATTATATTCGAAAAACCCTTTTCTGTCGAATATTTACGATAAGTATGACATTATTGACATTTATTGAAGAATTATGGTATATTTGTCTGCAAACAGGTATGAGTAGAGTAGAAGGAATTCAATGAAAAGTACCCGCGATCGAATTTTACAGACCCTCCTGGCAAATCCGCACTCCTCCATCAGTGAGCTTGCAGAAGCGGTAAAGATCAATAACATTTCTGTCCGCCATCACCTGACCAGCCTTCAGGCGGAAGGGTCGATTGTCGCAGAAGAAGAACGACATGGCGTCGGACGTCCGCGCCTGGTGTATTCACTTACAGAATCCGGTCAGGAGAAATTCCCCACCCGGTATCTGCAGTTGACCGATCGCTTATTAACTCACCTCAAACAGACGCTTCCCGACCTCGAATATAAGAATCTATTTAGTGACATGGCCAAAGACCTGGCCTCCGAGCAGGGAGAAAAGATCAAATCCCTGCCGTTGGAAGAAAAATTGAACATTCTTAAAGATAACCTGGAAACCGAAGGCTTCAGCATTGAATGGGAGCAATCTGGCGACGAATACCGCATCAACGAAGTGGCCTGCCCTTTTTATCACATCGGACAAAGCCACCCCGAAGTCTGCGCCATGGATCAGACGTTAATTTCCACCTGGTTATCCATTCCAACCGAGAAGGTGCAGTGTGTCTTGAACGGGGATAATCTCTGCAGCTATGTGATCAAGAAACAAAATCCAAGCGAGGTACTCAAATGATGCGCGGAACTCCGGGTACAAACCGGCCTGAGTGGGAGGCTGAAAAAACCAACCCTGACCAGGCGAAGAAATTGAAGCAAGGCTTGCAGGAAGTCGTTGACCCTGAATTAGCGCTGAATGTGATCCAGCTCGGTTTGATTCGGAATTTGAAAATTGAAGACGGCGCGGCCATTGTGAGCATGATCCTCACGACGCCTTTCTGCCCTTACGGCCCCGCCATGATCGAATCCATCCGCAAGAAAGCTGAGGAAAGTCTCGAGATCCCAGTCGGGATCGATCTGGGGCTGGAAAGCTGGGATTTTTCAATGATGGAAGAAGGTCTAGCCAGTGATTGGGGACTTTACTAAACCAAAAATGATGGGTCGGTCAAAATTTGACCGGCTCATTTCTTATTGATAATTCTTTGGATCAAGATGGAACATGGTCAGCAACTTGATCACCGCTGCTTTATCCCCGTCCAATTGAATCTTGCCAGTGAAGAAAGCTTTTAAGGGATCCAACTTCCCTGAAAGTAATTCGTCCAGATGGCTGCTCTCGATGGTGAGGGTTGCCCTCGGCTTAGGCGAGATGCCCGGAGTGATTTTGCATTGCTGATCTTTCACGGTCATCAGCCAATCGCCCCCTTCCTCGCCAAGAATATGGCATTGGAAAACACCTTCCAGATCCTTTGCCTTCTCAGGGATGAATGATTTTTCGAGTTGTGTCATCAAGTACTCAAGTCTGCTTTTTTGCATTGGATCTCCAACATCGCTTTTAGTCCATTCTATCAGGGTTGACCTCGTAAAGAAATGGTATGAAGATTTTTCAAATCAGGATAGAATTACAAGATGATCAAGAATTGCCATTTCCTTCCCGATGGAACCTATAAGAAGAATTTATCCGAGGCTGAAATCGACGAGGCTTTGACTTCAAGCCAGGGGTTTACCTGGATCAGTCTTGAAAAAGCAAGTACCGAAGAGATCACCGAAGTGCTCGATAAGCAGTTCCATTTTCATCCGCTGGCAATCGAAGACAGCCTGTCCGTCGGTTATCAGATCCCCAAGGTGGATGACTACGGGGAGTATATTTTTATCATCTTTCAATCCATTCTTTTGGATGGCTCTCTTTCCGATCTCCCTACAGTGGAGCTGGACTTATTTCTGGGCAAAAACTACCTGGTGACCTGTTTTACTGATGCTTCGCTTCCTGTGATCGATACTATTTGGCAACGTATCGAGCGTGATACACGAATGTTTAGCCATGGACCCGATTTCTTTTGTCATGCGATCCTCGATAACGTCGTCGACGATTACATGCCGTTGATCGACCAGATGGAATCTGAGATCGACTGGATCGAAGATACGGTCGTAGCGAGACCCAACCCTGACACATTGGCAAAATTGATCTCACTCAAACACGGAATTATGACCTTGCGCCGGATTATCTCTCCGCAACGCGAAGTGATCAACCGGCTTGCCCGCGATGAATTTCCCCAGGTGTCTGCTTATGCCAGGGTCTATTTTAGAGATATCTACGACCATTTGATTCGTATCCAGGATTTGACCGATGCGATACGGGATATTGTTTCAGGTTCGATGGATATCTATCTGAACTCTACTTCGCTACGACTCAACGAAGTGATGAAAGCCCTGACGATCGTTTCGACGATCTTCCTGCCTTTATCCTTCGTCGCTGGTGTTTTTGGGATGAATTTCAGGTATATCCCAGGGCTTGAATCACCCTGGGGTTTTTGGGTGGTCAACCTTGTCTACCTCGCCATCGCCGTAGGCATGTTGTCCTACTTCAAATTCAAACGTTGGTTCTGATCTTTAATATCCATACCGTTCATCGCTGAAAAAACCTTAATGATGCAATCTTGGTTGAGCTCTTTACAGACAGTTTCTGTGACTTAAACGCTGAACAAATTGCGGAACGTCGTCTTCATGTAATTCCCCTATAAGTGCACTTCAATGATCAAACCTATTTGGATGGATTGACCATCACCCCTCCCCAGTTGTTTGACCTGGTCAAACAAACATGGGTCCTGCCAAAAACGTCTTCGCCGTCCATGCCGACCTTAGCCGCGCAGTTTGCTGAAGCGGACCAAGCGGTGTATGTTGGCATCTCCTCCATGTTATCTGCGAGCATCAAGAATGCCCACTGGCAAAAACCGAACTGGATAGAAGTGAGATCTATGTCGTCGACTCGCTCACCCTATCCTCTGCCATCGGGCTGCTCACCGACACCCTGGATTATCTGTACATGGGTGGGCGGTGTAGCTGCATGTCGCATTTGATCGGCAGCGTACTGAAAATTCGACCGATCATCGAGGTCAACAAGAATGGCACCCTGGGTGTAAAAACCAAGGTTGGCGGAATTAGAAAGAAAGCGCTGAATACGCTTTTGGATAATTTCAAGGCAAACGTCAATGATATCGATCTACAGCGGGTTTTTATCACGCATACGTATTGTGATGATGACGCCAATGAATTGAAGGAAGAACTATTTAAGATTGCACCCATCGAAGAGGTTTGCATCACCTATGCCGGTGCAACCATTGCCAGTCATTGCGGTCCAAACACGATTGGGATTCTTTATTTCAATAAATAAAAAACCGGCTTACCCACCACAGATAAGCCGGTGTGCTTTTGTTATTTAGATCAACCCAACTTCTTTTCCGACCTTCTCGAAAACGCTCAAAACACGATCCATCTGTTCATCGGTGTGAGTAGCCATATAGCTGGTTCGCAATAATTGGTGACCCTGGTTCACAGCCGGAGAAATCACCGGGTTGACGAACACACCATTATCGAAAAGCTTTTTCCATGTGAGAAAAGTCCGCTCATCATCTCCAATAATGATCGGGATTACCGGGGTTGTGGAGTTGCCAATATTGAATCCCATGCCGGTGAATCCTTTGCGCATCTTTGCTGCAATCTGGCACACCCGATCGCCCCTTTCAGGTTCATCGCGCATTACATGCAAGGCAGCCAGTGCAGCGGCGGCATTCGCAGGTGGAATGCTTGCGCTGAAGATTAGGGAACGTGCGTTGTGTTTTATAAAGTGAATCGTGTTCTCGTCACCGGCGATGAAACCGCCCAGAGAGGCAAACGATTTACTGAAGGTTGACATGATCAAATCGACATCATTCGTCGCATTCAAATGAGCAGTTGTCCCATGCCCGCCGCCTAAAACACCCATCCCGTGCGCATCGTCGATCATCAGGCGTGCACCATACTTCTTAGCCAATTTGGCAAGCTCCGGGATCGGGGCAAGATCGCCTTCCATGCTGAACATGCCGTCAACCACGATCAAAGTGCCGACTGATTCAGGAATGGACTGCAATACCTTCTCCAGGTGAGCCATGTCATTATGGCGAAAGCGTTCGATCTTTCCATAGCCCAGGCGAGCGCCATCGACGATGCTGGCATGATCCTCTTTGTCCATCACAACCACATCATCCCGGCCGACCAGCGAACTGATGGTGCCTAAATTTGTTTGCATGCCTGTAGAAAAAACCAGGGCTGCTTCCTTGCCCACCCATTCGGCCAGCTCCGTTTCCAACTGTTCATGCAAAGCCAGGGTTCCATTCAAGAAACGCGATCCGGTGCAGCTTGTTCCAAATCGCTTTATGGCTTCGATGGCAGCTTCACGAACTTTAGGATGCGTGGTAAGACCCAGGTAATTATTTGACCCGCACATGATCAGACGCTGTCCTTTGAAAACGACCTCAGTCCCCTCATTTTCATTCAACGGAATGAAATAAGGATAGATTCCCTCTTCCATGGCTTTCTTTGCAATAGTATATGACCGGCATTTTTCGAATAAGTCCATTTTTTCCTCACCAGTTGATTATTTGCGCCTCGCTTCAGACGCATGGAAACAAGATACCCGCAGGTATCAGTCTGTCGAAACAAAAATAAACTACGAATAAGAATAGCTTATTTGGTCATTATACTAGGTTTTCATGATTCTCTTTCATGATTTCACATATGCTATGATTAAGATACTCAAAACACGAAGGTGCAAACATGGATGAATGGTACGCCGGTATCGAAGCGGGTGGCACAAAATTCAACTGCATCATCGCAAGAGACTCGGAACATATCCTTGCGGAAGCACGTGTGCCGACCACGACTCCTGAAGAAACGATTCCCAGGGTTTGTGAATTTTTTAAGAAATCAACCAGTGAAACTGGGATCCAAATTCGCCGTATCGGGCTCGGTTTTTTTGGTCCGCTGGATCTTGATCCAAGATCAGCAACCTATGGATCCATCACCTCGACCCCAAAGACTGCATGGAGGAACGTCCCGGTTCTTTCCCTCATCCAAAATGAATTAGGGATACCCGCCGTCCTGGATACCGACGTGAACGCCGCTGCCATTGGTGAAGGCACCTGGGGCGCTGCCCGGGGGGTGGAAAATTATGTGTATATCACCATTGGCACAGGCATCGGTGGCGGCGTGGTCGTCCAAGGCAAACCTGTGCATGGATTGGTACACCCAGAATTAGGTCATATCGTGATCAACCATGATAGAGACCTGGACCCATTCGAGGGGTTTTGTCCATATCACAAAGACTGCTGGGAAGGATTGGCTGCCGGACCTGCCATTTTCCAGCGTTGGAATATCCCCGCTCAATTATTGCCTGAAGATCATCCGGCATGGGATCTTGAAGCGGATTACACTGCACAGGCGCTGCAATCGATCATCCTCACTCTCTCTCCTCAAAAGATCATCCTTGGGGGCGGCGTAATGAATCATCCGGGGCTGATCGAGAGCATCCGGGTGCGGACAAAAAAGCTTCTGAATAATTATGTTGATCATCCAGCGGTTCAGACAGGCATCGACCAGTACATTATTTCCCCCGCGTTGGGGTATCGGGCGGGCATGTTGGGAGCCGTAGCCCTCGCAAGAATGTAATCCGAAGATCCTGGTATTGCCTGGATCGCGTCGTCGTTCCAAGCTTTTTTGAGTAACTGATGCTTTGATGAAAGGACCCATGAGTCTTCCAGAATTTATTTTGCACCGGATGTTGGTCCCTCATAGCTTTCGCTATGAACGTTCTCGTTTTTGGTTCGAGATCAAGAACACTTACGCCGCGGGGACAATCACACGCCTGAAGCTGATCGCTGACGGCAGTGAAATCCCGCTGGACCAGATCCAATACCAGGCAGAAGGTCAACCTGCAAAACTTGCCAGTCATATCTCACCCCAAAGTCCTGCCCCAATCCCCACCGGAATCCGCATAAGCATTTCGTCCCAGGCGTCTGCCAACCCCAAAAAACTGGTGCTTTGGGCAGAAACGAAAGAAGCAGGGATCATCCAGTTTACGGTCAAAGATGATATTAAAATGGCTATGCGCAAATCATTTATTCCATCATTCCTGAGAAAACCCATCGATTTTCGCCTGGACTTTGACCTGGAAAATTCCATTCCCATAAACAAGTTCTTGTTCGCAAGCAATTGTCCTGAGCAACCCCAATCCAATCCAGGGGATGCTCCCTCCACCCACTTCCCCGTGCAGGTCTTCCCACCGCTGAATTCTGTGCTCGGTTCACATTGGACCGATGGGATTGGCCCCATGTCCTCCCGCACTGTGCGTCATGACCTTGGTTGGAAACCGCAGCAGGAAAATCGTTTTGGAACCGATGAATTTTTGCAGTACTGCGAATCCAATAGGATCCAACCCATGCTGGCTGTGGACTCCACCCTGACAACTGCGGAAGAAGCCGCCTTGTGGGTGAAGTACTGCAACGATCCTCCACAGGGTCTTGAAGGAAAAGCTCGTACCCTGAATGGTCATGCAGCCCCCTATGCCGTAAAAACCTGGATCATCAGCGGCTGTGCATGGCAGGAATGGGAATTGACAGGCACAAGCGCATTAACATACGCCCGGAAAATCCGGTATTTCACTCAGGCGATGCGCGCAGTGGATAACGAACTCAAAATTGGGATTTTGATGAGATACCTCGCGTCGGATGACCCTGCCGACCAAAATACGCGCTGGAACGAGCTCCTCCTGAATGAAATTGGGCAAAGCATCGATTTCGTGTATTGGCAGATCCCGATTCTGGAAGATGGGTTCGTCTCGGGAGAGTTTCCGATTAATGATCTAGGCAAAGTACACGAAACATTCCAGGAGAACCTGGAGAAAATGATCTCCCGCATGCAAGGTCAAAATTCCAGGTGCATTCAGAATCGAGATGTACGGCAGGCAATCGATGCCAGCCAGATCTTTGATTCCCTCGATGCACAAATTCAAAACAACTCCACCCGGATGGATCAAATCGACCGCTCCATGCTGCTTCTGGATACCTTGAAATCGATTATCAAGTTTGGTGATGCAGTTCCTTTTATGACTTTTGGAGCCTACGAGTTGCACACTACTCAGCTTCCTCCAATACAAGCTCTTTTTGCTGCCCTGACCTCAGGCACAGAATTCAGCGCCGTTCCCCTGACGATCTTGTCCAATTCGGTTTTGGCTGAATCTCGACCCGTTGCCCCCGAACTGGATGCAATACTCTTCCATTCATCGAACGCTCAGCAATTTGAATTGATCCTGGCAAACCACCATCCAGAACGGCGGCTGCGGATAAAACTTACAGGTCATCAGTTTGGCAACATTCGCCTTTTGAAGTCTTTTCAAAAGCCATCGCTCGTCAATGCATTCTTTCCCAAATTCAGCAAAAAGGGTGATTCGTACGAAATGAACCACCCCCCACATTCGATCACTTTTGCCTCATTTGAACATTCTGTGAAGAATACTTAAAATTTGTGCGGGATTCAAGATTTTTCGGTTATGCTTGAGGAATAGTTATGCCAAAGGGCTCAACCTTAGGTTCAAGGCTTCAAAGGGGAATTTATGAAACCACCCTCGATCACTTTTTTTTGTGAGCTTCACTCCGACGAACTTGAGAATTTTTTCTCTTCGAATGCTTTGATCAGCCAGCTTAGGCACATGAACGCAAATCTCAGCCTGGCGGTCCATGAATTTACCCCTGAACTTGTAAATGTGGTTAGAAAACTGACCAAAGCGGGGATTCCTGTCACCGCCTGGTTATTGCTTACGCCAGAAGAAGGATATTGGACAAGTCTGGATACGATCCACCAGACCATCCAGAAATACGCTGAATTTAGCATCTGGTCGGCAGCCAACGAACTTAATTGGGCAGCCATCGGGTTGGATATAGAGCCCCGAATTGATACCCTGACCAAATTAACTTTGGATTTTTCCAGTCAGATCCCAACCTTGATCAAACGCCTCTTTTCCATCCGCAAATACCGCATGCTGAAAGAGGATGCGCTGGGATTGATTCAACAGATCCACAAAGATGGATATGCTGTGGAAACCTATCAATTTCCATCGGTGGTGGATGAACGCCGCGCGGGGTCTTCTACTCTCGCCCGTCTTTTTGGTCTGCCGGCTTTGACAGTCGATCGCGAAGTGTTGATGTTATATTCCAGTATTTTTGGCAAAGCATCCGATGCGGTCTTATGGAGTTATGCCAAAAATGCTTCAGCGGTTGCAGTGGGAAGCACAGGCGGCGGCGTGGCAATCGAAGGGCTTCCTGAGCTAAGAAAATTACGTTGGTTGGAACTAAAACGCGACCTGTTGATGGCTCACCAGTGTGTCAACCACCTGTATATATTCAGCCTTGAAGGCTGCGTGGAGGAAAATTTGCTGGACCGGTTGGCTACTCTCGATTGGGATGCTCCGCAGTCTGTGCCGGAAAAACGCAGCCGGGAAATATCGTTGATTCGTAAAGCTGCGCAGGCTGTCCTTTGGATTCTCTCGCACCCTATCCTTTCTTTCATAATCTGTTTTCCAATTCTCTATCTATTACTTCCCAAAAAGGCTTGCGGGAAGAAAAAGCAATAATGTCATGATCCTTGCCTGGGGTACAACAGTAAAGTCCGAATTCTGGTGAATTCGGACTTTTTCTAATCCAATACGCTGATGACCTATTTCTTCTTTTCCCGGTAGATGTCCAAGCTTTCGACGGCATGGCGCAGGTGCGGAATGATAATGCTTCCGCCAATGACCAAAGCGACATTAAATGCATCGTACAGCTCTTCGTCTGACCAGCCGGCATCGACGCATTGAATAATATGGTAATCGATGCACTCATTGCAGCGCAGCACCATGGATGCGGTTAATCCCAGGAGCTCCTTCGTTTTCGAATCCAAGGCGCCGTTATGGTATGCATTGGTATCCAAATTGTAAAATCGCTTGATCCCCAGATGATCGATCTCGCCGATCCGGTCATTCATTTTCTTGCGATAAGATTGGAACTCATCGATCTTGTCAGAGCTCATTGTTTACCTTCCACATAACCCTCAAGCAAAAGTCCGGCGTCCGGTTTTGGCAGCTCGATGCGGATCACCCTGCGATTTCGTGCCTCCAGGGCTTCCAGGTCGCCATCAGCTTGCGCCCGCTCGAACTGGCCAAATGTAATCCCCTCGGTGGGAATCTCTATGTCTTCGGCATACCTGGCAATGATCTGCACAAAGAAGCCTTCGTCAGATCCGCCTTTATGCAACTGACCTGTGGAATGCTGGAACCGCGGTCCAAAACCCAGGGTTGTGGCTTTGTTCGTTCGTTCAAGGATGATCTTGCGCAATTGCTGCAGTTCTTCGGTGGTTTGCGGATTACGCGGTAGATAAGCATTGATCGCGACGTAATCGCCAGGTCTTCCATTGACCACCAGGAATTCTACAAGTAATTCAGCAACCGGTTTACCAAGCGTTCCGTCCCCTTGCAAGGAGGTATTTATCCTCACGTCATTCACAACCAGTGAAGGGGTTCGCTGCGGAGAAGGAATTCCTTTCTTTATGGCATCCACTTTCGCTTCCGTGCGCGTCTTGCTATCCTGCACATCCGGCTGATCGAAGGGGTTGACTTGTAATATCGCACACGCAAAAGCTGTGGCAATCTCCCACAGGAAAAACAATCCTCCGAGGTCAAAGATCGCATTCACATCCAGCTCCAAAACCGGATGCCCGCTGCTGCTCAGCTCTTTTGCGAAAAGATCACGGCTGCCATCTTTACGCAGGTAAACGAACAAGCGGTCCTTACTATAAAGCCCGTCATCGATTTGAGGTTCCTGGTCGACCGGAACGATTCCTCTCCCCAGTTTTCCGCTGCTTTCAGCGATCAATTGCTCCAGCCAACTCCCAAACGAATTCCAGGAACGGTCTGTGAGAATGGTCAGTTTGTCCATCCCCTGCTTCCAGGCTTCTCCCAAGGCAGCGCCCAGTACGGCTCCCGGGTTTGTCTCGATGGGGCGGTCAGGTTTACAGCTTTCGGCAAGCATCCTGGCATTCTGCAGCAATTTTTGGAGGTCGAACCCGATTAATCCGGCCGGCACCAATCCAAACACGGTCAGGGCTGAATATCTGCCTCCCACCTTGGAATCCGCCGAGAAAATCTTGCTGAATTTCCGTTCAAGCGCCAGTTTTTCCAGGGGTGTACCCGGGTCAGTGATCGCGACAAAATGCTCTGCCGCCTTTTCTCCCAATTCGTTCCTGGCATTTGCCCAAAAATAATCCAGGTACGCATTGATCTCACTCGTCGTCCCTGATTTTGACGAAACGATAAATAATGTCTTGTCCATCGGCGAACGAGAATAGGCAGCCTGCACCTGAACCGGGTCCGTCGAATCCAAAATCGCAAGGTCGAGCCCTTCAAGTTGTACTTCTTCACTGGCTGCGATCAAACTCATCACTTCCGGTGCCAGGGAAGATCCTCCCATACCCAGTAAAAGTGCGTGGGTGAATCCCTTTGCCAAAACATCCTCACGCAAGCGCATGATTTCCGGTATCTCAGCCACACTTGTCCAGGGAAGATAAAGCCAATCCTCGCGGTTGCGGATCTCCTTTTGCCCTTCAGGATTGGTCGTCCATAGCGATGGATCGATCGCATACAACCTGTCCACCGCGTGAATTTGTTCGAATTCTTTGATCCTGGCTTGGATCTGCTTCTGCAGCAAGCCCAGTTGTGCCACGTTTTTTGCGCGCTTGGCTTCGATGGATTGGAGGAGTCCGTCAAATGCAGCGGCAAAGGAGCTCACGCCCTCATCCTCGAGTTCCTGGGTGACAGAATCCATCGAAATTCCCAGTTTCTCCACCCACTCGAGCGTGGACCGGGCACCGTCCAGGTCATGGCTCACCGTGATCATAGCTTGACCATGATCCGCAAATGTGGTCAATGTCTGCGGGGGAACGGTGTTGACGGTATGCTCGCCGATCAACTCTTCGACATAGAGCACGTCGCGGTAAGCCTTGTTTTTTGTACTGGTCGAAGCCCACAAGGGACGCTGGTATTGAGCGCCCTTGGCTTTTAGCGTCTGGAATCTTGCGCTGCCAAATTGCTTTTCAAAAATGGTGTAAGCCATGCGAACCTGGGCAATCGCTGTTTTTCCAGCCGCCAATTGGAATTCCTCGGTTTTGATCTTGCCGTCAGATTGTAATTGGACCAAACGGGCATCCACCTTTGTATCGACCCGTGAAACAAAAAAGGAAGCTACAGAAGCGATGGCGTCTATGGGCTTTCCAGCGAGCATCCTATCTTCCAACCCGTTAAGAAACGCGTCGATCACCTCGGCATAACGCATCAGCGAAAATATCAAGGTCACATTGACATTCACGCCTTGCGCTATGGCGGCTCGGATCGCGGGCAGACCGGCTTTCGTGGCCGGAATTTTGACCATAAGGTTGGGGCGATTTACCCGTTTCCATAAGGCAAGTGCCTGTTGGATCGTTCCTTCGGTATCATTTGCCAACTTCGGATTCACTTCGAGGCTGACAAAGCCGTCTTGCCCATTGGATTCTTTGTACAAGGGGGCAAACAAATCAGCAGCCGCCTGGATATCTTCTACGGCAACCTGCCAGAAGATCTCTTCTGAGGTTTTCCCCGACCACGCCATCGTCTTGATCTCTGAATCGTAGTCGCTCGAATTTGCGATCGCATTTTGAAAAATACTTGGGTTCGAAGTCACTCCTCGGATCATTCCGCTGGAGATCATCTTTGCCATATCGCCGTTAGTCAGCAATTTTCGCTGGATATTGTCATACCAAAGGGATTGTCCAAGCGAATGCAGCTTAGCAATAGGATCCATCAATTCACCTTTTCTTCGATCATTAAGCATCTTTTATTTTTCCGTTTCGTTCCAGCTGCACAATTTTTCCCACGCGCCTGCGATGTCTCTCTTCGGTCGAGAAATTGGCCTTAAGGAATTCTTCCACCAGCTCTTTGGCGATTTCCTCTCCGATGATCCTGGCGCCCAGGCAAAGCACGTTCATATTGTCGTGTTCCACCCCTTGGCGCGCAGAATAAGTATCGTGAGCCACTGAAGCATAGACACCTTTGATTTTGTTTGCCGCTATGCTTGCCCCCACCCCAGAACCGCAAATCAATATGCCTCGATCCGCTTTTTTGGCAACGATGATGTTGCCCAATTTTTCAGCATAATCCGGATAATCGACGGGTTCCTGGTCATAGGAGCCCAAATCCAGGGCCTCATGTCCGCACCTCTCGATCACTGTAATGATTGCTTGTTTGAGGGGAAAACCTGCATGGTCACAAGCGACTGCGATTCGCATCATTCACTCTTTTCCGCCAACATGGCTTTGGCTGCTGCATAAACATTCTCAACTGTAAATCCGAAACCTTTTAGGATCGCCTGGAGGGGCGCCGAGGCTCCGTAATGATCGATCCCGATGATCTCCCCTTCATCCCCCACCCAGCGTTCCCATCCCATCGGGCTGGCCATTTCTACCGCAATACGTTTCTTGATGGAGCTTGGCAGCACTTCTGCCTGGTAAGCCTTACCTGCCTTCCCGAATAATTCCCAAGACGGGAAAGAGACCAGGCGCACGCTGTGACCTTCTTTCGCCAGTGCTTCTCCAGCGCCAACGATCAGACTCACTTCGGAACCCGAAGCCATCAAAATGATCTCGGGGGTTCCCTTTCCCAAATCTGCCAGGATGTAAGCCCCTTTGGCCAGACCTTCCGCACTCGAATAGGTAGTCCTATCCAGGGTAGGCACGGATTGACGGGAAAGAGCCAGCAAAGTCGGCCCATTTTTGTGTTCAATTGCTGATTTCCAGGCTTCACGTGTCTCGTTGGCATCCCCAGGCCGGATGACGGTCATATTTGGGATTGCACGCAGCGAAGCCAGTTGTTCGACCGGTTGGTGGGTTGGACCATCTTCGCCGAGCCCGACGCTATCGTGAGTCATCACCCAAATACAATGGAGATGTGAAAGGGCTGAAAGTCGTAGAGCCCCCCGCATATAATCTGTAAAAATAAGAAATGTCGCACCAAATGGGATTAACCCGCCGTGATAAGCCATGCCATTGACCACCGCTCCCATGCCGTGTTCGCGTACGCCAAAGTGGAAATACCGCCCCATTGGGTTTCCCGGCTCGAAGGCAGTTGATTCCTTGAGCCAGGTATTGTTTGAAGGGGTAAGATCGGCAGATCCCCCCAACAATTCCGGCAGTTTTGACGCCAGTGCATTGAGAGTTTGTCCTGAAGCCACCCGGGTTGCCATGCCTTTTGCATCTCCCGCAAATTGGGGCAAAGCGGCATCCCAATCCTTGGGTAAATCGCCTTTGATCCGCCGCAGAAGATCGGCAGCCTTTTCGGGTTCAGTGCTTCTATATCTTTCGACCAGAGATTCCCATTGTACAGCTTTTTCATGCCCGGCCTTGCCCGCAGCCAGGAAGACCTCGCGAACTTCGTCGGGAATGTAAAATCTTGGCTCGAGCGGCCAGCCCAATTTCTTCTTTGCACCGTTCAATTCATCCTCACCAGGAGCTTCGCCATGTGCTTTGGCGGTATCCTGCCGCGTGGGCAAACCGTAGCCGATATGCGTCCGGCAGATAATCAAAGACGGGCGCGGGTCCATTTTTGCAGCATTAATCGCCTGGTTAATTTCATAGACGTCGTTTCCATCGGCAACATTTAGCACCTGCCAGCCGTAAGCCTCGAATCGTTTGCCGCGATCCTCGGTGAAGGCCAGTTCTGTCGAACCGTCGATCGAGATGCGGTTATCGTCATAACAATAAATGATCTTGCCCAGTTGAAGATGCCCTGCCAGTGACGCCGCCTCTGAAGCTACGCCTTCCATCAGGTCACCATCGGTCACAATTCCATACACATAATGATCGAAAATGTCGAACCCTGGCTGGTTGAATTCTGCCGCAAGGTGCGCCTCGGCAATCGCCATGCCCACCCCGTTCGATAGCCCCTGACCCAATGGCCCTGTGGTTGTGTCAACTCCAGGAGTCAATCCGTACTCAGGATGCCCTGGGGTTTTGCTCTGCCATTGTCTGAAGGATTTGAGATCATCCAAACTGAGATCGTACCCGGTCAGATGCAGCAAGCTGTACAAAAGCATCGAACCGTGTCCTCCAGATAAAACAAACCGATCCCGGTTTATCCAGGATGGGTTTTGGGGATCAAAACGTAAATGCTTTGTCCAGATGGTGTAAGCGATGGCAGCAGCGCCCATCGGCAGACCGGGGTGCCCAGAATTTGCTTTTTCGACCGCATCGGCTGAAAGGAACCGCAGGGTATTAATCGACTTCGTCTCTAAATCCATAGTCGCCACCTCAATTTTTGTATTTAGATTATTTTACCACTGCGAATTAATTCAAAAAGAGGTCGCCTGCTTGATCAGACAACCTCTTGAGTGTTATAGCTTTACACGTTTTAGTCGCAAGCTGTTCGTCACGACAAAGACACTGCTGAATGCCATTGCGCCTGCAGCGAGCATTGGATTAAGCAACCCGAATGCTGCCGCCGGTATCAAAATGATGTTATAGAAAAACGCCCAAAACAGGTTTTGCCGGATGGTACTCATGGTTTTCTTTGAGAGCCGGATGGCTTTTACCGCGCCTCGCAGGTCGCCGCTGATCAGGGTGATCGGTGCGGCTGCCATGGCCACATCGGTTCCGGTACCAATGGCCAGGCCGACATCTGACTGCGCCAGTGCGGGGGCATCGTTGATGCCGTCCCCCACCATGGCTACCACCTTGCCTGCACTTTGGTACTTCTTCACCGTCTCAGACTTGCCAGAAGGCAGAACTTCGGCTTCGACGATGTCAACCCCTACCTGTTCGGCAATCGCTTTGGCGGTTTGTTGATTATCACCTGTGATCATGGCGACCTCGAGACCGAGGCGTTTCAATTCATCCACCGCCTGGATGGAAGATTCTTTGATCACATCCGCCACGGCCATCACTGCCTGGATCTGATCGTCCACCAGTAACAACAAAGTGGTCTTCGCTTGTTTTTGAAACTTGTCCAGGACGTTGGAAAGATCAGTAGAAATTGCCTCTTCCTTAAGGATTTTGATGCTGCCAACCGATACTTTTCGTCCGTCTACAACAGCACTTGCACCAATTCCGGGGAGCGCCAGGAAACTATCTGGCGAGAAAAGTGTCAGCCCCCGGTTTCCAGCTTCAGCCAGCAGCGCTTCACCCACAGGGTGTTCGCTGCCTTTTTCCACACTGGCAGCCAGGGTAAGCGCTTGATTCTCGGTTAAACTCGAGTGGATAAGCTCGATATCCGTCAGGGTCGGTTGCCCTTTGGTGATAGTGCCAGTCTTATCCAGGGCGATCAATTGCACTTTGCCGGCACGTTCCAGGGCTTCCCCTGATTTGAAAAGGATGCCATTTTGCGCCCCTTTTCCAGTACCCACCATGATCGCCGTGGGGGTAGCCAGTCCCATGGCACACGGGCAGGCGATCACCAGCACCGCCACCATGTTGATCAAGGCTCGGGTGAAGGCATTTACATCCGCCCCTGCAACAGGCGCGGGCACGAGGAAATACCATGTCCCAAATGTGACTAAGGCAATGGCGATAACAACCGGCACGAACACCGCCGAAACCTGGTCAGCCAGTTTTTGGATGGGTGCCTTCGAGCCTTGCGCTTCTTCGACCAATTTGATGATCTGGGATAAGGCGGTATCTTTTCCGATGTTGACCGCTTCCATCTTTACGCTGCCCAATTTATTCAGCGTCGCACCGATGACCTTCGCCCCGGGTGCCTTTTCGAGCGGGATGGATTCGCCGGTAAGCATCGATTCGTCGACAGAAGTTCTGCCTTCGATGACCACGCCGTCTACCGGGAATTTTTCACCAGGTCGGATAATCAGCACTTCACCCACTTTTACATCATCCACCGGAATATCAATCTCCATCCCATCGCGGATGACCCGGGCAGATTTAGCCTGCAATCCCATCAATTTCTTGATGGCTTCAGAAGTTCCCCCTTTGGCTTTGGCTTCGAGATACTTCCCAAGCCGCACCAGCGTGATGATCACTGCTGATGTCTCAAAGTAAGCATGACCCGGCAAAAGACCCAGGGCAACCGGGATGGAATAAAGGTATGCCACGGACGATCCCATGGCGATCAGAACATCCATATTTGCCGATTTGTTACGCAGCGCCTTGTATGCTCCTACGTAGTACTGCCAACCTACATAAAACTGAACCGGGGTCGCCAATGCCCAAAGCAGATAGATGAACCATCGTGAATCCATAATGGTCATTGGCAGAAGATTGAAATCGTGCAGCATCGAAAGGATAAACAAAGGCAGCGTAAAAGCGATACCTGTGACAAGAAGACCTCTCTGGTGCTTGATCTCTGCAGCGCGTGCGTTCCCTTCTACGTCTTCAACCCCGGCTGTTGCCTCAATGGTCTCAAAACCTGCCGAATTGATCCTGTCGCGAATTTCTCTTTGCGAGAGGATGGTAGGGATGTACTTAACCATCACCTTTTCAGTGGCCAGGTTGACTTTCGCATCCATCACGCCATCGGTTTTTAGCAGCACTTTTTCCAAACGGGCTGCATCTGCAGAATCGCTCATCCGTTTTAATGAGATTTCTGCGTCTCCGCTCGCCACATCGTACCCGGCCTTGCGTACCCGGTTAATGATCCCCTCAACACCCATCAATGAAGGATCGTAAATAACCGTAGCGCGTTCTGAAGCCAGGTTGACCGCGGCAGATTGTACGCCATCCAATTTTTTTACATTTCGTTCAATAGTCGCCACACAATTGGCACAGGTCATGCCAGTTACCGGTAAAACGACCTGTTTCGTATCAGCCATGATTGCTCCGTTCTTCAATTCAAAAGGCTATTTCTTTACCGGGTAATTGATTTCTGCCAATAAATTTTCGATGGATTCAGGAGTGGCAGGTGCTTCGTAATCCACTTTTACAATTTTCGTTTCCAGGGAAACATCAACATTTTTCACCCCAACCAGCTCGCTCAATTCAGTTTTTACAGTGTGCTCACAATGCATGCAGTGCATCGATGGTACTTCATAAGTGATTGTGTTCATTATTTTCTCCTATACAAATATAAATTAGACTTTTGTCGCAGTATCGTAGATTTCTGCGATTTCTTTTAACACACGTTCACGTTCAGACGGGTCATCTCCGCGAACGGCAGTGATCAGGCATGAATTAAGGTGATTATCCAGGATTGTGGAATTCACTTTGTTCAAAGCCGATTGCACTGCCTGGATTTGGCGGATGATATCGATACAATACTGATCCGCTTCGACCATCTTTTCAATTCCCCTGATATGACCCTCGATGGTCTTCAATCTCTCAAGCACGCTCTGGTTTTTCATATTTCTCCTATCCCCCCCCATAGGGGGTGGGTTAAGTCATTATATACCCGTCTGCTATGTTGTCAAGGGTCTTTATTCTTGACAATCCTATTGAACCCTTCTACCATTGAGGAGAGGTAAAGCATGAATTTTTCTGGCAAGTCCTACTTGATTACCGGATCCGCCCGCCGCCTTGGACGTGAAATCGCATTGGTGCTAGCAGCAAACGGCGCCGATATCGTATTGCATCATGCGCATTCACCAGACCAGGCAGATGAAGTGGCAGGATTGATCCGCCAATTGGGCCGTAAAGCATGGATCATCGAATCCGATATCGCAGATCCTCAAAACGCCGAAAGACTTGTTGACCAAGCCTGGCAGTTCGCACCGCTGGATGGTGTGGTGAATAACGCTGCCGTTTTTCACAAGGAAGAATGGTTCGATACATCCATTGACCTGTGGCAGGAAACGCTGAATCTGAATCTCACTGCCCCATTCCTCATTTGTAAAGCATTTGCCAAAAATCTCTCCGATTCCAAAACCGGTACGATTGTGAATATGCTTGATTGGCGGGCAATGCACCCCGGTAAAGACCATTTGGCTTACAGCATCAGCAAAGCCGCCCTGGGTGCGCTCACGCGGTCACTTGCGCAGGCATTTGCACCCAGAATATCAGTAAATGCTCTGGCTTTGGGGGCTGTGCTTCCACCTTCAAACGAACCCGTAGATCCAGAAATCGAGAAGAAGATCCCGCTCAAGCGCTGGGCTACCATCGAAGAATTGGGAAATGCTGTCATGTTTCTTCTCTCTGCCCCTCCTGAACTTACAGGTGAAATCATCTATCTGGACGGCGGCAGGCATCTCAATTAATGGAATTAAGGAGCCATTATGGACGAGATTTTTATCAAAGATTTGTTGATCCGGGGTGTGATCGGAATTTCAGACCGCGAAAGAGAACAACCCCAGGATATTCTGGTCAATATTACAGTTTTCTCTGACAGCAGCCGGGCGGGCGAGACGGATGATATTAATGACAGCGTCAATTATCGTACGATCGCCAAGAAAACCCTGGCGCTTGTCGAAAAGGCAAAGCGCTATACGGTGGAAGCCCTTGCAGCCGATATCATGGGGTTGGTATTGGAAGAAAAAAACGTCCTCGGAGCCAAAGTTAAGGTTGAAAAACCTGGTGCTGTTCGGTTTAGCCGCTCCGTCGGTATCGAAATCGTCAGAATGAAAGAATGAGTCGGAATGCAGCACTCGGCCTATTTAAGCCTCGGTTCGAATATCCACCCGCAAGAGAACATCCCCAGGGCATTGAAGGGCATTTCCGAGAACCTGACACTCCTTCAAGTGTCTTCTGCGTGGATCACGAATGCAGTGGGGACGAATGGACCGGACTTTATCAATTTAGCCGTTCACATCAGTACCGACCTGGATCAGAATGCATTAAAAGAAAATATCCTGACCTGCATCGAGGACGACCTTGGCCGGATCCGCACCGCTGATAAGAACGCCCCGCGTACGATCGATCTTGATATCATTATTTTCGATGATAATGTGATTGATTCAAATCTTTGGAAACTGGATTATCTCATTCTGCCGTTTTCCGAGCTGATCCCCGATTATTCGCCTTTTCCGGATGGAAAACCATTAATTGAACTGGCGACCGAAATTCGCTCAAGATCTTCGGCAACAAAATTGGAACGATTTCCCAATTGAAATTGAGTTCGAGATAACTCAAACTATTATGATGTTTTTCGATTTACTTATGTGGAATTACTTCATCCGGGTAAGGATGGATTCAATCAACTGGAGAAGGGGTTGTTTTTGCTGTGCCGGAAAATCGATCGCATTGAAAATACTGATAGCATCGGCATATTCTCTTGCAAAAACCGATTCGGTATTTTGCCTGACACCTTCGTCTTCCAACAATTTTGCCAGCCGGTCAGCATCTTCCGGCTCGATTCGGGTCAACCTTTTCCATTCGGCAGCGAAATCACCACCGGCTTCGATCCCAAGCAATACCGGATAAGTTTTTTTTCGCTCCACCAGGTCCGATTGTGTAGATTTTCCGGTGAACTGGTCTGTTCCCCAAATGCCTAACCAGTCGTCCTGAATTTGAAAAGCCCTTCCGATCTTCCTGCCAAATTTAGCCATGGCATTTACTTTGTCGTCGCTGGCACCGCCAAGAATGGCTCCGATTTCGGTACAGGCCGAGATCAACGCACCCGTTTTGCCATCCACCATCCAATGATATTGCTCCATCGGAATGGATGGTTTATCTTCATAAGCCAGGTCAAGGTATTGACCCCGGGTCAATTCAACCAAAGTTTGGTTAAATAACCGGCTAATCCGTACTGCCTGATCCTCAAGGTAATTCTCGCTAATTTCCAGCAAGGCCAACTGTGCAAGACCCAGCATGCTGTCTCCGGCATTGATCGCCTGCGCGATTCCCCATTTGACCCAGATGGTAGGCCTACCCCTCCGCGTTGGGCTGTTGTCCTGGATGTCGTCATGGATCAAGGTGAAATTATGCAGGAGCTCAACCGCAGCCGCTGCCGGTAGTGCAGATTCCCATTGTCCGCTGGCAGCGAAAGTACTCAATAACAATAAAAGTGGACGCAGGCGCTTTCCCTGAGCAGCGGTGTCAGAAGTGTCACTCCAGCCCATTTGGTAGTCAAGGATGCTTTTCAAATCCGGCAGCGGTACCAGTAACTGATGATCCACCGCTTGCCTTAACCGCAAGTTGATCTTTTCACGCATCTCCTGCAAGAGTGACTGCTCATCCATGGCGGGCGGGTTCTTTCGTTAATGGCGTATTCCTCAACCCTTCAATATTGGCAGCGCCTGCAGCAAACATGACAATGGATAATTCACGTTGGACTTCATCAACCAATTCGCCAACGGCTTCTTCCGATAGTACCGCGGCTTTTAAGAATCGACCTGCCATTCCGCCCAAGGATGCGCCCAGGGCAATGCTCTTGGCGATCTCGATGCCGTTGGTGATCCCCCCCGAGGCGATGACCGGCATCCCTTCCACCGCTCGTTTGACCATTCGGATCGATTCAGCAGTTGCAATGCCCCAATCGATAAAATGCGAGCTGATACGCGCTTCAGATTCGCTTCGGCTTCGGAACATTTCCACCTGTGACCATGAGGTCCCCCCCGCTCCAGCCACATCGATTGCTGCAACGCCGGCATTTTTCAGTTTCCGCGCCACTGCTTCAGAAATCCCCCAGCCAACTTCTTTGACCACAACCGGTACTTCCAAGTCGTGGCAAATTTGCTCAATCTTGTTCAGAAGACCAGAGAAATCAGTCTGCCCTTCAGGTTGAAGCGCTTCTTGCAGGGGATTCAAGTGAAAAATCAGGGCATCGGCCTCCGCTTCAGTCACAACCTGCCGGCATTGGTCAACCCCATAACCATAATTCAATTGGATGGCGCCCAAATTGGCAAACAATAAAATGTCTGGCGCGAATTGGCGAATTTTAAACGAACGCCCAGCCTCTTTGTTTTCAACGGCTGCCCGCATCGATCCCAGCCCCATCGCAATGCCCTTTTGTTGGGCTGTGAGGGCGAGATTGCGATTGATCTTTTCACCTTCCGCTGTTCCACCTGTCATTGAGGAGATGAGCAGGGGCAAACGGAGTGATTTTCCGAGGAAAACGGTTCGGGTATCGATATCAGCTAAATTCAATTCAGGAAGAGCATTGTGGATAAAGAAATAACGCTCAAACCCATTTGTCAAACCAGAACGCACATTTTCGTCCAAATTGATGCGAATGTGATCCGTTTTTCGATTTTGAGTGTTATAGCTATTGTCCATGAGCACCCACCGTAAGTTAAAGTTAGTATACCAAAGGAATTATGAATGATACTTGGTTTTGAAATTTGAAGTTGAAACAGTCTTGACAGAAATCACAGTAAAGCTACAATTCAATTGATATCTTAGCCCAGAAGTCACAGCCAGGAGGTTATTTCGATGAGCGATACGTACGATAAAGTAAAAGAAGTCATTGTAGATGTTTTGAAAATTGATCAAAGTGAAATTAAAGAAGACACCCGCTTCGTTGAGGATTTAAAAGCGGACTCGATGGACCAGTTCTTCCTTATTGATGGATTTTGCGAGAAATTTGACATCAATATTAACGATGAGGATGCTCGAACGATCAAGAACGTGTCAGACGCAGTGTCTTACATCGATAGTCACAGGAAATAACGAAAAAGAGGTGTTAAACACCTCTTTTTTCTTCTTATTGCAGTAAATCGATAATTTCCTCCGGGTGTTTGGCAACTTTAACCCCTGCTAATTCCAACGCAGAGATCTTGCTTTCCGCAGTGCCTACATTCCCTTCAATGATCGCACCAGCATGCCCCATTCGCTTACCGAGTGGGGCCGAAATTCCTGCAATATACGCATAAACAGGCTTGGTCATATACCGGGTGATGTATTCAGCGGTAACCTCTTCGTCGTTACCACCAATCTCGCCGATCAGCACAATTTCATCTGTCTTGGCATCCGCTTCAAATAACTCAAGCAAATCGATAAAACTCGTTCCCTTGATCGGGTCGCCGCCGATACCCACGCAAGTCGAAACGCCTTTCCCTGCCTTTTTGAGAGCATAAAGTACTCTCATAGGTTAGCGTCCCAGAACGCGAGATCACCCCGATATTCCCTGGAAATGTGATTGCCCCCGGAATGATTCCCAATTTCGCTTCTCCCGGCGTCAATACTCCTGGGCAATTGGGACCGATCAGGCGGCTCTTCGACTGGCGTAAATACTGCATTACCTGCATCATGTCCTGGATGGGTACACCTTCAGTGATGCAGACGATTAAAGGCAATCCCGCATCCACCGCTTCGAAAATGGCATCCGCTGCATACTTGGCAGGCACGAAAATGGCTGTGGCATTGGCACCTGTCGCTTCCATCGCCGTTTTAACCGACTCGAAAATCGGTACCTTACCCTCCAGCACCCATTCGCCGCCCTTCCCTGGAGTAACACCTGCAACCACTTGTGTGTTGTACACCATCATCTGTTGTGCGTGAAATAGACCCTCATTCCCAGTGATTCCCTGAACAAGGACTCGCGTTTGCTTATTGATGAGGATGCTCACTGCTCACTCCTTTTGCCAGATTGACGACCATTTCAGCGGCTTCGAGCAAGGTGGATGCGGCTGAGAATTGCGTATTTGAAAGGATCTTGTAGCCTTCTGTATCATTCGTCCCCACAAAGCGGACAGCCAGTGGAATGCTGGAATTTTTACCAGCAAGTGCCTCTACAACTCCCCTGGCTACTTCATCGCAACGGGTAATTCCACCAAAGACATTGACCAAAATTGCTTTCACTTTAGGATCCGCAAGAATCAAGCGGGTTGCTGCCGATACTTTCTCGGCGGAGGCTCCTCCTCCAATATCCAAAAAGTTTGCCGCTTCTCCACCCTTAAGCTTTATGATATCCATGGTCGCCATAGCCAGTCCAGCTCCATTGACCAGGCAGCCGATATTTCCATTCAATTTGATAAACGTCACCCCATATTTCCTTGCTGTAACCTCAGCAGGATCCTCACCGTCTGTATCGCGCAGGTCCGCCAAATCGGGATGCCTGAACAACGCATTATCGTCCAGGATAATCTTTGCATCCAGGCAAAACAATCGCCCTTCGGCAGTGACAACCAGTGGGTTTACCTCGGCAAGCGTTGCATCGCAGTCGCAGAATACTTTCCAAAGCGACCGGGCAATTTCCATAAATGTCTTTAAGTTGCTGCGATTGAGATCGATGCTGACAGCAATATCTCGTAATTGATAGTCTTTAAGTCCAAGCAAAGGGTCGATAAGGCATTTGGCAATCTTTTCTGGAGAGACGGATGCCACTTCTTCAATGTTCATGCCCCCTTCGCTGGATGCAATAAGAACGGGTCGTTGATTAGAACGATCCGTTGTAATTCCAAGATATATTTCTTGAGAAATCGATACCGCTTCTTCCACCAATACCCGCCGAACCGGGATGTCCTTTATTTCCATCCCCAGGATTTGGGTGGCTAAATCTTCAGCTTCTTCAGGGGATTTTGCCAGGCGGATACCGCCTGCTTTACCACGTCCACCAACGAGTACTTGTGATTTGACGATTACATTTCCCCCAAGTTCTTCACTTACCTGTCTGACTTCGCTGGAAGTTCCAGCAATTCTACCTTTTGGAATCGGAATACCGTACTTCGCAAAGATCTGCTTTGCCTGGTACTCATGAAGTCTCATCCGCTACTCCGTTGTATAGAAATTGTCGTAATTCGCCTAAAAAATTATACCATTTTATCGATTGAGGCACTACTTTACGTTTCACCCG
>CAVQOS010000025.1:0-41319 GCA_963714465.1 uncultured Chloroflexia bacterium | reverse complement strand
ATGTGCTGGAGTGCCATTAACCCGAAGCATACCGGTCTATACGGTGGATCATATATTTGATGGGATGAGCGTCTTTATCCTCTCGCTCTTTGGTTCGCTCGCCTTTCCTTTGCTTTGGCCCTTTTTTGCAGTGCTCTTTCTTTTCTTTGTCCTTGCCATCTTCTCCCTGCAAGCTGATCCCACTTCACACGGTGTTTTCGAATTGCACGAAAATCTCAAATTCTTTGAGGTCTTCCTGCCCGATCTGCGTAAATCTGTCGAAGAAAACCCCCTTCTTTTCAAATCTGGAACAATGGCGCTGGCGTTTGCCATCGGCTTAATCTCATGGTTCGCAGATGGACTGGCACTGTACTTCATTCTCCTGGGCTTTGGGCTTCAGGCTTCCTGGGCATTGGTCGGGGTTTCCTTCCTCGTCTTTTCTTTCTCGCTGCTCATTGGCGTCATATCCAACCTGCCGGGCGGTTTGGGGGTCGTCGAACTGGCAATGGCAGCTTTATTGACCGCACTCCTAAGTGCACATCCAGGATTGGCAGTCGTCGCCACCATCCTATTCCGTTTTGCCACATTCTGGGCAGGGTTCGGCATCGGCTTGCTTGTTTGGTCGATCTCTGGTAAATATCTAGGTATCCAAACCAAAGAAGGCCGGATCATTGAGAGTTGATTTTCACTGCCACACGTTCTATTCAAAAGATAGTTTAAACCGGATTCGACCGCTGATTTCAGCGGCACGAAAATCTGGGCTCGACCGGTTGGTCATCACAGACCATAACTCTCTTCGAGGCGCCTTCGAAGCCCAAAAAGCTGCTCCCGATTTGATCATCGTGGGCGAAGAAATTAAAACGACCGCCGGCGAATTACTGGCAGCGTTTGTGACGCAGGAAGTTCCACAAGGTCTCGAGCCGCTTGAAGTCATTCGACGCCTGCGAGACCAGGGCGCGTTTATCAGTATCTCGCATCCTTTCGATCCGTACCGCTCAGGTTGGTCGCTTGCACAACTCGAAGACCTGGTATCGCGGGTGGATGCCATCGAAATTCTGAACGCCAGGGCGCTCAACCCCCTTTTCAACACGCGAGCGCAAGAGTTCGCCAGGGCGCACGGACTTCCCGGCACCGCGGGGTCAGACGCGCATTTGACCATCGAAGTCGGGAAAGCCGCTGTAGAGCTGCCTGAATTCTCCGATGCTGAGGGGCTCAAACGCAGCATCAAAGAGGGTACACTGGTGGGCGGGCTTTCGCCTGCCTGGGTGCATTTTGGCTCCACCTGGGCAAAGATGATCAAAGCGGCGAATCCCCACGAAATTGAACTTAAATGATTGCAGCAATGTGAAATCCATTGACGCGCGGGTCAATTGAGATAAAATTGATTCATCCCTTCGGGGCGATGGCGGAATCGGCAGACGCAACGGACTTAAAATCCGTCGATGGTGACATCGTGAGGGTTCGACCCCCTCTCGCCCCACAGTAAAAGGAAAAATCGAAGGTATACGATACTTATATGGGCAAATGGCACACGAAAGGAGTGTGCCATATGTTTTTATTTTTATTCTTACAAAGAAATCGTAATTCTTCATTCGTCGTAAATTACATGTCAATCATGGGATGTATTCATCCCATCCTTCTTCAAAGGTCAGTCAAACTATCATTACTTAATTCCAGAAAAAAAGCTTTGGCTTTCTATAATTTGTTTTGTAATTTCAGAAAATGCAGATACTGGTATAAAATAGATTCTTGGTGGGAAAATCATGCTTTTAGGAGCAATAAATGGCTTCCGAAATTAAATCGTGGCAAATCATTGATGGAAAATTGGTTCCCGTTATTACATCGCTGGAAGAAATTGGAAGAAAAGAAAAAGAGCATTTGGAGCAATGGATAAAATCCAATCCGGCGATATTGGGTAACGATATTGCCATAATTGGCGAACAGGTTCAGACTAACTCTGGACCTATGGATTTTTTAGGTATCGACAACAGTGGAAACGTAGTTATTGTTGAAATTAAACGAGGAATGTTACCTAGAGAGGCAATTATTCAAGCGATTGACTACGCTTCTGATGTTGCTGATTGGGATATTGACCGTTTTCGTGAAATTTGTAAATCATACACAAATCAGACTTTTGAGGATTACTTTCAACAACGGTTTGAGGGGATACCAATTGAAGATATCGTGATTAACCAGACTCAGCGAATTTTACTTGTTGGATTTGGAGTAGAAGAATCTCTTGGTAGGATGATTGAATGGCTTTCTGATAAATACAGTGTTGGAATTAATGCAGTTCTATTAAATTATGTCATCACACCTAAAGGTGATGAAGTGTTATCCCGTATGGTAATAATTCCAGAAGAAGTTGAAAAGAAAAAAGCAAATCAAAAGAAATTCATTATTGAAACGTCTGACGATCCAGGTACTTATGAAATCGATGTATTAAAGAATAAGTTGATTGAATATTTATCCAACAAACTTTATTCATCACAGAGAATTAAAGATTACTTTTTACCATTGTTGCTAGAAAAAGGGCAAGTTACTCGAGACCAACTTCGAAAAGAATTCGTAAAGATGGGTGCTGCTCCGGATGAAAGTCAAGCAGGTTATTTTATATCGTTAATTTCAGGTCAATTGGGACACAAATGGAAAGATTACCTTCGACAAGTAATTTCTTATGAGTATCCAAAACATTCTTGGGAAAAGGATAATTTTAAAATTCGAGATGAGTATCGTGATCTCGTTCAAGAAGTAATCTCTCAATTAAAGAAAAATCACAAAGAACCCAATCCTCAGTGAAATCTTTCAGAATTAAGGGCAAGGGAAAACGGAAATTGTTGGATAAATCAAAACATATTTTAAAGCTTTTCTATCAGGTGAAATCTGAATAGTGTTTTGGATTTTTGGGAGACGAACATGCCAAGTATATTCTTAGAATTAGCAAAGAAAGTCATTTCAGAAGAAAGAAAACCTTTATCTCCAAACGAAATCTGGGAGATAGCAGTATCCAAGTCGTATGATAAGCAGATTGGAACTCTAGGGAAAACTCCTTATGCTACTCTAGGTGCAATGCTTTACGTTGATGTTCGTGATAATCCCAATTCCTGGTTCATATCTGCCGGAGTTCGCCCCAAACGTTTTTACCTTAAATCCCTTCCACTACTTTCTGAAGCTACAGTTAAGCAAATTGATATTCCTGAAAATGTAGAAAAAAAGTTTGATTTCTTTGAAAAAGATTTGCACCCTTTTTTGGTCTATTACGGGTTCTATTATCTGAAAGCAAATCTCAAAACAATTCATCATAATAAATCGAATAAAAAAGAATATGGTGAATGGGTGCACCCAGATTTGGTTGGGTGCTATTATCCATTTAACAATTGGGAAAAGGAAGTATTTGAAGTGTCCTCAGCATTAGGTGATTCGGCAGTCAGAATTTTCTCATTTGAAATGAAGAGAGAATTACGAATCAGTAACCTTCGGGAGTCATTCTTCCAAGCAGTATCCAATTCATCTTGGGCTAATGAGGGATATCTTGTTGCAGCCTATATTGATGAAAATAATGAATTTAGAGAAGAATTGAAAAGATTATCTACTTCTTTTGGTATCGGAATAATCCAAATAAATATTGAAGACCCTGATAACTCGGTAATTATTTTTCCAGCAAAGGTAAAAGAAGAAATCGATTGGGAAACAGTGAATAAACTCTCTGAAATGAACGATGATTTTAGTGAATTTCTCAAAAGAGTAAAAACTGATGTTTTAAGCAGGGAAGTACGAAAAGAGTTGTACGATAAACTTTTAGTAAAAGAAGAACTCTTAAGAAATATTCGAAAATAGGATTTTCACAGTAATCCTGAAATTAAATGGTAACAAATAATTACGTTGGATAATAGTCTTTGGTATTGATCCAAAGATAACCATATGGAGACTAGCAAATACCTTTCTCATCCAATTTGTAATGGAAAGATCACAATAATTGGTGATGGGAAAGTGCTAATTCAACTTATATAGAACAAAATAGATAGAACCGTAAATAGAAAATCAGCAGCTCCATATAAAGACCAATAGCTAAAAGAATCCGCACCCTCACGGGTGCGGATTTTCTCTTGCGTTTAGGTTATTTCCCTAAGATCTTGTACATTCCGGTACCGCAGACAGCGCATTTTCCTTTGAGCGCCTTGCGGCCATTTTTCATGGTGACGGTTTCTACATTCACCATCGGTTGTTTCTTCTTTTCTTTCATGCAATAAGCCATTTCCGCCATGTTAATCCTCCTTTAGGGTACGGCAGATTTACGTCCTTCAAGTTGCATTATAGCATATCAAGATCAGAATTAAACATGCATTCGCCTGAATTGAACAGGAATTCTCGTACGAAATAGTTTGAAATGCCTTTTTCCATGCTTTTTGGGCAGTTGAACAGCCTCTTTCTGTTAAACCCTTGATTTTCAGACCGTTTGGGTCTTTAATCTGATTACTGACTAGTGAAGGAGATTATCCATGACTGAAACGCAAAAAAGTACCGGAGCAAGGCCGTTCAAGGCATCACCATTGATCCGCAGGAACCCCGTACCCAGCGACATTGAGATCGCCCAGGAGGCGGTACTCAAACCGATCACGCAGATCGCTGAAGAATTGGGGCTGCTCCCCGACGAAATCGAGCTTTACGGCAACACCAAAGCGAAAGTGCGGCTGGAGGTGCTCGAGCGCCTGAAAAATGTTCCGGACGGAAAATATATTGACGTCACTGCAATTACTCCTACGCCCCTGGGTGAAGGGAAAACGACGACCACAGTGGGCTTGAGCCAGGCATTGGGTGCTCACCTGGGTAAACGGGTGTTCACCTGCATTCGCCAGCCTTCGCAGGGTCCGACCTTTGGGATCAAAGGTGGGGCTGCCGGCGGCGGATATTCACAGGTGGTGCCGATGGAAGAATTCAACCTGCACCTCACCGGGGATATTCACGCCATTACCGCAGCCAACAACCTGCTTGCGGCTGCCATCGATGCCCGTATGTTTCATGAAAAAGATGCCACGGACGAACAGTTGTTTAATCGCCTTCTCCCCGTCGACAAGAAGGGCAGACGCCACTTAACCCGGGGGATGCTCGCCCGGTTGAATAAACAGGGAATCACCGTCCAGGATCCGGAGGAACTAACCACAGAACAGCGCGCCAGGCTCTGCCGCCTGGATATTGACCCCTCGACCATCACCTGGCGCCGCGTGATGGACACCTCAGACCGCTTTTTGCGCGGCATCACCATTGGTGAAGGACCTGAAGAAAAAGGGTTCACCCGCGAAACAGGTTTCGATATTACCGTAGCTTCCGAGATCATGGCCATCCTGGCGCTGACCACCAGCCTGGCGGATATGCGTGAGCGGTTCGGAAAGATCGTCATCGGCATCAGCAAAGCCGGTGATCCGGTGACTGCCGATGATTTGGGTGTGGCAGGCGCCATGACTGTTTTGATGAAGGACGCGATCAAACCGAATTTGATGCAGACAGTGGAAGGCACGCCGGTATTCGTGCATGCCGGACCCTTCGCCAATATCGCCCACGGCAACAGCTCCATTTTGGCTGACCGGATCGCACTCAAACTGGCGGATTATGTCATCACTGAGAGCGGTTTTGGCGCAGACATGGGGATGGAAAAGTTCTTTGATATCAAGACCCGCTATTCAGGCCTGGTCCCGTCTGCCGTTGTCCTGGTCGCCACGGTACGCGCCCTGAAGATGCACGGCGGCGGCCCAAAAGTGGTCGCCGGAAAACCTCTCGACCCGGCTTATACCAATGAAAACCTCGACCTGCTGCGGGCAGGGTTACCCAACCTGCTGCATCACATCAAAACCGCACGCAAATACGGCATTCCGGTTGTGGTTGCGGTCAACCGCTTCCTTACCGATTCGCCAGCCGAGCTCGAGTTGATCCGCAAGGCGTCTGTCGAAGAAGGCGGCGCAGTGGACGCGGTGGTGGCAGAGCATTGGGAAAAAGGCGGAGAAGGCGCAATCGACCTGGCCAAAGCGGTCGTGGCTGCCTGCGAGATCCCCTCCAAGTTTGAATTCCTTTATCCATTGGATTGGCCGATCAAAAAGAAGATCGAAACCATTGCCAAAGAGGTTTACGGCGCGGACGGGGTGGATTATCTGCCGGAAGCTGAAGAAAGAATTGCAGAATACACCCGCCTTGGCTTCGATAAGATCCCCATCTGCATGGCAAAAACCCACTTAAGCCTGTCTCATGATCCCGCCCTCAAAGGCGTTCCCGAGGGTTACAGGATCCCCATTCGCGACGTGCGAGCCTCTGTGGGAGCCGGTTTCCTCTATCCCCTGCTGGGAACCATGGCTACCATGCCGGGTTTGCCGACAAGACCTGTGTTCAATGATATTGATATTGACCTCGAAACAGGAAAGATCGTGGGCTTGAGTTGATCCGCTAAGTAGACTGAAAACTAAAGCCGCAGGTGTGCAGAAGATTGCACACCTGTTTTTTTTACTTCGGACCTTGGTTGATAGGACTTACAAATTCGATAGGGATTGCTCAAACGATTAAATTTTTGACTTCAAGGTTTTATTATTGCATAATAAGTTATCACAAAACTCACTACTGGAGCGGGGTTCCATTCATGAGCCATACTTTTTACTTCAAATCGCAGGAACTACGTAAATACATGATCCGCTGCTTTACTCAATGGGAAGTGCCCCAGAGTGACGCCCAGATTGCCGCCGAAATCCTGCTTTCCGCTGACAAACGCGGCGTGGACTCGCACGGCATCATCCGTTTGTTCAGTTATTATGGGTCGCGATTGAAAAAAGGGTTGATCGATCCAAAATCACCCTTGACCGTACTGCGCGAAACTCTGACCACTGTCGCACTCGATGGCGGAAATGGTCTGGGGCATCCGGTCAGCTATAAAGCGATGCAAATGGTCATTGACAAAGCCAAAGAAAACAGCACTGCCTTCGCAACCGTCCGGAATAGCAATCATTTTGGTATCGCCGGTTATTACGCTATGATGGCGCTGCCGCATAACATGATCGGCATCTGTACTACCAATTCGAGCCCCCTCGTGGCACCCACCCACGGACGAAAAGCGATGCTGGGCACCAATCCCATCGCCGTAGCCGTGCCTGCCCGGAATGAATTGCCGTTCGTGCTCGATATGGCAACCAGCATTGTGCCAAAAGGCCGGGTGGCGGTTTACCAAAAACAACACCGTTCCATCCCTTTGGGCTGGGGCATCGACGATCAAGGAAACGATACTGAGAACCCCGACGCTGTTCTGAATGGTGGATCCCTATTGCCCCTGGGAGGTCCGGAAATCACGCGCGGCTATAAAGGATACGGATTGGGAGTGATGGTCGATATCTTTGCAGGCGTATTAGCCGGTGCCGGGTTTGGTGAAAGTGTACACGGCAGTGATTCCGACTCTCCTGCAAACGTCGGGCATTTCTTTGGCGCTTTCCGCATCGATGCGTTCCGCGATCCGTTCGAGTTCAAAAAAGACATGGATGAACTCATCATTCAATTGAAGAATTCTCCAAAGGCCGCAGGGGAAGAGCGGATTTACATCCATGGCGAGAAAGAATTTCAGAAAGCCGCCCAGTCTGAAATAGAAGGGGTCGCCCTTTCTGAAGCCACGCTGACCACCATCCGCGAAGGCGGCGAAGCCTTCGGTATTCCGTTCACCCTGGTGCCTGTCAAGGAATCCGAAATAGCTGATTAGGATGAACCCACCCCAGCCAAGCACTCACAAGGTCAATTCCGGCTCTTGAGGATGCATACCTCTTCACCAGCCAGCGGAAGCCACCCACCCTTGACACCGCTTTCAGTACGAAGTTTGCTGGACAAGACCAGCTCCCAATCACGGTGTGCCAGATCCTCTCCGAGCGCCAAGCGGACCTTGCGCCTGCCAAAATTGAGTGCCACGAGCATAGTTTCAGAAGCGTCCTGGCGCAAATAGGCGACCAACCTTTTGGGTTCAAAAGTGATGGTTTGGAACATACCTCTTCGAAGAGCAGGGCTGTTTTTGCGAACCGCCAATAGCTTGCGGTAAAAATGCAGCAATGAGTTGGCATCCTGCAATTGATTTTCGACGTTGCGGGCAACGTGATCCGGGTGAACCTTCAACCAGGGCGTGACGGGGCTGAACCCGCTGAACTCCGAGCTATCCCATTGCATGGGTGCCCGGCAGCCGTCCCTCCCCTTGTAGAGCGGAAAATACCGCTTCCCTGCTGAATCCTGAATTTCAGATCCCTTTAATTTTATGTCCCGCATGCCAATTTCTTCCCCCTGGTAGAGGAAGGGTGTGCCGCGAATGGTCAAAAGCAGCGCCGCCGCCACTTTTAACCGTTCATCATCTTCGCCGCGTCCATAACGTGTGGCAGAACGCGGGTTGTCATGATTGTTCAGAACGTTGTTCGGCCAGTGGTCGTCAACGTTCAACCCATCCCACTTCTGGATGACTTCCAGGAAACTCGCTGCATCCCAGCGGCAATGGAGCAGGGCGAAATCAAAGGCAGCATTCAAGCGGGATGGCCCGGTAAACTCAACCGCACGCTCTGCGCTTGCCATGTAGGTTTCACCCACTGCGTATCGCTCGGGGTATTGGTCCAAAATCGACCGGATTTCCTCGACGACCCCTATCATCTCGGGTTGGTCCACATCATAAACATGCTGCTGACGGTCAAACTTGCGAATTCCAAGTTTCAAAGGATTGTTGCGAAATTGTTCGTCCTTGAAATATTCATTGAACACATCCAGCCGGAACCCATCCACTCCCTTATCCAACCAGAAGTGGAAAATATTCATCATCTCCTGCCGAACAGGCGGATACCGCCAGTTGAGGTCAGGCTGCTGGGGAGCGAACATGTGATAGTACCATTGCCCGGTAGTTGCATCGAATTCCCAGCCCTTGCCGCCAAAGATGGACGCCCAGTTATTGGGAGGTGTGCCCGGTTTCTGCCCATCCCGCCACAAATACCAATCCCGATACGGGTTATCCTTTGAAGCACGGGACTGCAAAAACCAGGGGTGTTGGTCGGAAGTATGATTGAGCACCAGGTCGAGAATCAGGTGCATCCCCCGCCGGTGGGATTCTTCCAGCAAGGTATTGAAATCTTCCATCGTGCCAAATTTGGGATCGATGCCGTAGTAATCTGCCACGTCGTAACCAAAATCAACATCTGGAGAAGGATTGATCGGCGAAAGCCAGAGCGCATCCACGCCCAAATCCTCAAGATAATCCAATTTTCCGATAATTCCCTTCAAATCACCGATACCGTCTGCGTTGCTGTCTGCAAACGAGCGCGGGTAGATCTGATAAATCACGCCATCGCGCCACCAAAGCCAGTCTTCCATGATCCACCTCTGTGATGAGATTCTTCTTTCCTAATTCTATTGCCTTTTCCAGAAAAGGATGGATTAAAACAGCAGTTTCAAAAATATCCTGCTTAACCCTTGACAAACCCCTTGCAGCGTGTTTGACAATATGGTAAAATAGACTTTGTTCGGAAGACAATACAGTCACTAACACCGAGAAGTGGGCAACCCCCACTTTTCTTATTTATTTGAAACATTCAGAAAGACCATCAGGTGGAGAAACAGAAGGCATGAAGAACGAATTTACGCTGGCATTCAATGAAGTTTTGGAAGAAAAGGGCCTGCCCAAAGAGATCATCCTTAAGGCGCTCGAATCGGCAATGATATCCGCGTACCGGCGGTCTGTCAACGCTTCGGCTCAACAGCATGTTGAGGCAACAGTGGATACTGAAACCGGCAAAGTGACGATTTATGCAGAAAAAGAAGTCGTCGATGTTGTCGAAAACCCGGTTACAGAGGTCTCGCTGGACGAAGCCAAGCGGGTTCAAGCAGACGCTGAAATCGGAAGCCTGGTGATCGTAGAGACCACCCCAGGCGATTTTGGCCGGGTTGCGGCGCAAACCGCCCGCCAGGTGATCCAACAGCGGATCCGCGATGCTGAGCGCCAGGCGCAGCTTGTCTATTTTGACAAGCAGTTGGGCGAGATCGCCAGTGGTGTCGTCCAGGCGGTGGGTACAACCGGATTGACCATCGGGCTTGAAATGAAAACCGAAGCCAGCATGCCCCGCAAAGAAATGATCCCGGGCGAGCGCTTTCACATCCATGACCGCGTGCGTGCTTTGATCTCTGAAGTAAAAGACAACCAGCGCGGCCCGCAAATCATTCTCTCCCGCACCCATCGCAACTTCCTGCGCCGCCTGTTGGAAAATGAAGTTCCTGAAATTTTCCACGGCATCGTCGAAATTCGTTCGATTGCCCGTGAACCTGGTCAACGTGCCAAGGTGGCCGTCTCGGCTACCCAGCCCGGTATCGATCCTGTAGGCGCCTGTGTAGGCATCCGCGGGGTACGCATCCAGGCAATCGTGCGCGAACTGCATGAAGAAAAGATCGACGTGATCGAATGGAATCCAGATCCGTCGGCCTTTATTGCCAAAGCCATCAGCCCGGCACGGGTCAGCGGCGTTTACCTGAATGAGCAAAAAAGCGGCGGCGGAAAAACAGCCACGGTGGTCGTTCCGGAAGACCAACTCAGCCTGGCCATCGGGCGTGATGGTCAAAATGCGCGCCTGGCAGCCAAGCTCACCAGTTGGCGCATCGACATCAAGAGTCTGCCCGAAGCAGCTTCTGACTCACTCTTCAAATTACAAAATGACCCAACCCTGGTTTCCGTGGCTGAAGCTGAAAATGAAAATTCGACCAAAGTGGAAGAATTACTGGCTCGCAAGGCAGAGGGTCGTCCGCTCACCCCTGAAGAATACGACTTCATGACCAAGTTCGTGGATCGTGTGGAACGCAAAGCGACCATCAAAACGCTCGAGCAGAAGAAAGCCGAAGAAGACCGCCTGGCAGAACTCAAACAGGGGATCCCTGTTTCAGCATTCACCACGAGTATTCTCGAGTCTGGTTTACCGGAACATGTAGCCTACCTGCTGCAGGAAGCTGGTTTTGCGACCGTTGGCGATCTTGCCATCCAGATGAAAGTTGACTCTGACAATGTGCTGCGCCTGCAGGGCATCGGTCCGCGTGCCATGGAAAATATCGTCAGCTTGATGACGTCGCTTGAAACGCAGGTTGCCGAAGAAGCAGCCGCAGCGAAATTGGCTGCAGAAACCGCAGCAGCAGCCGAAGTGCCTGCTCCTGAAGCAGTTGTCGAAGCTGCCCCTGTCGAAGAGGGTGTTGTAAGCGAACCTGAAGCTCAAATTCCTTCCGAAACAACTGAAAAAGAGGTTGTCGAAGCGGAGAAAGTTGTTGGAGAACCCGAGGAAGAACCTTCCTTGGAAGAGCTCTTTACCTTACGACCTGAAGTCCTGGAAACCGTAGCCGTCGAAGACGAAGAAGAAGTCGACGAATTCGGCGAGAAAAAGAAGAAGGGCAAGAAGAAGAGCAAGCATGTTGAAGTAACTTACGATCCTGACCGCGATTTGACCACCGTTCGCAAGAAACACAAACGCGGCGGCGGATTCGAATGGGAAGAGTAGAACCTGGTGAGAAGGCAAGGTGAATAAGAAAACGCCACAACGAGTGAGACATATTCCCTACCGCACCTGTATAGGCTGTCGGACGGTAAATACCAAGCGGGCGCTCGTCCGTATCGTCCGTACCTCTGAAGGTGTGGTAGTGGATCCAACCGGCAGAATTGCAGGCAGGGGAGCTTATGTGCATAACACTCGTTCTTGTTGGGAGCAAGCTCTAAAAGGACCAGTTTCACGCGCACTGCGCATGGAATTGACTGATGATGACCGCAACCGGCTGCTTGAGTATTTGCAGAAAATTCCGGTGGAAAACGAAAGCGGTCAAAATGAGACGGAGCGTCATGCATGAGGAAACCAGCATGAATCGCTAACCGGATCCAGACTTGCTCACAACCTTTAAAGCTGACAATTTCATAACCGCACAAGTACATGTAGAGGTTATGGAAAAGAACAGCAAAATTCAGGGGGCACATATTACGGAGGTATTTTTATGAGCGAGACTGGGCAGAAAACAATCGAATTTCCGACGAGCATCACCGTGCGTGATTTAGCTCTACGCATGGAAGCCAGCCCTATCCAGGTGATCAAAATCTTAATGTCGAATGGCGTCATGGCGAACATCAACCAAACGGTTGATTTCGACACGGCAGCCATTGTCGCGTCAGAACTAGGGTTTGAAGCAGCACCCGAAAAACTTGAAGAAGATAAAGTCATTGAAGAAGCGGGTGAAATTCCTTATTGGCGGCGCTTGATCGCAGATGAAGACCCCAAGAAGCTGGTTCCGCGACCGGCAGTGGTGACGATCCTGGGTCACGTGGATCATGGCAAGACGACACTGCTGGATGCCATCCGCCATACTGAAGTCGCCGCAGGTGAAGCGGGCGGAATTACCCAGCACATCGGCGCTTACCAGGTGGAGCACAAAGGCCATCTGATCACCTTCCTCGACACACCGGGACACGCTGCGTTTACCGCAATGCGAGCCCGCGGCGCCCAGGGAGCCGATATCGTCATCCTGGTGGTCGCAGCCGACGACGGCGTCATGCCGCAAACCCGCGAAGCCATTGCCCACGCCAAAGCGGCAAGGGTGCCAATCATCGTTGCCTTGAACAAGATGGACCGCCCGGATGCCAATCCGGATTTTGTCAAAAAGCAGCTTTCCGAGAACGGACTCGTCCCTGACGAATGGGATGGAAACACCATCGTTGTTCCGGTTTCTGCCAAGCAGAAAAAAGGTCTGGACGATCTGCTGGAAGCCATTGTGCTGGTGACAGAATCGATCGATATCAAAGCCAACCCTGAGGGGAAAGTCGTTGGAACCGTCATCGAAGCCCAGGTGGAACGCAATAAAGGTGTGATTGCCACCCTTCTTGTGCAAAACGGAACCCTCGAAATGGGCGACACCGTTTTGGCAGGTGAAACGTACGGTAAACTGCGCGCCATGTTCGATTTCCGCGGGCGCAAAATCCGCAATGCAGGTCCTTCCACCCCGGTTCAGGTAATGGGCCTGGGCGATGTGCCCCCCGCAGGCGAACTCTTCCGCGTTGTGCCAAACGAAAAAGAAGCCCGCGCACTGATCGAAGTGAACCGGGCAAAACAACGCGAAGGCGCTGTCCAGGCACCCAAAGCAACCCTGGAAGAATTATTCCAGAAGTACCAGGCAGGTGAAATCCGCGAACTGCCCCTGATCGTCAAAGTGGATGTGCAGGGCTCGCTTGAACCCATCATGTCTGAGTTGAACGAGCTGGGCAAAGGCGAGATCAAAATCAATATTTTGCATGCCGAGACCGGCAACATCAACGAAAGCGATATCATGTTGGCAGCAGCGTCCAAAGCCATTGTCATCGGGTTTAACATCCAGGCAGACAGCGTCGCCCGCAGCCTGGCGGATACCGAAGGTGTTTCCATTCGCACCTATGACATTATCTACCGCATGACCGAAGACATTGAAAAAGCCTTGAAAGGCATGCTCGAACCCACCATGCGCGAAGTTGCAGTCGGTCAGGCAGTGGTTCGCGCCATTTTCAAGATCAATAAAGTCGGCACCATTGCCGGTTGCCGTGTGACACAGGGTGAAATCCGGCGCAATGCACGAATCCGCGTAAAGCGGGGCGAAGAAAAGGTGTTCGACGGAGAAATTTCCTCTTTGAAACACGAAAAAGATGATACCAGGGAAGTCCGCCAGGGTTTCGACTGTGGTGTTTCCTTGAAGGGGTTCAATGACCTGGTTGAAGGCGACATTCTGGAATGTTATGTTCTGGAGAAGAACAACTAAGCCAAGAGAAGGAGAAAAAATACTATGCCTTCCCCCACTCGTTTACAAAGAATCGGAGACCGTCTGCGGATGGAACTCTCCGAAATGTTGGTCAAGGGCGAAATCCATGATCCGCGGCTCGAAGGAATATCGATCACAGATGTGATCGTCGACCGCGAGCTTTCGTACGCCGAAATTTATGTTTCGGCTGTCGAAGGCGTTTCGCGCTCCAAGGAAGTGCTTCAGGGATTGGAAAAGGCTTCTGGATTCTTACGCAAGACCCTGGCAGAAAAGGTCGAGTTGCGGGTGTTCCCACGCTTGCGTTTTCACTGGGACGTGACCCCTGAACGTGCAGACCGCATCGAGCGGCTCCTCGCCGAGATCAAGCAAGAAGAAAAGCGTAAAGCCAAAAAGCAATGATCGATCAAATCATTCGTGAAAAAATAGCGGCTGCTAGTGCGATCGGCATCACCTCGCATATCCGTCCAGACGGGGATGCTGTTGGTTCCACGCTCGGACTGGGTTTGGCTTTAATGAACGCAGGCAAGAAAGTTGAAATGGTCCTGAAAGACGGAGTAAGCTCCACATTCCGCCATCTTACGGGAGCCAACCTGATAAAACGCGCCTTTGAATCAGAACTCGATCTGATGATCGTTGTCGACAGCTCCGACCTCCTCCGCACTGGCGGGGTGCTGGGGGAGCGTATGCCCGATATCAACATCGACCACCACATTACCAATGAGAATTTTGCTGCAACGAACCTGGTTGAACCCGGAGCGGTAGCCACCTCGGCAGTATTGGCAAAACATCTTCTTTCATGGGAGTTGACCATCACTCCTGACGTTGCCAAGGCATTGCTGACAGGCATCTTGAGCGATTCCATCGGGTTTCGAACATCCAACACAACTTCTGAATCTCTCCGGCTGGCAGCCGGGTTGATGGATATCGGCGCAGATATTACCGAGCTTTACAACAAAGCGCTGATCAGCCGTTCATACGAGGCCACCAAGTATTGGGGCAATGGTCTTTCACGCATGCAGCATGACGAAGGCCTGGTTTGGACTTCTCTGACACTTGAAGACCGCAAAGCCTCGGGGTATTTCGGCAATGATGACGCAGACTTGACCAATATTCTATCAAGTATCGACACCATGGAAATTGTCGTTTTGTTCGTCGAACAATCACCCAGCAAAACAAAGGTGAGCTGGCGTTCCAGCGGTGACCTGGATATTTCTGAACTGGCGCACCTATTGGGGGGCGGCGGTCATCCCAACGCAGCCGGCGTTGAATTGACAGGTACGCTGGTTGAAGTGCAACAAAAAGTGCTGAAAATGACTCAAGAACACCTGAAACAAATCAAATCTTATGCTATAAATAATAACGGGGATGAAAATAAACCGGGGCAACCCCACGGAGTGTGATGATGGATTCCAATGAATCATTTGACTTAAAAAATGCAATTTCAGGCGTCCTGGTGGTGGATAAACCTACCGGCATGACCTCTCACGATGTCGTCCAGGTCATTCGCAAAGGTACAAACATCCGCCGCGCGGGGCATACCGGCACGCTGGATCCACGTGCCTCGGGTGTGCTCGTTGTGCTGATCGGCCCGGCAGTCCGTTTGAGCGAATACGTGTCTGCCTCTGATAAACGCTACCAGGCAGTCATTACCCTCGGAAAGACAACCGATACTTATGATGAAGACGGAAAGGTCATGTCTTCCTCCGATGTAAATGTCACAGAAGAACATTTTAACGAAGAGCTGCAAAAATTCGTGGGTGAAATCGAGCAGGTTCCACCTCCTTATTCAGCCGTAAAAGTAAAAGGTCGCAAAGCCTACGAAATGGCGCGCAAAGGGGAAGAAGTGGAACTTGCCCCGCGCATTATCAATGTTTATAGTTTGGAGCTTTTGGAATGGGCTCCCCCCGAAGTGGTCATCGATGTTTACTGCTCTTCGGGCACCTACGTCCGTTCATTGGCCCACGATCTGGGAGCGCGTTTGGGCTGCGGGGCTACTTTGACCGGTTTGCGCCGCACCAAGAGCGGTCGATTTACCCTGCGCGATGCTGTTCCCTTGCGGACGCTGAATGATGCCTTTGTCGATGGCACGTGGTACCAATACCTTATTCCAGCGGCAGAAGCCCTCTCCGATTGGCCGACGCTTGAGTTGAACCAGGATCAGATGGATTCCATCCGGCACGGAAATCGAATCCATGCCGAGCCAGGCTCAGGACCAAAAGCCAGCGGGGTCAGCGAACAGGGCGAGTTGGTTGCCCTGCTTGAGCTGGACCCAGTGACCAGCGAATGGCAGCCTAAAAAAGTATTTTTCTCGTAAGCCGGCGTTCACCTTTTTTCGCGTGTTAAACGATGATTGCCACTCCTCGTTGTGATCCTTTTTTCTGATAGGGGTAAGAGGTTGTCTTCCAGATTAATTGACTTTTCTCTGCAGCGCTCCTGGGTTACGATCGGTTCGTTCGACGGCGTCCATTTGGGTCATCAATACCTGGTTCGCAAACTGGTTGAGGGGGCACATGCCGCCGGATGCGAAGCCGTGATCATTACTTTCGATCCCCATCCAGCCGTTTTTTTCAAACGCGTGCCTGCCTCCAATTTGCTGACTTCCCCTGAAGAGCGTGAATCCCTGCTTTACCAGTTGGGCGCTGACCAGGTGATCACGCTGCGGTTCGACGCTTCGGTTGCGAACCTTACAGCTCCAGAATTTCTCAGCCTGATGAAAGACCACCTGGGGATAGAACACTTATTGGCAGGGATCGATTTTGCCCTGGGCAAAAATCGCACCGGCACCATCCCGGAACTGATTCGGTTGGGTATTCCCCTGGGTATCGATGTGGAAATTGTCACACCGTTACTCGTTGATGACCTGGCTGTGTCCTCCAGTCAAATTCGCCAAATGCTGCAGACCGGGGAATTGAGGGTTGCCAATGAAATGCTTGGGCGGCCTTATTCTCTCAGCGGTCAGGTGGTGCATGGTGAAGCTCGCGGTGCTCGTCTTGGATTTCCTACAGCAAATATGCAGATCCCTGCCGAGCGCCTGCTTCCGGCGAACGGTGTCTATGTCACCCGCGCGATTATCGAAGGCAAAATCTATGGGTCTGTAACCAATATTGGTATCAGCCCGACCTTCAATAACCCGTTACCCTCACCGCGCGTGGAACCTTTTCTGCTGGATGTAAATGATGACTTTTACGGCGACCTGCTCAAGCTGGAGTTTATTGAATTCCTCAGACCCGAGATCAAGTTTCCCGACACACAGTCGCTGATCCAACAAATCAACCTGGATGTTCTAAAAGCCCGGGAGGTGCTTGCACATGACGCATGAGCGGCAGGTATATTTGCTTGACCCGCAAAAAATTCCCCCTGAAACCATTGCAGTCACCTTCGCCAAAACATCCCGATCACCGGATTCATTTCGCCAAATTGCAGCAGAATTGACCGATCAAAAAAGCGCCGAGTTCAACGAAAAATGGGTCGTCGGGTATGGTCATTCCTCGGTTGCCGAGCATGCCGTCTTGCATATAGCCGTCGAAAATGTCTCCCGCCTGGCTGTGGAGTGTATCGAATCCAACCGGCTTGCCTCTTATACTGAGAAATCGACTCGCTACCAGACCTGGTCGGGGGATGCCTTTTTCACCCCGGAAGAATGGAAAAATAATCCGTTTGCTGAACGTTACCTTGCAGCGAATGTTCGTTTGTTGGATGCCTATGCGAAATTTATTCCTGTAGTTATTTCAGCTACCGCGAAACATTATCCACAACTGGACCAGGAAACCACTCCTGCGTACGAACGGCGTATCCGTTCGCTGGCTGTCGATGTTTGCCGCTACCTGCTGCCCGCCTCCTCCCTGGCAAACGTCGGTATCACCATCAATGCCCGCGCCCTGGAACACGCCATCTGCAAGATGCTTTCCCATCCGCTGGTCGAGGTCAGGCAGATCGGACAGGAAATCAAAACCGCGACAAAAGAAGTGGTCCCCACCCTGCTCAAATATGCCGAGGCGCTCCCTTATTTGAATGAGATGGAAGAGACCTTCTCTATCCTTGAAAACCCAGCCCCGGCAGAAAATGATGACTGGTTCCACCTGCTCAGTTGGGATGCCGATACGGTAAACCAACTGCTTGCCGGAGTTTATTTCCGTTTCGCGAGCGACCCCGCCCTGAATTATTTGCAAACCTTGAAAACGGTCGAACGTATGGATGCAGAGGCAAAAAGAAATTTGTTGCGTCTGTTGCTATCCGAGCGCGACCGGCATGTTCTCCCGCTGCGAGAGTTGGAGCACATCCAATTCAAGTTCGAAGTTACCCTGGACCAGGGCGCTTATTATGAAGTGAAACGCCACCGGATGATGACGCTCACCCCCCGCCCGTTGACCGCCTGCCTGGGTTATGCCACGCCAAAGTTGATCGAATCCGCCGGGCTTGCTGCAGAATACAGGGAAGTGATGCAAATGGCATCAGACACTTACGCCTCCCTCTCACACGTGAATCCACAGGCTGCCGCATACGTCGTGCCCAATGCCTTCAACCGGCGCTTCCTGATCAGCATTAATCTACGCAGCGCAATGCATTTCATCGCTTTGCGATCAGCGCTGAATGCCCATTTTGCCATCCGCCGCATGGCATTGAAAATGGCGGTCGAAATCGAAAACGTTCTGCCCGGCATTTGCGATCTGCTGCCAAAGTGCCAGGAAGAATCTGTCACATCCATTGAGTCTGAGTTTTTCAGTCATCTTGCGTAAGGAGAATCAATGATCTCTGAAACCGAAATCGTCATCAGAATCGCCCTCTCCGCGCTCCTGGGTATGATCATCGGGTACGAGCGCGAACGGCAAAACCAGCCTGCAGGACTGCGCACACACACCATCCTGGCCATTGGTTCGTGCCTGGCAATGACCATATCGATCAATCTTGCGATGCAATTCCAACCCACGGTCAGCGGCGACCCTGGCCGTCTGGCAGCCCAGGTGATCTCGGGCATCGGTTTCCTGGGAGCTGGCGCGATTCTGCGCTACGGCACGAGCGTAAAGGGGTTGACCACCGCCACCTCGCTTTGGACGATCGCAATTGTGGGTTTGGCGATTGGCGCAGGGCATTACTTTGCTGCCATTGCAGCCACCGCCGCGGCATTAATTGTCCTTACACTGCTCAATCTCCTGGAGAAAAAGGTCATCCGTTCGTTTGTGACCCTGCCCGTTGTAGTGACAGCCAGGAATCAGCCTGCCCTTGCCGATACGCTTCTCTCTTTGATGAAAGAAAGTAAGAAGAAAGTTCTTTCCACCAGCATCGATACAAACCTGGAAAGCCAACTGACAACCGTCACCATGGTCATCAAGACCGTGGAAAATGAAAATTTGGAAAGTCTGCAAAACGCGCTCAATGCGATTCCCGGAATTTACAAATATAAGCTCAATTAAGAAAATTACAAATACAAATCACAGACGGATGCAGAGATCAAAACGCATTTGCCGTGCATCATGGAAGCGGAACACACATACACCAGGTTTCTTCTCCTATTTTCGCACAAAGCACCGCAGTAGCGGTGCTTTGTGTTTCTCGAGCCAGGAGTTGTCTGTGTCAAACTGAATACCCATTTGTGGAGTTTTCAGATAAACTATGGTTGATGGAACATTCGCTGAACACACCTTTTTTGACACCCTCAGGCAGTTCTCCCGCTCTCCCCTTGGGACGGTTTCTACCTGATTGTCCGGAGGGGGTGATTGCCGCCTGGCTTCAAAAAGAGGCTCCGGCTGGTTCATGGGTACTCGATCCATTTGGCTCAACTCCCGGTACCTCCATCCAGGCAGCGAAAACGGGATATCGTGTACTTGCAGCGGTCAATAACCCTCTCCTCGCCTTTGAACTGCAAATGCTTTGCCAACTTCCTCCACGGAGCGAATTTCAGGCTGCCCTCGCAGAACTGGCATCCAGCCGCCGCGGGGATGTTCGTTTGGAAACTTTAATCCAGTCCTTTTATCTGACGCACTGCGCAACTTGCGGCAGAGAAATTCAAGCCTCCTCATTTATATGGAAGCGCGGTGAAAAATCACCTTACGCGCGCACCTATACCTGCCCATTCTGCGGGGATGAAGGAATTCACCCTGCCACCGATGCCGATGCCGAACGTCTCGCTCCGCTTCTACGCGCCGAACCCCTTCACCGTGCCAGGGCGCTTGAAAAAGCCATAGCTCCAGATATGGACGAAGACGAAAAGCACAATGTGGAGGAAGCCCTCAAGAATTATCCGGTGCGGGCACTGGTGGTGCTTTTCAACTTATTGAACAAACTGGATGTCCTTCCGGTGAACAGCCCCAACCGAAAACTGCTCCAGGCGCTGCTTCTCCCCGTGCTGGATGCCGGGACGAGTCTTTGGCCGTGGCCGGAATCTTCGGAGACGCCGCATTTGCTGTTCATCCCTGCTGAGTATGTTGAAAGGAACTTGTGGCAGGAGTTGGAATCTGCGGTGAATGCCTGGCAGAATGCCGCAAGCGCGATCGAACTGACTCAATGGCCAAGTCTGCCAAACGGCGCGGGTATCTGCCTTTTCCCCGGACGCGTAAAAGAATTCCACAGCGAAAATTACGAAATTGATTTTTCCGGTGTTGTGTGTAATCTTCCGCGACCAAGCCAGGCATTTTGGACTCTTTCGGCACTTTGGTCCGCCTGGGTTTGGGGCAAGGAAGCCAGCGCAGGTTATGCCAGTGTGTTGGGCAGGCGCCGCTTTGATTGGCACTGGCACGCACGCGCGCTGCACTCCACCCTGGATGCTGTGGATCATATTGCGAAAGGCAAAACCCCGGTTTTTGGCCTTATCGCCAATGCTGTGCCCGGATTCATCCTGGCTGCAACTTCAGCCGCTTCGGCCGCAAGCTTCTCGATTACCGGATTGGCAAGCAAATCTGATCGGGAAGAAGTGCAGTTCCATTGGGCTACCACTGGTCAGAGCCGCTCAGCAAGCCAGGGGAATTTTCAGGAAATTATCCGCAAAACGATCCGGCAAACCCTGATGGAGTACGGACAACCTGCCAGCTACCTGGCGCCTTTTGTTTCTGCTCTCGGCGCACTCGCCCAAAATCATCTTCTGCCAGATTCCGATGAAAAACTCACCCCCGAAAGATTGGGCGAAATTCAGACTGCCTTGACCAACCTCTTCCTGGACCGCTCATTCTTGCGGCATTATGATTCGAACGCGCAAGAGATCGAACCGGGCAGTTGGTATTTGGAAAATCCGGAAAACTGTCTTGAGCCCCTGGATGACCGGGTGGAAACCGAGATCGTCAAGCTCCTCCTCGGGACTGAAGCACTCAGCCTGGAGCAAATTCAGGAAAAGGTAAATTCTGCCCTCGCCGGGGTAACCACTCCCGATGACCAAATACTCCAAGTGTGCCTGGAATCTTATGCCGATCGTGATCCCACTGATTTGTTATGGCGAATGAAATCAAGTGAAAAGCCCGCTGAACGCAAGGCTGAACTGAAGGAAATGCGCCGCCTTCTACAAAGTACCGCCGCCCGCATTGGTGCTGTTTGCGAAGGTGACCAACCTATCACCTGGAAATTTAACGATGAAAACGCCATCGCCTATCGATTCTTTTTGGGGGCGTCCGGTATTTTCCAACCCCATGTCTGCCAACCAGCCGTGGAAGAGGTCCAATCGGTTTATGTTTTTCCGGCAAGCCGCGTGGCGTTGATCCAATACAAGCTGAATCACAACCCAAGGTTGCGTGAGATGGTCAGCGCGAACTGGCATTTCTTGAAATTCCGCTACCTGCAAGCTCTCGCCCAACGGACGGAACTTGACAGCAAATTGTGGAGCATGTTATTGGATGGGGATCCACTGAGTTCGGAAAAAGACACCCAGTTGAGCATCTTTCTATAAATAACCGCAGGACGTACGCTCTGGGAAATTCGGCTAGCGGACCTGCCTGAAATTGATCAGGACAAGGTTCTTTTCGCAAGCCGCATAGGTATCGAAAGTCACACCGTCTGAGACTGCCAGCATCCCCTGGTCGGCGAGCTGCAGCGTTAACAAACCACTAGAGGCGATGGGTGTCTGTCCCAGCACAAATTCAAAACCTGATTCGCCATACCAGGCCTGGGCGCCGCCGGTCAACGTGGTCATGTCCAAGGGTTTTCCGGCATATGTCCCGGTCAAATGCACGGATAACCCCACCACCGGTCTTCCCAGAAGGTCTACCACCTGTCCTGCAACTCCCTGCCAGTTACAATTGCCATCGGGGTGAAAGACGAGGTTCGACATCGGGATCGGGTTGCTCTTTAATTCAAATGGATACAGGGCATTAGGATCGGATGTGATTGCCACAGGAGCAGTGGTAGCCATTACCTCGTATGTCGGCTCAGGTGTTTGGGTGGGAGTGGGCGGCACACTAGTGGCGGTACTGGAAGGAGCTGCAGTGACCGTCGAAGTTGCCGGCAGCACGTACAATGTAGGTGTGGGGAGGATTATCCCAGCCACAACAGGCATGGTGGGCGGAGGGAACGGGTTTAAGGGGAGCGAAGGATCGATGAAGATCAATCCCAGGTACCCGAATATAACGACTGCCAGGAAAATGACGAAACCGGTGAACGCATTCCAGGTGGCATCGCGGCGCAGACGACTCCGCCGGCGTTGTTGTCTTTCTGCGATCTCTTCCTGGTCTGCAAAGTTCATCGATGCTCTCCGCTTGCACCTGGTTTATTGTCTATGGAACGTTGATCACGATCTGACTTGCTGCCTTTGCGGCGTCCAACCACTCGGATAATTTCTTTTCCTGCAACACCCGGCGCGCGTCGGGGGTCAGTTCATGCTGAGGGTCTCTCTCGATCACATACAAGATGTGATAGCCAATGGCAGTCTTGATAATCTCGCTTGTTTGACCTGGCTGGAGGGCAAAGGCTGCTGCTTCCACTTCGGGTTGGGTCAAATACCCTTGCGGGAACCAGCCCAGATCTCCACCGGTAAAAGGATCATAGGCTGATGCTAACGTTGCAAAATCCGCGCCAGCTTTGATCTGCGCCATCAAATCATTGGCGGTTTCCTCTGTTTGGACAAGGATCTGGCGTGCATGCACCTGGTCAGCCGTGGTCGGCACACTGTTGATAATCTGGTCACGCTGCCAGGCAACGGCGATACTGCGGCGCATAGCCTCGCGAAAAGTATCAGGGGTATAGTTGTTCGCTGCTTCCCAGGCGGTCAATTTGTCCTGCCCGCCCAATTGAGAAGCCAGTTGGTCGATGCGAGCCTGTAGAGCTGAATCCTCCAGGGTGAACCCGCCTTGAATTGCACCCTGCTCCAACAAAAGCTGGTTGGTGAAATCATCCAATACTTTTTGCTTTTGTTCTTCAGGCGTGGTGCTGACTCCCAATTGCGTTTGCGCTTGCTGCAATCGCACCAATTCCTGTTGATACTCTTCCATGTACACTCCAACCGCATTGATACTGATCGCCATGGGGGGGTGCGTGGCGGTCGGTGTTAGGGTTGCGGTCGGCGTTGCACTGGGTGTGGCTGGAGTCTGTGAACCACAAGAGGCTGCGAAGAAAACTATGAACAACCATGGAATGAGAGTGAATTTGGTGAGTTTCATCCGCTAGATTATACTCGAATATTAAAAAGAAAACCCTGACGGGAAGACCCGTCAGGGCAAGATTTCTGAAATGGATTAGTAATCCATCGGGGGTTGCTGAGGCATGGGCGGATTCTTTTCGGGGATATCCGTGATCAGTGCTTCAGTGGTGAGGATCATTGCAGCAATGGATGCAGCATTATCCAGTGCACCACGGGTTACCTTCGCAGGATCACCCAAACCGGCTTTGATCATGTCGACATATTCGTCGCGAATTACATCATAACCAATCCGATCGTTCTTCTTGGCTTTCTGAGCTGCGCGGACGTTTTCGACAACCACTGAGCCGTCTTTACCGGCATTTTCAGCGATCCGGCGCATTGGCATTTCAAGCGATTTGCGAATGATCTTGACACCGATCTGTTCGTCTTCGGTCTCGAGTTTGAGAGAATCCAGCACGGGCATGGCGTTCAATAATGCCACACCACCTCCGGCAACGATCCCTTCTTCAACGGCTGCACGAGTAGCTGAAAGGGCGTCTTCTACACGATGCTTCTTTTCTTTCAGTTCAGTCTCGGTTGCGGCACCGACACGGACGATGGCAACACCACCCGAGAGCTTCGCCAGGCGTTCCTGAAGTTTTTCGCGATCGTAATCACTCGTCGTGCGATCGATCTCGACCCGAATCTGTTCGATACGGCCTTTGATCAGTGCTTCTTCGCCTTTGCCGCCGATAATGGTGGTGTTGTCTTTGTCAGCAACCACTTTTTCAGCACGGCCAAGGTCAGATATCACGACGGATTCCAGCTTGCGTCCGGTCTCTTCAGAGATGACTTCAGCGCCGGTCAGAATGGCGATATCCTGCAGCATAGCCTTGCGGCGATCACCAAAACCAGGGGCTTTGATGGCAAGCACGTTGAGCATACCGCGGATCTTGTTGAGCACCAGGGTAGCCAGGGCTTCGCTGTCCAAATCTTCAGCGATGATCACCAGGTCGCGTTTTCCGGTTTGCACGAGTTTCTCGAGGATTGGGACGATGTCCTGGGCGGCCGAGATTTTCTTATCGTAGATCAGGATGTAGGGTTCGGGGATGACAGATTCCATGTGCTCGGTATCGGTCACGAAGTAGGAGGAAATATACCCGCGGTCGAATTGCATACCTTCGACATATTCTTTTTCGAATTCCAGGCCTTTGGATTCTTCAACAGTGATGACGCCGTCTTTGCCGACTTTGTCCATCACTTCGGCGATAAGATTACCGATTGAAGCATCCTGGGCAGAAGTTGTGGCAACAGCCGCAATATCATCCCGGGTCGAAATGGGGATGGCCTGTTTCTTGATGGCTTCAGAGATTTTCTGCGCTGCAACTTCAATACCGCGTTTGAGCAGCATCGGGTTGCCGCCGGCTGCGAGGGTCTTCAGACCTTCAGTCACGATGGAATGGGCAAGCAGGGTGGAAGTGGTGGTGCCATCGCCGGCGATGTCGTTCGTCTTCGTCGCGGCTTCTTTGATCAACTGAGCGCCCATATTTTCAAATGGATCTTCGAGCTCAATTTCTTTTGCTACGGTCACACCATCGTGTGTGATGGTCGGTGATCCAAATTTGCGATCGATCGCAACATTGCGTCCTTTCGGGCCCAAAGTGGTCACAACTGCATCTGCAACCATATCGATTCCGTTCTTAAGTTTGCGGCGTGCATCTTCGCCAAAGACTAATTGTTTTGCTGCCATAGAATTTGCTCCTTATAGAATAATGACTTTACTTCTTTAGAACAATCGCGAGAAGGTCGGATTCGCGCAAGATAAGGTATTTCTTGCCATCGATCTTGATCTCGGTACCACCATATTTGGCAAAGAGTACAGTGTCGCCTTCTTTGACGTCCATCTCAATGTGTTTGCCGCTCTCATCGCGGTCGCCAGGACCAACGGAAAGGACGGTACCTTTTTGAGGTTTTTCTTTTGCGGTTTCAGGTAATACGATTCCCCCGGCTGTTACCTCATTTTCTTCCAGAGGTTCGACCACGACACGGCTGCCTAAAGGCTTCAAGTTTAGTGACATAAATTCCTCCTGTAACAGAAATCCTTTGATTATTTTTAGCACTCTCATACCTCGAGTGCTAACTGCTTGAATGATAATCGCCTTTAGAACTCAAGTCAAGGGGTCATGATCGAATCTTATGAAATTCTGATATTTACTTTTAGGATTTAATATCCGTAATATTTACAGATCGACTCGCCTTCATCGACGATCGCTATGATGGTTGCATCTTCGCTGAACCCCCCGCGGACTTCGCTAAATACTTTCATGGCTTCATCGCAATAACCGTTTGAGGGTTGGTGCAAGCCGGCAAGGACCGAGCCGTACGTAAAATAATAAGCAACCGTGCTTTGAGATAACGGCATTCCCTGGATGGGAAGATCTGGTGTGGTAGCCGCTTCACAAGGGGCGCCGCCGTTACGCACCTCACAGCTTTCAGCAGCCGTACACCCGCGGATGGCGCACTTGAGCGCCGGAATAGACCCTTCATAGTTGCGGGCTTGATAGTAGACGATCCCAAGCTGCCCATAAACGGTCGGGTTTGAGGGGGTATATTCCACGGCTTTGATCATATTACGCGCTGCTGCGAAGAATTCACCCATTTGAACATAGGTTGTCGCAATCGATATCAGCGGGATGGGGTCTTGCACCCCCTGTTGATCATTTATATTGACGGCGATCGCGAACTGGTCGAGGGCTTTGTTGTAATAATCGATCTGCTGCGCGGATTGGTACGCTGACATGTCAGCCAATTTACGATAGTTCGCACCCATGGAGATATATAAAAAGTTCAAATTCGGGTAAATCGCAGATGCTTTTTGGTAATTGGCAATGGCATCGGTGTAATTTGACAGGGATTCCTGCACGTAACCGTTGACCCGGTAGACATCCATCAAACCGGTGTTCTTCTGCATCGCCTGAGAGATATATTGTTCAGCCTGGTTCCATTTTTGCTGGTCAACGAGTATCTCTGCATAAAAAGCCAGTGCAAGTGAATTTGTGCTATCTGCTTGAAGCGCTTGAACCGCTTCCTGTTCTGCATCATTAAGATCCTTTTGCCATGTGTCCCCTGCGATGGTGGGTGTTGCATACCAGTCCAAGGCAAACGCTCGGGCGGCATGTAGGGCGCTGCTATCAGGATGAAGCGCAAGGGCATCCGCAGAGGTCTTCAAGGCCTCCTCCAGGCGGGCGCGTTTATCGGCATCGGTGGTTTTCTGAGAGGAAGAATAAACTTGGATTCTGATCAGCTCTGGGATCAGATCGGGGTTATTCGGGTCGATCCGCACTGCGTTCTGATACGCCTCAATTGCCTTTTCCAGGTTTCCGGCAGCAAAATGCGTCTCACCTTCCTGGGCATAGGAACTAAAAGTGCGGGTCGGAGTAGGGGTGGGCGAGAATGGAGATTGCACTGCTCCGATATTGAGACCCCGAGTCACGAATAGCAGCCCCAGAATCGCCAGGAGGCTGATAAAGATTCTGACAGGGCGGTCCTGTTTCTTCTGTTTGCTGAAGATGTTTCGTTTGTGGTTGTAATCGATCATTTTTTGGGCTCTCGAGCATGGAAAATGCTCAAGAGGTATGTTTAGTAGCCAGGAGTGGCAGTAGGTGTTGCATTTTTCTGCGTGGGTTGGGTGTCTTCTGGCGTGGCAGTGACTACTCCACCATTTTTAGCAACCTGCTCGCAAATATTGATTATTTCCTGTGCATTGTATTGCGCGATATCATCGGTGGTCAGGTTCGTCGCCACGGATTGGGCAATCGGCAAAGCTTCACCGCACTGACCCAGTTTAGCTAATGCGAGCCCAAGGGTATAGTAATATTCTCCGATGCGGCCATAATCCATTGGCAGCCCTTTGACCGTTGCACCAGTTTCAGCTACACCGCCGCTTGTGGCAATATGCAGTACATTCACCGCATCCTGGTATTGCTCAATTTTCCAATAGATTAATCCCAAATTTCCATAAAGATATGGGTCGGTGGGATCGATCTTGAGCGCATCTTCGGCATATTGCAGCGCTTTGGTATGATCGCCGTTCTTAAAATACGTACGGCTGATCATCGTTTCAGCAGTTGAATCCTTGGGATTCTGGGCGAGAGCGATCGAAAATTCTTTGATCGCGGCATCGTATTGTCCGGTGTAGCGGTAATTTCGCCCCAATGCCAGGTGCAGGTCGGCAATATTTGGATTGATCGCTATTGCAGCCTCAAACTCGGCCGCAGCCTCTTCATAATTGCTGGTATTTTCAAGAATCAAACCGCGGGCGCGGTGGGTTTCCAACGCATTTGGAGCAAGGGCTACCGCGGATTTCGAAGCCGCGATCGCCTGGTCCATGGTGCTCAAAGTCCCCTGACCTACGTTCACCATGTCCAGGTAAACCTCTGAAAGGTACGCATAAGCTGCAGCATTGTTCGGATCCTGTTTAATCGCTTCGTTTAGTGAAGCTTCGGCCTTAAGGTAATCGCCCAAAAAGCTTATTGCCCATCCCTGTACCGCCAGCGCGACAGAGTTTTTCGGATTGATCAGAAGGGCGTTCGCGGCATAATTCACCGCCTCTTCATAGTTCGTAGAGTAGATCTCTAATTTTGCCAATGCAATAAAATTGGATGGATTTTGCGGATCCGCGATCATGGCTTGTTTGTAGGTTTCAATGGCTTGTGAATTCTTGCCTGCGGTTTCCAGTTGCTGCGCTTCTGAAACATAGGCTTCTGCCGGACGAGTGGCTGTGGGTGTGTCAACGAACAGTGCCGGTATGGTGGGCACCACCATCCGGTCAAACAAAACGACACCCCCAATCGCCAGTAGCAAAAGAATCACCAGGAAAGGGTTGGCTCTTCGGCTGCGCTTGCGTGACATATTCCATTTACTTCCACGAATATACATAGCAAATTATCTTACCATGTCAAATCTTAATGCGTCAAGATTGATCTGAATTGCTTTTAATGAAGAAAAGCAATTTCACCGGGAAAAGAGGACAAAAATTCCTTGACCAATTGCCTGATTTCGTTAGAATGAAACCATGCGATTTGAAGTTTTTACCCTTTTTCCCCAGGTTTTTGATCCCTATATAAACTCGAGCATTCTCCAGCGTGCTCAAGAAAATCATTTGCTTGAAATTGCGCTGCACAATATCCGTGATTGGACGCATGATCGCCATAACGTCACCGATGATACCCCTTATGGCGGCGGCGGGGGAATGGTAATGAAAGCCCCTCCCATTTTTGAAGCTATCGAAAGCGTCCTGGGTTCCCCGCCAGAATGTCCATTGATCTTGATGACTCCCCAGGGGCGTCCATTCACGTCGGCAGTGGCACAAGAGCTGGCGGGATTCCCGCGGCTGGCATTGCTCTGCGGCAGGTATGAAGGCGTGGATGAGCGGGTTCGTGAACACCTGGTCACCGACCAGATCTCGGTGGGAGATTATGTGCTTACCGGCGGAGAGCTTCCGGCAATGATCATCATTGACGCTGTCACCCGTTTTCTCCCTGGCGCGCTGGGCGACCCGACCGGCGCGATGGACGATTCATTCGCATCGGGGCTCCTTGAATATCCGCATTACACGCGCCCCGAAGAGTTCAGGGGCTGGGGCGTTCCTGACGTGCTTCTCTCCGGCAATCATGCCGAGATCAACCGTTGGCGCCGCAACCAGGCGCTCATACGCACCTATCTTCACCGCCCCGACCTGTTGGAAAAAGTCGAATTGACCAAAGAAGATCAAAAAGTGTTGGCGAACTTCATAACCACACTAAAGCAAGAAGAGTAAATTTCATCGATAACGATCGATTTCATCCACAAAAAGGCTCATTTTATTCTCTTCGAAAGGAATCTTGATTATGAAATTCAGCTATCCAAAAACTTTTTTGCTCGGCTTTGGTTTTTTTGGAGTGAGCGTTATTTGGAGTATCTATAACGCCTACGTCCCGATCATGCTGCAGGACCGGTTTCTGCTCGCCACCGGTTTCATTGGCATGTTCATGACATTGGACAACATCGCCGCCCTTTTCATCCAGCCGGTAGTCGGTGCCTGGTCAGACAATGTGCGCACCCGCATCGGACGGCGTCTGCCATTTATCGTCATCGGCGCGCCCATCAGTGCTTTGGCATTTGTGCTGCTCCCGCTGTCTACGAGCCTGTTCCTCTTCTTCCTATCTGCCCTCATGCTGCTTTTAGGCATGGCCGTTTGGAGAACGCCTGTCATTGCACTGATGCCGGATATTACTCCCTCAGAACATCGTTCGGTGGCGAACGGCATCATCAACTTGATGGGTGGGCTCGGTTCGATCATCGCCTTCCTGGGTGGAGCCGCCCTATATGATATGAACCCCGAATACCCATTTCTGTTGGGTGCAGTCCTGGTCGTGATCGCAGCCGTTCTGGTTTTGGTTTTCATCCGTGAACCCAAGGTTTATCCTCCCAGCGAAGCGGATCGTCCAAACCTGATCAAGTCGGTCAAAGGGCTGTTCAACGCCGAAGAAAAAAGCCCATTGCTGATCCTCCTGGCAATCCTTTTCTGGTTCATTGCCTATAACGGCATTGAAGCCTTCTTTACACTATACGCAGTTAATTATCTCAAATTCAGCGCATCCGACGGCGCCCGTCTTCTGGGTCAGCTTTCGGTGCTATTTGTCCTCTTCGCGCTGCCAGCCGGGTACATTGGTAAAGCCATCGGGCGGCGGATCACGATCATGATCGGTATCGTATTAATGGCTGTTGGGATTGGAAGTGTCTTTCTCATTCCCCCGGATGTATTAACCCATGTTGTCACCAAGCTGCCGGGTTTGGGTAAGGTACCCGTACTTGGCTTGATCTTGATGGGGATCGGCGCTGCCTGGGCATGCATCAACATCAACAGCCTGCCCATGGTGGTGGATATGACGGATGATCTTCATATCGGCACATTCACCGGCTTGTATTACTTGTTTTCCACGGTTGCAGCCATTCTTGGACCAAACATCTATGGCTGGATCATTCAATTTAGCGGTGGGCGGTTCAACCTGGTTCTCTTGATCAGCCCGATCTTTCTCTTATTGGCATTCCTGTGCATGGCCTTTGTAAAACGTGGGGAAGCCAAAAAACCCTTGCCCATCGGGGATTAATATCCAGGCGGATAGTTGAATGATTAACGAGAATTCCATCACTTGCATACGTTTTAGAAAGACGTTATACTTGTGTTACCGTGCGGGATTTCAATTTAACATCCGCAATCCAATAATCTCTGTAGGAGGAGAAACTAATGTCTAAAAAGTTGTTTGCCATTCTAGCAGTTTTGCTGGCGGCATCGATGGTTCTTGCTGCTTGCGCCACCCCGACCGCTGCCCCCACAACCGCAGCCCCCAAGATCTCGGTCTGCCAGATCACTGATACCGGTGGTATCGATGACAAATCCTTCAACGCAACCGCCTGGAAGGGTGTGCAGGATGCAGTGACCCAACTCGGAGTCTCCGGAAAATACCTCGAATCTAAAGAGGTTGCTGACTATGAGAAAAACCTCAATGCCTTCATTGAGCAAAAATGCGACTTGATCGTCACCGTTGGTTTCTTGATTGGTGATGCCACCAAAGCCGCAGCAGAAGCCAATCCTACGCTCAAGTTCTCCATCGTCGACTATTCATACGACCCCGCGATCGCGAACGTTGTCGGACAGGTCTTCCAGACAGATGAAGCTGCATTCCTTGCTGGTTATGTCGCCGCTGGCGTTACCAAAACCGGTAAAGTGGGCACATTCGGTGGTCTCCCGATCCCGACCGTCACCATCTTCATGGATGGCTTCGCTCGTGGTGTAGCATACTACAATGAAAAACACTCGACCACGGTCGAGGTTCTCGGCTGGGACATGAATGACGAGACCAAAGGCCTCTTCACCAACTCCTTCGACGATCAGCAAAAAGGTAAAGACCTCGGCGTTTCTCTGATGGACGAAGGCGCTGACATCATCATGCCGGTTGCCGGACCTGTGGGTCTTGGCACTGCTGCTGCCGTCAAAGAACGCGGTAATGCTTACGTTATCGGCGTGGATTCTGACTGGGTCTTAACCAACCCCGATTTCGCCTCCATCACCCTGACCTCTGTTATGAAAGGCATGGATGCCACTACGTTCGCCGTGATCAAATCCGTCATTGATGGAACATTCAAGGGCGGGAACTCCATCGGTACTCTTGCCAACAATGGTGTTTCTCTTGCCCCGTTCCACGATTTGGATTCACTGGTTTCCGCAGACCTCAAGACCGAGCTGGATCAGGTCAAAGCTGACATCATCAGCGGCACGATCAAACTCAGCCCCACCTTCATTCAGAAATAAGATTCTCGAGTAAGTGTTCAAAGAGCCGGATCGTAATGATCCGGCTCTTTTTTTTGCCTATTATTATTATTTCACCCGATATGGTAAAATATTCTTCAAATCCATATCAAGAATCGGAAAAAATATGACTCCAATCCTGCAACTCAAAGGAATCACAAAGAGATTCCCCGGTGTATTGGCGAATGATCATATCGATTTGACCCTCAACCAGGGTGAAATTCTGGCATTGCTCGGGGAAAATGGCGCCGGAAAAACCACGTTAATGAATATCCTTTACGGCTTATACCAACCTGATGAGGGTGAAATTCTCGTCAGGGGGATTCCGATCAAAGTCAATTCTCCCACCGACGCAATTAAAGCGGGGATTGGTATGGTGCATCAACATTTTATGTTGATCCCGGTGTTTACAGTGGCTGAAAATGTAATGCTTGGTGATGAATCTGTCAAAGCCGGAGGATTTTTGGACCGACCGGCAGCTTCAAAGAAAATCAAAGAAATCTCTGAACAATACAAACTGGAAGTCAATCCTGAGGAATACGTCCGCGATTTACCTGTGGGGGTTCAACAGCGGGTGGAAATCATCAAACTGTTGTACCGCGAAGCTGAAATCTTGATTTTTGACGAACCTACCGCGGTTCTCACGCCGCACGAAGCCAATGAACTCTTTGATATTATGCGCGAATTGGTCAAGCAGGGGAAATCCATCATCTTCATCACCCATAAACTGCGTGAAGTGTTGGATGTGGCTGACCGGATCGTGGTCATTCGCCGTGGAGCGGTGGTCGGAGAGACCACACCTGCTGAAGCCGACATGAAAAAATTGGCGTCGATGATGGTCGGACGTGAAGTTCAATTGGTTGTAGATAAGGTAAGAAAAACTCCCGGCGACGTCGTTGTGTCGATTAAAGACCTGGTGGTTGCAGATGCCAACAAGCAGATCATGGTGGATCAAATTTCGTTCGATGTTCGGGCTGGCGAAATTGTCGGCGTCGCAGGGGTTCAGGGGAATGGACAGACCGAGCTCGTTGAAGCGGTAACGGGTCTATCCAGGACCACCAGCGGATCGGTCACCATGCTGGGCGAGGATATCACCCATGCCACCCCGCGGCATATCACCGAATTAGGCAGCGCGCACGTGCCTGAAGACCGCCAGCGTGATGGACTGGTGCTCCCGTTCCCGGTGGCTGAAAACCTGGTTCTCTGCACTTATTATCAGAAACCTTTTGCCAAAGGGGTTGTGCTTCAATACGACAAGATTATCGAATCCGCCGACCAGTTGATCGACGATTTCGACATTCGCACCCCCAATGCCTTCACCCAGGTTGGGTCACTTTCCGGCGGCAACCAGCAGAAAGTCATCATCGCCCGCGAACTGTCGCGTCCGATCAAGTTCTTGGTGGCTTCACAGCCTACCCGCGGCCTGGATGTGGGGTCCATTGAGTACATTCACAAGCGCATCGTTCAAAAGCGCGATGAAGGTTGCGCGATCCTGCTGGTTTCGCCCGAGTTGGACGAGGTACTGGAGCTTTCCGACCGAATTGTGGTCATGTACCGTGGAAAAGTGATCGCGATCGTTCCTGCTGAAGACGCAACCAAAGAGTATATCGGACTTCTGATGGCAGGGATCGTTCCAGAAGCAATTGAAAAACCGTCTGGTCAAAAAGTTGTGGAAACCACTTTTTAATGAGGTGCTGCATTGAATAAACCCGATCTTGAAAAGCAAGATGCTGGTAAGGTGGTTCTACAAGAACTCACTGACAGCCCTTCCAAAAAAGAGCATGAAAAGAAATCATTTTGGATGTCCATTCGAATTCCCTTCCTGGCGATTGTCACAGGTTTACTCCTTGGAGCTATCCTCATCGGGGTCACCAGTACGAACGTCTTTGCTGCCTTTGGCGTCTCTTTTGGCAACGGCATCAGGGAATTTTTCAAAGAGATCGCCACAGCCTATACAGCCCTCTTCCAGGGTTCGATCGGTGATCCGGGCAGGATGATCGCCGCGTTACAGAGCGGTGATGCTCTCTCCATTCGTGAAGCCTTCAACCCCTTCCTTGAAAGCCTGGTCCAGTCCACGCCTTATATTTTTGGCGGACTGGCAGTAGCGTTGGGTTTCAGAGCAGGCTTGTTTAATATCGGTGTAGAAGGACAGCTCTTTATTGGGGCTGCATGCGCTACCTACGTGGGATACGCCGTTACAGGGCTGCCGCCTTTCATCCACATGCCGCTTGCATTCCTGGCTGGAGCTTTGGGGGGTGCCATTTGGGGTTTCGTCCCCGGAATTCTCAAAGCCACGACCGGCGGGCATGAAGTGATCAATACGATTATGATGAACTGGATCGCCTTCCGGTTTACCGAATGGTTGCTTTCCGGACCCATGACTCGACCGGGGTCTGGCGGTATGCCGATCAGCCCATTGATTCAAGAAAGCGCCGAGATTCCTCAGTTTTTCCAATCCCCAATTCGCTTCCACCTGGGTTTCTTTATCGCCCTGGCAGTTTCCTGGCTTGTTTGGTGGCTGTTGTTCAAAACAACATTGGGGCTTAACTTACGGCTCGTAGGAACCAATCCGCGCGCTGCAAAATATGCAGGCTTGAGTGTTGTCTCGACGACCGTCGTCGCCATGGTCATGTCGGGCGCCCTGGCTGGTATGGCAGGCGCAAATCAGATCCTGGCACTTAATCACAGCATGGCACTGGGTCTTTCATCCGGCTACGGCTTTGACAGCATCGCACTCGCTCTGCTGGGAAACAACCATCCACTGGGTGTTATTCTTGCTTCGATCCTGTTTGGCACCTTGCGCAATGGTGCTACAAAGATGATGGTCATCTCACAAATACCGATCGATATCATTTCGATTATCCAGGCATTTATTGTAATGTTCGTTGCTGCACCTGCGATCATCCGCGCAATTTATCGCTTACGCAAACCTGAGAAAGAAGAAGCAACCGCAGTCTTCCTGAGCGGATGGGGAGGAGGTAAATAATGACTACAACAACCGCCGTGACAGCTATCGTCCACAAGAGACTCACTGAAACCTCTTCCGTCAAAAGAATCATCTACGGCATCCTCGAACTTGTTCTAGCCGGATTGATCCTGTTCATATTTGCATTGAAGGTGCCCGCTGAAAATGTAACCAAATTTGTGATGACCCCAGGCGGCATCACCATCGGTAAAGCCGGAGATTGGATCATCCCCACTCAACTCACTCTGTACATTCTGGTAGCCGTCAGCGTGGTGCTGGCAGCCATCCAGATCGTCAGGGGATTCGGCAAAGGGGCAAATATCATTCTGGGATTGGTTGCGGTATTTTTCATCTTCAGTTTCCTCACCTGGCAGGCATCCGGCAAGTCTTTAAACCTGGCAGGGATGCTTTCAAGTGCGGTATTGCTTTCGGTTCCCATTACCCTGGGTGCATATTCCGGCGTTTTATGCGAAAGGTCTGGTGTTATCAACATCGCCATTGAAGGGATGATGTTGATGGGATCCATGGTCGGCGCACTCGTCGGCAGCCTTACGCACAACGCATTAATTGGGCTGCTTGCAGCCATCCTGGCAGCCGTACTGCTGGCAGCAGTGCACGCCGTTCTTTCGATAAAATACAAGATCAACCAGGTCATTTCTGGAACGGTGATCAATATCTTTTCAACCGGGATGACATCCTTCATTTCTCAGAAATTCTTGCAGACGAACCAGGCATTAAATGCACCTCCAATGTTCCCGCGAATCCCGATTCCCGGATTGGCTGAAATCCCGGTTCTTGGTCCCATTCTTTTCAATACGAACCTTTTCGTGTACATCATGTTTATCCATCCTGATTGTCCTTGAGGTCAGCCTTGTTCTCAACCCGCTGGGGATTGAGGCTCCGTTCGGTGGGTGAACATCCCAAAGCAGCAGATACGCTCGGCATCAATGTGATCAAGACCCGCTATATGGCTGTTCTTCTTGGAGGCGTGGTAGCTGGTATCGGCTGGTGCCTTCTTCACCCTGGGTTCCGTGGGGCGCTTTGACGAAGGCATGACTGCAGGAAAAGGCTTCATCGGTTTGGCTGCCATGATCTTTGGGAATTACTCGCCTGTTGGCGCGATGGGTGCAGGTCTCCTATTTGGGTTTGCAGATTCACTGGGTTCCAAGCTTTCATTGCTAGGGAGCGCAATTCCATCTACTTTAATGGGCACCGCTCCATATCTGATCACCATGATCGTTCTTGCCGGATTCGTTGGAAAAGGACACGTACCTGCGGCAGACGGGGTTGCCTACGAAAAAGAGTAACTTCATGCACCTAAAACAACCCTCTGATCGTATATAAAATCAGGGGGTTGTTTTTTTTACCTTATAATGAATGCATTCATTCGAAAGGAACTCAAATGCCCTCCATTGAAGTGAAAGAAATTTCCAAGAAATTTGGCAGCCTAATGGCGGTTGACAATGTCAGCTTTGATGTTGAACCCGGCGAGATTTTTGGATTATTGGGGCCAAACGGTGCCGGAAAAACGACCTCCCTGAGGATCATCCTGGATATTTTCAAACCGGATTCTGGGACCGTCAGTGTACTCAACGGGCCTATGACCGAGAGTAAGAAGAACCTCATCGGATATCTGCCTGAAGAGCGCGGCTTATATCAGGATATGCAGTTGGATCGCTGCCTGGTTTACCTGGCGACATTGAAAGGAATGGCAGAAGGTGATGCCCGAAAAAAGGTGAATGAATACCTAATTCGCTTTGACCTGATGGACGCAAAAAAGAAGAAAGTCAAAGAACTGAGCAAAGGCATGCAGCAAAAAGCGCAATTGATCACAACCCTGGTGCACGAACCCAAAATCGTGATCATCGATGAACCCTTTAGCGCTCTCGACCCGGTGAATACGCAAATGGTAAAGGATATCCTGCTTGAGTGGAGAGCCAGGGGCACTGCGATCGTGATGTGCACCCACCAGATGCATCAGGCTGAGGAACTTTGCGACCGCCTGGCGTTGATCAACCAGGGGAGAACAGTTTTATACGGCACCCTGAGGGATATTCAACGGCAATTTTCACGCGAAGCAGTGGAAGTCCAAACACTTGCTGAACTGCCTGCGAATTTACCGGGCGTCCTCGAAGTGCAGCGGCATAACAGCAGCTCCTTACTCAAATTGGCAAAAGGTGTGAGACCGCAGGATATTCTACACACCTTGATCGAAATGAATATTCCCCTGGAGAAGTTTGAAATTTCTCTTCCTGACCTTGATGAGATCTTTATCCAGGTCGTCAAACAATCGGGAGTCGAATAATGAAGAAATTCTGGCTGGTATTTGCTTACGAATACAAGCGCCAGGTATTACGTAAGCGCTTCATCTTCGCAATTCTGAGCATGCCGCTTATGGTACTCTTCGTGGTTGGTGTCGGGTACCTCTCGGTCACCATGAACAACAACCCCTTGCCAGTGGGATACATCGACCCGTACAATCTTCTCTCCACCGCCAACCAGGTTCCAGATGAGCCATCCTCAGCGGTCGAACAAGTGAAAGTAATCAGCTTCGATAATGAAGCGGCTGCCAAAGAGGCTTTAAACAAAGGCGAACTCCAGGCATATTTCGTAATTTCGGCCAACTATATGAGCAACGGCGAAGTAACCATGGTCAACAATGACAAAGTCGGAGGCAATGCATCCTCTTCATTCGGAAATTTCCTGAAATATAACATTGCATCAGGGCTCCCTTCAACTACCGTCACGCGCCTGATCGATGGAAATAATCTGCTCATCCGCTCACAGGACGGAAAGCGAGAAATGGGTGCCGGTAACTGGATCAACATTCTCCTTCCGCTTCTATCAGGCGTACTATTCTTCATTGCAGTCAACATCACTGGCGGCTACCTACTCCAGGCTGTCGTGGAAGAAAAAGAGAACCGGACGATGGAGATACTGGTTACCTCGGTATCGCCGACGCAGCTCATGGGAGGCAAGATCACCGGCGATCTGATGGTAGGATTGACCGAACTTTTCGTCTGGATCCTTTTCGCAATCATTGGGCTTCTTATCGCACCCCGATTTCTGCCCATCGATCAGAAAATAACCATTGAACCCAGTTTTCTCCTTTTACTCCTTGCTTCTTTCCTGCCGGCATTTATTGTGACAGCCGGATTGATGGGTACGATCGGCTCCATGGCTACTGAATCTCGCGAAGCTCAGCAAATTGCCGGATTGTTTACATTGCCAATGATTGTGCCTTTTTGGTTCATCACGTCGATCATGTCCACCCCAAATGGCCCTCTCGCCGTTGGCTTGAGCCTTTTTCCCCTGACTGCTCCGATCTCGCTGCCTATGCGTGCCATCTTTACAGATATTCCGGCATGGCAGATCGTGGTTTCGATTGGTTTGCTTTGGGCACTGGCAATATTCAGCCTCCGGCTGGCGGGCAGAGTTTTCCGAATGGGCATGCTTCAATATGGCAAGAGTTTGTCGCTGAATGATGTCTTTCGCCGGGCATAGGAATGGAAAAAATGTCTAAAATAATCCTAGTTTTCAAAAACGAATTCATCTCAACCGTCAAGCGTAGGTCTTTTATTCTTACGTTAATCTTGCTGCCGCTGGTTGGACTGCTTTCCCTCCTTGTGATCAATATTATCCAAAAAACAACCGGTCAAAGCGCAGGCTCCATCCTCGGCAACCTGGTTGCACCTCAAGTGGTTCATTCGCTCGAAGGCTATGTGGATGAGAGCGGATTGGTCAAGACAATTCCACCGGGTTATGAATACCGGCTCAAGTCTTTTGATTCAGAAACCAGCGCAAAAACCGCCCTTGCCAACAAAGAAATTACAGCCTATTACATCATTTCCAAGGATTACCTCACAACTGGCGATGTGATCTACATCCGGCCGGATTTTAACCCGTTCGGCGCAACACAATCCAACTCGTTGTATGCCTTGATGGCCTATGCACTAACCGATGGGAATCTCGATCTTGCCTATCGGATGCAAAATCCGGTAAACGTGCGGCAAGTTTCCGTAACCAACGTGGAACAACGTGATGCGAGCAATCCCTTAACATTCATCATTCCCTACGTGGTCACCTTTCTCTTCTACATCGTTATTTTGACATCGTCGTCGTTGATGCTCAGCAGTATTACGAATGAGAAGCAAAACCGGGTGATGGAAATCCTGATGACCTCGGTCACCCCGACCGAAATGCTCACCGGCAAAATCATAGCGCTTGGGCTTGCAGGATTGATACAGACCCTGGTTTGGTTGGGATCTGGCATGCTGATGCTGAATCTTTCAGGGCAGGTATTTTCTTTGACATCCGCTTTTCAGCTGCCAGTCACATTATTGCTTTGGGGAGTTCTTTTTTTCGTGTTCGGTTATGCCGTGTACGCCAGCCTGATGGCTGGAGTAGGTGCTTTGGTGCCGAACATGCGCGAAGCCTCGCAAGCCACCACGGTCATTATCATGCCCATGGTCATACCCCTGGTGTTCATCAATCAACTGATCCAGCAGCCCAACAGCACACTGACGGTGATTCTAAGCATCTTTCCTTTGACCGCACCGTCCACGATGATGGCACGCATTGCCAATATCCCGGTACCCCTTTGGCAGATCCTCTTGAGCCTGGGATTATTGATCCTGACCGCTGTGTTCCTGGTCCGGGCAATTGCCGGGCTCTTCCGCACGCAGAATATGCTTTCTGGAAGTCCATTTACACTCAAGCGATTCTTTCGATTGCTGGTTAATCAAGCTTGAATTACTATGACCTCACGGATCGAAAGCCCAACCTTTGCAGGTTCCCTACGTACAGATTCTCACTTACCATGACCGGCGGGGTTAAGCGACAGCCAGAAGGTTCTCGGTCAAATGGCAGGTATTTTATCAGGTAGACGAATTGAGTGTGGCTTTTTAGCCTAAAAAATTACGGTATAATATACGTCGAACGCCCCCGTAGCTCAATTGGACAGAGTGCCTGACTTCGAACAGATACTTCTCCGGTTCTTCTCTACGCTGTCGTATATGGTGGTAATCAATCAAACATCATATACGATACTTTTTTTAAGGAGGAGAAACATGGAAAAAGAAACCATTACCAATACGATAAAGGACGAAATCGGGAACTTCCTGATCGAACGGAAATCCCGTAATCTTTCAGATAGAACCATCGAATTCTACAGTGACATCCTCACGGTGTTTTCTAATCGATGCAATAGAGACAACATCAACACTGTTCCAGAGAGACCACAGTCACCTTCCTTCGTCAATACATCATTGAATTAGGAGAAACGCATAACCCGGGAGGAGTTCATGCTCACTATAGATGCACCCGATCCTTCTTAAATTGGTACGAGCTAGAGACTGATGGAATCATACCAAACCCCGTGAGGAAAGTCAGACCACCAAAACTAAACTCCAAACCCATTCAAGGTGTGCCAATCGCTGACGTCAATTCTATGTTAAATACCTGCGATCACGGGTTTCTGGGACTAAGAGATACGGCAATTCTACGAGCACTTATTGATACAGGCGCAAGATAATCGGAATTTTGTAATGTTAGGATAATAGATTTGAACTTAAGCACTGGCACTGTGAATATTATCGCCGGTAAGGGTAATAAAAATCGGGTCGTTTTCGTGAGCCCTATAACGCACCGCGACATTATGAGATATATGCGTCATCGTCGCTCCAAATCCGGCCACGACTGGTTATGGGTTATTCGTGAAGAAACTAAGCTTACTCCTCACGGACTGACTTCCATGTTACTTCGGCGAGCTAGAGAGGCAGGCGTACCGGTCGCCACCTCACATGATTTCCGACGAACGTTTGCTCTGGAGTGTCTGCGAAATGGGATGGATCTAATTCGTCTGATGTCCCTCATGGGACATACATCTACTACAGTTCTTTAAAGATATTTAGCAATTCAAGAAGATGATCTCAAGAATGTGTTTGATGAAAAAGGGCCATCGTTAGAAAAGTTAAGCCACATCTAACCGATCGATTGAAAAATCAGCAACTATATTTTTACCGTTTCTATTTATCACGCAAACTCGATTGAAAGTTCCAAGATCTGAAATTGATCTTTGTAACGTATTGATCTCATCCCTGTCTAATGGCCATTCGGTTCTATCTATTAAGTATAGCCACCACTTACTATATTTTGGTAGGTGTGGTCTTACTTTTATAGATTTTTCTTGTATGCAAAACCGGACATTATCTATGTATTGTCCAACGCATCCACCCCAATCCTCGTCACATTGGAGACCTATCTGGAAAACACTCTCATTTGCCAAACCGGAGGGAATGATCGTGAATTTTATGTTCTCATTTACATCGAGGGTATAGGGATAATTTACCTCGTCCAATTTTAGAAATTCAGATAGAGCTTGTTTCATTTCGATCTCTATTTTTGCGTTTCCACCCTGAATGGGTCTACTGAAATCAATACCGACCCAATACGATTTCCTAATATTGCGACCATTAAAACTGGTCAGGGTTTTCTTTAACGTCTTTATTAACGGTATCTCCCAATTCTCAAGTCCGTCTGGCTTTCCAAGTCCGAAGAAATTCTGGTTTAGTCTTCGACATTCTACAGCGACTGTTGACTTCAAACAAAAATCTGGAGGAATATTTCCATCCGGCTCAAATACGACTTCATCACCATAGGTACATTTCAAATAATCAAAACAAAGTTGTTCGGTATCATCCACGT
>CAVQOS010000024.1:0-18287 GCA_963714465.1 uncultured Chloroflexia bacterium | reverse complement strand
ATGCGTCCCCACCATTTTTTCCAGGGTGTCCAGGGTCACACCCATGAACCCCGGTGAAAGGGGGTGGGCTTGGTTCAGGAAATAGAACTCTTTCTCTTTTCCGATACTGATGGGAACCCCGGTGTCTACCAGTACCTCCTGACCTTCGATCTCGGCGATCAAGTGCCCATTGACCATCTTGAGGGTGTAGTACCGCATGCGTTCGCGACCTCTTCGATTCTCGTATTCCTCCAGGTGGTGCCGTTTGCGGGATTCCTCATTCATTCCCGCGCTCATCTCAGAAGCCAGGAATTGGAATTTGCTTTTCATTTCTGGTGACATGTTGAGATTGTGTTCATCGATCGAGGTTTGCATCAAGCTGTTGGCACCCAGTCGATTGCCAGATTTCTCCATCTTCAAAGCTTCATTGGCACGATCAGCCAGATCAACTTCGGCAAAGCGCTCCATGAGCGATTGATCAGCCACGGTGGACGTCTCTTCCCCGGCGGGCACCGGTTTGAAGGTGATGGTCTGGACGGCATCGCAGATATATTCTCCGTCGCCCTTACCGCGTACGGTAATAGGAATCGAGGCCGTCTCGCCGGTAATACTCTTTGGAAAATCGAGTCTGAGGTAGACCCTCTGGCATTTGCCCGAGAGAAGATTCCCCAGGGAGAGGATCAGTTGCCCGTAGGAACGTTCGTGAGTCCAGCCAGCGAACACATGGGATTTGACGCCTTCCGGCAGTTTCAGGGTGAGTTCCACATCCCGGAGCGAGACCAGGATCAACTCATCAAACTCCCTTTCGAAGATCAGCGGGATGGCATTCATCGTTTCCAGGTAATGGAAATTTCCACCCCCGTTATTCGACATCCCTTCCAACAGATGCTCGTCATATCCCTGACCTACGCCGAAACAGGAGGTGGAAACACCTCGCCTGAAGATCTCGCGCGCGTGAATTGCCAATTCTTCGGGATCCTGAATCCCCACGTTCGCCAGCCCATCTGTCAGAAGCAGGGTGCGGTTGATAGAATGCTGAGTCGCTCCCTCAGCCACCTGCTCGCATCCCCTTAACCAGCCGCCGGAAAGAAAAGTGCTGTTCCCCGAGCGGATGGCTTGAATGTTGTGCTTCGCCTCCCGTTTGAATTCTTCTGTGGCATTGCCAATCGGAACGATCGTTCCCACCCGGTCATCATAAATAACCACAGATGCACGATCTTTTTCTTCCATCAGTTCAACCACGTGAGCCGCCGCCTGTTTGACATAGTGGAGCTTTTCGCCGCTCATCGAGCCGCTGTGATCCAGGACAAGACTCAAATTGAGAGGGGGTCGCTCTTCCTCAGGCTTCTTCTCAGGTGGAGTGACGCTGATCTCCACGATCCGGCTGCTCGCAAATTCGGAATTGATCACCGATTTGTCAGCCATTACCCCCAAAGAAACAGACTTCGAAACCAACTCTTTATTCATTTTTCCTCCCTTTTATCTTGATTTCTAAACATGCTTCGTGCCAATGCGATCAACTTGGTGATCTTTTGCCGCTCTTCTTTGCCCAAGTTAGTGCGGATGTTCAATTCGATCCCGTCAGCCAGTGCGATCCTTGTCCAGGTCTCCTCGCCAGGATTGGATTGGTCGTCCGGAATATTTTTCAAATCGGGCAGTATCACCGGTGCGGGCATGGAGTTCAAAAAATCAACTTTGGATTCCATCAGCACCCTTACGTTTTGCCTGCCAAGTTCAAGTGAACGGATATAGTCAAGCGCGTCTGACGGGGTACCGGCAGGGGCAACTTTGTTACTTTTGTTCGACCTCGGTCGCCTGGTGGTCAACTGGAGGAGATCTTGATAGTGTCGAACCTTGGAAATCTCCTCCGAGGTCATATTGTCGAGGATTTGTTTGATCTCCTGGAGAGGGAGCCGCAGGTCCTTCAGGCGCTGGATCAACTCCAACCTGTCCAGATGCTCACGCGAATAGCGGGCATTCTTGCCGTGAGTATCCGGTCCTGGCAGGATACCCTCCTGGATATAGAAGCGCAGCGTTCGCAGGGTCAAATTGCTTCGGGTGGCAAGGTCTTCAAGCGTCAAGTCTTCAGTCATAAGGCACTCTTTCGTATTATATTTACAGTACAACTGTTATTATACAGTTATACTGTAAAATGTCAAGGGGCATTGTGGCTGCCTTTACCTCTTGGGTGGAAAATGGTTAATCCCAATCTTCCGACCTTGGGGGAGGGCAGACTTCAATCGCTTGATTGGCTTCCACTGCATAAATCGGGAGGCTGCCTGGAATGAAGATCACCCCTCCAGCAGGCAGACGCTTCTCACGGATGATCGCGTCGAAAACCAATCGCTCACTTTCAGTGAGCTCTGGCGAGAACCCCCTTTTTCGCGAGAGGACGTTCAACGCGGTGGGGAACCCGCCAAGCGGAATTGCTTTAGGTAATTTCCCTGTTGGCCGGAAGTGGTCAACGATCTCGTCCCTGGTTGCGTAGAGCACAGCGGTGAATTTCAACTCTTGTTCGGTGTATTTGTGCGTGATTATTTTGAATCTCCTTTTCTGGTTGATAGAACTTTTGCAAATAGCGTTTGCTACTGGTCATTTTTCACCAGGGGAGATTATTTTATTTGCGAATAAGGTTGGAGAAGCCCAGTTAAAATAAAAACGGAGCTATCTTTCGAGAGCTTACTCTCGCGCATCGAGACTCTTAAGTCTCCAGGCACCGATGCCGTCTCCTGGCCGGTTGCCAGTCCACAAGCTGTGGACATTCCTGATGTTGATATATTTATATCCAGAAGGATGAGAAAAGTCAAGCGCAACTTGAGATTCTATTGAAATATTCACCCTCTCCATCTCCAGTATGCGCATACCCGGTTTCCCGAACAGCCTCAAGGCAGGGCGTTTACTGAAGGAAAAATGGGCGTTGATACACCGAGTTAAAAAGAGTATTCAGAATCGAATTCATCCCCCGCAGCCTTGGCGGTCATGTATAATATTTGCACATGAAAAGTATTCTGAGCTATATAAAATCTCATCCCCTGCATGTACTGCTCTTCGCTCTGCCTTTTGCGATCCTGGCCAAGGCCAACGGCTGGGGGGCGGGGTGGGTATTTGGCTTGTCCGCTGCCGGGGTCGTGCCGCTGGCTGGGTTGATCGGCGAGGCGACTGAGCATTTAGCGACTCACACGGGTCCGCGGATTGGCGGCTTGATCAATGCTTCTTTGGGCAATGCCGCCGAATTGATCATCACACTTTTCGCAATTCAACGCGGGCTGCTCGATCTTGTCAAAGCTTCGATCACCGGATCGATCATTGGCAACCTGCTCTTTGTTTTGGGTTTTTCGATCCTTCTGGGCGGGGTGAAGAATGGCACACAGAGGTTCGACCGCGGTCAGACAGTGAACCAAACCATCCTGCTGTCGATCGCATTGATCGGCCTGGTCACCCCCTCGCTATTCAGCCACTCGACAGCCAACGGGATTAGCCAGAAGGTTGAAGTCCTGAGTCTGTGCGTGGCTGGGGTGATGATCCTGTTGTATGCGTTGGGAATCGTGTTCTCGCTGAAAACCAGATCTCCCGGCGGAATCGGGACCCGCATTGAATCAGGTTTGGAAGAAAAAGCCGGCTGGAGTGTTTCCAAATCGGTGATCATCCTGGCTTTGGCCACTGGCGGAGTGGTTTGGATGAGCGAGCTGCTGGTGGGCAGCGTGGAAGCGGTGGTGGCTGGGACTGGAATGTCGGAGTTCTTCCTGGGGATCATCCTGGTGCCGATCATCGGAAATATCGCTGAACACCTGGTTGCGGTCACCGTGGCGCTCAAGAACAAAATGGAATTGAGCATGGAGATCGCCGTCTCATCCAGCCTGCAGATCGCCCTCTTTGTTGCACCGGTCCTGGTTTTTGTCAGCCTTTTGATGGGAAATCCGCTCACCCTGGTCTTTAATACTTTTGAGCTGGCTGCGCTCTTTTCTGCAGTTCTTATCTGTTATTTTGTCGCCGCAGACGGTGAGTCCAACTGGCTCGAAGGCACAGCCTTGCTGGCGGTGTATGTCATCTTTGGGTTGGCGTTCTTTATATTTCCTGCATAAAGCGCAGAAATACTAAGTTCAAGTATTCAGTTTGCATGCCTCCTGGAATACAATCGTCAAAATCTAGTCATCCCTTCCTTCAGGGTTTTCAGGCATCATTCCTTTTCGTTACCACCTAATCGCGCTGCTTCGCTGATCAGTTGATTGAGAACGGGTGTAAAAAGCCCTGCATAACGAGGCTGCAGATCGTGAAGCTGCCAATCGTGACCGGCAATCCGACCCCGGCACAGCGGAGAACCACATTTACAAGGATCCAACACCCAACCCACATCGTACAACCCAAGCGCCTAATCGGCGGTTAATTCTTCGCCTGGAACAATTTTTCGGCGGGCGACCAGCGTGATCGCATCTTCCATCCATAGATTCGGATTACAGGAATGATTGATGGAATAATCTTCAGCCTCTCGCGCGTTGACCGGGTCGGCCAGGTACAATCCATCGGCGAGGATTGCTGTAACCGCATCCAGTCACTTGTCAAGGTTATCCTCCCGCTATCCGGCCCCGGGTTGGTAGCCGTAGCAGCTTTCACCTTTTTGTCTTCGTGGAATGAATTCTTTATGGCTTTGATTTTGACCGGGGCGAACGCCAAAACGATCACCGTGGTGGTCACAGAATTCAGCTCGCAATTCGGCGTCGATTTTGGTCTTATGGCCACTGGCGGTGTGATCGGTTCGATCCCTCCGTTGATACTGGCCTTCCTGCTTCAAAAATATATCGTTGCCGGGTTGACCGCTGGATCAGTAAAAGTGTAGGAATCCTGCTGTCCAGATCCGACCTAATACATATAGTTCTTCAAATTTGATCCAAAGGGTAAATATTCTGTCAAGGAATCCACCAGGAAGACTGACAGAATTATTCCTTGAAATTGAGGAATACCAACATAGACCTTTACCCACTGTTTAGTAATCATTTGTTCATCAGAAAATCTAACCCGATCAAAACATTGGGGTTGAGTGCAAACCTCAATCCTTTTCCAATTCGGTCGGACGCGAGCCTGAGTGAAGAATCACCCACCAGCTACCGGGCACTTCTCATTAATGATAAAGTCGTAACCCTATCACCCGTCTCTCGATTTCTTGCTAATCGGTTCATTGCATTAGGAAATCAAACCGATATCTTCTCCAGACTGGTCGACCATTCACCGCTTGTGGCAATGCCAGATCTTGTTTATTCTTTGGGAGAAAAATATCAGGATCAATGGTAACGTTTGTTTCTTTGTAGTAGGATTAACTAGTGGTAAAATTAGAATCACATTAAAAGAGATAATTTAATAGAATAGGCAAATATATTACAAACTTAGTGACCTTTACGATCAAAGGCCACAAGGGGGAATTGAGATAGATCGGTCTAAAGGAACACAGATTTTCCCCCTCGAAAATATTATCTTTAGCAATTTTAGAAGACCGTATTTTATGGCAGTTTATTGGCATGTCATGCGTAGTAAGCCTAACCGGGAAGAATTTCTCGCGGGACAACTTGAATCCCGCGGTGTTGAAGTTTTTAATCCCCAACTCCGCGTCAAGCCAATTAATCCAAGGTCGCGGAAGATCAAGCCTTATTTTCCAGGATACCTTTTTATCCATATCGATTTCGAGAAAAACCAATCGGTATCCTTTGACCACATTCCTGGGGCAACCAACCTGGTCTTCATTGGTCACGAGGTTGCGTACGTCCCCGATAGCATTATCCATGCCATCCGTTCGCGGGTGGATGAAATCAATGATGCGGGCGGCGAGGTCAAGAATTCACTCAAACCTGGGGATTGGGTGAAGATCCATGAAGGTCCTTTTGAGGGATATGAAGGAATCCTTGATTCGAAGATTTCTGGGAACGAACGAGTAAGGGTATTGTTAAAAATGTTGCAGAAACGCCAATTACCTGTCGATATACCGGTAGCGTACGTGGAAGCTAAAAGCACTCCTCTTGTTTCCCGGTAAGGAAATAGGAGAGAAGGTCGTAAAGTGGTTTACAGCTTTCAGACATTTGATAAATGTCGGAAGGGCGGAGCTTGGATAGACCTCTTGGTAGAAGTATATTGGTGCGCATTTCGGGATTTCTATTAAAAGTTTGATCCGGTCTCCACTTTCTGTAAAGAAAATTGAAACAATTGGTACAAGCACTCTCAGAAAGAAACGCGTCAGTAAGATCTGGCAATGCTTAAACTCGAGAATTTTAAGTTGCCAGTTACAAGGTTAATCCTTATAATCACCAATAGATTGCTGGAGAGGCAGGAAGAAATATCCCGTTGTGGTAAATGGTATCGGGAATTCCTTCCGGGGGGATAAAAAATGGGAAATGCAGTAGATTATGTAGATGTACAAACAGCACCCCAAACGAACACGAACCAACGCAGTCAGATTCTGCGTTGGCTTTATTCGTTTGTAAAGCGCGCGTTTGATATTGTATGCTCATTCCTGGGCTTGTTTTTTCTCTCTCCTCTCTTCCTCTATGCCTCCATACGCATACCACTGGATTCACCTGGACCGGTTTTTTTTCGTGGACGCAGAGCAGGAAAGGGCGGCAAGGAATTCAAGATCCTCAAGTTCCGCACGATGTACGAGCGACCTGAGAGTTATGATGGTCTTCCATTAACAACCCAAAATGATGACCGTCTTACACGATTCGGCACCTGGTTGAGCGATACGAAGCTGAATGAACTGCCGCAATTATGGAACGTCTTGATCGGCGAGATGAGTTTTGTGGGACCGCGCCCCGAGAATTTCGACATCGCTATGGAATGGCCCGAGGAAGTTCGTGCTGAAGTTCTTTCGGTCCGGCCTGGGGTGACCAGTCCTGCGTCTGTTATTTATCGAGACGAAAAGAAACTGCTTCAAGGCTCTGGTGTGATGGACGATTACCTCCGCAACATCCTGCCCGAGAAATTACGCCTGGACCAATTGTATGTCCGTCAGCATTCATTGGTGGGAGACCTGGATGTGATCTTCATGACCCTGATCATGCTCCTGCCTGGATTGCGGGCGGTAAAACTGCCTGAGAGTGAACTGTATTCAGGACCGCTTTCCAAATTTGGCACCCGATATTTGTCATGGTTTATCGTAGATACGATGACTGCTTTGATATCCATATCGGTAGCTGGAGGCTTGTGGCGATTGAGTTCTCCGCTGGATCTGGGTTGGGATAAAGCCTTTGGCATTGCACTATTTCTGGCTCTGTGTATGGCTGTAAGCAATTCACTGTTCGGGCTCAAGAAGATTACCTGGCGTTACGCCAGTCCAATGTATGTGCTAGATCTCGGTTTCTCTACTGCGTTTTCCACACTTGCTTTCTGGGCAGCGGACAAGTTTCTTTTAAACAGCTTGCAGGTTCCTTTTCCGATGTTGATTGACTTTGGCATATTCTCATTTTTCGGTTTTGTCGTGGTTCGTTATCGCGAGAGGTTAATCACCGGCCTGGCTTCCCGCTGGGTAAGATTGCGCAACCAGTCCAATCTGATGGGCGAGCGGGTCCTGATCATCGGGGCAGGAGATTGCGGTCAATTGGGGATCTGGTTGATCGAAAAGAGTAATCTGGCTTCGGCGTTTTCAATTGTAGGGATCGTGGATGATGATTTCCACAAACAAAATTTGAAAGTGAGCGGGTATCCAGTCATAGGAACGACCCGGGAGATCAAGGACATTGTGGCAAGAAAAAATATCGGTGTGATTGTTTTTGCCATCAATAAGGTTGACAATTCCAACCGGGAAAGAATTATTGAACTATGCAAACAGCTTCCCGTTCGCGTCATTATGATCCCTGATTTACTGCATGTGCTGAGTAATTATCTGGCAAGACAATCTCGCGAGGTAAACCATGCAACCTCATTGGACTGATCAAAAAGTTCTGATCACGGGTGCAGGCGGGTTTATCGGCAGCCATCTAACAGAAGCGCTGGTTCAACGGGGAGCGAAAGTAAGGGCTTTCGTCCACTATAACTCTCGGGGTGACGTCGGTCTATTAAAATTGGTGCCTCGGGAAATTCTGGATCAGATAGAAATCATCGCAGGGGATGTACAGGATCCGTCAGCCATTCGAGAAGCGGTCAAAGGCTGTGCCACAGTTTTTCACCTGGGCGCGTTGATTTCGATCCCTTATTCTTATGTTCATCCGGTGGAAGTGGCGAACACCAACATGATCGGCACGCTGAATATCTTGACTGCCTGTAAAGAGCTCGGTGTCAGCCGCTTGGTTCACACCTCCACCAGCGAGGTGTATGGGACGGCTCGGCATGTTCCAATCGGCGAGGATCACCCACTTCAGGGACAATCACCCTACTCGGCAAGCAAGATCGGTGCAGACAAGCTTGCCGAAAGTTTTTATTGTGCCTACGGGCTGCCGGTGGTCACGGTCAGACCCTTCAATACCTTTGGACCGCGCCAGTCTGCCAGGGCGGTCATCCCGACCATCATCACCCAGGCGTTGGCAGCAGAGAGCATCCACCTGGGGAATTTAGATTCAACCCGCGACTTCACCTTCGTGCTCGACACCGTGGCTGGGTTTCTTGCTGCGGCTGAAGCAACCGGAGTTGAGGGCCAGGTGTTCAACCTTGGCACAGGGGTAGAAATTAAGATTGGCGACCTGGCGAAGAAAATTATCCAGATCGTGGGACGCAAGGTCGAAATTGAAACGGAATCTCAACGGCTGCGTCCAGGCAAATCTGAGGTGATGCAGCTCCTTTCGGACAATTCCAAGGCTCGCACTGGAATTGGGTGGAGTCCAGCATTCACCCTGGATCAAGGTTTGGAATTAACGGTGCAATGGATTCGTAATCATTTGGATCTTTATCAAGTTGGAAAATATGAGTTCTAAGGACATAAAAATGAAAGCAGTCGTCTTAGCAGGGGGAAAAGGAAAGAGACTTGCACCCTACACCCGTATCATTCCCAAGCCGTTAATGCCCATCGGTGACAAACCCATCTTGGAAATCCTTTTGCGGCAAATGAAACGGGCAGGGATTCGTGAAGTTACCCTGACGGTGGGGTATCTGGCTGATTTAATGCGGCTCTTCTTCCAGGATGGTTCGCGCCTGGGGATGAAAATTGATTATGTTCAGGAAAAGACTCCGCTTGGGACATCCGGTCCGCTGGCCAATGTGGAAGGATTGGACGATACCTTCCTCGTCACCAATGGAGACGTGCTGACCACCCTGGATTTCGCTGACCTGATCTGCTTTTCACAAAGCCCAGGGAGCAATTGCCACGATCGCCTCTCACAAACGCAAGGTGGATATTAACCTGGGGGTCATTGAAATGGACGGGGACCATACGGTGAAAGGTTACCTTGAAAAACCAAGCATCGATTACCTGGTGAGCATGGGTGTTTATGTGTTCGAACCACGCATTTTGGAGTATATCCCCAAGGACCAGTATCTCGACTTTCCGGATCTCGTCCTGAAGTTGATTGCTGCAGGGGAGAAGGTTTCAGGGTACGTTTTCAAGGGCTACTGGGAGGACCTGGGCAGACCTGATGATTATGAACGCGCTTCCGCTCAATTTGAAGAAATGCGATCGCAATTTTTACCGGAGGAATAACCTTTGAACTGGATCGTTCCGTTATCGAATATTGAATTGGGTCCTGAAGAAAAACAAGCGGTCATGGACGTACTGGAGAGTGGTTGGTTAACCATGGGCGCGGTCACCCAGGCATTTGAAGAAGAATTTGCTGCCTTTACAGGTGCCAAACATGCCTTCGCCGTCTCCAACGCCACCGATGCCTTGCACATGGCTTGTGCGGCCGTGGGCATCGGACCGGGAGATGAGGTTATCGTTCCTTCATTGACTTTTGTAGCTACCGCCAATGCGGTCCGCTACACCGGGGCTACCCCGGTTTTCGCTGACATCACCAGTGAAAATGACCTGACCATTTCGCTGGATGCAATAAAAAAGCTGATCACGCCGCGCACCAAAGCCATCATGGTGATGCATTACGGTGGTTATGCTTGTGATCTGCCGCGAATCATGGCATTGGCGGATGAGCATCATCTGCCGGTCATCGAAGATGCTGCCCACGCCGCAGGATCCTATTTGGATGGCAAACATCTTGGCACCTTTGGGGCTGCGGGTTGCTTCAGCTTCTTTTCCAACAAGAACATGACCACCGGTGAAGGCGGCATGATCATTACCAATGATGACGCATTGGCTGAGAAATTCCGTTTACTGCGCTCGCACGGCATGACCTCGCTCACTTGGGATCGGCACCAGGGGCACGCATGGAGTTACGATGTGGTGGATTTGGGATACAACTATCGCATCGATGAGATTCACTCGGCATTGGGGCGTGAACAATTGCGTAAGCTGGATGGGTTCAATGCCCGACGGCGTGAGCTTACGATTCTTTATCGGGAATTACTGAACGAAATTTGTCCATCGATTACCGTACCCTTTGATGGGCATCCGGGGATTTCTGCCCATCACATCATGCCGGTGATTTTACCGAAAGGGGCGAGCCGCTTGAAGTTCATGGAAAAAATGAAGGAGCAGGGCATTCAGACCAGCGTGCATTATCCGCCAGTTCACCTTTTTTCTTCATTTAAAGAGAAGCTTCAAGGCGCAGATCCATTAACCTTGACTGAAGACATTGCCAGCCGTGAAGTTACCTTGCCGTTGTATCCAACCCTGACGGATGAACAAGTCAAGTTGGTCGTCCAGGCTGCTGAACAGGCGTTGAGCGCTGCCATTTGATCAAGAATGGTTATATTAATGGGAATAGCGAGTATATAGCGATCTTTCGTATGGATTTGAGTAAACCTTAGCCCAAAGCATGCTGGTGGAGTGAAATGCCCCGGACCCGTAATATTACTCGTTCTTACAGTTTTGAATGCCGGAAATGATGCAAGAAATGATAGAATGGGTGAACATGATAGGGGTTGGAAATTCCGCCTGGTAAAATCCGGTATGCAAATTCATTATTGGTGCTAAAGGTAGACTTGATCTGATGTGAAAAACAGGTTTTCCTTGCACCGCGTATATTTAAGGGCATTGGTATAGCCCTTGAATGACCGGCCTTCGGTGGAAGAGTAAAGAACCAACCAAAAAATGAAAGAGAAAGGGAACACAACTTGCTATGAATGATGAGCTTGAAGAACGCAGCAGCTTGGAAAGCATCCTGGAATACGCCCAGATATTATGGCATTGGGCGTGGTTACTGGTACTAGCTGCAGTGATCGCTGGGGCTTCTGCTTTTTACATCACGAACCTCCAACCGCGGGTCTACCAATCTGAAGCTCTCGTTATGGTGAACGGTGCCTCTGGTCTGCAATATGACAGCTCCAGTTCTTTATATTTGGGAGCACAATTGGCAACCACTTATGCCCGAACCATGACGACAAAGCCAATTCTCGAAACCGTATCCGAAAGATTAGGCTACCCAATCGATCCAAAGGCGATCAAAGTGGTGCAAGTTGAAAGCTCCCAACTGATCAATATCACCGCTACGGATACGGATCCACAACGGGCGGCGGACATTGCCAACACACTTGTGTCGGTATTTTCTGATCAGATCATGGCAGATCAAACATCCCGCTATAAAGATTTGAAGAGCAACCTCGAAACAGAAATAGCCAACACAGATAAGCAAATTGCCACTATCAATGCCAAATTGGCTGCTATCAGCACCGACTCGTCAGGGGCTGTCATTAACCCGAATGATCTGGTCACTCAAGCCCAATTGGAGACAACCCTTTCCCAGTATCAACAAGCCCGTTCCGCATTGGTCTCGGACTACCAACAACTCAGCTTATCTGAAATCCAATCTACTTCTACCATCGTTCAAAAAGATCCGGCGATTGCCAATCCCATCCCTATTCAACCTCAGCCAGTGAGAAGTGCGCTGCTGGCTGCTGTGGTAGGGCTGATGCTTGCTGCCGGGATCATCTTTTTGATTTCTTTCCTTGAAGATTCTATTCGAGATCCGGAAGAGATAACCCGTAAATGGGGTGTGCCTGTTTTAGGGGTGATCGCTAAATACGAATCTACCGATGGCAAGATCATCACCATGGATCAACCCCGATCCCCTGTCTCAGAATCATTTCGCTCGCTGCGAACCAATCTACAATTTGCCGGTGTGGCTACTCCGCTTCAGACCATTTTAGTGACTAGTGCCTCTCCGGAAGACGGAAAAACATCTGTGGTAGCAAACCTGGCGAATGTGATTTCACAGAATAATCGCCGGGTGGTTGTCATCGATGCTGATCTGCGTAAACCGCGCATCCATAAAATTTTCAAGTTGTCGAACCGAACCGGCCTGACAGATTATTTTCTGAATTCACAGGATCACCTTAACGGAGCGATAAAGAAAACTGAAATGAAGGGATTGACTGTAATTACTTCTGGAAGTCTTCCGCCGAATCCCTCTGAACTTCTGGGAACCGATCGGATGATCGAAGTGATCAAGCTCCTGACCACCCATTTTAATACAATCATCCTGGATTCGCCGCCGTTGCTGGCAGTGACTGATGCGTTGGTGCTTGCTCCGCGGGTGGATGGGGTGATCCTGGTCATCGACCCGAGGAAAACCAAACGCGCGGCAGTTCAGCACGTCATCGAACAATTGAAACAGGTCAATGCGAATTTGTTGGGGGTAGTGTTTAACAACGTAAGGATTGATCGAACCCATTATTATTACAATCGCGATTATTACTATGGCAAGCCCTATGGGAAAGCCGCCGAAGAAGCGCAGGATTCAGTCGAGCTGATCGGGAAAATAGACAAAGTGAATAAAGAAACCGAATCCAAGGCTTAAGAACTACACCATAGAATGTAAAGTACCCGGATTCGTGTCAGAAGATTATGGAAGAACACTGATATGCAATTGGAAAAATCTCAAGCGGGTTTAAGGAATGGGCACTTATGCCCTTTCTTGGGGTTAACCGACGACCCGGACACTGCGCTTTCCTACCCTTCGGCCATTAACAGATGCCATCACGCGAAACCAATTGCTCCGATCAACCGGGAGCATCAGGTGAATGCTTGTTTGAATTCGAATTTCACTACCTGCCCGGTGTATTTGAATAATCAAGTTGAACCATTTCCGAAGGAATTTGGCATAGGATTTGCCATACAGAATAGAAGAAAGAGATGGGTGCGCATAGTCTCGTTTGTCGGAGTGGCGGTGGTTTGTGTCCTTTTGATCACCCTGGGAAAAGCGATTGTTGACAACCAGACTCTGCAAGAAAAGCGCGAGAGCGAGGCGCAAGCTCTTGCCATCGCATCGTTAACCATGAATAGTGCCCAAATTCTGGAGACTGAGACTCCCACGCCTGCTCCGACTCCAATTGAATCTCCCACACCTACAATCGCCACGCCAATCCCCACGACGATTCCTATGCATCAGCTCGAGATGCCTATCGGCGAGAACCCCAGTTTCGTGATTCACCGTATCCAGGAAGGTGAAAACTTTGTCAGATTCGCAGAAGTATATAACGCTTCACGAGAAGCGATTTTAGCGGTCAATTATGGGATGGAACTGGAACCCTCGCTATGGGCGGGAGCGATCCTGGTGATCCCCGTTGGGGTCAGCGATGCCACCGGTCTCCCCTCCTTTACTACGTACACTGTAACCGAACAAAACCTTACGATAGAAGCTCTAGCCGAGAATGAGGGGGCTAAAGTTGAGCTACTTGAGCAATATAATGGCCTTCCAGCCGGATATATTTTCACAGAAGGCGAATGGGTGTTGATCCCCCATTAGATCCAGATGGCTGAAGGAAATTCATAAATGCCAACCATTCTCTTTGTTTGCAGTGTCAATCGTTTTCGCTCAGTCATTGCGGAAGAACAATTCCGCCAATTGCTGATATCTTCTCAAGCGCCGGGTAAGTGGATTGTGGGCAGTGCTGGAACATGGGCTCAGAATGGTTTACCTCCAGTATCACAAGCCCTGAAGTTTGGCAAATCCAGGGGATTGGAATTAGGAGCCATTCGCTCCCGTGAAGTGACCCTGCCAATGCTTGAAGGTGCAAGTTTGATCATCCCTATGACACGCGGGCAAAGGGAAGCCTTGTGCTTAGAGTTTCCAACAATCAAAAATCGGATTCTCCTTTTCTCAGAGATTTGCGATAGACAATTTTACGATGTACCTGATCCTATGGAGAATCCTGCAGTGACCTGGGAGGAAGTAGGGAATGAGATTTGTGACCTCCTATCCTATTCCTTTGACAGAATTTGCAAAAAGGCAACCCAGTCGAAAGACTGCGTATAGACAATATTCATTGAGTATCTATAAATGATTTGTCTTCGAGAAAATGGAATTATTTTTGACCGTTGCATTAAAGCAACTGATTTAGGCGAATAGAAGATGGCTTCATAAATGGAAGAAGAGAAAAAGAAGAGAACTTCAAAAGGGTGGATCATCCTGGCATTCATCGTTGCTATTCTTGCCACAGGTTTTGTTGCACTGTGGAATAGTTCTCTATTTGGCAAAAAACTACCGGAATTTTCCGGTAGTAAGTTGCAAACTTTTACTCCACTTTCATCTGCAAGTACTTCTGAAAGCACCTCTCTCCCTCCGGCTGATCTCGGCATAATCAAGGAAATACAGACGCCTACACAATCGCCGCTCGAATCCGTCTGCGGGCAGAAGGAACCCATGAATATTGTTCTGCTTGGGATTGATGGGAACGAACAGGCAGATGGCATTCGCCTCATTCGCGTGGATTTTGTACAAAAACGAATCCTGGTCTTATCGATTCCACGGGATATTTGGGTACCGGTGCCAGGAATGGGTGTGCATGGCATTACCGAGTCAAAGATCAACGCTACCTATGGCTATGGCGAATATATTAATGGGCTTGGGCAGGGGATCGTTGAGTTTTCACGCACCATCTATGAAAACTATGGTGTGACCTTTGACCATTATGTTGTTTTTCATAAATCGGATGTCATTAAACTGGTGGACCGCGTAGGTGGGGTGGATATCGACCTGAACGGATCCATTGGGGGGTATGACATATCAGGGTATCATCATCTGGATGGAAAAGAGACCCAAGCATTTGTCGAGATGAGAGATGCGGATAATGATGACTATCGCATCGACCGGCAATCACTGGTTATGAATAGCCTTTTCAAGAAATTGACCCAGCCTGAAAATCTTGTGAAATTGCCGGGTCTGGGGCTTGAAATCCTCCAGGAAAAATCGATCATCACCGACTTTTCAATTAAGGATGTATCCACCTTTACTTGTTTTGCCAGGGCATTAAATAGCGACTCTTTAGTGTTTAAGGATATCCCCGGTGAGCTTTTCACAGCTTCCAGCAAGGATGGGCTATACATCCGGATTCCTTCTCCCGAAATGACGACCTTCATACAGGAGCTGATGATTAACGGCAATTACTGAGCTTGCACGAATTCGCAATAACGATCGCGGGCCAAGAATTCCATTCGGATTCTTGGCTTTTTGTTTATGATGGGTGATCCATAAGCCGAAAAGAGAAGTGAAGTCAGCTCATTCAACTCCAGCCCCAAAATGGTTCCCTGATAAATCTGCTCATTCTTGAAAAGAGGTATACACTGACTAATAAATTTGAATTCCGATCGCATCATGTGAAATGGATAAATAGAGTTCAATGAGGGAGACATGACACCTATCACGGATATTCTTGCACCAGCGTTGAAACTTTGGCTGACTTCTGCCAGCCGTAAACGAAAACCTGCCGCTCAGGCAGATTTTTTGCTTCCTGGCTTATCTGAAAAATGCGAGGTCATTCGTGACCATTTTGGCGTACCTCACATCTACGCCGACAACGAACATGACCTTTTCTTCGCCCAGGGTTTTGTGCACGCGCAGGATCGCTTTTTTCAAATGGAGTTAAATCGGCGCACGGCGAACGGCTCCTTGAGCGAACTTGTCGGCGCAGTGGCACTGGATACGGATCGGGCTGTTCGAATCTTTGGCTTTAATCGCCTCTGGAAAGAAGATTGGGAAAATTTTGGCGACGAGATGCGTCAGATCGTGGAAGCCTACACCCAGGGAGTCAACGCCTGGATGACAGATAAAGCGACGCACCTCCCGATCGAATTCACATTATTGGGCAGTAAACCACGTCCCTGGACGATCGCAGATTCGATGGCTTTGTCACGTATGCTCATCTGGCAAATGGGGCATGCCTGGTATGGCGAGATCGTCCGGGCAAAACTGATCGAAGCCGTTGGCGAGGAACATGCCGCGGACTGGGAAATTGAATATCCAGCCGGAAATCCCTGCACCATGACCGAGGGGATGGAATTCAACGAAATGGATTCGATGGGGAAATTGCAGGGTGCTCATGGCCCATTTCTCCAAAATGGCATTGGCAGTAATGTCTTTGCCGTGGCAGGCACTCGCACCGACACCGGCAAACCCTATCTCTGCAATGACATGCACCTGATTCTCGGACTGCCGGGGATTTGGTATGAGAATCATCTGGAATGTCCCACGCTTCACGTCACCGGCGTTTCTCTGCCAGGTTTCCCGCTGGTGCTGGTAGGTCATAATGAACGCATTGCCTGGGGTTGCACCCTGGCATACACCGATTGCGAAGATCTATTTATTGAAAAAATAAATCCAGAGAATCCCAGGCAGGTTGAGTTCAAAGGTCAATGGGAAGAGATGGCGGTTGTTCCCGAACCGATCAAGATTAAAGGGAAAAAGGAACCCCATATCGAAGAGGTGCGCATTACCCGCCATGGACCTATCATCAGTGAAGTGTGGGGCTATCCTCAAAAAGCCTTATCAGACCAATCCACTTGCCTCCAGACAACGCACGCCATAGAAGGCTGGCTGCGTTGGAATAAAGCCTCCAACTGGAACGACTTTGTGAAAGGGGCTCAAAAGATCAGCGCCCCCCAGTTGAGTGTTGGCTATGGTGATGTTGATGGCAACATTGGCTGGTGGGCTACAGGCAGGGTTCCCATCCGCGCAAAAGGGAATGGGATGGTTCCGGCACCCGGCTGGACTGGGGAATATGAGTGGTCAGGCGATATCCCCCTCGATGAAAGCCCGCATGTGTTCAATCCCAAAAAGGGTTTTGTGGTCAATTCAAACAACAAGATTGCGCCGGATGATTATCCTTATTGGTTGGGAAGTATCTGGATGAACGGGTATCGTGCCCGTCGGATCACCTACATGCTCCAAGCGAAGGAGAAAGTAGGCTGGGAGGATTTTCGTGAGATCCAATGTGATCTTACCTGCTTACCGGCAAAAGAGTTTGTCCAGATATTGGATGGATTTCCAAAGGTGGATGCGGATGTTGAACTTGTTTTGAAATACCTATGCGAGTGGGATTTTCGCCTGACAGCTGACTCAGTAGCGGGCGCAATTTACGAAGTCGTTCGCCGCACCTTGGTGAAAAATCTGTTGGAACCGGTTGTGGGTAAATCGCTCATGCTGGATGTGACTGGTTTTTCAATGAATGCGGTGTTGGTAGGAGATAACGAATTTTATGCCCATGATACCAGCGCTCTCTTCCGCATCCTTGCCCAGCCGGAGAATTGGTGGCTTCAAAAGGCGGGAGGCAAACAGGAATTGATCACTCGCAGCATTCACGAATCAATCGTGTGGCTGCGTAAGGAGCTTGGCAATGATCCGGCAGGCTGGCAATGGGGAAAGATACATCGATTAACTTTGGAACATCCCTTGGGAATGCAAAAGCCGCTGGACAAAATTTACAATCGCGGTCCTTACCCGCTCGGCGGCGATACAGATACTGTCTGGCAGGCAGCCATGATGACAGATAAGCCCTATGACAATCGCTTGTGGGCACCTTCCATGCGGCATATTATCGACCTTTCGGACCTGTCAAAAAGCCGATTTGTATTGCCTTTTGGTCAATCCGAGAACCTTTCCAGCGAGCATTATTCAGACTTGACCCAGATGTGGTTGAATCGAGAATACGCTCCCATGCTCTGGACGCGAGCACAGGTGGAAGAGAATGCGGCAGGAAAAACCACGTTGAATCCGGCTGAGAATGAGGCCAAAGCATAAGCGAACTGACATTGTTATTAAGCTTATTAATCTTTGCAGTGAGCAGAGCTAATTTCTAAATCTTTCGAACTATTATGTTTGCCAGGAGGGCGGTTGCTGCGAAGGTTTGATTACTCTCGCAGTTAACTCCTTTTCTTGCAATGTTCAAGTTTGAATCTGCGGAGATATAGACTTCCTGTTTTCGTAAGTTTCTTGCCTAGATTGAAATCGCCAAGTGGTCTTCATTGATCGGGTTAATCGTCTGGATTTTTTGTTAATAAGCACGTCCATACT
>CAVQOS010000023.1:0-94134 GCA_963714465.1 uncultured Chloroflexia bacterium | reverse complement strand
TGTGTACATCCCTTTCCCTCAGGGGGCTGTCCTAAAAGTAAAAGGGGGCAGCCCTTTATTTTTTTAAAGAAGTTTAATAGAATAGGGGGATGAAAAGAAAAGAAGCGGCTCCCGTATTCAAACCGTATGTGATGAACCAAATCAGCCTGATACCGCCCAGCTATGATGAATTGATAGCAGAGAAACATTTGGTAAGGACGGTAAACGAGGCAGTCGAGAAGATTGATCTGAGCGCGTTGTTGAAGCAGTACAAGGGGGGAGGAACGAGCAGCTACCACCCCAAAATGATGCTGAAGGTGCTGATATACGCGTATTGCGAGAAGATCTATTCATCCCGGAGGATAGCGAAGGCACTCAGGGAGAATATCCACTTCATGTGGATCAGTGGAGAAAACACACCAGATTTCAGGACGATCAATGCATTTCGCAGCAGCCGCATGAGACCGGTGATCGATGAAGTGTTCACAGCAGTATTAGAGTACCTGGTAGAGGGTGGGTATGTAAAGTTAGAGAACTACTTTTTGGATGGGACAAAGATCGAAGCCAATGCCAATAAACACAAAGTGGTTTGGGAAAAGCGCAATGAAAACTACCAAAAACGGGTCAGAGAACAGATCAAAGGTTTGCTGGATGAGATCGAAAAAGCCAATGAAGTGGAGAATGAAGAATATGGGGATGAGGATCTGGAAGAGTTGGGCGGGAACAGCCAAGAAGACATCAACTCTGAGCGCCTGAAGAAAAAGATCGATGAGTTGAATCAACGGTTAAGAGAAAAGACACAGAAAAAAGAAACACGTCAGGCGCTGAAGAAATTGGAAAAAGACTGCCTGCCGAGGTTAGAAAAATATGAGCAACAAACAGAAACTTTGGCAGGCAGGAATAGTTATGCTAAAACGGATAAAGATGCCAGTTGTATGCGCATGAAAGAAGATCGGGGAGCAGAAAGACCTTGGCCAAAACCAGCTTATAACATTCAAATCGGAACCGAAGGACAATTCATTGTGGGTTTCAGTGTTCACCAGCGGGCTGGAGATACCTCCTGTTTGATTCCCCACTTTGAGAAAATGCGAAAAGGGTTTGGACGATTACCCGAGACAGCGGTTGCGGATGCAGGGTATGGCAGTGAAGAGAATTATGCCTACCTTGAGCAGCTAGGCATGCAAAACTACGTGAAGTACAACACTTTCTATCAAGATACCCACCATTATCGAAAACCAGAACTCATTCGCAAACACCAATTTCGAGCTGAAGAATTTGGTTATGATGCTGAGAAAGATCAGTTTATCTGCCCAGCCAATAAGCGACTCGCTTTTGTGAACGCCACTCGCTATAAAACTGAGAATGGCTATCTTACTGACCGCAGAAATTATCAGTGCGTTGATTGCCAGGAATGTCCACTCAAACCTCACTGCACTAAAGCCCAAGGAAATCGATCCATCCGCATTAGTTTCCGTTTGATGGCTTATCGGGAACAAGCCAGGAACAACCTGACTTCTGAGAGGGGTGTTCGTTTACGATCAGAACGTTCTACTGAGGTGGAAACGGTCTTCGGCCACATTAAGCATAACATGGGGTTTAGAAGATTCATGCTCCGAGGAAAAGAAAAGGTGAATACTGAGTGGGGTTTGATCAGCATTGCCCATAATTTGAGAAAAATGGCAGCTCATTAGGCTGCCATTTCTTTGTCTCCGTCCTAAATTTCTTTTTTTGTTACTTTTTGGGGTCGTTTTGATGTTCTTTCTAGACGACCCCTCGAAAAACACACGCAGGATGCATCCCTCGGCATTTTATTGCTAGCCGGAATTTGCTCCTCTTTTTGATCTTTTGTCCAACGCTTACTCTTTCTCCATGCCCAGTGAAATCCGCCCGCGTTCGGTTTCAACCTTAAGAATCACCACTTCGATGATATCGCCCACCTGCAGCGGGTTGCCCTGGGGGAATTGGGTGCGGTGCAGCAGACCGTCCTGCTTGACCCCAATGTCGACGAACGCGCCAAAATCCACCACGTTGCGCACGGTACCCTTCAGCCGCATTCCCACTGCCAGGTCTTCCATTTTGAGCACATCCGAACGCAAAATCGGAGCGGGTGCGTCCTGGCGCGGGTCTCTTCCCGGTCGCAGGAGTTGTTCGAGAATATCGACCAGCGTAGGAACCCCTGTGCCAATTTCCTCCGCCAACTGCTGAACCGGCTGCTTTTGCAGAGCCTCGAGCCGTGTCTTCCTCTCGTTTGCCCCCGTCTTCGGTGTGATTTCAGCATAGACGAGTACCGCCTCGGCGATCGGGTAGCTTTCTGGATGGATGGCACTGGCATCCAGTGGGTTGACGCCGCCACGGATGCGCAGGAATCCCGCTGACTGTTCGAAGGCTTTGGGTCCCACACCGGGCACGCCGCGTATCTCATCCCGGCTTTTGAATGGACCTTTTTCGTCACGGTAAGCCACGATCTTATTCGCGAGGCTTGGACCGATACCTGCCACGTAGGTCAGCAGCGCCGGCGATGCGGTATTCACGTCCACACCCACCCGGTTAACCACATCCTCCACCACCCCGGTGAGAGCGGCTGAGAGCGCGGTTTGATCCACATCGTGCTGATACATCCCCACCCCGATGGAGCGAGGATCGATCTTGACCAACTCGGCCAGCGGATCCTGCACCCGGCGGGCGATGGAGACGGCGCCGCGGATCGAAACATCCAGATCGGGCATCTCAGCCCGTGCCAGCGGACTGGCAGAATATACTGATGCCCCCGCCTCATTGGTGATGACGTAGCGCACGCCTGGGGTGGAACGGATCAATTCGGCGGCCAGCGCTTCAGTTTCGCGTGAGGCCGTGCCGTTGCCGATGGAGATCAATGTCACATGGTGCTTCTCGATCAGCGCCTTGAGTTTTTCCAAAGCCTCTGTCCAGTGTTTTTGGGGTTCATGCGGATAAATGGTGCCGGTATCCAGCAGATTTCCGGTCTCGCCGACCACCGCCAGCTTGGTGCCGGTACGAAAGCCCGGATCCAGGCCGATCACCACCTGCCCGGTCAAGCGGGGGCTGACCCAGCAGGGCTTTGAGGTTGGACGCGAAGACCTTGATGGCATGGGTTTCTCCGGCGACCGTCAGTTCACGGCGCACATCGCGTTCGATGGCGGGCAGCAGCAGGCGTTCAGCCGCATCGACGATCGCCAGTTCGAGCTGTTCACAGAAGGGCGAGCGCAGGTCGGGGCGGAAGTAATCCACGATGGAGCCCTTCCAATCCTTCTCTTCGAGCGTCAATTTGATGCGCAGCACCTTTTCACTTTCGCCGCGGTTGATCGCCAGCACCTGGTGCGGGCGCATGCGGTCCACCCGGCTGGTAAAGACATAATAGGTGGCATAAACCGACTTTTCGTCCTTGGCATCTTCGATTTTTTCGACGGTCAGCGTGCCCCACTGCATTGCCTTGCGGCGCGTGCTGGAGCGTACTTCAGCGTGCTCGCTCATTGTCTCTGCCGCGATATCCCGCGCGCCGGCTAGCGCGTCCTCCACACTGGTCACCTGCTCGTTAAGATACCCGGCTGCCGTCTTTTCGGCACTGGCAGAAGAATGCGCCTGTGTCAGCACCAGGTCTGCCAGGCCCTGCAGTCCCTTTTCGCGAGCGATGGAAGCGCGGGTGCGGCGTTTGGGTTTGTATGGTGCGTAAAGGTCTTCCACCGCCGTGAGGCTGTCGGCGGCGGACAGTTTTTGCAGCAGTTCGGGGGTCATCTTCCCCTGCTCTTCGATCGAACCGATCACCGCCTTGCGGCGCTCGTCCAAGGTGCGGGATTTCTCGAGCAGGGCAAATAATTGACGCAATTGTTCTTCGTCCAGGGTTCCGGTACGCTCTTTGCGGTAACGGGCAATAAAGGGGATGGTGTTGCCCTCATCCAGCAGTTCGATGGCAGCGGACGCCTGCTCCGGACGCAGGTTTAGGGCTTTCGCGATGGGGTGAGCATAATCAGACATAAGATTTCCTTGAAGCTTGGTAAAGATTGATTACAACGAGGTTATTCTAACACACTGAAAGTTGTGACAAATGACCTTCTCCCTGGGTTTTACCAGAGACCTTATAATCGGACCCCAGAAGGAGTTAGAAAATGTTCAAAAAGCTTAGTTTGGTTGTAGTCGTATTGTTGTTCGTGTTTGCTGCAGTCATTGCAGCCTGTACTGTCATGCCCGCCACAGCCCAGGACGCCGTAACCCCTCCTGAGCCCACCACCAGCGCCACAGCATTTCCCTCCCCAGCGTTGTTCGAAGTCGTTTTGGCAGACGGCACGCATTTTGCCGTAACTGCTGATTTGATCGCGACGCTCCCTGCAGCATCAGTTACCGTCAACGGTGATAGTTTTAAAGGTGTAAAACTGAGCGACGTGCTGGCAGCAGCCGGCGTGAAGGATTACAATGAATTGGTCTTCACCGGTTCCTCCGTTTACTTCGGTAAAACCCGAAAGAGTCTCCGACCGGTTTATTTTGTCGCTTTCGAAAGACCGCGGAACCTATGAGATGCAAACACCTGTTGTTCCTTTATCCAATTTAGTGAAAGATATCACCACAATTGAAGTGAAGTAATGCGCTTTTTGATCGGCATCGATGATACAGACAACTCGAACTCCCGCGGCACGGGAAACCTTGCCCGGGAGCTCGGGAGTTTATTGCAGCGCGTCCCCGGCGTGCGCCTGCTCGAGATCACACGCCACCAACTGCTGATCAGCCCCTACAATCCCCTACACCTCCCATAATAGTTGTGTTTGCCTCTCCGTCGATACTGAATCCAGGGATGGGCGTGAGCTGGAACTTGAGTCTCGCTCTTTTTTGCTGCACAACAGCGCATCCGGTTCCAACGCCGGCATGGCGCTGGTCGAATTCAGCGAGGTGCCGGGGGAGATCATCGAATGGGGCAGTCTCGCCAAACGCCAGGTGTTGGACCGGCGCAGCGCACTTGACCTTGCCCGACGCTGCAAGATCGCGGCAGCAGGGCTGACCGGGGACGGCAGGGGAGTCATCGGCGCACTGGCTGCGCTCGGCTTGCGTGGCGGCGGCGCGGACGGGCGCTTTTTATGGCTGCCTGGGCTGCTGGAACTCTCGGGGGTGCTCACCCTCACCCAATTGCTCGACCAATGTTCCTTTGGGCGGGTGGAGACCTTGCATGGACGCACTCCGCGCTTCGAGGACCGCATCGACGTGGGGGATTGGGCACGGCCCATCCTGCGCGGCGGGAGTTCGGTGCTGCTGGTGGAGGAGAATCCAGATCATCAACGCAGCGACTGGCGGGTACTCGAAAAATCGCGCATCAAGCAGCTTTCTGAATAACCAGCCCAACAGGGGAATATAACGGGCTGGGTGCCGCACATCCACTGAAAAACCCTCAATGTTGAACAATTTAATGGGAATTGTACGCTTGCCTGCGTTTGCCTTCCCCTACAATTAACCAACATTAACTACACATTGAGGGGATCATCATGAAAAAAAATATTCCTGTATTTTTGAGCCTTACCCTGGCGGTGAGCCTGGTGCTGTTAAACTTTAGCCCAGTTCGCGCCTTTGACTGGCAAGCTCCAGTCGTGACCCCTGGTTCCGGGGACAAGGAATTCACAGCAGCCGTAACCGCTCCCGCCGCCCTGCCCGGTACAGTCACAGGCGATAACGCAATCCTCTTTCCTGCCGGATTTCCTGCAGGCACTGCCCAATTCGGGGGTGACGGCGTTGTGGTGAAAGGATTCACGGGCGGAACCGCCAGCGCCTGTTTCTCCATACCGCCCGCCAGATCAGAATGGGTCGGCAGCATCCACCAGTGGAACGGAACCAAGTGGATCAAGCTACCCACGACCATCACCGAGGGCGATGTGGAATCCAATTCCGCGAGCGCCTGCGCCAGCATCTATGGCGATGGGACCTTTGCATTGATCATGGGCTATACCGGAGCGCCGGAACCCAAAGGGCTGCCCGTCTGCAGCGCTGACATGCGTATCAACGGGTATTCCTACGCCACCGTGATGCCATTGAACGAAATGAATCCCCTGGACAGCTATCTTATCCAGATTCTGGATCTGAACATAAATCTTCAGATCGCCCCTGGAACCGTTGTGAGCTATTCGCTTCTCAATATCAATCCCACAGGGTCCATGGCGGGCACCCTTACCCGCGGCGGAACTGTCATAGGTGATTCGGGTTACGGCACCGAGATCAGGTTTGTTGACTTAATCGACCTGGATCCACCATTTGATCCGAGCGCATGGATCATTTCCAACGACCAGTTGTCTCGTATGAATTTCACCCTACGGCTCACCTTCCCGAATTGTTATAAAGATTTTTCGAATCCTTTCTCTTCACTAAGGTAACACATAAGATCATTGCTCCCGGGCAACCAATTCAAAAACAGAGGGGCAGGAAATGTTCCTGCTCCTCTTAAATTCCTCGAATTTAATGTTTGCTTGCTCTCAGCGAAAACATCAGCGGCACCATCGCCGGATTCTCGGCAGGCGTCCACAACCCCTTCCCGTCCGGACGCAGAAACGGTAGCTGCTGGTACACGCTGTAGGGGAACTCGTGCAAAAACTCGACCGTTAGGCCGGCTTCGATGAGCGAGGTGACGATCTCGCCCAGGGTGTGATTCCAGCCGTATTCCACTTTCGATTCGACATGTGCCTCGCGGTCAGCATAAGTCCCTTCGACATCGAACTTCATGGCACTCTTTTCGAAATAGGGGTAGCGCAGCCTGTATTCCCCTGACCCATCATCCAGCAAATTTGCAAAAGGGTGAAACTCGGCAATATAGAAGAAACCGCCGGGTTTTACCCTGGCAGCGGCAATGCGCGCCCAGCGCGGAATATCGGGCAGCCAGGCCAGCACACCGTATGAGGTGTAGACTACGTCGAATTGCTCCTGCAGTACACTGTCGAGCTCGTACACATCGCTGCAGATGAAACGCGCCGGGAGGTTAAGCTCACTCGAGAGGCTCTGCGCCAGGCGGATCGCCTCGTCTGAAAAATCCACCCCGGTCACCTGTGCGCCCAGGCGTGCCCACGAAAGCGTATCCATGCCAAAGTGACACTGCAAATGCAGCAGGGTCTTTCCCCCACATCGTCCACTTCATCCCGCTCCAATGAATTGAGCACATTCTTCCCGGCTTTGAACTCATCCAGGTGGTAGAAGTCCGATTGGGCGCGGATGCGGGTCCATTCATCCCAGAGTTTGCGATTGGAGCGGCTGTATTCATCCATGAAAAATCCCTCCAGAATTGATGGAGGGATTGTAACATGCGCAACTCAGGACGGTGTAGAGGTTTTAAACTCCCCACCGTCCTGACTGAACCCTGCAGGATGGGTCAGCTGGATTTGATCTCGATCTTTTTCGCGGCTTTCATTGCCGCCGGTGTCTTGGGTAAGGTGACGCTCAATACGCCGTTCTTGAACTGCGCTTCGACCTTGCTTTCTTCAACTTCGCTGTCCAATGGAATGACCCGTTGGAATGAGCCAAATGAACGTTCAAAGCGATAGGTCCCCTTGCCTTTCTCTTCATGCTCGCTTTTCTTCTCCCCGCTCAATACCAGGGAGTCATTCTCGAGGCTGATTTGAATGTCTTTCACGTCCATCCCGGGCAGTTCGGCGGTGACCTTGATATCGGTGTCGCTTTCGACTACATCCACCCGCGGTGTGAATTCATTTGTCCCCCACGGTTCCAAGACGTGACGCGTGCCGAACGGGTCGGTAAAGAAACTGTCAAACAAGCGGTTCATCTCATTTTGGAACAAGTCGATCGGATTCTCAACCTCCCGGCGGGGTGCGAGGTCTCTTCGACTTTTACTGGGTAAAATAGTATTTGCCATATCAAAACCTCCTGAAATGTTTTATTTGTGGTTAATTTGCATGTTACGCCGGTGAAATTAAAATTTCACAAGCGAAATATCAGAAATTTATTAAATTGAACCTGTAACTGGAAAAAATATCGGTGGAGTAGTCGCTGAATATAAAAAGTGATCTTCCCTTGGTAGAGGGGGGCTACCAAAAGAAGATCAAGTCAATTATACGAAACAATTTTTAAAAAAGCAATGTGTATTTTAGTAGTAATTTAGGTGTTTTCTTTCAGATATTTCTCTTTGTTTGCGCCGCGTGCAATTTTACCGCTGGACGTCTTGATCAGCCATTTTGGAGCCACCAGTGAAACATGGCGCAGGGCGATCGCTGAGCCGCGTGTGACCGCCTGGCGGATGGCGTCTGCGATCTGCTCTCGTTCAGTTTCTGATTCGGTATCCACTTCAGCCACCAGGACCACTTCTTCGGTCCCGCTCGTTTCATTGAATACACCAAACGCCACCACCCGTCCGGCGCGTACCCCTTTGACCGTCATCGCCAGTTCTTCAAGGTCCATGGGGTACACGTTTTTGCCGCCGACGATGATCAGCTCTTTTTTACGCCCGGCAACATACACCTGGCCGTCCGCTGTATATCCAAAATCACCCGTCAAAAACCAGCCTTTGCTGAAAGCTTTGGCGGTGGCATCCGGGCGGTGATAATACTCGCTGAGCATGCAATTCGAGCGCAGCGCCACCTCTCCCACCACCCTGTCCGGCAGGTCCTGGTGGTGCTCATCCACGATCTTTACCCGTGTATTCGAAATGGGTACACCTGTAGAGAGCATCTTTACCGAGGGTCTGCCTGGTTCGGCAGGGCTTGCGCGTTTCTCGATTTGCAGCGCGTCCCGGTCGATCTCATCCACTACCACCGGTGCGTCGACGCCACCCTGGGTGACCGCAAACACGTTTTCCGCCATGGCGTAGCAGGTACACAGCGCCGATTGCTTAAGCCCGTAGGGGGCAAAACGTTCGTAAAATGCCAGGTGCGAGGCATAGCGCATGGGTTCGGAGCAGTTGGAAATCGCACGCCATGAGGAAAGATCGACGCCTTCCATGTCGCGTTCACGGATTTTCTGGGCGCAGAAGTTGTAGGCAAAATTCGGCAGCCAGGTGAGGGTGCCGCGGTACTTGCTCACCGCCTGCATCAAGCGGTATGGCGCGCGCACCCAGTCAAAAGGCGAAAGCAGCACCAGGGGCACGCGCAGCAGGATGGGCATCAGGAATCCTGCTATCAGTCCCATGTCGTGGTACAACGGCAGCCAGCTCACGATGACATCTGACTCTGACAGGTGCAGCGTCTGCGAATAGGTGCTCAACTGGTTCAACACAGCCTGGTGGCTGAGCGCCACCCCTTTTTGCAGACCGGTGGTACCGGATGAATGCTGCAGCAGCACGATGGATTCGGGGGAACGCTCCAACCCGCCCAGGCTGAAAAAGTCCGCCTGCCCCTTCCCTTGCACCTCTTCTGAGAGGATGATCTCCCGTACTGATGAATTTTCGGGGATTGCCTGTCGTACTTCAGCTTCAAATTCACGGTAGGTCACCAGGCATTCAGGGCGGGTGATCGAAACCAGCGCTGCCAAATCGCTGCGGTAACGCTCGGGCTGCAGCTTTTCAGTGAGAAACGGCATGATCGAGGGGATGGCGCCGTGCAGGACCGCGCCCCAATAGGCAAAGATCAGTTCGATCCCGTGCTGCAGGATGAGGATCACCACCTCGCCGGGTTGGATGCCTGCGCGGGTGTAGGCAGCCTCCCATGCCGCTGCACCCTGTACCAACTCTCGATAGGTAATGGGCTGATCCGGTTTGCCGGAAAGCAGCAGGGTGAGCGCCGTCTTGTCCGGAGCATCGCGGAGATTATCCAGCAGTAGTTGCGAGAAATTCATCATAACGCTTACTGGCGCGACTCGATCAAGGCCGCCAGCTGGTCCAGCGTGTCAAAAGTATCTGAGTTCAATTCGGCGTCGTCGATGTGCACCCCGAAGGTGTCTTCGACGAAGAGCGCCAGGTCCACCAGGCTGAAAGAATCCACCAGGCCTGAAGAAAGAAGGGGTTGATCGGGTTTGAGCACCCGGTTTGGTTGTTTGAGGATGTTGGCGGCGATTTGCGCCGAAAGCTGGTTCACGATTTCTTCGTGCATGCATGTCTCCTGGACGAAATGGGATAAAAACTGTGAGGGTTGAGATCAGCGCGTTTCGGTGACCTTGTGGATCACGCGGGGATGGTCTGGTTCAAACCCCTTGATCAGGGTGAGATGGTAGGCAAAGAGTTGGGCCGGCACAATGCTGACCATGGGGCTCAGCCATTCAGGGATCCCTGAAGGCATGCGGAATGCGGACTGCGCCAGCGCGAGCGCTTCGTCGCGGTCAGAGATGACCACCAACTCAGCTTTGAGGTCCTGCTTGAGGTTGGTGAGCAGGTCGAGCACCGTGTCGCTGACCGCACCGTGCGGGGCGATCGCCAGTACCGGGAATCCGCCGCCCACCATCGCAATCGGGCCGTGGAGGAAATCGGCGGAGGAATAAGGTTCTGCCATGGTGTAGGTCAATTCCTTTAATTTCAGCGCCCATTCGAAGGCGGTCGAATAATTGTACCCGCGCCCGATGACCACGCACTGCTGCATGTAGCGATAGCGCTGGGCAGCCTGTTCCACCACCACGTCCAGTCTGAGGGCTTCATCCGCCCAGGCCGGCACCTGCGCCAGTTGTGCCCAGCGGTCAGATTCGGGTTCAAGGGCTGTCGAGAGCATCGCCAGCACCATCAGTTCATTGGTATAGGTTTTGGTCGCCGCCGTCGCCAGTTCAGGTCCAGCCATGATGTCCAATACAAAATCAGCGGCTTTTGCCAGGGGGGAATCTGGTTCGTTGGTGATGGCCAGCGTCAGGCAACCCTGGCGGCGGCCTTCATCCAATACGCTGACGATATCGGGGCTCTGCCCCGACTGTGAAATTCCCACCACCAGAGCCCCTTCGAGCCTGGGGGGTTTTTTGTAGAAGGTGAACAAGGACGGGGTGGCAAGCGCCACGGCGATGCGGTTGTGCCCGCCGAACAAGTAATTGGCATAGCGTCCGGCATTATCCGAAGTACCCCGGGCAGCCAGGAATATGTATTGAATTCCACGGGAACGGATCTCGCGGGCAATGCGTTCAACTTCTGTGCGCTGCCGTTCAAGAACGGTTGCCAGGCGTTGGGGTTGTTCCAAAATCTCGCTGTGCAAACTCATGAGGTACTCCTGGAGATGACGAAGTTCCGAACCGATTTTATTCTACTTCAAGAAGAGCCGGGAGTCGAGAATCGGATAGAAGGATGAAAAGGAGACCAGTGCACAGGTACCGGGATCGAGCCTTTGGGTTGCGCGGCTGACACCCTCTGCGATTCATATGCAGCCAGGTGAGTACTTTCAGCGCAACTGAAAGATTACGCTGAGATCATCTTCAAAGGGAATAAACCAACCCGGCGACTGGCGCAACGCATCTGCCAGGGAGGAGTTCGACTCGATCAGGACGTACGCAATGTTCTCCTTTGAGAAGGTTTCCTCCCATCCAGGTTTTATCAGGTAAGTGCCGGCATACTGCGAAAAGAAATCAGGACCATACAAATCCGCTCTGCCGTCGATATACACCGGGAAATCCGGATAAAGGCGATAAATCAAATACCCGCCCCAACTGTAGGCGTTGAACATGTTGCCCGCGGGTCGATGCTCGAGGATCCAATCCGCAGCCTGCTTGGGAAAGTTCTTGGCTTCTGCCTGCGCTTGTTCGCCAGCCTGCTGCTGAAAGCGCAGCCCTAACAGAAGAATCAGCAAAGCGGAGACGAGTAAATTCATCCAATTGAATATTTTTTTCGTTTTGAGCTGTGGAAGCTTTACCCCGATAAACGAATCGATTTGTCCGGCCAACACCGGAACCGCAACGATCACAAACAGGGGAACATTCCGCATCGACCGCAGCGCCATGTACCCAAAAAACAGGACAAGCAAAACCTGGGGCATCGAACGGGTGTGATGACCCCTGAGGCTGCTGACGATCAACGCCACGATCAGCAACGCCAGCGGCAGCCACATGAGCTCGCGAAAATCCGGCGGGAACCATTCCTGGATAAATGCATGCATTGCCGGATCGGTCAGGGTTTCAAAGGGATAGGTCAAAATACGCACGCCGTTGGGGTTGATCAACGCCGCCAGCACGCTGCCAATGAACATACCCACCTGGGTCAGCACAGGTTGGACGGCTTCCCGTAGTGCTGCCTTTGCATGGGTTGCCTGCCAGATCAGCTCGATGACTTCACCGGCAATAGTTATCCCCATGACTCCCAGGCCCAGGATGTACCCGCCGTGAAGGTTGACCCATGCCAGCATCAACAGGGGCAAAGGGATCAGGAATCGCAGTTGATGACTTTGGCGGTATCGCTCAAGAAGATACAGAAAGAGGCTGAAAAACAAGAGGGTGATCATCTGCGGGCGAACCCCCCACAGGGGTGCCGAAGCGGCTGCCCCCAGGATCAGGGCAAAACCGGCAATGTACGGCCTGGATGACCCCGGGCATCTGAGATAAACGAGAAGATAAGCCGTGGTGATGATCAGCGAAAAAACCAGGATCAGCGCTCCAAAACTGCCTGCCTGGAAAATTTTGAAGATCACCAGTTCCGATAACCACTCATGCGTGGTCCAGGGTTTGCCAAGCGCCGTATAGGAGAAAGGGTCTTGTTTGGGGATCTGCTGGGTCTGACTAATCAATTGACCCGTCTTCAAATGCCACCAGAAATCCGGATCGGTGACGGGCCGCAGGGTAATGAAGATGATTGCTGAAAAGAGCACAATGACGAAGATTTGCCGTGGATTACTTTTCACACTCTTCTCCAATCGCAGAGTCCAGTAATTCTGTTCGTCGAACGGATCATGTTAATCAATGTGCAAGTCCCTTGCCATACCGGGTTTTTACCGTTGGGGAATTGGTCGTCCTCCCCCACTTACAGCGTGCCGCCGTAGCGGGCATTCGCCAGTGGAAGGATGTTGATCAAAGGTTCTTCATACGGATGGACTTCGCGGGTCACCCGCAGCACCTCCGCCAGGAGTTCTTCGTGTACATTCACCTCTAATTTGCTCTCTCCGGTGGTCATCAACTCGCCCACATTGCCAAAAGAAGGCGTGGCGCCTTCGAGCGGGCGAAAACTGGATGTCACCTGGGTCACCGCAAAACAATGATCATAATTGCCGATGACACCCGCACCGGCATCCGCCAGGGCTTCCAATAACTCATCCAGGAAATCTGTAGGGATAATGATTTCGACTTTGAAGACGGCAGAGACGTTCATAGTGCACCTCGTTTGTGATTTTCTACTTTCCAATCATAATTGAGATTGCGGATTTTCGCCAAGTGCAGGTAGAATGATAGAATCCCAACGAGCCCTGGAAGAAAACATGGACCAACCCCAGCATTCAGATCCCCCGATTCTACAAAACCGTTTTTTGCGGCTTGAATTCCTCACGCGGGCGGGACCCAGGATTTCGGCGATTATCCCGGCCGGCACCACGCAAAATCTATTGGCCAGGCTGGACGGGTATCACTGGGAGGTTCCCTATGGACCATATTCTTTGCTCGGCGGTCACCGCTTGTGGGCAGCACCGGAAATTCCCGAGATCACTTATTTCCCCGAGACCAGCGGCGCGCAGATGCAGTTCATCGAGGGCGGGATCAGGCTCTCGCGCGAAGATCACGGCAAGGTGCACTATGAACGCTCGATCGAAATCCGGCTCGAAGCCGATGCTCCGCGGCTGCACCTTGTTCACACCCTGCGCAACCTCTCCACGCAACCTCTTAACGTTGCCCCATGGGCAATCACGGTGCTGCCGCCGCTCAGCCGGGTGCGCGTACCGCTCTCCGGTGGCGCCATTAACCAAAACGGGCTTCTCCCTGACCGGAATATCATCTTCTGGCCTTATGCTGATGTCTCCGACCCGCGTTTTACACTGCAAAACGGGTATGTCGAAGTACATGGCGATAGCCTGGGGAATCCGTTCAAAGTCGGTGTTTATACTACTCAAGAATGGGCCGCCGCTGAGATCAATGGTTGGCTGCTGGTGAAGCATTTCAGTTCGCACGACCCCAATTCGCTGCTAGACCTGGGCGCGAACGTGGAGGTCTATACCAACCAGCACTTTATTGAATTCGAACTGCTGGGTGAGCTGCACAACCTGCGTGAGGGCGAAAGCGTAAATCATATTGAGACCTGGGAGCTCCTTCCCGGAGTATTGGAAGATCTAGACGAAAATGGAACTCTCTCCGTAAGAAAATAAGAAAAGGAAAGCATGATCCATACCGAACACCTAACCAAGAAATTTGTTGTCAACAAGAACCTGGAACCGTTCACTGCGGTCGACTCGCTCAGCATCGATGTGGCTGAGGGCGAGGTCTTCGGTTTTCTGGGGCCAAACGGGGCGGGTAAAACGACCACCATGCGCATGCTCACCAGCCTGATCGGCATTACGTCCGGCAGCGCGGAGGTGAATGGGTTCCAAGTCGGCAGGGACGACCAGAAACTGCGTCAATGCGTGGGGATTTTGACCGAAACCCCGGGGATGTACGACCGCCTGAGCGCCGAGAAGAATTTGATGATCTACGCCAACCTGTACGAAGTGGACCAGCCCGCAAAAGTGGTGGAGAAATATCTGCGCATGCTCGGCTTGTGGGACCGGCGTTCAGACGAGGTGGGCGAATTCAGCAAGGGGATGCGCCAAAAACTGGCGATCGCCCGCGCGATTCTGCACGAACCCAGGGTGCTTTTTCTGGATGAGCCAACCAGCGGATTGGACCCTGAAGCCAGCCACCTGGTGCGTGATTTTATCTCGGAGCTGAAGGGCGAAGGCAAGACGATCGTCCTTTGCACCCATAACCTCGACGAGGCTGACCGTTTGTGCGACCGGATTGCCATCTTCAAGACCCGCCTGATCACGCTCGATACGCCGGAAGGCCTGCGGAAAAAGCTTTACGGTCGGCGGGTAGCCTTCCATTTGAGTCAGGCTGAAGAGAAGTTTGCATCTTTAGTGCGCTCCCTGGCATTTGTCAAAGACGTGCAGATCGTGGACAATTCGCTGGTCGTCGGGTTGGACAACCCGGATGAGCAGAATCCGCAGATCGTGCGCCAGCTCGTCGAAGCTGGCGCCGAGATCCGTTTTGTGGGTGAACTGCGGCATTCGCTCGAGGACGTGTACCTTCAGCTTGTCCAGGGAACGCAGGTGACCCAATGATCAACTTCAAACGTGTACGAACGATCATCAATAAAGAATGGGCAGAAATGTTCAAAAACCGGCTGGTGCTGTTTACTATTGTGCTCCTGCCGCTGGTTTTCACTGCTTTACCCCTGGTGATCCTCTTTGTCTTCAGTACCAACTCCGGCACGGCGGGCGCGAGCTCGGCGGATGTGCCAGCCGCGTTCGCTCAAACTTGCGGCAACCTGCCGGCAGCAGACTGTATGATGATCTATATGCTGAACGAATTCCTGCTGCTTTATCTGATGATGCCGGTGATCATCCCCATCACGATTGCCGCTTACAGCATAGTGGGTGAAAAAACGACCCACAGCCTTGAACCCTTGCTGGCGACCCCCATTACCACCGAAGAATTACTGCTCGGTAAAGGCCTGGCAGCGGTAATCCCGGGCGTACTCGCCACAGTGGGGTCCTTTGCGCTATTCCTCATCATCTCTCCATTTTTGGGTATCAGCAGCGCTGTACAGCGATACATTCTCAGCCCAACCTGGCTGCTCGCCATTCTCCTTGTAGGGCCTCTGATCGCCGTTGCAGCCGTCAACTTTGCGATATTTGTGTCTTCACGCACATCAGATCCGCGTGTGGCTGAACAGGTATCCTCCATCCTCATCCTACCGTTGATCATCCTTTTATTCACCCAGATCTCCGGGCTGATCACCATCAACGTGCCCAGTGTTTTAATTGCCGCAGCTATTATGGTACTGGTTGATATTGCTCTGGTCATAGCTGGGGCACGTCTGTTCCAGCGCGAAACCATCCTCACCCGCTGGAAGTAAGGACTACGAAATGAAAAACAAACTCTTGGCTCGCATTGGCATCGTATTTTTATTTGTATTGGTTATTACCCTGGGCAGCTTCTCGCCCGTGTTTGCTCAAACGCCGGATGCACCGGTGTATACCATGGGATTGTCACGGGATTTTGGCTACGGCAACGGATCGCAAATCCGCGGAACATTCAGCGCCCATATCGCCGGCCCCGAGGGGATCACAAAGGTCGTGTACCGCATCGACGGGCAGGAACTGGCAGAGGTCAGCGCGTCGCCATTCAGCTATCAATTCAATACCTCGAGTTATGCGGTGGGCGTGCACACGCTCACGGCTGAAGTCACCACGGCGGACGGCCAGGTGTACACCACCTCCAGCCGCACGTATGATTTCGTCTCCCAAGCACAGGAAGGCGAAGGGATGAAGAATATCCTCTTCCCCGTGCTCGGCGTCCTTGGGGGGATCATGCTGGTCGTGGTCGTGGCGCAAACCCTGCTGTTCCGCAAAAAGGGTGCAACCGTCCCCATGGGAGCCGCCCGCAATTACGGTGTTGCCGGCGGGTCGATCTGCCCGCGCTGCCACCGCCCCACCCCGCGTCATGTTTGGGGGTTCAATGTAGGAATTGGAAAATTTGATTATTGCGAGAATTGCGGTAGGTGGAGTGTGATGCGCAGGATGCCGATCGAGCTCCTGCGCAGCGCCGAGGAAGCAGAAAAAGCTCACGCTGATGCTTCAGCCTCTCAACCCCTTTATGAGCAGACGGAACAGGAAAAGCTGCGCGAGATGGTGGATAAGTCAAAATACGACAACCAGGGGTAACGACTGACTGGTTGATCAGCTATTCTCCATACTCCGGGGTACCTTCGCTTGATGCGCCTTACCTTCACCCTACTTGTTGCGCTTTTCCCTCCGTGCATTCGAAGTGCCTTCTTGTGCTTTGTAAGCGCGAAGCAGCGTGCAACCGTTTGGATCATAAAAGACGATTTGAATGCACGTAGCTTCGCTCCAACCAACAACTCCTATTACTTAAATAATTGGCTATACGCATTATTGAACTGGCAACCGGCATTTATAAATACAATGGACACAATATTTACATCTGTTTATGTTGATATAGGCTATGCGCATACCATATTGGGCTGCTGCGATAGCCTGAACTCCTATCATATCTCATCAATTTTGGGTGAGTGCATAATTGACTATGCGCAGTTATCCCTAGGGGTAAAGTCCGCCCAGCCACTCGGTCGGGTCCACCTGCGCACCGCCGACAAATACTTCAAAATGTAAATGCGGACCGGTCACCCGCCCCGTTGCGCCGACGACACCGATCTGTTGACCCGCTGTCACCCGGTCGCCCATGTTCACCATGAATTGGGATTGGTGCCAGTATCCGGTATAAACTCCCTGTCCGTGATCGATGATCGTGGCGTTCCCGCGTACCGTCAAAAGCCCGGTGAAAACCACCACTCCGTCAGCCGCTGCATAGACTGGCGTGGTTTCGCTGCCGCAGAAGTCGATGCCACTGTGAAAATAAATATAGTCGCTGCCGTTGTACGAACGCAACCGTCCAAAGGTGGAGGTGATGCAGTCAGGCGTCGGCGAGGGAGAGCGAAAAGATCCACTCCAGTACTTTTGTGAGGTGATGGGAGCCACGATCTGATTGATTTGATCCATTTCCGGAACCGTGATCGCGGGATCCACAAGTTCATCCGCCACCTGGAAGGGATAATCCACCCCATACGAGGTCACCTCCTGTACCTGCAGGTTCTCGGTCAGGGTGAACGTTTGTCCATTCGCGTCTTTGGAGGTCAGGAAGAGCGGATAAATGCCCGGAGACGTCAGCCGCGCGATCCCGGCATAAGCGCTGCTCAGCCCGTCTGCCCCTTGTAGAAATTCGAGGGGGTGTCCAATCAACGAACCGGAAAGCGTGTTGCCTTCCTCAACCTTTGCAGTGAACAATACAGTCTTCCCCTGCTTAAGTGGAAGCGGCGAAACTGTCAAACCACTCACCCCTGGCATCAGCCCGGATGCGTTTGAAGCTGGCGCGATGGGCAGGAAAAGCGTGTCGTTCTGTACCAGGTCCCAGGGACCCTTGAGGTCGTTGGCTACCGCTGCCACCCAGGGGTTGACGCCGTACGCAGCCGCCAGCTCGAGCTCGGTCATGCCAGCGGTGAGCGGAACGCGGGTCTGCTCTTTTTCTACGGGGTTGACGAGGATCACTTCGGCATTCAGCGGCAAGGATTCAGGTTGGGTAAGAAAATTCTGCCGGTAAAAATCCGCACTATTGACGCCGTACTGGCGCGCCAGCGCCAGCATCGAATCCCCGGGGGCGAGACGCAGCAAGCGCACTTCACCCGTGCTGCCTTCCAGGCTGGGGACAAAAAGCTGGGTGCCCGGGATGAGAGCATCGGGATTGCCGATTTGGTTGACCTGGATCAGGCGCGTGGAGGGGGTATGGAACACCTGGCTGAGACCGCCGATTGTATCTCCCGCCTGCACGATGTAGACCGGCATTTCGGTCTGCGCCGAAACCGCCGCCGTGGGAATGAAACCCGGAAGCAGGGCGAGAAGCATCAATATTCGGCTCAGGGCGGTAAATTTCATCCCTGTATTGTAGCCGGGAAATGCTAAAGGTGGGAATAGAGATGGGGGGATTTTTGTGAATGGAGGAATGTCATCTTTCTCTCAGCGTGCCGGGTCAATGGATCATTAAAAGGGCTACGGGCGACTTGTGTTGGTCGCCCGTAATTTTGTTAATCTGGTTGAGGTTTCTTCTAAGGATTTTCCACTTTCAAGGACTGCAGGAAAACATCCAGGCAGGTGATCTCGGGGGTGTAGGCGCTCGCCTCCACTGATCCCATCAAAGCAGTCACAGCGGCATAGTATTCCTCCACTGCCTGGGTATCGCTGGGATCTGTGAAGACAGGGATCCCGTTTTGCGGGACGTCGTTCAAATTAGGCGTCTCCTGAACGAAATTAGCCGAAACGGGCAGGATGGCTGAGACCCAATACTTTCCATCCGTGGTCAACGCCTGGTAAGTATAGAAGAGGTCGTGGTTATTTGCCGGCGCAAAAGACTGGGAGTACTCGCTCAGGAAAGCAATGCCCGAACCATTTTGAAAATCGAGAAAACTCTCGCGGGCATGGAATACCTGCTGGGCCATTTGCGGCGGCAGGAAGGGCAATGAGTCTGACCGGACTTCAGGGTGAGCAGCCAGCATTGTTTTGAGGGCTTGCACCTCTTCAACCAGGCCGGGTTGAAGTTGAACGAATTCCGCCACCGGGTAAATCGCCACTTTGGCATCGAAGAATTTTCCAACCAACGGATAGTTGACAAATTGGATCAGCCGGTGTTCCGGATAAGATTGGGAAGCGTCACCGTTGGGGTCCTCAGGGACCGCCGGCACAGTGCTGATTGCAGCATCCGAAGCCAGGCAGGTCGGCAGGTTAAAGGATATTCCGTTCTGACTGTAAGCCGGGTTTTCAGATACCTGGGTGGCAGTGGCTTCAGTTACTGGTTGTGTGGTTTCAATCGGTTGCAGCGTTTCGGTTGTAAAAGGGATTTCTGATGAGATCCCGACGGTCGCAGTCGGAGTATTGGCAGGTGCGGTCGTCAAAGGGAAATTACATCCGCTCAAAATTAAAACGAGTAAGATCGCAAGAATTCCTTTTTTCATCGGTCCTCCATCTATGCTGTTTATCATAGCCGAAAGACAGAGGCGAATCAACCCCTCGTGAAAATGCGAGGAACTTGCGCTGCTCCCCTATGGTAAACCTGTAGAAATTAACCCTCGGGCTTATCCTGCCACGGATAGGCTTCAGTACCTTTGGCGGCTTCGCGAATGCTGGGATCGTTTGAAAAGTATCCGCGCCGCTCGGGAGGGATGAGCATAGCAATATGCTGCATGATGGAATCGCCGATCTCATTCAATTCGTCGCGGCTTGGACGCCCGGCTTCTGCGTTGACGAAGGGTCCAAAGGGTTTGCCCACGCGCAGAGCTATGTGCGGACGCCTGCCCGATTTCAACTTGGAGAAGAAATCAAGCACGCCGTCGATGCCGATGGGAAGAATTTGAGTGTTCATCTGGGTCGCCAGGAATGCCGTACCCGGTCGTGCAGGGCGAAGTACATGCGCCCAGCTTCCGCCTTCAGGAAAGATCGCCAGCACGCCATTTTGTGCGAGGATGGATTGGGAAGCTTTGAGGGTCATGCGCGAGCCCGTGCCGCGGTAAGTGGGAATGACACCCCACATATTCGTGGTCCAACGCAAGGCAACGGGCGCATTGGGGATTTGCGCGCCGCCCACGAATTCGAGCGGCCAGCGCGTGGCGCGAATCAACACCACCGGGTCGAGAAAGTGAAAGTGGTTGGCCACCACCAGCATGGGTCCGCGGGCAGGCATATTTTCCTTACCCTCGAGCGTAAAGTCGGAAAGTACACCGATTGCGATGTTGATCAGGCTGCGCATGAAGCCGCGGATGAATCGCCGGCGTGGATATTTTATCAAAGTTTCCATACGCTGCTATTATAAGATGTCCTGGCAAAATTGCACATGGTAGTCAGACAATCCCTTGTCTTTGCGAGAGAACGTTTTTTGTGAGCGCGGCAATCTCCTCACTCACGTGCTGTGAATTCCGCCTTCTTCCCCGCGCTCCGAACGTGTAATGTGAATTTCGTCCAGCGGAACCTCCTCCACCACCTCGCATATCACAGGCAACTGCACCAACTGCGCGATCGCTTCCCCCTGGCGGACGCGCAGCGGTTTCCACGAATAGTTCACCACTTTGACCAGGATCTCACCCTGGTACCCTGCGTCCACCACCCCTGCCCCGATCAAATGGTTGTTCCTGCCTTTGGGTCGGATTTCCAGCATCGTCCCCGCCGGCACCGCGAACGTCACACCCGTATGCACCACCCGGTAACTGAATGGGCAGATGCGTACCGTCTCACTGGCAAATACATCCACCCCGGCATCGGTGGGATGTTTTCGTTCCGGTACCCCCGCGTTGGCGTTCAAACGGCTGAATCGCAAAGTCATGGCTTTCTCCAGGTACAAATATTTGGCATAGCAGGTTCGCCCGGTCGATCAAAAATCAATGCTTATCATGATTATTCAAAGGTTTTCAAAGAATTGATCCCGTAACTCAATGATCAAGCGGCTTATTTCATTCTATAATGAAATGAGAGGGAAAGTCATTAAGAAATGTTTCCAAATACACGGTCAGCGCCCAGCGAAACCAGTGTGTTGATGGGTAGTGTCCATCTACGCCGGGGTGGAACTATGCTGGCATGGATCGTGTTGATCCTTTTCAGCGCGACGTCTTTATTCTCACTCTATCAGATGAACCGTCTGGGGCTACTGCCCAGTGCCGCAGCCGGTGATGTTGCTGTTTTCTCAGCCTATTCAAAGCCGTTCGAACCCAACCGCCTCGTCATCCCGATGACCGGGCTTTTCACCACACCTGCCATCCGGCAGACTTTTGTTGACGATTTTACCCTGGGTGTGCAGGATTGGTCAGCGCTTCAGGGTGCAATTAGCCTGAAAGATGCTTCCATGCAACTCTCGCCAAACTGGCTGACTGAAGGAGGGACTGCGGCTTGGAATTTGCCCGATGCCCTGTTGACCCCCGCCTTCATCTACTCCGCCGACCTCTCCACCCGGGCGAAAGCCTGGCAGCACTTTGGCCTGGCTTTGAACCTCCAACCAGACGGGAGCGGATTGCTCTTCATGCTCGAACCCGACACCGGCAAAGTCGCCATCTTCCAACGGACGGGTCGAGGACTGACCGAGCTCAGTCCATGGCAGATCTCCCCCACCCTGCTGCCTGCTCCGTACCCAAACCGCATCGAAGTCAACTGCGCGCCGCAAAGCCTCACCCTGCGCATCAACGGTGTTCAGGCGGCAAGCATCCCCACTCCCCTGCCCTGCAACCAGGGTCAGCTCGGACTTTTTGTCCTCACCCCGGGTTCGCGGATTGCCGCAGACAATATCTCCCTCTCCACCTTGCGTTAAAATATCGGCTATACGCATCGTTACTTAATTGCATCCCCTCCGTAACTCACGCAAAGCTCTCCATCAATTGCAGGTCACTTATTGGACTGCGTAAAATGGGATTTTTTTGCCCTTTTCTTTGGTTTCAAACCCCCTTCTCCCTATCAAAATAACGTATTGCCGACTATAATCTCTTTTATGAACGAACGTTCACCTCTCCCCAACACTCATGCCCACCAGCAAATTGTGGCAGCCTCACACCGCCTGTTCCTCGAACAGGGGTATCACGGCACATCGATGCGCCAGATTGCCAGGGAATCTCAAATGGCGCTTGGCTCCCTCTATAACTATTTTCCCGGAAAAGAAGATCTCTTTGGCGCTGTATTTGAAGCTTTCAATCCCTACCTGATCCTGCTGTTGGCGCTTGAAAACTCGCAGGGCGCCAACGCCGATGCCCTGGTGCATACGGCGGCGCGGCGCATGGTCACTGCCCTTTCTGCCCGCCCCGACCTGGTCAAGTTGGTGTTCATTGATGTCGTCGAGTTCCAGGGACGCCACCTGCAGCAGTCTTACCCCGAGGTAGCCCCGCGTATGGAACGCTTCATCCAGCGCCTGCAGCGCGACCCCGCCGCCCTGCGCACCCTTCCCACCGAGAGCCTGCTGCGCGGATTTTTTGGCTTGTTCTACACCTTCCACATGACCGATATGCTCCTCGGCAGCCCCACCGTCCCCGAGTCCCAACCCTCTGCCGTCCAGGATCTTGTGGAAATTTACCTGCACGGCATCCTCGCCAGCTAATCCTTTTTCACACCGGCTGCCTGGTCCGATACTGCACAGACACATTTAATAACCTTCTTCAACCTGTGGTTTCATCTTCCCAGGTTGAATTGTAATTACCTATACGCATATTACTTACGTTCTTCAGAAAAATGATGCTTATCCTCATTCAACGGCTAACTTCAATCAAGTGCGACACTTTGGAATGAATCAGCCGACCTTTTTACCCCTCCCCTTTCCGACCGTATCTTATATACTTGGGCATCACCCCAATAAAACGAATTTTCCAGAATGCAATATTTACCTTAAGGCCATAATGCAATTCCTGCATTTAGGCCTGAGGGCAAACTTTGCATTAATGCCTGAAGGCAAATTCTTCCCTCTCGCCAGAGAGAAATAAATGCACCCTGGCCAAAATGCATCAATTTCATTCAGGCAGCCAGAGTGCAAGGAAGGTCTTTCCATATCGTGCAAATCTTGCCTCTCTCTTGAGTGCAGAATTTGCACGTGATTCTATAGACTACTTAAGCACTACCTTAACGACTTTAAAGACTTATCTTTCAAGGGATTCTCTGGAAGCTCAAGGTTCCAATCATAACGCGGACTGCGTAAAGGCTTTTTATAGATTCCCAAATCCAATGCACCGCTTTTGAATTCTTTCAAAAACCGGATCAGTGCCAGCGCTGCCAACTGGCTGGCCGGAATTCGCAATTCTTCAGAAAGAATGCACAGGCTTTCACGCAGGTCTGGAGGAAGATCATAAGTCACTCGCGAGCCTTTACGAGCTGCCATCTTGGCTTGCTCTCGCTGGGCGCGCAAATCATCCTTTAGCCCCTCGGAACGTTTTTCCACCCCTTCCCTGCTGGACGAGATCTCCTGCGCCTGTGCGGACGGATCCGCTGCCTTTGACGTTGGTTCTTGGGTGCTGATCATCAGCTTACTCCTCGAACGGTTTGGTTTGGCAAAGTGTAACCGTGGTTACACTTTTTGAGAGTCCAGTGGTTGAGCCTAACCACCAATTCGTGCACTGCTTGCCGGCCTCATCTCTGAGCTTAACTCCAAACCGACATAGCAGGAGGCAGCGGATACTGGACCTACCTCACCGCATTATAGGTGGATGAGAAGACGAAAACAAGGGTCGACTCTAAATCTATTTAAGGGAGTGATTTTGCTGAATTGCGCAACCGGAGGAAGCCCTTTATGCCCAGTTTCAAATGTCTCTATAAGGCTGTTGGCTGCGTTTTTGAAGCGTGTCGTTGAAAGGGTTAAATACGTCTATGGACGTTTGCCACTGGGCAAAATTTCGAATGATGAAAAGTGTAACCATGGTTACGCTTTTCAAGCCTGGTCCAAAAAACAAAAATAGCCGGGGCTATTTCCGGCTACTATTTTGTAAGTTCAGGTAACTATTGGTCGCTGCGGGCGCGCAGCAGCCGCCCCAGTTCTTCAAAAATATCCGCCGCAGCGATCGCCTGACCGCGGGAAGCCAGGGTATCGGCGATTTCGTCCAGGGCTTGTTCCTGCAGAGAAATGGTCCATTTCTGTGATGTGCTGAATAAATTTACGGGCGCTGCGTACCACCTGGCGATTCGGGTCAGGCAGCACGGGTGTGGAGGGTTTGCGTGTTCCGGGGTCCACTGTCACTGGGGTGGATGCAGCCTCGGCGATATCATCAGAGGTGAACTGGTTTTGAATGCTCATCCGGATCATGCGTTCCCACTGGTCCTTGGGTGTGGAGAGCACCTCGCGCAGGACGCGTTCTGAAAGCCGGTAGCGATCCGCCAGGTCGAGTTGGGCGCTGGAGAATTGCAGGATATTTAATAGCTGCACCATGCGCGGTCGGGTGAGCTGCATGATGGGGGTCAATTTATCCCATAATCCCGCAGGCATGCGCTGGGTGCGGGCGAGGCGGAAAAAGTCAAAATCATCGATGATTTCATTATCGGGGGTGATGCCGAGCTCCGCCAATATCAGCGATGCCACCTCGCACGCCTGTTCAACTGCGGACGGAGGTTCGGCGTGACGGTTTTCCAACACCTGGCGCTGGCGGGTGGGATGGGCAACGACTTCCACTCTCAGCAGAGGTTCGTCTTTGACGCCCGATGAAGCATACTGCAGGCAGGCTGCCCAGAAACGGCGCTCGCCGGTCTCGATCATGAACAGGTAATCTCCAGTGGGCATGGCCTGCCACGCACCGGTGATGGATTTGATCTGTCCGTGTTCTTCAAACGATGAGCCCATGGCCAGGAGCTGTTCCACTTCGTGGTGAATCCCTGCATCATTGCGCGACATCGCGAGCCATTCCATGGCGGTCTGGTAGCAGTTACTTTTTCCGTTAAAAAATGCGGGACGCAGCGAAGGCGGCAGCAAACGCCGCGGTTGAAAGCGGTCAGGCATCATTTCGCTGGGTTTCAGGCGTTCGATGCGTTCGACTTCGCTATCCACTGCAGCCTGGTTTTCTTCCAGGGGCACAGTGATCTTGTCTTTATCCGAATGGTTGTTCGAAAAATCGTCAAAGGCATTAAAACGTTTCCGAGATGGCATGAGGGTCCTCCCGCTAGACCGGTTTGTGTCCCGGGGTGGGTTGAGTCTTTATGAGCACTGAATTGACGAGGTCGGCGTATTCCTGCGTCGGACGCGAGCTGGATGCGATGAATTCGCTGGTGCGCTGGCGCGGCGGGCGGTATGAAAACACGTCCATATGACTCGAATGCGCATACGCCAGGTCTGAACTTTTATGGATAGGCTTGAGCAATTCTTCAGCATATCGATTCTTCATCTCCGCCAGGATCTCCTGCACCTCGATACGCTGCTCTTCGACCAGGGTGGGTAAATAGCCAAAAATCGCGAGCTCAGGCTTGAAGTGGACCCGCACCTCGTCGATGGTGCGCTGGAGTTCGATCAGCCCTGAAACACCGAGGTAGCTGGTTTCGACCGGAATAATGACGTAATCGGCAGAGACAAGGGAGTTGATCAACAGATCCCCTGTATTTGGCGGGGTATCGATGATGATGAATGCAAATTCGTTTTGTATGGGAGCCAGTGCACGAGCCAGGCGGGTTTCATTCGCCATCAGGGTGGGTAGTTCGTGAGCCGCATGGATCATCGAAGCCCGGTCCGAAGGGAGATACGAGAGATTGGGGTGATGTTCGCTGCGCAGGATCATGCGTTGAATCGATGGGGGAGGAGTTTCGACCAGTAGGGATGCCAGGCTGCCCATCTCGGAGCCTTTGCGGTGATCCGGTGCAACGGCCAGCAAGGCATGGCCCTGGGGGTCCATATCCACCAGCAGCACACGGCTGGCGATGCCTTCTTGTTTTGCCAAACGGAGTGCCAGGCCAGCGGCCAGGTTAACCGCAGTGGTGGTCTTGCCAACGCCCCCCTTTTCGTTTGCGATCGTAATCGTGACGGCCATAATTCCAGAAATCCTTTTTCTTCCCCAGAAATAACCTTAATCAGTGGTTTTGACCGATTAATGATTCTAAAAAGTGTTTCTTGTTAGATATTAGCATAAATAGCTTGTAACTTCAACTAAATTGTGCTAAATTAACCATAAATATTAATAGATAAGCTAATTCAAAGATAAAGTTGGATGGCTGCGACAATAAGTGCCCTTGAGAGGATGGATTTGATGCTGGACACGATGAATGATGATGAGTGGCGACTTGTCCACCTTGACCGACTGGGTATGAAAGAAGATCCATTCAAGCTTTCTGCCGATCCGCGTTACCTCTATCTGGGTCCGGAGCACCTGGCAGTCTATCGTCAGGCGCAGGGGGTGATCTCGCGGCGCCGCGGACTGGCGCTCATCTCAGGCGAAATGGGCATGGGCAAGAGTTCGCTTGCCCGGCGCCTTTACGACGTTTATGTTGCTGAAGAAGCTGTCGATATTTGTTATATCCACACCGCTGCCTTCAAGTCAGCCATGGATGCCGCACGCCAAATTTCCCTTGCTTTGGGCGTACCCCCACAACGCTCCTTCCAACGCCAGATGGAAGGACTTGAGCGCTTTATGGCGGATGCCTATACAGCCAATCACAATGTAATTGTACTGCTGGATGACGCTCAATTGATGGAACCCGAGGCACTTGAGGTACTGCATCGTCTGTATAACTTCGATTATGATGCAAAAGTCGTCCAGGTGCTAGCGTTTGGACAGACCGAAATGCAAAGTGTGTTCGACCAGAACAAACCGGTCAACGCTAGGGTGTTCGTGCGCCTGGCTTTGCCGCCTCTGACCCTATCCAGCGCGCTGCAGATGGTTCTCTTCCGCCTGCGGGTTGCCGGCAGGGTCCAACCGTTGATCAACGATGACGCATTCGAGGTGTTGTACGAAAAATCGCAGGGTGTTCCGCGCGAGATCATCCGCCTGTGTGCGCTTTCCACTGACCGTCTGCTGCAAAGTGAAGAAACGATGATCAGCATCGAAATTGCTCGAGAGGTGAATTGAGTATGTCGTCTTCATCGAATTCAAACAGGAGCGCCTGGGTACAGCTCTATGAAGCTCGCAGGTCATCAAGCGAGCCCGAAATTCGCAGTGTCGGCCGGCCACCTGGCATCGTTCCGCGCCGCAAGGTGGGGCTTACCCTGTCTCAGGGCGAGATCAGTGAGATCGAACATTGGCAGGAACGATTTTCGCAATTGCTGGACCGCAAAGTCTCAGCAGGTGAAACCGTTGGGATTCTGACGCGCATCTGCACCTCGCGCTTCACGCGCCTGGAACTGGAGACCACGGGCGCCGAGCTTTCGGATATCGTGGACAAGCTGATCGGCCTCGAATGAATTATTTCTTCCCAAAATTAGCTTGATTAATGGTAGAAATTATTTTTAGAAAATTTAAGATTAGCTATGAAAAAGGGAAATAAACGAAAATGACCAAATGATTGACTTGCAGGATGAGAACTGATAATATAGAATATACGTTCTAATTATAACTCTCATTTCTGCAAAAGAAGCCTGACCAATCGAAGCACAGGGGTCGCTTTACAGAAACCAGGAACGGACCGGAACGGGAAGCAACCGGGAGAGAGAACAGGATGGATCGGTCAGTGACAGACGAAACGCTCAGCGTACAATTTTCCAGGCATCAAGAAGCCTGGGAGATGGTTCTTGGCGAATTGCGCGCAGAAATGTCTCGAGCGCTTTTTGAGACCTGGGTTCAGCCTATGCGACCCCTCGGTTATCAAAAGGGGGTCTTCACGCTGGGTGCGATCAACACCTTTGGCCGCGCCTGGGTGGAGGAAAGGCTGAACAGCCGCATCGCTCAACTGCTGACTGCCTTTTACGGCGAGACCGTCGCCGTAAAAGTGCTTGTGACCAATTCGTTTTACAGGGGGGAAGATGCCGCCCCGATTCCTGCGCCCATCCAATTAACCGAAAAGTTGACCAAACGGCCCGCCGAGAAGTTCAAAGCCGACGAGGATGACCTGGGGCAGGAGGGGAGCCCGCGCAAGATCATGCTGCAGCGAGCCTACGGCAGCCAGCGCGCGCGCCTCATTCAACCTGAACGGGGGATGTTCGTCACCGGGTATCTTTTCAGCAAATGGCTGCCCTTATTGGGGCACTCGGCGTTTACCGTGATCCTGGCAGCCCGTTCGATGTGCTACTGGAACCCCATGACCGGCGAATTGCGTAACGTGGTCGAGACGGAAATGGGCGAAATTGCCGAACGCGCGGCAGTTTCGGTTCGCACCGTCAAAGACGTGTTGAACACTGCAGAGGTGCAGCAGTATTTCCTGCGCTACCGGGTGCGCCGGGTGATGACTTCGAACGGGGTGCGCACCGCCGGCATCTCGATGCAGGTGCGCATGGACGACCCGTTGACCCCGCAGGACCAGGTGGACAGCGGGATCGAAGAGGACGAGCACTGGTTTCTGCCCGAATACGGCCCCGACGAAAAATCAGATCCAGAATAATTGCGTATAGTCAACGAAACAGGCCAGCGGGATGAAGGAACAATTGGAATGAGCCGCATCAAGTTACCATTTGCAGCAGCCTGTTTGATCGTGATCCTGCTTCTCGTTGGATGCAGTCCAGCGGTGCAGGGGACGCAAACACACGGACTGTCGTCAACACAGATCAGCGTCTCCACCCTCGCGCCTGCTTTAACCGGTACACCGACGGCCGTCCCGGATCTACCGGTCAAAGTGACCTCCCAAGTTATGATCAGCGATGTTTTGGGGAATACCCACATTGTAGGCGAAGTGCTGAATGGATCCGGGTCACCGGCTGAAGCCATTCAATTGACCGTGGTTGCCCTTGACGCCGCCGGCGCAAGCCTGCTGCAATCCGAAACCGGCGAACCGCTGCAGGAAGTCGCGTTTTCGCCCTTGCTCTCTCACCTTGCGGCTGATCAGAGCGCGCCTTTTGACTTTGTTCTTCCAACCGGCAGTCCACTTCCCGTCGTATTCCAGGTATTTGTCACTTCCTTCCAACCTTCCAGCGCCGCCTTGCAAACACTACAGGTTGAAAATACACAGGTGATGAGTGGGGAGAACGGTGAAGCCGTACTGGTGGGTGAATTGGTGAACACCAACCCTGTCAGCGTCAGCATCCAGGGGCTGGCTGCCAGCTTGAAGGATGGGTCGAACGCACTTGTCTCTGCCGGCGGGGGAGGGCTTTCTGCCGGGTTGCTGTTGCCTGCGGGCGACACCAACTTCTTGGACCGGACTCCTTTCAAGATTCCATTTTCTGCTGTCCTGCCAGAAGGTGGCACGTGGCAGGTATTCGTCGATACGATCGACGCGGGTAGTGCCGCCGAGACCGACTCCACCCAGTTCGCCATCGACCAGTCGTTCACGTATTACCAGGACACGCGCGGTACGAGTCACCTGGTGTCGAGTATCAAAAACCCCTTTGAACGCGCGTTCAGCGTGCAGCTCGTTGCCGGGCTCTATGGGGGTACCGGTTCGGTAATGGACATGAGCCTGTTGGCTCTGCCTCTCGACCTGCAGCCCGGAGAAGAGCTCCCGTTCGATGTTCATAGTTTCTTGCTGGTCAATGGCAAGCCGGATCTGCAAGCCAAGCTCGACTCCTTTACCCTCCAGGTCGATCCAGCCCGCACCGTCGTTTCCAACCGGGTTTGGACGGAAGTGGAGGTGGATAACCCGCAGGAAGAACCGGGGGATAAGGGTGTTTGGACCTTCAGCGGGCGGGTGACGAATACCGCCTCCACTGAAATTGATCGCTTTGTTGTCATGGCAACTCTCACCAGTCATTCGACCGGCAAAGTGGTTGCTGTGTCCACCACAACCCTCCTCAACCCTGCCGGACGAATTGCGCCGGGGATGGCGATGGATTACCAGATCGAGGTTCTTGCCGATCCCCTTGAAACCCAGCAACTGGATCCTGTGGTCAAGGTCTACGCCGCCACCGACCAACCAGGCGGGTAACGCTTTATCTTCCCAGGCTCATCCCGGCGACTGCCCCGCTGCTAAAAGCGAACTGCAGATTATAGCCGCCGCACGGACCCACCACGTCCAATGTTTCGCCCGCCAGCCACAAATTGGGCACAATGCGTGAGCTACAGGTGAGGGGATCCACTTCGCTGACGGGCACTCCGCCCGCGCTCACCTGGCAGTATTCGAATCCGCGCACACCGCTGACCTTGATGGGCAGCGCTTTGAGCAGCGCGAACACTTTTTCAATTTGCTTATCCGACAATTCATTCAGCTTTGCATCGCCGCTCACCCCGCTCAGTGATAGGATCAACGGCGGCACCGTGGGCGGCAGTGCACCCTCGATCAGCACCCGCAGCGGCAACGGATTATTCCGCTGAACCTGGATCAAGCTGCGCAAGTCATCTTCACTGTTGAAAATCAGGTTCAGCCTTAATTCAAGCGCCTCACCCGGCCGCTTCGCCACCGCGTGACTGAGGTCCATCACCGCCGGGCCATTCAAGCCCCACTGGGTAAAGATCAGGTTGCCGGCGGTGGTTTGCAGCGTTTTTCCGTTTTGCAGCAGGGTCACTTGCGCATCCAGGCGCACCCCTTGCAGCTTTTGATAAGCGCCCATCTCGGCGGTGATCGGTGCGAGAGCGGGGACAAGCGGGTGAAGGGTGTGCCCCAGCTCGCGCAGCGACGCAAAGAGCTCACCGCGTGACCCCAGGGTGGGGTAGGCTTTACCGCCGGCAGCTACCAGCAGATGCTCACATTGGATCGATTCGGAGCCTTCCAGTTTGAGTTCGAACCCGGCTTCTGTTTTGCGTATAGCCAACACGTGTTTGCCGGGCAAGAACTGCACCCCCGCAAGACGCAGCGCCGCATCGAAAGCGTCGACCACGGTCTGGGCGGATTCCGAGAGGGGATAGGTCCAGCCGTCCGCGGTGGCATAGGTCAGCACACCAATCGATTTGAGGAATGCGATCAGTTCCGCGTGGCCAAAACGGGCGAAGAGCGTCGTGAGCCAGGCCGGGTCCTCGCACACATAGCGTTCGAGCACCAGGTTCTGGTTGGTCAGGTTCGCGCGCCCACTGCCGGTGACCAGCAGCTTCCGTCCCACCGTCAGGTTGGCGTCCAGCAGGGTCACAGTCACACCCTGGCGGGCTGCATGCAGTGCGGCGGTCATGCCAGCCGGCCCTGCGCCCACGATCAGATTATGGATATGCATAGGCTTATTGTAGCCAAGGATGGGGAAGAGGACAAGGTGAAGGGAACCTGCACCACGAGTTCTCTATGATACTTCAACCAACCTCCCTGACCGAATCGTGTGATGAGTAAATGCTTCATATCTTCTTTTTAGACAGAAATATGATGTATAGTAACGATGTAGTTGAATTAAGAACTATATTGTGTATAATAAGTATGTCATGAAATCCACCCCTTACACCCGCACACAGGTGCTGCTCGAACCCGAACAAGCCAAACTCTTAGCAGAAATCGCCGAAGCCGAAGGGAAAAGCCTCTCAAGTCTTTTGCGCGAATGGATCAATACCGCATTGCAGCAGCGCAGGCAAAACGAAATGGCACGGGCAGCCGAAAACATGATGGATACCTATTACGTCGACGGGGAGATTCTCGGGTATTCAACACTGGACGCGGACGAGTTCTTCAAGCATCGGGGAGAATAAATGTTCCGCGGTGAGATTTGGGAGCTATCGCTCGCTAAATCGAAGCGAAGCCACGCAGCGCAGATCCGCCGCGTGGTTTTGCTTTCCAGCGATTCTCTGGGCGTGCTTCCATTGCGTGTAGTCGTGCCGTTGATCCCCTGGCAGGAGACATTCGCCAGCGTCCCCTGGATGGTGCGCATTCCACCGACCCTGCATTCCGGGCTCGAAAACGTCCTGGCGGCGGATGCGCTCCAAGTACGCTCGGTGAGTACCGCTCGCCTGGTCCGCCGGGTGGGGGAGCTGCCAGACTCCATCGTGGATGCGATCGCAAACGCGGTGAAGGCAGTTCTCGAAGCTGGCTGAACGGTGTCGCCTGGATGATATAATTCTCAATCAATCCCTCCCCGGAGGTTCCATCCTTGCGAAAAATCCTAATTCTCTGTTTGATATCGGTCTCTGCTCTCCTTCTCTCTGCCTGTTCCGGCTCCAGTGCTGACGAACCTGCCAAAACGGTCGAAGCTTACTGGAAGGCGCTTGCAGCGCAGGATTCTGCGCAGGTCTCGAGTCTCTCCTGCGCCGCCTACGAGACCGAGGCGCTGAACACCCTGGAATCATTCAAGTCCGTTGCGGTCACCCTCAACGATCTCGCCTGTTCCTCAACTTCCACCACCGATACCAGCGCCAGTGTCAGTTGCAAAGGCACCTTTGTGGCTTCCTATGGTACCGAGAAGATGACCCTCAACCTGGCGGATCGCACTTATGCTGCCGTCAAAGAAGGCGGCGAATGGCGCATGTGCGGGGCAGAACAAAAATGAAACGCTGGCTTTTTACCCGCGAGAATCTTTGGGCGCTCCTGCTTACCCTGATCCTCGTAGCCCTGGTCATTGCCACCGCAGGCAATTCGCCGCTGTGGATCTATCAGGGTTTCTAGATGACGCTGACCAGCGTTCTGATCTTCGCTGTCTTTGCCCTGGTTCTCGCCGGGCTTTCCCGCGCCGCCTGGTTTGGCAAAATTCGAACCCCGCTTCTGCTTGGCGCCAGCGTGTTCGCTATTTACTGGCTGCAGCCGGCCCTGCCCATCCGCGGTCTTGACTTCTGGCTGCCCACCCTCACCCTGCTCATCGCCGTCTGGGGTTGGGTGCTCACCTCGCCACCTGAAGAGCGTGCCTGGCGCCGCAATCTGCCCACCCTGCTTCTCCTCCTCATCCTTGTTCTGGCCATCGCCCTGACGCGTTACCTTACAGCTTCGGGTGTGATCACCCCCTCGCGCCCGCCCCAGGTCCAACAGGTTCTCCTCTTCCTGGCAGTTTCGGCGCTTCTCATTTTCCTGATTTCTAAAATCAGGTTGAATTCCACCAGGTGGCTCTGGATCGGCATCGCGGAATTGCTGCTTCTGTTTATCATATTGAAGCTTCCGCCGCTCACCAGCCAGGTTTCATCCTGGTTGCGTTCGCTCGCCGGGCAATCTCCTCAACTGGCTTCCGGGCTGGATATTCGCTGGCTGGGTTTTTCGTATATCGCCTTCCGCCTGATCCACACCCTGCGCGACCGTCAAAGCGGGCGCCTGCCCCTTGTTTCCTTGCAGGAATACCTGGTCTATCTCATTTTCTTTCCTGCGTTGGCGGCTGGCCCCATCGACCGCATCGAGCGTTTCCTCACGGATCTGCGTGCCCCGGCACCGCTGACCTCCCCGCAATTGGCCGAGGGCGGACGGCGATTCGTGATCGGTTTGTTAAAAAAGTTTGTGCTGGCGGATTTGTTGGCGCTGATGGCGCTCAACCCCACGAACGCCAGCCAGGTGCAGTCCACCGGCTGGATGTGGGTCAGTGTATATGCGTACGCCTTGCAGATTTATTTCGACTTCAGCGGTTACACTGATATTGCCCTGGGGATTGCCCGCTGGATGGGTTTCAAGCTGCCGGAAAATTTCCGTGCCCCATACCTCAAGCCGAGCCTTACCCAGTTCTGGAACAACTGGCATATCACGCTTACACAGTGGTTCAGGTCCTATTTCTTCAACCCGATCACGCGCGCGCTGCGCACGGCGGAACACCCTCTGCCGGCGGTTTGGGTGATCTTCCTCACCCAGCTCTCGACCATGGTCTTGATCGGTCTTTGGCACGGGATCACCTGGAACTTCATCGTCTGGGGAGCCTGGCACGGGATTGGATTGTTTGTCAACAACCGTTGGAGCGAGTGGCGCAAAAGCCGTGTGACAGAAAAGGACCCTTCTACCGGAATGCGTATAGCCGGAACTACGCTATCCACCCTGGTCACCTTCAATTACGTAGCATTGGGGTGGGTGTGGTTCGCGCTGCCTTCGCTCTCGCTCTCGTTTGATGTTTTTGCCCGATTATTCGGATGGGCAGGGTAGGGGAGACACCATTGGATAAACATTTCCTGCGCAACGTACTCCTCAAAGGGCTTGGGTTATTCCTGCTCTTCAACCTGCTTTGGACGCAGGCCGACATGTCGAGGCTGGGAACGTACTCGCTTTACGACCACTTGTTTCGCGGGCGGGAACGCTTTCCATTTGGCGAAAATCCAACCGAAGCCTACAACTTCAGCCTTTACAACCTGAATGCCATGTTCGAATCTCTCGCCATCGACGCCCAGGAAATTCCCGTCAACGAATTCAGGGTGATCGTGGTCGGCGATTCCTCCACCTGGGGCACCTTGCTGCGCCCTGAAGAGACCCTTGCCGGTCAGTTGGACGCGCTTGGCCTTGTCACGCCCGACGGCAGAAAAGTACGCTTTTACAACATGGGATACCCAACGCTTTCGCTCACAAAGGACCTGATGATCCTGCACGAAGCGATGAGCTATGAGCCCGACCTCATCCTTTGGCCTTTGACCCTCGAATCGTTCCCGCGCGACCGCCAGTTGGACTCTCCCATCGCCGCCAACAATATCCACCGCATCCAGGAATTGCAGCACGAGTATGGGCTGAACCTCGACATCCCCGCAAAAACCCGCAGCCCGCTCGAGATCGCGTTCTCGAGCACCATTATGGGTCAGCGGCGCCCCCTGGCAGACCTGATGCGCCTGCAGCTCTACGGCGTGATGTGGTCGGCAACAGGCATCGACCAGGTCTATCCGGCGGACTATACGCCGGCTGCGCGTGACCTCGAGGTGGAGTCCACCTTCAATGGCTGGCAGGGTCCGACGCTGGATGCAGGTCTGCTCTCACTGGATGTGCTTTCTGCCGGGGTTAAGGCTGCTGGCGATGTACCGCTGGTATTCATCAATGAACCCATCCTCGTCAGCAGCGGCAAAAACTCGGATCTGCGTTACAACTTCTATTACCCGCGTTGGGCGTATGACGCCTACCGCGAACTCCTCAGCGAAAAATCAACCTCCGAAAACTGGACCTACCTCGATCTCTGGGACTTGGTCCCGCAGGAGCGTTTCACAAACAGCGCCATCCACCTCGATCCGCAAGGTGTCAAGCTGGAAGTCCAGGCGCTGCTGCCAAAGATTAATGGATACTGGAAGTAAGAGTGAAAACCTCACCCTGCGTCTTCGACGCTTCCCTCTCCCACCGAGAGAGGGATTGAGGGAGAGGGCAAAAATACAATCTATCCACGATAGGGTGCTTTATGAAAGATGATCAGATTTCAGCAGAATTGCGAGAACGATGTAAAGACTTCAGACAAGAACCAACACAGGCTGAAACAGTTTTGTGGAATTATCTGCGTGCTCGAAGGTTTGAAGATCTTAAGTTTAGACGTCAGCATCCTTTTCATGGATTTATCATCGACTTCTTCTGTTTTGAATTAAATCTGGCTGTTGAAGTGGACGGAGCTGTTCACCTCTCACCAGACCAGGTAGAGTATGATCTATTTCGCACACAGAAACTAAGTGAATATGGTCTGGTGGTACTACGGATTTGGAATTCAGAAGTAATCAATCATCCAGATGAAGTTCTGGAACAAATCCGAATAGCGGCATCTGAAAGAAGAAAGGCAAAATTGTCCATATAAACGCTAATCCTCACCCTGCGTTTTCGACGCTTCCCTCTCCCGGTGGGAGAGGGACTGAGGGTGAGGGATGTACTGGACCGCCTAAAACCTGATCGATAGCGGTAGTGTGCATTTTAGAGCCCGAAAACTTGGTAGCATCACACGCCGTTTTGCCCTCACCCTGCGTCTTCGACGCTTCCCTCTCCCGCGAACTTTGCGCCCCCGAGCGTAGCGAGAGGGGCAGGGAGAAGGACTGAGGGAGAGGGAAGATAAACACCCTCGTAAAACCTGTTCCACCCGCTATTTCTCTCCAGCTTCACTCTCAGGTTCAGGGTCGGCATGCATCAGATGCAGCAGGCGATGGGCTATCGGCGCGACGATGATCCCCGCGATCACCAAAAAGACCATCCCTGAGAAAAGGGCATAAACCGAAGCGAACCACTTGCCCCCGATCGTGTGCAGCACATCCACCGGGCCCATCCCGCCCAGGATCATCGAAGCATTCAGCAGCGAATCCAACCACGGAAGGTTCTCTAAAAGGTGATATCCCAATACCCCCAGGCCAAGCGAAACCAGCAGGATTCCCATGGCAACCAGGAAATGCGAAAACACGCGCTTATAAAATTGCCCCCGGGGGAGCAGCGGTTGATAATGTTTTTCGTACATATTCACCTCCTGGTTGAGCAACTGCAATAATCATAGCGCAAGACTGGCTACAGAGATAGACAATTTTATTCCGCGCGTCGGCTGCAATTTGACTCGGGTTTTCGCTTTAAAAGGCTTTTCGCCTCCCGATTGACGTACCCACATTCACACAGCAGTGTTATCATTAGAGCCATTCCAAAATAAACCTGTAAGGAATTTATTCATGAGCCCATTCGACTTACCCGAAGGACCTGCAGTAAAATCGAAACTCCCCAACCGGGGGTACCTGATTTATTTGATCATCTTCATGGGGCTGGTTGCAGTCATGGATCAGTATCTTTCGACGATCAAAACAACAGCCATTCCCTACATTCTTGAAGAATACCACCTCACCGCTTCGCAATTTTCTTACCTCGAAGCGGCGTATCTTGCATTTACCTTTTTGATCTTCCTCTTGAACGGATTGACGGATATCATCGGCAGGCGCCTTTCCATCCTGCTGCTGATCTTGATCATGGGATTGAGCTCCCTTGGGATTGTTTTATTCACCCCGGGCATTCACTGGTTTATGATCATGTACACGCTTGCTATTTTCGCCACGGTTTCGAACATGTGGACCATCCCCATCAGCGAAGAAAGCCCTGCCCAAAAACGCGCAAAATATGTTTCCATCGTTTACATCATCGGGCTCATCCCGCTGCAGGCATTGTTCCCCTCGCTGCTGATGAATACCTTCCATTTGAGTTGGAAATGGATGTACGGTGTGATGTTCCTGTTCATGATCCCGCTCCTGGTGCTCTGGTTCTATATGCGTGAAACGAGCCGCTTCGAGACGATCAAACGCGAACGCCTGGCTGGAACGCAAAAACTGCACTTCTTCGGGCTGGGGTCCATCAATAAGAAAGATGTCCGTTACATTTTGCTCTCATCCTCGATCTGGCTGTGCTGGCTGGTCTACCAGTTCTTCTACTTCTGGGCAGGATACTTCTTCATGACCATCAAAGGCTATTCCCTGGGTCAATGGTCGCTGGTACTGCTGGCGACGCTGGTCATGGCGATGCTTGGGGGGTATTTGAGCGGCTGGATCATGGACCGCATGGGCCGCAACCCTGCGTTGATCATGGGCTGCATCGGTCTTTCGATCATCCTGGTCATCCTTGGATTCAGCAACGGCATCATCCTGCCGATCGCACTGGCAATCACCGGATTCTTTACTTCCTTCACCTATACCTGGATCGTTGTCTACATCCCTGAAATTTTCCCCACCGAACGCCGGGGTGCCTGCATTGGCTGGACGACCACGATTGCCCGGATTTCTTATGTCGTTGGGCCTTTACTGGTCGGGTTCTTTCTCGGGCTCTTTCCCACAATGGAATGGTTCTGGGTCGTTGCCGCAGGTCTGATGCTGCTGCCCATTGCCATCATCCTGATCTTTAACCCTTCGGAAACTCGCGTGCGGGAACTGGAAGAGATTGAAATCGAACGTTGATCAACATAACAATCCGCGCCGAACATTCAGGGCGGATTTTGTTATGCAGCCAGGGGTCCTTTTGACATTGAAAATGCAGAAAACACCCCAGCCGGCGTTCCATGCGGAACTGCTCTACGCACTCCAGGTTAAATGTCACTCTTGAACTCGGGTTGCAAGGGAGTACCGTTAATTGAGACTCACTATTACAATAAGATAATGTCACGTTCACTCACCGATATGCTCTCCGAAGGGTCGCTGGGAACTTCTTTGGCCATGGGAATTTCACAGCTACTACCCAATCAGATTGGTTATTTTGTGGCTGATCAGATTTCCTCATTGCTTTCACGCAGGTTGAGCAGCCCGCTCGTCAAAGCGGTGATGAGCAACCAGTGGGTCATTCACGAAGGCAATCTCAGTCGCAAAGAACTACTGCACAAGGTGCGCATGGTTTATCATTATCAATCGCGCTCGTTGTTTGAAACCTTCCGTTATATGGATCGCCCTGACCGTCTTGGCGGCCTGGTGACATTCAGCCCTAAACTTGAGGAAGTGTTAAAGACGCAGCGTTCCAGTTCGCGCGGTCTGATGTTGGTTTTACCTCATCTCTGCGGTTTTGACCTTGGCGGCTTCGCCCTGGCTCGCAGGTTTAAATTTCTCACGTTATCCTACCCGAATCCTCCCAGTGGTTACCAGCTTCAAAATGAGATTCGGCGCAAGCACGGCATGGACGTGCTTGCCCTTTCTTTTTCAGCGCTGCGAACCGCGCGTGAACTTCTCGAAAAGGGCGGTACTGTGCTCACCGGGCTCGACCGTCCGAATCCTGAATCGGGGTATGCCCCCCGGTTTTTTGGCAGGGCGGCTGCACTACCGGTAGCTCACATCCGCATGGCGCTCAAAACCAACGCTGCCGTGCGGGTGATCGCAATGGTAGAGGGCATTAAAAAAAGCTATGTCGTTGATGTATCGGATGAAATCCCATTGGAACCCCAGGCGGATGCTCACCAGGAAATCATCGAAAACGCTGAGCGGGTTCTGAAAGAAGCCGAGAAGTTTATTATGATCAACCCCGACCGCTGGGTAATGTTTTATCCGGTCTGGCCAGAAGTGGAAAAACAAATTCCATATCTTAATCAGGGAGCTCTTCAATGAGACGATCCAGGAAGTATTCCGAGAAGCAATCCAAGAAGCAATCCAGAAAACAGACCGCGAAACATACGCGCATCAATCAAAGCATTTTGGGGGCTCTGGAAAAGCGCCTGCTGGTGTGGATGGCTGCCCGCATGCCTGCCTGGGTAAACCCGGACTTGCTTACCGGTCTTGGATTCTTGGGATCGCTGATCATTTTCGCCGGCTACCTTTTGACCACGATCGATGTGCGTTTCATGTGGTTGGCCAGTTTTGGCTTTGTGCTCAACTGGTTCGGCGACAGCCTGGATGGAACGCTGGCCCGCGTCCGAAAGATCGAACGTCCGCGTTACGGATATTTCATTGATCATGTGATTGATACATTCGCCGAAGTGCTGATTTTCGTTGGGGTTGGTCTATCGCCTTACGTTGATCTGACCCTCGCCCTGCTCACCCTCATCGGCTACCTGATGGTCTCGAATTTCGTCTTTATCGTAACCTACGTCAGCGGAGAGTTCCGCATTTCTTATGCCAAATTGGGACCCACTGAAATACGGATCATTGCCATCCTGACCAATACGGTAATGTTGATGGTGGGCTTCAAAAAGTATACCCTGCCGTTTGGGTCCTTTACCTTTTTTGATCTGGTTATGATGGGGTTGATCGGGCTCTTCTATATCGGCTTCATTGTGATCGTACTCCTTAAAGGCCATCAGTTATCCAATGAAGACACACTTGCCCAACAAGAAAAAAAGTAACTCTGGCAAGCCTAAAGCGCAATCTCATTCTCAAGGGTCTCATTTAAGCACCGCTTTTTTGAGCGTGTGTTTGGTGTTTCTTGGTGTTTCATTGAGCGGGTGCGCCTTCTCGGATGCGCTCGAGCGTTATGTCAATCCACCCGACCTCCAATTGCCCACTGCCGCGCCAGTCGTTATCCTCAAAACGACTCTGCCGTCGCCTACACCCACTTCGGTGCGTTGCCGGCAGATACAGGGCAATGTGTCCCGCGTTTCTTTCGAATCCACAGAATTGGGTGAAGAGTTCACCTTCAGCATTTACACCCCGCCGTGTTATGATGCGTCTTTGCCCGAGGGTTACCCGGTGATGTACCTGCTCCACGGTCAGAGCCAGGATGATCGCTTTTGGTTCGATCTGGGCGCAGCCGAAATTGCTGATAGTGCCATCCAGTCTGGGCGCAGCCCTTTCATCATGGTCATGCCGTATGAGGTCGATAATTATGCACCCGTGGTCGATTCAAAATTTGGCTCGGCGCTTGTGGACGATCTGATCCCCTACGTCGAGGCGAATTATGCCGTCTGCAAAACCCGCGGGTGTCGTGCGATCGGTGGAATTTCCCACGGCGCAGGTTGGGCTGTTCATATTGCGATCATGAACATTGATTTGTTTGGCTCCGTTGGCGCCCACAGCGTTGGGTATTTCGGTGGCGATTCTTACCGCATCGACCGCCTGCGCAAAACGATGTCTCCCGGGGAGTTCCCGCGCTTTTATGTCGACAGGGGAGAAAAGGATTACCTGGCGGATGAGATCGACGCTCTCGACAGGACGCTCACCTGTAATGGTATTCCCCATGAATTTATCATCCAGTCGGGCAACCACTCCGCCAGTTATTGGAAGGCGCACATCCAGGAATATCTTCTGTGGTATATGGATGGTTGGGACCCTCCCGCTTGACGGGTATAATTAACTCATCTTTGATAGTCCAGGAAAATTATGGCCTCCTCTCTCACCCCCTTTTTTACTCCTGCCGGTGTGGCAGTGATCGGCGCATCCTCCAACCCGCAAAAATTGAGCTACGGCATCCTCAAGAATTTGAAAGAAAACGGTTATGCCGGCGGGATTTACCCCGTCAACCCGGGGTCTGACCAGATTCTGGGACTTCCCTGTTACCACCAGATTGCAGATGTTCCCAACCCCGTCGACCTTGCAGTGATTGTCATCCCTGCGCCGCTGACACCTCAAACGCTGGAAGCCTGCGGTCAGCGCGGTATCAAAGGCGCGATCCTCATCACCGGCGGATTCAAAGAAGTCGGCGCCGCGGGGGCAGCCCTCGAACAGCAGTGTCTCGACATCGCTTCACGCTTCAAGATGCGCATCATCGGTCCAAATTGTGTCGGCTTGATGAATATGTATACTGGCTTGAACACGACCTTCATTGACGGCATGCCGGATGTGGGTGGAATCGGTTTTCTTTCGCAATCAGGAGCCATCTGCGGCGGTGTGGTGAACATCGTCATGGGAAAGAAGATGGGTTTTTCGCATTTCCTCAGCCTTGGCAACGAAGCCGACGTCACCGAGACCGACATTATCGAGTACCTCGGCGAGGATCCCCATACCCGGGTCATCGCCGCTTATGTTGAACAGATTCGGGACGGCAGGCGCTTCCTTGAGGTCGCCCGCAAGGTTTCCCGTAAAAAACCCATCGTGATGATCAAAGCCGGAAAATCGGACGAAGGCGCGCGCGCCGTGTCTTCTCATACCGGGTCACTCGCCGGTTCGCATTCTGCATATCAAGCCGCTTTTGCCCAGGCGGGCGTCATCGAGGTGGACAATTTCAACGAATTGTTCGATGTGGCGATCGCTTTCGACTTTCAACCTCTTCCGGCTGGACCGAATGCCGCAATCTTCACCAATGCCGGTGGACCGGCTGCTTTAGCCTCCGACAGCCTGGCGCTTCACGGGCTGAAATTGAATGACCTTACCGAAAAAACAAAAACCGACTTACGTGAATTCTTGAATCCGTCCGCCCAGGTCGCCAACCCGGTGGATATGCTGGGAGCGGCTTCGCCCATGGAGTTTGGCAGATCCATTGAAGTAGTGCTCAAGGATCCAAACATTGACATCGCCCTGCCGATACTCGTCCCAACCTCTGTGGTCAGCCCTGCAGAAGTGGCCCAGGCGATTGTAGATGCATCCGCCGGGGCAAAGAAACCTGTGCTTGCCTGCATCATGGGGGATAAAAGCGTCACCGAAGCCCGCTTGATTTTGCAGGGGAACCGGATTCCCATGTACACCTACCCAGAGACGATGGGCATTGTCCTGGGCGCGATGCTGCGCTACAAAACCTGGTTGAATACGCCTGTTGAGAGAGCGCCAAAATTGCAGGGGGTGGACCATTACCTGGCGGTGAAAACACTGAACATGAGTGCGAAACTGGTGCTTGGCGAAGCCGAGTCCCGTCCGCTGCTCCAGGCGTACGGCATCCCCCTGGTGCCTGCTGAAAAGGCTGGCACTCGCGAAAAGGCGGTCGAGACTGCATCCAGGCTGGGATTCCCCGTGGTGATGAAAATCGTCTCGCCCCAACTTCTGCACAAATCCGATGCCGGCGGCATTCGCTTGAACCTCAAGAACGAAGAGGAAGTATTTATTGCGTATAGCGAAATGATCCAAACGATTCAGAATGCCCGCCCCGACGCACAGATCGAAGGCGTGATGGTCGAAAAAATGGCTGCCAAAGGCCAGGAGGTGATCATCGGCATGCGCCGCGATCCTGGTTTTGGTCCGCTGATGATGTTTGGGTTGGGGGGGATTTACGTCGAGTTGTTCAAAGACGTCGCCTTCCGTGTGACGCCGCTCACTCGCCGCGAAGCGCGTGAAATGATCGACCAGACCCGCGCCGGCAGGCTGCTCACCGGCTTCCGCGGCTCAGCTCCGGCAGACGTGGACGCCGTGGTGGACGTTTTGCTGCGTCTCAGCCAGATTTCGCTGGATTTCCCCCTGATCGACGAGATCGAGATCAACCCGCTGTTGGTTTACGAAAAAGGCCGCGGCGCCGTTGCCCTCGACAGCCGCCTCATCCGAAAGGGATAAATCTCGTAGGGGCGGGTCTACTCGTATCGATCACCGTGATTTGTCCTTTCAGGCTGAGTTCTGAGGTGAGTTTCCTCCCGTCCCTCGCAGATTGAGCACGCCAAAGTGATTTATTCTCCCTTCCCTTCAGGGAAGGGCTGGGGTTAGGTTGAATAAGATCCATTATGTAATCTTCTCGCTCGGTTATTCGCCCTCAAATTTCCACTGTAAGCCCCGTGAGCGATCTTGCATAATGCGTTCCCGTCGCTGTTAATTTATCCCTTTCCTCCGCGGTCTTTGCGTCACTCTGAGTGCGATTAATGCCCCCTTCCCTTCATGGAAGGCTGGGGTTAGGTTTCCATGTTATCTACCGTCAAAACCCCACGCTCGCTTTTTCCCTTCGCGGTCTGTGCACCCCCGAGCGATCTCGCGGTCTTTGCGCCCCCTTCCCTTCAGGGAAGGGTTGGGGATAGGTTTGCGAGAGGCTAGACCCGCCCACATCATAAAGGCTTTATTTTTTCCTGGCGCAAATCTTGCACCTATATATGGATGCATTCTATTTCGCACCATGGGAGAGGGAACTATGCCCCAGAACTTCTCTGCTAAATCCATCCTCCGCCTGTTTCTCTTGATCTTTCTGGTGGCGCTCTTTGCCGGTTGTACAGTGATCCCTGCCGGTACGGGTCAAAACCTCATTAACGAACAGACGCCTCAATTGCCCCAGCCCAAAACGCTGACGGACCCTACCGAGATCGAGCTTCTAAACGCCATTCAGTCCGCCACATCCGGTAGGGAAGACATCATGGCTTTCATTGTCTACCGGGTAACCATCGATCACGTGCAATACAGTGACGACAAGAATCTAGCCCTGGTCTGGATTGCGCTGGTCGATAAGAATACCGGGTTGGTTCAATCCGGCGAACCGGGGTTGGTCATCGCCCACCGTAACATTGACCCGGCAGCGGGACCCTGGCGCGTTGTTTTCCAGGCAGACCCAACTTTTGCCGACGAACTAAACGCCCTGCCGGAGACTTTGATGAGTGCAGATACCCGCATGCAGTACATGCCGGCGGAACAGCAAGCTCCCAAATCAGCCGCGGTGTACAGCGGCTACCTGCTGCCCTGGACGGGCGGCGAAATGCACTACCTTACCGGTAGCATTGGTCACGTTTACACATACAAATCCTGCCCCTCAACCTGTTTATACGCGTTTGATTTTGCCAACGGGACAATGTTCCCGATCCGGGCAGCCAAAGCTGGCACAGTAAAATACGCTGTCTGGGGCTACCCGAACGGCAACACCACCAATTCCAACTATATTGTTCTCGAAGATACCACCACTGTTCCCACCACTTACCAGGTGTACCTGCATTTGGCTCAGAATAGCATCCCTGAGGCCCTGCGTACCATTGGGGCGCGCGTGGTACAGGGCGAGTTCATCGGCAATGCAGATGATACTGGTCCAAGTACCGGCAACCACCTGCATTTTCATGTTCACACGAATCCAGATTCATATTGGGGCACATCGGTTGATATCACCTTCGACGATGTCAAGGTCAACGGGGGGCGTCCGCGTATGTGTTCTGAAGCCTCGGCATACCCGCAATTCGGTACTGAGTGCGAATCGGGCAACAAGTACATTTCAGGCAATTTGGATAGAGAGCCTCCGACTGGTGGATTAACTGATCCAGTACCCAATGCGGTGCTCACAGCTCCGTGGATCAACATCAGCGGTTGGATGAAGGATGATCTGTCAATCAAGCAGGCTCAATTGGTGTATTCGCTGCCGGATGGTACCTGGGCGAACTTTGGCATTCCTCAGACGGTTTCACCCTTTACCACCCAGGTAAATTTGTGCGCTTCAAACATTCCAGATGGAAATTTCTCCATCTCTCTTGTGGTTCAGGATAAAGCCGGCAATTTCACCGATCCAAATGTTGCAGCCGTCCCTGTGATCAAACAGGCGAGTTGTAATCCCACTCCTCCACCTCCACCAGCCTGCACAGTGGGCTCTAACCAGGCTGCCATTTACTCAGAGGTTAATTTCCTCGGCACCTGCCAGGTCCTGGACATCGGCAATTATCCAGACCTTGATGCTTTGGCGGTGAAAGTCGGTCAAGCGAAGTCGGTGACGGTCAGCCCCGAAATCTCGGTTGTTCTCTATCCGCAACGTGATTTTGGCGGGTCGCCTGAACTGCTGCAATCCAGCGACGCCAATTTAGCTGACAACCCATTCGTGGCGTCAGGATTGGCTTCCGTCAGGGTTCCCGCTCACGTAATTCCGCCAGCGAATCCTGAATTGGTTCTTCCTTCACCCCTGACCACTGATTCAGAAATCACCCTGAACTGGTCTGTAGCTCCTGGCACGGATACTTCAAGCCAACTCACCGGACCCAACGGGTACTCAAACGCATTGGATTGGCAGTCGGGCAGCACATGGTCTGTCGGATTGCTTCCCGAGGGAACCTACCAGTGGACCGTCCAAGCCCGAAATCTTGCCGGATCTTCCACTGCCTCCCAGGAATTTACCATAGTGGCAAAAGCATCGCCTCCTGTGAGCGAAATGCAGCCTCTTCCCGAAACCAGCTCTTCGACTGATTTCCTGCTGCAGTGGGCTGTGACAGCAGGGGCTGACCGCCTCGATCACTTTGAGCTGCAGTACCGCGTGGACGGCGCCGATTGGCTGATGCTGGATCCTTCTCCCGCCGGGGATGCACGCCAGGTGGTTTTCAACGCCGAGCCCGGCAAGAGTTATGAGTTCCGCATCCGAGCCATCGCCAACGACGGCACACAAGAGGCTTTCCCGGATACTGCCGAAGCTGCCACCCGCGTATTGGACGCCACCCTCTTCCAACCGGATATCTACGAAGGAGCGGCAGGCGACAATAGCTTTGCCTCTGCGGCACCGTTGGTGATCGGTGATGCCCAGGAGCACAACTGGGTGCCTGCCAACGATATTGACTGGGTTGTCTTCCAGGCGAAGACCGGGCAGGATCTGCACATCACCACCGAACCCCTTTCGGTGGGGTCGGCAGCAGCCATTACCCTGTTCGATGTGAATGGCACCACTGTCCTGGGTTCGGTCCAACCCGCTGACGAGAATTCCGGCGCCGCCCTGGATTGGATCGTCCCGGCGGACGGTACCTACAGCCTTCAACTTTCCCCCGTGAACCCCGCGGTCGTTGGGTCAGACGCACGCTACAAACTGACCGTGGAAGCCAAAGGTACTATTGAGATCACTCCACTGATTTGCGGCGGCACATCCATCCCGGCAGCGCTGGGCGGACTGTACCTCGTCTCCAAGAGCATGAAAAAGAAACGTGATACCGCTCTCGGCAGATAGACCGTACGGACCTGTCTAATTCAAGAGTACTTTTTTCACCCCTATGCGTAGTGTTCTTCCTCCCCCATTTCCGTTTCTCAAAATGGGGGAGGTGGGAGGGGGCAACCAAAAACAGGGGCGGGTTCCGCGATCTCTGCGCCCCCGAGCGATTTTTGCGAGTGGGGTTGTGAGAGGGGCAAACCCGCCCCTCTTTCATTCGTCAACTCTTATTAATCCCCAATGAAAACAAATTCGCCAGCGTCTTTTCCTCGCAGTCTTTGCGTCCCCGAGCGAAGCGAGTGGGATCAGGGAAGGGGCAGGGGATAGATCTGTATTGGAACCAACTTCCTCCCCATAATTTCTTGACGTCAATCCAGCGGCATGCTATATTATTTTCTTGCGCAGCCTCTACTGTTTCATCCCCATAAAAAGGTAACCCATGACGATCGTAACCCTGTTAACCGACTTTGGTGAAAAAGATGGTTATATCGGCGTTCTGAAAGGGGTCATCTGGTCGATAGCCCCGCATGTGCAGATTGCCGACCTCACCCATGAAGTCGAGCCGCAGAATATCCGCCAGGGTGCACTGGTCCTTGCCCAGGCAGCACCATTTTTTCCAGACGGCACCATTCACGTGGCAGTCATTGACCCCGGGGTGGGCACGACTCGCCGCCCAATCGCCTTGCGCACTGGAAATCAATATTTTGTCGGTCCCGACAACGGTATTTTCAGCTGGGTTTTACAACAGTATCAAGATCACATCTCAACTTTCGAAGCCGTGACCCTCGACAAGCCTGCCTACTGGTTGCCGCTGATTTCGCGCAGTTTCCACGGGCGCGACATTTTTGCTCCTGTGGCTGCCCACATCGCCAACGGACGGCTCCTTTCAGAATTGGGCACACCCATCTTCGACCTGGTGCGGATCCCGTTTCCTTTGGCTGTCCGCACGTCGAATGGCTGGCTGGGTGAGATCGTCTCGATTGACCATTTTGGCAACCTGATCACGAATTTGAGAGAACATCACATTAAATCCAAAGAACGGGCTACACTGATATTAGGTGAGTTTAAGATCGATGGTATTTCTGAAACTTTTGGAAGCAATACCATTGGCGATCTCATGGCGATGATTGACAGTTCAGGTCAATTATCCGTAGCCGTTGCAAGAGGCAGCGCGGCAAAACAGACGAAAGCCAGGGTGGGTGATCCTGTCCAGCTTTTGGATTCGACACCGAGATCCAACCGCCCGCACTGAGAGAGAGTTGCATGGCAGATACTTCACCGTTGCAGATAAAAGACTTGAATTTTCGTTATCACAGCCGCACCGAGAATGCGATCAAAAACATTACCCTCTCGGTGGACGCCGGGCAGGTATTGCTGATCGCCGGAGCCAGCGGCTGCGGTAAAACCACCCTGGCTCGTTGCATCAATGGGCTGATCCCGCGCTCTTACAAAGGCGAAATGTCCGGCGAGATTCTTTTGAAAGGTACCAATATCTCGGACCTCACCCTCTCAAAAATTTCGCAGCTCGTCGGTACAGTGCTGCAGGACCCAGAGCGCCAGATTTTGGGTACCCGGGTAGCCAACGAGGTGGCATTTGGCTTGGAAAACCTGGGTCTTGCACGTGAAGAGATCCGCGAGCGTGTTATCCAATCTCTCGCGCATTTAAAAATTTCACACCTGATGGACCGCGAGACCTTCAATCTTTCGGGTGGTGAAAAACAAAAGGTGGCATTGGCTGGCGTGCTGGCGATGCATCCCAGTGTCCTCCTTCTGGATGAGCCCCTGGCTTCCCTCGACCCTGCATCAGCCCAGGAGGCTCTGTCCATCATCCGCGGGTTGGCCGACGAAGGCATGACCGTGCTGATGGTGGAGCACCGCGTCGAAGACGTCCTGCGCATTTCGCCTGAGAACGCCATATTCATGTCCGAAGGCGAGATCAAGTATTACGGTCCCACCAGTGGGTTCGACCGCACGGTCGATTATCACGAGGTAAAACTACCCGCAAAAATGATCCTGGAACGCGCAATCCTCGATCCCGCTCCGGCGCGCCTGGTGGACCTGCGCGTAAATTCGAAGTTGGGCAGTCCGCATGCCCGCTCTTCAGAGTCGATGGTCGAATTCAAAGATGTCGCCTTCTGGTACGAACCGGAGCGTCCGGTGCTGCATGATGTGACCCTCAATATCAACCGCGGTGATGTGATTGCGGTGCTCGGCCCGAACGGTGCCGGCAAGACCACCCTGGTGAAGCACGCCATTGGTCTGCTCAAGCCCAAATCGGGTTCGGTCAAGGTCGAGGGGGTGGATACGCACGAAGCCACCGTAGCCCACATCGCTTCCACCCTTGGCTACGTTTTCCAAAGCCCAAGCCACATGCTCTTTGCACCCACCGTGCAAGAGGAACTGGCGTTTGGGCCGACCAACCTCAAGCACAGCCCTGAACAGATCGAAGAAGAAGTTGCCAGGGCGCTCGAAATTGTCAATATGACCGGCATGGAGAAAAATCCGCCCCTGGCATTGTCCTTTGGGCAGCAGAAACGGGTTTCGATCGCCGCTATTCTCTCGATGCAGTCCAAGATCCTGGTGATGGACGAACCCACCGCAGGTCAGGATTACAAGAACTACATCGATTTCATGGATTCCATCCTGCAGCTTCCGTCCTTTGATGCGATCCTGTTCATCACCCACGATATCGACATGGCGGTTATCTACGCCAACCGTGTGCTGATGGTCAACAACGGCACAGTGGTCTGCGATGGCACCCCCCAGGAAGCCTTACATGATTTTGATTTCCTCAAAGCCAACCGGCTGGTTCCTACCTCTTTATTGAAAACGAATTTAGACGTATTTGACCAAACACAGCGATTTTATAGTGCCGAAGAGCTGGTTCACGTGTTAAAGAATTAGGCAGTTCATCCACCTGCATCAGGCGGTACAGGGGATTCAACTAAGTTGATATGTGAGGAGGAAATCATGAACAAAACGGTTAAAGTTATTCTTTCATTGCTGGCAGTATTGGCCTTCTTCCTGGGGGTCTGGTTGATCGGGCGGATGATCAATCCCAGTCTCAACCTGGATCAGACGGCATTGCTGCGCTTTGTTTTCGTCGGGATCGGTCTGGTCATCGTCTACATCATTTATGTTCTTACCCGCGAAAATAAAATGTGGGAAGTCGGCACGCGCCAGGTGGTATACATGGCAATTGGGGCAGCGCTCTTTGCCATCTTCTCCTACCTGTTCAACGGCACGGTTTTCGTCGTGCCTTCTGTGAGCCAGGTAGCCCTGCGGCCTGCGATCGCCATTCCCATGTTCTTCGGCTACGCCTTCGGGCCTGTCGTCGGCTTCTTCACCGGTGCGGTTGGCAACATGTTCGGCGATGCTCTTACCGGCTTCGGCCTCTCACCTCAGTGGTCCATCGGTAATGGTCTCGTGGGTCTCATCGCAGGTCTTGCCTGGTTGTTCACCGATAAGAAAAAAGGACTCAACACCGTATTGTGGATCAGCGCTGCTCTAACGGCATTGATCACTTTACTATTCTTCTTCAACCGGGATGTTGAGAACGGAATGTTCTTTGGTGAAGGTTCCGGTCAGATCACACTGCTTGCCGGTATTTCCGTTGCCATTGGTTTTGTGATTGTGCTGCTGGTGCGCTTCATCTTTGGCAAGAATGTCGATGTTGCCGCCGCTGTGACATGGTCGATGTTGGGCAACCTCCTGGGTATCGGCTTCGCCGCCGTAAGCGATATCTGGATCAATGGGTACAGCCCCGTGGTCGCCCTGGTGGGTGAATTCCTCCCCGCCGCCGGCCCCAACCTGATTTTTGCCGCCATTCTGGTCCCCATCCTGGTCGCTGCCTACGCAGCCGTCCAGAAGCAGACCGGACGATAAGTCCCTGGGCTCCCCCAATTCCTCCCCCATTCTCGCGAAGCGAAATGGGGGATGTGGGAGGGGGTTGCACCCCGAGCGAGGATTGCGAGAGGGTCGTGGCCTCCGCTCAGGACTGAGGGTTCCTAAATCCCTCCCCCATTTTTGCTTTACAAAATGGGGGAGGTCAGGAGGGGGTTGAGACATCAGCAACTCCTTTACCGGAAAGAGGAACAAACATGTTAGTTGCCTGGCGGTACCGAAAACGTGAATCACTCCTTCAAAGCTTTGACCCGCGTGCGTGGTTGATCTTCTTTGCCTGCTACCTTGCCTCCACCCTTTTCTTTTGGGATACCCGCTTCCTGGCTTTCTTTTTTGCGATTGCCCTGCTTTTTGTTTTTTCGTCGGGTATCCGCTGGAACGAAATGGCAAAGGCCTGGATTTTCATCGGCGGGTTCATCCTTTTCTTCTCGTTTCTTACCTTTCTTACCGGGCGCGGCGGCATGGAGCTTTATACCACCGAGCACTCGTATTATAAGGTGGTCGCGCATTTCAACATTTTAGGCTGGACGCCCACCCTTAACTTTACGGCTGAACGGACGATGTACGCCATCAGCATGCTCCTGCGCGTCTTCAGCATTGCCAGTATGACCATTCTCATCCCTTACTCGCTCAACCCTGCCCATTACGGCATCACCTTCCGCGGGCTTGGGCTGCCCGACAAGATCGCTTACGGCATGGATTTGACCATGCGCTTTATCCCCACTTTCGGGCGCGATTTCACCCTCACCATGGACGCCCAAAAAGCCCGCGGTTACGAGATCGAAAAACTCAGCGGAGGCCTTTTCGCCCAGGTTCGCAAACTCGCCCCGTTGATCGTCCCGGTCACCATCCAGGCCATCGCCGGATCGGAAGACATCATCGATGCCATGGATTTGCGTGCTTTCGGCGTTGGACCTCGTACCTGGCTCGAGCAACTCACCTATCGCCGCCGCGACCGTGTATTGATCATCACCGGTATCATCATCCTCATGGTCTCCATTGCCCTTTCGATGTACGGCGTCGGCAAGTTCTGGGTCCCCGCTTTCATGCTCCCTTAGCAACCGTAAGGGCGGGTCTACTGGCATCGATCCCCTTGATCTGCAGCTCACCAAGACCCGCCCGTATCTTCCCCACCCCTGCGAACTGTCTTTGCGAGTGAACGAACAGTGTGAGCGCGGCAATCTCCATCTTGCCTTTATTCACTGTACGGTCGCTTGAGCTCACCCTATCCATGCTGCCTTCCCCTGTAGGGGCGGGTCTACTGTATCGATCGCCTTGATCTGCAGCCCACCGAGACCCGCCCGTATCTTCCCCACCCCTGCGAACTGTCTTTGCGAGCGAACAAACTGTATGAACGCGGCAATCTCCACCTTGCCTTTATTCACTGTACGGTCGCTTGAGCTCACCCTATCCATGCTGCCTTCCCCTGTAGATGCTGTCTTGTATGTCAAGAAAAAGCTTGCGTTTGGTTGAGATAATCAGGGTCAAAAGGACGACCAGTCTTCAAAATACCAAAAACAAGATGTAAAAGTTTTCGCATGGCCGCACCAACCACCTCCATAGGTTTGAGTCCTGATTCAGAAAGCCTTGCACAAAAAGAATGAACAATTGGATTGTATTTGGTCGCAACGATAGCAGGCATGAACAAAGCTTTACGTAGATTTGCATTACCAGTCTTCGAGAGACGAGATTTCTTATGCACTGAAGTTCCTGAAAGAAAATTGCGCGGCGTAAGGCCAGCATAAGCTGCCAACTGGCGAGCACTTTGAAAATCTAATATATTGCGAATTTCTCCCAACAACTTGGCCGCAGTGAGCTTACCAATTCCAGGGATTGTGACGAGAAGCGTTTGCATTCGCTTGAGTTCTTCGTGTTGATTGATATGATCTTGGATCGCTTTTTTTGTTTGCTTGATCTGATCATCAAGGAACTCACACAAAGAGGTTAGGCTTTCCACCACAAAGCTCGTATGAACACCCGATAGCAACCGATTCGATTCCTGTAGTTTGGCACCCTGCAAGTCTTCTAAATGGCGCACCAGAGCCTGTAAATCCTTGAAACTGGCGGGTGGCGGGGTCCAAATGGCAGGTTTTTCGCGTAAACAATACTCTGCAATGAGTTCTGCGTCCGCTTTGTCGGTCTTGTTACGTCTCAATTTGCTGTTGCCATAATGCTTGATCCTTGCCGGGTTTACCACACTCACCGGGAATCCTTGAGCGAATAAGTATTCGGCCACTCCATCACCATATTGACCTGTGGCTTCGAGACAAATATGGATACTTGAATTAGTCTGTTTTCTCAACCACTGTTCCAGTTGTTCATGTCCTTTCTGGTCGTTTGAGAATTGACCGTGGTTCAAATGAACTCCATCAGAGAGAGCTATATCCAGAGTATCTTTGGCGACATCGATTCCGAGAACTCGTTGTTCCATTTGCATTCTCCTTTGGTACACTAGGTTTTAGACGCTGATCGGACTAGCCTATACCGGGTCTACCTTGTGAATGCAAGCTCTTCTCAAACTAGCTAAAGGGTGAGAGGCTTCAGATGCTGTTCGACCTTGATGAAGGTTCAGAAGGCGGGGATCTTATCTACAAGTCAGGCTCGTTGCCCAAGGGGCGAAACAGATTCTCCCGTCTTTGTCTGATCAGCGTCCTTTACCTCAACATTATCCTTTAACTCTTATGATACAAGGGGCGGGTCTACTGTATCGATCGCCTTGATCTGCAGCTCACCGAGACCCGCCCGTATCTTCCCCACCCCTGCGAACTGTCTTTGCGAGCGAACGAACTGTATGAACGCGGCAATCTCCACCTTGTCTTTATTTACTGTAGGGTGCGCATAAACGCGAGGGTTCCCACTACCTCCACCCTCTCCCATTGACCGTCCCCCAAAATTCATGCATACTTAACCCATAATCAGGAGTACCCATGCACAACCTAAAGCTCAGTCCTTCAGATCTTACCTTCCTCTGGGATGAATGCCCTCGCTGTTTCTACCTCAAGGTTGGCATGGGTATCAATCGCCCGCCAACAGCTTTCCCAAGAATCTTCGGCAAGATTGATCTGCTCATGAAGCGCCTCTTTCAAGACAAAGACACCGGGGATCTTGCCCCCGAGCTTCCTCCCGGTCGCATCCTTTTCGGTGAACGCTGGGTGGAATCTCTCCCCATTGCCTTACCCGGCAGCCAACCGGTTTTTATCCGGGGTAAATTTGACTCCGTCGTCGCCTTTGACGATGGCTCATACGGCGTGGTTGACTTCAAAACCAGCGAACCCAGCCCAAAACACATTCCCTTTTACGGCCGGCAGCTTCATGCCTACGCCTATGCCCTTGAGCATCCTGCACCCGGTAAACTCAGCCTCCAGCCGATCAGCCGCCTGGGGCTTTTGTGCGTCGAGCCGATCGACATCACCCGCGACGACACCCGGCGCATCAGTTACGTGGGAGATGTCACCTGGCTGGAAATTCCCAAGGAAGAAGCCGGATTTTTGGCGTTTATCGGCCAGGTGATCGACCTGCTCTCCCTCCCCGAACCGCCGCCGGCGGCAGAGAACTGCGGATTCTGCCAGTACCGCGCCGCCGCCCGCACCTACGGCTGGTAACCGGGCCCTGATCGTGCGGGATGGACAAACCCTCTTCCGCTTCGGGAGCGAGTTTAGTTAGCTGGCCAATCTGGTTAATTCCTGGATATATATCGGGGATAAGGCAGCAGGGATTTATTTGCTTGACTGGTCAACCAAGGCAAACGATCAATGTCTTATTTTGAACCCGACATCTGATTGTCTTCCCCACCGTTCGGCAGCGAATCCGCAATGCTCCAAACGGATGTACGGTTGCGCCCGGTATTCTTGGAGTGGTAAAGCGCCTGGTCTGAACGGTCCAGCAGCTCTTCAAGTGATTTGCACGGGGTAGATAAGTCCACCACCCCCAGGCTGATCGATATGGGTATCGGTCCGCGCGTGGTCACAAAGGGCTCGCGGCTTACCTCGTTGCGTAACCGCTCGCAACTCATGAATGCATCCGCAGCCTCGGTCTCGGGGGTCAAAATGACGAACTCTTCTCCCCCATAACGCGCCAGGATATCAATTTGACGGATGCTCTTCGTGCAGATTTGAGCCAATCGCTGCAGCACCTGGTCTCCGATGAAGTGACCGTAGGTATCGTTGACGCGCTTGAAGTGGTCGATATCGAGCATGATCAACGAAAGCGGTCGTTCGTAGCGCTGCGACCTTTCGAATTCCTGGTCGGCGAGTTCGAAGAATCGCCGGCGGTTGAAGAGCAGGGTCAATGGATCGGTGATGGCGAACTGCTGCACCTCGCCGAAGAGCCGGCTGTTTTCAAGAGCGATGGCGCCCTGACCTGCCAGCAGCTCGAGCATTTCGAGGTCTTCCTGGGTGTATTGTTGGGGCAGATAGCTCTGCACCGAGATGACCCCATTGATTTTCGACCCCAAGCGTAAGGGCACACACAAGATGGATTGAGTCATCGAGTCGTCGCCATCTTCGCCCAGTAATACAGCCCCCGTCTTGATCACTTCCTTCTCGTCGAAGGTGTCGTAGCGCCGCGAAATACCGTCGGCGATCACCCGCGCAAACAATCCCTGGCTGGCAGGGCGCCGCTGCAACGGGAGGGGTGCTCCGCGGTCCACGATGTAAAGATCGACGATCTCGTGACGGGTGTCGTCCAGCTCAGAGATCATAAAGCATTCGGTGGGCATCAGTCTTGACGCCGCCCGGTGAATGGCATTACAAACCTGATCCTGGCTGAGGTTGGCATTGATTTCCTGCGTCAGGCTGTAGAGAATCTCGAAGCGGTTGGCGGCTTTGAGCGCCTTCTCGTAGAGGTTCACATTCTCGAGCGCGATCGACACCTGGTCGGCAAAAGCCTGGATCAGGCGTGCCTTGTCTTCGTCGAACTGGTTGGGCTTGCCGGAATCGAGTGAGAGGATGCCGATGGTGTGTTCCTGGAAGTTGAGCGGAACCCCCAACCAGGATTGGATCGCGCTTTCGGATAATCCGCCGATGGCGGGAAATTTCCCCTGGGTTTCCTTCAGAATAAGGGGTTTATTATCGAGGAAGACCACGGCGCCAGGATACAGGCGGTTCAGTTCGATTTTTGCCCCCAGAATTTTGCTCATATCCTCAAACCCACGCCCGCCGACGATTTCCAATTTGTCGTTGCGCAGCAGCAATACCGATGCGCTGTCGTAGGGCATCACGGTGGCAAGCTGTTCCAGGATGCGGTTCAATGACTCATCCAGATCAAGAGTGGAGATGATCACCGAACTGGCACGCCGCAGCGTTTCTGATTCTGCTGCCTGGCGCCTGGCATTGCGGTACAGCCTGGCGTTGTGGATGGCGATCGTGGCTTGCTGCGCGAACAAGTTGAGCAGGCGCACCTCTTCATCACTGTACTCGCGATTTGGCGGCAGCCCGCCAACCCCCAACACGCCGACAAGCTCATTGCCTGCCAGCATGGGTACCCCAAGGCCTGCATGCGAATCGGCGGCAATATCCCCCAACAGCGACGTCGCCCATTCGCCGTAATACTGCGCAGTTTTCGGCTGGCGGCTTTGCGCCACCTCGCCCATCAGCCCTTCGCCCATCTTGATCCGCTGACCGGTGGTGTCGCGGTCAAGGTTCATGCTGACCACGATCTGCAGTTCATCTGCAGCCCGGTCGTAAAGCCCCAACTCGGCGACGGATGCGCCCAGCAGGTTGATGGCGCGGCTGACGATCTTCTGCAGCAGTTGGTCAAGGTTCAGCTCGCTGCTGATATCGGTCAGTGTCGCCTGCAGCCCCTCCAACTCGCGGATGCGCTTCTTTTCGGCTTCGAACAAGCGCGAGTTTTGAATCGAGAGCCCGGCTTGAATCGCAAAAGCACTTAATCGCTCGGCATCCTTTTCGCTGAATGCGTTGACCGCTTCTTTTTCGAGGGCAAAGATCGCCATGACCGTGCCCTCGATCACCACAGGCGCCCCCAACCAGCTATGCAGCGGCAGACTGAGGTTCGTTTGCTTCCACATCGGGGCGGCGGAAGTATCTGGCACGATCAATGACCGTTGTTCCGAGATGATGCAGCGGACGTTCTCGGTGGAATCCACCGGAAATTCCAATTTGGCTAATTCTTCAATCACATTGGGGCTGTAGTGTTCGTAGCCGCGGCTGCGGCTGACCCTCGCCAGGGGTCCTTCGATCCACATAATGTTGGCAGCGTCATAGGGCACGAGCTGCCCCACCTGTTCGAGCAGCATGTCCAGCACCTCGTTGAAATCGAGCGATGAGGTGATGATGCGGCTCACATTTTGCAGCGTTTCTGCCTGCTCGCGCTGGCTGTGCTCTGCCTCGAAAAGGCGGATGCGCTCGATGGTGACGCTCAACGAGCTGCAGATGGTATCGATCAGGTGCAGCAGCGAGTTATCGGGCGCGGGCTTGCCACCATTGTAGAACAGGTTCACCACCCCAAGCGAATTACCGCTCACCGCCAGGGGGATCGCCAGGTGCTTGCCGTTGGACAGGTCTTGCGGCGGCACGTACTGTGCAGTGTCGGCAGGGACGAACTCGCGCGCCGGGTTGAGTTCTCCATTTTGCAGCGCAGCGGTGCAATTATCGGTGTTGACTTCCCCCCGGATTTCACTGATGGGATCACCCTCTACTTCGGGGTCGTACACAAACGCCTGGGTCAGGGTTCCTTCGCTATCCACCAGTTGGATGAGGATTGACCGGCACGCCGAGAGCGCATGGATCGTTTCCATCGCGGGTTGGAGGGCGGAGCGCAGGTCCGATGCCTGGTTGAACTCCTCTGACAGGCGCCGCAAGACAGCCAATTCGTTTTGCGCATGGATTTGCTGGGTGGTCTCGCGCAGCACGATCAGGCTGCCAACGCTGACCTGCTTGTTATCCTTGATCGGCGATACCACGGCATCATAATAGCGCTGACCGCCGGCTGCGGCGAATTTCAATTCGCGGTGGGGGTTTTCGTCCAACGGGGAGCTCGGGGTGAACCCTCCCCACTCCGGCCCGAAGCTCGCCAGTGTACGCCCGGTGACCTTGCCGCGCGCATCTCCGAGCAGCTCATTGGCTGCGGGGTTGGCTCCGCTGATCTTGCCTTCAAGATTGATGACGATGACCGGGTCCTGCATCTGTTCGAGCACGGTTTCGCGCGCAATGGGGATCAGCTCCAGGGTTTGGCGCTGCGACACCCCCGCCATGACGATCAGTTGGCTCAAGATGGCGCCTGCCAGCAGCAGATAGGTGGCGCTGCTGCTGAGGTCGGTGGGGACAACGAAAAGAAACCCCACCAACGCGGTGATGGCTGCGGTGAGCGCAAACCCGGTGCGCATGCGCCCCCAGAACGGGGTCACAATCAGGTCGCGGGCAAGCAAGATGCAGCAAATTAACATGAGCAGCAGACTGTAGCCGCCGTTGGCGTAGTGCGCCCAACCGTGCACCGAGGTCAACACCGCCGGCCCCGGGGAGATTTGATAAACGTTCGTACTCACGCGCAGCCAGTGGGTGAGGGGATCCGTCCACACGACCAGCAGCATCAGCAGCGGCTCGAGCCACAACAGCACCCTGACGATCGGCTTCGGGATCACGCGGATGTAATCCAGGGTGAAGAGCAGCATTAGCGTGGGCAGCGCGACGACCGCGAAATACTGGATGTTCTCCATCAGCAGCTTGACCGCTGGCGCGGGCTGGGAGATCTCGAGCAGGTAGAACGTGCTCCACCAGGCGGTGGCAAAGGCGATGAGCCCCAGGTAGGCACGCCCGGAGATCGTCCAGCGCCGCCGGTACCATATCGCAAGCGACAGCGCGATGATGATCACGGCTGTTCCGATGAGGTATTCGGGGTAGATGGGTTGAGCGTTCGCCATTGTTCCTGCTGTCTCTCCCCCAGACAGGCTTTGATGTTGGCAATATGGTCTGATTAGATTTTCTATAACCAGTTTATAACTGTGCCTTGACTAAAGACAATAAATTTTAGATAAATTTTTGTCTTTTACCCTAACATTGCTTGATTGTACAGCCATTTTGCGAGTTTACAAGCGGGAAAATTGAGGTCCCCTCTCCCTGCCAACTTTGCGCCCCCGAGCGTAGCGAGTGGTGACGGGAGAGGGTGTAGAGGCAGGCGCAAAAACCGCCAAACTCAACTCGGGCGGGTCTCGGTGGCCCGCACATCTAGATGATCGATCCGAGTAGACCCGCCCTTACGGTGACAGACCCGCTATGATGGTTCAAATTATGGACGCCATCGCTACGCGTGGTGTCTCATGCGCCAAGGATCGTGTAGGGGTGGGCGCGAAAACCGCGAGACCTGCCCTGGGGTGGGAAAATGCCAGGGTGAGGGCATGGGCGTTGACTCAAACCCGCGATGATAATCCAAACCCAACTCGGGCGGGTCTCGGTGGCCCGCACATCTAGATGATCGATCCGAGTAGACCCGCCCTTACGGTGACAGATCCGCTGGATATTCAAAATATGTGAATTCTTATTCCGTCGTCACCGGCGCTGACCGCAAACCGCTCTCCTGGATCAGGCGCGGGACGATGGACTCCCAGCCGACGGCCATGAAGTGGATGCCTGCCACCCCGGGCAGACGGCGCAGACCGTCGATGAGCTCGAGGGTCAGCTGCACCGACTCCTCTTTGGGGTCGGCGGAGGCTTCGAGGCGCTGGATGTAGCTTTGGGGTATCTTGACTCCCGGCACCGCGTTCATCGCAGCGGCAGCCTTGACGGAGCGAACCGGGCTGATGCCGGCAATCAGGCTCACGCGGCCGAGCAGCCCCCGCTCATCCAGCGCATCCAGGTAACGTTTGAACCCGTCCAGGTCGAAGATCACCTGGGTCTGCATGAACTGCGCCCCGGCGTTGACCTTTTTGTGCTCGCGTACCGACTGGATGAAGGGGGTAGAGGCGAAGGGCGAACCCGCGGCGCCGATGAACACCTGCGGCGCGCACTTGAGCTCGCGGCAATCCAGCAGTTGACTCTCGTCGCGCATGCGCCGCAAGAGCCACACCATCTGCACCCCATCCAGGTCCCAAATATCCATGTGGGCATGCGGTGGAGGCCCGAGGCGGGGATGGTCGCCGGTGAGACACAATATGTTGCGGATGCCCAGGGCGGAGGCACCAAGCACCTCGGCCTGGAAGCCCGTGCGCGTCCGGTCGCGGGCGGCGATCTGCATCACCGGCTCGAGCCCGTTTTGCAGCGCAAAGAGCGAGCACGCCAGCGACGACATACGCGGCGTGGCGGAGGGGTTATCGGTAAAATTGGCCGCGTCCACCCAGGGTTTGAGCAGCGCGATCTTGCGCAGCACGTCGGCAGGGTCGGCAGCCAGCGGCGGGGCGATCTCGGCGGTGAGCACGAACTGCCCTTCGCGCAGCTTGCGCTCCAACCCCGAAACGGGATCGTGCGCGGGTGCGGGGTGGGGCAGGGCATCGCCGCGCCACCAATCGGGCTGGCGGATCGCGTAGAAGAGGCGCTCCCAGGCGTCGCTGCGCACCCTGGGGGAAGCGCCCAGCCACTTGAATGTGCCTTTGACCCCGCCCATCTTCTTCCACTGGTCGAACACGTCCTTCCAGGTTTGGGTGCCGACCTTGTCCCAATCGAGGGGGGGCAGCACTTCCATCAGGCGTTCGACGCGCCCCATCTTCTCGGCGCGCTCGTAGATCTTGTACCACACGCAGGCGCGGGTTTCATCCACATAGCAGTGTTCAGGGGTCGAGCCGCCGCAGGGTCCGTTGCGCAGACCCTTGGGGCACTCCATGGGGCAGATGAAAGCCGTCTCCTGCAACAGGCAGTTGCCGCACATGCGGCAGCCGAAGAGCGGGCCTTTGACGACGATCTCGAGCGTTTCGAGGGCGCGTTCGGCGGGGGGGTCGTGTCTGAAAGGGTGGTAAGCCGGCTGCCAGCGCCGGACGGGTGTAAAACCAGGCATGGGCGTTCCTTTGGGGGTGAGATGGGTCAATTATACCGCGACGTTTTATTGTGGGGGCAATCGCGAATTGACTCACAATTAATCTTACTTTAGAAAACGACGTTGACTCAAAAAGAATGTTACCCTAGAGCGGATTTCAGATCCGCAGAGGGAGAATATGATGAGTCAACGCAGCAAGCGCGAGATGATCGAAGCAATTCGTCCGCGGTATTTGAAGGCTAACAAAGCCGGAAAAGAACAAATACTTGATGAATTTGTAGCCACCACCGGGTATCACCGAAAGTACGCCATTCGGGTATTGAAACATGGCCCCAAACCCAAGGGATTGAAAAAGCCAGGACGCCGAAAGAAATACCAGGGCGAAGTGGTACAAGTTTTGGAACAAGTTTGGGAAATCTATGGTCGCATTTGTTCAAAGAGGTTGCACCCCTTTCTGTCCGAAGGAGTCGCTATTCTTGAAAGATGCCATGAACTCAGCTTGTATCCAGAACTAAAGCAAATGCTATTGAGTATGAGCCCGGCTACGATAGATCGTTGCTTACAAAAAGCACGCTTTATCCATCCCCAGCACGGTCTCTCGACTACCAAACCGGGATACTTGCTCAAAAAAGCCATTCCCGTTCGCACCTTTACTCCCTGGGAAGATGAACACCCAGGCTTTCTGGAAATTGATCTGGTAGCTCATTGTGGCCAAACGACTGAAGGAACCTATCTGAACACCCTTACAGCCACTGATTTGGCCACTGGATGGACAGAATGCCTTGCCTTACCCAATAAAACCCAATTTGCCGTTTCTCAAGCCATTGGTGAGTTGCGAAAGAATTTACCATTCCCTCTCTTGGGTTTGGACTCAGACAATGGCAGTGAATTTATCAATGACACCCTCTACCGATATTGCCTTTCCGAGCAGATCACTTTCACGCGTTCTCGTCCTTACCAAAAGAACGATCAGGCACATGTAGAGCAAAAGAATTGGTCTGTCGTGCGCCATACTGTTGGCTATGACCGCCTGGAAACCCCTGAGGAACTATCTTTGTTAGGTTCGATCTATTCTGACCTTCGGTTGTATATCAATTTCTTCCAGCCTGTGCTAAAACTGGTGGATAAAGAACGGGTTGACGGTAAAACCATCCCCACGTATGATCAGGCTAAGACTCCGTTCAGAAGAGTTCTGGCTCTTGATTCATTACCAGTTGAAATCAAAGCTCGCCTAACTGATCAATATTTACATTTGAATCCAGTAGCATTGAGAGCCAGCATTGACACAAAGGTAGCTCTATTGTGGAAGATCATTCGGTAACATTCTTATTTGAGGCAACGTTTACCCTAAAGTAACATTTTCTTTTGAGTCATTACGATCGTTGGGGCAACCCTTGCGGTTGCCCATATTGAATAACCCTTGCGGTTGCCCATCGCCCATATTGAATCCCAGGGCAGGCGCGAGGTCTGCCCCTACCCGAACCATCGTCGACCGCTGCGGATCGCTCGGGGATGCGAAAACCGCGAGGGAAGGGCTTGGAACTCTCGATGTGCTCGGGGGCGGATGCGTCGCAGAGGTGGGGAGAGGGGATTTGGAATGGTTTCGATAACTGCGGGAACGACTAGAAACGACTCGATTCTGGGTGGAGACCCTGGGGCAACCGCGAGGGCAACCGCGAGGGTTGCCCCTACAAGTACCAATGCGGGCGTAATGCATTACGCCCCTACAAGTACCAATGCCAACCACTCGGGGGCGCAAAATGCGTGAGACCACGGTCCTGTTCCTACAAGTACCAATGCCGACCTCTCGGGGGCGCAAAGTACGCGAGAACGGGGGAAGGGAGATCAAGTTAGTGAGTCCAGTGCTTTGAGAAGCTCTTTAAGGGTGCTGTTGCCGTTGGAGGAGAGTTTGCAATGGTCGTGGACAATCATGATCCGGGAGATGGCCATGCCCGCCAGCGATAGACCGCGCAAGGTTTCTGAGAGGGTAGTGCTGTCAGTGGAGTCGATGTTAAGGGCGTACAAATTGTACATGTAATCTTTGAGCATGGCGATCTCGCCCATCATATTACGCAACTCGTATTGATCGTATGTCTGGGGGGTTCTTTTACCCAAATCTTGGGCATAGAACCCGTGGCGAAGAGCGTTGAGGTTCCCCGGCTGACCGCCTTCTTTACGTTTCCGTTTGGGTTTTGGATCGGTCGCCTGGGTGGATGGATCGGTCGCCTGGGTGGATGGGTCGATCACCTGGGTGGATGGGTCGATGGGGATGATATCGGACATGGGAAGTACCTCCTTGAAGAAAAGTGATGCCCCCCCCAGCCCCCCCATTTACGAAGAGCGTGAAAATGGGGGGGGATGTGGCGAAATACCGCGAAAGGGGGTTAGCGTTGGGTAGTTTAGCTGCGGATAAGGTGGAACTTGTGGAGAATAATATATTAGCACTAATGTTCTAATAAGTCAAGTGGTTTTGGATTTTTTAAGGTGAAAAATGGAAAGTTTAAGGTTTGGGATAGTATTATTTTCTCTACTTCTTACTTTGATCGCATTGCTCTTCCAAAACGAAGCGGGTATAAAAACGGAAGTTTAATTCCCAATTCTCGTTTAGAATTAGCTTAGCAATTCTTACATTGCATTGGGGGAACTTATGTTGACTTCCGAATTGACAATCTACTTCCCATCTGAGTAAGACCGTAAATCAAAGCCTGTAATTCTGGTAAGAATTTGTGTGTACAGTGAATAGGACAGTAGCGCTAATAGTTGTTGAATTATGTAGAGGGATTATTATCAACAAATTAATTGCATAAGCCATGACTATTTGGTAAACAAGTTGGTAAACTATAATCAGACCGCCAAAACATACAAGAAAGCTCAAAATGAGTCCTTGAGAAGGAGAGCTAGATTAATAAATTCAACTTAAGGACAACGACTGGTGTTACTTTGAACAAAAATTAAGTATTGAATTTGTAAAATAATAATTAGATATATTACAATCTGTTAACATCAAATATTCTTCTAAGTGATTTGATGCAATACTCTCCAATATGTAAATTAGATATTCAGGCGAAAGATTGAACAAATGAAAATTGCACACCAAACAAGAAATGGAAAGTATTACATCGGAAATTCTGAAACAATTCTTCAAACGGATCTCGGGGAGCAGATCAAAGGGAAAGTGCAATTAATACTTACCTCACCACCATTCCCATTGAATAGCAAAAAGAGATATGGAAATCTTGAAGGGGATGAATATCGGGATTGGTTGACAAATCTCGCTCCAACGTTTTCAGAATTATTAAATCCTAACGGATCAATTGTTATTGAATTAGGAAATGCTTGGGAACCGTCACGACCTATCCAGTCGTTGTTACCCTTGGAATCACTGATTAGCTTTGTAAAGAACCCAAAAGCGAACCTACGATTGTGCCAAGAATTTGTTTGTTACAATCCCACCCGTTTACCTTCGCCTGCACAATGGGTCACAATTAACCGAATACGGACGACTGATAGCTACACCCACGTTTGGTGGATGGCGAAATCGGATAATCCAAAAGCAGATAGCAGAAAGGTATTAAAACCTTATTCAAAGAGTATGAAAGCATTGTTAAAAAGACAGAAATACAACGCAGGTATCAGACCCTCTGAACATCATATAAGTGAGAAATCATTTCTCACCGATCTTGGTGGAAGTATTGCACATAACCTCTTTGAAGTTGAACCTATGAGCTCTGACAGGGAGCCCAGATTACCTAATGCATTTAGCTTTTCAAATACACAATCAAATGATTATTATCTTAGAGAATGTCGTAAACAAGGGATTAACCCTCACCCAGCTCGAATGCCTGAAGGATTGGCTTCATTTTTTATACAATTTCTGACTGATCCTGGGGATTTAGTATTTGATCCATTTGGTGGCTCAAATACAACTGGTTATGTCGCGGAATGTTTAAATCGACAATGGGTATCAGTTGAGCTAAAAGAGGATTATCTTGCACAAACGAAAATTAGGTTTAATGATCCAATACTAGAAGAATATAATTAGCCTATTGTTTATATAGCGATAATCATGGGGAAATTCAATATGGAGACTGAATTTGTAAGATCTTTGAAGGCGATTCCTATACTCGACCGTTATGCTACAAATAGAAACAATCTAGCCGAGGAATTTTATGCACCCTGCATGGACCAATCAGTTCAATATGACAGAGCTGTAGGGTATTTCCGTTCATCTATATATCTAGTTTCAAATCAATCTATTGTAAATTTTGCAAAACGTGGAGGACATATTAGGTTAGTTTGTTCACCTAATATGACAAAAGAAGATATTGACGCCATCACGAGTGGTTATGATCTGCAGAAAAAAATGGGGGAATTATTGCAGAAGGAGATTGAGGAAGTATTAGAAAATTCCAAAGAATCGACCGTAATTGAATTATTAGCAACATTGATAGCGACCAATTGTTTAGAAATTCGGATTGCATTTTGCCCTAATTCACATGGAATATTTCATGACAAAGTAGGTCTATTTACAGATGAACTCGGAAATATGATTAGCTTTACGGGATCTTTGAACGAAACGCTTTCAGGTTGGGATATATCTGGTAACCATGAATCTTTTGATGTTTTTCGTTCTTGGGACACTGAAGGCTCTCGGGTACTCCTCCATCACAAGTATTTTGATAGCATTTGGGATGGAAGTGAACCTGGTATTCAAACATTACCCTTCCCGAATGTAGCCAAAGAGAAACTTGTCGCCATTTCTAACCCTGATGGAATAGAAGCTGCTTATCGAGATTACAAGTCTCCAGAAAATTCTAGTACGAAGACTTTGTTTCCTCACCAAATTCAAGCAATATCCTTATGGAAAAAAGCGGGGAACAAGGGAATCCTTGAACATGCGACTGGAAGTGGAAAAACAATTACAGCGATTTTTGCGATTAAGGAATTTCTAAGAAGAGGACAGCCAGTAATTATTATTGTACCGAGTGAGCTCTTATTATTTCAGTGGTACAGAGAAATTAGGCGAGAACTAAGTGATATCAATTTTAAAATCCTTTTAGTTGGTGGGGGATATTCAAGTTGGAAAAATCAATATGTATTAGAGGGTTATACTTCCCCGAATGGTGGACCTAGGGTTGTAATTTCCACGATTCAATCCGCCAGCGATGATAATTTTCTGAAAAGAATTAGTGGGGGAGAGCATTTGATCATTGTGATCGATGAAGTTCATAGGGCGGGAAGCAAAACATACTCCAAAGTATTAACAATAAATTCTGGTCCAAGATTAGGATTAAGTGCCACTCCACAAAGATATGGGGATCCAGAGGGCACAATGAGAATATTGGAATATTTCAATGGAATTATTGATCCCCCATTTACACTTCTTGATGCGATTAACGCAGGAAGATTGTGTCAATACACATATCATATTCATCTTACTTCGTTGTCGGAACCTGAACAACAAGAGTGGAAAAAACTCACCGAAATAATAAGAAAGAAAGTTGCTAGATTTCCAAAAGATAATAAAGGAAAGGTAATATTTAGAGAAAGTCTAAAATTATTATTAATAAAAAGAGCAAGAATCATAAAACAAGCGGTTGGGAAAATCGGATTGTCTGTCGAAGTTATCCAAACTAATTACAAAGAGGGCGATCGGTGGTTGGTTTATTGTGATTCTCAAGCTCAACTCGATAAAGTAAGAGAAGAATTAAAAAAGGCTGGCTTCGAAAATGATGAATATCGATCAGCGATGATCGGTGATAAGGCAACTACATTAGATTACTTTTCAACTATGGGGGGGATTCTAGTCGCAATTAAATGCCTGGATGAAGGGGTGGATATTCCTTCAATAGATCATGCGTTAATTCTTGCATCCTCTAAGAATCCACGCGAATTCATACAAAGACGAGGAAGGGTTTTAAGAAAAGCGCCCGATAAATTTACTGCTGAGATACATGATGTTATTGTTCTTCCAAGTACTGCTAGTAAAGAAAATGAGAATAGTTCCTTTATTTCGGCAGAACTAGGAAGAGCGATTCAATTCTCTGAAATGGCAATGAATAAAGTAACTCAAATACAACTCAGAACACTGGCTTTTGAGCATGGTCTAGACCCTGATAATTTGGTTTCGAGTAATGAGATTGAAAGCATTGAGGAGGAATAAAAATGAGTGACAAAAAAAGCCCATATGAAATCATGTTAGAACAATGGCCTAAGGTTTCACCAAATTTACCCGAAGATCTCATTAGAAGAATATTTAAACTAGTAGTCAGTCATAGAGAATAAGATGGAACACTCCTTGCAACTGAGGAAGGCAAGGAGAAAAGGAAAATGCCTAAAAAACTGTATCATATAGACTTGAACGAAGAAGAACACCAGTCATTAGTGGAAATGACCTGTAAAGGCAAAATTGGGGCACGGCAAATGAAACGGGCGATGATCTTGCTGAAGGCCGACGAAGGATTGACCGATCCACAAATCATGGCGGCACTGAACGTCAGCCGTCCATGCGTGGAACGGATTCGCAAGCGGTTTGTGCTAGGCGGTATGGAGAAAGCCTTGAACGAAGATCCACGCCCAGGGCAAAGACGCAAATTAGACGGACGGGCTGAAGCGACCTTAATTGCCACAGCCTGCAGCCAAGTTCCCGAAGGACACGAGCATTGGACCTTGCGTTTATTGGCTGGAAAGATGGTGGAATTAGCTGTGGTAGATGCGATTTCATATGAAACCGTGCGTCGGACGCTTAAAAAAACGAAATAAAGCCGTGGCAGAAGGAAATGTGGTGCATTCCGGAGGCCAGTGCGGAATATGTGGCTTGTATGGAAGACGTTCTCGATCAATACGAGCGCCCCTATGATGCCCAATATCCCCAGGTTTGTTATGATGAAGGGCAGAAACAGTTGATTGAAGAAACTCGGAAGGGATACCCCTGTAAAGCAGGTCGCAAGCAACGCTATGATTATGAGTACAAACGCAATGGTGTCCGGAATTTGAATATGCTTTATGAACCCCTGGCAGGTAAAAGGTATGTTCGTATCACAGAGCGACATACGATGATTGATTTTGCAGAAAGCATGAAATGGTTGGTGGATGTGCTTTATCCGGATGCTGTTCTGATCCGTATTGTTCTCGATAATTTTGGCACGCATAAACCAGCTGCTTTGTACGAGGCATTTCCACCAGAAGAAGCTCGCCGAATTCTCAAAAAGCTGGAATTTCATTTCACACCTAAACATGGCAGTTGGCTGGATATGGCAGAAATTGAATTGAGCGCCTTAAGCAGATCGTTAAAATTGCACATACCAACCCCAGCCATTCTCGAAAATGAGGTGCGGGCGATTACCAATGAACGAAACGAGACTCATGCGATCATTAACTGGCAATTCCGAACCAAGGATGCTCGTATTAAATTACTTCACCTTTATCCATCCATTTCAGCATGACTGACTACTAGAAGAACGTGTTCAATATGATGGAAAACGAAACGAAACTGTTTCAGAAATTAAGAAGATTGTCCAAGCCACAGTAGAACAGCAATTATTGAAGGGTGATAAAAATGAAACTCATTAATGTTACTCTCCACAATTTTGGACCTTATTATGGTAAGCAATTAATTGAATTTGGCGATAAACAGCCGATAATCGTAATACATGGGGAAAATATGCGTGGAAAGACATCACTCCTAAATTCTATTCGCTGGGTATTATATGGGAGAGCCTTAAATAGATTCGGTCAGAAATTGAATATTCTACAATTACTGAATTTTGATGCTGCGGAGGAAAAAGACTGGACAATGCAAGTAGAGTTAAATTTTACTGACGAAGAAACTTCATATGCATTAACTCGCGCAATCCAGTTAAGAAAACAATTAGTTATCCCAACTAAAGATAGTGATTTTGAAGAAAAGTTGTACTTACGAAAGGGGAATAATCATCTGAATCCAGATGAGGCGCAAACGGAAATAAATCGAATTTTACCTGAAACTACTTCAAGATTCTTCTTGTTTGATGGTGAATTCTTAAACGACTATGAGGTTCTGCTTTCGCAAGTAGATAAGCAATCAATTGTGATCAAAGAATCGATTGAACAGATTTTGGGTGTTCCAGCAATGACGAATGCAATTTCGGATTTAAAAATCAATCTACGCGAGGCGGTTGACCGACAGCATATTCTGGCAAAAAAAGATAGTGCAGCTAGAAGTTATGGTGAAGAGGCATCTGCCGTTGAAAATGAAATTGATATTATGGAGTTTGACATATCGGAGACAAAAAAAATAAGAGACGAGAAATCCATAAAAGCAAAAAAACTGAATGATGATTTGCAGACGACTGCAGGAATAGAAGCTGATGCAAAGAGGCTTGATGAATACGAGAAAAAAGGTGCCGATCTTGAAGAGGCAACAAAAAGATTGTTGGAAGAAAAAAGAAACAAATTAGTAGATGCATGGCAAGAAGTGCTTCAACCAAAAATAAGAAAACAAATTAAAGAGCTTGAATTAGTGAGAGATCACCAAATTTCGAATCTTCGTACCAGAGAGTATGTAAAAGCAAAAATAGCTGACTTCGACTCGCTAATTGTTCAGAAACTGTGCCCCACATGCGGACAAACAGTTTTAAATATAGATGTTGTGCAAATGGGAAAAGTAAAGGCTGAGCTTGAATCTAAATTAAGTCAGCTTAATTATGATGAGGAAATTTATAGCAAGGCGAATCAATCTATTAAAAATCTTAAAGCTTTCAAAACAACATCCAGTTTTGAAAGTGTTAAGTATATTGAGAAACAATTAACTGCAATTGCTATTGATTCAGTTGATTTGGATCAAAGAATAAAGGAACTGAACGACAAACTTAAAAGCTACGATATCAGCTCAGTAATCAGAAATAGAAATGAATATTTGACAACTATGAAGGAAATTGGGTCAATTGAAACGATTATCGATAGATCAGAGGATAAGCTAAAGCAAAAAAAGCAAGACGCAGCCAAATTAAGAGCAAAAATCATCCAAGTTTCTGGACCAGAGATGAAGAAAGCAAACTTGGAAGTCCAGATTTATGAAGATTTAGAGAGATTATTTGCAAAAACACTTGTTAAACTTAGAGATGATCTTCGGGTCATTATTCAAAATGATGCCACAAGTGTTTTTAAGCAATTAACTACTGATAAGACCTATTCTGGTTTAAGTATAAATGACTATTTTGGTTTGACCATACTAGATCTTCATGGAAATCCAGTCACTGAAAGATCAGCCGGTGCAGAACAAATCGTTGCCTTATCACTTATCAGTGCATTAAATAAAAACGCTGTACGGCAAGGACCTATTATTATGGATACACCATTTGGCCGGCTAGATACAAAACATCGTGAAAATATTCTAAAGTTTATTCCAACTTTATCAAGCCAAATCACATTACTTGTTCACGGGGGAGAGATAAACAAAGATCATGATTTGGACATGATCAAGCAAGATATAGAAAGAGAATATGAAATCAGATACATTACTTCGCGTCGTAGCGAGATAGTAGCATTACGGGAGAATTGATTATGCCATCAGAAAATGAAACGACTGTAGGATTTACCGCCGAATCGCATGAAATACTAAAACAACTAAAACAAGAAGGTGTTTTTAATGAAATGGTCGATGGTTACCGATTTGGTATAGCATTAGCAATCGCTTATGGGAATATTGCTCCTGAGGATATTAAAACAAACACGTTCTTAAATATTGGTTCTCTTGACCCAGACGATAAATTAAAGAAGGTAATCATAGAGTTTTTTCCAGAAGCAGCAGAAAAACCATATTCATATGCAGAAAGATTAGCGGAATGGGGTGTCTCAGAAATGGGAAAGTTAAAAGCAAGTGGTGAACTAAAATTTTCGGAAATCTTTGAAAAGATTCAGAAACTGGACCCAAATAATTTCGATTAAGAATAGTAAAAATCCCTAATTAACTTTAGCCAATTCTTAAAGCAAAAATGAACTACGAGGTGTACGAGGGTGCTGTAAAATCTGACGAAGAAGGCGAGTGTTTCACGGTTTTTGTTTTGGGGAAGGTTAGGCACGGCAAGACTCTGGTTCGTGGTTTTTACCCTTCCCTTTAGGGAAGGGCAGGGATAGGTTGAAGAAACAATTTTAGGGAAAGCGGGGAGAGGGAGGCTTCGCAGACGCGGGCGAGGGAGCAGATGCAGTTTGGGCAACCGCAAGGGTTGCCCCGACAGGCAGCACGATATAGCACGCACGACATGGCACGCACGGCATGGCACGCACGACATGGCGCGCACGACAAAGTAATCACGATAAAGTACGCACAAAATCGTCATCCTCTGAGATCCTGTCTTGCGCTCCGTCGGGGCACTGTCGGGGCAATGTCGGGGCATTGTCGGAGCACTGTCGGGGCGGGGCCCGAATTAATGCACTGTTCAACACAGAGTACAATTAGTCCATGCTTATTACTGAAAAACAGGCAAAATCGATCCTCTCTGTCTCGAAGGTCTATCCGTATGGTATCAACCCATACACGGGATGCGCGCACAACTGCACTTACTGCTACGCGCGTTTCATGCAGCGCTATTCGGGTCATGCGGAACACTGGGGCGAGTTTGTGGACGTGAAAGTGAATGCGCCCGACTTGCTGCGGCGTGAGATCACCCGCAAGAAGCGCGACAGGGTATGGGTGAGCGGGGTTTGCGACCCCTACCAGCCTATGGAGGCAAGCTACCGCCTGACCCGGCAGTGCCTGGAGATCCTGGCGCAAAATGACTGGCCGGTGAGTGTTCAAACCCGCTCTCCGCTGGTGCTGCGGGATATCGACATCCTGCAGCAGGGGAAAGAGTTTGAAGTGGGGATGAGCGTCACCACCGCGGACGATGGCGTGCGCAAGCTGTTCGAGCCGCAGGCGCCGCCGATTGCCGCGCGGGTGAAGGCGCTCGATGAATTGCACCGGGCGGGGATCCACACCTTCGTCATGATCGCGCCGCTGCTGCCGGGAGCGGAAGGGCTGGCGGAGATGCTGGCGGGCAAAGTGGACCATGTGATCTATGACCGGATGAATTATCACTATGCGGACTGGGTGTACCGTAAATACGGTCTGATGGATAAGCTGAGCGACGATTATTTTCACCGCACGCAGCAGACGCTGATCGCGGCCTTCGCGAAGCTGGGGATGAAAGGATAAGCAGGATTCAATTGGGCTGCGTCATTGTATGCCTGTGATGTCACTAAGGAAGCGTAAGTAAAGATGACCGTACACGCCCCTCACCCCAACCCTCTTGCGTATCTGACCTAACCCCACCCTTCCCTGAAGGGAAGGGCGATGTATCTCTCGAGGTAATCGGGCCCGCACAATGCACGAGATCGCGTGATGGCGGAACGACCGCGGGCTAAATAACAAATCGGGCAACCGCAAGGGTTGCCCCGACGGGTTGCCCCGACGGGTTGCCCCGACCGGTTGCCCCGACGGGTTAAAGAGACGGATTGCCCCATCTGGGGTTGCCCTGAAGACCAATCGACATCCGCGTGTTTGGTTTATATGCTGCACATGAATCGTGATGTAAAATGAAAGCAAATCTGCATCCGAGGGTACCTCATGCTGCTGTGTATCGATATTGGCAACACCAACATTAAGCTTGGACTTTACCGCGAGAAGACGCTGATAACGCACTGGCGCATCTTCACCGACGTCAAAAAGCTGGCGGACGAGTATGCGGTGGTGATGCTTTCGCTCTTCGAAAGTGAGAACATCAACAAAGATGAGATCAGCGGGTGTGCGATCTCGTCGGTTGTGCCCGAACTGACCATCGCTTTCCGCGACCTGGTGCGGCGGCATTTGAAGCAGGAACCTTTGATCGTCAGCGCTGCGGCGGGGCGGGTGATGAAGGTCAATGCCGACAACCCGTCAGAGGTGGGCGCTGACCTGATCGCCAACGCGGTGGGAGCGGTATCCCTATACGGCGCACCGGTGATCGTGATCGGCTTCGGCACAGCGACGACCTTTTCGGCAGTGTCAGCCGATGGCAACTTCGAGGGAGTGGCGATCGCGCCGGGGATCATCACGGGGACCGAGAGCCTGATCAGTCACGGCGCCATGCTGCCGCAGGTGGATCTTCACCGCCCGGAGCATGCCATCGGTAAAAATACCATCCTGTCGCTGCAGTCCGGCATCATTTTTGGATTTGCCGCTTTGGTCGAAGGCATGGTGGCGCGCATCCAGGATGAGCTGGGCGGAAATGCACGCGTGGTGGCGACCGGCGGGCTGGCGCGGTTGATCGCGCGCGAAGTGCACTGCATCGATGCGTATGAACCCGAACTGACGCTGGAAGGCGTGCGCCTGATTTATCAGAAAGTAAAGGGCGAGGCGTAAGTTGCCGTCACCCGAAAACCTCACCCGACCCCACTCTCTCCGTTTGGGGGCGCGTAGTTCGCCGGAAGAGGGTTTCTGAACTTCGGGTAATATGACTTAGAATGCCCCTTAAGACATATGGACAATCCAAACTCCGAGGGTGTTTAATAAGAATTGAATTCATCCCAGGAGAAGTCATGTGCAAATAGTCACCGATAGTGGTACCAACGTCAACCTCACCGACGAAGAATGCAAGCGGCTGCACGTCCATGTGGTCCCGTTAAGTGTCACGCTGGCGGATAAGACCTACCGCGAGGGGGTAGACATCGACGCTGAAAAATTCTATCCCTTGCTCGAAGCGAGCAAAGAAATGCCGACGACGAGCCAACCGCCGGTTGGCGATTTTGTTGAGCTTTACCGCTCCCTGGCAAAAGTCGATCCGCAGATCTTCTCCATTCACATGTCCTCAGGATTATCGGGGACTTACAACTCCGCGTTAACCGCGGCCACGATGGTGCCAGAAGCAGATATTACCGTGTATGACACGCTTACGCTTGGCGCTCCAGCCGGGTGGCAGGTGGAAGCGGCTGCACGTGCGGCTGCGGCAGGCTGGTCGAAGGAACGGATCCTGGAACTGGTGAAGAAAATCTCGGATGCCACCGAGGTATATTACACGCTCAAGGAACTCAAATATCTGATTCACGGCGGACGGATCAGCCACATGAAAGGGCTCATTGCTTCGCTGCTCAACATCAAGCCCCTGATCGGAGTGGAAAAGGTCCACGGCACGTATACGCAGCAGGGCCAGGCGAGAACATTTTCCAATGCCATCAAGGGCCTCGGTGATGTGATCGCCCGCAAATTCCCGCAGGATGCAACTCTGCGGATGCAGGTGGTGCATGCACAGAATCTTGAAGACGCGCAAATGCTCAAAGATGAGCTCAGCCGGCGATTCAAGGCGATCTGGTTGCCGATCGGTGAGCTTTCGTTGGTGCTGGGTGCTCATGTCGGCAGGAGTATGATCGGCATCGCCGTCGCGCCGGAAGAGGTATTCAAGCTCGTACCGAAATAGAACCTACATCATCTATAAAATAAGGGCTATAAACTGCATAGTCCAGAGTTTTGGGTCCAGTACAACCTACCCCCTAGCCCCCTTCCTAAAGGCAGGGGGATTCTACTATCATATTACGGCAGGCAAGAGATAATTCCAGGGTGATGCAATCAGATTCATCCTTATTACACAATTTGTGATGAAGCGGAGAGAATCGCCTTATAAGAGTAAAGATTGCGCTATGCGGAATCTTTACTCTTACTTTGAATAATCTATTCTTTGATGTTGAGGATTTCCTTCAGTTTGTCGAGCTGGTAATCGACGATGATGGTGCCGTCGATGTCAAAGGTGGGGGTGGTCTGGTTGCCGCCTGCCCAGGCTTCGACCTGCTCGCCGGCGCCGGGGGTGGTGGTGATATCCACCTCGGTGTAGGCGATTTTGTGATCGGCGAACCAGCGGCGGGCTTTCTTGCAGTCGGGGCACCAGCGGGTGCAGTACATGACGATGCCGCCATGGGGGAGGGGCACTGGCTGGGGTTTGGGTTCCTCAGGACGCTCGCGCACCTCGGGGTCGAGCTCACGGATGGCAGCACGCAGAACGGTGTTGCTGGGCTGGTCGTCGATGTCGTGGACATCTACATAGCGGATGGTGCCCTGCTTGTCAACGACGAAAATGGCTCGTTCAGTTATCCCGTCAGAGCGCAGGACGCCATACTTTTGGGCAACTTCGCCGTGCGGCCAGAAATCGCTCAGCAGGGGGTAATTTATTCCACCCAGGTCCTCAGCCCAGGCAATCAGGGTGGGGATCGGGTCAACACTTATACCCAGAACCTGGGTATCCAATCCCGCGAACTTGGTCTTTTCGACCTCATACAGCGGGATCTGAGCCGTTCATATGGGCGTCCAGGCGGCTGGAAAGAATGCCAGGACTACGTTCGTACCGCGCAGGTCGCTGAGTGTGACCGTCTTTCCCAGGTGGGCCGGGAGGGTGAAATCAGGGGCGGGGGTTCCGATAGATAAGGCCATAGGTGAGGTTCTCCTTGAGACTATTTTAGCAGAAATAAGACCATATTGGTAGTCCTTTTTTGAATGCGGTTTGGGATTTGAAAAGTGTTGATGCCTGTTTTCAACGAAAACCCTTGACTTGGAGTCAACTCCAGGTGCTACACTAGGGGGTGAGGTGGAGAATGAAAATTGCAGAAGTAAGTGAACGAACTGTTATTTCGCCGGATACGCTGCGTTACTATGAACGAATCGGACTGCTCCCGACCGTAAACCGCAATGAAAACGGCATCAGAGATTACAACGAAACTGATTTAAAGAGGGTTGAATTCATCAAGTGCATGAGAAGTGCAGGGCTGCCAATTGAGGCTCTGATCGAGTATGTTGGATTGGTGAAACAAGGCGACCGGACCGTTGGTGCGAGAAAAGAAATCCTGCAAACGCAGCGGGATCTGCTGGCTGCCCGAGTGACGGAAATGCAAAAGACATTGGATTTATTGGACTACAAAATAAATGTGTATGAAAACGCTGTATTGAAAAAAGAGAAAGAATTATCTTCATTGGTTTAATTTGGAGGAGTTTAAAATGCAAAAAAGGAAACTTGGAAACAGTAATCTGGAAGTCTCAGCGCTTGGACTCGGATGCATGAGAATGTCTCACGACGAAAACCCGCTTCCCGATCGACAGGAGATGATCTCTTTCCTTCATGCGGCAGTTGAGCGGGGTATCACCTTCTTCGATACTGCTGAAGTCTATGGTCCTTTCATTAATGAAGAACTCGTGGGCGAAGCACTCGAACCCTACCGCAACAAGGTGGTGATCGCCACCAAGTTCGGCTTCAACCTTGACCCCAACCGTAGACCGAAGGACAGCAATCTCAACAGCCGGCCGGAGCATGTCAAGCAGGTGGCCGAAGCTTCGCTCAGGCGGCTCAGGGTGGATGCGATCGACCTGTTTTATCAACACCGGGTTGACCCCGATGTGCCCATTGAAGACGTCGCCGGAGCCGTCAAAGACTTGATCCAGCAAGGCAAGGTAAAGCACTTCGGTCTTTCTGAAGCCAGTGTTAAGACCATCCGCCGGGCTCATGCAGTCCAGCCGGTCACGGCAGTCCAAAGCGAATACTCGGTCTGGTGGCGATCCCCTGAAGAGGATGTGCTTCCGGCTTGTGAGGAACTCGGGATCGGTTTTGTGCCGTTCAGCCCCCTGGGGAGGGGTTTCCTTACGGGAAAGATCAATGAGAACACGACCTTCGCTGCAAATGATATCCGCAGCCGCAGCCCACGTTTCACGTCAGAAGCGCGGAAGGCAAACCAGGTGGTCGTTGATCTGCTTGCCAGGATTGGGGAACAGAAGGAAGCGACACCGGCGCAGATCGCGCTGGCCTGGCTACTTGCTCAAAAGCCATGGATCGTGCCCATACCGGGCAGCCGGAAGCTCGAGCGGCTGGATGAGAACATCGGAGCGCTGAGTGTCGAACTCACGCCCGAAGATCTGGAAGAGATCGACAGCGCCTTTTCAAAGATCACCGTCCAGGGCGACCGGTATACTCCGGAAGATAACAAGATGACTGGTCGCTAAGCAGGGGGATGCATACAGGGCATTAAGAAAATGAACCTTATAACAACCCGGTCAAGCCCGAACCTTGACCGGGTTGTCGCACTGCCAGCTTTCAAAGGTCACTGAAGACCCAGGAGGGATTGGATCTCCGGGGCGGGATCAGCGTACTGCTTGAAGTCGATCTTCCGGCGGACGTCCCGGTCACGCCCCAGGAGCTGCAGGATGCAAAACATATTCTGCAAAACCCGTTCAATGCGTTGGGGGCATACGAAGTGGCTTATCAAACTTCAGGTACTCGCTGGGTCGTGGGTGAGTTCCCGGGTTTGACCCAAACTGACCAGGTTGTGGCAGCTTTAAAACAAGCAGGCAACTGGCTTTTGTGCCCACGGGAAGCAACAATTATGCTCCCGGAACACAAATGGATGTGGATTACAGCGCTTATGCTGCAGCTGAAGCCGGCAGCGGAACTCCGGCAGCAATCGCCGCGCGCTGAAATGCCTGAGGGGGCAAATACAGATTATATCGCCTGGTCGTGAGGGCAGAAGAAGGAAGCGCCGCCCAGGTAAATGATGCGTTCGATGGGCGTGCCGCAGACAGGGCATGGGCTGCCGACTTTATCATTCGAGAGGATCGGAGCGTAGCCCCCGGGAAGGTCAAAGAGATCGTGCTCGCTGGACCGTCCACCACCTTCCGTCATCTGGCGCAGAGTGGTGCGGGCGGCCTGCCACAAATTCAATTGAAGTGCCGGGGTGAGATCAGCCAGTGGAAATTTGGGATGCAGCCTGGCATTGAAGAGAATGTCGTGCAGGCAGCCGTTGCCCACACCAGGCAATCCAAACTGGCTGATGATGAAGAATTTGAGTGAACGCTGCTCATGGTGTGGAATCGAGGCCACGCGCTGCTGAAAATGCTCCAGGGTGAAGGCATCATCCAGGGGAGCAGGAGATAAATGCGAAAGCCGCGAATGCGATGTTAGATGCAAAGGATCGAGGAGCAGGATGGCTCCCCACATTTGCAGGGTAAGCGTCAGGCTGGATTGATCTTCAAATTGGATGTGCAATTGGTGTTTTGGGGGGAGATCTTCGCCGGTGGGGTGGTAGAGCAGGCGCCCGCCCATATCTCCCAAGACAAGTGAAAGATCGTTATCGAGGTTCAAAATGGCATAATTTCCGCAAGAGTGGAACTGCTTGAGGGTACGCCCAACAAGCAGCCGTGGATAATCGTCAGCCGGACGGTTGAAAAAGGCAAATTTGTGCGGACTGCTGAGAACGGTCACCTGCCGGATGGTTTTATCCACCAGCGTGGATTGCATTTGGCGGCACAGGGTTGTGATTTCGGGTAGTTCAAGCATCATTTGACCTCATGATTGGATCTGCTGCAATGCTGATTTCAGAAATGCTTCATGACGGCGGATCAGTTCTGCGACCGGGATGAACGGAAGACCGAATTGCTGCCAGGGGGGATAGTATTCGGTCGGCCCGGGCAGAACTTCGATTGCTGCAAGAATATCCCAAAAAGGATTGTAAGTAAAGCCGTTTCCGGTGAGATCACGGCAGGCTTTCAAAAATGTATTGGCTGCGGCGACGCCGAACATCGAGGAAAGGTTGTAGCGGCACCAGGCGATGTCGAAATCAGCCGGTCCGAGGCTGGCATTCGGCCAATCCACAATTCCGGAAAGCTGCCCGCGATCGAAGAGGATGTTGACCGGGTGGTAATCGCGATTGATGAAGACGGGTGTGAACGAAGGCCAGGGCTGGCGTGCGATCTCAATGGCGCGCAGCCACAAATTGGAAGAATTGGACCAGGCTGGCTGAACGGCATCAAGGGGGGAAACATAAGGGTAATAGTGCCAATGGAAATCAGGGGCGGGGAGAGAGTGCATGCGCACAAGGGGGCTGGCCATTTGCTGAAACCAATGATTGAAGTTCTGCGGGGTCAAGTCCACCTGACCGGGGAGGGAAGTCATCAGCAGGGCGGGAACGCCGCAGGCCTGCCCGCCAGGTTCAGCGGCGACGAGGTTGGGAGTGGGGAGATCGGATTGAGCGAGTACCGCGAGGGCAGCCGATTCATGCTCCACCAGGTCGGGTTCATTGATCAACCATTCTGAATTGGTGAAACAGCGCAGCACCCAGGATCGAGCAGCATCGCTGAGGGATACCCGAAAAAGGGTGGACGATGTTGACCCCTGCATTTGGTGTGCTACAAACCGGTCAGGAGGATAGCCGAGAACCAGGCTGAGCCATGCAAAGGCAGAATGCGGCAGAGAAAACGGTAAGGAGTTGTCAGCAGGCACGGAGGATCCTTGGGAAAGCGATGCGTTTAAACTTTACGCACGGGTTGGCGCAGGATGGTCTTGTTTTTTTCCGGGGCAACACGGCGGGCATCGGAGAGGTAGATCTCATGATGTTTACCATTGGGGGTGTACCCATTTTCGTGAAGGAACGTGTGCATCCTGGCAATGGTTGGTGCTTCGTCGTCGTAGGCGCCGAAGAACAGAATCTGCACGCATTCTCCCTCAGCCAACGCCTCCAGGCGGGTCCGGCCGGCAAGGGGTGCTTTGCCTTTGGCAGACCCCGCTCTCATGGCGTCTTTCACCATTTCAGGCGTGATGAATTCAGGCTGCAGGATCATGGCTGTCCAATCCCACTCATCCTTATGGTCCAGGCTGAACGTCGTCATATCTGGAACCCACCACAACCCCTCCAGGCCCATCACGGTGAAATCCATGCCGCTGGATTTCTTTAGGGCGAACTTGAGCGTGAAGGAAACCGAGTAGAGCGTCTGGATAGCTGCCTGGTAGTCCTGCGAAGTGGATGGATCACCGTGACCATCGATCATCAGGTAATTCAACACAGGAAGAGTGGCAAAAGAGAACTCTTTGCTTGAGGGCGAATAGAAGGGTTTATACTTTGTACGCAGGTCGATCTTTTCCATCGGGAATCCTTTTTAATCGATCATCAAACAGGGTTGAACTAATTATCCATCAAAAAGTCCAGGAGAAGCAAAATCGCCGTGCCTTAACTCCTATAAAGGTGTGATGGAATTCAGGATTGAAAAGGCAACCCGGCAGGATTAGAATGGACCATCGGAATTATTCGTATTTGAAGGAGTGGAAATGAGTTTTCCAGTTTATACCAGTATGCGTCTTGTCAAAGGGGAAGATTTGAACCATCACGGCACGCTCTATGCAGGGCGGACGGCGGAATGGTTTGTCGAATCCGGGTTTATTGCGGCAGCCTCACAAACCAAACCGGAAAACATCGTGTGTTTGAAGATCCACGGGATGACATTTTCCCACCCGATCAAGAAGGGCGAACTGGTGAGTTTCAAGAGCCGGATCGTCAAAGTGGGGAAGACCAAGATCGTGAGCTTGATCGAGGTCTGGGTCAATGATAAGCTGGCAGTGCGCGGGTTCATCACGTTTGTGCATGTGGATCTGAACGGCAATCCCATCCCCCACAATTTGGAGTTTGTCCCGACAACGGATGAGGAAAAAGCGCTCTTCGAAGAGGCATCCCATCTGCAGGACTGAGAGCCGCAGTCAATCTCAGGTTAATGCAACACTCCCTTTTCGGTCAGAAAGGGGAGTGACTTTTTATTTAGGTGAACACTTCAGGGCTTTGAAGCAGCCGATTTGCTCTTTTCCACAGCGTGCAACAGGGCTTGAGCCAGGCCTTCCGCCTGCTCGCGGGTGAGATACAGGTAACTCTCATCGTGCTTGAAAATCTTTTCATCTTCAGGGCAATCTTCCGAGATCACCATGCAGATATTATCCTCGAGGTCTTTGTCTTTGGTCTCATAAAAGATCGAGACTTCCAGGGTTTCATCCAAAAGATAGACGGGTTTATTGGCGGTCATTTGAACCTCGCTCCAATTGGATTATAGACCAAAAAAGGGGAGGATTCAACAGAGGAGAGGGAAAACCGGGTAAATTCCACAAGAATCAAGATACAAGCAGAGTTGAAAAAGGGATTTGTTTATGGAACTTGTATATGCTAGATAACACCTTACAATGACATTTAGAACAGGTATAAATGGTAAAATACATGCCATCACAGTAAATTTAAGGAGTGACAATGCACCCTCTTTTTTTTAGAGTATCTTACTTGGACCCTGGTTCGGGCAGTTTGCTAATACAACTTCTTGCGGCAGGTTTACTTGGAGGTATTGGGATATTAATTAAGGCATTCTGGGGAAGAATCAAAGCTTTCGTAACGGGAAAAAAATATGAACCTCCACAGCATGAACCGGATGACGATACGGAATGATAAAGAAAAGCGAAAGGATAGGGGCATCCTTCCGGGACCCAAGCGGGTTTATCTTTATACGGAACGATCAACTCTACAGGCAGATCAATTTCTCTTATAAGGAATCTTATGACTTATTGATCTCTAGTGGATTGTATGATGAGCTCACTCGTAAAGGCTGGTTAGTGAACCATGAAGAGGTATCCGAGCGGTCAGAGAATGAAGAGATTGGTTACAAAGTAATCAAACCCACAGCAATACCTTTCATTTCTTATCCCTATGAATGGAGTTTTTCTCAACTCAAAGATGCAGCTCTTTTAACCCTGGATATTGCCAAATCATCCCTTGAAAGAGGGATGATCCTAAAAGATGCCAGCGCTTTCAACATTCAGTTTATGCACAGCAAACCTGTGTTGATTGACACCCTATCCTTTGACATATATCGGGAAGGTTCTCCATGGGATGCCTATCGCCAATTCTGCCAGCACTTTTTAGCCCCCTTGGCTCTCGCGGCAAAAGTTGATATTCGCTTCATTCAATTACTGCGTGTTTATATGGACGGGATACCGCTCGATCTGGCCAGTAAGATTCTGCCAGGTTCTACACGGGTGGGATTATCTGGCTTGGCGCTGCATATTCATCTGCACGCCAGGATGCAGCAGCAGTATGCCGCCAAGGAAGTGCAGACCTCTACCATCCATTTGGGAATGGCATCTTTAATTGGAATACTGGAAGGTTTGAGAAAAACCATTGCCAGTTTGAATTGGGAACCGAAAGGCACAGAATGGGGCAATTATTACAATGCCACCAATTATTCCTCGGATTCACATAAACAAAAAGGTGAGATAGTCGGAAAATGGATCGAGGAGATACAACCGAAGATGGTATGGGATTTGGGGGCAAATAACGGGCTCTTCAGCAGGGAATCCAGTCAGCGAGGTGTGATGACCATAGCGAGTGACATCGATCCTGTGGCTGTGGAAAAGGATTATCTTGCCTGCAAGAACCGGAATGAAAAGTATCTTCTACCCCTGGTTATCGATCTTACCAACCCGAGCAGTGCGATCGGCTGGGAGAACAAAGAGCGAGATTCATTTATCCAACGTGGGCCTGTGGATGTAGCCATGGCATTGGCATTGATCCATCATTTGGCAATCTCCAGCAATGTTCCGCTCGAATCCATTGCCGATTTCTTTGCGACCATTTCGGAATGGGTAATTATTGAGTTTATTCCCAAGAGTGATTCCCAAGTTAAACGTCTTTTAGCGACTAGAAAGGATATTTTTCCACAATACAGCGAGGAAGGCTTTGAAACTGCAATGGCCTTTCGATTTAAGTTAATACAAAAGCAATTCATCCCAGGAAGTGATCGAAAACTCTATCTGTTTAAGAAGAATTAGATCTCTATGAAATAGATTCATGGTTCCAAATCGCAACTGGATGCGACTGGTTCTTCTTCATTCAAGAATTTTACCCAGAGCGTATCTGGCACTAGTTTTATCATTGGATCGAAGTAATTGGTCAAAATTAATGGGAAGTTATTTACTGGCGTAATCGTATCATATGGGGGCGTGGACAAATTACCAGGCAGATAATAGGCGCTTAGTATTTTGTGTTTGTCTAATCCATTGGTTAATACATGAATTCCATGGTCTCCTTGAAAAATGATGATCGGGGGAATAGTCGATTTCTTTTGGAGAACATCTACCAGGGCAAGAACCCTTTTATTGATATAAGTTATCGTATCTGCGTACAAAACCTTCTCATCCTGAGTGTCCAAAGGATATCGGAAAGAACCATCACTCCGGTATACATATGGGCCATGTGGAGCGTTGATATGGGCGTAGACAAAATACTTACCTGGCATTTCGGGAATCTTGGCGAGGGAATCAAACATATAGTTATTCTGGTAGTACCAGAAGCTAGCTTCTGCCAGCCCCGGATTGCTTTCTCTATCAACAGCAAGCCAAAATGGGAATCGAGAGAATTTTTCGGGATTATTTTTGTATAGCTCTGCTAAAACTCTGAATATAGTTGTGTTCAGATATAGGCTTGAGAATTTATTTTTATCCAGATTATCATTGATCCCTTTGTCATTGAAATAATTCAGGTAAAGATCAGAAGTCTCAATATCATTGAAGGACGAATATCCCCTGCCTGTGACAAATTGATAGCCATAATTTCGAAAAATATTGGCCGCCTGGTTTTTCAAGATCAGGTTTACATTCTTAGCAAGGTACTCTTCCATTGAATCTATCGGTACACCCAAGTTATCGAGCGTATCCATATTAAGCACCGACATCAAAGTCATCAAAGTCCCTGAGTAATTTGAATAGGCACATTGGGGGAGATAAAAACCACGGTTCTTTAATGCGGTCAGAAATTCCGTGTTATCGTATCCAATGACTTGTTCGAGTACGTCATCCCTTGCATAGGCATCTAAAACAATGTAATAGATATCTGGCTTGTCCTGAGCCGAAGCATTTACTGACGAAGAAGGTGGCGGAGTTGATTGGGAAGGATTTAACTGGATAAAATAGGAAACTATGGGAAACAGGTTAATGATTAAAAGGGCTGCAACAACAAAATTAAAGAAGAAGAATAGCGAACCTGGGATCTGGTTTGACTTGAGGATTAAGAAAGATATTCCCAGGTAGAGTACCAGGCAAAATACAAAAAGCTTTACGAATCCTATCGAGACACCCAGGAATGTACTATTCCCGACTAGATTATAGAGATGTCCAAAGGAAAACACGAAGATTGATGTAACGACAGATTGGAGAGAGGCTTTTTCAGGCGACCTTAGAATCAAGAAACAGATGCCAAAAACGATCAATATGAAAATCAAAGTAAAAATGAACGGGAGGGTGACAGCAGGGAATGGAATTTGACCCAGATTATTTTTCCATAGGGAAATCAATGGGAAAAGACCGATCAAAATGGCGAGCAACAAAGAGCGGCCCAAACGCAATGTTTTCTTTGGCAAAAGATGATCTCCAGAAAAACCGACATGTGAACTCGAGGAATTATACAGACAAAATCAGAGATTGGAGAGGGTGAAATCTAGAATGGAAGAAATAAAATCGAAGGCCAATGCATAATGGTAAGGACTTTGGCTAAACCGGACCATTTATTGTCTTTCTTGGAATATGAATGAAAAAGGGACATGTAAAACCTGGAAAGGTTTAAGCTACTTCGGTAAGGAAAACATAAGCCTGGAGGTGAAGAAGATCGGTGAGAAATTCAGGCCGTGAGTAATGATTGTTTGAGGATCCGGTCCATTTCAAGGGGGATGCCTTTTTCGGGCGCAAGTACGAGGGTGAGGGCTCCTTGAGCACAATGCGAGACGCAAACTCCACAACCCATGCAGCGCTCAAAATCCACCTGGTTGACGCCTTCGACGACCGTAACAGCCTCAAACTGGCAGAAGTCAGCGCAGTCGCCGCAGCCGGTGCAAAGATCCTCATCGACCTGTGAGATATATCCGGAAGAGGCAAGCATGGGGGTGCCGTACTGGTGGGCTTGCATGGCTCCGCAGCAGCAGGAGCAGCAGTTGCAAATCGCATAAAATCGCTGAAAAACGGCTTCCTTGAAGAAGGCGTGATGGACGTGCCCGCGGAGATCCTCGGCTTCGAGAATGGACACCGCTTCGCCGGGGGTAATGGCACGAGACTTATCAGGATGGTATTGGAGAACGAAACTGGCAAAAGGTTCGCCGACGATCAGGCAGACGTCCAATGGCAGGCAGGGATGCTCGCGGGCAGAACGGCAGGGGCAGTCCAACACGGCGATGTGGTCAGGCTGTTCGAGGATCAGGCTGCGGGCCAGGTGATAAGGGATGACGCGTTCGAGATCGGGGACGGCGATATCGCGGTTGACCGTCACCAGTTCGCGTGCAGTCTGCAGGGGGACGACTTTGCCGTGGTAGGTATCAGCAAAAGAGATCTGATCCGGTGTCGCAGGACGCCCCGGAAAGAGTTTGCTCCATAAAGGAAGGATGAGTTTGCCAAGCTTACCCAGCCAGGTGCTGCCGATACCTGTGCCGATATAAAAATACGGCCAGCGCAGATAAACATAGCCGTGAATCTTTTCAAAGAGTGAATAATGGGGAACGCGGTTGGCTTCTTTCCAATAGGAACGCTTGGGGAAGAGGGTCGCCATGACAACTCCTTGACTGAAGTGCGTTTTCATTATGATACGTCATTTCGGGAAAATTCATGCAGCGAAAAGCTTGCGTATGTTGGACTGAATCTCAAAGAGGTGGATTTGCTTGCTACTGATTGCCCATTCATCTAATTCAAATTGAGCGTACTAATAGGAGCCTATTTGGCTAGTCTTACCTTGGATTAATCTTACTCGTTGGGCGGGTCTCGGTAACCTGCACATCAAGTGATCGATCCCAGTAGACCCGCCCTTACATTGAGGGTCCAGAGTTAAGGGGCAGATCTCGTTGTTTTTGCGCCTCGAAGCGATCTGTGCGAGAGGGGTGGACCTGCCCCTACACGGGGTTGGCGAGGTCAAATAACGCATGCGCCTTACTCTAATAAACTCCCCCTGAAATTTCGGGGGGGAGTCTTTATCTATATCGAAAAGGTCTTTTACGAGAAGTGCGCCGGGCGGATCTCTCCGATTTCGATGTGACGCCAGTTGTATTGAGGACGGGCGGTATAAGCTGCGATTTCGAGCATCTGCGCCGCATCCAAAGCTCCGAGTTGGCGTAAGATCTCCATGGAAATAAGCGTTCGAGCCCGCGACCCGGTTCCCTGGTCGCCATCGGAAATTTTCACGCAGATCCCCTTGGCAGGACTATCTTTACCGCAAGCACCGGGCAGGAGTGCAAGCGCCTGGTAGCCTTCTGCGCCGCCCTTGGTGAGAATTTTGCCGCGTCCTGCCAGCATGAGATCGGTATCGAAGGCGTTGGGTCCGGCGATCATATCGGGGTTGGAGGTCATGGCGCGGAAGATATGCCGTAGGGCGGATTGTCGGGGTTCAGGCAAAGCTAAAGGATCGGCAAGTTGGGCGAAAGCCCAGGCAGCCGCGTGCAGCGGGACGGCAAAGACCGGCGCGGAACAGCCATCCGTGCCCAGGATAATTTGGTCCAGCGGTACGCCAGTCACCTGGCTGAAGGTGCTCAGGATCAGTTTTTGCGCAGGATGTTGTGGATTGAGATAATCTTCCTTGGGAAACCCTTTAAGCTTGCACAAAGCCAGCATGCCGGTATGTTTGCCCGAACAGTTGTGGCGCAGCGGGGTGATGGGCTCGCCGTTCTTGAGCATGCGTTCGGCTGTGGCGCGGTCGTAGGGCGGGTGGATTCCGCACATGAGGTCGGATTCAGTCACGCCGATTTTTTTCTGAATGCCGGAAATCACTTTGACGTGTTCATCGGTGCCATGGTGCGAGGCGCACATCACGGCCAGCTCGCGGTCGGTCAGGTGGAAGGCTTCCACGCCGCCGGCCTCGACAAAGGCAAGAATCTGAAAAGGTTTGGCGGAAGAACGCAGGTAGGTGACGATCTCGGGGTCTCCGGCGGATTGCACGACGTGGTTGTTCGCGTCGACCACAGCATAGGCACCGTAATGGATGCACTCCACGATGGGTCCGCGGGTAAGCTCAACGAGTGGTACGTAATTGAAAGATGTCATGAATAACCCTTTGTAGAGAGATGATAACGGGTGAATTTTACCACCACGAGAAGAGGGAATAGGTTATCAGGCGCATAAGGGAAGGAGTATCTCGCAACTGCGCATAGCCAAGTTCTTCTATGCAAGATGGTGGTTATTCGGTCAAACCGCGGGCAAAGGCGAGGAAGGCTTCGACGTCAGCGAAGTTGCTGACCAGTCCAACGGAGATTCGCACTGCCCCCGAAGCCTTGCCATCGATGCACAGCCGAAATTCATCATAGGTAAGACGCTGCTCGTGATCAGGGCGGGTGAAGCAGGCGGTCAATTCGCTGGAAGAAATCCCCAAGGCAAGTTCGCCTGCACCCGGATTGCAGAAACAGCCAGTGCGCAGCGAGATATTCACCCGGTTGGCGCTTTCCTCGATGAAGCGGTGGTCGATGACCCTGCCCTCAGGGTTGACAAAGTTCATGGCGATGGTGCCGCCGCGCTGCTCGGTATTGACCGGACCGTAGATCTTGATCAAAGGGCGCCCGTTGGCGTGCTGGATCTCGAGCATGTTCTCGAGCAGCCATCCGGTAAGGCAGCGCACGCGTTCATGGATCACGTCCATGCCGATGGAACGCAGATGGTCCAACCCGGTTTCGACCGCCGGGATGTTCAGATAATCCAGGGTGCCATCCTCGAAGGCTGCCGGGGCGTCTGCCAGGTAGTGCTTTTCGCCCTGGACCGAGGCGACGGTGATGGTGCCGCCGGCGAACCAGGGGCGGTGGAGCTTGGCGAGCGCAGAACGGCGGGCGATGAGTGCTCCGATGCCAGTGGGGAAACCAAACATCTTGTAAAAGGATATGGGGACAAAATCAGGCTTGACCTGGCTGAGATCAAGTTTGTTGGTGGGAGCAAAGGCGGCTGCATCGAGCAGCACGTCCCAACCCAGGGCATGGGCGCGTTCGATCCACTCCAGGGGGTGCTGCACGGCTGAAAAGTTGGATTGAGCGGGGTAAGCGAACAGGTTGTGGGCGCCGGGTTGGGATTGAGCCAGAAAATCCTCGAGACGGGAGTCGTCGGCACGCATGCGCGGGGGAAGCACGGGCACATAGGTCACCGCTGCGCCTTTGCCGAGGGCAAATTCGCGGATGCCGTTGACCGAGTTATGGTTATCAAAAGTAAGCAGGTAGCGTCCCTCTTCATTGAAGGGGTATGACTCCCCGACGAGTTTGAGCGCTCCGCTAGCGTTGGAGGTGAAGATGATCACGTATTCAGCGGCAGGGGCATTGAAAAAGCGCAGGATGGATTCACGCGCGCTTTCGATGCGCCGGGTGGATGCCTGCGAGGTGGGGTTGGAAGAGTGAGGGTTGCCGAAGACTCCGCCGAGAAGCATCTGCTGCTGGGCGTTGATCTGCGAATCTGCGTAGAGCCCACCGCCGGTGAAATCGAGGTAAACCTGACCTGTGTGATCAAGGCGGGAGTAATCAGTTTGGCGGAGCTCATCCAGGGCGAAAGTGGATGAATAGGCAGGGTAATGGGCGAGAAAGGTGGCGTAGGAGGATTGGGTCATAGGTTGATTAAACCACAAAAACAAGATGATGAACCTCCCTATCCGTCAACGTTAAATCCACATTTTCTGCACAATTCGTGCATAAGATAACCATCAGAACAACATCTCTTTCTTCTCTCTCCTGAAGTTCCTCCTCTTCACCCGCGGTGGGGTTGAAGGGGAGGAATGTTTTTAATTAGGGGGAGGAAAACGCACAGGGGCGAAGGATCATGCAACCCCGTGGATGATAAGAGACGAATTGAACGCACGAAGAAGTAGCAAAACGCGCTCGTTGAAGGTATCACGGGTAGGGGCGAAGCATCGTGCAACCTTGTGGATGATAAGAGACGAATTGAATGCACGACGCTTCGCCCTTACAAAGATTCGAAAGGCTCATCTTCCGGATTGAATGGGTTGTCCTCAATGTATTCACGAATTTTGCCCAGTTCATATTCATTTCGGATCACATGTTCATAATAATTACGGTGCCAGACTCGCGAACCTCGAGTGTCCAACGCACGATTAATTTTGAGTGAAGTAATTGATTTATAGTTTTGAATTACCGATGAGAGGCTTTGTGGCGCTGTTCCCCTTGGGATAGTGATGACTGCATCTTGCTCAATATTCGTTGATTTACAGGCATAATCGTGATCCTTAAAGAATAGGATCGCGTGGATGTGATCTGGCATGATGATCCATGCGTCAAGCACCAGAAAGGGGAACTTGCACGGAAGTGTCAATAAAACAGACTCAACGAGCATGCCCTGCGGATTCAGTGACACTCCGTTTTCATTGATTTTTCCAAATCTCTTTTCTCGATTGAATGTCACTAAGGTAATAAAATAAGCGCCCGGTTGAGAATAGTCATATCCAGGAAGCCTGATCGAACGACGATGAGAGTGTGCTTGATCGTATGGCAAGTTCAATCCTATAAGTAAGTTTATTAATATTTATAGAGGAAGTATAGGAAGTGGGGGGCGAAGGTTCGTGCTACCGATTGGGCAATAATGGACGACTTGAACACACTGCGTTGCCCACAAGCAACCAAAAGATGAGTCGAACGCACGAAGAGGTAGCAAAACACGTTCCTTGAAGGTTTCATGGGTAGGCGCGAGCCTTTATTTATATTCCTTCAGGATTTTTTGCAGTGTAGACACGTCATCGGTAAATATTCCGCTTACGCCTGCTTTGATGAGTTTGCGAATCGTTGCTTCATCATTCACTGTCCAAACATAAACATCAATACCGGCATCCCGAATGAGACGGATTTTAGAAAGATCTCCAATGGATTTTATCCCCGGGTTAAATGCCTGAGCCATAAACTTATTGGTCAAAGCAACGGGATCGTCCACTTCTTCATCTACAAGAACAGCTGTAGCTATCTCGGGATTTATTTGTTTTGAACGTGATAAGTATTCGTGCTTGAAAGAAGATATGATCACATCCTGGTCCATATCCAATTTTTCAATGAGAGCGATCACCTTTTCCACCACAACGTCATCCCCGGGCGTTCTGGAAAGATCTTTAATTTCAACATTCACCCGCCAGTGATTCGTTTTTGTGAAGGTGAGAGCTTCTTCGAGGGTTGGGATCTGAAGGTTTTTCATTTTCTCTTGATCCGCAGCAGAAACAAAACCATCCTTGATCGTGCCAAAGGGGTCCTTTTCAATAAACCAGCTCCCGAAGTCCAGTTTTTTCAGTTCTTCAAGCGTAAATTGGCGGACATTCCAGGGCATCATTTTTGGATAAACTACAGCCGCATTGGATGTTCTGGTCAAAGTATCATCATGGATCACGACCAATTCGCCGTCAAACGTCATGGCAACATCCAGCTCCCACATATCAGCCCCAAGACCATAGGCTTTTTGAGCTGCCAACAATGTGTTTTCCGGAGCGAGGCTCATCTCCGTGTCCCCTCGGGAAAAAGGGTGATCATGTATGTCGCCAACCTCTATTCAAATAATGCGGTAGACTTGCCTTACGGCGGGACAAACGATCACTTTCAGCATTCCATAAAGAACAAAGTGATACGGGAGGTGCTGCCCAACTTTGCCCGATCACTGCATTGCCAAGCTGTACCCGACCCAACGCTATGCCGATCCCGACCCTTTCCTGAATCCGAATGAACCCTCGAACATCGATGTCATCCAGTGGAAGGAATTTCGATACTTGAGATCAGCGTGTGACGTCATTGTGGTGGACATGGTGCAGAGCGCCTTTGGCTGGGCATGGTCGACCGGTGTCCCTCTGATTCTGCTGACTACGCCCTATTACCCCCTCCTTCCGGATGTCGAAGAGGATCTGAGAGAGGCCATCTTCGTCATATCCACGGAGGTGCCGCGATGGGAGCGAGACCTCCTCTCGCTTCTTCAAAGGCCGCGCGAAGAGCTCCTGTCTCTGTGGAACGCAAAGAGTCCCGCCCGGCGTCGAATGGATAGAAGAAAGGATTATGGGCCCCAGAATGGCCGTGGGTGCGGCCCTTTCACAGGCAACTGTGGGCCGAGAAGAGAAACCCATACGACGGTTGGCATTAACTCGCTCTCGAGAGGAGACCAGGGGAGAAGAGAATGGAAATTGACGAAGACTGGGAATTCAATGTCTTGGGGATTTACAACTACCGAAAACCCGGGAAACTGGATGCGTACTTCAGGTACATCATGGAACACCACGACCATATCGAAGGTGATCTTTGCGAGGCCGGGGTTTTCGCGGGACGTACCCTGCTGGCGGCAGGGCTGCTTCTCAAGGAGCTGGGATCCAAGAAGCAGGTTTACGGCTATGATACGTTTCAGGGCTTTCCCCACGTCCAGCATCCGAACGACGATCTGGCCAAGTTCGACGTGCTTCTGCAGGAGGGAAGGATTACCCACGAGCATTACTCGAAAATCCAGCGGAATCTTAGCTTCCGCTCCATGACGGTCAAGGCGCCCCTGACCAGTCAGAACATCTCGCTGTCGAGCGATTTTTCATCGGCCAGCATCGAGGAGATTCGGAGAAAGATGGTCCTCCTAGGGCTGGACAATGTCCACTTGGTAGCCGGGCTTTTTGAGCAGACCATGACAGGGAGTCAGGAGCATCCCAGAGAATCATGGCGACCCTGCTCGATTGTGACCTGTATATGAGTTACAGGGTTGCCCTTCCCTTCATGTGGTCGAGACTGGCGGTAGGGGGGTACATCTGGCTGGATGAGTACTATTCGCTCAAGTTCCCAGGGGCGAGAATAGCTACAGACGAGTTTTTCGAGAGGCGCGCGGACAAGCCGAGGAAGCACAAGATGGAGCCCGGTGACTTTGAGCGGTGGTATGTGGAAAAGATTTTCGAGAAGGTCCCCTTCTCCTGAGCGCAGGGATCGAGGGAAGACAACAATGATTTTTCCAGATTCGGGGGGGGGGGAGTGATGCGGCAGCTAGAAATCGACGGACAGATCATCAACGATGACTCGGAGTGTTATGTGATAGCGGAGATCGGTCACAATCACCAGGGCAGCGTACAGAAGGCGATGGAGATGATCCGGGTCGCCAAGGAGTGCGGTGCGAACACCGTGAAGTTCCAGAAGCGCGACAATCGAAATCTGTATGTGGAATCGCTGTACAACAAACCATACGACCACGAGAACAGCTTCGGCGCCACCTACGGCGAACACAGGGAGTACCTCGAGTTCGGCAAATCCGCCTATGACGAGCTCATGAGCTATGCAAAAAAGGTGGGGATCACGATGTTCGCCACCGCCTTCAAGTTCGCGAGCGTGGATTTCCTGGAAGGGGTCGGGGTGCCCGCCTACAAAGCCGCATCAGGGGATCTCAAGAACATACCGCTGCTTCGCTACATGGCACGGACCGGAAAGCCCCTCATCATCAGCACCGGGGGGGGCGCGATGGAGGATGTGAAGCGGGCCTATGACCACATCGTGCCCATCAACTCCACTTTGCCGTGCTCCAGTGCACCGGAAGCTATCCCTGCGAGTTCGAGGAGTTGAACCTGCAGGTGATCAGAGCATTTCGCGAGCGATTCCCCAGCAACATCATCGGGCTCTCCGCCCATGACAACGGGATCTCCATGGTCGTTGCCGCCTATGTCCTGGGGGCGCGCATCATCGAGAAGCATTTCACCCTCAACCGGACCCTGAAAGGGACCGACCATGCCTTTTCTCTCGCGCCGACCGGTTTGCACAAGATGATCCGCGATCTCCGGCGGGTACGGGTTGCCTTGGGGGACGGGGTGAAGAGACCTTACGCGAGCGAGAAGGCGCCTCTCATCAAGATGGGGAAGAAGCTGGTGGCCGCCGCAGACTTGCCGAAGGGACATTGTCTGCGAAGCAGGATATCGCGCGTCAAGTCGGCCAGGCGACGGGCTCCCGCCCTATGATATCGACAAGGTCATCGGGAGAACGATCCTGAAGGATCTTCCGAAAGGATGAGAACATCGATTTCAGCCTCCTCAATGGCTCACAGACTTGGAGGGAGGCGGCCTCTTGAAAGACCTTTTTGACATGACCGGAGAAGTGGCCGTCGTCACGGGGGCCTCCGGAAATCTCGGTCCCGTCTGGATCGAGGCGCTTCTGGAACGCGGTGCCTCCGTCCTGGCGGTCGACCGGCCCCAGGCAGTCGTCTCTCCCGAGTTTAAAGCGCTGCTTGCCGACAATGCTCAGCGGCTGGCCCTCGCCTTCACGGACGTAAGAGACCGGGAGGGTCTCAGGGCGGCCTGCTGGCAATGCGAAGGGGAAATGGGGGGCGCCAACGGTTCTGGTGAACAATGCCGGGATCGACCAACCCCCAACAAAGCGGGCAAGCCATGGGGGATTGACGAGATTCCCTTCGAGGTGAACCGAGAGATTTTGGAAGTCAACACGTTGGGAGCCTTTCTGGCATCCCAGGTGTTTGGGATGGAGATGGTCAAGGGAGGCCGTGGGTCGATCATCAACATCGGATCTCTCTATGCCGTGGTGTCTCCGGACCCTCGTCTGTACAACCATATTCCCCAGGATCCGCCTTTCCTCAAACCGCCGGCCTATGGCGCCTCCAAGGCGGCCCTCTTGAATCTGACCAAGTACCTTTCCACGCTTTGGGCCCCGCACGGAGTCCGGGTGAACGCCCTGTCTCCGGGGGGTGTACTCGGGAAGCAGCGATGCCGAGTTCAAGAGGAAGTTCTGTGACCGCGTACCGATGGGCAGGATGGCCGTTTTCGAAGATCTGAAAGGGCCCTTGGTGTTCCTGGCTTCCAGGGCATCCAACTATGTGACCGGGATCGAGTTGAGGGTGGACGGGGGTTTTACCGCTTGGTAGCCTGCTGAAAAGGGGTGAATCATGGCGCAAGGGGACAAGGTATTTCCAAAGTGGGTCCCGAACTGGATAGACGGCAAGGAGTGGGGGGCGGACTCGGGGGAGCGATGCACCAAGCTCTCTCCGGTAAGCGGCAAACCGCTCTGCGAGGCGGCACGCTCCAGGATGCGGACGTTGTCCATGCGATTGAGGCAGCAAGGAAGGCACAGAAGACATGGGCCTCGTGGACTCCCGTCAAGCGGGGCGACATGCTCTTTGAGATCGCCCGGGGCATGGACCGGTGCAAGGAGGAGATCGCCCAGATCGTCCACCTCGAGACCGGCATGGCGAAAAAGGCGGCCCGGGGGGAGACGGAGGGGGCCATTGCCCAGGGGATGTTCATGGCGGGGGAAGGAAGGCGGCTTTATGGCCGCACCACCACGAGCGCGACACCGAACAAGTATGCGATGACCGTCCGAGAGCCCATGGGTGTGGCCGGTCTGATCATCGCAGCGAACACGCCCATCGCAAACGTGGCGTGGAAGGTCTTCCCGGCCCTCATTTGCGGAAATGCCGCTGTGCTGAAGGCGGCGGAGGACACGCCGGCCACGGCGTGGGTGTTTGCCGCGAGGATCGCCCACGAAGCCGGCCTTCCCGGGGGTGTGTTGAACGTGGTGCAGGGGTACGGGGAGGAGGCCGGGGCGCCGCTCGTGGAGCATCCTCAGGTGGATGTCATCAGCTTCACAGGCTCTACGGAGGTCGGGCGGTACGTGGCGCAGGCCGCCGGAAAGAGGCTGGCGAAGGTCTCGCTGGAACTGGGTGGGAAGAATCCTCTGGTGGTTTGTGACGATGCGGACCTCTCCCGGGCTGCCGAGTGGGTCATTCTCTCCGCCTTCAGCAATGCAGGGCAGAGATGCGCCGCGGGCAGCCGCATCATCATCTTTGACGCGGTCTATGACCGCTTCCGTGACATGCTGGTGGAGAGGACCCGGAAGTTGAAGGTGGGGCCAGGGGATGAGGACGATCTCGGCCCGGTGATCAACGATTCCGATATCGCAGATTCCGTCCGCCTGAGCTGGATCTCATGATGAATTCCGAACCGGTACCGGGCGCCGTCGCGCCCACCGCCGAAAACCTCGCGCGACTGCGCCACCATGCCCGGCACCTCGGGCTGTTCCCGCGCCGCGTTGCCCGCACTACCGGCGGCGGCCACAGCTCGCGCCGACGCGGGCGCGGCATGGAGTTCGAGGAAGTGCGCGTCTATCAACCCGGCGACGACGTGCGCAGCATCGACTGGCGCGTCACCGCGCGGCGCAGCGAACCCCATACCCGGGTATTTCGCGAGGAGCGCGAACGGCCCGTACATCTGGTCGTCGATCTGCGCCAGTCGATGTTCTTCGGGAGCCAGCGCCTCAAGTCGACGGTCGCCTGCGAACTTGCCGCGACCCTGGCCTGGGCCGGCGCCCGCGCCGGCGACCGCATCGGTGGCCTGGTCTTCGGCACCGCTACCGCGCACCACATCCGCACCGGACGCGGTCATCAGGGAGTGCTGCACCTGCTGCGCGCGCTGAGTGAAACCGCACAGCAACTGGTCGCGCCACAGCCGGACCGTCACCATCTGGAACCCATGCTGGAGGAAGCACGACGTGTCGCCCATCCCGGCGCCGCCC
>CAVQOS010000022.1:0-122327 GCA_963714465.1 uncultured Chloroflexia bacterium | reverse complement strand
TCAAAGACGAGCAGTCAAAATTTCCATCAAACATCCTGCTTAGAGAAGGAGCGTCGTCCATGAGTCGGTCACATCAGCTTGGATTGGTTTTTTTCATCGCCAACCTGATGTTGGTGCTTATGTTTCCGCCACATGATTATGTATCGCTCCAGCGCGGCAACATACCGACTTTCGATGGCTTTTATTTTGCCATGGGTTCCCATCCGAACCGTGTCGTGAACGCCGACTTTCTGGCCCTTGAAATCATTGTTGTCCTGGTTAACAGCGCTATCGCCTGGCTGCTTCTGCGCAAAACGCCCAACGGCCTGAAGTCACAGGTTTTTGGTAACCGGCAACAACGCCGCATACTGATGCTGGTTGCGGCCAATCTGTTTTTTGTGTTGTTGTTTCCCCCGTTTGAAAATTATTTATCCATTACCAAGGCCGCCTTGCCAACATTCGAGGGGTTTTATTTTATTCTTGGCGACAACTCGCAACGTCAACTGGTCACCCCTGTTCTCTATATTGAAGTGGCATTGCTGCTGATCAATGGCGGTTTGTTCTGGTTGCTTTTTAAGGACAAGCAGCGTGAAGAAATTTCACCAGAACAGATGCGCGCACTGGCGAAACGGGTACGCGCTTCGCAAACCAAATGAGCGAAAAGCCGGTGTTTTCTCCTGCCGTACCTACGTGAAAATACTACGTGAAAATTTCCACGACCAAGCACCAAGTAAGCACCTCAGTAAGCTAGTGACCCAATCGGCCATGCAGTTTCTTGAATATTTCCGGGGCGCTACTGCCGCGTAGCCTGCGCCACACCTGCCAACCGATGAAAGCGCGGCGCGCCCATCCTAATGCGCGCCTGGGGCGCGCTACGATAAACGCCATGCCGACCGCGATGAAAACCTGGGGATGTTTCCTCAACCAGCGCGCGCCGTCACGCAGACGGTCGGCCGTGTGAAGTATCGGGGAAATTCCATCCAAATGGTTGATTAGCTCATTGCGCAGGCGTTCAGCAATTTTTTTTTTCTGCCGGCGGCGACTTTCTTCGGCCAGTTCCTTGAGCTGCAGCTCCTGCGGGCCCACAGGCATCAGCAGTTCGCCGAGCAGGATGGCGCGCCCGTCACCGAGCTGGCCCGCCCACACCCCGAACTGGTGGCCGCTGTAGACGCTGGCCAGCAGCCGGGCGCCGTCCAGGGGCTGGTTGGTGCTGGCCGAGCGCTCGCTGGAGGCCGGGCCCCGCCGCGTCCAGGCCGAGTTCACCGGCGAGCTGCCGGTTCACGCACACGGGGTAGGGGGCGGGCAGCGGCATAGGCCGACTCGCGGTGAAGGCCTGCCCGGCGCGGCGAACTTGTGCTGCGCAGCAGCCCAGCTGGGCGATGGCCGACCTTGGGCGTCTCGGTGGCCGTGGCCGGTCTACGCGCACCCAGCGGGCCTGCACGCGGCGGCGGGGCTTTCAGGTGCGGCGTTCAGGAAAGCGGCGACGCCTCGGCGCCTGCGGTACTGCGCCGGCTGCACGCCCCGCCGGCGCTCGCAAGGGCCTGTGCTGTCAGCCAGGCGACATCTGTTGCGCGCCGGCGCGGGGCGACGCCACACTCCAGGCCTCGGGCCCTTGGACAGGCGCCAATGGCCCGGCGCTACGATGACGAGACCACAACAACTTCCACAGGAGCACCCGATGCTAGGCTTGATGCCGAACCAGCCCCTCTTGATTTCCTCCCTGATCGATTTCGCGGAACACCACCACGGCGACACGGAAATCGTCTCCAGCCGCGTGGAAGGGGATCTCCACCGCTACACGTGCAGTGTCGCCCGCAGGGCTCGCCAGGTGGCCAACGCGCTGGACGGGATGAACCTGCTGTTTTCGGACCGGGTCGCCACGCTCGCCTGGAACGGCTACCGCCACCTGGAGTTGTTGCTCGGCATGGCAGCAGGGCCGCGTCCTGCACACGATCAACCCGCGCCTGCACCCGGAGCAGATCACCTGGATCGCCAACCACGCCGAAGACCAGTCCTGTGCTTCGACATGACCTTCCTGCCGCTGGTGCAGGCCATCCACGCCAGGAGCCCGACGATCCGGCAGCGAACGCCTTCACGGCGTCTTCGACGGCGACGTCGCCCCGCAAATAGACGGCAAAATGCAAGCCGCCATGGTTCATTGACGGTCGCTTATTCTCGCTGCGCGTTCGCGCGCAAATTCGAGAGACGATCCGCCGGCATATAAGTTTAAGCGCAAGGCCGAGTCTTCACGATTTATCGGTAATGTGTCTCGGGAATGATTGGCATGTCGATTACCCATACTTCCCGCCGTCGTGGCGCTTGACGCAAAATCGCGCACAGATTTTGTTGAAGGGCGATCATCCCCTCCTCATCAGAAGCATCGAATGTCAAAAACTCTTGAGCCAATGTATTCGCCTGCGCGCCGCCATCGCCTGCTCACTCCGGCAAATCTGCGCTCGTCCGCTCTCCCGGCGGCCCTGATCATGCTCATGCTGCTCGGCGCGACGCTTGCGCGCATCGGCGCGCAAACAGCCCATGCCGCGCTTTACCCCGACGACAGGCGGCAAGCGATGACCGAGGCTGACGCCAGTCGCTTTGCCCGCAGCAGGCGTGCTCATGTGCTCTCCGATTTCGGAACGCTGGAGCGTGCGCGCCTCAGCATCCATGACCCGGCGGAGCTGCGCGAGAAGCTAGGTGTTCTGGCCCCTGTACGGAAGGCTACTGGCATCAACGACGACCTCGACCTGTCCTATCAAGGCCCACCCTCCAGCGCAGTGAAAATTGCCGGGCACTGTGGTGCGTTGCGTGAGGTTGCATCGACCGGCGGTAACGTAGCTGAGCCACATTGGAGGGCCATGATTGGCCTCGTCAAGCGTACCGTAGAGGGACTTGATATCGCACACCAGTGGAGTTCTGGGTACGACGGTTATGACGGCAGCAATACGTTGGAAGCTTTATGTTTGCACCGGCAATGGCTCTGTTATGTAGTTTTGCTTGGCTCAGTCGTCTTGCTCCCCGTGATCACGTACACGCTGTCCTTGTCGATGATCGGCGGGAACGGCGAAGAGTCGGCCAGCGGCCGGGTCCACCGGACCGCCCCCGTGGCGGCGTCGAGCGACACGACGTCCACCCAGCGCCGGCGCGAAAATCTGCCCGTCCGCCACCGCGGCGCTTCCCTGCTGCAGGCCCCCGATCTTCGTCGTCCACGAGAAGACCTCACGCTCCGCATCCTCCGCGACGGCCACGCCGCAAAGCAGCAGGCAAAGCCCGATCGTTTTTTTGAGCATAGACACCCCCGAAGGTCCGTGGATTCCCCCCGCCGGCGGCAGACGTGAGCGCAATCAGAATGCCATGCGGCGCAGGGGGAAGAGGCGTGGGCGGAGCAAAATGTAACGCCTCATTACATTTCCGCTTTGCAGCGAGCCCGCTCGCCGGGTCCAAACCGATTGGCCTCCAGCCCGCGATCCGGCTACGATCTTCCACGAGGAGGCCCCATGAAAATCGCGATCTCGACGGGCGGCGGCGACGCCCCCGGACTCAACGCCGTCATCCGCGCCGCCATTTTGGCAATGTTTCTGCCACCTTACTGGCTAGACTACGTATTGCTCCACTTCGGGATCGATCAGACCCGGTTGGGCGGATGATTTGTTCCACCACCTGGTCAGCCAGTCCTAATTCATAGGGCGCAGGTGTGGCTGAGGTGTACATGGTGTATCCCATATGGGTTTTGAATTCATCGAACGTCAAGGGTCGGTTGTCCATGGCGCTGGGTAGACGGAATCCATATTCGACCAAGGTGCTTTTCCGCGACCTGTCGCCATTGTACATGCCGCGGATTTGGGGGATGGTCATGTGGCTTTCATCCAACACGAGCAAATATTCACTCGGCAGGTAGTCGATCAGCGTCCACGGCGGTGACCCCGCGGGGCGTTGGTCAAGATGACGCGAATAGTTTTCGATACCGGAGCAATACCCCACCTCGCGCAGCATCTCAAGGTCATACCGGCAGCGCTGTTCTAGTCGCTGAGCTTCGAGCAGTTTGCCATTTTTCTTGAAATAGACGAGTTGATCATTCAACTCGTTTTCGATGTCGGTTATGGCCTGTTTCAGTCGACCTTCACTCGCAATGTAGTGCTTGGCAGGATAGATCTCGGCATGTTGAGGCTCGTCGAAAACCTCACCGGTCAATGGGTTGAACTGGGTGATTTTTTCCACTTCGTCGCCGAAAAAGCCGATGCGAAAAGCCTTCTTTTCTTCGTAGGCAGGGAAAATTTCCATCGTTTCGCCGTGAACCCTGAAAACTCCCGGTCGCAGTTCAAGATCGTTGCGCTGATATTGTCCCTCGATGAGCTGGCGTAAGAGCGCGTTGCGCCGGTAAATCCCGCCCACATCCAGTTTCACCACAACCCCCGCATAATTCTCAGGACTACCCAGGCCGTAGATACAGGAAACGGAGGAAATGATCACCACGTCTTTGCGCGACATTAAGGCAGTGGTCGCTGCCAGGCGAAGCCGGTCGATTTCTTCGTTGATTTCCGTTTCCTTTTCAATATACAGGTCGTGTGATGGAACATAGGCTTCAGGTTGGTAATAATCGTAATAGGAAACAAAATATTCCACCGCATTTTCAGGAAAGAATTCGGTGAATTCGGTGTAAAGCTGAGCTGCCAGGGTCTTGTTGTGAGCCATCACCAATGCCGGCATCTGAAGCTGTTGTATGACGTTGGCGATCGTAAAAGTCTTACCGGTACCTGTGGCTCCCAAAAGTACCTGGTTCCGGTAACCCGATCGAATTCCCGCCACAAGTTGATCAATGGCATCTGGCTGATCGCCTGTTGGTTGGTATGGAGCGTGCAGTTTAAATTCCATGTTTGCCCTTTTCGTTTATGTTCAACACCAATATTCTAGCACATTTGTTCATCAATAAATTAAATGGATATGAATAAATTTGGTTGATTTATTGCCCACAATCAGTAGTTGGCGGTGTCTAATTTGGAGAAATGGCCGTAATGACATCCAGCAATTTATGCTGCCAGTCTGATCCGGCAGATGCCAGAGACATCCAGTAAGCGTTCTTTCCGGCTCTCACCTGGGGGATGACCGGAGGCAAATTCCGGGAGGCAACGCCTTCCGGCAAAGGCGGGTAGCGCAGCACGATCTGGTCACCTTCAACACTGACTGACACCAACCCCGCCCTTTCGCCACGTAACTTGACTCGAATCTGGAAGAGGAGATTTTGTACAAGCTCCACCACCGGGCCAAAACGATCGGTGAATTCCTCAACGAGCGTGTCTAATTCAGCCTCATCCCGCAGATTTGCCATCCGACGGTAAAGCTGAAGCCTCAGATTCTGATCGCTAACATATTCAGTCGGAATACCCACCCCCAGGGGCAAATCCACGGTCACCGGGCTGTATCCCCCGCCCAACCCAAAGGTGCGTTCGACTTCGCTCGTGTCGGGGATCGTCTTGCGCAGTTCGCGGACCGCCTGCCCCAGCATGCGCGTGTAGAGATAAAAGCCAACTGACGCGATATATCCGGATTGGCGCGTTCCGAGCATGTCGCCGGCGCCGCGCATTTCAAGATCGCGCATGGCAATCGAATATCCTGATCCAAGCTGGGTATTCTCAGCAATGGTCTCTAGACGCTCCTGTCCTTCGATCGTGGGTTGTTTTTTCCGGTGGCGGAAGAAATAAGCGTAAGCCCTCTGCCCGGCACGCCCCACCCTTCCGCGCAGTTGATAGAGCTGGGCAAGCCCGAACGTGTCTCCACGATCCACGATGAGCGTGTTCGCATTCGGGATGTCCAACCCCGACTCAATGATCGATGTGCATAGCAAAATATCGATCTCGCCCTTGGTGAATCTCGTCATCACATTGGAGAGCTCGTCTTCGCGCATTTGCCCATGCCCGATACCGATCCTGGCTTCAGGGACCAGGGTACTTAAGTGATGTTCCATGGCGTAGATGGTTTGCACCCGGTTGTGGACAAAGAAAATCTGCCCGCCCCGATCGAGCTCGCGCAAGATTGCCTGGCGCACGATCTTGGGCGAATAAGGGCCAATGTGAGTGATGATCGGCAAGCGCTCTGCCGGAGGCGTGTTGATATTCGATATATCCCGGGCACCGGTCAGCGCCATATACAGCGTCCGCGGGATGGGTGTCGCGGTCAAGGTAAGTACATCCACCTCGGTGCGCAGCTTTTTGAAATGTTCCTTGTGGGTGACCCCAAAACGCTGTTCCTCATCGATGATCACCAGCCCCAGGTCTTTGAACACGACGTCAGAGGTGAGCAGGCGGTGCGTACCAATGACAATATCCACCTCACCCAAGGCAAGTTTCAGGATGATCTCATCCTGCTGCTTCGGATTGCGGAAGCGCGAAAGCATCTCCACTTCCACCGGGTACGATGCCAGCCGCTGTCTGAACGTCTCGTAATGCTGTTGTGCAAGCACCGTTGTAGGCACCAGGATGGCAACCTGCTTCCCGTCCATTACGGCTTTAAAAGCGGCGCGTAAAGCGACCTCAGTTTTTCCGTACCCCACATCGCCGCACAGCAGCCGGTCCATCGGTTTGGGTGCTTCCATGTCGCGTTTGACGTCTTTGATGGCTTTGAGTTGGTCAGGTGTTTCCACATAGGGGAAACTGGCTTCAAGCTCCTGCTGCCATGGGCTATCGGGACTGAATGAAAACCCTTTTGCGGTCTGGCGCTTGGCATAGAGTTCCAGCAGGTCTTGCGCCACCTGGATAACCGCTTCTCTGACCGATTGCTTGGTCTGCGACCATTCCGCCGTACCCAGTCGGGATGGTTTCGGACGTTCGCCTTCGGGACCAATATACCGGCTCAGACGGTCAGCCTGGTGGATCGGCACATAGAGTTGATCTCCACCATCGTATTCGACGCAGAGGAATTCACGCTCGGTGCCTTCCAATATCCTGCGAACCAGGCCTGAAAATCGCCCGATGCCGTAGTCCACATGTACGACCCAATCTCCAGGATTCAGGTCGGCATAGGATGCCTCAGGCGCCTGGTAAGTAACATGCATGTGCTGGCGGGGCTGCGGGCGTTCCCAGCCAAAGATTTCGCTATCCGTGATCAGATGGAATTCATGCCCGTTTTCCAGGGCAAGATTCCACCCTTCGCTCAAAGTCCCCTCCAAAAACTGGGGATCATATGGATTTTCAGGCTCCTGCCGTTCCGCCCATAATTCTTTCAACCGTGAAAGCTGGCGGGTGACCACCAGTACCTGGTTTTGATCCATCTTCAATTCTTCGAGGGAATTCAGGAAAGTCTTGAGTTGCCCGCCGAAGCGGTTCCCCAAGGTAAAGATCTCACCGAAAGGATGGTCTTCAGGTGCCGTCGAGTTGCCAAGCTCGATCCAGCGCCTGGTTTGGATCGTGTCATTAATTTCAGAAAATGTCTCATACGGGATCGGAAAATCCGGGGGGATCGTCCCTTCGGTGACACTTTCAGCCCGCATGTGAATGGCTTGCTCTTCGATTTCTTCTCCGAAGCTCTCAAGATTCGCCAGGTTATCAACAAGGATCAACGTTTGACGCGGCAAGTAATCCAGCAATGTGGATGAAGCCGGATGAATCACCGGGATATAGAATTCATCCACATCGACGCCCGGTTGAAATTCGTGATCCGACTTATCGGGAAGAATCTCTCGGGCTGGAGTGATCAATAGATCATCCATGGGGCGAATCGTACGCTGGCTGCCGGGGTCGAATTGGCGCAGCGTATCGATCTCATCTCCAAAAAATTCGATCCGCACCGGGAAGGCTTCTGCAGGTGTCCATACGTCCAGGATCCCCCCGCGCCGCGAGAACTGCCCATGCTGCAAAACAGTGTCGACCGCTTCGTACCCCAGGTCCACCCAGGCTCGCTGTAATGACTCTGGAGATGCCGTGAATCCGACTTTGAGGGTTTTACAAGCAGACAGAAAATCCCTGCGGGGTAAGGTGCGTGTCATCACTGCCCTGAGAGAGGTGACCACAATCACCGGATCAGTGGGTTTCCGTGACCCGGGTAAGTGGTACAAAGCCAATGACGTTAACGCTTCGAGACGTTCGCGGCGTGTAACAGACCCCCAGGCAGCCTGTTCGTAAAACAACGGATTGGGTTCGGGAAAATACTTTTTGCTAACGTCTGGAGCCCAAAAATTCAATTCATCCAGCATGGTCAATGCGCGATCAGAGCGGTCAGTGAGCAAAAGCAGCGGAATGTTGAGATCCTTCACCAGCGCAGTGACTATCGGCAGCCTTGCAGAGCGTGGCAGCCCCAATCCTGGAAGCGGCTTCCCAACTTTAATCGCATCCAGAATTTGGATATACGCATCTTGCTTGCGAAGGAATTCAAGCACTTAAAAACCTATCCTAACTTACCATTAAACTTGTTCATCGCTGCATCCAGGTCTTCGCTGACAAATAGCTTCACAGCTTCCACTGCGCGATCCAGTACAGCCTTTAAAACTTCAGATTCACCTGATGAAAATGACTGCAGAACGTAGTCTGCGGGCATCATCTGTCCAGGCGGACGTCCAATCCCCAGGCGAAGGCGTGGAAAATCCTGTGTACCCAGGCGCGCGATAATGGATTCGATTCCTTTTTGCCCGGCGGATCCGCCGGCAGGACGAATTCTAACCGTGCCAAGCGGGAGGTCGATATCATCATTGATGATCATCAGATTTTGCGGCGGGATCTTATAGAAATGCATCAAACTCGAAACTGCCTGCCCTGACAGGTTCATAAACGTCTGGGGCTTGGCGAGGATGATCTTATTACTGGCCAAAAAGCTGGTTCCGATGATCGCTTTGAATTGAACCTTGGTCAATTTACAGTTCAAGGCGGAAGCAAGCGCGTCAATTGCCATGAACCCGATATTGTGCCGGGTCTGGCGGTACTCCCTGCCGGGGTTTCCCAACCCGACAATCAGGTATACCGGTGATTGTTCTTGCTCCATTCGGTCCTTCCCGCTTAACATTCTTTGCAAGTATTGCATGTAAGTCCTTTTTTTACCGCCGGCTTGCCCGGCGAATCAACGCAACAATTCCAAATAAAACGATGAAGCCTCCTCCAAACGCCAGCCCTTTGACCACGGCCTGTTGAAGCTCGATTTGTTCCAGCGAAGCCGGATTCGTAGCGCTCGTGGAACTTCCATCAGAAGCTGGTTGTTGCGGCTGACCCGGGTTCACTGCTGTTGTCGATCCAGTTTCAGCAGTCGTCTCTGGCGAGGTGTAATTGCGAACCTGAATATTTTTCGTAACGGTTTCATTTTGGCTGCCATCTTGATGGATGACGACCAACCTCAGCGAATAATTGCCATCCGTAATGGTGGTGGTATCCCAACTCCCCAGGATATCAAAATTAACGGGCTGTGAAGCGCTCGCAATCGGGAACCAGTTCGTTGTGTCAGAACTCTCATAGGCGTATGCCAGGTTGTAGGATGCAAAAACGTTTGTACCTGTGCTTCCAGTCACTTGCACCACACCTCGGACGACTTCGCCGGAGCCAGGACTTAATATCGAAAGTCCGCCAACCTGTTGGTTGGGTTGGAGTAGGAATCCCAGAAGCGGTAGCAGGGCAAATACCCTTAAGAAATTCACGGTCATGGCAACCGTTAATACTAACATAGACCAGGAGATGCTGCAAATCTCGGATCTAGACTAGTTACGCAAATAGTCTAATTCTCTTGTGATATAATAATTTTCAATATGAATGATAATATTCATCTCCCCGAATTACCGGAAGCGCCTTTGGATGAGTCTCAATCACCCTCACAAGGCAAATCGCGTTTGTGGATTTGGATCTTAGCCGTAATCGTCATTGTGGCAGCCATTGGGGTCGGTGTTTTCTTCCTCTTTAGAGCGCAACCAGGCGTCACTGCCCAAATTCGAGATGTATTTATTATCTTCATGGCGTTGGAAGCCCTGGTGATCGGTGTCGCCCTGGTAGTCCTTATCATCCAGATAGCATCGTTGATCAATCTGGTGCAAAACGAGATCAAACCGATCTTAAAATCCACTACGGATACAGTCAACACGCTTAAAGGCACGACAGATTTTCTTAGCCAAAACCTGGTGGACCCCGTGATCAAATTAAACGGATCCCTGGCGGGGCTCAAACGTCTTCTGGACATTTTCAAAATAGTTAAGTAGACTTCACTCATGACGATAAGCAGATAGGTTCGAAAGGAGAATTAAAATGACAGATCACGATAATTTTGGCACTTTCCTCTTTGGTTTCTTGCTTGGCGGAATTACTGGTGCGGTGGTTGCCCTGCTCTATGCCCCCCAATCCGGTGAAGAAACCCGTACAGTGATCAAAGAAAAAGCCATCGAATTAGCCGATAAGACCGGCGATACACTCGAAGAGACCTATGTAAAAGCTGAACAGGCTGCAAATGATGCAGTCGTTAAAGCACAGGATCTCATTAAAGTAGCTCAGGAAAAGGCAACCGACGTGACCCAAAAAGGTCAGGTGATATTGGAAGAAACCAAAGCTAAAGTTTCGAAGACCAAGAAACCTGAAGAACCTTCAATCTAAGACTCACCACCGCCCCATTTCGGGGCGGTTTTTTTTATTTCATCACATAGGGTAAGAATTCGATCACATCACTGGCCATAACAGCGGCTTCTGTTCCCACTACGTCAGCAGCAAATAAGCCAGCCTGGGCGTGAAGCCAGGCACCGGCGACCGCCGCATCAAACGCGCCAACCCCCTGTGCCATTAACCCTGCGATAATTCCCGAAAGCACATCACCGGTTCCCGCCTTGGCCAAAGCCGAACTGGCCACCTGTATGACCACGCTTTTGCCGCCCGGCTCTGCAATGACACTCAGAGCGCCTTTCAAAACAACCACCTGACCCCATTTTTTGGCAAACTCGACCGCAAGTGACTCGCGGTCTTTTTGTATGTGTTCCATGTCCATCCCGGTCAATGCTGCCATTTCGCCGGGGTGCGGGGTGAGAACGCCCATACCGTTGATCCGTTTGAACCAATCCGGCAGTGTCGCCAGGATCCTTAGCGCATCTGCGTCGATCACAAACGGTGGCAGTTTTGAACCTGCCGCATTGCTTCCCTTCACCTCGTGGATAAATCCCATGGTTTTCGAATGTGAATCCGCCTCACCCATGAGCAGACCCGAGATAAAACGCACGGTTGTTTCATCCCTACCGATCCCAGGCCCGAGCAGCAGGCAGCTCATCTTGCCGAGGGCTGACCGGACGATCGGATAGGCTGATTCGGCAATCACCCCCATCTGTTCATCCAGGAGCAGCCAAATCGCCTCCACAATATTTCCCGCAAGAAGAGGTTGGATCGAAGCCGGGATGGCTATCTGCACCAGCCCTGCACCCACCTTATAGGCAGAACGGGCAGCTAATACCGGTGCTCCGGTATAATTGATGGACCCACCGACGACCATCACGCTTCCAAAACTGCCCTTATGCCCATCCCTCGGGCGCAAGGGTAAGAGGTCCAGCACCAGTTCGCGATCAGCCACCTGTCTTTTGCTGGTGATCTCGGTTCTCGCGCTCTTGGGTATTCCCAAATCCACCGTGACGATTTCACCGCATTTCAAAAAGGCTGGCATCCGCACGAGACCTTGTTTGACGGCTTCCATGCAAACTGTCAGGGTCGCCTCCAATGTCTCCGGGCTGCTTTCTCCGCTATCACAATCCACCCCCGAAGGGCAGTCCACTGCCACCACAATTTGACCATCGAGGGTTTTGTTGACCTCAGACAAATACCGGGCATACTCCGGGGAGAGGGGTAGTTTGAATCCGGTGCCCAATAAGCCATCCAATATCACATTTGCCGATTCGACCAAGTTCTTAAGTTTCTTTTCTGATCCCTTTGTAGTAAGGTCCAACACCATTCCACCATTATCGAGCAAACCCTGGACCAACTGATCCCCTTCGGGTCTGGATTTGAACAAAATTGCCGTGGAAGTCCATCCAAGTGTGCATAAATAACTCAGCGCCACCAGGGCATCGCCGCCATTATTGCCGGAGCCGATCAGCCCGACTGCGTTGTTCGATTCTTTCTCAAAAAACCTCTTGTGCACAACCTTAGCCAACTCGTTGCCCGCCTTGAGCATCATCATCTCATACGAATATCCCTGGGCGTCCGCGGCAGCTTCAACCTGCTTCATTTCGCCAACTGATACAAGTCTCATGGCATCTCCTTGTTTATAAAGATATTATACAACCCAACTTTTTGTGAATTGGGTCGAGGGCAATACGGTATAATGGCTTCAATGCGTAAATATCTCTATATTGCCGTATTTTTTTCAGGAATGGCGTCACTCGCTGTGGAGTTTTCCGCATCTCGCCTATTGGGAAATTACTTTGGGTCGAGCAACCTTGTCTGGGCAAGCATCATTGGCCTGATCCTTATCTATTTGACGGTCGGGTATTTCCTCGGGGGTACCTGGGCCGACCGCTCGCCAAAATACACCACACTTTACAAGATCCTCGCATGGGCGGGACTGGCCATCAGCCTGGTTCCGCTGGCATCCCGCCCCCTGCTCAGACTCGCTGCCAATGCGTTTGACAAGTTGGAACTCGGCGTACTTTTTGGTTCCTTCAGCGTGGTCATGGTCCTTTTTATCATCCCCGTGACATTGCTGGGCACTGCCAGCCCGTTCGCCATTCGGCTCGCCATCGAAGATCCAGCCGCCGCAGGCAAAGTCGCCGGCAGAATTTATGCAATTTCCACCCTTGGATCATTTTTGGGAACTTTCCTGCCAGTTCTGGTTCTCATCCCGACGATTGGCACTTATAAAACATTCTTGGTCATCAGCCTGGCGTTGATCCTGATCGCGCTGGCCGGATTGATCCTGGCACAGGGATTCAAAAGGAGCCTGTTGTATTGCTGCATGCCCATTGTGGTGGTCTTGCTGGGCATTTTTGGGGTTCGCGGAACGGATAAATCATCAACAGGCTTGGTCTATGAAAAAGAGTCTGCCTACAACTATATCCAGGTGCTCGACCAGGACGGGTACATTCTGCTGCGTCTGAACGACGGTCAGGGCATCCATTCCATCTATAAAGCCGGGCAGTACAATTTCAACGGTCCCTGGGAAAGAGTCCTTGCCGCGCCATTTTTTAATAATGCTCCATTCCAAAAAAGCGATGTGAAGAATATTGCCATCGTCGGGTTGGCTGCCGGAACAACTGCCCGCGAAGCCAGCCAGGTTTTTCCAGGCGCATCCATCGATGGTTTTGAAATCGATCCCGAAATCGTCAAAGTCGGTCAAAAATATTTTGACATGAATCTTCGCAACTTGAACGTCGTCATCCAGGACGGCCGTTGGGGCTTGGAACATAGCGACAAAAAATACGATATCATCAGCGTCGATGCCTACCGCCCGCCGTATATCCCCTGGCAGATGACCACAGTCGAATTCTTTCAAATCGTGCACGACCATCTCACACCCCAAGGCGTGATGGCGATCAACGTCGGCATCGCACCGGAAGATCGGCGTCTGGCGGATTCATTATTCCGCACGATCGGACAGGTGTTTCCCAGCCTTTATATATCGGATATTTCCAGCTCGTTCAATACCATGATCTACGCCACGGCGCAGCCCACCACGATTGAGGGCTTGATGCAAAATTACCAGGTTCTGAGCGCTGATCCTACCACTCCCTCTTTCCTTTTGGATGTGCTCGCCGAGACTTATGCGGGATTACAACCAACTCCAACGAGCGGGATCATATTTACAGATGACAAAGCCCCCGTCGAGCAAATTACCAACTCGATGGTGCTCAAATTTCTATTTTCGGGTCAGGTGGAGAAACTTCAATGAAAAAATTAGTGTCGCTTGCGGGAATTATTGTCACCTTAATGGTGCCATTCTTTCTGATTTTGACATCAGCGCGAATTATCTTCAATTCGTTTTACCTTGATTATGAATATAATCTCCCCAATTTTCCCGCCGATCCTTACGGCTTTACCCGTGAAGACCGTCTGCACTGGGGAAAAATTTCCCTGGCCTACCTGTTCAATAACCAGGGAGACGACTTTCTCTCCAACGAGAGGTTGCCTGACGGGACACCTTTATACAGCGAACGTGAAATGAGCCACATGGTCGACGTCAAGAATGTCATCCAGAAAGCATTGATCGTCTGGTATGTGATTTCTGGGGTTCTGCTTCTTGGCGGAATTTTCACCTGGCGCACGCAGTGGAAAAAAGAGTACTGGCGGGCTATCTCGCGCGGTGGTTGGTTGACCATCCTGCTTATTTTATTTGTTTTACTCGCCGTGGCGATCAACTTTGATGCGTTCTTTGCCGCTTTTCACCATTTATTCTTCACCGGAAATTCCTGGTTGTTCTATGCCTCAGACACATTGATCCGCTTATTCCCGATCAAACTCTGGTCGGATGGTTTCACTTTTACCGGTATTTTGACCATGACGACTGCAGTGCTTTTAGGACTTCTGGGCGGAAAGATCTCTCGCAGAAGAGGCTAATTTCAAAGACCGGCGGAATTTCCGCCGGTCTTTTGCTTATTTTGCTTTGCCCTGGTTTGCGACCGCTTCCATGCTCTTTTTGACTTCGTCTGGATCGGCCAGGTAATAGTGCTTGACCGCTTTCAGATCGTCGTCCAGTTCATAGACCAGGGGAATTCCGGTGGGAATATTGAGTTCAGCAATTTCATCATCCGGAATATTGTCCAAATACTTTACCAGTGCGCGCAGGCTGTTTCCGTGAGCTGCAATTAAGATTCTTTTGCCGTCTTTGATCTCAGGCACAATGCTTTCATGCCAGTAAGGCAGGAATCGCTCCACCGTATCCTTGAGACATTCGGTCAAAGGCAATTCGTTCTTTGTCAGGGACGCATAGCGTGGATCCTTGCCGGGGAACCGCTCGTCATCAGGGGTAAGTGCCGGCGGCTGGATGTCATAACTTCTGCGCCAAATGTGAACCTGCTCTTCACCATACTTCCTGGCGGTTTCGGCTTTGTTCAGCCCCTGCAGTGCACCATAATGGCGTTCATTCAAACGCCACGAGTTGACCACCGGGATCCACATCCGGTCCATTTCATCCAATGCCAGCCATAAAGTGCGGATAGCCCTCTTAAGGACTGAGGTGAACGCCAAATCGAACTCGAAGCCTGCCTGGAGCATCGCCTTCCCGGCGTTGTGGGCTTCGATCACCCCTTTTTCCGACAGGTCGACATCCGTCCAACCCGTAAAGCGATTTTCTTTATTCCATTCGCTTTCCCCATGACGCAATAAAACGATCTTATACATGGTCACTCCTTTGATTCATTTTCAAGTATTTACAATTGTAGCGCAAGAGAACTCTTGCGCTACAACTCGAAGACGTTGAGAACTAACCTCTACAAAACGGCAACCGGGTTTTCCGGATTCTGGGATGGATCGAAGACGTGGAAATTATCCATGTTGAAGGTGAGCTTGATCGAATCACCAACTTTATAGTGAGAGCGCGGGTCAACCCTGGCGACAAACGTGGAATTATTATTCACAAGATAGACCAGGATTTCAAAGCCCATCAACTCGGTGACATCGACTTTTGCATCAACGAGTTCACCGTGAATGTTCGAGGGGGCATAATCTGGATTGTGAATATCTTCCGGACGGATGCCAAAAATGACATCTTTTCCGACAACATTTCCCAGGGCTGCATGCTTATCTGCCGGAATTTTGATCTTCATGGTGCCGTTATCCATAAACAAGTCTTGCCCTTCTTTGACGAGCTTCATGTTGAAGAAGTTCATCGCTGGCGAACCGATGAAGCCGGCAACAAACAGGTTTTGCGGTTTATCGTACAGGTGCTGCGGGGTATCCAATTGCTGCAAAATACCCTTGTTCATGACGGCGATCCGGGTCGCCATGGTCATGGCTTCCGTCTGATCGTGGGTCACATAGATGAAGGTCGTCTGCAGACGATGGTGTAATTTACTGATCTCAGCCCGGGTTTGTACACGTAGTTTCGCATCCAGGTTTGACAGTGGTTCATCAAAGAGGAAAACTTTTGGCTCGCGGACGATTGCCCGACCCAGCGCCACACGCTGCCGTTGTCCACCCGAAAGTTCACGGGGTTTGCGTTTCAACAGACTTTCGATGCCAAGGGTTTTTGCAGCTTCTTCGACGCGGCGTAGAATGTCAGCCTTCGGAACTTTCCGTAATTTCAAGCCAAATGCCATATTATCAAACACGGTCATGTGTGGATAAAGCGCATAGGACTGAAACACCATGGCGATATCCCGATCTTTTGGCGCCACGTCGTTGACTACGCGGTCCCCAATGATCACCTTACCACTGTTCACTTCCTCCAACCCTGCCAGACAGCGCAGTGCGGTAGTCTTTCCGCAACCGGATGGACCCACCAGAACCAGGAATTCTTTATCCTGGATTTCCAGATTCAGATCACTGATCGCGGTAAAATCGCCGAACTTTTTTACAACATGATCGTAAGTAACGCCAGCCATTGTTTCCTCCTCCCGGAACGAATATAGTGATTAAATTATAAAAGTATTGGCAATTCGATGCAAGTAAATAACGTCACTAATTTTCCCGGTCAAGAATATGTTAGAATATTTGTGCCAAGTAAAAAGAGGAGAGTGTCATGCCCGAGCTACCAGAAATCGCCTCTCGTACAGAAGAAATGAATCGAGAGTTGACCGGCAAGGTCATTCACAACATCGAAATTTTGCAGCCAAAATGCCTGAATCTCCCGGCGGATGAGTTCACCCAGCGGCTTTCAGGCGCCAGGTTCGAGCATTTTCTTTACCGCGGGAAATGGATCGAGGGTCGGACTGATAAAGGCTGGTTATTGATCAACATGGGTATGGGCGGCGAACTGCTGCTTGCAGACCGCAGCCATCTTCCTGAAAAATACCGGCTGATATTCGATTTCACCGATGCGACCTGTTTGAGCATCAACTTCTGGTGGTTTGGTTATGCCCATTTTGTCGATCTGGATGCTCTAGGCGATCATGCCATGACTGCGAAACTTGCCCCCAACGCGCTGGATCTGAATGAAGCTGATATTCGAGCATTGCTCAATGGTCAAAAGGGACGGGTGAAAGCCGTGCTGCTCGACCAGACGAAAATTGCAGGTATCGGAAATGCCTATATCCATGACATTCTTTTCCTGGCTAAAGTTCATCCGCTGCGTACACTATCCAGCCTGCAGGAGTATGAAATCCAGGCTTTATACATGGGAATACAAAAAGGTCTCCGCAGCAGCCTCGAAAAAGGAGGGGCGTTTTACGAAACAGGTCTTCACGGCCAAAAAGGAAGGTTCCAAATGGACGATATCCTGATTGGGTATCGTGAAGGGCAGCCCTGTCCGGTTTGCGGCACACCCATCCAGAAGATCAAAACCGGCAGTACAAGCAGTTTTATCTGCCCAAACTGTCAACGTGAACAGATATTAGATACGTTGGTAAATAAAGCCATAGTTGACGAAGGATAAATGTGACAACCGTAACATCCACTCCTAATTTGCATGAATTTGATCTGAAGGAAACCGTATCGCCGAACCGCTTGGTCGGTCTTTGGCGGATGATGAAGGGTTTTCGTATTCACTACCTGGGTGCAACGCTGAGCCTGGGCATTTCTGCTGCCGCAAAAACCAGTACCTACTTGCTGCTTAAATATTTCGTCGATTCGTATTTTGTAACAGACACCCGCAGCGTTTCCCTGCCGGTCATCGCCCTTGGATTTATCGGGCTTGCTGCATTGGAAGGGAGTTTTTCGTTCCTCAGCGGTCGATTGGCGGCATTTACCGCCGAAGGGATCACCCGCCGCTTGCGCAATTTTCTCTTTGACCACATTCAGCATCTGACCTTCTCTTATCATTCAAAAATGCAGACGGGTGAGCTCATTCAACGTTCCACCTCTGACGTAGATGCGCTCCGCCGGTTTTATGCCGACCAGGCGATCAGCGTTGGACGGATCATCTTGCTTTTCATCATCAACTTTGCAGCGCTGCTATCACTCAACGTAAAACTGGCTTTCTACTCGATCATCGCCATCCCGATCATCCTTCTTATCTCTATCTACTTCTTCCGCAAAGTGGCAAAAGCTTACGAAGCCTACCAGGAACAGGAAGCCACGCTTTCCACCACCCTTCAGGAAAACCTTTCAGGAGTGCGGGTGGTCAAAGCTTTTGCCCGCCAATCCTACGAGATCGACAAGTTTGAAAAAGATAACTGGGAAAAATTTGTCCGGGGCAAGAACCTGTTGAAGATCCAATCCATCTTTTGGCCCTTCTCCGATCTTATCTGCGGATTTCAAATGCTGGCCGGGTTCCTCATTGGCGCCTTAATGGCAATTAACGGAGAAATCAGCGTCGGCACCTATATCGCTTACGCAGGACTCGTCGTTTGGATCATTTTCCCCATGCGCAACCTGGGGCGTTTGATCGTTCAAACCTCCACCGGTTTGGTTTCCTATAACCGCGTCGCCGAAATTCTGAAGCAGGACCGCGAACCTCTCGAAGAAGGAGAAATTCATCCCAATCAACCCGTCAAGGGCAAACTGGAATTCCAGCATGTTTCATTCGAGTATGAGCCGGGCGAACGCACGCTGGAAGATATTTCATTCGTCTGCCAACCCGGGCAGGTGATTGCCCTGCTGGGTTCCACCGGTTCCGGAAAAACCACCCTGGTGAATTTGCTCCCCCGTTTCTTCGAATACACCGAAGGCAAAATCCTTTTGGACGACGTCGATTTGAAGAAATATCCTCGCAAATATCTGCGCCAGCAAATTGGCATTGTCGAGCAGGAGCCTTTCCTTTTCTCGCGCTCGATCCGCGAAAATATCACTTACGGCCTCGACCGTGACGTTTCGCAGGAAGAAGTCGAACAGGCAGCCAGGGCGGCAGCCATCCACGATGTCATCCTGACCTTCCAGGAAGGCTACAGAACCGTTGTAGGTGAAAAAGGGGTAACTCTATCCGGCGGTCAAAAACAACGCGTTACAATCGCGCGTACCCTGCTAAAAAATCCGCGGATCCTGATCATGGATGATTCCACTTCGTCTGTGGATACCGAAACCGAGGCTGAAATCCGGGAAGCCCTCGAAAATCTGATGATCGACCGGACGACTTTCATCATCGCCCACCGCATTCAGAGCATCATGAATGCCGATTTGATCCTGGTGATGGATAAGGGCAAAATCGTCCAGCGCGGTCGCCACGTAGACCTGGTCCGGGTGGATGGGATATACCGCAAGATTTACAACATCCAAACCCGCATCGAAGATGAACTCGAGAAGGAGATTTCCAGTGCCGGCTGATTATTTTGAAGAGGAAGAGTTCCAGACGCAGTTCAGCGGGAAAACCTTACGGCGCATTTTGAGCTTGATCCGACCGCATATCAAGTGGACGATCGGCTTTCTGATCACCATTGCACTCGTCTCAGCAATGGATGCAATTTTCACGTACTTGAGTAAACAGATCATCGACCTGGGCATTTCACAGCATAATGCGCAGGTGCTGATCCGCATCATGATCATGTACGCTTCTTTGTTGGTGCTGCAGGCCAGCGGCGTGTTCGGTTTTGTTTACCTGGCAGGCATCCTGGGTGAACGCGTCCGCTATGATTTGCGCCGAAAGATGTTCAATCACCTTCAATCGCTTTCGCTTTCATACTACAGCAAAACGCCTGTCGGGTGGATCATGTCCCGCGTCACTTCGGATTCTGAACGCGTTGCAGACCTCGTCACATGGGGTCTGGTGGATTCCACCTGGGGTTTCATGAACATTGTCACATCCATGGTCTTCATGTTGATCATTAACTGGCGCCTGGCATTGGTGGTGCTGGCGATGCTGCCGGTCATGTTCTACCTTGCGGTCGAATTCCGCAAACGCATCCTGTACGAATACCGCAACACGCGCAAAATGAATTCGAAAATTGTCGGCGCCTTCAACGAGAACATCAGCGGCGTTCGCGTTGTAAAAGCCCTGGGACGGGAAAACGAGAACCTGAAAGAATTCAATGTGCTGACAGGCGAAATGTACAACCATAGCTATCGCGCCGCCTGGTTAAGCGCTTTGTTCCTGCCTACTGTCCAATTGACGGCGGCTTTTGCCCTCGGCGCCATTGTCTGGTACGGCGGATACCAGGCCGAATCGGGCGGGATGACCATCGGCGGGATCTCGGCTTTTGCCGCATACGTCACCTCGATGATGTGGCCGATCCAGGACCTGGCCAGGGTGTTCTCAGATATGCAGCAGGCCATCGCATCCGCAGAGCGCATGTTCTCGCTGATCGATTCCAAGCCGGATATCGCCGACCATCCCAAAGCCTTCGACCCGGGCACCATTCGTGGCGACATTATCTTCGATCATGTCACTTTTGCCTATGACAATGATGAACCTGTGCTCGAGGATTTCAGCCTGCACGTGCGCCGTGGAGAAACGATCGCGCTCGTTGGTCCCACCGGCGGTGGAAAATCCACCATCGTCAACCTTCTGTGCCGGTTTTACGAACCGAAGGACGGACGGATATTTATTGGTGGACGGGATTACACTTCGCTTTCCCAACGTGCCATCCAATCCCGCATCGGGGTCGTCCTACAGACACCTCACCTTTTTTCGGGCAATATCCGCGAAAACATCCGTTATGGCCGTTTGGATGCATCCGATGAAGAAGTAGTGGCAGCAGCCCAACTGGTTGGCGCATACGACTTCATCATGCGATTCCCCAAAGGGTTTGACGAAGAGGTAGGTGAAGGCGGAAATTTACTTTCCGTCGGGCAGAAACAACTGATCAGCCTGGCTCGCGCCATCCTGGCCAATCCCGAGGTGTTTGTGATGGACGAAGCCACGAGTTCAGTGGATACGCTCACCGAAGCCCTGATCCAGAAGGGCATGGAAAACCTGCTTCAACGCTGCACCAGCTTTGTCATCGCGCACCGCCTGTCCACCATCAAGAAAGCCAACCGCATCCTGGTAATTGAACAAGGTCATATTGCCGAAATGGGAACCCATCAAGAACTTCTGCGATTGAAAGGCAAATACTTCCAGCTATATACCAAGCAATTCCGCCACCAAATGGAAGAGGAATTCGACCCATTCACAGAAAAATTACAAGATGCGCGTTAGATTCGCCTGAGAGTCCATTTCCAGGGAGGGCAACTCCACCCTGTAATGGAACACGATTTCATGTCATAATGAGCATTGCTAATCATCGAAAAAAGCGAAACCGAACTATGAGAACCATGGGACAAAAAAAAAGAGCACCAGTAACACCAACCAGCGTGCTCGTGAATATACAGGCTGGTTTACAGAATATCTTTCATCTCACCTTCAAGATCCTCAAAGGCGCTTCTCTAACGTTCTCTAACGCCAAGGGGGCTGAAGCCTCTGCCAGTCTGGCGTATTACACCTTATTCTCACTTTTTCCCCTGTTATTGAGCTTTGTCGCGATCGGCTCTTTTCTGGTGGACCGGACGGTCGTCGAGAGGGAACTGATGGCGCTTCTCCCCAGGCTGATCCCAATTTCGAACGACTTCATTCTCTCCAACATCCAACAAATCTTTGCCCAACGAGGAACCGTTTCCATCCTGGCGTTGTTGGGCCTGCTCTGGTCTTCAACTTCTGTATTTTCCACACTCATCCGCAATGTGAATTCAGCCTGGCCATCGGCTGCACCGCACAGTTTTATTCGTATGCGATTGGTTTCATTGGCGATTATTGGGGCGCTGGCAGTTCTGTTGATCCTGTCGTCGTTCTCCATTACATTTTTCAACCTACTTAGCAATTTTGGGATTGACTTGGAGGCACTGGGATTGAAGGGGTTGCTTTCCTCTGTGTTGATCACAACCGTTCTCCCGAATGTGATCCGCGCGGTGATATTTTATGGTCTATATTACCTCGTTCCTCAGATAAAAGTGCAAAAACTCGCCGCTTTGATCGGGGCTGCAGTCACCGCAACCCTGTGGCAAATCATCACGGTGGCCTTTGGAGCTTACCTGGGCAGTGGTATGGCAAACTATGAAATTATCTATGGCTCGTTGGGAAAGATCGTCGCCTTGCTGGCCTGGATCTACTTGAACGGCACCATCATCTTCTTCGGCGCGCACCTTACATCTTCCATCGACCGTCATACCCGTAAATAATCTGTGATTCAATGTTGAATTTACGATTCTCGCAATAATTCTATTTTCAAAACAAGTACGACAAACAAACATCAATCAATCATAATTGATTGGTGTTTTTTCTTCGGTAAGTTATATCTGCCAAATGACAGAGGTCTTTGCCTAAACAAATTTAAACAGACTGCCAATGCAAAGGAGTAATCCTCTACTATGGCAGGTCTGTTTTCTTTCTGATCAGAAATTACAGGATGAAGTAAGCCGTTCGCTTATTCCATGAAGCTGTGTACGAAATCTAGTACATCCTGGCGGTCCATGCGGAAGACGCCGCCCGTACCAGCACAATTGCTGTTCATCCCGAATGATGTGACACCTGCCACGACATTCGTGTTACCCAGGAAATTGGGGCCGCCTGAATCACCAAAACAGGGTCCACCCGTGTTGGCATTGTTGGAAAGCAATAAGGAGAAACTGCCAGTAAAACCTGGAACGTTGATTTGCAGCAATTTTGGATAAGCCACCATACGAATTTTTTGGCTGCTGTCTTTCCAGGAAGCGGCATCGGGGAAGCTTTTCTGCAGACCATACCCAACGGCTGTAAAAGTGACGTCCTGCAATCCACGTTTGGTCTTCAACACATCGAGCTGATTTACATCGGGGAGTTCGCCATATTTACTCTTTACCACGGCTTTGTCAAGAACGACAACACCTACATCATGCATGTAGAATGTGGCTGACACAAAATCCGGGTGGGTATGCACCACTCCGCTGACAGTGGTTGGACCGCCATTGGGATACATTAAGGGATTAGTAGTATCAGATCCCAAAGCTTGTACGTCAGCCTCGAACCAAATGGTTGCGGTGACTGCCGGCGCCTCAGTGCAGTGCCCCGCAGTGAGAAATACGGTCGGCGAGATCAGCGTACCGCTGCAGCGCCATAAGGATGCTCCAGATGCGTCTTTGGCTACCATCAGCCCCACGTAGGGATGATTTTCGCCATCCAATGCGCCATCAGTGACGGCGCCCGCCGGGATGACTGTGACGAGCAAAAGAATACAGACAAACACTAAACCTAGGATCTTGGTTTTCATGTTACCCTCCTGATAAAAGTGAGTTTCGGATTTGTTGCTTGATTATGAGTGTAGCAGAAACCGGGCGTTTGGGATGAGTGGATTTCATCGCTGCAATGGATTTTAAGAATCTTAATCATTGCGGGAATTCATTGATTGTGAGTTGTTATTTAACTGCTTCATGACATCTAGTAGTCAGTCATGCTGAAATGGATGGATAAAGGTGAAGTAATTTAATACGAGCATCCTTGGTTCGGAATTGCCAGTTAATGATCGCATGAGTCTCGTTTCGTTCATTGGTAATCGCCCGCACCTCATTTTCGAGAATGGCTGGGGTTGGTATGTGCAATTTTAACGATCTGCTTAAGGCGCTCAATTCAATTTCTGCCATATCCAGCCAACTGCCATGTTTAGGTGTGAAATGAAATTCCAGCTTTTTGAGAATTCGGCGAGCTTCTTCTGGTGGAAATGCCTCGTACAAAGCAGCTGGTTTATGCGTGCCAAAATTATCGAGAACAATACGGATCAGAACAGCATCCGGATAAAGCACATCCACCAACCATTTCATGCTTTCTGCAAAATCAATCATCGTATGTCGCTCTGTGATACGAACATACCTTTTACCTGCCAGGGGTTCATAAAGCATATTCAAATTCCGGACACCATTGCGTTTGTACTCATAATCATAGCGTTGCTTGCGACCTGCTTTACAGGGGTATCCCTTCCGAGTTTCTTCAATCAACTGTTTCTGCCCTTCATCATAACAAACCTGGGGATATTGGGCATCATAGGGGCGCTCGTATTGATCGAGAACGTCTTCCATACAAGCCACATATTCCGCACTGGCCTCCGGAATGCACCACATTTCCTTCTGCCACGGCTTTATTTCGTTTTTTTAAGCGTCCGACGCACGGTTTCATATGAAATCGCATCTACCACAGCTAATTCCACCATCTTTCCAGCCAATAAACGCAAGGTCCAATGCTCGTGTCCTTCGGGAACTTGGCTGCAGGCTGTGGCAATTAAGGTCGCTTCAGCCCGTCCGTCTAATTTGCGTCTTTGCCCTGGGCGTGGATCTTCGTTCAAGGCTTTCTCCATACCGCCTAGCACAAACCGCTTGCGAATCCGTTCCACGCATGGACGGCTGACGTTCAGTGCCGCCATGATTTGTGGATCGGTCAATCCTTCGTCGGCCTTCAGCAAGATCATCGCCCGTTTCATTTGCCGTGCCCCAATTTTGCCTTTACAGGTCATTTCCACTAATGACTGGTGTTCTTCTTCGTTCAAGTCTATATGATACAGTTTTTTAGGCATTTTCCTTTTCTCCTTGCCTTCCTCAGTTGCAAGGAGTGTTCCATCTTATTCTCTATGACTGACTACTAGGAAGAATTTGGTATAAAGCTACGTGCGATCGGCGAAAGCAAACTCCTGCATTAAAGTTGATTAAAAATAGTAAAATGGTTAATAGAAGATAAAGTCAGGTCGAATGGAATTGACTCTATTGATCTATGGACATTCTTTCAGTTGCGCTAACTTACCGCTTCTGAGCGTGACTTACTTACAGGAGGAATAAAATGCCTTTTAACGATAAATCCCGATTGGATCCCTCGCAGGTTCAAGACCGGCGCGGAGGTGGCAGGGGTACAGGTATCGCCATCGGCGGTAGTGTTGGACTGGTCATCCTGGTCCTCACCCTGCTGCTGGGCGGAAACCCCGGTGACCTGGCGGGTTTGCTTGGAAACACGGTGGCGACTCAAGACCCGAACAACGCCTCGGTCAGCGATCTGGCAGCCCAATGCCAAACCGGTGCCGACGCAAATACCCGCCAGGATTGCGCGATCGTGGGCTATGTCAACAGTATTCAGGCTTATTGGACTGACGAATTTGCTTCCCAGGGAGCCGAATATACTCCCGCGCAAACCGTGCTATTCACAGGGTCAACCGATGCAGCCTGCGGGTATGCTTCCAGTGCCATGGGTCCGTTTTATTGCCCAAGTGACCAGGCTGTTTACCTGGACCTCGCCTTCTTTGACGAACTCCAGACACGTTTTGGTGCCCAGGGCGGTCCGTTCGCTATGGCTTACGTTCTTGCTCATGAGTACGGTCATCATATCCAGGACCTTCTTGGATTATTAGACTCATCTGGGAGCTCCAACAGCACAGGTCCGCAGAGTTCGTCTGTATTTACTGAACTTCAGGCAGATTGCCTGGCTGGTGTCTGGGCTTTTCACGCTGTTGATACCGGTTACATTTCGCAGGTGACCAGTGCAGAGATAGCTCAAAGCCTGGATGCCGCAGCCTCAGTGGGAGATGACAGGATTCAGCAGCAAACACAGGGTTACGTCGCACCCGAGTCCTGGACCCACGGCTCTTCCGAGCAGAGGCAGGCAGCCCTGGAAGACGGTTTACAATCAGGAGATGTAAACACCTGCGACACACCCGGGTATACGAATTAGGCTTGCGGTGAGGATAAAAAGATAAATTCAGAATTGAATGTACTGAGCTAATTTCTGAGTGATCGACAATGTTCCCTTCCCTTTAGGGAAGGGCTGGGGATAGGTCTGCATTTCCAGACTCAGTAGTACACAGTTTGCGAAACCGCCTCGTGAAGAGGAAAAAAAGATAAGGTGCATTCGATTCTGAACGCACCTTCCCTTTAAATAAAGAAAGTGGCGAGGGTGGGATTTTCGGCGTGCTGGTCTCTTTCAGCAAACCCTTTTGTTATCGTAAATTAAATAAAAAAGTGGCGAGGGCGGGATTTGCGAAGTGCTGATCTCTTTCAGCAAACCCTTTTTGTTATTGAATTTTAAATAAAAAAGTGGCGAGGGTGGGATTTGCGAAGTGCTGATCTCTTTCAGCAAACCCTTTTTGTTATTGAATTTTAAATAAAAAAAGTGGCGAGGGTGGGATTTGAACCCACAACCAATGGCTTATGAGTCCACTGCTCCACCGTTGAGCTACCTCGCCAACGAGTTCAAATTTTACTTGACACCCCTGTTTTTGTCAACGAATTCAAGCGCTTTGCTACACGAATCCAAGACCCTTCTCCTTGAGCGAGACGTAACTCCCTGCCCCGATCACCAGGTGATCCAGCACATCGATGCTCAGCAGCTTGCCTGCCTGGACTGCTCCCCTCGTCAGGGCTACATCCTCGGGGCTGGGAGATGGATCTCCACTGGGATGGTTATGCACCATAATGATCGAAGCTGCATTTTTCTGGATGGCTGCACGGAATAATTCCCCCACCCGCACCTGCGAGGTATTCACCGACCCTTTATACAATGGGTCGATATAGATCTTGCGCCCGCGTGTATCCAGGCAAATGACCCACAGTTCCTCCTGGTTGAGCCCCTGCATGGTATAGCGGACGAGATCGGCAGCCTGTCCAGGGGTGCTGATCGGTGTTTCAGCATCTGCTCCTTCCTGGATCAAGCGCTTTCCCAACTCGATGGCTGCCTTGATCTGGGCAACCTTTGCCGGGCCAAGCCCATGAATTTTACACACCTCGCTGAAGGTGGCTCTTTGAATGCCGCGCAAACCGCCCATTTCAGTCAAAATGCGCTGCCCCAATTGGATCGAGTTTTCACCTTCCACGCCTACACGCAGTAAAATCGCCATTAATTCTGCCTTGTTCAACGCTTCCGGGCCAAATGCCGCCAGGCGTTCGCGCGGGCGTTCCTCTTCCAGCAGATCTGCGATGCGATACGTTCCAGGGGTTTCTTTGACCATTGACCCGCTCCTTTGATGGATTATCCTCCCCATTTTATAGTATAAAGAGGTTTCTTGCGCAAGCCGAATTTCAAACCCATGAATTTTCATCCATGCTATAATCTTGGAATGGGAGAGAACTATGACAATTGATCCAGCCTTAATCAAACAGCTTTCAATTCTTCTCACCGGATTTGGCGCTGCCTTCCTGGCAGCTTTGTGGCTGAGTTTGATCTTCTGGGTTTTTCGCGATATCCGCTCCCGTTCGCGCGACCCCTTTATGCGGTTCCTGGCTGTGATCATCGCCGTCCTCCTCTTCCTCCCCGGTATCTTGATCTATCTTATCCTGCGCCCTGCCCGTACACTCGAAGAGGAATACCAGCGCACGTTGGAAGAAGAAGCACTCCTGCAAACCGTCGAAGACGCCCCTGTTTGCCCTGGGTGCAACCGCCGGGTGCAGTTGGATTGGGTAGCCTGTCCAAATTGTCACACGCGGTTGAAAAAGGTGTGTGAACATTGTGGTCGAACGATCGAATTGCCGTGGAATCTTTGCCCTTACTGCGGTACCCCTGTCCCCGGCATGCGCACAGAATCGCTTGGCGACGAAGATGAATTGATCCCATTCGATCAAGATTTTGGCAACCATCCCTAGATTGGGTCTGTCTGCATGAACAATATTGCCAACATTGAACCGGTTGATTATCTGTTAATCGGACATATCACTCAGGATATCCTTCCAAACGGTTTTGCATTGGGTGGGACGGCTTCGTATTCTGCATTAACGGCTGTTGCACTTGGGCTGCGAGTTGGATTGGTCACGTCCTGCGCTCCCGACCTGGCACTTCCTGAATTGGCAGGGGTCAGGGTCGTTCGTAAAGAGTCAACGCATTCCACGACCTTCGAGAATATTTACACGCCAAAAGGACGGGTGCAGTACATTCACAACCAGGCAGCAATGATCACTGCTGAGGATATTCCCTCTCAATGGAAGAACACGCCCATCGTGCATTTGGGTCCGGTTGCCCAGGAAGTGGATCCTGCATTGGCTTCGTTTTTTCCACATTCCTTTGTCGGGGTAACGCCCCAGGGATGGTTGAGATGTTGGAACGACCAGGGGAAAGTCTTTCCATGTAAATGGGCTGATTACAAATCGGTTTTAGCTCATGCGAATGTCGCGATTCTTTCACTGGAAGATGTCAGCAATGATGAAGATGAGATCCAGCAATTCGCTGAAGCGGTGCCCATACTGGTCATTACCTACGGTGAAGCGGACGCACGTGTCTATTGGAATGGAGATGTCAGGGTCTTTCGCCCGCCACATAGAAAAGAGGTGGATGCAACCGGGGCTGGCGATATTTTTGCCACAAGCTTCTTTTTTCGTTACAGTCAAACCCGCGATCCCTGGGAATCGGCCCGCTTTGCCACGGCAATCGCTGCCAACTCGGTCACGCGCAAAGCCCTGCATGGGGTGCCCACGCAGGATGAGATCAAGACCATCACCTCACAGATTGTGAAATAATAAACCTATGACGCGAATTTATACATTGGTCAATCAAAAAGGTGGCGTTGGAAAAACAACTACAGCGATCAACCTGGGAGCCTATTTGGGGCAATTCGGGCAAAAGGTACTCCTCGTGGATCTCGACCCGCAGGCGAATGCGACCTCCTCCTTGGGCATCAACAAATACACTGTGAAATCCGGCACCTACGAATTATTGATCGGTGACCAATCTGTGCCGAATATTTTATACAATCCAAAATTGAAACTATCCCTCCTGCCATCCTCCCCCTCCCTGGCTGGAGCTGAGATCGAGTTGATTGACACACCCAAACGCGAGTTTCGCCTACGCGAAATCCTCACGTCATTCTCCGATCGCTATGACTACATCCTGGTGGATTGTCCTCCGTCTCTGAGCCTTTTGACGGTCAACGGCTTGATGGCCGCCCGTGATGGCGTTCTCATCCCTGTCCAGTGCGAATATCTTGCCCTTGAAGGCATCGGTCAGCTCACCCAAACGCTTAACCGCATCCGTGCATCCCTCTATCCCGAGCTGAAAATCCGCGGAGTAATACTGACCATGTTTGATGGTCGAACGAACCTGGCAAACGACGTTGTTAACGAGGTAAGGAAATTCTTTCCCAACCAGGTGCTTCAAGCGGTCATTCCACGCAGTATCAGGTTGGCAGAAGCCCCGTCCTATGGTTTGCCCATCGCAAATTACGCCCCCGAATCCACTGCTGCGAAATCATACGCTTCACTCGCCCGTGAGATAATGACGCAAGATGGTGTCAGCATATTTACGACTGTTCAATAGGTAGGTGGTCATGGCTCGAAAAAGTGGTTTAGGCAAAGGTTTGGACGCATTAATTCCTGGAGAATTTTCTTCGGAAGCCGGTTCCTCCGAGAAACTTGCCCCGATTTCGTTGATCGTCCCGAATCCTTTGCAACCACGCGAAAAAATGGCTGAAGAAAACCTGTTGGAACTTGCCCAGTCGATCAAAGAACATGGAATTTTGCAGCCCCTCATTGTCACCCACGATGAATTAACCGGTCAATATACCTTGATCGCTGGTGAACGCAGGCTACGTGCAGCCAAATTGGCGGGCCTCGACACCGTGCCGGTGATCATTCGGACTGCCACAAAGCGCGAACGCCTGGAGCTTGCCCTGATCGAAAACGTCCAGCGGTCTGACCTTTCGCCGCTGGAAACCGCCGAAGCCTACCGTCAACTGGCAGACGATTTTCAGCTATCCCATGAAGAAATTTCAGCACGAGTGGGCAAAAGCCGTGTCTCAGTGACCAATACGCTACGCCTGCTCAAACTGCCGCCTCAAGTGCGTGAGGCACTTGCCGGGGACAAAATTAGCGAAGGTCATGCGAGGGCGCTCCTCGCGCTGATGTCCTCCCAGGCTCAACTGGCAGTCCTTCAAACGATCGTAGCTCACGAGCTGAATGTGCGCCAGACCGAAGAACTGGTTCGAAAATACGGCGGACAAAAACCTGAAAAACCACCTGAAAAGAGCATCGATCCCGAGATCAAAGCCATCGAGGAAAAACTCCAAGACCGCTTGGGCACCAAGGTGGTATTACACCACGGCGACAAAGGCGGAACCCTAACGATCCATTATTATTCCGACGAAGAGTTGACGGGGTTGCTTGCCCAGCTCTTGAACGAATAGCCATGTATATACTCTACAACGCCAGGCTTTATTTTCCAGACCCAGCGGATAACACATCCACCGCGATAGCCATTGATGGCGATCGCATCTTCGCCATTGGCAGCGATGCTGAGCTCCTGGCGTCCGCCCCCGCGGGTTCGTCAAAGTTGAACATGGAAGGCAAAACCCTGTGGCCGGGTCTCACCGATTCGCATCTGCACCTGCAAATGTATGGCGCCTTCCTGAGCCAGGTGGATTGTGAAACGGCGACAAAGCAGGAATGTTTGCGTAGAGTCGCTCAAAAAGCAAAAGAAATTCCCGAGGGAGAATGGATTTTAGGTCACGGTTGGAATCAAAATGTATGGGAAAGCAGTTTTGGTTCTGCCGCCGATCTTGACGAGATCACCTCACGGCATCCCGTTTACTTGACCGATAAAGCCCTTCATTCAGGCTGGGCAAACAGCCGGGCGCTGCAACTTGCTGGGATCAACTCACAAACCGAAGACCCCGAAGGCGGCGGTATTCAAAGAGATGCACAGGGTGCCCCTACCGGCATTCTCTTCGAAAATGCGGTTAGGCTCGTCGAAGCCATCATCCCCCCGGTCTCAAAAACCCAACTCAAGGATTCGCTCCTGGCAGCGCAAGCGTCGCTCTTGCGTTACGGGATCACCAGTGTGCATGATTTTGACGGGATCGAGTGTTTTGCAGCATTGCAGGAACTCGATCTTGAAAACAAACTCATCCTGAGGGTCTGCAAGGGAATTCCCTTCATTCATTTGGATGATGCCACTGCATTACACCTGCGAACAGGGTTCGGCAATGATCATCTCTGGCTTGGGTCGGTGAAGCTCTTTGCAGATGGCGCTCTTGGTCCGCAAACGGCTGCCATGCTCGCTCCTTACGAAGGTTCATCCTCCGCTTACGGCACCCTGCAGCTGACCGCTGACGAGGTATTTGAGATTGGCATACGCGCGGTAAATTCCGGCATGAGCCTTGCAACCCATGCTATTGGAGATAGAGCCACCAACCAGGTTCTCAACGGATACAGCATGTTACGCGAGTACGAACGCCAAAATCACCTTCCGCAGTTGCGCCACCGTGTTGAGCATCTTCAACTGATGCATCCGGCGGACATCCTCAAGCCTCGCCAGTTGAACATTACCGCATCGATGCAGCCCCTCCACTTAACCTCTGATATGTATACTGCCGATAGATACTGGGGAAAACGAGCGGGATATGCGTATTTGCTGAACACGATCCTGCAGTCAGGCGCTCCACTGATCTTTGGGTCAGACGCTCCGGTCGAAAGCCCCAATCCGTTCCTGGGAATCCATGCCGCCGTGACCCGCACCCGGTCAGACGGGAGCCCATCAGAGGCAGGCTGGTATCCGAAAGAGAAGATTTCTTTAGCTCAAGCAGTTACTGCTTATACTCAAACCCCCGCAGAAATTGCCGGCAAGTCAGGATCAATCGGCAGCCTGCACCCTGGGTCAAAAGCTGATTTGATCGTGTTGAAACAAGATCCCTTTGCGTTGCCTGCATCAGAACTTTATTCAATTCGCCCAACTTCAGTAATGGTGGACGGGCAATGGGTCGTTGAAGATCAATAAAGAGTTGAAAAACTATGGCACTCACTCCTGAAATATTAATTCCCCGGTTGGGCGATGTTCTTGTAGAGCAAGGTCTTTTAAGCAAAGAAGACCTTGAAATGGCTCTTGAATATCAAAAACAGCTCAGAGAAAAGGGGCAGGCACTTTTGATCGGTCAAATATTGGTTGATCTCGGCAAAATTGAACGTGCCACGATGGACCAGGCAATTACGATGCAGATCATCCGGCTGCAGAAAGCCCTGCAGGAATCCAACGAGATGCTCGAAAAAAGGGTGGAAGAGCGGACAGCGGCGCTGCAAAAAGCCTACGAAAAGCTGGCTGAGCTCTCGATGCTCAAGGAAAATTTCGTTTCGAACATTTCTCACGAATTGCGTACGCCGATGACTCATCTCAAGGGGTATATGGACTTGATGCTGGCAAACGATTTTGGTCCGATCACCCTCGAACAAAAGAAAGCTTTGGATGTGATGAATCGCGCGACAGACCGCCTGGGACGCCTGATCGACGACTTGATCCTTTTCTCCACCTCTGAATCCGGCAATATCCGTCTCCAAGTTCAACCCTTCGATCTTGTTCCTCAAATTAATGCCATCATTCATCGAAATGCAACCGCTGCCAAGCATAAAGCCATCAATCTTTGGTTGAGCGCCGATGAAGGAACACCAAGAGTCATGGGAGACCCGGATCGAATCAATTGGGTCATTAATCAACTGGTTGACAATGCCATAAAATACACGAACAAACAAGGCGAGGTTTGTATCAGGTTGATACATGAAGAAAAATCTGTGTTGGTCTCAGTTTTCGACACCGGAATTGGGATCGACCCAGCGAAAACCGATGAGATTTTCGAGCCTTTTCACCAATTGGACGGATCATCCACTCGCAAGCAGGGTGGAACCGGCTTGGGGCTGGCTTTGGTCAAGAAAATCGTCGAGACCCACAATTCGAAAATTGATGTGTTTTCAACCCCGGGTCAGGGGAGCCGTTTTGAATTCCGTCTCAAAGCGGTCGAGAAGGATCAAAGTGCAAATCATGTATAATACGTCAATGAAATTCCTCACAAATACTGCGGGGGCGTTAGATGATAGTTTGCTTGGATTGAGCCAGGCGGTGAATTATTCGCATGACTGGAAGAAGTCACTTGACGAATTTGTCCGCAAACTGAGAAAAATCTTCATTTTCGATAATATCGTCCTCTATCAGACAGATTTTGACAGCCACCGCCTGGAAGTTATTTATGCCCGCGCACAAGGCCGCGGAAAATCTGCTGAAGCCGACAGCAATTGGGGAGAATCCATTGCTGCAGCGGTTGCCCAGGAGCAAAAATCCTTGCTCGACTCTCCAAGCCACACCAACGTCCAAGATCGTTTAGCATCTCCATTGTTATTAGGCATTCCTCTCATGGCAGGCGAAAATCTACCTGGCAGCCTGGTGTTTATTCGGTTTGGCGGACCTGATTTCTCGAGGGCAGACCAGGAGCTTGCCCAATTTGCTGCACAACAAGTCAACGGCATCGTTGCAAGGAAGATCGTTAACGAAATGGGTATTGTGGTTGAAAACCAGCGTAAAGCCTCCAGGCTGCAGGAAGAATTCATTCATACCATCTCGCATGAGTTGCGCAGCCCCCTTGGTTTCATCAAGGGATACGTAACCACCCTTTTACGTGAAGATATTCAGTGGGACAAGAATACCCAAACTGATTTTCTGAACATTATCGATCGTGAAACAAATCATCTCGAAGATCTCTTCGATAATTTACTTGATTCAGCCAGGTTGCAGAGCGGACAACTCAAATTTGATTTGCAGGCGGTCAGGGTTGATTCTTTGATCAGAGATGAAGTCAAACGAGCTCAGCTTAACCATCCCGATTTGGATGTACGTTTTGATTTTGAACCCGAAGTGCCGCCCATCGAAGGAGACCCGCGCCGCCTGGCACAGGTATTCGACAATTTATTGAGCAACAGCCGAAAATATGCCCCAGGTGCAACGATCAAATTCGAAGTAAGGCACGATACGAACGTGATGACCATTCGTTACAGCAATTCCGGTCCGGGAATACCTGAGCCATACTTATCCCAAATCTTTACCCGGTTCTATCGCACCCCTGACCAGGCACTCAAAGCCCATGGAACGGGACTTGGATTGTACATCTGCAAGCAAATTGTCGAGCAACATCGCGGTACGTTAACGGTTGCCTCGCCAAATGGTGAAGGAGTGCTGTTTACGATCACCCTGCCCGTACAGCCTTCCGGGACCGAATGCAATGAATAGGAGTTGATTTATGGCTGCCAAGATTTTGGTCGTTGACGATGAACCGCTTTACATCCACTTACTCAAAGTAAACCTTGAATCAGAAGGTTATGAAGTATTGACCGCCGCAGATGGTGAACAGGCGCTTGAAATGGTCTCGCGGCAGGTGCCTGAACTGATCATCTTGGACGTAATGATGCCGAAAATGGATGGCATCACGACCTGCCTGCGAATTCGTCAATTCTCGACTGTTCCGATCATTCTGCTCACAGCCATGGGAGAGGAACACGATCGCGTGAATGGTCTGAATATTGGCGCCGATGATTATGTCGTCAAACCATTCTCCGCCACTGAACTCGTTGCACGCGTACGAGCGGTGCTGCGCCGGACTCAAATTCGAGCTGCGTCAGAAACAACCAAAATATTCACCCATGGCTCTTTAAAAATCGATCTCGCCAAAGCGGAAGTCTATAAGGGTGAGAAGCAAATATTCCTTTCCGCCACTGAATACAAACTCCTGCTGCACTTTGCGCATCACGTTGGACAGGTCTTGACCGCCGAGGAACTGCTTGAAGCGACCTGGGGAATGACCTATAAAGATGAAAAGGAAATTTTGTGGGTCAGTATTGCCCGCTTGCGCCAGAAATTGGAAGATAATCCTCATTCACCGGTTCATATTGTCACCCGCACTGGTATGGGATATCAAATGCCTGTCGTGAACCAATAGCCGGTTTTGGTTGAATTCGATACAGGCTAATGTATAATTCTTAATATCAGCCAATAATTTCAGCAGGGACACGAGGAAAATATGGACCCTAAATTATTAACCATACGATCGAAGAAAATCGGAGTGTGCCTGGCAGACACCCGGTTGAATACACGCAAGTCGGTCGAGGAATCCGCGGAATACCTGGGAATTACTCCCCAGCAATACACTGCTTTTGAAAAAGGCGTAACCACCCCATCACTACCCCAACTTGAATCGCTTGCAGCCTTTTTTAACGTCCCGATCGAGCATCTGATCAAGTGGCGCCCTGATTCTGAATCTAAACCCAAGTTTGACGCTGCCACCTTGGATAAAATCGTAAAATTACGCGATCACGTGATTGCCGCCTACATCTCAAAAGCACGCAAGGATAAACAATTAACGTCAGAATCCCTGGCTGCCAGTTGCGGCATCAGTGAAGAGGATTTGTTGGCTTATGAAAACGCTGAAAAATCGATTCCCTACCCTGTTCTGGAAGGACTGAGCAAATTCCTGGAAATCGATCTTTCATCACTGCATGCCGCCCACGGCCCTCTCGCACAAAAAACAGAAACCGCTGAAATGGTCGAGACGAATCAAAAGATCGGGGATCTTCCACCAGAGTTTGTGGACTTCATCAACAAGCCCATCAACCGTCCTTACCTTGAATTGGCGCAAAAACTAAGCGCTATGAATGTAGACCGTTTACGGGCCATTGCAGAAAGTCTTTTGGAGATTACCTACTAAAGGAACCTATGAGCGAAGATTATCAAAGCCTTTCCCAAACAGGAATGAAGCATTTTCAAAAGAAGGATTATTCGCTTTCAGCAGACTTTTTCTCACGTGCAGCCGATCTCGCCCATGCAGAGCATCAGGATGTTGATGAAGCAGAGCAGCGTAATAATTTAAGCGTAGCCATGTTGTTCGCAGGGAATGCGCAACAGGCCTACGAAGCCGCCCTCGGGACTGACCAGGTTTTTCTTGCACATAAAGATATAAAGCGCCAGGCAATGGCTCTGGGTAACACCGCCCAAGCACTGGAAGAGCTTAAGGATTTTCCACGAGCTTTGGAGTTCTATGATCAGGCAATCGATGTGCTGAAGGGTGAAAATCAAGGCGAAATCCGATCCATGCTTTTGAAGCGCAAGGCTATGCTACAGGCCAAAACCAAAGACATCTACCAGGGGGTCGCAACATTCGATACGTCTCTCGATGAGAGACCCAACCGCGGGATCAAAGAAAAATTCCTTCAAAAAGCATTCGACAAGCTCTTCATGCGTAAGAAAGCATGAACCTCAGAAGAATATGAGCGAGAATCACACCATCCGACCAGCGGCGAAATCTGATATTCCTGCCATTGCGTCGTTTCTGGCTTCGGCAAGGTATATTCACCGGCATCTGGATTGGCGTTCTACGATCGAATGGGTGGGTACACAGCCCTTTTGTCTTCTCGAAGAATCCAGCCGCATCGTAGGTCTGCTCGCTTTTCCCCAGGACCCACCGGGTATTTCATGGATCCGTTGTTATGCCTGCGCCCCGCTCTTCTCTCCAACGAAAATCTGGGGAGAATTGTTTGCAGAATCTTTAAAAATGGACGAAACTCAAAAAGCCGTCATCTGTGCCGTAGGGCTGCAGGAGTGGTTTTCCACCTTGCTGACTTCGAACAACTTTTCACATTTTCAAGACATCATTGTTCTTGCCTGGAATCGAAAAATTCCACAACTTCGTCCGCTGCCTCCCCTCTTTGAACTGCGACCCATGTTGGAAAGTGATATCGAGGAAGTGGCAAAAGTGGATCAAAGATCATTTGAAGCATTATGGGTCAATTCAGCCGAAACCCTTCACCTTGCTTTCCAACAGTCTGAATTTGCCGAGGTGATCGAACACAATGGAGAGATCGTCGGTTATCAGATGAGTACCGCAAACCAGTTTTCGGCACACCTCGCCCGCCTGGCTGTGCATCCTGATTTTCAACGGCATGGCATTGGTTATAGCCTGGTCAATTCGATGTTTTTGCACTTCCGCAAGCAAAACATCATGCAAATCACGGTGAATACACAGCAGACAAACTCTTCATCACTGACGCTCTATCGTAAGTTGGGTTTTGAATTGACGGGGGAGCACTATCCAATCCTGGTCTACAACCGCTGACAGCAGAACAATGACTGGACAGTTCTTCTCCTTTATGGGAGAATTTAGTTTATTTGGAGGAACTCATGGCGAAAACTGAATCGAAGAAGAAAAATCGTGCTGCACAGAAGAAGAAAACAAACCTGACCGTCATCCTGATCATTTCTGCGTTTGCCGTTGTTGTTGTGGCAATGATCATCATTTCACAGCTGAAACCCAAAATTGAAGTAGTTCTTCCAACACTTGAAGCGAAACCTCAACCGGTTGAACTGAACCTGGGAGATCCAAACGCTCCGGTAAAGGTGATCGAATTTGCTGATTTCCAGTGCACGGTATGCCACCAATATTGGTTGCAAATGGAATCATCCGTCATTTCAACCTACGTCGCCACCGGCAAAGTGTATTACACCTTTGCCCCATTCTCCTTCCTCGGTCCGGAATCGGTCAGCGCTGCAGAAGCTGCGTATTGCGCCAATGACCAGGGGAAATTCTGGGAGTACCATGACACGCTGTTTGCCAATTACCAGGGAGAAAATGTTGGCGGTTTCTCCAATGACCGGTTGGTTGCATTTGCCGAAAAACTCGGCCTGGATATGACCGCTTTTAACGCGTGTTACGATGGCAAGAAATACGAACAAAAGATCTCCGACGATAACACCTATGCCCAGGGACTCGGTGTGACAGGCACTCCCTCCTTCCTTGTCAATGGCACGCTCGTTTATGCTGGCGACCTCACCAAAACGATCGATGCTGCTCTTGCCGCAGCCGGCAAGTAAGAATGCAAGACACAATAGCTGGAGCGATTGCTCCAGCTATTTTTTATTAATCAACTAATTGGTGAAATAGTAACTATCCAAAAAGGGAAATTACATAAACGATCACGGGAGCCAGGATCAACGCAGGCAGAAAACTTGCTGTGCGAATCTTCTTAATCTCCAACAACCCGCTGATCGCGATCCCCACCAGGATCACACCGCCAACGGCTGTAAGTTCCGTTCATCATCATGCTGGTCGTGATGTTTTGCACCTGTCCAGCCAATAAGGTGATCCCGCCCTGGTAAACCAAAACAAGCGCAGCCGAGAACAAAACACCTACACCCAGGGTGGATGCAAATGCCATGGCTGTGAACCCATCCAGAATGGATTTAACCGCCAGGGTGTTGATGTTACCCGTCAATCCAGCTTCGATCGAACCCAAAATCGCCATTGGACCGACGCAAAAAATGAGCGAGGCGGTGAGAAATCCTTTGATGAATCTTTCTTTTTCTTCCGTTCCATTTCCGTGGTTGAAGGTGTTTTCAAGTTTCGCCCCCAGAGCGGCGAACCCTTCTTCCAGGTGCATCCACTCCCCCAGGATAATGCCGATGACAAGGCTCCCCAGGACGATCAACGAGTTCTGGGTTTTCAAAAACATCGTAATTCCATAAACCAGGGTAAACAGACCGAGACCTGCGATGATGGTCTGCTTCAACCTGGAGGAGAGTCTGGAGCCTAATAACAAGCCCAAACCTCCACCGACAAGGATGGTAGCCGCATTCAATAGAGTACCGGTCATTAAATTTCTTTCCTGGCAAATGTGATGTCAGAACCAGCCGTTTTTGATGTTCGTACTTCAAGCACAAAAAACAGAGAAGATAGCCGGTTCAAATACTGTAAGAGAAAGGAATTCTCGATCATGTCTTGATGGACCATCGCAGCCAGTCTACGTTCTGCCCGGCGGGTAACTGCCCGCGCAACCGAAACTTCGGCACTCAATTTCGTTTCCCCCGGCAGGATGAAACCGGATGGCATGTTTATGGAGGATGCCATGCGCTCAGCCTGTTCTTCAAGCCAGGTGACCTGATCAGCTCCGATGGTGCGGAATTTTGCTGCGTTTTCTTTATCCGAAGCAACTTCAGCCATGATCCTGTATAAATCCTGTTGGATATGCTTGATCAATTCCTGCTCGCCAGGAAAGTTCATAGCTGCGCGGACGACACCGCATTGAGCTGAAACTTCATCCAAAGTCCCAAGGGTCTCAAAACGGATATCCTCTTTGGGAATACGGCCCTCGCCCAGGAACCCTGTACTTCCATCATCCCCGGCACGCGAAAAAAGTTTGCTCATCGAACGCCCCCTCTCGCAGACTTTGCGTAAAGGAACCAGTATTTCTCGGCCGGAAAGCTTTCCTGAAGGTCGTTCGACCAGAGAAAACCGGATGGCGATACCAAAGCCTTGAGTTTCCCGTCCAAATTGGCAAGCAAAACATCCGATTGATCGTCTCGATAAACCTCATCCTTCAAAAGCTCGAGGATGGCTCTCAATCTCGCCACAACGGAATAGTTCACCACGGCACTGTCGTCTTCGGATGCATCCATAAGAATGGATTTATATTGGGTCAACCTGGAATGAAACTCTGCCGATGCCTTTCTTTGCCAGACAGCTCTTTTTTTATCCTTCGCCTGGTTGATTTGGTCGAGTGCTTCAAGTAATCCCTGCGAATTGGGTCCTCTTTGTATAGGCACAACCTTCTTCTGAGCGAGAAGAAGGTTGCCGATTGTGAGGGGTTGTGATTCAGATTGGAGCGGCCAGAATAAGACGTCCGATTCCAAATAAGAGGTTAATCCATCCGCACCAGATATCAAATACCTTTGATCGTCAGCTCCATCGTCCATGAATCACCTTTTATTTTGCCTGAGGCGTTTCAGTTGTATTTGCTGTACGGTTGGCAACAAGATACCATGCGGTCACCGTGTCGAAGCGGTAACCGGTGTCGATCAATGGACCTACCGTCACTCCTCGAACCTGCTGGTTGATCCCGAAAGTATAAACAGGGTAGTACAAAGGAAGGGCAGGCAGCTCCTGGGCAAATATTGCCTGGAAATTGTGATATAAGCGGGTACGTTCTGTCAAATCGGTTGTGGTTCTGGCCTGTTCTAGAATGTCGCTTGCGAGGCGATTATTCCACTGCGAATAATTTTGACCGCCTGTCATTTCGCTTTGATCCCAGAACGGATATGGATCAGGGTCGGGTGTGCTGGATAAATTCAAGTCGACCAGGGCAGCCTGGTAAGCCTTTGAACTCAGTTTATCGGTAACAAAAAGATCCGCCGGAACAGGCTCTAAAGTGACATCTGCTCCCAGGTTTTGCCAATTCTTTTGAATCATTTCGGCAATCTTCTGGTGGGTGGCATCTTCGGGGTAGGAAAAAACGAACTTTAACGCAACATCATCTTTCATCCTTACGGTGCTTCCCTCGCCGGTGATCACATAACCTGCTTCTTTCAAAAGCAAGGCTGCTTGCGTCGGATCATAATCGGTCTCTGAAAGGCTCGAAAGGTATGCCCATGATTCAGGAAAGATCACCCCATTCGCTTGAATGGCTTGCCCGTTCAGCACCTGGTCGATGATCGCTGTCCGGTCGATGCCCATGTAAAGGGCTTTGCGAATGTTCACATCCTGAAAGAATTTGACCGATTCGTCATTCATGTTCATTAAAACCATGCTGATTTGCGGCAGCCGGCTGGTATACAAAGAGAGGTCAGGTTGCGCTAGAGCATTCGGTAGAACATCTTGTGTGATCTGGCTCACTCCCTGGGCCAGTCCATCTTGATAGACTTTGAATGCCGCTGCACTATCGGGATAGTACTTGAAGACGATCTGACTGATGTAGGGTGCGCTGCCTGCGTAATCTTTAAACGCCGTTAGGGTTAGTCCAAGGATTACGTTATTCTCGGATTCAACGCTGGTAAGCTTGTATGGACCGCTTCCCACTGGATTTAAGTTGAAAGGCGAACTGACGATTTGATCCATGGATAAGTCACCCAGAAGATGCTTCGGCAGCACGCCAAAAGTGAGATGGTCTAGAAATGGGGCGTAGGTTTCGGGTAGTACAAATTGCATGTGGGTGTCGTCCAATACCACATCTTTGACCTCTCCCCAGAACGCTTTCACGTCTGCAGGAATGACATCCCCACCGTTGCGCATCAAGTCAACCGTAAAGGCAATATCTTGCGTGGTTAAGGGCTTTCCGTCGTGCCATTTAAGTCCATTTTTCAGTGTAACCGTGTAAATGGTGCCGTCTCCAGAAATGGTCCAAGTATCAGCCAAATCCGGCACGGGGAGCCCTCTTGAATCGAACTTCAACAAACCCGAGAAGATCAAACGGTCAACCTCCATGTCTGCCAGGTTTGATTGATCCAACAGTGGATTTAGCCGTTTGAATTGTCCAACCAGCGCTTCAGTATAAACACCGCCAGCGGCTGGATTCGAGGATGACGGTGTAATGCCGCCTCCACCTTTTTCCAACAACAGCAGTATCCCAACGATTAAACCCGTCAGGAAAATGATTATCAGTTGCCATCTAAATTTTTTCATAGGCTCTATAGTAAAATGGCGACTTCCCTTCATCAAGGAGAGTCGCCCTCGAATTCCTGGGATGATTTTATAGAAAAATCCAGGGAATACCTTTAGCGCGAAATGATTACCGAGGTCAATGTAAGAATAAAGAACAATGCCGAAAGTATGATCGTTACCCAAAACAAGGTTTTCTCAATGCCCCGTCGCGCTGTAAAGACACCGCCGGTATCCATATTGCCAAAACCGCCCAAGCCAACACCTTTGTTTTGCAAAATCACGCTGACGATGAGAGCGATTGAAGTTATAATCAATGCGATGTCAATGTATTGTGTCAAGATAAACCTCCTGGATTAAATAACATCGAAAATTATACCCTTTATTTTCTAAATTAGTCAACGTTACCTCTAAAGTAACTTTTTATTTTGAGTCATTACGACCTATGAAAGAGCTTGTCGCCAACCTACATAATCACACACTTTACTCCGACGGCAGCGGTACGCATGCTTATGTTATCGATCAAGCAATCGCGGCTGGGATCGATGTGCTGATTATCACTGACCATAACGTTCTTGTCGAGGGAGCTGACCGGTACGTGTCCAAAGGCGACAAACACCTTATGTTCCTGGCAGCCGAAGAAGTACACGATCAAAACCGTGAACCCCAAAAGAATCACATGCTTGTGATCGGGGCGAACCGCGAACTTGCACAATTTGCTTATTCCCCCCAGGAACTAATCGAACAGGCGAACAAAACCAACGGACTGACCTTTCTGGCCCATCCCAACGAAGCCGATTTGCCGATGTTCCATGAACCCGATATCTCATGGGTGGATTGGGGAGTACAGGGCTTCACCGGTCTTGAAATTTGGAACCACTTCAGCGAGTTTAAGGATGCAGCCCGGACGTTGTGGACTGTCTTGTTTTATGCCTTTTTCCCGGAATACTATCCCCGTGGTCCAAGGCAGCAAACGTTGGCAAAATGGGACGAGCTGCTTTCGCAAGGTATCAAAGTCGTAGGGGTTGGCGGTTCCGACGCGCACGCAATCCAATTTAAGAAATCGCTGCTGCACAAAGTGATTTTCCCGTATGCGTTTCATTTCAGCAACATCAACACCCACCTGCTGCTCCAGGAAGAGCTGAATTTCGATGTGGAGCATGATCGAAACTTGATTTATCGTGCGTTCCGCGAAGGGTCCGCTTTTGTGGGATACGACCGCCCGGCGAGCACGCGGGGCTTCAGGTTTACAGCAGAAACCGGGGACGAAACAGTGTCGATGGGTCAAACCATAAAGATGGTTAATGGGGCAACTTTGCGGATCCGCCTTCCAAGACCAGCGAAAACCAGGTTGATCTTCAATGGAAAAGTCATCCGCACCTGGGACGGCACTGATCAAATGGTGGCAACTGCCTCCGAGCCGGGTGCATATCGCGTGGAGTGTTTGATCGAATTTCATGGGATGTATCGTGGATGGATATTCTCAAATCCTATCCACATCCAAAAGAAAAACAAATATGACGATTTCCAATAATGTAACCCGTCTTTTGGATGCGAAGAAAATTGCTTACACCGCTTTCGATCTCCCCCCCGAAAAACTGGGAGCGATCGAAACCGCCCAGTTCTTGAACGTCCCCCTGGAAATGGTGTATAAGACAATCGTGATCAAACGAGCCAATGGTAAGTTGGTATTGTGCATGGTTCCCGCAAATAGCGAAGTGGACTTGAAAGCCGTTGCCGCTTTTCTCGGAGAAAAGAAGGTTCACGTCCCGACCCAGCAGGAGGCTGAATCGCAGACCGGGTTGCAGGCAGGCGGAATTTCGCCGCTCGCACTGCTGAATAAAGGCTTCGCCATGATCCTGGATGACTCGGCGTTGATTCTGCCCCTCATCCATATCTCAGGCGGTCAAAGGGGATTAAATATCCGCCTTGACCCGGCTGATCTCGTCAAAGTAACCAATGCCCGAATTGCCCCCATCATCACTTTTCTATAATCGATACCCTCATCCCTTGATTACAACCACCGGGCGCAGACGGGCAACTTTACGTGCGATGCCTGCCCCGCAAACCGCTTCGATCACCTCATCGACATCCTTGTATGCCGCAGGATCCTCTTCAGCCACCCCGCTCATCGATCCCGCTCGAATAATGATTCCCTTTTTAGCCAGCGATCGAACCAAATCCTCTCCACGAACTTCCCTTTTTGCCTGAGATCGGCTTTTCAACCTTCCCGCGCCATGACAGGCTGACCCGAAAGAGACTTCCATGCTCTTCTGTGTACCTGCCAACACCCAGGAGGCCGTCCCCATACTCCCTGGGATAAGCACAGGCTGCCCAACCGGGCGGTATTCCTCAGGAAGTTCAGGGTGGTTGGGGCCAAAAGCCCGCGTTGCACCCTTGCGATGGATGCAAAGCTTTTTCTTTACGCCATCCACAATATAAGTTTCAAATTTCGCAATGTTATGAGTCACATCATAGACTTGCTGCAAATGGGTATTGGATCCACTCCCTGCAAAACATTTTTCGAAAGCATTCCGGCAGGCATTGGCTAAAATTTGCCGGTTGACAAAGGCAAAATTCGCAGCTGCCCGCATGGCTTGGAGATATTGCTCGGCATCAATGGAATCCAAGGGTGCGCAAACCAATTCACGATCCAATACGTGGATGCCGTATTTGTGCACAGCGGATTGAAAATCAAGAACGTAATCGGTGCAAATTTGATGACCAAATCCACGGGAACCGCAGTGGATTTGCACGACCAGGCAGTCTTTGTACAGTCCGTACGCCGCAGCCGCCTGGGCAAAATACACTTCATCCACAACGTCAACTTCGAGAAAGTGGTTGCCGGCACCCAATGTGCCCAACTGGTGGATCCCGCGTTCGATTGCTCTCTTGCTGACGGCGCTTAGTGAACCGCCTGTCAGTTTACCGTGCTCCTCGGTACGGCGCAAATCATTTTCACTCGCCAGCCCTTCCCTGGCAGCCCAAGAAACTCCATCGACACAAATTTGCTCAAAATCATTCTTCTTTAGAGAAAACTTGCTCGTTGCGCCGACCCCGCTGGGACTGCCTTCGTTCAAAGCAAAAGAAAGACGCTCCAATTTGCCTTTTGCCTCGTCAAAAAGAAGCTGCGAAGAAAGCAGCCTCACGCCGCAGTTGATATCGTAGCCGATACCGCCCGGCGAAATCACACCATCGCCCAACCGCATGGCGGCGACCGCCCCGATTGGAAAGCCGTACCCCTGATGCACATCCGGCATAATCACCACTGGATTTTCCACCCCTGGCAGGCAGGCAACGTTCATCGCCTGGTTGAATGAGCTGTCAGTCAGCGCGTGGCGGATGATGTCTTCGGTGGCGATGATGCGCACAGGTACAAGCATTTCAGAAAGCGTCTCTGCCGGAATTTCCCATTCAAAATCAGAAATTCTTTTGATCACGGATTGTTTGATCATTCCGCCTCCACTAAAGATCAAAAACCACATCGGTCTCGAACCCGCTGGCATTTTTCAGAATCTTCATCTCGGAAAATGTAACCGCTTTGATATTTTCAGTTTTCTGGAGTATTGGCGAAAGGATCATGGCTGCGGTGCATTGATTTTCTGTAAATGAAATCGCAGCCGACTGCAGCGCCAGGTTCTCCAATTCAGCCATGGCCAAACATTCTGATAAAAATGCAACCAGCAGGCTCTCCAAATCCAACCCATCAAAGCTGAGTCTGCGGGTAATCCTGACCTCCGAGCAGTGAACATCCATAATGCAATACATCCCGAGGGCGGCATCCACAAATAGACCTTCGAGTGTTTTGGACGCAACCCTTATGGCTCGATCTGAGAGGTGTTCGATTTCCTGGTATCCCACGGAATCACTCAACCTATTTTCATAAATTATGCACACTCTTTGATTATAATAATAACGTATGGCTAACCCTATCGACCTGATTGAAAGTAAAATTAAGGAAATCATCGAAAGCAGCGCTGCATTGTTTCCATGGATGGACGAGCACGCCAATTCTGTGCATCGGCTGGTGGAAGCATTTCAGACTTTTATCAATTCTGAGAGCCAGGACCAAAAGAACCTGCCCAACCGGTTCAACATTTTCATGCATCCGCAGGAATGTGCCAGGTGGAAAGCTGAGCCTGATTGGGAAAACGCCATCATCCATACGCTGGCAGATACCGCTCAGGAACTCGGCCGCAAGTTTGAAAATACCCCTTCACTCCAACTGATTTCAAGCACTGCCTTGAATTATTCCGAAATTCTCATCGAACCGGTCTACCCCGATAACGAACTGGGGGTGACCAATGCAGTGCCCATTAATAATGATGGATTGCCTTCCAACTCACCCCTGGAGATACCTGTAAAAGCGCGGCTCATTCTCGAGAACGAAAAAAGTTATCCGCTCGCTCGCAAAGTGACTAACCTTGGGCGCCGCAGCACAAATCACCTCGTCGTCAATGACCTGCGTGTATCCCGTACCCATGCCCAGATCCGATTTGTGAACGGCGGGTTCATGATTTTCGATATTGGCTCTTCAGGGGGCACATATATCAATGGAGAACGTATCAGCCAATTCCGCTTGAGGTCAGGAGATGTCATCTCATTGGCTGGGGTAAAAATGATCTTTGCCATTGACGAACCAGGTGCCGATACCAAACCCAGGCATATTACGACAGACATGAAGCCCACCACAGACCAGGGATAAGACAGAATGCTTCCTTTCTTGATTTTCGTCCTACGAATTCTGGCAGCCATTGCCCTTTTTAGCTTCCTGGGATGGGCTTTGTATACGCTCTGGCGTGATTTACGCTTTCAGAGCCAAATGGTTACCACGCGAAAAATTCCTCCCATCATCTTGAGCCTTGCCAATGAAGCCGAAGATACACGAAAAACATTTACCTCCTCAGAACTGGTCATCGGCAGAGACACCGCCTGCGATTTCCCGCTCACAGATGAGACGGTCTCCGCCAGGCATGCTCGCTTGAGTTACCGCTACCTGCAGTGGTGGGTCGAAGACATGCAATCCACCAATGGAACTTTTCTAAATGATGAAAAGGTCGAAACGCCAACGATCATCATCAACGGAGATGAGATTCGAATTGGTCAAATCCCGATCCTGGTTGAAATTCAATCGATTGAACAATAATGGAGAAACCTACATGGACAAAACACCAGTGCTTGCAGTAATTGGAGGGTCAGGATTATATAATTTTCCTGCCCTTGAGAATATCGAAACGATCTATCCAGATACACCCTTCGGAAAGCCGAGTGCCCCTATCGCGTTGGGGACGCTTTCAGGCAAACCTGTGGCATTTCTTGCCAGGCACGGCGTAGGACACACGATCTCGCCTTCTGAGGTGCCTTACCGGGCAAACATCTTTGCCCTCAAGGCCTTGGGGGTCACGCGCATCATCAGCGTCAGCGCGTGCGGCTCGCTGCGCGAAGATTTTGCACCAGGTGAAATTGTGATCCCTGACCAGCTCTTTGACAATACCAAGAACCGCGCCCGTTCGTTTTTTGGGGATGGATTGGTCGTCCACATCAGCCCGGGTGATCCTTTTTGCCCCGACTTATCGACGCAGTTGTTCCAAACCGTCACCGTCATGGACGCCAAAGCTCACCTGGGCGGCGCGATGATCACCATCGAAGGTCCGCGGTTTTCGACCAAAATTGAGTCCAATACCTATCGTTCGTGGGGTGTCTCCCTGATCGGTATGACCACTGCCCCTGAAGCTTTTCTGGCTCGCGAAGCCGAGATGTGCTACGCCGTCATGGCGCATGTAACCGATTATGATGTCTGGCATTTACACGAAGAAGACGTAAGCGTGGATATCGTGGTCAAAACCTTGAAGCAAAATACCGAGGTCGCTCAAAAGACCATCGCAGCGATGGTTGAAAATCTGCACGGAGAATCCACCTGTAATTGCATGCACGCTCTTGAAAACGCGTTTATCAGCCATAAAGATGCCATTCCTGCTGAAACCATTCAGAAACTGGGACCGCTGGTGGACAAATACTTTAAGTGAACTTTCTATTTCCAACCACTGAAGCACCGCACAATAAACTCCAGAGCCGCTTGATGGTTTTGGCGGCATTGTTCCTATTTCTTAACTGCATTGTGTTGACCTTTGCCCCTGCGGTAAGATTGCATCAATGGACGGGGACCGTTCGCTGGGAACAATGGGTGGGATGGGGGGTATGGCTGGTTGGCTTTTCAGTCCTGTATCACAGTGTTAATCGGTTCCTGCCGGATCGTGACCCTTACCTGGTGCCTATGGTCGGATTGCTTTCAGGTTGGGGATTGATCACGATCTTCCGCTTGAACCCTGCGCTCGGTTTTCGCCAAATGATTTGGCTGGTTGTGTGTATTGTTGGATTCTTGATCGGAGTCCGTTTTCAAAAACTGCTGCCCGTCTTACGGCGGTATAAATACGTTTGGCTGACCAGCATCCTGGCACTCACCCTCCTCACCCTCTTCCTGGGTACTTACCCCGGCGGATCGGGGACAGGACCAGGGCTGTGGTTGGACATGTTCGGGATTTACCTGCAGCCTTCAGAATTTCTCAAATTAGCGTTGATCATCTACCTCGCCGCATACCTGGCAGACAGCCTGCCGGCGCATTTTGGCATCATCCAATTACTGGCGCCCACCCTGGTAGTCGCAGGCGCAGCCGTCGTCATCCTGATCGCTCAACGAGATCTGGGGACAGCCTCGATTTTCATTATTCTGTACACCTTGATCGTTTATATTGCATCAGGTAGACGCAGGGTGTTGTTGATCAGCTTCTTCGTGATCATCATCGGGCTTGTTTCAGGGTATTTGATCTTCGATGTGATCCGCCTCCGTATCGAAGCCTGGATCAATCCCTGGTTGGATCCCTCTGGACGTTCCTACCAGATCGTTCAATCGTTAATGGCCATTGGAAATGGCGGTGTCCTCGGTCGCGGATTGGGTCTTGGCAGCCCGGGGGTGGTGCCCGTTGCCCAATCTGACTTTATCTTTTCGGCGATTGCTGAAGAAGCCGGGTTGATCGGTGCGGTTGGATTGGCGATCGTATTGGCGATCATCACCGTGCGGGGCATCGAAATTGCCCTGCATGCACCCAACCAATACCAAAGGTTCCTGGCGATTGGGATATCGAGTACGTTTATCGTTCAGGCGGGCTTGATCATCGGGGGCAATATCCGCCTCTTCCCCCTGACCGGGGTAACCCTGCCGTTTGTCTCGTACGGCGGCTCTTCGCTCGTGACATCCTTCTTTTCATTTTTATTATTGTTGATCATCAGCAACCAGGCAGAAGACCAGCCGGCAACCATCGAACGCTTAAAGCCGTATACGTTGATTGGAACAATATTCCTGGCAGGGCTTTTCGTCATCGGTTTGTTTACCGGCTGGTGGTCAATGGTACGCGCATCTGACCTTCTCTCCAGGAGCGATAATCCACGCCGGGCGATTTCTGATTCGTATGTTCTACGCGGGAAAATCCTGGATCGTAACAATCTCGTCCTTGCCGAATCGACCGGAGCCGTAGGACACTACGTGCGAACGATAAATCTTCCATCGTTAAGTGCGACCGTTGGCTACAGCAACCCCGATTACGGGCAAACGGGGATCGAATACAGCATGGATGGGTATCTGCGCGGGATCGAGGGAAATACAACTTCGGCCGTCTGGCTGGCTCAGTCGCTTTATGGTCAATATCCTCCCGGGTTGGATATCCGCCTGAGCCTGGATTCTTCGCTGCAAAATAAAGCGGAATCATTGTTGAAAGATCAAAAAGGAGCCATTGTCCTGATCAATGCTGTGTCAGGCGAGATTCTTGCCATGGCTACAGCGCCCACATTCAATGCAAACGAGTTGAGCACAAACTGGAGTACCTGGATGGCCGACAAGAACGCACCGCTGTTGAATCGGGTCACCCAGGGACAATACCCTCTTGGCACGGCAGTATCGGCGTTCCTGTATGCCAGCGCTTTGAAAAGCGGACTTCCCCCAGTGCCAGCCAGCTTGAGTGCCTCTGACCTGGCAGATTGCGCAGTTGATCCAGGTTCAGCGCCTGACTTTCCCAACCTGGTCACCTCTGGTTGCCCGATCGCCACCCAGATACTTTCAAAATCCATCCAACCCACCGTACAGTGGGATCTTTTGACACAACTTGGATTCTTTGCCAAGCCCGGCTTGCCAGTTGAAACAGCCAGTGCAACAACCCTCACTTATCCCATCACGACCCAAACACTGACATCCCCGACCAGCACTTGGCGCATCAGCCCGCTGCAATTGGTCATCGCTGCCGCAGCCCTGTCCGATCACGGGGTGGTCACGCCGCCAGTGCTGGTCACAGCTTACAAAGATCCGCTGGATGAATGGATCGCATTACCCGTCCCATCGGCTGTAAAAACAGTCAACCCGGTTGAAGCTGATGCTGCTTCAGCAGCCCTGTCGATGACTTCTTTTCCAGGTTGGGAAACCCTATCCAAGGTAAAAAACAATGACCAGACGATCGTCTGGTTCATCGCCGGAACCACGCCCGCTTGGAAAGCCACACCTTTGGCTCTGGTCGTGGTTTTGGAGGATGGAACACCCGAAAAAACCCGCGCCATCGGAGAAGAGATGTTCCTGGCTTCTGTAACACCCTTTGGAAATTGACAAAAAAAACCTCCTGCTTCGTCAGGAGATTTTTTTCAAATTTACTTGATCAACTTCAGGAAATGACGTTTGCCTACCTGGAGGATGCCTTCGTCCAGGATCAATTGCGTTGGATCGGTGAGAACCGTGCCATCGATTTTCACACCCTTTTGATCGATCAGGCGGCGGGATTCAGTCTTGCTTTTTGCCAGCCCGGCAGCCACGAGAAGATCAGCCAGTGTTAGAGAAGAATCCAACTTGAATTCATCCATTTCTTCTGGTACCCCGCCTTTTTGGAAAGTCTCGACGAAATTCCTTTGCGCGTTTTCTGCTTCGGCTTTGCTGTAGAAAGCCGTTACGATCTCGAAAGCCAGGCGCATTTTCGCGTCGCGCGGATGAAGCGTCCCGGCCTTTACCCCATTTTCGATTTCAGCGATTTGCGGCGGAGTCAAAGGGGTCACAAGCCGGAAGAACTGCCCCATCGCGCTATCCGGAATGCTCATCACCTTCCCGTACATGTCAACTGCGTCGGTATTGATGGGAACGTGGTTTCCCAACGATTTGCTCATTTTGACAACGCCGTCAGTTCCCGGGAGAATACCCACGATGATGGCAATATTGGGCTGGTCGCCCAGCGAGGTCATGATTTTCCGGGCAGCGGTCATGATATTGAAAAGCTGATCTGTTCCGCCGATTTGAACGTCTGCTTTCAAGGCATGCGCATCGAAGCCCTGCATTAACGAATAAAAGGTTTCGTGCAGGTAAATGGCATCTCCCTTTTCCCAACGAAGCTTGAAATTTTCACGGGTGAGGAATTGTTGAAGGGTAAAGTTCGAAGCCAGTTGGATCAGTTGTTCGAAGGTGAGCTTCGAGAGCCATTCCGCGTTAAAGCGCACCGTCCGTCTTCGTCCGGTCCAAAATGCGAAACGACTGCTCAGCATACGTCATCGCATTTTTCTGAACGATCTCTGGCGTCAACACCGGGCGCAGGATATCCTTATCCGAAGGATCCCCGATGAGCGAAGTGTAGTTGCCGACCAGGAACGTTACGTCGTGACCGAGTTCTTGAAATTGACGCATCTTGCGCATGGGTACGGTGTGGCCGAGATGCAAATCGGTGGTGCGAGGGTCAAAACCGCAATAAACACGCAAAGGACGTCCTTCTTTTTGACATGCGATCAACCGTGAGCGCAGCTCGTCTGCCATATTTTGTTTGAGCTGCTCGTCGCCATATTCAGTTCCCTGCATTAAATATTCGACTTGTTCATTAATGTTCATTGCGGCCTCCTTTTTAAGATGGGTGAGAAAGGTTTAACGTCCTGATTATACCAACCCTTTCACTTTTCCAAGCGGTTTAATGATTCGAATCAAGCAATTCAGCAAGCGCGGTGGGTAAATCTGGATAAAGAAAGTTGAATCCTTCGTCCAAAAGCCGCCTTGGAATTACCCTCTTATCTTCCAACAGTAAGCTGCTCATATCGCCAAGCACAAGCTTGAGTAAGAAGCCCGGAATCCAAAACCAGTAAGGCCGGTGCAGGGCTTTTGCGATAGCCTTTCCAAAATTCGCATTCGTTACAGGGCTGGGAGAGGTGAGATTGTACGCCCCAGCAGCTTTATCATTCTCCAAAAAGTAGCGGATTGCCCGGGATTCGTCAGCAACGTGGATCCAGGTGATCCACTGCGAACCTGGTCCAATGGGTCCGCCTGCGAAGAGCCGAAATGGCAGCATCATTTGGGGCAGGATTCCCCGCTTTCGCTCCAACACCAATCCTGAGCGGATGATCACATGGCGTGTCTGATGGCGGGTCACTCCCAGGGTCGAAATTTCCCAGTTCTTGCACAAATCCGCCCCAAAACCATCCCCCAGGGGAGATTGTTCATCGGTTGGTTGATCGGAAGGTCGATAAATACCGATAGCACTGGCTTGAATTAACACCCTGGGAGGTGATTTCATGATTGACCAGGCTTGTTCCACCGCACGTGAAGGCACCAGGCGGCTGTCGAGGAGAACCTTCATTCTCTTCTTTGTCCAGCGGCTCTTACCCAAGCTCTCCCCCGCCAGGTTGACCAGCCCGTCCATCCCGTCTAGGATGGCTGCCAACTCCGCCGCGTTTCTTCCATCCCAGGCGGCCAGAGGGATTCCCTGGATGGCGTGGCTCCCTTCAGCCTTTCGACTGAGGAGTAAGGGTTCGTGACCAGCAGAGCGTAATTCCTGGGCCAATGCAAACCCGATCAATCCTCTTCCGCCTATAATGGCTATGCGCATTTTTTCCTCTCCTGACTTTCTTTACTCTTTGACTTATTCGATGCTATAATCCAAAAAATATGGAGCATGCCGTTTTAGTTCTTAATGCAAATTACGAACCCATTAACGTCTGCAATTTCCACCGCGCGCTCGGCTTGATGCTGACGGATAAAGCCTCCCTGATCCTCAATGGCAGAGGGGTTGTGCATACTGCCCAGGCTGAGTTCCCCATCCCTTCGATCATCCGCCTGCAGAAAATGATACACGCACCCCATCCGCATGTACGCCTTTCGAGGCGTGAAATTCTGCGGCGCGACCATTTCACCTGTCAATACTGCGGAAAACTCAGCGGCGCTTTGATCATTGATCATGTATTGCCGCGTCATCTGGGAGGCGCCCACACCTGGACGAATGTCGTCGCGGCATGTTCAAGCTGCAATCACCGCAAAGGGGGCATGTCCCTCAACGATTCCGGAATGACTTTGATCACCACTCCCAAAGAGCCGCCCCATTCCGCCAATTATATTTTTGGGCATTACCTTGCGGATAACCAGGAATGGGAGAATTTTCTGAAGGGGTGGTGAGGTTAATCCAGCAGAACCATCCAGTCTTCGGCCAGGTCGATCCTTCCGCTAAATGATTTTGCCGCATCAGCGAGCAAACGCTCCTTGGGCACGGTCGAGTCGTAATGGATCATGATCAGGCGCTTGACGCCGGCTTCAGCCGCCAATTCGCCGGCTTGCGTGGCAGACGTGTGCCCTTTTGCCCTGCCGGATGTTTCCTGCAGCAGTACGTCCGCACCATGGGCAAGACGAATGATATTATCACAGGGTTCAGTATCGCTCGTGTACACCGCAACATAGCGGCGGGCGGTAAATTCCATTCGCAAACCCACATTGGGCACCAGGTGCTTGACCGGCAGACTGAGAATCTTCAACTGGTCGTCACTGATCAAGGTGGTTTCGCTGGAATCCGACAACCTGATGAATTCAATCGGGAACATCCCCTCCCATTTTTGCCAGTCGAATACATCCATCAAGCGCCGGATATGCTCGAGGGTAAATTCCAGACCGTAGATGCGCAATGGCTCGCTTCGTTTTTCAAGCCACATATCCATCAGTAACAGGGGCAGGCTAGCGACATGGTCGGCGTGAAAATGGGTGATGATCAAGTCTGTTACGGCGTTGATCGCAATTCCTGCCTTCGCCAGTTTGACCACCGGATGGTTCCCGCAATCGATCAACACCACCCGTTTAGATGTTTCAACCAATAAGTGGCTGTTATCCTGGTTGGGATTGGGGATTGCGTATGCTGAGCCGAGAATGGTTAACCGTTCCATAATGTCTCCTTTAAACGAAAATGGCTGCCTAATCCATTATACGGCAGGCAACCATTTGTTGAGCGGATCAATGTTTATTCAGGCATCACTATATCAGCCGGTTTTGAGCTCTTGCGGTGTCTCAAGAAAAGAACCAATGAAGCACAAATGGCGATTACTGCCATCAGGGTTTGGTTAATGTTTATGCCTGCGATCGGTGAATATTCGATGCGTATGAATTCGAGGAAGAATCTGCCCACCGGATAAATGACCAGGTAAATCAGGAAGATATCCCCTGTTTTGAGTTTCTCGGAAAACTTTTTGCCCAGCCACAAAAGCACTGCCATATTGAGCAAATTCCACAGAAATTCGTAAAAGAATGTGGGGTGATAATAAGCTACATTCTCAAAACCAGGCAAACGATGGGCAGGGTCGATATAGATCGCCCAGGGGAGATTGGTTGGCAAACCATACACTTCCTGGTTGACGAAGTTACCCCAACGCCCGATACCCTGTGCCAACGCCAGGCCGGGTGCGATGATGTCAACCCACATGGCGAAGCTGGTCTTCTTAACCCTGGCGTAAATATAAAGCGCCAACGCCCCGCCCATTACAGCACCGGGAATTCCCAGTCCGCCCCGCCAGATCATCAAAGCGTCCAGCGGATGAATCAAGTAGGGATTTTTGCCATCAATCAGCATGGAGGCAGGAGGGGTGAAAACGTGCCAGAGCCTAGCCCCGATGATCCCCGCGACCAATAACCAGGGTAGCATATCCCAAACCGTGTCAGGGTCCTGGCCGTGTTTCTTTGCCAGCCAGGCAGACATGAAAGCGGCAGCAATTGCGCCAAACATGATGATGACACCGTAATAATGAATGGTTAATCCGAAAATAGTAAATCCTGTGGGCATGATTGATTGACCTTCTCTATTAGTGAAATGGTTATTGTGGAAGCTGCGATTGCTTCCGGACGTGGAAGAACCGTTGTAAAGCGGTGACGTTGGTGAAGATTGCCAAAATCCACAAGGCGACGACCGGTATATTGAATATCAAGCAAGGGATCAAAACCACCAACCTTCCCACTCTTGAAAACAATCCGACCTTGGCTTCAAAGCCCAGAGATTCCGCCCGCGCCTTAACATACGATACCAGCACGCTGCCAGCGGCTGCTGCAAACACCAACAAGCTCGACGTTTGATCGCCAGCCTGGAGGTAATAATATAGGAGTCCAGCAAATAGGATCAATTCTGCGTAACGGTCGGTTACCGAATCCAGGAATGCACCGTAACTCGAAGGCTTGCCTGTCAAGCGGGCGAGCGCGCCGTCCAAAGCATCCATTGGCGCACCGATCAGCAGCACCAACCCGCCTGCCGTGAACTTTCCCAACCCGAGCAGTACAGCCGCCGCAGCGCTGACCAATAATCCGAACACGGTAATCCCATTGGGCGTCACACCCGCCCGTTGCAGGAACCCTGCGATCGAATCCAGCGGTCGTTTGAATGTATTTCTAAGAAATTGTTCAAGCGACCATTTTTCTTCCTGCATTTGCGTTCCTTCTTTAAGCATGTCACTTCCAATAATTAAGATTGATGTATGCTAATCGGTCAGAGGGCTGCTGTCAAGCATGGATTAGTCGATATCCTCGTCAGTTTCAGGGTCAGCCGCGCCGTCGATCAAAACTTCGCGATCTTTTCCGCTACCCACACCAGGTCCAACAATTCCCATGTCTTCAAGTTCGTCGATCAACCGGGCAGCCCGCGGGTAACCCACCCGAAGGCGGCGTTGCAATAATGATGCGCTGGCTTTGCCTGCATGTTTTACCACCTCTATCGCCTGTTCGATGAGCTTGTCGGAATCATCTCCACCTTGTTCTGCCAGGAGGGATTCCCACGGAGGCGGAGCATCATTTTCAGCCTTTTTGAAACCCTGCCAATGGATCATGATCTTTTCGATTTCCTGGTCCATCACCATGGCACCCTGGGCTCTCTGTAATGTGCCGACCTCAGGATCGAGGAAAAGCATATCCCCTTTGCCCAAAAGCGTCTCAGCGCCATTCATATCCAGGACCACGCGTGAATCAATGGATGAAGCAACGGTAAACGAAATTCTGGCTGGAAAGTTGGCCTTGATCAACCCGGTGACGACATCCGTACTCGGACGCTGGGTGGCAACCACCAGGTGAATCCCTGTCGCGCGCGCCATTTGGGCCAACCGCACCAAGCCATGTTCTGTTTGCTCCGGGGCTGACATCATCAAATCTGCCAATTCATCGATCATAAGCACAATCCGCGGCAGGGTGGGTTGTTTCTTGCGCTGCATCTTGCGGTTGTAATCCTCTAATTCACGCGCATGGACGCTTTCGAGCATTCGATAGCGGGCATCCATTTCCGTTTGTGCCCAATTCAGTACGGCTAGCATTCTCTCGAGGTCTGTTTCCACCTTGCCCAGTAAATGCGGCAATCCATTGAACCGGACCAACTCAACCATTTTCGGATCGAGCATCACCATTTTGAGGTCTTCCGGGGTATTGTTCATTACCAGGCAGGCGGTGATCTCGGCAATGCACACCGATTTTCCCGAGCCTGTCGTCCCTGCGATCAAAAGGTGCGGCATGCGCGCTAAATCTCCCAGGACGACCTCTCCAGAAACACTCTTGCCCAGGGCAAGCGCCAAAGGCGACCCCATGTGTTTGAAATCCTCGGTCTCCAATAGACTGCGCAAATGAACCACTGCGCTTTGGGAATTTGGAACCTCGATCCCCATATACGATCTACCGGGAACTGGGGCTTCGATACGTAAGCGCTCTGCAGATAATGCCAAGGCGAGGTCTTTCGACAACGTCGATATCTGGGCAACTCTGACCTTCTGTTTGATGATTTCACCATCCGGACCTGGGCGTTCGATAAAACCTGGTTCAAGAGCATACTGGGTGACCGTCGGTCCCATGCGGTAACCGATGACCTTTGCTGGAATTCCAAACTCGCTCAACGTTTTTTCGATCGTGAGCGCATTCATCCGGATCATCTCTTCATCCGGCTTGATATTTTGATCCTGGATTAAGATGTTTATCGGAGGAAGACGGTCATCCCGCCAAAATGTTTGGGGTCTCAGCTGTTCGACAATCTGCGGATCTTTGGACCGCGGCTTCATTTTCTCGCGACTGGCCAGGTCAGCTCGGGCTTCCTCCGCGGTAGGTATCGGTCTCGCAGTAGAATCCACCCATTGATTGACATTCCGTGCGATCATCCGGGAAATCCCAAACCCCCAATAAACGAAGAGCAAGCTCAGGACAATAAAAAATATCGTTCCAAAGGGTGCCGGCAGGAATGAAAAGACAAATTGAGCCAACCCCCATCCGATAACTCCCCCATCCTGGCCTGAACTTGCCCGATCGATGGAGAATCCGCCAAAAATTGAAGCCAGGCTGATCAGGCAAAAGAACAATCCTTCTAGAGAAACCACCTGACCAAGTGAAAGTCCAATTCTTTTTCCTGCCCGGTGTCGGAAACAAACAACGCCCAGGAGTACAAGGGTCAAAATAAAGAGATATATCCCCCAACCCATGACCTGCTTAACCAAAACTACCAGCGGATTGATCAGCACACCCTGCGAAAAACGGAAGGTGCCCAGAAAGATCAAAGCAGCCAGCAGCAGCAAAAGGGTGCCTAAAAGGTCCCAGGCAAATTTTCGGATCTGAGAAACCACCTGCCTTCCTCCTGTGGGACTGGGAGGAAAAGGCTCGAGGAGCAAGTTCTTGCTGTTGGGTGTACGCCGCGCTGGATCCGGTTTCGAATTCATTCTACAATAACCAGGCCCAATCCAAGCCGCCGTCTTTCTGCATCGATATGTAGAATTCGCACGGTCACTTTTTGACCGCTCACAAACATCTTCTGCAGATTGGGATGGTCGTTTCCTTGAGCTATGCAGGAAACATGGATCAATCCCTCCACGCCTTCCTCAAGCTTGGCGAAAGCGCCAAATTTAAGAATGGAAGTGATATGCGCCTCGACCGTGTCACCGATGGTGTATTTCTTCGTCAGTTCCTCCCAGGGGTTGGGGGTCAGACGTTTCAGGCTTAGTGCAATCCGGCTGGTCTCTACATTCACGGTCAGTACCATTACTCTCACTTGCTGCCCTACCGTCAGAAACTTGTCCGGCTTATCCACTCTGCCCCAGGACAATTCCGAAACGTGGATCAATCCCTCTACACCACCAAGATCAATAAAAGCGCCAAAATCAGTAATATTTGTGACCACCCCGCTAAGGATCGAACCTGCCCGTAAAGACTCGAAAAGTTCTTTTCTTTTTCCTTCGCCTGCCTGGGCAGCACGTTCTGAAAGCACAACCCTATCGCAGGATGGCTCGCATTCAATGACTTTGAGATAAAGAGATTTTCCGATATATTCCGAAAGCAGATTGTGCCGCTGCTCATCGCTGATATTGGAAGGCATATCAACCAGGTGACTTACCGGTACAAAACCCTGGACGCAGTCGCCCTGAACCAACAGTCCGCCCCGATTGAACCCATACACATTGAGTAAAACCACTTCATCATGTTCGTATAATTCTTTTACGCAATCCCAATCCAACGCTCCAACGGCAGGCTGTACCCCCACTTTACCATCCGCATTGTTGGAATCTTCTGTATAAGAACCCTCATCACCTAAAATAGATGACCACCATCCCTCGTCGATCTCTGGGACATCATCACAACCCTCCCGAATCACCCCGTCCTGTTCCATTTAAATCCCCTCCCTTGCTTACGAATAATCAGTTGGCCCTACCCATTGGTACCCTTTTTAATCTCCAGCGCCTTGAGTTCCATTTGGACAATTTTATTGGTGATCGCCTCCACAGCCACGCGTTGTTTGCGGTAAAGATCCGCTTCAGAGATAGCCAGTCTTCGGGCAATTTCACGTACTCTTTTCCCTTCCATAAATTTCAAGTCCAGAATATTATACAATATCCATTCACTTGTGAATTTTCGTTCGCCTTCTGGCCGTGTTTGCTCAATGGCAGTTCGCAAGATACTGCGCAGGGCATTCTGTGGATTGTTGTCGTGTTCAGGGAGGATGTCCTTTACCACCTGGAGGTCCATCAACGGACTCTCGCTCAATTTCGGTCCGCCCCAATAATGGGTCAGCGCATCCTTGATCCACTGGGTCATTTCAACCTGTTTTGGGCTTGTTTCAATTTTCATCAAACCGTTACGGTCGTACCGCCCGGCAGCCCGTAATTGTTGGATCAGTTCAACCTGGGGTGACATCAATTCCAACGAGCGGAATATCTGCTCCTGGGCTTCGCGGTCCTTCAAGGCTAAGGCTGCCCGTTGACTCAAAGTCTGAAGAGCGGAGAGGTCATCTTCATCCAATTCTTCCCGCGCGCCGAACCCTTCGATTCCCAGGTATCCTTCGACCACGGGTGTTGCCTGGCCAATTCCATTCATGATGGGGTAGATCCCGTCACCCTGCCATGCAGTAAACCCGGTCACCGAATTGTCCTTCACAAACGTAGTCAGAGCTTGAAGTTTTTCATCCGACACCCTGCTGGTGCCGGTTTCGCACATAATATCAATGCCTTCAGGCGTAACCGCCGCGAGGTAAGCTCCCGGTGCTTGCAGCCTGTCGCAAACTGACGCCAGCACCATTTCGAGGAATTGCCTCAAGTCGCTGCGTGTGATCAGCTTTTCCTCCATCGAGCGAAGGGCTTCAACTTCCTGCACATCCTTGCCAAAGAAGAGCCATCCCTCGACGTAAGGATAAAAGATGGTGATCAGGTATTCGGTCATCAGGATACACACGACCATCGCAATCGGTACGAATGGCGTATAAGGGCTGCCGTACAAATCACCTGCACGCCGGATGATCGTGACCAATGCCAAAGTCAAACTCGCGGTAAAAGGTCCGCGTAACAGCCATTTGAACAAGCGGCTTTTGACCAGGCGGTCAGGCCATGACACGCCGAAGAATGCCACCGAATAGGCCATCGCAATCAGCGCAACAGCCAGGATGACATTGGCACCGATGGTGATAAACCAAAAAACCACGGGAATGTTTGCTGCAAAAGACGAACTGTACAGTAAAAATGGAAATGAGCCTAAAGCTGGACCCAGGGCTGATGTGGTGAGATATAACATCCGCCTGTGGCTGGAGTGGGTTAAGGTTCTTCGATAGGCACGGATGAAATTGAACCATGCCATCACCATGATCACCATGTAGAAAATCGTAAATGCTTCAGTGAGAACGGTCTGCTGATTGTGCGGCGCCACGGTATTTTCTGTGATCACTGGTCCAGCAAATTGTCCAATGATCAACGCGACGAAGAAGAAAACAGATATCAATAAAGACACGCGGATCGCCCAGCGCCGGCGCCAGCGTGAGGGTCTGCCGGTGGTGGAGAGAAGCGCGTCGGAAAAGTTCAGGAACGAAACAGGTAGGAAAATAATGCCGACCCATTGAACATTCAGCCAAAAACCAATCCCTGCCACTGTCTGCGCGGTGCTGCCGAAGGAATCAGCCGAGAAAAGGACGACCAGGCAGATCAAGATAATCGCAAACGAACGGGCGACCCGGTCTCTTAAATTAAAGGTTAAGGCATAGAGGAGTAATGCAAAAGCCGTAATTGCGATGCCAGATGTCAAAATCTGGCTGATCGTGATCAATACTCTTAAGATGCTATCCAGCCATTCAGCCACTAAAATCCACCCGGGTTATTTCAAAATATAAGTAAAGAATACTGCTATATCGTGATTGGCGAAATAATGATCGTTGAATCCGCAGAAATCGTAACCCAATTTGCGCGCCAGGTTGATGCCCGCATGGTTTTTGGCTTGCATTTCCAACATCATCCGCCTGAGCTTTTGACGTGAAGCCCAATCCTGTGCCGCGAGGATCAAAGTGGATGCGATTCCCTGGCGGCGGAGTTTTTCTGTCACCACAATGTCGGCGATCCTGGCAGTTTTGGTTTCCTGATCTGTCACCAGGGTCAGATAGCCAACCAGGTTATCATCCATGACCGCCACCAGGAACAAATCCTTCTGTAGCCAGGTATCCGCCATGGACGTAGTGGTGCGCGGATATTCCAACCTTACTGAACGGGGAAGGCGAATGTCACGAAACACCACGCCAATTTGACCCGGCTCGCTGTTGTAGTCCATTTGCCAGACGTGTGTCGTTGCACACGAGGCATCGATTTTCATCAGGGTGTGGATATCAGAAGAAATTGCGGGGCGAATTTGTATTTGCGGCATTTTTACCTACTTGGCGGGAGTTGTGATTTTAATTTGAACTGTACAGGCAGGGTATGCCTGGTTTTGACTGTCGGTGACGACCAGGCGTAATAAATAATCCCCTGGGGTCAAATTAGTGGTATCCCACGAACCACCCAATGCATCGTTTTCGACCGTTTGATTGCCAGCCGCGATCGTCGTCCAATTTTCGTTGCCCACAGACGAATATTCATATTTATAGTATCCGAGACTGGTAACGTTTACTGTCCCTTTCAAAATGACCGTCCCGCTTATCGTATCTCCGGTGCGCGGCTCGGTCCAGTTGATCTGATCAGGAATGCATCCTTGCCCATATACGGCTTCGAGAGTGCCAATAAAGCCTGTCGATGTGGTGGCGACCCCCGGAGTTGCTTCTGGTGTCGGCGACGGCTGGGCAGTCAGATCTACTGTCGGGGTGGCGATTCTCTGCACACCTGGTACCGATGGCGCGACAAACGTCGTCAATGCAAATAATCCCAACACCATGAGCACACTGACGATCAAAACTGTCAGGTTTTGCGAAAACTCAGCCTGGGCAGTTTCCTTTTCAAGACCGAAATAAGCCAGTCTCCACCGTTTACCTGTAATAAGCAGCTTGCGGATGTATACAATGATGACTATTGCAAGAACAGCGTAAAACAAGAATTCAAATTGAATCAAGAATCTTAAAAGATTTGCCATGTTCGATCGATTTTTCTCGATGATTCGTTAAAAGGGTAGATCCGACGATTCAAGAACGCCCTGGATAATACCTGTCAGCTTGGGTACGATCAATTTGCCTGCCATCAATACTTCTTCATGGGTAGTCTCTGTGGAACCATCCAGGTTGGCTTTATTACTGATGCCTGAAAGTCCCAGTACCAGTGTCCGCCCCTGCCTGGCAACGATCGCTTCAGGTACGGTTGACATCCCAACCGCATCTGCCCCGATCATACGCAGGAACCTCAAATCTGCCGGTGATTCGAAGGAGGGTCCGGATAGGCAAACATAAACGCCTTCGCGGAGGGCAATATTCATTTTTTCGGCAGCACCCCTGGCAATGGATTGCATTTTTCGCGAGTACACCTGGCTCATGTCAGGGAAACGCTCGCCAAATTCAGGCAGGTTTGGCCCGCGCAATGGGTTCACTCCCGCCATGCCAATCAGCGCAATGTGATCGGTGATCAACATTACATCCCCGGGCACGTAATCCGGATGGATGGCACCCGCGGCATTGGTTAATATTATCAGTTGGACTCCGAGCCTTTGCATCACGCGGATGGGAAAAGTGACCTGGTCCATCGGATAACCTTCGTAATAATGAACGCGACCTTGCATGACCATCGTAGGCATCCCAAAAAGGTGACCGGTCACCAACCGGCCTGCATGCCCCTGGATGGTAGGCACCGGCCAATGTGGGATCGATTGGTAATCGACGATTTTGGGGTTGAAAACGGATTCTGCCAAACCGCCCAGTCCGGATCCTAAAATTAATCCAACTTTGGGTTGAACATCAATTTTCTCTTTAATCACCGCAACAGCTTCATCGATCATCTTGAGCGTGACGAATTGGTCCATTCGATCCTCATATCGCTAAAAGGGTATTCAGACACACAAATTATATCAAACAATCGCATTATCGCTTTTTGCACGAGCCTCCAAAGCTGCGAGGCTCCATTTTCAAGTCTTCAAACCATAAATCCCGATCCTGCAGATCGGAATTTGACTGGATGGATTAATCTGCACAAGCTTCCTTCACCTACGGCTTAATTCGCCTGGGACAGGACCTCTTTGATCGCAGTAATCGTTTGGCTGATATCTTCGTCTTCGATGCCGTAGTGAGTGACCATGCGAACCCGCCTTTCGGCAACATTCCCCACTCGAATTCCTTTTTGACTCAGCGCTTTCGCGAACCCGGCTGCATCCAGCGCAACACTTGGTTTCAGCGATGCAAAAACCATATTGGTCTGAGGAAGCCCCATGTCGAATGCAATTTCAGGTAGGTCGCTCAAACTATTTGCAAGTTCCCTGGCTCTTCGATGGTCGTCCGCGAGGCGGTCGACCATTTGCTCGAGTGCGACAATGCCTGCGGCTGCCAATATACCCGCCTGGCGCATCCCGCCGCCGAGCATTTTTCGTAAACGACGCGCTCTTTCGATGAAGGCCCGATCACCGCACAGAACAGACCCCACGGGGGCTGCCAGGCCTTTACTCAGGCAAAAAGTCACAGAATCTGCAAATGCTGCCAATTCTCTGGTTGGGACGGAAAGTGCCACTGCAGCGTTGAAAATTCGAGCCCCATCCAAATGGACCCTGAGCGAATTTTCTACTGCCAGATCACGGACAGAGGCGCAATAGTCCGGTTTAAGTGTGACCCCGCCGCAGCGATTATGGGTGTTTTCAAGGATGATCAAGCGGGTGATGGGATGGTGAATATCATCCGGCTGAATTGCGGCCTGGATCGTTTCAAGCGCCAGGGTACCATCAGGCAGGTTGGGCAGCGTGTGCGGGAAAATCCCTCCAAGCGCCGAAATTCCGCCGGCTTCAAAGAGAAATGTGTGACCCAGGTCGCCCATGATGACTTCATCGCCGCGCTGGCATTGCGCCAAAACTGCGATCAAGTTACCCATGGTGCCTGAAGAGACAAAAAGGGCAGCTTCCTTACCCATTTGCTGGGCTGCCATCTCTTGCAAACGGTTCACTGTTGGATCTTCACCATAGACGTCATCCCCCACTTCGGCATTGTACATGGCTTCGCGCATTGCAGGTGTGGGTTGTGTTACCGTATCTGACCGTAGATCAATGGTTTTCATGCTATTCCTCGTGTTTGGCGGAGTTGGTCCAGGATGAAGGTTAAATCTGGTGGTAAGGGTGCTTCAAAGCTTCTTTCAGCTTTTTCGCCTGGCAATACAAGACTGATCTTGGCGGCGTGTAGAAATTGACGGCTGATCTCAACGCTTTTGTGTTTGTGCCCGTAAAGGGTATCCCCAACGATCGGGCACTTAAGAAAAGCCATATGCAACCGGATTTGATGAGTACGCCCGGTGAACGGATGTGCTTCGATCAAGCTGTGGTGCGGAAATGATTCGATCACTTTGTATTCGGTCACCGCTTCCCGGCCGCGCCCTTCAGAAACGACTGCCATTTGCTTGCGATGAGCCGGGTCGCGCGTGATCTCTGCTTCAACCCTGCCGGTTGGCGTGGGCGGTTTACCATCCACCAGGGCAAGGTAGGTTTTATGGACTTTGCGCAGCCGGAATTGGTCCTGCAGCCAACGATGAGCCCGTTCATTCTTTGCCACGATGATCAGCCCGCTGGTTTCTTTGTCCAGGCGGTGAACAATACCCGGGCGCTCCTCGCCGCCAATCCCTTCCAAATCGGGAATATGCGAAAGCGCGGCGTGGACCAGCGTGCCGCTATAGTGTCCCGGCGAAGGATGCACCACCATTCCCGCAGGTTTATTCACGATCATCAGGTCTTTATTCTCAAAGATGATGTCCAGCGGGATATCCTCTGGCTCCAACCCCACCGGTTTTGCCGGCGGTATGACGATTTCGACCTTGCTGCCTTTTTCGACTTTGAAACGTGAAATGACCACCGGAAGCTCGTCCACTTTGACGAATCCATCGATGATCAATCCCTGCAAGCGCGAGCGGGAATAATCGGTCAGGTGACTGGAAAGAAACTTATCCAGTCGAACAGGTTCAGCTTGATCTGAAACAAAATGAAACGTTTGTGTGTTCAAGAATTTTTAACACTTTCATCATCGATCGTTTGTCCCGCATCCAAAGCGGTTTCGTCCTTTTTCTTGCTCCGGCGGTCTTGAAGCAAGATACCCAGCGCCAGGAATGCGACCCCAACGGTAATCGCCGAATCGGCAACATTGAAAACCGCGAAATTACCCACGGAGATGAAATCGAGGACAGCTCCGTGGATCCGGATCCGATCGATCATGTTTCCCAATGCGCCAGCCATCTCCAAAACCAGCGCCACCCGAATTGCCCAATCTTCTTTTTCGACCGTGGGAAAATAGTAAATGATCGCAACCGTGATGACTATCGCGAAAATGGAGAAGATCCATCCCACCCCCTGGAACATGCCGAAGGCTACCCCCGTATTGGTCCAATGGATGATGCGCGCATAAGGCGTCAGCCACGGCCAGGGAGACCAAATCGCCCCATACGCCAGGTTGGTTTGGACCAGGTACTTCGTTAGTTGGTCGATGATCAAAATGATCATGGCAGGGATAAATAATCCGCTGTATTCCCGGATGAATTTTCTCAAATGGTTCCTCCAAAACTTAAGTCATTTCATTTTACCTTATTTCATTCCCCCCACTGGAAAGAGCTCCTCGTTTTGAGAACGGGGAGCTCCTTTGTTTAGATTTTGACCAACCCGACGCTGACTTTTTCGTTGTCAAATTCGTCGCTCACGGAGGGACTCCCCTCAAGTGGAGTTTCGAACAACAACTCGCGCGTGAGTGTTTCTGCCACGATGTACTCCTGCTGCGCCTTGATCGCATCGGTCAGCCCAGGGGTGGCACTGACATAAAGCCTGATCCGGTCGGCGATTTCAAGCTCGGCAGATTTCCGCAGATCCTGCACGCGCCGGACAAATTCTCTTGCCAGCCCTTCCTGGATCAGTTCTGGCGTCAGATCCGTGACCAGGGCGGCAAGATAAGCTCCCTCGGCAGCGACTGCATAGCCGCTTTTCGCTATGACCCGGACTTCGATCTCCTCGGGTAGCAGCGAATAGGACTCGCCATTGAGGGTCACCATCACCGGGTTGCCTGCAAGCAGGCTTGTGGCGGTTTGTTCAGCATCCAAAGCCAATACGGCTTTGCGTAGTTCCGGGAACTTGTTACCGTATTTTTGCCCCAATTGCTTCGGCAGCGGATTCAAACTGAAGCTGACGGCTTCACTGGCAGCGTTCAAAAGGCGAACGCTCTTCACGTTGAGCTCGTCCTCCAACAGGTCAGCATGCGCCAGCACTGTCTCCCCTTCATCCCGGTTCCCCACCGCGAAGGCGACTTCAGCCAGGGGCTGGCGAACTTTGCGGTTGGCTTTATTGCGTGCCGCATGCCCCAATGAGACCAATTTCATAACCAGCGCCATATCGCGATTCAGATTCTCATCGATCAGGGCAGCATCATATTTCGGCCAGTCTGCAAGGTGAACCGAGAGAACCGCGTTTTTGTCCGTTGAGCGCACAAGGTTTTGATACATCTCGTCTGCGATGAACGGCATGGTAGGCGCCAGCAGTTTGCTGACCGTCACCAAAGCTTCGTATAACGTGGCGTAAGCTGCTTTCTTATCCGCATCCGATTCGCTCTTCCAGAAGCGCCTGCGTGAGCGGCGTAGATACCAGTTTGAAAGCGTATCCACAAACTGTTCCACTGGTCGAGTGGCGCCAAGCACATCATAGTTTTCGAGGGCTGTGGTTACATCCCGGACCAGGGTATGTAATGAAGAACGCAGCCACTTATCCAGCGCTGAATAGGCAATTTCTGCTCCCGCTTCCGGCATCCACCCATCCAGGTTGGCATAGGTGACGAAGAACGAATAGGTATTCCAAAGGGTCAACGTGAAGTTGCGCAGCACCTCGCCTACCAGGTCGGACGAGAAGCGTCGTTCCTGCCCTGGAGGACTTGCCGTATAAAGATACCAGCGCGTCGCATCTGCGCCGTTCTTTTCGAGAACTTCCCATGGAGAAACGACATTCCCCTTGGATTTTGACATCTTCTGCCCGTTGGCGTCCAAAATGAGACCCAGGCAGATCACATTCTTGAAGGCGACCGAATCATTCAGCAGGGTGCTGATAGCATGCAGTGAATAAAACCAGCCCCGTGTCTGATCTACTGCTTCACAAATAAAATCTGCAGGGTAATGTTCCTTGAATTCATCCTGGTTTTCGAATGGATAATGCCATTGAGCATACGGCATCGATCCTGAATCAAACCAGACATCGATCAATTCAGGGACGCGATTCATGCTTCCACCACAATCAGGGCACGGCAATTTGATCTCGTCCACGTAAGGTCGATGCAGGTCCAACTCGGTCAGATCACGCCCGGCTTTCTCAGAGAGCTCTTTGACCGAGCCGACACATGTTTGCGTATGGCAGCTTTCGCACTCCCAAACCGGCAGCGGGGTGCCCCAGTAACGTTCGCGACCGAGCGCCCAATCCACGTTGTTTGACAGCCAGTTCCCGAAGCGTCCATTTTTGATATACCCCGGGTACCAGTTGATCTGGTCATTCAGTTCAACCATGCGGTCTTTGAATTGGCTGGTGCGGATATACCAGGTTTGCCTGGCATAGTACATCAGCGGAGTACCGCAGCGCCAGCAGAATGGATAATTATGGGTGTAGGTTTGTACTTTGAAGAGCAGCCCCCGTTCCTGCAGGTTGTCGATGATCAGCGGGTCGGCTTTCTTGATGAATAAACCTGCCCAGGGTCGAACTTCAGGAATAAAGGTTCCGTCAGGCTGTACCGTGGTGAGGATGGGCAGGTCATTATCAAACGCTACCTGCATATCGTCCTGCCCAAATGCAGGGGCGATATGGACCAGTCCGGAGCCGTCCTCGGTTGTGACAAAATTGCCCAAAACCACATAATGAGCCGGCTTGCTCAGCGGCACAAAGGTGTACAAGGGGTGATAACGTTTGCCTTTTAGCTGCTTGCCTTTGAAGCGGTCCAGCACCGTCACCGGCTCTGCACCAAATACTTTTTCGAGCAGCGCTTCGGCTAAAATCAGTTTTTCACTGCCGCCCTCCGGCAGAGCATGCTCCACTTTGACGTAATCGACATTCTCGCCAGCCGCAACCGCAACGTTTCCAGGGAGCGTCCAGGGGGTTGTCGTCCAAACCAGCAATGAAGTGCCCGGCTCATCCACTAACGGCATGCGGATGAACACGGATGGGTCTGCAACTTCGTGATACCCCTGCGCGACTTCATGGTCAGAAAGGGGAGTTCCACAACGTGGGCAATAGGGAACGACTTTGTAACCCTGGTAAAGCAGGTCCTTATCCCAGTAATTTTTCAGAATATTCCAGACAGATTCGATATAGGAGTTTTTGTACGTAATGTATGCTTCATCCAGGTCCACCCAGTAAGCGATGCGATCTGTCAAATGCTCCCATTCCTGGATATAGGTAAACGCCGATTCACGGCACAATTCGTTAAACTTGGCGATGCCGTATTCTTCGATCTGCCGTTTGTTGTTGAAACCGAGTTTCTTTTCCACTTCGATTTCAACGGGAAGTCCGTGCGTGTCCCAGCCGCCGCGGCGGCTAACATGAAAACCGTTCATCGTTTTATACCGCGGGAAGATGTCTTTGAAGGCGCGCGCCAGTACATGGTGCACCCCAGGTTTACCGTTTGCAGTGGGCGGACCTTCAAAAAAGATGTACTCTGGGCCATCTACGCGCGTCTTCAGGCTTTGGTGAAAAACGTCGTGGCGCTTCCAAAACCTTAAGATGCCTTCTTCCATTTGAATCACATTGAGTTTCGGTGAGACTGGCTTGAACATTCATCCTCCTGTTAAATAAAACACTCGTCCTGTCAGGGACGAGAGAATTTTCCCGCGGTACCACCCTGCTTCTCTGTGAGGAGCACTTGTCAGATACATCTTTCGATAGATCTGCATCCCAGTAACGGAGGATGAGTCCGGCTCACTTACTGGTGTTTCCACGTTCAGATCGCAGCTCCGGAATGATTTTCGACCATGTCTGTTCCCCGGTTCTCACTTGGTCCGGGTTCCCTGTAAAACAGTGGGATGGTGTACTCTTTTCCATCATCACTTTTGTATTGCGTATTATGCCATAAACGGTCTTAAAAATCAAACGCTACTGGATCACTTCATAAAACAACGGCAGCCGTTTGACCGGACTTTCAGTGTATTCAAATGCAGACGATACCCTCTCCCTGGCATGTTCCAGGCTTTCCTGTGACGCAGCATGCAGCGTAAACAAGGGATCGCCCATCACAACATGGTCACCAACCTTGCGGTGTATCACCATCCCCACCCCGTAGTCGATGATATCTTCCTTACGTTCCCGCCCCGCCCCCATTTCAACCGAGGTCTCACCGATCACTTTGGCATCGATCCATTTGAGATATCCGGCTCTATCGGATTTGACAGTTTCGACAAATCTGGCTGCGGGTAACTTGTCCGGTTGATCGACAAAACTTACATCGCCGCCCTGGTTGATCACAAGTTCCCTGAACTGATTCCAGGCTTTTCCACTTTCAAGGGCTTCCAAGGCTAATTTTCGCCCTTCTTCGAGCGTACGACTTTTTTCGCCGACAACCAGCATATGACTTGCGACCGTCAGGCAGTGTTCCTTAAAATCAGCCGGACCTTTGCCGTGCAGGGTATCGATGGCTTCTTTTACCTCGAGGGCGTTGCCCACGGCGTTGCCAAGGGGTTGATTCATATCCGATAGCAAAGCCACCACCCGCCTGCCGCTCAATTTTCCGATCGCCACCATCAATTTTGACAATTCGCGCCCTTCATCCAGGTTCTTCATGAAAGCGCCGCTGCCGATCTTGACGTCAAGCACGATCGCCTTCGCTCCTCCGGCAATTTTCTTGCTCATCACCGATGAAGCAATAAGCGGTATCGATTGTACCGTCCCGGTGACATCGCGCAATGCGTATAATTTTCCGTCCGCGGGGGCTAAATCCAGGCTTTGACCTGTCAGCACCAGGCCTTTGGTACGCAAAAGCTCGAGCACTTCTTCAGTACTGAGATTCGTTCGAAAGCCAGGGATGGAGTCCATCTTGTCCAACGTTCCCCCGCTGAAACCCAACCCCCGCCCTGACATTTTACACACTGGCAAGCCGCAGGAGGCGACCATTGGCTCAACCACCAGGGTGGTCTTGTCACCCACGCCGCCGGTGGAATGTTTATCCACCTCGATCGGTACCACTTTGGATAGATCCAGGATGTCTCCAGAATTTGCCATCGCCAGCGTCAGGAAGGTCGTCTCCTCGTCCGTCATTCCATTGAGTAGCACGGCCATAGCCCAGGCTGCAACCTGGTAATCCGGGATCTCACCTTTTACAAAACCGTTCACGAAATATTCAATTTCTTCACGGCTGAGTTCGCCTTTGTCGCGTTTATTGATGATGATATCGACTGCTCGCATAATTTCTCCCGTTGTAGTAAAAAAGACAACTTCAATTATAAACCCCCAATAATCAACAAAACGGCCAGGCTAAATACGCCTGGCCGTTGATTTCTCATAAAATGATTACTTTTTGGGTAAAATCGTCACTTTGCGGAAGGGTTCTTCGCCTGTGCTCTCAGTGGTTACCGATGGGTGATTGCGCAATTCAAGGTGGACGATACGGCGCTCATTTGCGGGCATGGGTTCCAGGATTTGACGTTTACCAGTTTGGACAGCCTGGTCAGCCATTTTGCGACCCAACTGGCGCAACTGCCGTTCCCGGCGCTGCCTGTATCCCTGCACGTCGATCATGAGTGGTACCCATTTTCCCAACTCCTTGCTGACGATCAAGCTGGAAATGTATTGCAGGGCATTCAACGTTTCAGAACGGCGTCCTATAAGGATACTCAAATCGTTGCCTTGAATATCCACCATCACCATGCGCTCATCATTTTCATCCTCTGGTTCCACAAAATAGGATGTGAGCTCGGCTTTGACTTTCATCCGCACGAGAAGTTCAAAAACGATATCTTTGGCGACTTTCAGTGTATTCCGATCATCCTCAGTGAGATCTGCATCAGGCGTAACGTTGACTTTTGATTCAAACGCTTCAGAAGTGACGGCTTCGGTTGTAGTCGCTGGTTGAGGTTGTCCTTTTATGGAAATGCGAATCCGTGATTGGCGTCCGCCGATTCCCAAAATTCCTTTGCTGCCCGTATCCAGAACTTCGACCTCTACAGCTTCTTTGCTTAATCCCAATTGTTCCAAACCTCGCGCAACCGCTTCGTCAACAGAGGGGGCTATGATCTCAAGCGTCGTTTTTTCTTCGTTCATGTTCACCTCAATTTAAAGGACTAAACTCTTTTTTTCGTAATCTGACTGGTCGGCTTGGTCGACTTGGTCGACTTGGTCGGCGTGGTCGACTTGGTCGGCGTGGTCGTCTTGGTCGGCGTGGTCGTCCTTGATTTTGGCAGCAAGTTGCTCCAATAAACTTTACCGGTCACTGCATATTGTAGTATTTGAATCACGTTTTGTACAACGAAATAAAGCGCCAAACCGGATGAAAGGGTCCATGCCAGCCAGCCCATCAGCAACGGCATGTAAATGTTCATCATATTGGTCATCATTGCGCCCTGACCACCATCACCCGGCGTTGTTGGCGGCGAGATGATTTTAGTTGAAACATAGGTTGTAATGACTACGATGACTGCCAGCACAGGGATACCAAAAGACAATCCGGGGATGAAAACTCTTTCAGGTGAACCCATATCCATCCAAAGGAATTTGCTGTTCAAAGGCAGTAAGTTAGCAATATCGAGAAACCCTGGGTAGATATGGCGGGTTAGTTTGAGCATATCGATCGGGGCTGTAGCCAGTGCTTGGATCAATGCCTGGTAAAGCCCGATGATGATCGGGAACTGGATCACGGTTGGCAGACAAGAGGAGAGCGGATTGATTTTCAACTCCTGGTAGAGTTTCATCTGCTCTTGTGATAGTTTTTCCTTGTCGTCTTTGTACTTTGTTTGAATTTCTTTATAGCGTGGATTTTTCTGCAGCTCTTGCATTGCCTGGGAGCTCTTAATTTGTTTTGCCGTCAGCGGATACAAAACCACGCGGGTAAGCGCGGTGAAAATGATAATCGCGACGCCAAAATTACCGATAAGGCTGTAAATCCAGAGCAAAAAATTGATAAATGGGGTGATGATGATTGAATCCCACATAGTCTATTCCATCCTTATTTGCCAGCAAAATACCATTGTTCGGTTCCATTAGTATCGAGTGCGACTAATGGTTTATCGCCTTGAGTTTCTACAACAAGAATCAAGGACGAATTCGCGGTGAGATTCGAGTAAAGTTTCCCGCCAATTGTATGGGTCCACAATTTCGTTCCATCCAATGAAATCAGCACAAGGTCGCCTTTTTCAGTGCCAAATGCGATTCCTTCTTTCAATGCAACGCCATTGCCGATGACCCCCGCGCCTACATCGATGGACTGGTCAAGACTGCCATCAGTCGTATTCATAATATAGACCTTGGAGGTTTGGTCACCAAAATAGAGCTTTCCATCAGCGAGAACCGGCGCTGACCAGATGCCCGCGTCTGTTTTTTGTGTCCACTTGACCTTGCCAGTCGCAGCATCTACCGCATTCATATTGCCAACAATGGTGCCCTGGTATAAAACCCCATTGTCATACAGGGGAGCAGAAACCAGTGAAGCGCCCAGATCCACCTTCCAAACGAGTTCTCCTGTTTGCAGGTTGACTGCATAAAGGAAGTGGTCGAGGGAGGAAGCAAATACAGTCTTTCCATCGGTCACCGGTTGAGACCAGAAGGAATGGGCTGCCGTAAAAGTCCATTTGAGCTTTCCCTGCAAGTCCAGTGCATACAAGTTGTTGTCGGCATTGGGTGCGATGATCAAATCTGGAGTGATTAATGGACTCCCGACATATTTTCCTTTTGCCCCGGCAAATGTCCAATTAACTGAACCATCCGTCGGTTTGAGGCTCGTCAAGCCATTGGCATAGTCGCCTACGATGACCTGTTCCCCGGCGACTACCGGGGCAGCAAGAATTAATTGACCGGTTGCAGGTTTTTCGGGGTATGACCAGATAACGTTGCCATTATCGGGTCTCAGGGCAAACACCTTTGTGCCGCCTGCATAATAAACTGCCGAATCCGACAAGGTCGCGCCCCCCCAACTGCTTGATGTAGAACCGGTTGTACAAGCAGAAAGCAGGATCCCTACCAGCAGGATTGTAGATAGCAATGGGAGTATATTCTTTTTCATACTTTCAAATTCCCTTATTCATTGGGTTAGCGTTGATTATACCTGAATTGGATCGATCTTACGGAACCGGGTCAAAACCACCCGGATTAAAAGGATTACACCTGAGAACGCGCCAAACCGTCATGACTCCGCCTTTAATGGCGCCGTATTTATAAATCGCCTGATACCCATAATGTGAACATGAAGGGTAAAACCGGCAGGTATCCGGCGGCAGCGTGGGAGAAATCACTGCCTGGTATCCACGGATGAGAGCCAACAAAATCCAGCGCGGGATATTGAAAAGCGTAAAATGCAAATCCCTTAGCCGAGGTTCTTTTACTGCTTCCTGATCTTCATTAGTCGTCATTATTTTCCAAACACTTTGCCCGTACAAGCAGTTGTTCTACTGCATTGTATATATCATAGAATTGTGCATCCCGGATGGGTTTGCGTGCAATGAGAAGAATGTCGACGTTTTTGGTGATCTTTGGCAGTAATGTTGAAAGAATTGCGCGCAGTTGGCGGCGTGCGCGATTTCTCTGCACAGCGCCTCCAATGCTCTTCGAAGTAATGATCCCAACCCTGGCGTTCTCAGCCTCGCCATCCATCGTTACCAACACAACAAGCGGGTGGGCAGTTGATCTTCCTAAACCCCGCACCCGCTTGAAATCGGTATCTCGAACTATTCGATACTTTCGATTCACCTAATCCCTGCCCGATTTTCAGACCTCTTTTAACCATCCGCTGCCCTGGGCACTGGGTTTAGATCGGTTTTTTACCACTTAATATGTTTGACATGATTGTTCATGGTGACGGTCAATTGGTGACGACCCTTGGCACGGCGGCGTTTCAATACTTCACGTCCATCTGCAGTTTCCATGCGAGAACGAAAACCATGCACACGCACTCGGCGGCGAATTCTCGGTTGATAGGTCCGTTTTGGCATTCTACTTCCTCTCAAAAACTAATGAATATATTGATGCAAGGTGCTTATTATAACCCAAGGATGCCTGATGGTCTAGGTTAATTGCTGGAACTGTTAATTGCTGGAACGCGAAGGAGGCGAAAAAAGCACGGAAAGCTGCTGCGCGCCTTCTTTATCCGTTACCGCAATGACTTCGTCATCGACTTCAAACTGCGTAATACCCCGGGGAACAACCACTTCACCCTGGCGGATAATGGCTGCGATGACACAATTTTCGGGCAGTTTCATATCCATGATCGCCACACCCACCGCCTTTGCATTGGGCGGAATTTTTTCCTCGACCACAGAGTATTTTCCTTTTCGAAGATGCAGCAGGGTCATCATATCACCCAGCGACATTTCTTCCTGGATCAAGCGGGAAAGGATCTCGGCCTGGTTGACCGCCACATCGACGTGAAATTTCTCGTCAAAAAGCCAGGCATTACGTGGATTATTTACACGTGCAATGGTCCTGGGTGTATGGAATATTTCACGCACAAAATAGCACATCGATAAATTGCCTTCATCCGCGGTAAGTGTTGCAGCGAATACCTGCGCTTCACGGATGCCTGCCTGTTCAAGCACCGTCGGATCCAATGGATTCCCTTCAAAGATGATCTCGGTCGGGAGTTCTTTGTGAATCCGGCTCAAAACGTCCTTGCGGTTCTCGACCACATGCACTTTGTGGTCTTCGTTGATCAAATAATGCGCAAGCTGTGCGCCTGTTCTTCCACCACCGGCTATCACTACAAACATATCAGGCCACCTTTCCCTTTTCGATGTAAGAGCGTGTGGTCTCGATACCATCAAAAGTTGCAGCAACGTTCAAAATATCTCCCGCATAAACGATCGTGTCCGAATCAGGTAAAATCGCGCGCCCTGCATGTGTCAAAGCGATTGCCCTGCAATCGCCACAAGGCATCAAGTCTTTCAAAGGATGGCCATCCCACGCCTCAGGAATCGTAAGCTCATAGACTTCGATCTCGCCATTTCCTGCAGAAAAGACTGTTTTTGCATCCGTATGATAAAGCAGTTCCTCCACGCGCTGGGCACCCCAGGCAGTGGAGCTGACATCCTGAATATTGAACGCTTCGAATACAGCCCGGATGTGGGGGTCATAATTTCGCGCGATGACATTTGGCACATGGTAAAACACTTTTGCCACATGACTGACCGCTACGTTTAAGGCATCAGAATTGGTGACTGCTGCCAGGGCGTCGCAGGTCTTAATACCCGATCGTTCGAGCACATCCTGGTTCAACGCATCTCCCTCCTGGGTTCTGCCGTTGAAATCGCCAGGTAGATTATTCAAAGCCGCCGGTACTGAATCTATCACCGACACTTCATGTCCGCGTTTGTAAAGATTGTAGGCCAACTCAACCCCAATCCTGCCGCAACCAACCACAATAATTTTCATCGATAATCCTCTTTACCCTGACTAGTCAACCTGGTAGGGTACTTCCAAAATAACAATATCTTTCCGATTAAGCAACACCCTGCGCAAAGTATCTGCTGTGCGAGTATGCAGAAGGTTTGCAAACCAGGATCGCGGAACGAATTGCGGGACGACTATGTTGATCACATCGTTCGGCTGCTTTTGGGCTTCCATTTCGTCGATATACTCAAGCAGGGGTTCAATAAACAAACGATAAGGCGAGTCGAGAACCACCAGCCGGTAACCATCGCCCCATTGTTCCCACTTTTCAACGATTTTTTGAGTTTCTTGCTCATCGATTGAAACATGCACCACGGTGATATCGTCCGAGAGCGTCTTTGCATATCGCAACGCGGTCAAGGTTCCCTGGTGGACCCCTCCAATGGGCATAATAATGCGTTGGTGGGTGATTCGTCCCCGCGGGGTAATGTGTTCGAGCGAAAGCTCTTTCGCAAGTACATCATAGTTTTTATGAATCACAAGCAGAATCGTGACAATGATGGGAAGCAGCAAGATTACGATCCATGCACCCGCGGTGAATTTGGTCACCGCAAAGATGCTCAATACCAGAAGCGTACTCACAGATCCTAAACCGTTGGTAAGCATCTTAAATAGCCAATGGGAATCAAATCGTAAAGTCGATCCCCTTTCGACAATTTCCTGACCTGCTTTAATCTTTCCCGATTTGAACCAACGATGCGCCATTCCAGCTTGCGAAAGTGTAAAAGACAAAAATACACCGACGGCATAAAGCGGAATTAGCTTCGAAACACTCGCCTGAAAAGCAATGATCAAAAGGCTGGCGACCACTGCAAGCGCCGCGATACCGCGAGAATAGACCAATCGGCTGCCACGATACGCAAATTGACGGGGGATAAAGCCATCTGCCGCAATCAAAGCAGATAACCGGGGAAAATCAGCAAATGCAGTATTTGCCGCCATCATCAAAATGACCGTCGTTGATGAAATTGTTCCGATATATAAAATTCCACGTGAATTGAACACGGTCCGAGCAAGCTGGGAGATCAATGTCTCGTCTTCAGAGGGAAGCCCTCCAATTTTGGTACCGAGAAACGTAATTGCCAACAGGAGAGAGCTCAGAATGATTGCCATCATGATCAGCGTCTGACCGGCATTTTTACTGGCTGGTTTTTTAAAGGCTGTGATCCCGTTTGAGATGGCTTCAACACCCGTTAATGCAGTCGTACCTGAAGAAAATGCTTTCAAAATGAGGAAAAGAGTGATCGGCTGCAGGATCGTGTTCTGAACCATAATATCCATGGGCGGATTCACCACCGTGCCCAACGTGCCGCCAGCCAGGCGAATCAAACCAACGACCACAGTAATGTATATCATGATGAGGAAGAAATAAGTTGGGATCGCAAACAATATGCCCGATTCTTTAACTCCCCGCATATTGATCAACATGATGAATGCCACCATGACCACACCGATCAAAACGCGTTGATCAAAAAGAATGGGATAAGCAGAAACAAGTTGAGCAACGCCCGATGAAATGGAAACAGCAACGGTCAAAATGTAATCCATCAGAAGCGCTGACCCGGCAATCAATGCAGGTAGCTCACCCAGGTTATCCCGCGCCACAATATAGGCACCACCCCCGCCTGGGTATGCGTGGATGGTCTGCTCGTATGAAAGGGTCAGAATCCCCAATAGCACGCAGATCACGATGGCTATTGGCAACGCCAGGTGAAAAGCGGTGGCGCCGGCGATCGAAAGAACGAGAAAAAGCTCCTGCGGAGCGTACGCGACAGAAGATAACGCGTCAGACGAAAAAACTGCCAACCCAAGCAGCTTACCGATGGTCTGGTGGGGTGCATCTGCTGTTTGGAGGGGGCGTCCGATTAAATAGTTACGCCAGTCTTTGCCTGGTTTGTATTCAGTTGTTCGCTTAAAAACGACCGTTCCGTTCTTTTCTTCGATATTCATACTATCTCAATCACCGGTATATTTGCAAAATTAATGGCGACAAATTATACCCTCACTGCACGGCTCGGTCAATTCACAAATCTTTAATTGAATTTCAGCTAATTATATCCAGTTTTAGAGTTAATAAATAATTTTAATTCATCCTGATTAAGGTCACGATTGGGCCACCAGGATCACCCCGGAATACCCTCTTAACTTTGCTTTCCCTTCATCCATTTCAACTTTCGTCAAATCAGTGGCAAACACTTTCGTATACTTCACAAATTGATAATTCTTTAGGCTGATTTCCAGGCGCTCGGATCCCATATTCAAGAGGATCAGGCACTTCTCGTTTTCGACTTCTCGCGTGTATGCCAAAAGATTTTCATTCACACTTTTGCGGAATTGCTGGTCTCCCAGCATCAACGCAGGGGATGATTTTCTGAATGCCAGGATATTCCGGTAATAATTCCAAATGGAGTTCTCTCGTCCCACCTCATCGGCATAATTCACCCCGTCGGCATAATCCGGATTCAGCGGCAACCAGGGTTTCACCCCTGCCGGGCAAAAACCGGCGTTCGCATCAGCGGACCACTGCAGCGGTGACCTGCCTCTATCGCGGCTGCGTAGTGCAGCTTCGCGCAGAGCTGTGTCATCATCAGAGCCCATCACCTCTTTTTCGAGCCTGTAGTAGAAATGCCCCACCGGATCGACAAAATCGTTGAGGGAGGTGATTTTGACATCAGACATGCCGAGTTCTTCGCCATTGTAGAGGAAAGGGGTACCTTTGAGCGTCAGCAAAAGCATCAGGTTTACCCGGGCGATGACTTCGTTGTTCTGACCGTCGCCAAAATTGCTCAACATCCTGGGAGAATCATGGTTGCCCAGCGTATTACACGGCCATGCTCCTTCCGGGAGTTGAGACAAGCGGTTGTTCTGATTTTCTATCACATGTTGTGGAGTCAATCGTTGGGTTTGCATGAGCGGGAAATTGAAATTCAAATGAAGTTCATCGTTGCCATCTCCATAAAAGGCAATATCATCCGTCTCGCCTACCATTACCCGATCATCATATTCATTCACAACCGCACGCAGCTCTTTCATTAATTCGTGGACACCAGGCTGGTCGTGCTGATATTGGAAGATTAACTCAAAGTTTTTATTCACCTCAGCCTGGTCTTCAGGCGTTTTGACCTCACGCTGCTTGCGGTATAGATCTTCCAAAGTCATGCTGACGGGTTGGTCGGGATAAGTCTCGTCCTCGTAAATTGTGCCGATCGCATCCAGGCGGAAACCATCAACGCCCAAATCCAACCAAAAGCGAACCATATCGAACATCGCCCGTTTGACTTCGGGATTATTCCAGTTCAAATCCGGTTGTTCTTTGTAAAAGAAATGGTAATAGTATTCGGCGGTGGTCGAATCGTATGTCCAGGCGCTTCCGCCAAATGTCGAATACCAATTGTTAGGCGGATTCGCACCGTTCCCCTTGCGCCAGATGTACCAGTCACGCTTGGGATTATCCAGGGAGGAGCTTGATTCGAAGAACCAGCGATGCTGATCGGACGTATGGTTCAAAACCAGGTCCAGCATCAACCGAATCCCGCGTTTGTGTGCTTCTTCGAGAAATCGTTTAAATTGGGTCATTCCGCCGTATTCGGGTGCAGCATCTTCATAATCGGCGATATCGTACCCGCAATCAACAAACGGCGAAGGATAGTGTGGGGAAAGCCAGATGGCATCGATTCCGAGGTCCTTCAAGATGTCCAGTTTGCTGATCATCCCGGTAAAATCACCAATGCCATCTCCATTGCCATCTGCAAAAGAGCGAGGGTAGATCTGGTAAAACACAGCTTTCTTCCACCATTGAATTCTTTCTGCCATGATGTTCCTTCTCCAACTCTTGAGTTGTATAGTGATTAAATGAGTTCTACTTCGAGCTGCCCCTCACTAAACGAAACGACTTTCACCCGATCGACCTGGTTCCAGCGGTATTCAGGGGTGATGCCGCTTGCTTTCAAATAATTACTGCTCAGCCCGTGCATCCGCCACCCTTGCAGGCCTATCCTGGTGGATGATTCCCATAGGACATTCAGTGTTTTGCCAACAAAGGCTGATGCATAGACCTCAGCGGATTGTTGCAGCAGCGCCCGCATTTTCTGACTGCGATCCGCAGCAATTTTACCATTCACCCTACCCAGCAGGCGCGCTGCAGCCGTGCCAGGCCTGGCTGAATACTTGAAAACATGTCCACCGGCGAATTGCATCTCGTTCACAAATGCCAGGCTTTCGGAGAATTCTTCCCCGGTCTCTGCCGGAAAACCGACGATGATATCCGTCGTCAATGCCAATCCCGGGATCATCTCGCGCGCCAATTCGACCAGGGCGCGATATTTTTCCGGGGTGGTGTTGCGACCCATGCGTTTGAGAACGGTACCCGAACCTGACTGGAGCGGGAAGTGCAGGTGCCGGCACATGCGAGGATCCTGCCACACGTCAAAAAAGGATCGATCCAGGTCCCAGGGTTCGACGGAGGATAACCGCACCCGCTGAATCTCGGTCCGGTCCAGGATCGCTTGAATTAGATCCTTCAAATGCGCCCCATTGTGGAGGTCATTCCCCCAAGACCCCAGGTGAACCCCGCTCAACACAATTTCTTTTACGCCACCGCGGATGGCTGAATCGACATCGCGGATCACCTCATCCAGGGGAACGCTCACCCCCGCTCCACGGGCCAGGCGGGTGATACAAAAGGTGCAAAAATTATCACATCCATCCTGGGCTTTGATGAATGCCCGCGTTCGCCGGTGAATCCCGGGTAAAGGTTCGCGGATGATTGGCTCGCTATCGAAATCGATGGCTGAGATTCCTGGCAGATCATTTCCGAAGGATTCTTTTTCGCGATTTGTGACTACGCGCATTACCCCGGCGAGTGATCCGGCGGCTTGGGGCTCCAACGTAGCCCAACAACCGGTGAGCACAATTTCCTTGGCGCCGGCTTTGTATGCCAGTCTCGCTTTTTCGCGTGAATCTGAGGCAGCGGCTGCCGTCACGGCACAGGTGTTGATCACCACCAGGTCGGCATTCTCCGCTTTTTCAACGATCAAATGCCCGGCTCTTTTAAATCGATTGGCAAGATGTTCGATTTCTGCCTGGTTCAAGCGGCAGCCTACGCTATCAAAAAAGATTTTCATATCCCTATGGCTGTACTACCAATAAATTATCAAAAAGCACTTCCACCCCGGGTGTGGTGTAAGCTCCGGCAATCAGTCCAAATTTCCCCTTTGTGAGGTCGGCATCTTCAACTGAAGCCAATTCCTCGCCGTTGACATTCATTGTCAGGGTGGTACTTTTACAAATGACCTGTATATGATTCACGATCCCGCCCCGGCGAATGATCTCGCTGTACTGCATTCCTTCAGTTTCAAGTAACGGGTAAATCACACCGTCGATGCTTTTGAACATTCCAAAATATCCGTCGTGGCTGACAATAAAGCCGTAGAAGTTTTTATTATCTTTGAATCGGCAAATTGCGCCAAAATTGTCATCCGTTGGACCGCTCAAGAGGACCGCATCCACGTCAATTTGTACATCCTTGTAGGATCCCCCATTCACCGTCCAAAACAGGGAATTGGCGGTGTCAACCTTGATTTGGAGCCCCTGGTAATCAAAACCAATGCTTCCGCCGCTGCGCCCCGAAGTCCCCCATCCTTCTGGATTGGAGAAATCATCTGCGTAAAGAATCGTCCCGCTGACAGGCGAATCTGTCATCGGCAAAATGGAAACAATGTCTGAGCAGCCAGTCAGACCGACGAACATTATGAAGACAAGCGAGATAATGATGCTTTTCATGGGTTCCCCGACAAGTTAATCCGATTCAACAATTATACTCATTCGCATCAATATCCAGCACAATAATCCGATAATAGCCTTTCGGCATTACTTTTGATACGGTCATCTTTTGCCAGCGAGATCGCCTGCCTGAGTTCGGATGCAGCCCTCACGCAATCCTTCTCCTGGATGTACAACTGACCGTAATGCAGATGATAGGCTGCTTCCATTGGGTCGATTTTGATTGCCTGGCTGAAAAATCGATCTGCACTGTCAGTGTCTCCGTTGATCAAAAGCCCCATGCCCATCAGATCCATCAGTTGCGGATTTTGGGGGTCAAGTTCAAGCGCTTTTCTGGCGGCGTTCAACCCGGTGGGCGTGATCTCAACGTTGCGTGTAAAGCAAAAGGTTGCCAGGCTCTGCCAGGTCAAGGGGTCTTTTGGGTCTGCCAGTGTCGCTGCTATGAAATGATCCAGCGCCGATTTAAGATCCCCGGTATCGGCAAGGGTATTGCCAAGCTCCACCTGCCATGTTGCTTCTCCGGGGGCTGCCTTAACCGCTCTGTACAAATAAGGTAATGCCAGTTCGGGCTTGTTTTGACGGCGATAATACAGTGCCATCAACGCATTCGCTATATCGGACCCTGGCTCAAGATCGAGTGCCTTCTGCAGTTCGTCCAAACCACCCTTTCCGGTATGTTGCAGAGCTTCCCCCAACAATGCCCAGGCAAATGCATTGGTTTCGTCTTTTTGAACCGCCAGGTCAAAAGAACTGGCCGCCATGTCCCACTCACCTGCATTGGATAAGATTTGACCGATGCGTACAGAGCGAAGCCCCGGGTCCTGGCTGGAATTTTCGATTTCGCTTAACAAGGATTCGCTGACAGATTTTTCAGGGCTGGTATTTTTGACGGAGAACTTAAGGAATTTGACGGCACTTTGGGGTTGAGTGGCCGCCAGGTGGATCCCGAGAAGGTAATTTACCTGTAGATTCGTGGGCTGCAGCTCATAAGCCGCCAACAGCGTTGTGATCGTGCCAAAAGTATCGCCGATTTCTCGTTGGTTGGCAGCGGTTTCCATCAGAAAGTCGAAATCCGTCGGAGCGGTTAAGCTAATTTCACGCCACAAATTTTGGGCATCGCCGACGCGATCCAACTGCAAATAAGACTTCCCGAGCCTGGCAATGTTATCAAATGTCAGTTCTGACGACTTCCTGGCTTGCTCGAAAGCTGCCGCAGATTGCGCGTATTCCTTTAGTTCAAAGGATGCCCTTCCCAGTTTTTGCCAGGCATCCGCCCGCCAACCGGAAATTTCAAGAACGGTTTTGAGGTTTTCCGCTGAGGAAAACCAATTTTCCGTCATTTCGAATTCCAAAGCCTTATGACTGGCTGTCGATGCTGAAAGGGATTCCGGTGCAAAGCGGACAAAACCGGCGAATAGCAGCGGAAGAAAAATGAGGAAAAGGCTAAAGGTTTTTGAGACCCGATTCATACCCTTGATTATAGCCGACACAGATTTCATTGCGAAAAGTTCTCAAACTTGACATGCCTCTTTTCTGATGGTAAATTTTAAAAATCGCAGATGCCAGGCAAAATAGGACAATTCAAGGGTCTGTTCGCCCGCATCATTCAATTTTTTTTGATGGAGATAAAGAATGGCTGAACGATTTGTTGGAACCGTAAAGTGGTTCAATCCTGCCAAGGGGTATGGATTCATCGGTCGGGAAGATGGCGAGGATGTTTTCGTTCATTTTTCTGCTGTGCAAATGGATGGTTATAAAGTGCTGAAAGAAGGTCAAAATGTCGAATTTGAAGTCGAAAAAGGTCCAAAAGGGCTGCAGGCTGCAAATGTAATTCCTGTAGAATAATTGAGAAAAGAGTCAAAAACGCAACAGAGCTGGAAAACCCAGCTCTGTTTTTATTAGTAAGAAGAAAAAGCAGCCTATATTTTGTTCAGAGCGCTTTCCATCCTTACCAAAGTCTCTTCCAACAACCCCGTCGAGCAGCCAAAGTTAAGACGCAGGAATCCTTCCCCGGCTTTGCCAAATTCCCTGCCGTCATTGAACGCCACTTTCGCCTGGTCCAAAAAGAAATGATACGGGTCTTGCGGTAGTTGCAGATTGCGGAAATCCAACCAGGCTAAATAAGTGCCTTCAGGTTTTGCCATGCTGACCCCGGGCAATCGCTGGCGGATGGAGTCAAACAGGAAATCCCGATTCGCTTCCAAGGCGATCAATAATTCATCCAACCATGCTTGCCCATAACGGTAGGCTGCCAGGGCTGCGGTATACCCCAGGATGTTAACTTGCCCCAGGGTGCCACGCCGGGCGCGTTCCAATTGTTCACGCAGTTCAGGGTTGGTGCAGATGATGGCTGCGCAGTCCAACCCGGCAATATTAAACGTCTTGCTTGGCGCAATGATCGTGACGGTTTGATCTGCGAGTTCATGGCTCAATGATGCAATGGGAGTGTGGCGGTGTCCACTAAATATCAGGTCACTGTGAATTTCATCTGCCACGATGATCACCCCGTGCCTCAGGCAAATCTCGCCAAGTCTCTCGAGCTCGGATTTTGTAAAGACCTTCCCTACCGGGTTATGCGGGTTGCACAATAGAAACGTCTGGGTATCTTCGGCAATAGCCACCTCAAAAGCATCAAAATCGATGGAATACGTCCCGTCCGGGGCACGCTGAAGATCCACCTGGATCCCCCGCACCTGGGCATTTTCAGGTGCACAAAGAAACGGGGGGTAGACCGGCGTTTGCATGATGAGCGAATTTCCCCGGTCGGTGAAGGCCTGCACTGCAAGATTGAATCCTGCCACAACCCCAGGAAGATAGAGAATGTCCTCAGGCTTGATCTTCCATTGGTAGCGTTCTTCCATCCGCTGCATGATCGCTTCAGACAAGGCTTTTGGCGGTAAAGGGTATCCAAAAACACCGTGCTCAACCCTTGCATGCAGCGCATCGATCACCGCTTGAGGCGAGCGGACGTCCATATCAGCCACCCACATGGGCAGTACATCTTTTTCGTACACGTTCCATTTGACACTTTCACCATCTCTTCGATCCCGACAATTGTCAAAGATATTCGCCATATTTTCCTCCGCAGTGTGAGCCACAAGTTAGTATTATATCCCCCTACTTCACATTCAAATTGATCGTCTTTTTTGGGCTGGCCATACTCCAAACGCGGTATACTTTTTTATATTGGAGTTCTGAAAGCCTATGAAACATTCCTCAGCAGCTTTACCCACGATTGAATTGCTCAGCGTCGATGACTGGGCGGATTATGAATTACTCGACTCCGGGGAAGGTCAAAAGCTGGAGCGCTACGGTCAAATTCGACTGATCCGCCCTGAACCAGAAGCTGTTTGGATGAAAGGGTTGGATGAGTCTGAATGGAAGAAAGCAGACGCATTTTATAAACCAGCCCCTGAAGAAAATGGCGGGCATTGGGAGTTTTTCCATTCCCTGCCGGATCGCTGGAAGATGAGCTACCGTGACCTGAATTTTTGGGCTCAGCCCTCCAGCTCGCGGCACCTTGGTGTTTTCCCCGAACAAGCCAACCAGTGGAACTGGTCGCAGCAATGGATTCAGGCAAAGGGGGGCACCCCGAAGGTGCTCAATCTTTTTGGCTACACCGGAATCGCCTCACTGGCTGCTGCGAAAGCGGGAGCGCAGGTGACTCATCTTGACGCATCGCGTAAAGTGGTCACCTGGGCGAATGAAAATCAACGCCTGTCGAATCTCAACCAGGCACCCATCCGCTGGATCATCGATGATGCGCTCAAGTTCGTCCAGCGCGAACACCGGCGCGGCGCAACATATGATGGCATCATCCTCGATCCGCCAAAATTTGGCAGGGGACCCAAAGGTGAGGTTTGGGAATTCTACAAGTTGATTCCCATCCTGCTGGACGCTTGCCGCCAAATTCTTGCGCCCGATCCGCTATTTGTCCAGCTTACCGCTTACGCTGTCAAAGCCAGTTCGATCACGCTCTACTACGCCATGGAAGAGATCATGCGGTCTTTTGAAGGAACAACGACCGCCGGCGAATTGGGTTTGATTGAAAAATCGCGCGGACGATTTCTCTCGATGGCAATATTTGCCCGCTGGCACACCGACAAAATTACGCTCTAACACCCACAATTTGGAGGAAGCATGCTAAACGTATTTGCTGACAGTTGGAATTTGATCAAAGCCAGTGCGGCGGTATTGACCAAAGATAAAGAATTGCTGATCTTCCCGATCCTTTCAGCCGGAGGGATGATCCTTTTAAGCGTTGTTTTCTTTGTGCCAATGCTCTTCCTGGGAGTCTTCGCCAACGTTGATGTGAGTGGGCTCAGGGCAACCGATTACGTCATTTTGTTCATATTTTACGTTCTGCAATATTTCATCATTTTTTCAAGCAATACGGCGTTGGTTGGAGCAGCCCTGATCCGTTTGCGCGGAGGCGACCCCACACTCGCCGATGGAATAAAGATCGCCTGGCAGCATCTTGTACCCATTTTCGGCTACTCGCTCATCGCCGCCACGGTTGGATTGCTTTTAAGCGCCATTCGCGACAGGGGCAAGGGATTGGGGAGAATCCTGGTCAGCATCCTGGGCATGGTTTGGAACGTAGCCACTTTCCTGGTCGTCCCGATCCTGGCGGTTGAAGAGGTGGGACCGGTCGAAGCCATCAAACGCAGCATGGGATACCTGAAAAAGACCTGGGGAGAGCAATTGGTCGGTAGTTTCAGCTTCAACGCAGTATTCACCCTGCTTGGCGTTGCCTTGTTCATCGTCTGTGTTGTCGGCATCATCCTGGCTTCGAACCTGGGATTGCCCGCCTGGGTGATGATCCTCATCGGGGTCGGAGGGTTATTCCTGATCTTATTGATGAGCCTTGTAAGCAGCACTTTGAATGGAATTTATACTGCGGCGGTATACCAATATGCAACAACAGGTAAAACGAGCGAATTCTTCGATGACGAAGTCATCCAGGGCGCTTTTCATTCAAAACCCTAAGCCGCACTGAATTCAACATTTTCAGTAATAGGAAGTCACATGTCACGTTCTTTTTCACATTGGTCAGCTAACTATCTTTGGAACCGTTCAAAGGAAAAGCTTTACCGCCGGCAAAATCCTGATCTGCCGTGGTTCTCTCCGCAGGCTATCGAATTTCTGGCGGATTATCTGCTGCCTTCGGACACCGGACTTGAATTTGGCTCTGGACGCAGCACCCTGTGGTTTGCCCAAAAGGTCGGCCAACTCACCAGCGTCGAGCACAATGCAGACTGGGCGGAGAAGGTCAAAGCCAACCTCGCTGCTCGGTCCCTGCAAAATGCTGAGTTGGTCTTCGCACCCAAGCTAAATGGCGCGAACCCTGACGTTGAACATTCAGAATATGTGGGTGTTACATCCCGGTTTGTCGCTGAAAGCCTGGACTTTGTGGTGGTCGACGGGATTTACCGTGCCCAGTGCGCGCTGCATTCGCTGCCACTCCTCAAACACCATGCCATGCTCATCATTGATAACGTCAACAAGGCACTGCCAAGTGCTTCCAAGTCGCCAAATTCACGCAGCATCAAAGCCGGCCCGGATGGAGAAACGTGGACGGCTGTTTGGCAGCAAATCGAACCCTGGCGCCGGTTCTGGACGTCGAATGGCGTATCAGATACCGCCTTCTTTTTCAAACCATAAACTTTCTTAATGAATGGAGAAACTTTATGAATCAACATTCCGAACAAATTCTGAATCGGTTTCCGATGGCTCACACCTATTCCATCGTCGCGCGCGATCCGATCACAGGGGATATGGGTGCTGCAGTTCAATCCCACTGGTTTTCGGTCGGATCAGTGGTTCCCTGGGCAGAAGCTGGAATTGGGGTAGTGGCGACCCAGGCGATGGCGGATATCAGTTATGGCCCGAATGGGCTCTCCGCAATGGCGAGCAATGATGACGTGGAGTGTGCTTTGAAAACCCTTTTGGCTGCGGACGAGAACCATCAAGTACGGCAGGTGGCGATGATCAACGCCAAAGGTATCGTCGCGGCTTATACTGGTTCACGCTGCATCCCGGAAGCCGGACATATTACCGGAGACCAATATTCGGTACAGGCAAACATGATGCTCAGAAACACAGTCTGGACAGCCATGTCTGAAGCCTACGAGAAATCGACTGGTAGCCTGGCAGACCGCATGATGAAGGCTTTGGAAGCTGCCCAGGCTGAAGAAGGCGATATTCGGGGGATGCAGTCGGCGGCGATGGTGATCGTCAGCGCTGAGCAAACCGACCAGCCCTGGAAACAAAAATCGCTCGAACTGAGGGTGGAGGATCATCCCTCACCGTTGAATGAATTGAAGCGCCTGATCAAAATTCAACATGCCTACGATATGATGAACCAGGGTGATGCTTTGCTCAGCGACGGTAAAACCGAAGAAGCCTTCGAAGCTTATAATAACGCCGCAATCCTTGCCCCCGAAATGGATGAACTTCCCTTCTGGCAGGCAGCCACCATGGCAGATTTGGGCAAAGTGGATGAAGCGTTGCCGATCTTTAAGAAAGTTTTCGAATACAATCCCAACTGGGCGCTGCTCCTGCAGCGGTTGCCCAAGGTGGGATTGTTTAAAGACGACCCTGCGCTCATGCAGCGAATCCTGCAAATATCAGGTCCAAAAGGATAACCTACCAGAATTATCCCGTTTTCATCGCTAAAACCCAAACCGGGAGTTTGGCACTTTCAGATCTGGCAATCTCGTCCATAAACCGTTTCAGTATCGGCTGCTTGGTTTCTGTTTGCCTGCGGATTTCGGCAAGATATTTGAACCGGAATGGGTAATACTGTTCGAGGTCGGAAAGGTACCCGGGGGAATAGAATCGCGACGTCCTGGCGCAGGCATCGATCAACAGCAGGTCGATTCCCTTCATCGATATTTCTTTGAGCGGACTGGAGCGCGGAGCATCAAACCGATCCAGGTCCTTGAGCACGGTGCGTGCAAAGGAAAACAAACGGTTCATCGTCAAATCCAGGCTGCCTGATCGAGCTGCCTCAGTAAAAACAGAAGCCGAATGTTGTTTGATATCACCAGCTACATCCTCCTGGTCGTCCATGAACTGCGCAAAAACACCATAATTAAAGATGAGCTTCATCTGCCATTGGGGAACAGACCCCGCTACCAGAAACGCATCCGCCAGGACCGATGTTCCTCCCTTTTCAATGGAAATCTTCAAACCATCCCGTCGGGAGAATGCATTTCGGTCTGAACACTGCGTCAGACTCTTCTGTTGAGCCGATTGAATGGCCAGCAGGCTGTCAAATACCTGCAGTGGTTCGCTTCGCGTGAATTCTGATTCGACCAACTTTATGAGTTGAAACACTTTGCGTTCATGCTCAGAAGATGGCGGCAGGTTCCCGCCGCACAACCACTCAGAAAACCGCTGGTTGAAATTATGTTTCTCTTCAGCAGAACGCCTGGGGTCATCCAGGTAATTGTCAGTTACCGGGTAAAGCATGCTGTAGGCAAAAATGGATGGGGTCAGTCTTACGGGAAGATCGAGCAGCACCTGCAAATAATTCATCGTCCAGACGTTGCGGCTTGCCTGGAAGATATCGGCCGTGGTCACGCCCGGATCAAATTCCCGGGCAGTTTGAAAGAACTGAGAACTGATCGAAGGGATCCCCTCGTTCTCCAGTGTATTCGCCTGGTCCTCTGTAAGCTCAAAAATGGCTTTCCCGGCTTGCTTGAAGCGTCTTCCAGCCTCACCCGTGAGTTCATCCCGCCTGGGTGCAGACCGATCGACCTTTTCAAGCTCGCTCACCAACCAGTTGAGTTCTTCGCTTAAAAGTGCTTCGTTTTGTTTCTTTTCCGATAGAGAATAGCTACGGGTAAATATAGGAAAATCTGTCCCGGCATTCTGCCAGGTTTGAGCCATCGTTTCCATCTGGTGTTTCACAAATTCATCCAGCTTGTTTTGGGTTGATTCCATGCGGTGTAAGCTCCACAATTACATATATGAACACACAACATACGTGAAAAGTCACCGCAGGTTTCAATCCTGGATTGTGATAGATCTGGAGAAATTAATAGGATGTGTTTGTTCTCGGGCGGTACTGCAGCGCTTCAGCCAGGTGCGTCGGTGAGATATCGACTGCGCCTGCCAGGTCGGCGATGGTGCGAGCCAGCTTGAGGATGCGGTGATAAGCCCGCGCCGTGAGTTGAAGCTGGTTCATGGCGGTTTTCATCAACGCCTGACCCGTCGTATCCAGCACACAATATTGGCGGATCTCCGCCGGACGCATATCGGCATTACAGAGGGGCAAGAATGCCTGCTCCTCTTCACTTGCCGATGGAGAGGTAAATCGCAGCCTTTGAACCTGGCGGGCGGCTTCCACCCTGGCGCGGATGACTTCAGAGGTTTCTGCCATGCGCCGGTCGCTCAACTTTTCATACTCTACCCGCGGGACCTCTATGTGAATATCGATCCGGTCCAGCAGCGGACCCGAGATGCGCTTCTGGTACTTGGTGATGACGCCTGCCGAACAGGTGCAGGCTTTTACCGGATCGTTGTAATATCCGCACGGGCACGGATTCATCGCCCCCACCATTTGAAAACTGGCGGGAAAGGTGATGGTGCCATGCGCGCGGCTGATGGTGACGATCTTGTCTTCCATCGGTTGGCGCAGCACTTCCAATACCCGCGGGTTGAACTCTGGCAGCTCATCCAGGAAGAGCACTCCCCGGTGCGCCAGTGAAATCTCTCCCGGTCGCGGGATATTCCCGCCTCCGACGAGACCGGCAAAGGAGACCGTGTGGTGCGGCGAGCGGAAGGGGCGGTTGTTAATCAAAGGTGTATCGGCTGGAAGCTGGTCAGCCACCGAGTAAACGCGGGTTACGTCCAATGATTCATCAAGCGACATCCGGGGTAGAATCCCGGGCAGCGCCCTGGCAAGGAGTGTTTTTCCCGCGCCTGGTGAGCCTGTCATCAAGATATTGTGTCCCCCGGCTGCCGCAACCTCGAGCGCGCGCTTGACATGCTCCTGCCCTTTTATTTCACTGAAGTCTGTCTGCACGGTCACCGGAATGTTTGCCGGCTGCACCGGCGGCTGGGGTGCGATCACTTTCTGCCGGATCAAATGGCGGTAAAGGTCACCGACCGAACCGACAGGGATGATTTCCAGCCCGGGAATGAGGGCCGCTTCCGCGGCATCTGCAACGGGCGCAAAAACCCGCACAAAGCCTTTTTGCCGTGCCAGGGCTGCAATAGGCAGAACCCCCCGCACATGACGCACGCTGCCGTCCAGTGAGAGTTCACCGATGACCAGGGCGTTATCCACACAATCCGGCGGCAATTGGGCAGAAGCGATCAGCACTCCCAATGCAATTGGTAGGTCGTAACCGGCGCCTTCCTTATGCACCACTGCAGGGGCTAAATTTACCGTCAATTTCTTGCGGGGGTAATACAAGCCGGCGTTCTTGATGGCTGAATGAACTCGTTCGCGGGATTCCTGCACGGCTTCATCAGGCAATCCAACAATGATCATCTTGGGCAAGCCATCGCTGGTGTCCACTTCCACCTCAACGATGACCCCCTCCATCCCGACTACAGCGCAAGAGTAGACTCTGGAAAGCATGAAATAAGTTTAGAGTAAGATGAAAAACCTGTCAAACTGATCAGAATGGTCTTTGATCTGATCTCTAAAAAAGCGCGCCAACAACCCTACGGCGGTTTTCCCTTCGCTTAGTTTACCGGGAAAGGCAATTTCTCATTCTTTACGCCTGCAACCAGGTTCTGCACAGCCATCATGCACATTTTGGTGCGGGTTGCCACAGTGGCACTGGCGATATGAGGAACGATGATAATATTGGGGAGCGTCAATAATTTATCATCCGCTGCAATGGGTTCGGGGTCGGTCACATCCAGGGCTGCATAAGCAATTTTCCCGTCCTTGAGGGCGGTGTAGAGCGCATCCTGGTCCACAATCGGACCCCTGGCGGTGTTGATGAGTATCGCATTTGGCTGCATGATGTCAAACTCATGCTCTCCAATCAAGCCGCGCGTTTGTTCATTCAGGTTCACATGCAAACTGACAAAATCCGATTCGCGCAGCAATTTATCGAGAGAGCAATACTCGACACCTAATTCCTCTTCCGCTTGTTTGATCCGGGTTTGATCGGTGTAAAGCACGTGCATGTCGAATCCTCTAGCTCTTTTCGCCACTGCCTGTCCGATTCTTCCCATGCCGACGATTCCCAGGGTCCTGCCGTGTACATCCTGCCCCAATAACAAAGATAAGCCAAAGGTTTTCCACTTTCCCTGGCGAACATAATCAATCCCTTCGCCTATCCGCCTGGCTGCAGACAGAAGCAAAGAAAATGCGAAATCGGCCGTAGTTTCGGTAAGAACGCCCGGCGTGTTCCCAACGCGAATTCCACGCGCAGTTGCCTCTGCGACCGCGATATTGTCAAAACCAACTGCAATCTGCGAGATGACTTTCAATTGCTTACCGGCATCCATTAACTTTGCATCGATTTTTTCAGTTACCAAACACATCAAACCTTCTTTGCCGCGAACTTTCTCCACCAATACTTCATAAGGGGGCGGGGTTTCAAAATCCCATATCTCAGCATCGACATGTTTCTGAAGCTCTTCCCTGGCTACATCAGGGATTCTTCGGGTTACAAATACCTTGGGTTTTGGAAAAAAGTTGGTTTCCATAGTTTTCTCCGTGTTAAGTCAAAGGATATCAACAATCCCCGAATTGGAAAAGAAGATATCCAACTAAAAACGATTCTTACATTTATCGTTTATCAATTGTATAATTTATGATGATGGGATTTGGAATCGTTCCAAACATTCCTGTGCAACACGACGATGCCGTTGTTGAACGGCAAAACTTCCAGGGGTAAGGAGGAATTTACATGTCGGATAATGAATTGCAAGTTGGTTCCCAGGTGCCTGATTTCAAACTCGCCTCAACTATGGGGAGAGAAATTGCTCTTTATGATTACCTTGGCACTAAAGTCGTTTTGTTTTTCGTTCGGGAGTTTAATTGAATGCAGTGCCGTGCGCATGTCGCCCAGTTGGGGCGCAAAAACGATGAGTTTGTCAAAGCCGGGGCGCAGATTCTGGTAATTCTTGGCGACACACTTGAAAAAGCCCAAAGTTACGCAGAACAACTCAAATCGCCGTTTCCAATCCTTTCAGATCCCGAGCGTAATATCTATCACAGTTTTGAACTGGTAAAGAATTTTATCGGCATCCAACGCACCGCCTCCATCATTCTGGATCAAAAAGGTGTGATCCGATACATCAAGCGTTCCACTAACCCAACGACCTGGCTGCAGGAAACCAATGAACTGCTGGATGCGATCCAATTCTAGCATCGCATCAGCTAAAATTGTCTTCGAGGAAAATCCTGCATTGTAGTTCCGCGATAGTCAAAAAATGGAACCATGAGGAAGAGAGGCATGTGGAATTATGCGCGCGCCCCTCTTCCTCTGTTTCTTCATGGTTACAACGGCATTATGCACAGTCTTGCAAAGAATCAACGTCATTTGTTAAGCCCATCGCTTTGCGGGCAATTGCTTTTATCAAGCCGGCAAACATCCAACGATGAAAAGGAAGCAAGAAGTTCCAGTAAAGAAATCCCGGAAGACCGTGGGGCACAAAATAAGCGATTTGCGATAACTCAACTGCGCCTTCCAATTTAGGATGGATGCGCCATTCCATCCAACCGATCCCAGGAGATCGCAACTCTGCTCTCAAACGCAGCATTTTTCCTGGACGCAAAGCCTCTACCCGATAAAAATCCAGGGTATCTCTTTCTGAAAGCATTCCGGTTGAATTACGACCTCGCAACCCCGGTCCTCCCAATAACTTATCGATAAAACCGCGTATTTTCCAAAGCCAATTTAAGAATACCCAACCGTTCTTTCCCCCCAGGCAAGAGAGGGTACGGTAAACCAATTCGGGATCAGCCAGGAACACCAATTTACGTGCTTCGACAAAAATTCCTTCCTGCATCGTACCGAATGAGTCCTCTCCACGCTTCCACATTGATTCAAGGTAAACCGGAGATAAGTTGCTCAGGGCATTTTGAACCGAGGTTTGATAATCGATCAACCGAATATCCGGAAAGTCCCTTCTGGCTGAATCATCCTGAACCAGGCTATCGCTGCGCATCCCGTCAATCAGGGGAAGGGTTATGTCGGGTGGAACCGGCGTTAATTTGCTCGCAAAATAAGCCATCCATTTTGCTGTCAAAAATGGGAGTTTGATAATGGGACGTGTTAATCCGCGCAAGCGCGCATACTCTGTGATCGTCTCGAAATAGGTGAGTACGTCTTTTCCTCCGATTTCATAAATTTTCCCCCGGCATGATTCAATTACCAGCGCAGAAAGCAGATAATCTGCAACATTTTCCACGGCAATGGGCTGTACCCGGTTATCCAGCCACTTTGGACCCACCATCACAGGCATCTGCTCGGTCAGGTACCGGATCATCTCGAACAAAATGCTTCCCGAACCAATGATCAGGCTGGCGCGGAATTCTGTGACCGGGACCTTGCCCTGGCGCAAGATGCGGCCGGTCTCATAACGGGATTCCAGATAGGGGATGGATTTCCTGGAGGGCGATGTCAGGTTACCCAAATAGATGATCCGTTCCAAGCCAACCTCTTCGGCTGCGGAAGCAAAATTGGTCGCAGCACGTAGGTCGCGCTGCACGTCTGGTCGAACTCCCTGCATCCCATGGATCAGATAGTAGGCTGCGTTCATACCTCGCATGGCATCCACCAGAGAAGATTGATCCAAAGCATCCCCCTGCCATACATCAACCTGGTCCCGCCAGGGAAAATCCTTTAGTCGTGAAGGGTCCCTTGCCAGGCAGCGTACCTCGTAGCCGGCCTCCAGCAAGCGCGGAACCAGCCTGCCGCCGATATAACCCGTTGCTCCTGTGACTAGTATTCGCTCAGCCATTCATATCCATAGTCATCTATTTTAATTATATAGTAATAAGACATTTTTTATCTTAATATTTTATATTTGCTTGAATAAAATTAGATGGTTGGAAATTTATTCTTGAAGAGAGGGATTAGATTCTGGATTCATAATTTACATTCGACTTCATTTTAGAAGGAATATTCCTCCCCATTTGTACTTAATCGCTTCACCCTATATGACAAATTTCACTTTCAGAAAATATGTTTTATAATTATTTATCTTATGGAACCTACACTACCCACGTCAAATAAAATGATAGTCTATTCTGAAAATTCCAAAGCCTCCGCAAATAACTCGGTTAAGGAACCTCAAAAGAGTTATTACTCGGAAATCATTCAATTTCCCATAAACTTTGATGAAGTACATTCGCCATTATTTGCCCCGATTGAAAGTAAGAATAGAGTCATCTCTGGAGATTGCATAGAAGTTTTAAGAATGTTGCCAGATAATTGTGTGGATTTAATCATTACATCTCCCCCTTATGCCGACCAACGGGCATCAACATACGGCGGGATCAAACCTGACAACTACGTTGCATGGTTTCTTCCAAAAGCTGATCAATTTTATAGAGTTTTAAAACCGACCGGTTCATTTATTCTTAATATTAAGGAACGCGTCGTCAATGGCGAAAGACACACATATGTCCTTGAATTGATACTTGAATTGAGAAAAAGAGGATGGATTTGGACAGAAGAATATATGTGGCACAAGAAAAACAGCCACCCAGGAAAATGGCCTAACCGTTTTCGAGATAATTGGGAAAGATTGCTTCACTTCACGAAATCGAGAACATTTTCTATGTATCAGGACGAAGTAATGGTACCTGTAGGGGATTGGGCAAAGAGTAGATTGAAAAACTTATCTGAAACAGATAAAAAGCGGGATAATTCGAAAGTTGGTTCTGGATTTGGCAAGAATATTTCAAATTGGGTAGGTAGGGACATGGTTTACCCAAGCAATGTTCTCCATATGCCTACCGAGTGCTATAACCAAAGTCATAGTGCCGCATTTCCCGTTGCTTTACCTGAATGGTTCATAAAGCTTTTCACTAAACCTGGTGAGTTGGTTCTTGATCCTTTCAATGGTTCTGGAACCACTTGTGTAGCTGCGAAAAGGCTTGGGAGAGACTATTTGGGTATCGATCTAGACGACGAATATTGCCGAGTTGCTATCGACAGAATATCAAAGGAAAACATATCTGACTTCACTGCAAAAACGACTGGACAGAACTTATCCAAATTATACCCTGTGGAAATGACGAAAAAATTAATATAATAGAGTCATCCCAACAAAGGCTAAAACATGTTCAAAGAAAACCATCGCCATTTCCAGTTACCCCTCACCAGCAACGTAGACGAACTACCCCCAAAACTAAGGAAGCGTCTGGACACATCCTGGTCGGGAGCCTTCTACCGGGAATTCTTTTGTCGGCTGGATGAAACGCCCTTCGCAGTACTTTATGCAGATTGTCCCTCACGGCCAAATATCCCGGTCAATGTATTAGTTGGATTAGAGTATTTGAAAGCAGGGAATGGCTGGACTGACGAAGAGATGTTTGATGAGTTTGGCTATAACTCACAGGTTCGGTATGCACTTGGATATCGGCAATTGGGAGAGGGTGACTTCGAACCCCGCACGCTGTACTACTTTCGGGAACGGTTGAGCCGGTACATGCAAGAGACAGGGATAAATCTGTTGGAAAAAGCCTTCGAGAAGGTGACCGACCAACAGCTCTCGGCCTACCAACTGAAGACCGGCAAACAACGGATGGACAGCACGCAGATTGCCAGCAATATTCGTGTCATGGGCCGCTTGCAGTTACTGGTGGAAGTATTGCAGCGTGTTTATCGCATGCTCACCAAAGAAGATCAAGGACATTACGCTGAAGAGTTTGCACCCTATATTCAAGGGCACGCCGGGCAGTATGTGTACCATCTCAAGGGACAGGACACGAATGAGCATTTGCAGAAGATCGGTGAACTGATGCAGCGCCTGCTGGTTGAACTTCAACCAAGTTATGCCCAGGAGCCGGTCTACCAGATGTTTGAGCGCGTCTTTGGCGAACATTTCCGGGTGGAAGAGAAAGGATTGAAAATCAAGATAGGCAAAGAGCTGAGTGCCAGCAGTCTGCAATCCCCGGATGATTTGGAAGCCACTTACAGACAGAAAAACAACAAGTCCTTTCGAGGATATGTGGCTAATCTCACAGAAACCTGTGATCCAGAGAATCCACTGCAACTCGTTACCAAAGTCCAGGTGGCCTCCAACCACACAGAGGATGCGGAGATGTTGGTAGAAGCCTTACCCAATTTGAAAGAGCGGACTGATCTGGATACCTTGTATACAGATGGCGGTTATGGCAGTCCCGATGCGGACAAGACCTTGCAAACTAACCAGGTCGAGCAAATCCAGACTGCCATTCGGGGCAGAATTCCCAATCATCAGAAGCTCAACCTATCCGATTTCGAGATCAAACAAACTGAGAAAGGTATTCCAACTCGAATTACCTGCCCGCAAGAACAAAGCACCGCGGTTCACCCAAGCAGCCAAAAGAAAGCCTATGTGGCTCACTTTGAGGATAATGTCTGCCTGACGTGTCCATTATTACCAAAATGTCCAGTTCAAAGAGGCAAACGCGATCTCCGGTTCCATCTGCGTTTTGATCAGAAGCAAATCAATCTGTCCGAGCGGCGGCAGAGGAGCCAGATTCACCAGGAAGAAGGACGTAACTTACGGGCTGCTGTGGAAGCCACTGTCCGCCAAGTGAAACATCCCTTCCCTGCCAGCAAGCTGCCGGTGCGAGGCAAGTTCCGGGTATCCTGTATGGTAATTGGATCGGCAATGATGACGAATGTCCGTCGTATTCAACGCTACCTGGAAGCCAAGGTAAAGCTGGAAATTGAGCAAATGAAGTTACAAAAAGAGCAGGATTGCTCCCAGGAGCAACCGTTTGTTTCTTTTTTTATTTCCCTAAAAGCCATTTTTTACGCTTGCCTAGGTCGTGTAACGCTTAATCAGGTAAGTTATGCTTCTTAAAAACGAGTATTTTCAGTAAAGTCATATCTACAATTAAGGATGAAAATGAATAATCTTGACGTTAAGGATCTTGAAAAATATGTAAATGAAAATATCGTCGATTTTCATCAAAAAAGGTTAGCCGTAGTTTCACGAATGACGTTAAATGAATTGTTAAAGAAGAATCCTTATTTATTTAAAGCAAAAAACATTATTACGGCTTCTGGGTTAATCGAAAGTACAATGTCGGCATTTCTTTCATCATCAGAAGAAAAAATATTCGGAGATTTCTTGGAAGATTTAGCAATACATATTGCAGGAAAGACATGCAATGGTCGAAAATCAGCATCTCAAGGTATCGATCTAGAATTAGAAAATAATGGGACTATCTACGTAATCTCAATCAAAAGTGGGCCGAATTGGGGAAATTCTTCACAGCATAAGAAACTAGCTCAAGACTTCAAAGATGCCGTTATCAGGCTTCGACAATCTAAAACTATTAAGAATGTTCAGCCGACTCTTGGTGTCTGCTATGGAAAAGCGCGGACCGTTTATTCCCGACAAGGATATTTAAAGGTAGTCGGACAGAATTTTTGGACTTTAATAAGTAGCGATAAATCGCTTTACACTGAGATCATTGGACCAATCGGTTACCGCGCAAAAGAACATAACGATAAGTACGAAGGAGAAAGGGCTAGAATTTCAAATTTACTTACAAAGCAGTTTGTTGAACAATTCTGTAAAATCACGGGAGAAATAAATTGGGAGAAAATTGTAATTGCAAATTCTGGCAACTATGATCTTAATAAATTTTGAGATCAGGTAAGCCAAAAGCAAAGCCCTCGAATGAATAAATCATTCGAGGGCTTATTATTTCAATCAATGGAAGATAAATATCTTCCTTCAATAACATCTGGCGTTCTTGTTCAATTCTCGAAAGACTTCGTAGTTTAGCCACATTGTTTATGGACGATCAGAAAAAAACCGTGTTTCCCATTATTTTGGCATTTAACCCCCCATTTTTATTTAAAAAATCCAAACTCATTCTTAAAAAATGCGTTTTCCTATTGAATTTAGCCTATGAAATGGATACAATGTGGTGGAAAGTGGACATAAGTGGGAGATTGTGGGGAACGCCGGAGCTTTCCGGCGTTTGGCATATCTAGGGAAGGTAGAACTGATGTTCCTCAATCAATACGAACATTCCATTGATGATAAAGGACGAATCACCATCCCAGCGCGGTACAGGGATCAATTACTGGGTGGCGCCTTCTTGACCAAGGGTTTTGATCAAAATCTAACGATCTACCCTTCTGCCCGCTTTAATGCTTTTCTTGAACGTTTGAACCACATGAATTCGATGGACCCCGCCATTCGTTCGCTCAAACGATGGTTCCTTGCCAACGCTGCCGAGATCGAGTTTGACCGGGCCGGGCGGTTTATCATTCCGCAAAACCTGCGCGATGAAGCTGGGTTGAATGGTGCGGCAGTAGTCGTAGGCATTGGCGAAGAAATCGAGATCTGGTCGCCAACCAATTGGAAAGTTCAGAACGAGAGAGTTGCTGATCCGGAATTCAAAGAAAAGCAATTCGCCTCGCTAGACTTATCCATCTGAGATGGAAACACAGGAAGGCGGACTAAAACCGCCCCACCTATCTGTTCTTTACCAGGAGATTATAACTGCTTTGGAGCCTGCGTCGCACGGGAAGTACGTGGATGCGACTGTAGGGGCTGGAGGGCATGCGTGGGGTATTTTAGACGCAAGCTCACCAGATGGACAACTGCTCGGCCTGGATATCGACCCGAATGCACTTGAAATTGCATCGCAGCGTCTTTCGTCGTTTCAAGACCGAGTCCACCTGGTGCACTCTTCCTACACTTCTCTCTCCAGGGAATTGCTGGCAATCGGCTGGGGCTTCGTCGACGGCATCGTCATTGACCTAGGGGTTTCCTCTATGCAAATCGATACGCCTCATCGGGGTTTTTCGTTTCTCAAAGAAGGGCCGTTGGATATGCGTTTTGACCCGTCCCAGCCTGTCAGCGCCTCAGAAATAGTGAATACCTTCCCTGAAGCAGAGATCGCCGATATCCTCTACAAATACGGCGAAGAAAGAAGATCCCGTCAGATCGCCAGGGCAATCGTTCAAGCCCGTCCATTGAAAACCACATTAGAACTTGCTAACGTGATCCGGCGGGCATCCGGAAAAAGTTCGGGTAAAATCCACCCCGCAACCCGTTCATTCCAGGCTCTCCGCATAGCTGTCAATCAAGAACTCCAATCGCTGGAAGACTTTCTTCCTCAAGGGGTGGAAGCTCTCCGGCCTGGGGGTCGTATGGCGGTGATTGCGTTTCACTCGTTGGAAGATAGGATCGTCAAACAGTATTTCAGGCGTGAAAGTCGGGATTGTATTTGCCCCCCGGAACAACCGGGCTGTACCTGCGGGCATAAAGCAGTCATCAAAGAGATCAACCGGCATCCAATCGAAGCCGGGGAAGAAGAAAAACAGAATAATCCGCGTGCGCGCAGCGCGCGTTTGCGCATCATTGAAAAGTTGGATCAACAACCAGGTTAAAACATGACTAGGTACAACGGGAACCGACAAAGACGCAAACCAACCAAGATGAAGCTGATCTCGCCTCACGCCTTCAGACAGGCTCCATGGCGCGTGCAGCTTCAATATGTTGGCTTGTTATTATTGGCTCTCGTGGTTGTCCTCGTGGTCGCTGGTATTTATCTGAGCATTTCTGGGCAGGCTGCCGCCGCAGGTCTGGCATCCTACGCCAACGACCAGGAACGCCAGGATCTCGAACGTCAAATCGCAGACCGGAAAGCCCGCCTGGCGCTGATGACTTCTGCCAGCGTGATGGAAGCACGCGCTAAAGAATTGGGGTTTACCCGGATCGATCCATCGCAAGCCTTCTACGTTGAAGTACCCGGATATACCGGCAAATCGTCCGCGGTGCTCGCCCCTCCCCCAGGGTATCTGGCAACGGAGGAACCGGTCGTCAAATCCATTTACCGCCAATCTCTCTGGGATTGGCTTTTCCGGGGAATTAACCAATTGAGCGCAAGCGTTGGAGGGACTGCACAATGAAAATCAAATCCCTCACAAATGGTCATTGGCTTGCCATTGCATTAACGGCGTTCATCTGCCTGGTTTTTGTCCAGATGATCCGCATTCAAACCAGCGCCCACGCCAAAAATTTGAATACCTGGGCTGAAAATTATGGTTACGAAATCCGCACGATCCAATCAGAGCGCGGGTATATTTACGACCGCTGGGGGCATCTCCTCGCCGGTAATAAAGAGGTGTATGAAGTTGGGGTTGAGCTACGCTATGTGATCAATCCAACCGCCATTGCCACGGCCGTCGCTTCCATCACCGGTGCAGATTACAACAAGGTTTTCGCGTTGGCCAGCACACCCTATGCAGAAGGCACTAGCGTCTATGTCACCCTGGCTGATTTTGTCGACACGACTCAAATCGACCAGTTGTCAAAATTGAAACAGGAATACGAAACCAGCAACCGCTTTGGCGAAAATCCCAGCCTGCCTACGTTACGTGGCCTGGTTTGGACCCCTCACCTGCAGCGGGTTTATCCCGAAAATAGCCTTGCCGCCAACGTCATCGGCTTTTTCCCCTACCTCGATCGTGAAAACGCTCGCGGCTTTTTCGGTGTGGAAGAAAAGTACAATGATCTTCTTTCCGGCACGAAACAAAAAGTAATGGTCTCGCTGGATCCCTATGTTGTGCAGGAAATTCCCAATGCACCTCCAGGGGCGAGCCTCGTCCTCACCCTCGACCGTGAGATCCAGGGAGCCACTGAAGAGATCCTGGACGCAGCGGTCAAATTCAACGAAGCTGACAGTGGAACGATCATCGTGGAAGATCCCCACACGGGTGAAATTCTGGCCATGGCATCCACCCCGCGCATGAATCTCAACCAATATTGGACATATTCTGATGTCTACACCGCTGGAACGACCTATAACAAAGCCATCGGGCAGGTTTACGAACCCGGCTCGGTTTTCAAGGTGCTCACCATGGCTTCCGCGCTCGATACGGGCGCTGTAAAACCAGAAACGACCTTCAACGATACCGGAACGATCAACGTGGGCGGGATCAACATTTTCAACTGGGACCGCGGTGCCTGGGGTGAACAGGATATGACCGGTTGTTTGCAGCATTCGTTGAATGTCTGCTTATCCTGGGTTGCCACCCAGGAAGGCGCCACCGATTTTTACAAATATCTGGGCAAATTCAATATCGGGCATCGCTCGAATATCGATCTTGCCGGAGAAGAAGTCTTTCCGCTGAGTACCCCCGGGGATCCAACCTGGTATGCCGTGAACCTCGGTACAAATTCATTTGGGCAGGGCGTGGCAGTTACCCCCATCCAGATGATCGAAGCGGCTTCAGCCATTGCCAATGATGGGAAGATGATGGCACCCCATGTGCTGAAGTCTTACATACAAAACGGTCAGCAGTACAATACCAACCCGACGGTTGTGGGTATGCCGATTACGAAAGAAACCGCAACAACCTTATCCAACATGCTGGCAGTCTCACTGGAAGGCGAATCCTCCACGGCACTGGTCGATGGATACCGGGTCGCAGGCAAAACAGGTACGGCTGAAATCGCCATCAACGGTCAATATTCAAGCAATGCTACCAACGCCTCCTTTGTCGGTTGGGGACCTGTGGATGATCCGCAGTTCATCGTATTTATTTGGCTGGAAAAACCCAAGAGTTCCATTTGGGGTTCAGTTGTGGCAGCCCCGGTCTTCAGCGACGTGGTTAAGCAATTGGTCGTGTTGATGAATATTCCACCAGATACGCTTCGCAAGAGCATTTCAGGGCAATAGGAAAAAATGTTTACTTTAGCAGACATACTGGAAACAGTCAGCGGAAAACGATTAGACAATGCTTCGGCGATCTTCACTGAAGCCGTTGTCAATTCACGCCAGGCGATTCCAGCCAGTCTGTTCGTGGCCATTCCCGGCGAAAATGCAGACGGACATGATTACATCGCGGATGCATTCAAGCACGGTGCGCGCGCAGCTTTTATTCAGCACGAAGTGGATGCGTCCTACCCCGTCGTTGACCTGCGTTCACCGTTGGATCACCCAACATTCCCGGAAAGCCACTATTGTATTCGCGTGGATGACAGTTTGAAAACCCTGCAAGACCTGGCAAAATTCAAACGCTCCAGACTCGATTTACGGGTGATCGGCATCACCGGAAGCGTCGGGAAATCCACAACCAAAGAATTGGTCGCTGAAGTATTGGCGCAGCGCTATCACACCCTCAAGAACCTGGGCAATCTGAACAATGAGATCGGACTTCCCCTCACCCTACTTCGCTTGGGTAAAGGTCATGAATGTGCAGTGCTCGAGATGGGATTTTATGAACCAGGCGAAATCACTCAATTATGCGAAATCGCCAAACCCCAGGTCGGAATTGTGACGAATGTCGGAACCGTTCATGCTGAACGCGCAGGTTCGCAGGAGATCATTGCCAGGGGGAAAACGGAACTGGTGCAGGCTTTACCCCCCGCCCCTGAAGGCACTGCCATTCTGAATTTTGATGATCCATACGTGAAAGTCATGGCTCAGGAAACTTCTGCACGTGTCTTCTCCTACGGTCTCGACCCCCGATGCGACCTTTGGGCGGATAACATCGAAGGGCTGGGATTGAGCGGAATTGGCTTAAGACTTCACTACCTGCAAAATACTTCCTCCCTGCGTGTTCCGCTCATTGGACGGCATTCAGTTCATACCATTTTACGGGCGGTCGCAGCAGGGCTAACTGAAGGACTATCCTGGGGAGAGATACAACTTGGTCTCACTCGTTCCACCAGCCAACTTCGCCTGGTGGCTGTACACACCCGGCAGGGAGCCATGCTGTTGGATGACACTTATAACGCCTCGCCCGAATCGATGCTGGCTGCGTTGAACCTGCTTAGCGAGCTGCACGGGCGCAAGATTGCGGTCCTGGGCGGCATGTTCGAACTCGGACAATACGAAAAACAAGGGCATGAGTTGATCGGGGTTCGCGCCGCCGAAATCGTTGACCATCTCATCACCTTTGGACCGCATGCAAAAATGATCGCCAACGCTGCCCTCAAGGCGGGATTGCCCGCTTCAGCCATGAGTCACCATGAAGAGGTGCAGCAGGTTGTGGATGAATTACAAAATACGCTCAAAGAAGGCGATGTTGTACTTGTAAAAGGGTCCCACGGGTTAAGAATGGATCACATCGTCTCTGCGTTGGAGGAATCGGTATGAAAGAAACCTCTCTGGCTCTTGCGCTGAGCGGTCTTGGATTTATCCTCTCTGTAATTTGGGGAGGACCTTTGCTTCGGATTCTTAAGACCCTCAAGATCGGAAAAATGATCCGGATCGAAGGACCAGACAGCCACATGAGCAAAATGGGCACCCCCACCATGGGGGGTGTGATGATCATTGTTCCGGTAATGTTGATCACAGTCTTACTCAATGCTGCTTCACTTTTAGGCCTGACCGTCCTTGGGAGATCAGTTTTACTGCCTCTCGCGGTGATGATCTCTTTCGCCATCCTGGGCGGGATTGATGATTGGGAAGGCATCCGTGGTCCGCGCCGCGGTTTGGGGATGCGGGCACGCACCAAGTTCTTGATTCAAATCATCCTCGCTTTGGCAGCTGCGCTTGTTCTTTATTTCATTCTCGATGTCCCTCAAATGTATTGGCCTGGGACTTCATTTTCGATCAAATTAGGCTTGTGGTATATCCCCCTGGCGACACTGGTCATCGTTGCCATGTCGAATGCGGTGAACTTGACCGATGGTCTCGACGGGTTAGCCGGTTTGATCGCAGCAACTGCTTTTGCCGCTTACGGCGGGATCGCCTTATTACAGGGAAGTTTATTTGTCGGACGGTTTTGCTTCACCCTCGTGGGCGCGCTCTTTGGCTTCCTCTGGTTTAACGTCCACCCTGCCATGCTTTTCATGGGCGATACCGGTTCACTTTCCCTTGGCGCCGTGCTTGGAGTGGTCGCATTGATGACCGGTCAATGGCTTCTCCTGCCCCTGATCGCCGTCGTCCCGGTAGCCAATGCCATGAGCGATATTCTGCAGGTAGGGTATTTCAAGCTGACGAAAGGCAAACGTCTTTTCAAAATGGCTCCACTGCATCACCATTTTGAGCTTTCTGGCTGGAGTGAAACGCAGGTTGTGCAGCGTTTCTGGTTGGTCACTTTATTGTTTGCCATGTTTGGTGTTGCATTGGCTCTGGTTTGAGGTCTTGAGCATGAATTTGTCGCAGAGAAAACCCGTTTTGATCATCGGAGCCGCCCGCCAGGGTCAGGCTCTGGCGCGTTTTCTCTGCAAACAGGGAATCCCGGTGATCCTCAATGACAAGCGCACACCCGAGTCGATGAGCGAACCTCTCAAAACCCTGGCAGACCTTCCTATCGAATGGGTGCTTGGAAGCCATCCGCTTGAGTTGCTGGACCGTGTGGATGTCCTCTGCATATCGGGCGGTGTTCCCCTGACGCTCCCCATCATTACCGAAGCGGTCAAACAAGGTAAGACGCTGACCAATGATACCCAGATCTTCCTACAGTCCGTTAAGGCTCCCGTGATCGGTATCACCGGCTCATCAGGAAAAACCACAACCACGACCCTTGTCGGACGAATTGCCGAAGCCGGGGTTCACGCTCCCCGCAGAGCATGGGTCGGCGGAAATATTGGGCAGCCCCTGGTCGAATTCCTCGATGAGATCAAAGCCGATGACCTGGTCATCCTCGAAATTTCCAGCTTCCAGTTGGAGCAAATGACGATCAGCCCCACAATCAGCGCCATTTTGAATATCACGCCCAACCATCTCGACCGTCACGGCACCATGCAGGCCTACACCGCAGCCAAGGCGCGGATCTTAGAATTTCAACATGCAAAAGATATCGCTGTGCTCAACCGTGAAGATCCAGGCGCCTGGGCGCTCAGGAGCAAGGTAAAAGGGAGCCTGGTCACATTTGGATTTGACCAACCCGAGCCCTCGCTGGATGGCACCTACCTGGCAAACGGAGAGATCATGCTTCAGCAATCCGGCAAACGGGTGGCCCTGCTCCCGCAGTCATCCATCGCTTTGCGCGGACGTCACAACCTGGCGAACGTGCTGGCAGCCTGCGCCATCGCATCGGCGGCAGGATTCGATGCTAAGGCTATTGAATCTGGCATCTCCGGTTTTGGCGGCGTCGAGCATCGCCTCGAACTGGTCAGAGACTTCAACGGTGTGCGCTGGTACAACAACTCGATCGCAACCACCCCCGAACGAACCCAGGCCGTCCTCGACGCTTTTGACGAACCCATCGTTCTCCTCCTCGGCGGGCGGGATAAACACCTGCCGTGGGGTGAATTATCCGAAGTTATCCATCGAAAGGTGGATCATGTCATTTTATTCGGTGAAGCAGCCGGTTTGATCGGAAAAGCAATCGGATCACCTCATGCAGGCGACCGGCTGAAATCGGTCGTGAGTGCAAACCAATTGGCGCAAGCCCTGGAGATGGCGCTTCAAACCGCCGAGGCAGGAGACGTTGTTTTGCTCTCTCCAGGCGGAACCAGTTTTGACGAGTTCGGTGATTTTGAGGAACGCGGTGAATTTTTTAGAGAATGGGTGAATCAACAATGAACAACGCAGCCTCGGCACCTGTAAAAAATAAAGCCAGGAAGCTCTCTTTACGAGAGAGTTTTGACCTGCCGTTAGTGGTGATCGTATTTACGCTTTTCGCCTTTGGCTTACTGATGGTCTATTCGGCATCCTGGCAGTTCGCCCGCGGGACAGGCAACTCGGAATATATTACCGTTCTCAAGCAGTTCGGGTTCGGCGTCTTTGGCGCAATCATTGCGCTGGTGCTGACCTTCTTTGATTACCATCGCTACCACCGCTGGATCGTTCCGATCATGGTCGTCACCCTGGTGTCGCTTTTGGCAGTCGTCTTATTCGGAACGGAAACTGAATTTGGCGCAAAACGCGGACTCTTCAATGGATCGATTCAGCCTTCCGAGCTTGCCAAATTGGTGATCATCATTTACCTGAGTTTCTGGCTCTACAGCAAACGCGAAGTGCTGGACCAATGGACTTTTGGTTTGATCCCAATGATGCTGATCGTCGGGGTTACTGCAGGCTTGATCCTCACCCAACCGGATGTTTCTGCTGCCGCGACAGTGATTTTCCTCGGCGTGGTCCTCTTCTTTATCGCCGGCGGAAAACTTAAACAATTGATCATTGTCTTTGTTGTTACTGCAGCTCTCGGCTTTTTGATCGTCCAGGTGAACTCGAATGCCAGTACCCGCCTTTCGGATTATTGGAGTGGGCTGCAGAATCCCGAAAATGCATCTGATCATGTCAAATGGTCGCTCGAAGCCATCATCAATGGCGGCGTGTTCGGCGTAGGGATCGGGCGCTCGACAACCAAATTCATCGGCCTGCCGGTTGCTCCAACCGATTCGATATTCGCAGTCATCGCCGAAGAAACCGGTTTGATCGGCGCGTTTTTCGTCATGCTGCTCTACATCCTTCTCCTCTGGCGCGGCATCACCATTGCCAACCGGGCAAAGGATGAGTTGGGAAAGTGGTTAGCCACAGGTGTAACGCTGTGGATCATCATCGAAGCAGCCATCAATATGGGTGTGATCGTCAACCTGGTGCCGTTTGCGGGGAATGCCTTGCCGTTCATCAGTGCTGGCGGCAGCTCCTTGGTAACCGTCATGGCTGGCGTGGGAATCATCATGGGCGTTTCCCGAACGTCAAAATTGGATCAAACGAGTCCGGAAGGGACAAAACATAGTGCGGTTGTTGATTTGCGCCGGCGGGACCGGAGGGGGAGTGTATCCAGCTCTCTCCGTTCTACAGGCCATCGGGAATAAAGCAGAGGCTGTTCTCTGGGTGGGCGGCAAGGGCGGCATGGAAGCCGACCTGGTAGCCCGCAGGAACATTCCTTTCACCGTCATCCCTGCTGCAGGGGTGCACGGTGTAGGGCTGCGTTCCCTGCCCGGGAACCTGATCAAACTTGCCCAGGGAACCCGAAAATCCAGCCAAATCCTGTGTGAATTCAAACCGGATGTGCTTTTCTTCACCGGCGGGTATGTGGCCGTACCCATGTCAATGGCAGCCAAACGAATCCCCAGTGTGCTTTACGTCCCCGATGTTGAACCCGGCCTGGCACTCAAAAACATTTCAAAGCGCGCGAGTGCCATTGCGCTCACGGTTGAGGATTCAAAGAAATTCTTCAGTTCGCGCAAGATGATGAAAGTCACCGGGTACCCTGTTCGTAAAGAATTGCTTGGCTGGAACCGAACTGACGCGATGCGGACGTTTGGTCTGGTCGAAGATAAACCTGTTCTCTTTGTTTTTGGCGGAAGTAAAGGCGCTCACCTGATCAATACCGCATTATTCTCGGCATTGGATGAACTCCTCGCCTTCTGCCAGATCATCCACATTACAGGTGAGGACGATTTTGTCGAAGCCCGCTCGCTGCAAAACGCATTTTCGATGGGTTTGGCAGGCAATTATCACCCATTCAACTATCTGCATGATGAGATGGGGGCTGCCTACGCTGCCGCCGACATGGTCGTTTCCCGGGCTGGCGCTTCAACCTTGGGCGAGCTTCCGGCATTTGGCCTGCCCGCAATATTGGTCCCCTACCCATTCGCCTGGCGCTATCAAAAGGTAAACGCTGACTATCTTGCCCGCAGTGGGGCTGCCACGGTGGTTGAAAATAAAGATCTCCCTGCACGATTGGTGCCCGAGATAAAAAAGAACCTTCTGAATCCGCAGCTCTTGGCGGAAAAGAAAGCTGCAATGCATTCGCTGGCAGTACCTGATGCTGCAGAGCACATTGCAGAGATGATCCTGGAGCAAGCCACCCGGAAAGGGGAAGTTAAGAATGATTAGCTTAAATGTATTGCTCTTCATTTTTATCGTTCTCTTCGCAATTATTGGTGCAATGCGCGGCTGGGCAAAGGAACTGCTGGTTACCTTTAGCCTCATCCTGGCGTTATTCACCATGAATGTTCTCGAAACCTTTGTTCCTTTCGTCAAGGACGCGATTTCGACAGGCACTCCCCAAACCGTCTTCTGGCTGCGTACCGGAATTCTTGTGGTCCTGGTATTTGCGGGCTACCAGACACCCAGGATTCCGCGTTTTGCCGAAAGCGGAAGGTTCGTTAGGAATGTACTGCAAGACGGTTTGCTTGGCATCTTTTTGGGCGGGGTAAACGGCTATTTGATTTTCGGCACGATCTGGTATTACCTCAACATTGCCAACTACCCCTTTTCATTTGTCAGCGCGCCGGACGTTACCACCGCTGCCGGCGAAGCAGCTTCTCGTCTCCTGGGGATGCTGCCCCCCCAATGGTTGATGTCTACCCCCACGATCTATTTTGCCGTAGCCATCGCATTCGTGTTCGTAATTATGGTGTTCATCTAATGAAACATATTCATCTGATCGGAATCGGCGGGACCGGAATGAGCTCGATCGCACGGGTACTCCTCGAAAAGGGCTACACCGTCAGCGGCTCTGACCGCAATCCTTCTTCCCTGGCGTTGGATCTGCAAAAGCAAGGAGTGCAGGTCAGCACCGGGCATTCCGCGTCAAATGTTCGAGGGGTGGATATCGTCGTCCGGTCATCAGCCATACCCGATGACAATGTTGAAGTTCAAACTGCCCTGGTCGCCGGTATCCCGGTGCTGAAACGCTCCGACTTCCTGTCTTCGCTGATGGAAGGTCAATCCGGTATTGCAATTGCCGGTACCCATGGCAAAACCACAACCACAGCCATGCTCAGCTGGGCACTTTACAGCCTTGGTTATGATCCGTCCTATATTCTGGGCGGGGTTTCCAAGAACCTGGGCAATAACGCTCACGCCGGTAAAGGCAAGTATTTCGTCGATCGAAGCTGATGAATATGACCGGATGTTCCTCGGGCTGTCCCCCCAGGTCATTTTGGTCACCAATGTCGAATACGATCACCCCGATTGCTTCCCCACCCCGGCTGATTACCGCGCCGCTTTCGAGCAATTCGTTGGCTGCTTGAAACCTGGGGGTCTGCTCATCACCAATGTTGACGACCCTGGTTCGACGCAGTTGGCGAAATTCCTTCCCGAAAATGCGCGGTCTTTTACCTGCGGCTTGCTGCCTGGTGCTGACTATCGGGCCGAGAATATCAAGGTCAATACCATTGGCGGCTCCACCTTCACAGTTACTTTTGCATCGGTAGCTGAAAAACGCGAACCGCTGACCATCGTCAGCCTGCAGTTGCCTGGTGAACACAATGTACGCAATGCCCTGGCGGTCATCGCCGCCCTGCACCAAATGAACGTTCCCATTCAGCAGGCTGCACAAAACCTGGCTGAGTTCAAAGGCACGGGACGCCGCTTTGATATTGTGGGCGAAGTCGGTGGGATCACAATTATTGATGACTATGCGCATCATCCGACCAAGATTCGGGCAACGCTTGCTGCTGCACGCTCTCGTTTTCCAAACCGCAGATTGGTGGCGGTTTGGCAGCCCCACACCTACTCACGCACTGAAACACTCGCAGACCAATTTATTGATTCACTGTCTGCGGCAGACCTGGTACTCGTGACCGAAGTTTATGCTGCCCGCGAACATTCTGATTCATTCAGCGCCAAATCGCTGGTGGAGAAAATGGCTGATCCGAACAGGCTGTTCACACCCACGATCGCCGATACCACTGCTTACTTAATCCAGCACCTGCAACCGGGAGACGTGCTTGTGGTTCTCTCTGCTGGAGATGCTGATCAAATCTGCTTCTCTGTCCTCAAGCAACTAAAAGAAAGGAATGGGGAAAATGTCTGACCCAAAGAAAGTCAATTTTGATTCGAGTGCTTACGAATATGATTCGCCGCGGGTGTTCTCAGGTTTCCAGCGAATCCAGGTGACCCAGCCAAGCAAAGCCGAGTCCAAAGAATATCAGGATCTTCCACGCCCGCACCAGCAGGAATTATTGTCACGTTTGATCGATGCCGTTCGGGATCTCTAGACCGAGGATGAAATGACAGAATTGCCGCTCGAAATGCTTCGCTCCGCTTTTGGCACCCGCCTGCAGGAAAATGTATCCCTTTCAGGGTACAGCACCTCGCATACCGGCGGGTCAGCGCGTGCGATGATTTCGGTGCTCAATTCGGTTCAACTCGCCACTGCAGTGCAATGGCTTTGGGAGCATGCCATCCCGTTCGTGATCCTGGGAAACGGTTCCAATATCCTTTTTAGCGATCATGGGATGGACCAGGTGGTTGTACACAACCGCGCAAAAGCCATCAAGATCAACGATGCCGCCGAACCTCCGAGTGTGTGGGCTGAATCAGGCGCCAATTTGGGTACCATTGCCCGCCAGGCTGCACTGCACGGGTTGGGCGGGCTTGAATGGGCATCCACCATCCCCGGCACCCTTGGCGGCGCGGTTTACGGCAATGCAGGAGCCTTTGGCAGCGATATGAGTCAAACCCTGGTATTGGCAGATATCTTGCACCGCACTTTAGGAAAGGTCTCATGGAGCAGCGGGCAGATGGAGTATGCGTACCGTTCGTCCGTTTTGAAACGCCAACCGGGTGACGCAGTGGTCCTTTCCGCGGTTCTTGGCACCTCACTTGCAGATCGGGAACAGATTAACGCCAAAATGGCAGAGCTTTCAGAAAAACGTCGCCGCTCACAACCCCCGGGTGCCAGTATGGGTTCGATGTTCAAAAACCCGGCTGGTGATTTCGCTGGGCGTCTCATCGAGGCGGCTGGATTAAAAGGTACAAGAATTGGCGGCGCCGAAATAAGCCCGATTCATGGGAATTTCTTTGTCAACGACGGCACGGCAACCGCGACGGATATTCATCAATTGATCGTTCTCGTGCAAAAAACGGTGCATGAGAAATTTAACGTTGATCTCGAATTAGAGGTTGAATGTTTGGGAAATTGGCAGGAACAATAATGGCAGAAAAACTACGTGTAGGCGTTATTTTTGGCGGTCGTTCTGGCGAACATGAGGTCTCGCTCCTTTCAGCGTGCTCAGTGTTATCGGTATTAGACCCGGCGCTGTATGAGGTCGTCGAAATTGGCATCACCCAGGAAGGTATCTGGTTGACCGGGGATTCGGTTTTGGAGGCTTTCGAGAATCATCAATTCGACGCGCTTACACCGGCCATCCTGCTGCCCGAACCGCAAAATGGAATACTCTATCTCCTCAAAAAATCGTCGCTGGGTGATGTACTGGAACCGATCACCCACCTGGATGTGGTCTTCCCCGTACTGCACGGAACTTTTGGTGAAGACGGTACGATCCAGGGTTTACTGGAATTGGCCGATACGGCTTATGTTGGGGCTGGCGTCCTGGCTTCGGCTGTCGGCATGGACAAAGCCCTTTTCAAAGAAGTGATGCGCGCCAATGAAATTCCCGTGGTGGATTCGCTGCTGTTTTCACGGCATCAACTTGAAAGTGATATGGCTGGCGTCATAGCACAGATCGAGAAAGCGCTCCCCTACCCGGTATTCGTAAAACCTGTAAATTCCGGTTCGTCGGTGGGCATCAGCAAATGCAGCCATCACAGCGACCTGGTCGAGGGCATGATGGAAGCAGCCCTATACGATCGCCGGATCATGGTTGAAGCAGGCATGAACGCCCGTGAAATCGAAGTAAGCGTGCTCGGCAACGAGAACCCCAAAGCCTCGGTCATCGGCGAAGTTCGTCCAAGCGACGAATTCTATACCTATGACGCAAAATACATCGACAACAAATCTGAGCTCATCATCCCAGCTCCAGTCGACCCGGCTCTTGCCAGTGAAATCCAAAGGGTGGCTGAAAAGGCTTACAGCCTGATCGATTGTGCCGGGATGGCCCGGGTGGATTTTCTGCTCGATCGCGGAACCGGAAAGTTCTATCTGAGCGAAATCAACACCATCCCTGGGTTCACCAAGATCAGTATGTACCCAAAACTCTGGGAAGCTTCAGGAATGACCTATTCTGAACTCGTAAAACGATTGATCGACTTGGCACTGGAGAGAAAGAGCGAGCGAGATCACACGCAGCGGATTTATCGGAGGGGAGCATGACCGTTCGCAGAGAAGATTCGAATTCTCGATCTGAGCTACTTCGGAAGAAGCGGCAGCAGGCAAGCCAAACCCGTTTCACAAATGTGAAGCAAAAGGTGGTCAAACCGGCTGTTTCATCAGCCGCACCTGTTACCAGCCGCAGTTTTCCATATAATCCGCAAGGTCACCGCTCCACAGTGAATACAACTCCGCGGCGCAAAGTGGTTTACGCGGCAGGTGCCAATGGGACCGAAGTGCGTTTACCTGCCATTCCGATCATCCATTTTGACTGGAAAATGGTTTCAGGCGCAATGACCGTTGTCTTGATCGTGGGCGTTTTGCTCCTCATGAATTTACCCGCCTTCAAGATCAACACTGCCCAGGTTGAAGGTATCCAGCGCATCCCTGCAGGCGATATTGTCACCATTCTGCGCAACAATGCCTCTTCCATTTTCACACTTGACCGCCCGGAAGCTGTCAAGGCGATTGCTGCTTCATTCCCTGAACTGAAGAGTGTTCAAATCCGGACGGCATTTCCTGCCACTGTCGTCGTCACAGCCGTTGAGCGCCAACCGATCCTTGCCTGGACGTCCGGCGATCAAACGCTTTGGATCGACCAGGAAGGCGTCGTTATGCCCGTCAGAGGGGATGTTGGCGCTTTGATCACCATCCAGAGCAGTGTGACTCCTCCTCTCACCAACCCGATCGATACAACTCAGGGTGTGTTGGATTACGCCCGCCTGGCACTGGCAAACCAATCCGCTGGGTCCAACAGCGATATGATCATTCCACAAATGGACCCGAATGTTCTCAAGGCAGCCGTTGAACTGACCGTCCAACTACCTGAAGGAGCAAGCCTGGTTTATGACCCTGTCGAAGGCATGGGTTGGGTGGATCCAAGAGGTTGGAAGGTCTTTTTCGGCATAGACCTGAGCGATCTCCAGACAAAAGAAGCCGAATACCAGGTTATCGTAGATAAATTAACCCAGCAGGGGATTGCCCCTGTCATGATCAGTGTGGAATTCCCACACGCACCGTATTATCGGACGGAGTAGGTCCTATGGATGAGCCAATTGTAGTCGGTATTGATATCGGAACCACGAAAGTCTGCACCCTCGTTGCCCGCCTGGAAGAAAATGCAGGCATGCGGGTCCTGGGGGTAGGCATCGAACCCTCGCAGGGCATCAAGAAAGGCACTGTGGTTGATCTTGCAGAAGCGTCTCAGTCCATCGCCCGCTCCGTCGAAAAGGCGCAACGCACCTCAGGCCTCGAGATCACTTCAGCCCTGGTCAGCCTGGCAGGGTCGCATGTTTCCTCAGTGAACTCGCGCGGTGTGGTAGGCATTTCTGGAGGAACCATCGAAGAAAACGATGTCTATCGTGCGCTCGAAGCCGCCCAGGCGATTGCCATCCCCCACAACCGTGAAATCATCCACGTCATCCAGCGCGGGTTTACCGTGGATGGTCAGGAAGGCATTCATATGCCCGTCGGGATGCACGGCTACCGGATGGAAGTTGAAGCTCACATCATTACGGCTGCCGCTGCCACCGTCGAAAACCTGCGCCAGTGCGTCCAGGCTTCGGGGGTGAACGTCTCTCAATTCGTGCTGAATCCCCTGGCTTCCGCTGAAGTCGTTCTGACGCAAAACGAACGCCAGATGGGCGTCATCGTCTGCGATATCGGCGGGGGCACAACGGATATGGCCATCTACATCGACGGCGACGTCTGGCACACGATGGTGCTCGCAGTTGGCGGCAACCACATCACCTCAGACATTGCTCACGGCTTGCGCATGAGCCTGGATCAGGCGGAACAGGTGAAGAAGCAGTATGGGTATGCGCTCAAAGGCGAAATTCGCGAAGACGAAATCTTCACGGCGCGGGCTTTTGGCGAAGAAACACCCGTACAGGTCAGCCGGCGCGACCTGGCGCATATCATCGAAGCCCGGGTGGATGAGATCTTCCAACTGCTGCTGCAGGAAGTCAAACGCTCCGGCTATGACGGCTTGCTGCCTGCCGGAATGGTACTCACCGGAGGAACCAGCCTGCTGCCCGGGATCAAAGCCCTCGCCAGCCAGGTGATGGGAATGCCGGTAAGGATCGCCCGACCGGAAAATTTGATCGGATTGGTGGATCAATTGAACTCGCCGTCCTTTTCGACCAGCATCGGTCTGCTCAAATGGGCAAGCATTATGAACGAGATATCCTCCGGCACCAGTCCGCGAAGCAGGCATAAAATGCCCGTGACCAACTGGGATGATATCAAGGATTTGTTCAAGCGTTTATTGCCCTAAACACCTGGGCATTATCAATTTTCTTTTAGAACGTATTCGTATAGAATTATAAGAGGAGATCAAAATGGAGACCAACAGCAAAGCACAGAACGAAGCATTCGCCCGGATCAAAGTCATCGGAGTGGGTGGCGGGGGCTGCAATGCGGTCAATCGCATGATCGATGAAGGCATGCAGGGTATCGAATTCATCACCGTCAATACGGATGCCCAGGCGCTTGTCATGTCGAAGGCACAGATCAAAGTGCGCATTGGTGACAAGTCCACCCGCGGGCTTGGCGCAGGCGGCAACCCAGAGGTCGGCAAGAAATCTGCCGAAGAATCCTCAGAAGAGTTGTACGAAGCCCTCAAAGGAAGCGACATGGTCTTCGTTACCAGCGGACTGGGCGGCGGCACCGGAACCGGCGCGGCACCCATTGTGGCGCAAATTGCCAAGGAAGTCGGCGCATTGACCATTGGTGTCGTCACGCGCCCCTTCACTTTTGAGGGTGCCAAGCGGGCAAAGAATGCCGAACAGGGCATCGCCAATTTGAAAGAGCATGCCGACACGCTGATCGTGATCCCCAATGATCGCCTGCTCCAGATCGTGGATAAAAAAGCCACCCTGCAGGAATCTTTCCGCGCCGCGGACGATGTGCTGCGCCAGGGCATACAGGGGATATCCGAACTGATCACCGTCCCAGGCTTGATCAATCTTGACTTTGCAGATGTACGCGCGATCATGTCTGAAGGTGGAGCAGCATTGATGGCTGTGGGTTCAGCTACCGGTGATGACCGGGCCACCAAAGCAGCCGAAATGGCGATCTCGAGCCAATTGTTGGATATCACCATCGACGGTGCGCGCGGTATCCTCTTCAATGTTACCGGCGGACCTTCCCTCACCTTGTTTGAGGTCAACCAGGCGGCAGCGATCATCAAGGAAACCGCTCACCCCGATGTGAACCTCATCTTTGGTGCAGTCATCGATCCGAATATGGGCGACGAGATTCGCATCACGGTGATTGCCACGGGTTTTGACCGCGCCGGCGTGCGGCCATCGCTGGACAGAGTTTCAAGCCGGCTTGAGGAACCCCGTTCCACCCAGCGGACCCATACCAGTGAAACAATGAATTCGGAGGCTCCGATTGAAGCTCCTGCTGAGTTTCAGCCGCGTGTTTACAACACGAATGAGCTGGATATTCCAGCCTTCCTGCGTAACCGTAACCAGCACTAAACGACGCAGAAGGAAATTTGATTGCGTTTGATCTCCTGAAAACCATTGTTGCCTCAGGATCTCTCAAAATGTGAGATATCTGAAGCTGAAGCGCTGCTTCCATGCTGGCGGTTGGTCACCGCCAGCATGTTCAATTAAGTTCACTGCACACTACGAAATTCTCTCCCCTACCCACCCCAATTAGGACGTTGTTCTTTAGCTGACGCTTCATCCCATCGGATAAATTTAAGATGACAGTTGCTAACTGGAATCTAACTTCTGCTAGTGGGTTTGAATTTGTCTATTGTGTGTAAAGACCTCCACATTTGGGAGTTAATTCGCCGTAATCCTCGCCCGCTTGGAGAAATTATTTGGAGATGCACGGATCGGATTTTCCGATCAAACTTTAAGGTTAAAACATTTGGAATTTCCTTGAACCTGCTGATTGGATGTGCTATGATTAATGGCATAGATATACGGCATACTTGATCTAATCCCCCTATATATGGGGGATTGCTGTTCAAAACATCATCACAGCTTCATCATTACACCTATAGAGATATACAAATTAGTTTACCGCTGAAGGAGGGTATCATGCGTTGTCCTTACTGCCAGGATGAACATTCACGAGTGCTAGATACAACCCATGATAGCCGGGGAGGTGTAAGGCGCCGCCGCGAATGCGAGAACTGCGGGCAGCGATTCTCCACGTACGAACGACCGATCCTCGCCTCCCCCCTCATCATCAAACGCGGCGGCACGCGGGAAGATTTTAGCCGAGACAAATTGAAAGAAGGCATTCGCGTTGCCTGCACCAAAAGACCGATCTCGGCGGCCGAAATTGACCGCCTGGTCAACGAGATCGAATCTGCGTTACAAAAAATGGGACGTGAAGAAATTTCGTCGCGCATCGTGGGCGATATGGTCATGGCGGGGTTGAAACCCCTGGATCAGATCGCCTACATCCGCTTCGCCATCGTTTATCTGCACCTGGACGATTTATTATCTATACGCAAAGAAATTGACCGATTATTGGAAAGTTAAGGAGACCCGTGGAAATGAATCCAAACACTGCTCAACAACCCATGTTTGACCTCTCAGGTGCTCCATTGGATCTTCCCCCCGTTGATTTGACGGAGAACGCACGCCAGGTGCTGATCAAACGCTATGTGCGGCATGCGCCTGATGGGACGCCCGCAGAATCGGTGGAAGAGATGTTCTGGCGGGTGGCGGTCAATGTAGCCAGAGTGGAAGAAAAATATGCCACCGACGTCAATACGCTCGCCAGGAAATACTACACGCTTCTCACATCCAAGAGGTTCTTCCCGAATTCGCCCACCTTTACCGGCGCAGGAACGCCCCTTGGACAACTGGCAGCCTGTTTTGTGCTGCCGATCAATGACGATATGGGTCGTGATTCTGCCGGTATTTTTCAAACCCTGCGCGACGCAGCCCTGATCCAGCAAACCGGCGGCGGCAATGGATTCTCGTTTTCGCGCTTGCGTCCTGCCGGAAGCCTGGTCAAATCGTCCGCCGGAAAAGCCACCGGACCGGTGGGCTTTCTGCGGGTTTACGATAACGCCTTTGGCGAGGTTGCCCAGGGCGGTACACGCCGCGGCGCCAACATGGCGGTGTTACGCGTGGACCATCCAGATATCGAAGAGTTTATTACCTGCAAGACCAATGAAAATCAGATCACGAATTTTAATATTTCGGTGGGGATCACCGACGCGTTCATGACCGCCGTCGAAGAGGATGGACCGTGGGACCTGCGCTTCCCCGACATTACCGATCCACGCTTCAAGAATTTTAAAGGCACTTTCGAACAGGCTGAAGCTGCTGGCATTCCTTTCAAAGTGTATAAAACCGTTCCAGCCGTGGACCTCTTCAATAAAATTGTTCGCCAGGCGCATCATAATGGTGAACCGGGCGTCCTCTTCCAGGATGCTGCCAACCGCTCGAATCCAGTTCCCCATCTTTACCAATTGGAAGCCACAAATCCCTGCGGCGAGCAGTGGCTCGGACCTTACGAAAACTGCTGCCTCGGTTCGGTTAACCTGGCCAAACATCTTGCGCCCGAGCATGCCATGGATTGGACAAAACTTCGCGAATCCGTTCAATTGGCTACACGTTTTTTGGATGACGTGGTGGATGCCAACGGGTACGTCCCTGCCGTCCCTCAACTCAAAGAAGCTGCATTACGCGCCCGCCGCATTGGAATGGGAATCATGGGGCTGGCAGACCTGATGTACCATGTGGGCGTGCGCTACGGCTCACCCGAGGGAGAAGATTTTGCCGGTCAGGTTATGGAATATGTACGCTTTATCTCCATGCAGACCAGCATCGAGCTTGCCCGCGAACGCGGACCCTTCCCTGCCATCGCCGGCAGCATTTACGACCAGACGAACCTCGTCTGGCAGCCCCCCCATGCATTGGTGGCAAGTCAAAACAATTGGAACCGGCCTTTGGTCGATTGGAACACGATCGTGGATGACATCAAGCGTTTCGGCATCCGCAATGCAGCCCAAACAACCGTCGCTCCCACCGGAACCATCGCCACGGTAGCCGGCTGCGAAGGGTACGGATGCGAACCGGTTTTCGCCCTGGCTTACATCCGCCACGTCAACGATAATGGTAAAGACCTGCCGCTGACCTATGCAAGCCCCAGCTTCGAAGAGGCTCTCGCCGAAGCCGGTCTTGATGAAGATACGCGCAATGCGATTTTTGAACAGGTAATGCAGGAGGGAACCTGCCAGAACATCGAGGCGATCCCGCAGGAAATCAGAAATATATTTGTCGTCAGTGAAGATATCACAGCCGAAGAACATGTTCGCATGCAGGCTGTATTGCAGGCTTTTGTCGATAATTCGCTTTCCAAAACGGTAAATTTCTCCGAATCCGCCTCAGAGCAGGATGTGGCGACTGCCTACATCAAAGCCTGGGAGTTGGGCTGCAAAGGGATTACGGTTTATGTCACCGGCTCACGTGAAAAAGTGGTGTTGGAAACACATGCCACCGCAGGACGCAAAAAAGGGCAGGAAGAAGCTCCGGCCGAATCCACAAATCAAATCAAGATCTGGACCGAAACGAAAAAACCCCGTCCGCGTGCCCTGGTGGGACGCACTTTTTCGGTAGAGACTCCCCTGGGGAAAGCATTTGTCACGATCAATGAAAATGGCGGATCCCAACCATTCGAGGTTTTCATCAACACCGCCAAGGCGGGGTCGGATACGGCAGCGGTGAGTGAAGCCATCGGACGACTGATCTCGTACATTTTGCGCCTGGCATCCCCCATCGAGCCGTGCCAGCGCATGACGGATGTCACCCGTCAGCTTACAGGCATTGGCGGTGGAAGAAGCCTGGGGTTTGGTCCAAACCGGGTGCGTTCGCTGCCAGATGGATTGGCTCAGGTGCTTGAAGAGTACCTCGACGAACGCGCACGCCGTGTCGGTGGTTGCGAAAGTCAAGCGGCGGAAATCCAGCCACTTCTACTCGACATACCTGTCGATAAAGAGGAACCTGCAATGGTCGAGAGCCAGGCTCAGGAGGAATTTCAATCCCAGCTTCCCAAGATCGGTGACCTTTGCCCCGAATGCGGACAGGCAACTTTAGTGAACGAGGAAGGCTGCCGAAAGTGCTACTCCTGCGGATACAGCGAGTGCTGAGAAAATCTTGGGCAGTTAATTTCCGTAAATAGGCTCAACTCTTAAGTATAAAACGAGCGGACGGTTCAAATAAACCGTCCGCTTTATTTACTTCTACGTTGCCGTTAAGGAATGATGAAAGGTTGTTTGTCTTTTCCCAATTCCTTTTGGCTGATCTCCTGCAATTGAAGATCAATTTCCGTTTTCCGCGATAATGGAAGGTCCGCTTCGATGGTATCCACCACGATATGAATGACCTTTTGAGCCGTTTCTGACGAAAGCCCGGCCTCGGTAACAAGTTTATTTACTAAATCCTTCATAGAGTCCTCCCGACCCAACTCCTGGTTCAGGTCTATATTCAGTATATCGATGGATAATAAGAAATAAATCAGCGTAAAGTTAACATTTGTCAGAAGAATGAAAAACACCAATACTCCCAGGGATGGAAGTACAATTCGAGAATAGAGTCTTTACTTTAGGTTAAAAATGAAAATAAAGTCTGTTATTGTACTATTTCTTGTTTTGACCCTGCTCCTGTTTGCCTGTACGAACCAAACTGCATCCGCCGGGATACTGGAAGGGAAAGTAACCGTCGGTCCGTTAACACCGGTGGAACAGGCAGGTGTGACGCCGCCCGCCCCACCGGCTGAAGTTTTCACCAGCCGTGGAATCGAGATCCGCCAGAAGGATGATGCTGACGTCTACAAAACCGTCCATTTCAACGCAGACGGCACTTACAGCATTTCTCTCCACGAGGGTACCTATACGGTTCGCCTCATTTCAAGCGGAATCGACAGAGCGGCAGAACTTCCCGCTTCTGTTAAGATCACTGCCGGCGAAGTTACAGAACTGAACATCACTATCGATACCGGGATCCGCTGAGCCAATGACTATGCGACTGGTGAACAATGTCTTCTAACGATCGTACGGTTTACTCGACCGAGACCGGGCGTATCTGCCCCAAATGCGGCTATCCTCAAGCCGACTGCCGCTGCAAACGACCAGCAGCCCCACCTCCTTCCGATGGGGTCATCCGCGTATCCCGGGATTCGAAACATCGAAAAGGCAAAACTGTGACTCTCGTAACCAGTTTTCAATTGCCCGAAGAACAATTACGCGATCTGGCCTCGGCATTGAAGCGTTTGTGCGGATCCGGTGGTACGGTCAAGGAAGGAAGCATCGAAATCCAGGGAGATCACAGGGAAAAAATTGTAACCGGGCTAAAATCGCTCGGCTACAAGGTTAAACTGGTTGGTGGATGAATGACCTTACATTTTCGGCGGCGGACCAGCCACCTGAAGTTCATTTCCATCCGGATCATAAAATGAGGCAAAGGTCACCATCTCCGGGATCGCCATTACATTATCGCATTTGACACCCCTCTTTCGCATTTCTGCTACGGCGGCATAGGCATCGGGAACATCAAAAATAGCGACGGCACCCCTCCCCACAGCCGGGAATGGCTCTTGGCTTTGCCACAAACTGATTGCCAGATGGGCACTTTCTTTCTCGCCAAATTCCATCCACCCTACATCATCGCTGATGAATGCAGCAACCGGCAACCCCAAGGTTTCGCCATAGAATTTCTTCGCCTGCTGCCAATCGGATACCTGGTACGCGACATAATTGACTCTGGTGAACATTCCATCCACATTATTTCTCTTTTCTTTATCTCTATCGTTTTATTTGTAGTAATTCCTACGATTAAATTCGATTAAGAACTAACTCATCTACCGGATTTCTATTTCCTCCCATCGTTACTTCTTTCGGTTCTTTGGTAGTTAAGAAAGGGGCTGTCCTAAAAGTAAAAGGGGGCAGCCCTTTATTATTTTAGAAAAGTTTAATAGAATAGGGGGATGAAAAGAAAAGAAGCTGCTCCCGTATTCAAACCATACGTAATGAATCAGATCCGCCTGATACCGCCGAGCTATGATGAATTGATAGAAGAGAAACATCTGGTAAGGACGGTAAACGAGGCAGTCGAGAAGATCGATCTCAGCGCATTATTGAAGCAGTACAAAGGGGGCGGAACGAGCAGTTACCACCCGAAAATGATGCTGAAGGTCCTGGTATACGCGTATTGCGAAAAGATCTATTCGTCACGGCGAATAGCCAAAGCACTGAGAGAGAATATTCACTTTATGTGGATCAGTGGAGAAAACAAACCCGATTTCAGGACGATCAATGCCTTTCGCAGCAGCCGCATGAAACCAGTGATCGATGAAGTGTTCACAGCAGTCTTGGAATACCTGGTAGAGGGTGGGTATGTAAAGTTAGAGAACTACTTTTTGGATGGGACAAAGATCGAAGCCAATGCCAATAAACATAAAGTAGTATGGGCAAAGCGGAATGAGAACTACCAAAAACGGGTGAGAGAACAGATCAAAGGCTTACTAGATGAGATTGAAAAAGCCAATGAAGCTGAGAATGAAGAATATGGGGAGGATGACTTGGAAGAGTTGGGGGGGAACAGCCAAGAAGACATCAACTCTGAACGCCTGAAGAAAAAGATCGATGAACTGAATCAACGCCTAAGAGAAAAGACACAGAAAAAAGAAACACGCCAGGCGCTGAAGAAATTGGAAAAAGACTGCCTGCCGAGGTTAGAAAAGTATGAGCAACAAACAGAAACTTTGGCAGGCAGGAATAGTTATGCTAAAACGGATAAAGATGCCAGTTGTATGCGCATGAAAGAAGATCGGGGGGCAGAGAAGCCCTGGCCAAAACCAGCTTATAACATTCAAATCGGAACCGAAGGACAATTCATTGTGGGTTACAGCGTTCACCAGCGAGCTGGAGATACTGCATGCTTGATTCCCCATTTTGAGAAGATGCGCAAAGGGTTTGGACGATTACCCGAAGACTGCGGTTGCAGATGCGGGATATGGCAGTGAAGAGAATTATGACTACATTGAGCGGTTAGGAATGCAGAACTACGTGAAGTACAACACTTTTTATCAAGACACTCACCATTATCGAAAACCAGAACTCATTCGCAAACACCAATTTCGAGCTGAAGAATTTGGTTATGATGCTGAGAAAGATCAGTTTATCTGCCCAGCCAATAAACGACTCGCTTTTGTGAACACCACTCGCTATAAAACTGAGAATGGCTATCTTACTGACCGCAGAAATTATCAGTGCGCCGATTGCCAGGAATGTCCACTCAAACCCCAGTGCACTAAAGCCAAAGAGAATCGATCCATCCGCATTAGTTTCCGTTTGATGGCTTATCGGGAACAAGCAAGGAACAACCTGACTTCTGAGAGGGGTGTTCGTTTACGATCAGAACGTTCTACTGAGGTGGAAACGGTCTTCGGCCACATAAAACACAATATGGGGTTCAGAAGATTCATGCTCCGAGGAATAGAAAAGGTGAATACCGAGTGGGGATTGATCAGTATTGCCCATAATTTGAGCAAAATGGCAGCTATATAAGCCGCCATTTTTTGTCTCTACGCTCAATTTTTATTTTTTGTCACTCTTAGGGGTTGTTTTGACGTTCTTTCAAGACAGCCCCTT
>CAVQOS010000021.1:0-48497 GCA_963714465.1 uncultured Chloroflexia bacterium | reverse complement strand
GTTGTAATCATGTTCCATCGATTCCCACAGAATGATCGATGTTCCCATCCAGTTTTTGAATATCTAAAGTCGCCATCCCAAATAACACATGCCCAATCGAGTTCGAGACCTTGAATTTGAAATTCAGTTGCAACATCTTCAAGATAATATGATGACCTAACATCATCTTTCGGATCTAGGAACCAATGTATTGGGTCAACTGTAGACTTAACGTCGACAGCGTAAGGTTTTAACCGCAATGCCTGTGAGGAAACAATAATTCCATATCTTTCAGAACCTCTAGCATGCTCTTTAAGCCACCTTTTTGCCTTATTAACGTCTCTAGTTATGACAATAGGATATTTATTATTTATTTGGGAAAGAGTATTCTTTGCATCCTCAAAATCAATATCTAGGATTTGCTTTACCAATAGAGATACATATTCACTTCTAAAAGAGCGCATGGATACTGATAGATGAAGACCTTCCTTATAAAGAATCTTACTGCTCGGATTAATATTTTCTATTTTCTTCGCAGCATCATATTCAGAGTCGGTTAGATGTGGGGATATGTAGACCGTCCAATTTGGGAAAGACCGATTTAATGAGTCGATCCATTCTCCAATACCTGCTTCGCCTGTATTTATTTCTTGGCCACCTCCAACCAAGCAAACAATAACAGCCCAATCAGGATGGCGATCTAGACATGAAATCAAGAATTCGGGTTCTGAAGAACAAAAATCTGAAACATGCTTTCTTCGACGCATAAAGTTGACGGTTTGTTCGAGATTCCACGCCCTTTGAGCTTCATCAAATAAGGCAACATGTTCAATAGGAGGTTTTGTTTGATCAATAAGGCATTCATCACGAAAATTATGCACATTTTGAATAAACATTTTTACTTCACGTCTTGCTTCTATTAATCTGACTTTATTGCCAAGTTCTTTTTCATGTGCGACTTTATTACGAGCTAATGCTTCCCGTAAAATTGCCACTAAAGGTCCGTTACCAGATAAGAAAACACTATAAAGATCGTTCGTTTTATTAATGTGTTGCGTTGCAATGTTTAAACCCACTAAAGTCTTTCCAGCACCGGGTACACCTGTCACAAAACAAATCGATTTACTTCCATTCTTTTGTGATTCAGTAATAATGTCTGAAATTGCCTGAGAAGTAGTAGACAAGTTTATTTCACCCGCATCGCTTCTTGATATTTCATTAACTGAATGACCGTTATAGAGCGCCATAGCTGCTTCAATGATCGTTGGAGTTGGCCTATATCTTCCTAGTTCCCACTGATTGATATCAATTAATTCTTCCTCACTTAGGAGGCTTACTTTTTCAATTACCTCGCGCAGTAAACTTGCGTTGCATTTTATAGGTTCTATTAATTTGTCGTTCTGTAAAGTTGAACATATTGTTGTGTGTGATAGCTTTGCATTTGTAGCAATTAGGATTGGTGCAATAAACTTGTTATGGCTTGTTTCATGGAAATTCTTCAGATCTAAGGCATAATCCCACACTTGGTCGATCGCATTCGATGAAAATTCCTTCTCGCCGACTTTGAACTCCAGAACATAAATAACCGAACCGATAATCAACAAAACATCTACTCGTTTACCCATCCGGGGAATTGAATATTCGAAATAAATTTTCCCTTTTAATCCCACCAAAATATTTTGAAGCAAAGATATTTCTTTAATCCAAGCATCGCGTTGCGTTTGTTCTAAAGGAAAATCATTATTCTTAACCAGTATTCCAAGAATCTGGTTTGAGGCAGTACATAGAAAATCTTCAATTTTGTTGGAGTAATATTCTCTTTTCATTGACCCCCTCCATGAATTTTCCAATGCTCTCAGAAGATTAGAATACAGGTGTATAAATAATATTGCAAGGTCAATTACTCATTATTGTATCTGTTTTGTGTCAATGAGAAGGGGGCGCATATGAAACAATACGAAGCGGTCATCGCCACTCTTGAAAAACTTGGCGGTCAAGCGACACTTGGCGAGCTCAACCAGGAGGTAATGAAGATCGAAGACTGTAAATGGAATACAAAAACACCTTATGCATCAATCCGCAGAATTGTTCAGGTTCGTCCTGAAATCTTTAAGGTTAGGCCTGGATTATGGGCTCTCCGCTCGTTCAAAAACAAGTTGGGTCTCTCCGAGTACGATCAAAAAAAGCCAACTTCTGAAAGAGAGAAAGAAAGTAGTCATGCCTATTACCAAGGGTTAATTGCTCAAATTGGAAATTTACGAAATTTTCAGACGTTCATTCCAAACCAAGATAAAAATCATCTATGTGGCTATAAACCATTAGGGAAATAAGGTCAATAAATGAATTGCCCAACTTCAGTTATTTCGAATTGGTTAAGAAATGCGCTTCGATAGATGTTATTTGGTTTAATTCCCGCAAGATGCCATCAAGTTTTTTTGAAGTCGAACATTCGACAGACATACAGAATTCACTTCTAAAGTTTTTTGAACTTCAGGATTTCCATTCAAGAATGATAATTGTTGCAGATGAACTTCGTAAAAGAGAGTTTGAGCAGAAAATTAAACTTTGTGCAATGCGGGAAATAGCTGGCCGAGTAAATTTTCTGGGTTACGACACTCTTGTTAGGCAATACGAGGAGGAAGTATTCAAGTCACTCAAGCCTTTTGTGATTTGATATTCGTCTCACTGTGAAAGATTAAATATTCTTAAAATTCCCTAAAACCCCTTGACAAATTAGAAATAATGTTCTATAATAAGAGCCTATGAAATCGGGCTCTTTTACATTCGAATATGCTTGTAATCTTTCAATCCAATCCCAAGAAGGTAGTTGTTTTTAGTCGTTCCCGCAGTTATCGAAACCATAACATAATACCCTGGAAGGTAGTTGTTTTTAGTTGCGCGAACTTTGCGCCCCCGAGCCGCTTTTGCGAGTGGGGTTCCCGCAGTTATCGAAACCATAACAAAAAACCCGGTCGGCTCTCGCCTTCCGGGTTCCTGATCACCAATTACTAAGTCCTGTACTTCCTACAATCCTGCGCTCTTCGCCAGGGCTGCGGCTTTATCGGTGTGCTCCCAGGTGAAATCGACGTCGTCGCGGCCGAAATGACCGTAGGCGGCTGTCTTCTGGTAGATGGGCTTGAGCAGGTCCAGGTCGCGGATGATGGCGCCCGGGCGCAGGTCGAAGTTGTCCATGATGGCTTTGACGATCTTTTCCTCCGACACTTTGCCGGTGCCGAAAGTCTCGACGTTGATGCTCAGGGGGTGCGACACGCCGATGGCATACGCCACCTGGATCTCGCAGCGGTCCGCCAGCCCGGCAGCCACCACGTTCTTGGCCACCCAGCGGCAGGCATACGCCGCAGAGCGGTCCACTTTTGTGGGATCCTTGCCGCTGAAAGCGCCGCCGCCGTGGCGTCCCATGCCGCCGTAGGTATCGACGATGATCTTGCGCCCGGTGACGCCGGCGTCGCCCATGGGTCCGCCGATGACGAAACGCCCGGTGGGGTTGATGTAGATCTTGGGTCCGCCGTCCATCAGTTCAGCCGGGATGACCGCGTTGATGATGTGTTCGATGACCGACTCGCTGATCTCGGCATGCGACACTTCGGGGGCGTGCTGGGTGGAGATGAGCACATTGCTGACGCGCACGGGTTTGCCGTACTGGTACTCGATGGTCACCTGGCTCTTGCCGTCGGGGCGCAGCCAGGGCAGGGTGCCTTCTTTGCGCACTTCGGCGAGACGCCGGGTGAGCTTGTGCGCCAGGTAGATGGGCATGGGCATGAGGGTGGGGGTTTCGTTGCAGGCGTAACCGAACATCATCCCCTGGTCGCCGGCGCCGATCTCGTTGATCTCTTTGTCGGTCAGCTCGCCGCCTTTGACCTCGTAGCTCTCGTTGACGCCGCGGGCGATATCCTGGCTCTGGCTGGAGATGGCAGACATGACGGCGCAGGTGTTGCCGTCGAAGCCCTTCTCGCTGCTGTCATAGCCGATACCCTTGACCACGTTGCGCACGAGTTCGTCAAAATTGACGAAAGCGTTGGTGGTGATCTCGCCCAGGACCATCACAAAGCCGGTCTTGGTGGCGGTTTCGCAGGCCACCCGCGAACGGGGGTCCTGTTCCAGGCAGGCATCCAGTACGGCGTCGCTGACCTGGTCGCACAGCTTGTCGGGGTGACCTTCGGTCACGGATTCCGACGTGAATTTGTAACTTGAGCTTTCCATAAAACTGTTTTGCATTGAATGTTACTCCTTTAAAAAATTAGCCCCAAACCGGTAATACGTCAGGGGCAACATTCACTCGGCTGCCCTCCTATCTTCCAGATCCTCTGTCGGAATTGGCACCATGAATCGTGGTACTGATTCTGGTTGCCGAGGCATCATCGGGCCGATCCCTCCGCCTCTCTGGATAGAAGTGCCGTTTAGGGGCTATTCAATTGTTTTTGCAGTTTACCATCAATGGGGTGTCAAGTCAACTGCCGCGGGTCATGGTTTGGGAGTATGACGAAGGGCATGGGGTGGCATTTGTAGGGGTGGGTTCCAAACCCACCCCCGGGCAGGTCTGGGACCTGCACGGGGACAGGTGCGAGACCTGCACGGGGACAGGTGCGAGACCTGCACGGGGACAGGTGCGAGACCTGCCCCAACGTGGGTTCGCAATGACATGCTGATGGGGATTCAGTCGCGTTTGACGGTGAAACTGTCAAAGTCGCGCGCCACCACGGCATCGGGAAACACCTGCTGGGCTTCAGCAAGCACATCCTTCTCGCGGTAACGCCGCGATAGGTGGGTGAGGATCAACTGTTTTGCGCCAACTTTGACGGCAAGTTTAGCCGCCTGACGCGCGGTGAGATGGCTGAATTGGCGGGCCATATCGGCTTCTTCTTCCAAATAGGTGGATTCGATGACGATGCCGTCGACGCCCGCCAGGCGCTCCACCAGGCTGTCGGTTTCGCCAAGGTCGCCAAAGGCAGCCAGGCGTGTGCCGGCATGATACTCGCCCAGCACCATCTCGGGGGTGACGATTTGCCCGTTCTCCAGGGTGATTTCTTCCCCGGCGACCAGTTTGCCCCGCATGGGTCCGTTGGGAACACCCAACGCTTCGGCTTTCTCCGCCAGGAAGGGACGCCGCCCCTTTTCCTCGAAGAGGAAGCCCAGGCAGTCCGGTCCGCGGTGCGTCACCGGAATGGCGGAGACCGTGAAATCAGGTCCCTCGAAGAACTCTCCGCTGCTGATGGGGATGAGGCTGATGGGCATGGGGGCTTTTGCCCCGCGCAGCACGACTCCGAAAATCAGGTCGTCGATGCGGTCGAGCGCCGAGGCGCCGCCGTAAATCTCGAGGTTCTCGATGGATTCCCAGCGCATAAAGGTGGAAATCAGTCCGGCGAGGCCAAGAATATGGTCGAGGTGTCCGTGGGTGATGAATATCCGGTTCAGTCGCTTGAAGCCGATGCCGGATTGCAGAATCTGGCGCTGGGTACCTTCGCCGCAGTCGATCAGAAAGCGGAATTCGTCATGCTGCACCATATAGGAAGGCAAGTTTCGCTTGGGCGACGGGGCGGAGGCAGAAGTGCCGAGGAAAGTAATTTCAAACAAAGGGGAAAATCCTTTCTTACAACGGTTTTATTTTACCTTATCTTTTAATCTTTCCCGGCACCGGAAGTGGCATAAGAGTTGCAATCTTCAACAGATGCGTTGTGAGAATGTCCGGGCTTGGAATGGTTGCGTTTGACGGGCGGCAAGCGTAAAATAAAGGAAAGAACATCTCAAGGAGTGCCGCAATGGAACTTCAAACGGTAAAAATCGAAAAACCAGAAGAAGTCAATTTCATCCTGGGGCAATCGCATTTTATCAAAACCATCGAGGACATTCACGAGGCACTGGTTTCGGCAGTACCTGGCATCAAGTTCGGCACAGCTTTTTGCGAGGCGAGCGGCGCCTGCCTCATCCGCTGGTCCGGCACCGATGAGGCCATGATCGAACTGGCACAGAAAAATGCCCAGAAGCTTGGGGCGGGGCACAGCTTCATCGTGTTTCTGAATGAGGGTTTCTTCCCGATCAATGTGCTCAATTCGATCAAGAACCTGCCCGAAGTCTGCGGCATCTTCTGCGCCACAGCCAATGCGGCGGAAGTGGTCATCGCCGATAACGGGACCAGCCGGGCAATCCTGGGCGTCTTCGACGGCGAAAAACCCAAAGGGGTGGAAGGCAGCGAGGATATCGCCTGGCGCAAGGGCTTCCTCAGAAAAATCGGCTATAAAGCCGCCTGAGTGTTGATCGCCTGCATGGGATCGATAAACGGGCAAAAGGAGTTGGGATGAAAAAAGGTATTCTATTGATAATGGTGCTGGCGTTGTTGCTATCAGGCTGTAATTTGCTGACGAATACCCAGGCGAATAAACCCCTCTCGGATTCCGAGATGGCCACCCGGGTGGCTGAGTTGCTGTCGACGATGACGACACCGACGCTCCAATTGGATTTCCCTACAGCGGCTCCGCAAGCCTTACCTACCATTGCTCCCACCCAGGCTCAAACTGAAGCCGTTTTGCCTACCATCACGCCTGTCGTCGTCATTTCAACTGAGGTACCGACAAACACTCCGGTGCCGCTCGCGACCAACACGCCTGAGCCGACCGCGACGAATACACCTGCAGTGGCGGTCAACCCACCGACGCCGACCGCCACCTCGCCCGCCAGCGACCCTGCGAGCCGCCTGGGAACGCCATCCAGCGTGGACGACATGGCGAACGCCGATAATTGGGGCTGGCCGACCGGCTCAGACCAATACATAACCCTTGAGTTTGCCGACGGAAGTATGAAGATGACCGGGCTGACCAGTCTCGCCGGCTGGCGTCTGCCGATGGTCGTCCAGCAGATCAATACTTACATCGAGATGACGGCAAATTCCGGCACCTGTTCAGATAAAGACAGCTACGGCATCATCTTCAGGGTGCCTGTGTTCAAAGAACCCACCCAGGGGTATTTGTTCGAGGTGACCTGTGATGGCTACTACCGCCTCTGGAAGTGGGATGGCAACGTCAAACCGAACGGATTGGCTACCAGCCTGATCACCTGGAAGCAGAGCACCGACCTGCTCAAGGGGAAGAACCAGGTCAACCGCCTGGGCGTGATGACGGTCGACAACCGCATCATCCTGTATGCCAACGGCATCAAGTTGGGCGAGGTCAATGATTCGTCCTTCCCGGCCGGCTTCTTCGGCACCTTCGTGCGCTCGGGGACTGCGTCAGCTTATACGGTGAGCATCGATCAGATGCGCTTCTGGGAGAACCCCACCCCGTAATGTTGGAGATTGACGGAATTTAGATGGGACAGAGTTTTGCTCTGTCCCATTTCTTTTAACGTATCGCCCGAACCACCTCGACCCCGTTCAGCGCCATGTGGTAGAGGAAAACCGCATGCAGCAGATCAGCCGGGTGAGGTGTGGCGTGCAGCTTCAACGCCTCTGCAGTGGGCAGGTCATAGGTATCGACACAATTGGCGGGCACGATCACCCTGCGGTCCATCTGCCTGGCGTTTGCCTGGGTCTTAAAATGCATGGCCAGCTCGTAAACGCACAGATCGGTGCAATCCCCGACGACGACAAATGTGGAAAGGGCGGGACGGGCAGCGACCCATGTGTCCAACCCGGTGAACGCAGCACTGTCGATGGAATTCTTCTCGAACACATTGATCGCATTGAAGAACGGCAGGGCTTTCAACTCGTCCACGGTTTCACTTTCCACTGTTCCGCGCACACAATGGACCGGCCATGCCTCGAATTCTTTGGCGTCGGGTTCATGTGTATCCTGGAGCAAAGCGAGTGCGCGAACCCCCGCGCTGGCTGCCAGGCGAAAGAGATCCGCCACAGCCGGGACGATCGCCGCCACCCTTGGGCTGGCAAGCGGACCGATGCTGCAGAACCCCTTGACCATGTCGACTGATACCAGAGCACAGGTCTCCGGGGCATCGAAAATTGCTGAACCAGCTAGAGATGGGAGGTTGTCCAACCAACCTGTAGAATATCTGTTGAACTCCTCGGATTCTTTGAATAATTCGATCATATGAGCCTCCTAACGACTTCTCATTATAACCAATCTGGTTTAAACGAATCTGTGAAACTCACTCTTAGGAAGCCAAAAAAACCTTTTCCGGGAAGCAAAGGGAAAAGGTATGAGCATCGGTGAAACTGGATAACCAAAAACAAACGAAGCCGTAACCTCGTTTGTTTAGGACTAAAAAGTGCACTCTTCGGCTGCCTGGCTGTCTTGGCCGCTTACAGTTGGCTTTAGATCCATGGCTCTGCGCCGCCGGTTTTCACCGGTTTTGCCTGTTCGGTAGTCTGGCGATCATGGCCGAAATTCTTACAATACGGCTTTAGACCCATGACTCTGCGTGATTGGGTTTTCCCAATTTTGCCTTTATCGGTAAGTCTGGCTGTCTTAGTATTGATCCTTATACGTTAGACCCACGACTTTGCGCCACCGGCTTTCACCGGTTTCACCTTTTCGGAGTGCAGTTTAATTATCCGCTATTTCATGGAATATTGTGTTAAGAATAAGGGTCGGATATTATTTGAAAATATTTGAAGAATAAGGACTTTGATTCTGCAAAACGGATTCGTATCGCATCAGGGATATGCATCTGAGGGGAATATGTTAAAATTTTGAAATGCCCTCTAAAATATTCTTTGACGACAATCTACATGTTCTACAGCAATTACCGGATGCCTCCATTGACCTGGTCTATATCGATCCGCCGTTCAATACCGGACAAGACTCAATCCCGCACTCAACTTCACACTGAGATGAATGAAGAGGGCGACCGCACAGGCTTTCAAGGACGGCGATATTCCACGGTCAAACTCGGTTCAAAAGCGTATGCGGATGTTTTCGATGATTTTCTGGCATTCCTCGAACCGCGCCTGGTGGAAACGAGGCGGGTTTTAACTCCGCCACGGCAGCCTGTATTTTCACATTGATTACCGCGAAGTGCATTACTGCAAGCTCCTCCTGGATCAGATCTTTGGACGGGAGTCTTTCCTGAATGAAATCATCTGGGCGTACGATTACGGCGCGCGGACAAAGAAGAAATGGCCGCCCAAGCACGACAACATCCTCTGGTACGCAAAAGACCCAGAACATTATGTCTACAACATCGATGCGATCGAACGCATTCCGTACATGGCGCCCGGGCTGGTCGGACCTGAAAAGGCGGCACGCGGCAAGCTGCCCACCGATACCTGGTGGCATACGATCGTGCCTACCAATGGAAAAGAAAAAACCGGTTACCCGACGCAGAAACCGCTCGGGATCTTGCGCCGTATCGTTGCTGCATCGTCAGCCCCTGGCGATACCGTACTCGATTTCTTTGCCGGCAGCGGCACGACCGGTGCAGCCTGCGTCGAACTCGGACGGAATTTCATCCTTGTGGATAACAATTTGCAGGCAATGGAAACCATGGCGAAACGTTTTGCCAAAGTGGAGGATCTCGAATGGGTGGGGTATGAGCCAGACAAAAACTTATGAAGAGCTGATCGCTGAGCTTCAAGGATTGGCGAACCCGGTCAATGTTGAGGGACAGAAGCGTTTTGCCATTTACGGGGGAATTCAACTTGGCGTAGGTTTGGTTGATCTGCGGCGGATGGCAAAAGGCATCCGGGATCATGAATTGGCGCAGCGATTGTGGGATTCCGGCTTGCATGAGGGGCGTTTGCTGGCCAGCATGGTGGATGACCCGCACCAGGTGACGGCGGCGCAGATGAACACCTGGGCTGAAGATTTCGAGTCATGGGATATCTGCGACCAGGCAACGGATAACCTTTTCATCCACGCAGATGGGATTCTCGACCTGATCCCCGAGTGGGCAATGTGCGAGGAGGAGTTTGTACGCCGCGCAGCCTTTGCCACGATCGCGGCAATCGCCTGGAACAGGAAAGACATCCCCGACGAAATTGTGGCGAGTTTCATTCCCCTCATCGAGGCGAAAGCAGACGATCCGCGCAACTTTGTCAAGAAAGCAGTCAACTGGGCATTACGTAATATCGGCAAGCGGCGCCCGAATCTGCGTCAACAGGCGGTGGAGTGCGCCAGGCGCCTGAGTGACTCAGCCATTCCTTCAGCGCGCTGGATCGGACGCGATGCGCTGAAGGAATTTGAAACGAAATTTGGACCGGAAATAGTGGAAGGGCAATATGGAAAATAACTTTCCCATCCTTGAATTTGACGATGACCGGGGCGCCATTCTCAACCCCGACCCCTTCCGGTTCAATGGGCGCGACCCCGTGCCGTCAACGGGGGTGCTGTGCTTCTTTTACGATATGTTCGCATCCCTGGTGGAAAAGCAGGAAGTAAAAGAGATCGGGTCCCTGCGCTCGGAAATGGGGAAGCATCCGGTGTACCGCTATGAAATCGGCGGTAAACCTGTTACTCTCTTTCACCCAGGCGTCGGAGCGCCGCTTGCAGCCGCATTTTTGGATGAGTTGATCGCTGTTGGGGTGACGAAGTACATCGTGTGCGGTGGATGCGGCGTGTTGAATCACGCGATCGACGCCGGACATCCCATCATTCTAACGTCGGCTGTGCGGGATGAAGGCGTATCCTACCACTATGTTCTCCCTTCTCGAGAGGTCAAGCCTCATCCCAGGGCGGTTGAGGCGCTTGAAAAAGCGTTTACTGATAGTGGTCTTGAATATAGTTTGGCGAAGACCTGGACCACAGATGCGATTTATCGTGAAACAAAAGCCCGCAGAAATATGCGCGTAGCTGAAGGATGTGATGTGGTGGAAATGGAAGCCGCTGCCTTATTTGCGGTTGCCCAATTTCGAGAAGTGACATTGGGGCAGGTGGTTTATGGGGGCGACCTGGTGATCCCTGAAGGGTGGAACGGCAGAGATTGGTTCGATCGCAAGGATGACCGGCGGCTGTTGTTCGACCTCGCGGTTCGAGCTGCCCGTTTGCTTTGAACAAGGCAGGGATTCAAAAGCAGCATTGAATGGCATAAGAAAAACCGGGTTGAATCTCAACCCGGTTGTGCGTTGCTTAAACTGCTTATTCTTTTGTCGTTACCAATTTGTACCCCAGCCGATCCACATTCTTGATGATATCGTGCGCATCGTCTACTTCATTGAGTTCCTGACGCAGTAGATAAACCAGGTATTTCAAACGATTACGCGCAGAAGGGCTGTTTTCGTTCCAAATTTGCGAGGTCAGGTCGTTGTAATTCACCAGGTGAGGGGCATTCCTGGCAAGCATGGCCAGGACCTCGAACATTTTACCGGTAAGTTGAATTCGCTTTCCCTGGTAGAAAATTTCCTGCGTTTCCAAATCCAAAATAAGTTGGATATCCGGAAACCCCAGGCGGTTGATCGAGCTTTTCCGGTTCACCCGGCGCAGCACATTGTTGACGCGCGCCACAATTTCTGCAGTATTGAAGGGCTTGGTGATGTAGTCATCCACGCCCATTTGCAGGGCTTTGACAATGTAGTCCGATTGACTGACGGCTGACACGACGATCACCGGCACATTAGAAAGTGTACGCAGATTTTCAAATGTCTGCCACCCATCCATCTCCGGCATCATGATATCCAGCAGGATTAGTGAAGGGCTGACTTCAGCAAGCTTTGACAGGGCGTCTTTTCCACTTACAGCCCCGGAAACATCAAAACCATGATTCACGAAAAGATGTTTTAGAATCGCGATCGTATCTGATTCATCATCAACGATAAGGATGCGAGGACGATCCTTTAGCATTAATTGATCCAGGTCTACCCCGGCGGAAGCAGAAGCAATATCAGATAAAGCACTTTCTGTTTGATCAGTCATGGTTACCCCTCATTTCATAGCTGAAGTACCAGTTAAGCTGTTTTTTCTCGTGTTTTACGATGATTTCCACTGGATTTCGAAGAAGAATTCTTCATTCATGATCAGATCCAAATAGATCAGCGTAAAGTTATCTAATAGTATTTTATCTTTTCCCATTTATTTTACAAGAAGGTTAGCCACCGATTATTTTTGGTAAGGTTCCGTCACCAGTTTGTAGCCAAGCCGGTCGATATTTTCGATCAGGTTCAAGGAAGGATCAACGCTCTGAAATTCCTGGCGAAGCAGGTAAACAAGGTATTTGAGCCGGTTTCGGACTGCGACGGAATTCTCCCCCCAAACAGCGTTGGAGATTACCTCGTAGGTCACCACTTTGGGGGCATTCTTCGCAAGCAATGAGAAGACCTCGAACATTTTGCCGGTCAATTCCATGTGACGATTCTTATAGATTACTTCGTAGGTGGAAAGGTTGACTTCCAAGCCCACCTTTGGCAGTGATACGATATCGCGTTCAACTTTGGGGGCCACTCGGCGCAAGACTGCATTGATCCTGGCGATCACTTCTGCATTATTGAAAGGCTTGGTGACATAATCGTCCACGCCCGACTCAAGGGCACTTACGATCTGGCTCTTTTGACCCATGGCAGATACGATGATCACCGGCACATTGCTGATCTTGCGCAGTTCACGCAGGGTTTCCATGCCGTCCATCTCGGGCATCATGATGTCCAAAAGGATCACGTCCGGGGAGATCTCTTCGAATTTCTTCAAGCACTCCAGCCCGCTGGTAGCACCCGAAACGTTGAATCCGTGCGCGATCAATAGATGCTTGAGCAGCATGATGGTATCAGGTTCATCGTCAACGACCAGGACGCGGCTTTGGTTGCTGGCAATCAGGTTATCCAGGTCTACACCGGGTTGTTCAGAGGATGATGGAAAATCGTCATTCGGAGAGGAAGGCGCCATAATTACTCCTGAGAAGTGAGACTGAGAATTTTTGGATCATGGCCTACAAAAGAATTCAAAACCCGGTCGAGTTGAAAACTGGAAAACCACTTCATCCAATAAGGGTTAATAAGATTTATAGAAGAGTAAACCATTAGTATTATAGCAGTTACACATTAGATTGCAATAATCATACAAGCAGGTTCATGATATACTGCCATCATTCAAAAGAAAGGTTTTTGACCTATGCTTTTTCTCGTATCCACTCCGATTGGTAATTTGGGGGACATGTCTCAGAGAGCGATCGATACGCTGCAAGCTGCTGATTTGGTCGTCAGTGAAGATACGCGCAAGACCGGATTCCTACTTAATCATTTTGCGATAAAAAAACCGCAACTTGTTTTCCGCGAAGACAATGAGAAAAAAGTCCTGCCGAAGATCATGAATCTGTTGGCTGAAGGCAAGAATATTGCCATCGTCACCGATGCCGGTACGCCGGCCATATCTGATCCTGGATTCATCCTGGTGCGCAGTGCATTGGCCAATGGAATTGAAATCAATGCTGTGCCAGGTCCCACTGCGTTGATCATGGCGCTCGTCCTTTCAGGGCTGCCAGTGCACAGTTTCACTTTTCGCGGCTTTCCGCCCCGAAAAGGGGGACCCCGCAGACGCTGGCTGGCGGTGGATGCGCTCTCTCCCCATACCTTGATCTTTTACGAAAGCCCATACCGGTTGGTATCCTTTCTTCAAGATGCGCTGGAAGTCTACGGCGAACGCGCGTGTGCCGTTGCCAATGACCTGACCAAGAAATTTGAACAGGTCAAGCGGGGAACGATCAGCGAGATGCTGGAATTTTTCAAAACGGAAGCCCCGCGAGGCGAATATACAGTTGTTATTGGCGGCGCAGGCGAGATGGCGGAATCAGATGGTGAGGAAAAGGATCAAGCGGAGGGGTAGATAATGAGAGAAAAGAATTTATGAATCATTTTTTCGTGCCCCCGTCCGCCATTCAAGCCGACAGCATCCATTTCCCGGCTGAAGTCTCTGCCCAAATCACACGCGTCTTGCGCTTAGAGGTTTGGGATGTTGTGGTGGTATTGGACGACCTGGGGAGCGCTTTTGAAGTTCAACTTGAAAGCCTCTCTGCGAAGGAATGCCAGGGGAAGGTGATTCGTCAATACCCGGCGGAAAACGAACCCAGCACAGCCCTGGTTCTACTGGTCTGTCTCACGCAGCGTGAGAAATTTGAATGGATCCTGCAAAAGGGAACAGAGCTTGGGGTTTCTGCATTTATGCCGGTGATCACGTCGCGGACGCTGATTCAAAAGATAGAAGAGGTCTCACAAAAAACCGAACGCTGGCAACGGATCCTGAAGGAAGCAGCAGAACAATGCGAACGTGGCAGAGTACCGAAATTACTCCTCCCCATGCAGCTCAAGAATGCATTGCTCCAGGAATCAGCACAGCTCAACCTGGTGCTCAACGTGGACGAAGCCCATTTGGGCTTGAAGCAGGCACTGAATCAAGCTCCTACTGCTTCGAGCATCCGACTGTTGATCGGTCCGGAAGGGGGCTTTTCAAGCGAGGAGATTGCGCTGGCTCAAAAAGCCGATTATGCCTCGGTTACTCTCGGACCCAGGATCTTGCGCATGGAGACCGCCGCCATTGTCGCAGCGGCAGTGGTAATGACTGAAAAAGGCGAATTGGGGTAGCCTTCAGACCAGGCGATGCGGCAGCAGATTTTTGATGCGGTCGGCTGTCACTCTCCCACGACCCAGGAATCGACCATCTGAATCCACCATCAACACTGTTGCATTCTCAGGCAGGTGCGGGAAAGAGGCTGCCGGAAGATTCTCGCCGCGCAGCCATGCATCTATTTCCGTCTCTGGAACTTCCACCCGGTTCGCCGTGAAAGCAGAAAAAAAGCGCGACACCCAATCATGGGCAGGGACAAATCCTTCGCCCGTTTCTTCTCCCACCAGTAATCCTGCTGATTGCACGGGCAATGAGGAAAACTCGTTGAGCATCCGCTGTGGAAAGGCAAATACCCTCTGCCCGTACCCAACCAATTCCAACTGGATTTGCTCCATCACGCTAACCAGGTCAAACTCGTATTCAGTGAGCAGGGCTTGCGCTAAACTGCGGGTTTCTTTTTGTGGAAGCGGGTTGAACCCGGTACGCTCCAGGGGGCGGGATGGCGCTGACGCCACAGGCAGGTCCAGGGCAGCTTTTTTTTGCAGCAGGCAGGCGAAAAATCCGGCGGTGCGCAGGCGATTTGGCCACAAGCGCACGGATTTTTGTACTTCGGGATTGAACTGCTGGGCTCCGTTGGCGAGCAGTCCTGGCGCAAGAATATTGGTTTGGACAACTTCCACCTGGCTGCCAAAACGCGTCAGGATTGCGTCGATGACCGCTTCGTCTTCTTCAGGGACCAGGGTACAGGTCGAGTACACGACCTCACCCCCGATTTTTACCGCCTGAAGCGCACTCGACAGCAGGTTGACCTGGCGTTTCGCCAGCCCCGAGATTTCCTTGTCGGTGACGGGGCGAACATCATGCGATTCGGCTGTGCGCAGCCCCTGCATGCTGCAGGGAGCATCGATCAGCACCCTGTCAAATGTTTCAGGAAACCAACTGCCGTATTTTTCGCCGGGGAATTGGGTGATCATGGTGTTGACTGCCCCCCAGTTTTGCAGCACGATCCGCAAGGCTGGAATACGCCCGGAGGATGAATCATTGGCAACGATCAGGCTGTGATCAGCGCCGCGTGAAACCAGATGCGTGGTTTTTCCGCCAGGCGAAGCAGCCAGGTCGAGAACAAGCTGGGGTTTTTGGGCGTCAAAGTGAAAGAGTTCCACGGGCAGCATCGAAGCTGCTTCCTGGATATAAAAGTGCCCCATTCGATGCTCGAGGGTTTGACTCACGGGGTTTGTGGACTCTCCCTCCAGAACGCGAAAACCGGTCGGGCAAAAAGGGATGGGCTCCAATTTCCAATGGTACTGCTCAGCCAGGTGGACGACCGTTTCGCGGGAGGTCTTGAGCGGGTTGAAGCGGAAGGCAGTGCTCAAAGGAGATTTGATTTCCTCCACCAGCAATTCGTATTCCTCTGGGCTCATCAGGGGTTGGAAACGCTCGAGGGATTTTTGTTCCCATTCAGCGGGGGTGAGTTGGGCTTGGATTTGTTTGTGTTTTCGTTTCATATCCTCTACCAGTTGTGGAACAAGAGTTTATTCCTTATGCACCAAAAAAACCAACTCGCCAGTAAATTCAAAGCGTTGGACTTGCCAGGGTTTTCCAGCCGTCAGTTCCCTAAAATGAGCCTCGTAGTTTTGCAGCATCCCTTTTGACCTTCCGCCGAGGCCGTGAGAAGGAAAGCTGACCAGCAAATTCTCAGCCTGGATGTTTTCCAAGAGCTGCTTTCCAGCCTGCTTGTTGATCTGTTCGAGGCAGGGGAGGGTCTTGAGAATCAGGGCCAGGTGCACCGGCTGGGTAGGCAGGCTTTGAAGCACATCGCTTACTTCGGCATGTCCGTTGATGGCATATTTCTCAAAAAACTGGTTGAGAAAATTGACCAGGTTACTGTAAATATCCAAAGCCTGGTACGTGCAGGTTTCACTGAGGGGCATCCAGGGAATTGCCAACGGATTAAGTCCGCAGGCGATATCCAGCACCGAACGGATGGGCGCAATGGAGGCCAACGATTCATTGAATAACTTTTCCAAGGCCGGAAGCCGCTCGCGGGTGGAAGCATGATATCCCATGAACCGCTTCAAGCCAACCAGGGTGGCGGGGTCAGTCATCTGGACGGGGAGCTTGTCCAATTCCTGCAGGAGTTGAGCATAGGGGATGGGGGTCTCCTGGAAGGATGCACCCACCTGGTGGAGTTTATTGCGCGTAGCCTTGACAGCTTCTTTCAAACCGCGGCGCTTGCCCAGTTCCTGTTCGCCGATGGAGCGCACCAGTTCCGGGCTGATATCCGCATATTTTGCGGAAGCCTGTACCTGGCGCACCAACTCATCCAATGGATCGTTAGGCTCCATCTTCATGAAGGATCACCCCGCAGACGTTCGCAAAGCTGGACCATGAAACGCAGGTTATGCATGGTTGCCAGGCGCATATAGAGCGTATCGCTAATCTTGAAGAGGTGGTGCAGATAACTGCGGGAATAACGACGGCAGACCAGGCAATCGCAATATTCCGATATGGGTCCACCATCCTTGATCATTTTTTCATCGTTGACGTAAAGATACCGCAACCACTCGTCGTCCAATCCATGCCTGAAGCCAGTGGGCGGGTTGCGGAAAGTGTACAGTCTGCCGTGCCGCGCATCCCGGGTGGGCATGGCGCTGTCGAACATCTCATATCCCATCGCGTAGCAGGCGGCGACATTGGCAGGATGACCGATGCCCAATCCGTGCATGGGGAATTCAGGGGGAATAACTTCACGGGTGTAATTGACAATATCGGTCAGCAAATTGAGTTTATCGTCCAGAGGCCAGCCGCCGAACCCGTAGCCGTCAAACCCGATCTCGAGCAGGGCATCCGCACAGGATTTGCGCAAATCTTTATACCCTCCGCCCTGGACCACGGCAAAGAGTTTGGGGCGCTCTGCCTCGCTTAATTTCTTTTGCTCCACCAGGCGGTCGAACTCCTTGCGGCTGCGCTTTGCCCAATCGATGGTTCTTGCGACTGAGAGTTGTTGTTCAGGGTAGCCTTCATCCACATGGGTGGGTTCATCCAGGCAGACAACGATGTCAGTATCGTAGCTCATTTGGAGCTGGACTGACTTTTCAGGTGTAAGTTGGAGTTTGCGATCAGAGCCTTCGGGTTGGAAGGTAATGCCTTTCGCGTTCAGTTGGCCGAATTTTGGATTTTGCCGAATGAGGGAATACGCCTGGAATCCACCCGAATCCGTCATGATCGGTAAACTCCACCCGCTCATTTTATGCAGTCCGCCCAGGGCTTGGATGGTGGACGATCCGGGGCGCTGCATGAGATGGAAGGTGTTCATCACCACACCAGTGATGCCGCAATCCTCCAGGTCACCTGAGTCCACAGAGCGGACCACGCCCAGGGTGGCATCGGGCAGGAATACCGGGGTTTTGAGCGTACCGTGGCGGAGATGAATTTCAGGAATGGTCATTGATCTTTTTCCAAACGGTGAAACAGATTTCCGGGCATCGAGGGGCATAAAAAAGATGAGCAGCAACGGCTGCTCATCTCATTATAAAGGAAATCGAACTTATGGGGGCATTCCTTAGGCAGAAGCAGACTCTTCGGCTTTTGGTTGAGGGGTAGGCTCCGGAACACCCCTCACCACCACGGCGCTGACGAGCATCAATACCGCGCTTACCGCAAAAAGCACCGTCCACCCGATCCAGGAGCCGGGTGCCAGGTTATTGAAGCCATCGATCATTGGGCCCTCAAGACGCGCAATTGCAGCGGACCCCGCAGTGGCGATGTTGGTCAGCCCCATATATTTACCGCTCTCCGCTGCAGGCGCCATTTCATTGGCAAGTGCCCAGTTTGTGCTGAGGAATATTCCCAGCCCCGCTCCAAGAATGGTGCTGAAAGCCACCAGTTGAAATGGGGTGCTGGCGAAGATCATCAAAACTGCGCCAAAGGCACCCAATATGGAGGAGAGGACCTGCACTTTCTTGCGTCCGATCCGGTCGCTGATGGCTCCGGCGAGCATCGAGAAGATGATCAGGACGACGACGAAGACTCCCATCACCAGTTGGGTGAACGCTACGGGATCCTGCGAACTGAATTTGTCGCGGATGAAATATTGGGCAAAGGATTGAAAGCCATAGATGCCAACCAGGTAGAGAAATCGCGACAGGATCAGCGTCCAATAGCCCTTGTCGCCCTCAATTTTGAAGTTGAACACATCCTTCCATAGCTTCTTGAATTCGATCTGAGGTTTGACAAATTTCGGCGTAGTTTTCTCGTGGGTGAAAATCAGCGTGATCCCACCGGTAACGACCAGCAGGGCAATGATCACAATGATGGAAAGAGCAGGATCAGGGTCTTTGGATGAAAGCAAAAAACCCATCAACAGGGAGGAAAGAATGATCCCGAACATATCGGTAAACGTTTTGATCCCGCTGGCGACTCCCAACTTTTCGGGCGGGACTTCATCAGGCATCAATCCCTGCAGCGGCCCGTGGGCGACGTTCGACGTCACCTGGAGGCCGATATATCCGACGAACAGGGCAGGCAGCCCCCCGACGAACCCGAGGATCCCGAGGAAGAGCAAATCGCCGGCAGTTCCCAGGAGCACGAAGGGGCGGCGTTTACCGATCCGCGATCCCCAACGGTCGGAAATGGCACCTGAAAGAGGCTGGATGAGCATGGCCAGGATCAGCCCGAAAAAAGTGAGCAATCCCAACCAGGTATTCTTTTGAGTCTCCGGAATGTACTTGAGCAGCACTGCAGGGAGAATGGTCACGTGCAGGCTATTCCACATGAAGGACAACCCAATCCAGTATGAATTCAGAACAAATAAGATACCAACCGTTGATTTTGCGCATTTTTGCCTCTTTGTTCAAGGATAACTACGTGGAAAGCGAGGAATTGAAGAAATCAACAACTCTTTTCGCAAATTCTTGTGGATGCAGGTTAGAAATGTCGCAGTGAGCTGCGTCATCGACCAACCAGAGGGAAACCTGGCTGCCTGCATTGTGGACCATGGTTAGCGTTTCGGCAATACGAACGTTTGGATCTTGCCGACCCTGCAGGAATAAAATGGGTTTGCCGTGCAGCCTGAAGGATTGGCGAATAGGTTCGAAGTCAAACAGGTTGATCTTGCAGCGTAATGAAGCTCCGAATACCAGGAAATAGGCCAGCGCCCTTGCCAGAAAAACTGGAACACCACGACGATTCAAGTGAAGCTCGACCGCGGTGGTGATACGCGCCGGGCAGCAATCACAAACGACCGCATCGACCGATACGGATTCGCCGCCAGCCAACACTGCCGCCCTGCCGCCCATGGAAAATCCCAGGAGGCCAATTTTCGGACTCCCTTTTGCTGCGGCGAACTGTACTGCCGCCATGGCGTCGAGCCTTTCGAGTGCGCCAACGGAAGTGACTTTGCCTTCACTGCGTCCGTGAGCGCGGAAGTCGAACATCAGCACGTTGTAGCGGTTTTCGTGAAACAAGGGGGCATATTGCAGATCGGGATCCATGCTGCCGTGGTGACCATGCAGAAAAATGATGGTTTTGAGCGAATTTCCTGCAGGGATCCACCATCCGTGCAAACGAATCCCATCCCGGCTGGTGAATTGAACGGGTTCAAAGTCCAATCCATAATTCGCGGGGGAATCCATTTTATAAATTGGGTTTCGTTTGGTGATGGGTTGGCTGAGCAGCATACTTAAAAGCATTAACCCCACAGCCGCGAAAATGATCCAAACGAAAGCCATTATTTTTTTACTCAGGATTTGTTTTAAAGACGTTATCCCAAAGAGGCGAGCTGACGCCGAAGCGCATGTTTGGGGTTTTATAGTGATGCTGCATGTGGTAGCGCTTGAGAAATTTGAACACGCCCCTGCGCATCGGAAAATGATGCGTGGCGTAATGGGTCAGGTCGTAGGTCAGGTAACCAGCTATAAAACCGGAAAAAGTGGGTGACACCCAGGCAGGAACACCGAGAAGTTTACCGACGATCAACACAAAAGCGCCGTAAAAGAGCAAGGCAAGCGGGAGGCTGACCACCGGAGGCATTACCAGGCGGGTCTTATCCTTCGGCTGCGTGTGATGGATGCCGTGAAAGAGGAAGGTGATCCGTTTGCCGCGTTCCGATTTGGCTTTGTAGTGAAAGACAAACCGGTGCAGCATATATTCGGTGAAGGTCCAGACAAACAGCCCGATGAGTACCCCCAAAGGGATAAAGAACGGAAATTTCCCGGGGTTGATAAATGTAAAAGAACGGACAAAGAAGTAAACGATCACTGGCAACCAGAGGACCGTTACCGTAATTGGGCTGATGTGGGTAAAGAATTCGAGAAAATCGGACTTGAAAAGACGGATGGGTTCTTCGCTGTTATCGATCGGTAAGTGATCCATTATTTTCACTCCTCAATTATTAAGATCCAAAGGCAACTGCATAAAAAGATGATTATAGACTTCTTTTGATTCGAATCACAGCCTTGCCAGCATTGGATGGAAAATGCTTGAGCTGTTGATTTTCGAGGTCCAACTCGACTCTGCCAGAAGAGACATCCACCACCGGCGCATCCGGATATTGAAATTTCGGTACGAAGATGACCGTCGGGGCTTGAATGGCTGGATCTGCCTCGTATTGATATTCGAACTTGCCGGATTTGAAATCAAAATGCAAAGCCAGCGGGGTACCTGCTGTAGCCATTGGGTAGGGGCGTACCACTGCTTCCAGCGCCCGCCCGCCTGAATTGATATCCGAGGGGTTGTCCTGCTGGTCGCGGCTGAAGAGGGAAAGGTCCTCGTCATTCCATTGATCCCCATGCAAATTGTCGTTGTCTGAGGTGTAATTCCACAAGGTATAGCTGAGCAAATTCGCATCGAGCGCCTGGAAGGTGCGGTCGAACGTTTTAGCTTGTTCCGTAAAGTCACCGGTTCGATAAGCTTTCCTGCCGCTCATATCGAACGGGATGCCGATTTCACTGATCAGGACGGGAGCGTTGTCCAATTTGGATTGGGCAACTTGTTTCGGGTGGAAAAGGGCGCGGTTGAATGCATTTTGGATCGCTTTTCCGCCGAATACAATCCGATCCTTCAAATTGTCATATCCGAGGAAGGGTGAATAGCGCTTGAAGAGCAGGGAAAGACCGTCATACCAGTGATCTGAATAGACGATCCCTTTCAACGCTTCCGCATTGACCAGCGGAGCGGGTTCGGTAGGCACAGGGCCGATGAAAATGAACGTGTTGGGGCTGACATCGCGGATTGCAGCGGAATATTTCAAGATGAAAGGCAGGAAGTAATCCTGCAGAAAATCGACCGATTTGCCTTCCACCTGTTGAAAAACAGATGGTTTGAGCAGGACCGGCTGGCCGGCGGGATCGAAGTCCCATACGCCATTTTCGCGCCAGATATCCTTGCTGCCGGGCAACCATAGGGGGATCCCGCCTGGGTTGACCCTTTGCTCGCCCCTTTTCTTTACCCCGAAGTAGGTCCTATCCAGTATATCGACCTGCTGAGGGATGCCTGAAGCAAGAAGCATCGATTGCCAGGGAGTTGGTGAAATGCCCATTTGCAGCTCGCCAAAATGGGCATGCAGATCCTTTAGTCCGATGTACCCCCGAGAAGGTTCATTGAGGGTTTCATACCCGATGACATTGGACAGGTCTGCCAGCTTTTCAGCCACCTTGACCATCGCCCGAATGTAATGATCCTGCAGGAATTCCTGCACCGGTGTTCCGTTGACAAGGGTTTTTGGCGCAAAATCATTGCCGCCAAAAAAGAGGGTGAACATCGTCGCGGCAGCGAACTTATTATTGTTGGTTGGCCAGATCATGCGCGGGAATGGATCACCGTGCGTCTGGTGGACGATGGCCGCCCCCGTCTCTTTGAATTTGGTGATGTCCATGCCCAGCAGCTCGAACGTCCAACCTGGGGCTCCGTCGCCGCCGGAAAAGCGCGACCATACATCTTCATGCGGGTCGATAAACACATTGAACCCGTATGAAGCTGCCCTGGCAACCATGGAGTGTAAATATTCGAGATATTCTTCGTCATAACTTCCAGGACCGGTGTGTTCGATCGCTTCCCAGGTGACAAGGAAGCGTAAGGTATTGAACCCCCAGGCTTTGAGGCGGGTGAAGTGCTCGTCGGCCTCCTCCAGCTTAAAGGGTCTGCCCACAAAGGAAACGCTGCGATGATCGAAGAATCCTTCGGTTTTGAAGGTTGCGCCATCCGGCACAACAGGTACTTTCGAACTCCCACCCAGGTTCACCCCGCGTAATATGAGAACGCGACCGTGCTCATCCTTGAACCATGGAGGCGAGAGGGTGATCATCTTTTCATCTCCGTTGTCGTTTGACTGGTTGACGTTGAGAGGTCCGTGAAATCACTGCCGTGATAAGTATGGCAATCAAGCCAGCCACAGCGATCATGAGGATCTGCAGCAGACCCAGCAATCCCAGGAAGCTTGACAAATAATCCGGCAGGGTCCAGGTGACCAGAACGCCGTTCAAGAAGAAACTCCAGAAAACCGGAAGGGCGCTGACAAAGATCATGGTCAGGACGATCCCAACCGTTGAAAGAGTAGCGTCAAGCGGTTTTTGCCAGAAGGTACGCTTTCCAAGTGCTGAAAACAGCCAGGCGATCAGAAAGGCAACGCCGGCAGTCACCGCCACGTAAGTCAGCAGGTCGGATTCGCTGATGATGGAACTGACCGAGTAGGTTTTTTGGTCCCAAACCGCATAGCGGTAATTAAATATCCCGCTGAATACCAGACCGGATCCTATCCACCACAGGCTGCCATTTTTGATATTGCGGATCAACAGGCTGACGAGTAGAGCCAATAGAACCGCCAGAATCGCTGCTCTAATAACCCGTTGACCAAATATCCGGTCATTGCGCAATGAGTCCAGATAATCCTGATATTGGGCAACATTTGAGCCGGTGGGCATTTTCGAGGCGGCGAGCTTCATCCCCAGGCTGGCGGCGTACGCAGTCACCAATGCCGTTTGCTGTTTTTCGACTGCGCCCGGTAAGGCAGATCTGACGCTTTCAGGCAGATTGAGCATGCTGGTGAGAACTTCTCCCTGTGTCGATGCCGGCAGGTTGAGCCCCAGCAGCGCAGAAATCGTCGGCGCCACGTCCACCATATGCATGGCCGGGTACTCTCCAGGAACCACACCTGCTCCGATGAGCACGAATGGCTCGGTCAGGACGATGGGTTCCTGCCCGCCATGACCACCGGCATTGATCTGTCCATGGTCACTGAAAACGACCAGCGTGTCCTTGCTGAAATCCAGGGTGGTCGCGATTTGCGCCAGCATGGCATCAGCTTGGGCGGCAGCCTCATTCCAGGCGGCGGCTTTCGGTCCGCCTTCATGATGACCGGCATAATCCACCTGGTCGATATGGATCAATACCAATCTGACAGCATCATTTTTTAGCCAGGGGAGTGCTTCCGCCATCACCTGTTCATCTGCCAGTCGGTCTTCGCCAGGAGTGTAAAAATGAAGGTCCACGTCCTGTTGGGGAATCAGTTTTTCAAACCAGTAATATCCAGAAACAGCAGTTTTGAGCCCTGCCCGGTGTGCAGCCGAGAAAAGGTTGTCTTGTGTCCAGGTTGGGATCTGATCATAATCGAGGTTGAAAGTGGGGCCGTCGCTCAATTCCGGCCAGGCGCCCGTCATCAGGCTTGAATACCCGGGCTCAGAAAAAGAGGGTGGGCGGCTGTGCATCACAGCGGATGCCCCCTGGTCGCGGAGCTGATTCAGGGTTGGCATTACGTTTTTATTCATCGAGGTATCGTAACGCAGGGCATCGATCAACACCATCACCACACGACCTGTACTTGCTTCACCCAATGCGGCACCCGGCGCAGGGGGATTGTCTTTGAGAGGAGACCGGTATGCATAATTCGAGGAGAATATGCCTGTGATCCAAAAATACGCTCCGGCAGCGATGAAGATAATCAAGAGAAGACCAATAATCAGGGAGTACGTTTTTTTCATCAGGAAATCCAAAGAACCTTTAAGAAGATTTGGCTTACAAAATAATCAGGGAATTCAAACCATTATACAAAAAATATGAGAATGCGCTTAATGATATATGCATTCGGCGAAAATCGAAAAAAAAGGATGATCTCGATGGTCGAAATCATCCTGGGCAGCGCTGCAAAGGGACATTAATCCTGCATGGTGGTATTGCGCATTTCCCGGCTGGCGAGAATATCGATGCCGGTATCGAGCACGTTTTCCATGATCACCTGATCGGTTTTGACAGGAGCCGAAATTTCAACGCTGCGTAGAATCCTCAGCAATTGCGGGATTTTTGCTTTTGGGAAGGCTGCGGAAGTGTACACGGGTAACAGGGGATGGATCGCCCCATTGATTTTGACCGAACTGGCAACTTTGCGGCGCGGATCCACCAGCTCCTGGCGCGCGTACTCGTGACCGCGTTTACAGCCGCCGATCACTTCGATCACCGTTTGACCCTCACGGTTTACTTCAAGGGTGCAGCCCTTGGGGCAGGTGACACAAATAACCTTTTCCATGGCTGTGGGCATGCTTAACCTCTCTTTACCACTGCTACCGATAATTCGCTGCAATTTTTGACATCGTCCAGCAGGTTCGATCTGAGCACGATCGTGACCATCTCGCCTGGCCGGGCGTAAGGCTCGGGTTTGCGGGTCAGCAGTTTTCCGTTGCCGCGCAGCTCCACCCACACCGGGAACTCGAGCGGGGTGCGAACCCGGAATTGGATGCGTGTATCACCCATTGCCAGGTGATCCGGCCGCAGGGTTTGGGGCACGGCGTAGCGCACATTTTCACCCGCCCTGACGGGAATGGCGTTGCTTTGATCCGCCTTTCCATCCGCGATGGTCTGTGCAGCCGCTTTTCCGGCGATCAGCCCGGCTTCTGAAACCCAATCCACCAGATCATAAACGTGCACCACGTTTCCCGCCGAGTAGATACCTGGCAGGTTGGTCTGAAAGGTATCATCCACGAATGGACCGGCTGTGATCGGGTCGATCTTTACTCCGGCCTGGCGCGAGAGTTCGTTTTCAGGGATCAGTCCCACGGAAAGCAGCAGGGTATCGCAGGGGATGATCTCTTCGGTGCCGGGGATGGGCGTCCATTTATCGTCCACCGCCACGGATTCGATGGCTTCGACCCGGTTCTTACCGATGATGTTCTTCACCGAATGCATCAATTGAAGCGGAATGTCATTGTCCATCAAACACTGTACATAATTCCGGGTCAGACCGGAAAGGTAAGGCATAACCTCGAGCACACGCTCCACTTTTGCGCCTTCGAAGGTCAGGCGGCGCGCCATGATCATGCCGATATCCCCTGACCCGAGGATGACAAAGCGTTTGCCGGGCATGAACCCTTCAACATTGACCCAGCGTTGCGCTGTACCTGCCGTGTAAACACCCGCCGGGCGCCCACCTGGCAGACGAACCTGTGCCCGCGTGCGTTCGCGGCAGCCCATTGCCAGGACCACGGCTTTTGCCTGAACATCGATAAATCCATGGCGCTTGCTTGTGGCAAAAATGCGGCGCTCCCGTGTGATATCCAGAACCATCGTATCCAGCAAAAACTCGATCCCAAGCCCAAAGGCTTCATCGATGAAGCGCTGCGCGTAGCTTGGACCTGGTAAATCCTGCTTGAACATCTCCACCCCAAATCCGTTGTGGATGCATTGCAGTAAAATGCCGCCCGGTTCCACATCGCGTTCGATGATCAATACATCGTCTGCGCCGTTTCTTTTGGCTGAGATGGCTGCTGCCAGCCCACCGGGGCCGCTGCCGATGACAACGACATCGTATTGATTTTTGATCGTCATCTCAGTCCTCCACTTCTTTGGTGGTGCGGACGAGAAGCTCTGAACCGGGACCCTTTTTGCTGATCTCAAGGGGGCTAACGCCCAGCTCGCGGGATAAGATATCCACAACGCGCGGCATATCAAAAGAACCAAGGCAGCGACCGGTGCCCAACCAGGTGCGACGTTTGATGGCATCGTACGTCCTGGCTGCGATGGGGGCATGGATCTCAGCAATAATTTCACCTTCGGTCACCATCTCACAGCGGCAGATGATCCGCCGGTATGCCGGGTCAGCTTCGCCAAGGGCTCGTTGGTCTTCACGATTAAGGTGGTTGAAGCGCGGGCGCGGCAGCCGAATGGGATCCCAATCCGTTTTGGGCTCCAAGGCTTCTCCTGCATTTTTGAGCAGTTCAACAATATATTCCGCAATGGCTGGCGCAGCCGTCAACCCGGGGCTTTCAATGCCCGCAGCGTTGACCAAACCGCGGATGCCTGCAGGTATGTCGATCATAAAATCGTGATGGTAATCCACCCCGGAGGAGGTGCTGCTGGCATTGCCCGTAGCGCGCGCACTGGCAAACACGGCAATGATCGCCCTTTGATTCAGAGAAGGAACGAGTTTTTGCGCCGACTGCCAGATCTCTGCCAACCCCGGGCCTGTAACTGCTGTATCCTGCTTGTCAGACGTAAGATTGGAGTTGGGACCGACCAGGACGTTGCCATGCGTACTGCCCAGCACCAGGATTCCCTTGGATACCGCGGAGGGCACAGGGAAGAGGATGCTGTCCATTTGAATTTCTGCCTGGTCGAGCACGTAATATTCCCCTTTGCGCGGTGTCACTTTGAATTCGGGATGGACACCGGCTTTGTGCATGATCTCGTCGGCATAAACCCCCGCAGCATTGATCACCCAGCGGCAGCCAAAGTCGCCGTGGTTGGTCCGAACCCCTACAATCGCGCCTTGATGGATGATGAAGTCTTCGAATGCAGTATCAACTTTCAACTCCACACCGTTGTGGATGGCATTTTCCAGCGGCGCAATACATGCGGCGAATGGATCCACCAACCCGGCAGTGGGCGTGTAAAGAGCGCCAGTGACCGCGGGGTTGACCTTGGGTTCGCGTTTCAGCATTTCTTCTGCGCTGATAATTTCGGCTGGAACCCCGTTTAGCATGGCGCGCTGCTTGAGGTCCTCCAGGCAGCCGGGCTCGTCCGCGGTTAGGGCGACGACGTAGGCCCCGCAGCGGCGGAACGGGATGCCCAATTCAGCGGATAGGGTATCCCACATCGGATTTGCCAGCTTGTTCAACCGCGCTTTAAGCGTTCCCGGTACAGGGTCATGCCCGGCATGAATGATGGCGGAGTTGGCGGAACTGGCCCCCATGCCAATGTCCGACTGTTTTTCGATGAGCAGCACTTTGAGGTTGTAACGCGAGAGCGCACGAGCGGTCATACAGCCGACGACGCCCCCTCCAATAATGATGATGTCGTAATTGTTCATAGTCAGATCTTTATTAAATGAGAGTCAAGATTGAGAGATGGAAAGCTGTTAAAACTATTGGAACTTTACCAGTCTCTATTCTCAATACTCAGCTCTCACTTCTCCTTAATTCTTGGGTGGATAGCCGGTGATATCCCGAATTTCATCATAGAGCGGTTTCAAGCGGTCATACATTTTACAATAAACCCGGTTGTAAAGCGCGTCGTAAATTTCGTGATTGGCTTTGATCGGCTCATAAGTCGTTCCGAGATGACACATCTCTTTTACAGCAGTCTCAAAATCAGGATGAAGTTTTAGACCGACCGCAGCATCCATGGCTGCACCCAACCCACTGGCTTCGTACACATGCGGGTTCGATACAGGCAAACCGAAAATATCCGCTGTGAGCTGCATGGCGGCTGGGCTTTGACTTCCGCCACCTGCCACGCGGAATTCGCGGATGGGGAACTTGCTGTGCTTGTTGGTGCGATCTGCTCCTTCGCGCAAGGCATACGCCAGTCCCTCGAGAATGGAGCGGTAAAGATGTGCCCGGGTATGCACGTCGCCAAAACCGATGACCGACCCCTTGGCTTCGGGACCCGGGAATTTAAGTCCCGGCGACCAGTAAGGTTGGAGGATCAGCCCTAAAGAACCGGGCGGGACGGAATTCACCAGGTCATCGAACAATTCTTCAGTTTCGATCCCGCGTTCTCCAGCCAAACGTTCTTCGTTCATGCCAAATTCGCGTTTGAACCAGGACACCATCCAGTACCCGCGGTAGATCTGAATTTCCAGTGAATACGCACCTGGGACAGCCGAAGGGTATGGCGGAATAAGGGGGATGACTTCAAGATACTCTTTGTGGGTGGTATTTATCGTCGCGGTCGTCCCGTAACTGAGACAGGCGGTCGAGGGATCGACACAACCGGCGCCGATGACTTCGCAGGCTTTATCGGCAGCGGCGGCGATCAGCGGCAGCCCTTGCGGGATGCCTGTGGCTTCTGCGGCGGCTGCGCTGATGACTCCAAGCATCTCAGTGGGTTTGACCAGATCCACCAGGATCGATTTGTCCATGGGGACTGCCTGCCATTTCCAATCGAATTTGCCTGCCCAAGTCTGTTTTTTATAATCGAAAGGTACATATCCCACCTGGCAGCCAACAGAATCGACAAATTTTCCAGTGAGCAAGAATGTCAGGTACCCCGAGAGGAAAAGATATTTGTAAGTCTGCTTCCAGATTTCAGGTTGGTAGGTGCGCAGCCAGTTGGATTCGGCTTCAGCCTGCAAATAAGCGACTGTTTCTCTCATACCTGAAACGCGGAATGCCGCTCCCCACAGCCCGCCGACGGGTTTAAGCCCCGGCGTACGGCGCTGGTCCAACCAGACGATTGCCGGGCGCAAGGGAGTACCAGAGCGATCCACATTGATCAGGGTCGAGCGTTGGGTTGTCAACGCCACCCCGGCGATATTCGTTTTGTCCACACCCGGAAGCTGCCAGAGCTGCTGGCAGGCATCACAAACCGCATTCCAAAAGACAAGCGGGTCCTGCTCTGCCAGACCCGGTGAAGCGGAAGTGTACGGTTCGATGGGCACGCGTGTTTTTGCAACCAAATTTCCGCGCAAATCAAAGATCAAGGCACGGACGCTTTGAGTTCCGTTATCAATTGCGAGAATGTGCTCAGCGCTCAATGATCCGCCTCCAGGTTCTTGCTCCAGGATTTTGCTTTTTGTTCTTCGTTCAGGTCAAGCCCAAGTGTACCACCCGGGTTCATGATGTTGAATGGATCAAAATGCTCTTTCAGGGTGCGGAGCACATCCATGGCAGGGGTGCCGATTTGGTCTTCCAACCAGGGTGCGGTCTGCTTTCCCACTCCATGGTGATGGCTGATGGCGGCTCCGCTTTTTTCGATCGCATCGATGACGCTATACTGCAGATCAAGATATTCCTTTATTGTATTGATTTTTGCAATAAAGATGAAGTATAAATTGCCACCTTGTGGATAGGCGTGGGAAATGTGGGTCATGCAAATGGTCTGAGGACGAGTCTTCACGATTTCGCGCACGCTTTGATGCACCTTCTCCATTTGCGACCAGGTGACTGCGCATTCCAATGTATCGATGAGGATGCCGAAGTCCTGCAAGTCTTCTCGCATGTATGGGTCGCGGAAGCGGCTCCTTTCCCACATGGATGTCACAGGCGCAAAACTCAAGTTGAAAGCTCCGTGACGGGTACAGATTTGCCGTATCTTTCGATTCACGTTTGTTGAAAACGCCCGTTCACCTTCTGTATGGCCCAAGAGAAGACATTTTTGCATAGGCTGGTACCCTGTCACGCGCAGCAGAGTATCGGCAGGCGTACCTGCGATATGATAAAGCCTCATGGCTACATCAGTTTCTTCGGGGTCAGACAGGCGAAATACGGAAGGAAATCCGAATTCGCCCTGCATAATTTCACGGCAGGCACCGCGGGCGTCCTGCCAGTTCTTGAACATGAAGCTGAACCGCCGGCGATTTTGCGGCTGCCAGCGGAATATCTTGAGGGTAACGTTGGTCAGTACGCCAAAGCTGCCTTCGCTGCCCATCATCACCTGGTCAAAATCAGGTCCGGTTGCCGATCGCGGGTAATCCCTGGTCTTAAATCCGCCGATAGGGGTCACATACTCCTGGGCGATGACGATATCTTCGATCTTGCCGTAATAAGTGGAATTCTGCCCGGCTCCGCGGGTGACCACCCACCCCCCGACACTGGAGTATTCGAATGATTGTGGAAAATGTCCGCAGGTGTAGCGGCGCTGGGCTCCCAGCTTTTCAGGAGCGTGGTTCAACAGCTCCTCCAATTGCGGACCGGTCATCCCGGCTTCGACAGTGATGGACTGATCGGTTTCATTGAACTGCAACACCCGATTCATATGGGTGCTCATATCCAGGCTGATGCCGCCTTTGACGGCTTCACAGCCTCGGGTGACACTCGAACCCGCGCCGTAAATGTAAACCGCGATCCGTTGGTCGCTGCAAAAAGCAATGATCTGTTCGATTTCAGCCTGTGACCGGGGCGACACCACAACATCGGGGATATTCTCGATGATGTGCTTTCGCAGCCGCAACGCGTCGATCATGCCGCCGCCATACGAGCGGTCGATGCGGGTGTAAGTATCCGTCCGCACATTCTCCGTTCCACAAGTAGCGATGAAGAAATCGATGGCAAGTTGATCCATCTTTACTGGGACGTCAACGTCTACCTTCTCGAGACCCAAATCTCCGGGAACGATCAACTCATCACAGCTCATCTGGAAAGTATCCAGCATTAATTGGACGAATCCGCTGTTCGGATGCTTTGTTACACCGGGGTCCCCCCACTTGAAGAGAGAACGATAGGTTCCGCCAGGAACTCGCCCTTCATACCAGGGTGGGATGCATTTTGGTTTCGCCATGGATTCTCTCCTGTAATTTCCATTGATTGACCAGTGGGGAACGGGGCATAACTTGAAGTGTAAATTCGACGATAACGCTCTTCTTCCACCTGCCATTGGGTATCGGTCCATCCCATTTCGGATTGGACGATCCGGCGGACACGAGCCATCTCGGCAGAAGCCCCGTCAGGAAGAAGCATTCCGATGCGCACCCGCCGCAATAATAGATCATCGAGGTGAACCACACCGCCGCACCGGGCGTTGTAACGCAGTTCGCTCCAAAAATTAGGCAGGGGTTCGATCGGTGAATTTTCGCCTGTTGCGGCAATACTCAGCATTTCCGCGGCTTCGATGCCATAACGTCCAAGTAGATAAGCTTTTTCGCAATCACTCAGTGGAAAAGCCTGCAATGATTCCGGTAAGGGGTCAAAATAACGCTTGCGGACGCTGAAATTCGGATGACCCGCGAGCATGGGAGCCGCTCGTTGAAGTGCTTGCTCAGCCATGATACGAAACGTGGTGAGTTTTCCGCCTGTAACGGTGATCAGTCCATTTTCTTCCCAGACAACGTGAGACCTGGATTCCTGGGATGGATTTGCCTTCCCGGTATTGATCACCGGCCGCAAGCCTGCGAAAGTGGAGAGCACATCCATTTGCTGATCCCAACCGACGGAAAGATCGTATTCGCGGCTTCAAGGATGTAGCTGATCTCTGCACTCGTGGCATATGGTTCACCTTCATCCGGAGAAGCCTCGTGATCCAGGTCGGTTGTGCCGATCAAGGTCGTTCCTTCCCAGGGGATGGCGAACATAAACCGATGGTCCCCAGGGTGTCTCAACGTTACGGCATGGGGCAGGGGCAGGCGTTCGCGCGGGAAGACGAGATGCGAACCGCGCAGGCGACGCAACCTCGGAGCGGCGCCGATTTTGTCGCGCAGTTCGTCACTCCAGGGGCCTGCGGCGTTAATGACCGCCCTGGCTTTGATCTCATGCGCAGGGAATCCTTCGGCCTGGTCTGCAAGGCACACGCCGCAGACACGCCCCGTCGAGTCCTTGAGCAGGTTTTCCACTTTTGCGTAGTTGAGCGCTGAGCCTCCGGCACGCACCGCTTCGCGCAACAGGGTAATCACCAGGCGGGCATCGTCCATTTGTGCATCGTAGTAAAGATAACCGCCGCCTAGCTCAGGGGTGTTGAGTTGAGGGCAGAGCTCGATCATTTTATTTCTCGAGTAATGCGAATGTTTCCATTTGGGAGCCAGGAGATCGTAAATCACTACGCCCAGTGCGTATTGCTCCTTGATTTCCTTCTCCTGGAAGTAGGGCATTAAGAAACCCAAGGAGGTGACCAGTTGCTTTGCTTCCCGCAGCAACCATTCGCGCTCGCGCACAGACTCGCGGGTGACGTCGAATTGCCTGTTGCGAAGATAACGGAAGCCGCCATGCACCAGTTTTGAGGATCGGCTCGACGTACCAAAAGCAAAATCGCCGGCATCCACCAGCAGGGTTTTGCAGCCTTCGGCAACCGCTCTGCGGAACACACCTGCGCCAGTGATCCCCCCGCCGATGACGATGATATCCCACTCCTGGTCAAGCTCATTCCAAACCGATTGACGCCATCCTTTTTGCCACATGGTCTACTCCCGATTGGAACCGTTTTCGGATCGTTCTGCGGCAACTTTCCAGATATTGATGCTGTCTAGCATGACTTGACGCACCACTTCTTGTGCCAGGAAGATATCGTTGGAAAGGACTGCCGCATAGAGCTTTTTGTAAAAAGACCGTGAATGATCGCGGGCCTGCCGATTGGCAAAGTAAAGCTGCCCCATTTCGAGATACAAATCCCCGAAGCCGTTCAGGATCAGGGTAAAGATCGGATTGCCTGAAAGCACTGTGAATTGCTTGTGCAGCTCAAAATCGCGGCGGCTGAACTCGGTTGGAGAATCATCCAGGGTTTGAATTTTCTCGAGCAGGTGAATGACTTCCTGGTTCGAGCGTTCGATGGCCAGGCGCGTGTACTCGGGGGCCAGCAACAGCCGCACCTGCAGCAGTTGGGTGACAAAATCCTTGTCCAGCAATTCTTTGTGACTGGCAAGGGTACCCAGGATGAGCAGGTTGCCCTCCCGCCAGTAGTCGCGTATGCGCGTGGTTTTTCCATGGTGGATTTCCACCCAACCGTCACGCGAAAGGCGCTGGAGTGCTTCGCGCAAGGTTGGGCGGGTGACGCCCAACCTTGCAGCCAGCTCGCGCTCGGGAGGAAGAGTTGAATTGATGGGGAAGGTGCCGTCGAGAATGGCTGTCACCAGGCGGTTTTCTGCCAATTCAGCCGGTTTCAAGGGAATTTCCCATTGGACCGAATTATTCTCCATAAGTTGACTCCACTGCTTGATGAATATTGGTAAGAGGTCATACCAGTTAATTTCAGCATACATATTTCAGGACTAATTTTCAAGTACCAATCTTCTACAACCATAGGGGTGAGGTCATAGGGCAACATGTGTACGGTATTGTTGCCTCGGTCATATCCTTTCGACGCCTCGCAGGATACACTGGATTGGATCAATGGATCGAGAGGCAGAGATTGGAGACAAAATTTGCAAAGATACGTCGTATTTCGGGTGAGGTCTTTTCACAACTCTTGAATGTTCCCATTCTTTCAGGGCTGCTTGCAACCTGGTTCTTTGTGCGCCTGCCAGTATCGGAGCCCAACCGGATGGAAGGTTTTGTCTGGTCGCTGATCTTCCTCACACTGGTTCCCGCTCTCAGTTACTTTTTCTATATTCCATTCAAGAAGGATTCCCACGCCAAAACACTTCATCGTCAACGCGTTGCCAGCTTTGTGATGATGATCCTCAGCTACCCGGCAGGTTGGCTTGTGCTCGCCAAAATCCACGCCCCGTCTGATTTTCACTGCAACGCTTGAAATTTATACATTTGTGACGCTGGGGCTGATCATCTTCAACCTGCTCCTGCATTACAAAGCCAGCGGGCATGCCGCGGGGGTCTCCGGGCCGGTGGCTTCGCTGATCTTCCTGTACGGGCTGGCTGCCGCGCCGCTGTTCCTGCTGCTGCCCCTGGTCACCTGGGCGAGGGTGGCTGCAAAAGGTCACGACGTCTGGCAGACGGTGGTCGGCAGCGTCCTTTCAATGCTGATCGCCGTGGCGGTGCTATGGGGTGTCGGGTTCCACCCTTTTAGCGGAATTCTCTGGTAACCTTCGGAAATAAATCAAGAGAGGTGTTTAAAACACGTCTCTTTTGCTGTATGACTATAATTAAAGGATGAACAAGAACAAAAGGGTGGTCTGGATCGCGCGCGCCTTGATCGCGGTGGTTACTTTTTTGAATCTTCAAGCTGCGCTATTGTTTCTACTCTCGCCGGCGCAATTTGCGCCGGGGTTCGAATTGAGCGGTGTGCCAGGGGAAGCTGTCATCCGGGGCATGGGGCTGCTGTTCGTGATGTGGAATATTCCATATCTGTTTGCCCTGGTCGACCCCCTGCGCCACCGGATTTCGCTGATCGAAGCCCTGATCATGCAGTTCATCGGCGTTGCCGGAGAATCCATCTTGTTGCTCATGCTGCCGGGAACCCATGCCGCACTCGAAGCGACGGTAATCCGCTTTATCATCTTCGACGGCTCTGGTTTCCTGGCGCTGCTGGCTGCCTTTTTGATCACCCACAATCTCAATCGAACCGGCATGTCTAAAGCTGAATCTTAGCGGAAGATAGATTTCACCAGCGGGTTGATCAGATCCCAATTGGGCAGGAGCACCTGAGCGCCCTGGTCGGTCAGATACGATGTGACATAATCCCGCGAGATCGTTTGCGAATCGAACCCCTTGATGGCCGAAAATGCCAGGCTGTAGGCCACACGCGGATACAACCAGGCAGGGATGTCGCTTTGGAGTGTATTGGAGACTGCTGCAGCTACCGCTGGTATCCTGAACCAGTTGAGTGGGTTGACCATCTTTTTGACCGCGGCTGTGATAAACATCTGACCGCGCTTCTGGCGGAAAAAGTCGTCGCTGGTCTCGCGGTCGCGCACAAATGCCAGTGCCTGGGTGCCGTCCAGGTGATGCGTCCCAGCTTCAAGGCCCGACATGGGTTCAGTGAGGGTGATATTCACTCCTCCCATGGCATTCACGATGTCTCTAAACCCATCGAAGCGGATTCTCACAGTATAGGGTACCTTGATATTGAAATTGACCTCAACGCTCTTGGCGGCTGCCTGGGGACCGCTGCCAGCCTTTTCAGCTTCAGCAAAGAAATGCGCCACGTTGATGCGGTTAGCGTCATAACCCGGGATGGTTACCCACAGGTCGCGCGGGATGGACAGCATTTTCACCTGCGGCAGGACTGGCGGAATGGTGGTGATGATCATGGTATCACTACGTCCAGTCCAGCCTTCGTCCGGGCGGGCGTCGATGCCAAGCACCAGGATCGTTGTGCGGAAGGGGGTGAAGAAGACAAAGAAGAGCAGCAGGATTAGCAGCATCCATCCTCTGCCGCGGTGAGACTTTCTCTTCTTTTCCGGATCTATGCTGAGGTTGATTGGCTCATGCAGCGCAGGATTGTTCTGTTTGCCGTAGCGTTTTGCCACATCCGCTGAATGGAAGGCCGCGTAATAATCCGGCAGGTTGGATTTCTTCTCTGGCTTGGGAGTGTTTTTTGAGCGATTCAAGTTCATGCCGTTTATTCTAACCCACCCCAGGCAGGTTGTCACCCTTCGGATGAGATTGGATTAAGAAAAAAGCCGGGGCAAGCCCGGCTTTTAGTCAACAGCAAGAAGAGCTAGACGCAGAAAACCTGGCCGCCCTCGGACATATCGATGAATTCCATGGCACCCACTACCTCGGCGCCGTCCACAAGATCTTCCTTGGTCAGTTTCATCATATCCATGGTCATCTTGCAGCCGTAGAGATGTGCACCCGAATCCTGGAGGAGTTGGATAAATTCACCCACCGGAGGAAAATCCAGTTTGGCGATTTCTCTGCGCATCATCCAGCTGGCAGCATGCGACATTCCGGGGATCACACCCAGGAGGGTGGGAATGTGGAACCAGGGATGCATGCTCGGGTTGCCGACCACTGCTACGTGCAGGTGATTCTGTTTCTTTTTGGTGATCATATCCAGGCCCCAGAAAGTGAAGAAGATGTTGACGTCAACGCCGGACATGCGGGCAGCGTTTCCAACGATGAGAGGAATGTACGCCATATCCAAAGAACCTTTGGAGGCGATGATCGATATCTTGCGGGGAGTGGTTTCAGCCATTTTTGATTTTCTCCAATTCGAGTAAATAAGTTAAATGCAGCCTGTGGGTTTATGCAGACCGGCAACCATTGCAGCCTTTTTTCCAGGTCCACCGGGGAATAAGCTGTACAGTTCCTTGGTATCAACGTCGGTGTTCTTGGTGATGTTGCGCAGCGTGGGTGCTTCGCCCTTGGCTTTGTATTCGCCGCGAGCGTAGTTGATGACCACCCAATGGCGGTCAGTGAGGGTGACGCCTTCACGCTCTGCGATCGCTTGCGCTAATTCGGGGGTCCAGGTGGCGGGGTCTACCAGATAGCCCTCTGCGTCGAACTTGAAATCTGCTAATGCAACCATTTTCTTCTCCTTGAGGAATAATTAAATTACGGTCGTTTTCCGACCATTGACATTTGATCCGGGAAGGGCATGGGCAACCCTCTCATCAAAATATTCCAATACATCCATTTGAACGAAAGCTTCCCCCAATGATTAATGAAACTTTCTTTAAGCAAGGGGAAGGGTCCGACGATGGGCAGGGGGAACACACCCGGCAGGGGTTCGGTCTCATAATTGAAGTCGATCAGCATGCCCTTGCCGTATCCGCTTTCGATAAAGCAGTTGGCATGCCCGTCGAAGGATTCTTTCAGCGGAAGACCCTTAATTTCGCGCATGATGTTTTCGATGAGTGTATCGGCTTCAAAATGGACAACCGCGCCAGCTTTGGAAGCCGGGACGTTCGCGGCATCACCAATGACCCAGATGTTCTTCCATTTGTCCGACTGGAGGGTGTGCTTGTTGGTGGGAACAAAATTGAGATCATCCCCAAGGCCTGAATCGCCAATGACAGGGGCACCCATGTTGGTGGGAATGGTGACCAGCACGTCATAATTTAACTCGCGTCCATCATATGCGCTGATCACATTGCGTGAAGAATCCACGCCGCTGACGTCAAAATCGGGTTCGAGATGGATCCCTTTTTTGGTTAACATCCCGCCGAGAGCTTCAGCGGATTTCGGTTTGGTGAAAGCGCCGGAAAGAGGTGTGGCATACGTCATTTCGACTTTGTTGCGGATCCCGCGCTGGGTGAAGTAATAATCCGCCAGGAAGGCAAATTCCAGCGGGGCGACCGGGCACTTGATGGGCATTTCGGCGACATTGAGCACCAGCCGTCCGCCGTTGAACCCCTTGAAGAATTCTCCAAGCGCCACAGTGCCGGCGTAGGTATAAAAATCGAAGATATTCTTGTGCCAACCGCCGTCTTTCATCCCTTCGATTTCTTCAGGATGAATATCGGTGCCGGTAGCGATGAGCAGGTAGTCATAGGAGATCGAACGATTCCCCTGGGCAAGAATTACCCGGTTTTCGGCCGGCTCGATTTTGTCGATCTTCGAGAGGATAAACTCGACAGAACGCGGAATATAGGCTCTTTTTTGCTTGATGACATCCTCGGGTTTGTAATAACCAAAGGGAATGAAAAGAAAGCCCGGTTGATAATAATGGGTTTCTTCCTGGTCGACGATGACAATTTTCCATTCGTCAGGATTCAGCCTTTTGGCGAGTTTATTCGCCATCATCGTTCCACCGGTTCCAGCGCCAAGGATCAAAAATGTCTTCATCAAATCAATCTCCTGTTTCTATTCCGTGATATTTTGATTAACCTGCCTGGCAAGTGCAGCCTGGTCATTGAGCATATCCGCCAGGGTGGCGCGCAGCAGGTCTAATGCTTGAACGATACGTTTATCAGTCAATTGATAATTGATGGTTTGACCATCCCGTTCTGAGCGGACAATGCCGCGTTCGCGCAGAATCTTCAGGTGACGTGAAACGGTGGGCTGGGGCAGGTCTACATTGGTGGCAATTTCATTGACATTATGGGGACCATCTGCCAGGTTGTAGATGATCATAATCCGGTTAGGGTCTGCCAGGCCGCTGCACACGTTGGCATGCAACCGCACTACTTCTTCGCGCAGGCTATCAGTCATAGTCTATCTCCACGATGTTGCATTTAAATATTCATATATGCATGGATGTGCATATATAGTATATTCCAATTATTGCGAATTGGGAATGGGATTTCTTTGTATTTTCATGATTTTAACAACGGCACCGAGCAGTATTCACGCATTCCGGCATATTTTTCCGGCATGGCGCATTTCAACTCTTCGGGGCTGAGGGCTTTGCGTGCGATGTCGCGTACGTTGTTCACCCCCGAGAAGAATTCGCGCATCATGACCACCGAGAGATAGCGTCCGAAACGGGTCAGTGTCTTTGACCTGAACGCTCCCGAGAGTTTCAGATAGATCAGCTCCAACCATAAAACCGGTTTTCCGCTCTGACCAAAATGGAGCAGCGAGCGGGGTTCCACGCTGCGACCGAAAAGCGCCATCATCAAGGAGTATCGTAGTTGGGGCAGGGCGCCGTATTCCTGTTGGGCGCTCACGCCAAAGCCCCCGTGCAGGATGGCAGACGCGTACTCCGTCAGTGAAAAGGTGTTGACAAAGAGCGTGCCATTGAGATAACTGAACGCGCCTGATCCAATCCCCACATACTCGTCACCGCTGGCAATGTATTCGTCGATCATGGCAGCGGATCCCCGGGCAAAGGTCCACGAAGAAAGCGGTTGAAATTGATCACGCAATTCGTCGTTAATGATGTTGTAGTAGCTCCATTCACGCTTAGCGTTGACTTTTCCCATCGTGCGCTGCATGGTACGTTCCACCGAAGGCGACGACATGAGAGGGTAGAAAGTGGTCTGCTGCGCGCCGGAGGCGATGATCTTATGCAAATCCTGGCGCAGAATTTCAGGGGTTTGACCGGGGAAGTTGAAGATCATATCCACATTTAGGGAAAGAAAGTGCGGGGCGGCATCTCGAATGCGCTGCAGGATCTCATTGCCTGAGCCGAATTTCTGGTAGCGGTTCATTTGCTTGAGCAGACCGTCGTCAAAGCTTTGTACCCCCACTGACAGGCGCTGCACCCTGCCCTCGATTTGAGCGATGATGGCAGGAGTCAGGTGGTTCGGGTTGGTCTCGCAGGAAACTTCAGTGATGGGGAAAAGTTCCTTGGCGAGATCGATGGTTTTGACCAGTTCGCTGATGTGGATGGTGGGTGTTCCGCCGCCGATATACATGGAGCTGAAGCTGTAACCCAGGTTGGCCACGGCATGCATCTCGGCCCGTAAGGCTTCGAAGTAGCGTTCGGCTTTTTGCTGCTGATAGATGAACCGGTTGAATGAACAATAAGGGCAGAGGCTCTCGCAAAATGGGATATGCACATAGAGAGTGTAGGTGTGCCCGGGCGTGGGCGGCGGCAGGGAATGATAACGGCTTGGATGAAGCGTCAGGTTGCGGCGGGTTTCGTGGCGCAGATAGGCGGTGAGGATGCGTTCGCTGACCATGGCAGAGAGGGGGGAAACATAACAATGATCCTGATTGTTCTGGCTAGCTAGTTTTGCTGCGGTGAGTGGATTCAATGCCGGGTCCTTTGCTGCCGTGATCGTGTGTTCCCAACGCGGGCTTGATGATGGCTAATATGTATATATGCGATTATACGAATATGATTAGTATATGCCGAAAAGGCAAAATCGGGTAGAGGAAAGGGGAAATTGCTTCACCGTTGCGGGGTTCGCAATGACACTGGTGGGACAAACTCTTGCAGTCTCTTTTAAAACGGCTAAAATGGAATAGATCGGTATAGGAGGAATAAAACATGACCGTCTTTCTGATTCTTGCATTGATCATTGCCATTCTCGCCGTAATTTTTGCGGTGCAGAATGTGACATTGATCACCATCAGCTTTTTTGCGTGGAACATCCAAACTTCTCTGGCAGTGGCGCTGCTGGTAGCGCTGGGGGCTGGCGTGCTGATCACATTGCTTGTGTCTGTGCCCGGAAGGATCAAAGGGGGATGGAACAGTGCTTCTCAAAAGAAGAAATTTACCACCCTGGAAGCTGAACGCGACCTGTACAAAGGAAAGGTCGCTGAAGCCACGGCAGAGCGCGACCGGTACCTGAAAAAGCTGGAAGCCTCGGAGAGTGAAGTCTCAAAGTTGGAAGAACAGTTGGCGAGTGTATCCGGCGCCCTGCAGGCGAAAGAGGAGAGCCCGAGCGCTGAGGTGACTCAACCCACCCTGCCATCCAATGATGTCGTTCCTCCCGAGCCGCCCATCGAACCGCCCACTGATAAGCCCGCGGAATAATCTTGATCAGAAAAGCATCGACGGGGCATGTAAGTGCCCGGTCGATTTATGTTAATGTTGATGGCAGGATTTCGTCCTCTAACCTGGGTTCGCTCAACTTGTTTACCTCGCTCTGGCAGCTTATTCTTTTGAAGAAATTGCCATAGATGCGGGGCGAGGCTGTCGTGCATGTCTGGCATATGTTCAACGTACGCCGGCAGCACACCGGGGATTCTTATAGCAAACTTCGCGAATGGAGGAATATTTGGCAGCGGCGAGATAATTACTCAACCGCTGCTGGATGAACCACGATGCCGGTCGCGGTCTGCGTCAGAGGGCTCACCTCGCGCGGGGAGATGATCGTAACGAGTGCTCCGACCTTCAACTCGTCTTTTCGTTCAGCAGGCAGAATCTTGGTGTCTTGCGAAAGCAAAAATCCATAAAATTTTCCATCTTTTGCCTGGATGGCAATACTTACCCCCTCCTCATAAGAACTGACTATTCCAACGACATGTGTTTTGGCAGGTTTACCCGGCACAACCACCACCGCAACCGCTGTAAGTGCATCACCCTGGCGAACCGTCTGGACCACCACGGTCATTTTTTTGGCAAGCCCGGCGACGGTGGCATTTTTCACAGTGGGGATGCGGATGCGGGTCTCCGGGGTCAGCGCAGCAGTGATCGAAGTCCCATCTTTTAGCTCCAGGATAATACCGGAAACACTTACCGCGCTGATGGTGCCTTTATAGTTTTCGTGTTTCGCATTCGAGTTACTGGCTGGAGGGGCAGCCACCACCGGTGATGCGATCATGAAACAGGCTATGATCAAGGAAAATAAGATAAATACGCGTTTGGAATTCATGGTTGACCCTCCTATTTACTTTTCATACACGACGGTCAAGACCAGGTCAATTTCGTCGCCGTCAATATTGCTGGCAACCAGTTCGAGCACATTGGGTCCTTCGTCCAGGGTGACCGGTATCGAGAAATTTCCGTCGGCTGGGACAACCAGAATATCATCATTCAGACTGATCACCGTTTCTGCGGGAGCCTGCCCGGTTACATTGATCACAGGCTGTGCAACTACGTCGCCATCTTGCGGCGAGGATAAACGCAGCCACAAGCTACCGCTGGTATATTCCGTTGAAGTGGGAGAAGGCTGCACTGGCGATTCTGCAGCCGCTGGCTGCGTTTGTGTACTGGTCGGCGCAGATGTACACGCCGCCAGAAGAAAGAGTAGAACAATCAATAGGAATGATTTGCGCATAGTACCCCCAACATCAGTATAGCGAATTATCAGGGCATTTCAAATTAAACTTGAATAAAAAGGACTTGATTACAAATTCGTCAGAAGCGGAACGACTACCACCCTGACGATGAAGCAGTTCAAGATGAAATAAAGGGGAAGGCGGCTGATCCTGGAACTCAAAAGAATGCCTTCCGACGTGTTCTTCGAATATAAAAAGGGATCAAACGGTTTTCTACTTGCTGTGCGCTTCTGTGAATTCGGGGATGTCTTCGATTTTGAATTTTCTCAACTGCGTGATCTTGGCGTCCGCGCGATAAGCCGGGGGAATGACCTGCCTGGCAGCTTCCTTATCCTCGATCTCCAAAACAAACCAGGCCTTGTGCTCGCCATCGTCGCAGCCCCAGTCGGCATGGGTCATAAAGTGCGACCCGGTATCCAGAAACACCTTGACGGCTCGATCACAGGACTCTTTTGTCCCTTCATGGGGCACTTCAATCAAGTACCTAGGCATAATACCCTCGAATTTCCTTGTCCTTCTCCTTTTGCGATGAACTTTCAATGTGTGAGACAATGCAAATTATCAATATTGGACAATATTGATATTATTTATCACAGTATAGCACTCAATAGGGCGTTTGTTGCATCTTATTGCATGGGGGCGTAGTAAATTCCGAGAGCAGGGTTTCGAATTGAATCGATTACCAACAGCCACAAAATTTGTAAACCACAGTGAATTTAAGAGAGATTACTTGCTTGATTTTCAATAATAATGGCGATTAGGGGCGGGTCTCGTTGACTGGCACCACTCGATGATTCTGTCGAGTAGACCCGCCCTTACACAAGGCGATACTTGACAGGGCGGATATGTCTTGTTGTTTAGAATATCGAGTTGATCGGTGGTTGTCCGTAAGGGCGGGTCTACTGATACCAACCAACGGGTTAATTAAACCATCGAGACCCGCCCGATCTGAAATCTACCGACCCTCCAACGACACCTGTAAAGGTTCTGTTTTATAATTTCAGAGTATGAACTCAGATCCACCTTTTCCTCGTCGCAAGACGATGCGCTTGCCGGATTATGACTACTCTCAGCCTGGTGCCTATTTTGTCACACTGTTGACTTATCAGCGGCAGTACCTTTTGTGTGATATCGTCCACGGCAAGATTTGTTATACAAAATTCGGAGTCGTGGTCAAGGATTCCTGGCTGGACTTACCCAGCCACCACGCCCAACTTGCACTCGACGAATTTTGTGTCATGCCTGATCACATTCATGCGATCATCCACCTTGTGGAACTCCGTAAGGGTTGGTCTACTGATATTAATCAACGGGTGATGGACTCCCCCGAGACCCGCCCGGATGATCCAAAGTCGCTCGTTGAGATCATCCGAGGGTACAAATCGTTTACAGCCAGGAAGATCAACGCCATGCGTGGTACCACCGGAACTCCTGTGTGGCATCGGAGCTACTATGAACATGTCATCCGTGATGAAGCTGAGTTGAACCAAATTCGTCAATACATCATCGAGAATCCCTTGAAGTGGGAACTTGATAAGAAGGTTCGTGGTTGATCGAGGGGGCAGGTCGTGATAACTGTTCGAGACGCAAGTTTTCAGAGCGGACGGGATTCGTTGGTTAGCTGCGATATATGCCATCAGTACATGCAGGTCCCGTAGGTTAGCAGCAATATAACCCATCAGTACGGGTGGGTCTCGTTGGTTGGCCTAACACGATGCTCGGTCCGAGTAGACCCGCCCTTACGCGGTACAACTTGTGCATGAGCAAAGCGGTGCGAGAACCTACGTACCTCACGGAATCTAGTTTTGAGCCTAAAAACTACACACTTTTGACAAAAATTTTGTACCAATTTGTGGCAGATGTTTTTGAACATTTTTTAAGGTAAAAAAGGCAACTTTTCTTAAGAATAGTGTACCTTCTGCGCAAAATTTGCGAGCCAAATTGTAGCAGACGATTTTAGAATAATTGTTCTGCGAAATTAAGAATTTTTGAGGTCTCGAATTTATGGACCCGGCCATGATCCTGGGTGATCAACCTTCCCAGGGCTTTCAGAGCTGACGATCTACCAGGTGCTGACGGTCTACCAGGTGCTGCAGGTCCACCGGGTGCTGACGATCCACCCGGCCATGATCCTGGGAGCTGCAGGTCTACCAGGTGCTGACGATCCACCCGGCCATGATCCTGGGTGATCATCGATCCCAGGGCATTCAGAACTGACGATCTACCAGGTGCTGACGATCCACCGGGTGCTGCAGGTCCACCCGGCCATGATCTGGGTGATCATCAATCCCAGGGCATTCAGAGCTGCTATTCGACCGGGCACCGGCACCATTCCCTGGGTGATCAACCTTCCCAGGGCTTTCAGGGCTGACGATCCACCGGGTGCTGCAGGTCCACCCGGCCATGATCTGGGTGATCATCCATCCCAGGGCATTCAGAGCTGCTATTCGACCGAGCACCGGCCATGATCCTGGATGCTGACAATCTACCAGGTGCTGACGATCCACCGGGTGCTGACGATCCACCGGGTGCTGACGATCTACCAGGTGCTGACGATCTACCAGGTGCTGACGATCCACCGGGTGCTGACGATCTACCAAGTGCTGCAGGTCCACCGGGTGCTGACGATCTACCAAGTGCTGCAGGTCTACCCGGCCATGATCCTGGGTGATCAACCTTCCCAGGGCTTTCAGGGCTGACGATCCACCGGGTGCTGCAGGTCCACCCGGCCATGATCTGGGTGATCATCAATCCCAGGGCATTCAGAGCTGCTATTCGACCGGGCACCGGCCATGATCCTGGGTGATCAACCTTCCAGGGCATTCAGGGCTGCAGATCTACCGGGCACCGGCACCATTCCCTGGGTGATCAACCTTCCCAGGACTTTCAGAACTGACGATCTACCAGGTGCTGACGGTCTACCAGGTGCTGCAGGTCCACCGGGTGCTGACGATCCACCCGGCCATGATCCTGGGTGATCATCGATCCCAGGGCTTTCAGGGCTGACGATCTACCGGGCACCGGCACCATTCCCTGGGTGATCAACCTTCCCAGGGCTTTCAGGGCTGACGATCCACCGGGTGCTGCAGGTCCACCCGGCCATGATCTGGGTGATCATCCATCCCAGGGCATTCAGAGCTGCTATTCGACCGGGCACCGGCCATGATCCTGGGTGATCATCGATCCCAGGGCATTCAGAACTGACGATCTACCAGGTGCTGACGATCCACCGGGTGCTGACGATCTACCAGGTGCTGACGATCTACCAGGTGCTGACGGTCTACCAGGTGCTGCAGGTCCACCGGGTGCTGACGATCCACCCGGCCATGATCCTGGGAGCTGCAGGTCTACCAGGTGCTGACGATCCACCCGGCCATGATCCTGGGTGATCATCGATCCCAGGGCATTCAGAACTGACGATCTACCAGGTGCTGACGATCCACCGGGTGCTGACGATCCACCCGGCCATGATCCGAGGGATCGACCTTCCAGGGCATTCAGGGCTGCAGATCTACCGGGCACCGGCACCATTCCCTGGGTGATCAACCTTCCCAGGGCTTTCAGGGCTGACGATCCACCGGGTGCTGCAGGTCCACCCGGCCATGATCTGGGTGATCATCCATCCCAGGGCATTCAGAGCTGCTATTCGACCGAGCACCGGCCATGATCCTGGATGCTGACAATCTACCAGGTGCTGACGATCCACCGGGTGCTGACGATCCACCGGGTGCTGACGATCTACCAGGTGCTGACGATCTACCAGGTGCTGACGATCCACCGGGTGCTGACGATCTACCAAGTGCTGCAGGTCCACCGGGTGCTGACGATCTACCAAGTGCTGCAGGTCTACCCGGCCATGATCCTGGGTGATCAACCTTCCCAGGGCTTTCAGGGCTGACGATCCACCGGGTGCTGCAGGTCCACCCGGCCATGATCTGGGTGATCATCAATCCCAGGGCATTCAGAGCTGCTATTCGACCGGGCACCGGCCATGATCCTGGGTGATCAACCTTCCAGGGCATTCAGGGCTGCAGATCTACCGGGCACCGGCACCATTCCCTGGGTGATCAACCTTCCCAGGACTTTCAGAACTGACGATCTACCAGGTGCTGACGGTCTACCAGGTGCTGCAGGTCCACCGGGTGCTGACGATCCACCCGGCCATGATCCTGGGTGATCATCGATCCCAGGGCTTTCAGGGCTGACGATCTACCGGGCACCGGCACCATTCCCTGGGTGATCAACCTTCCCAGGGCTTTCAGGGCTGACGATCCACCGGGTGCTGCAGGTCCACCCGGCCATGATCTGGGTGATCATCCATCCCAGGGCATTCAGAGCTGCTATTCGACCGGGCACCGGCCATGATCCTGGGTGATCATCGATCCCAGGGCATTCAGAACTGACGATCTACCAGGTGCTGACGATCCACCGGGTGCTGACGATCTACCAGGTGCTGACGATCTACCAGGTGCTGACGGTCTACCAGGTGCTGCAGGTCCACCGGGTGCTGACGATCCACCCGGCCATGATCCTGGGAGCTGCAGGTCTACCAGGTGCTGACGATCCACCCGGCCATGATCCTGGGTGATCATCGATCCCAGGGCATTCAGAACTGACGATCTACCAGGTGCTGACGATCCACCGGGTGCTGACGATCCACCCGGCCATGATCCGAGGGATCGACCTTCCAGGGCATTCAGGGCTGCAGATCTACCGGGCACCGGCACCATTCCCTGGGTGATCAACCTTCCCAGGGCTTTCAGGGCTGACGATCCACCGGGTGCTGCAGGTCCACCCGGCCATGATCTGGGTGATCATCAATCCCAGGGCTTTCAGGGCTGACGATCTACCGGGCACCGGCACCATTCCCTGGGTGATCAACCTTCCCAGGGCTTTCAGGGCTGACGATCCACCGGGTGCTGCAGGTCCACCCGGCCATGATCTGGGTGATCATCCATCCCAGGGCATTCAGAGCTGCTATTCGACCGGGCACCGGCCATGATCCTGGATGCTGACAATCTACCAGGTGCTGACGATCCACCGCGCCATAATCCGAGGGATCGACCTTCCAGGGTATTCAGAGCTGCAGATAGACCGGGCACCGGCGACATGATCTGGGAGCTGCAAATCCATCGGATGCCAGCTAAAAAATACCAAAATGCAATTCAGAAATGATCAACTTCAATTCAAATTATTTTAGGGGATATGAAAAAATCAAAAAAAGCGACTAAACCAAATATAAGAACCGGTCGCTGCACTCTAATAATTCTAATTAATATTAATTAATGCGTATAAAACGGATTATGATTTCAAGCCTGAAAAGTACACATTTGGTATAAATTGCGCTTGCAAATTCTGGGATCGGTTGTAGAATATTTATAGATCTTAAATTATGCAATTGAATTGGGGCCATCGACAGCAGTCGTCGATAATTCGAGTACATAATTGAGAGCAACAATTTAATATCGTATCAAATTTTGCGGATGTAATTTGATTACGAAATCGGGAGGGAGAATCGGTGCCAGCCGACCCTCTTGTTTATATAAGCAAGAGATAATTAGATTTGGGTTATTAAAACGACTGGCATTTAAAAAAAGCCGGTCGTTTTAATTATCCAACATCACGATAATTATCCGACTGGCATAAGGATACCAGGAGGATCAATGTTACCAACAATTAAAGTTCGAATATCTAGGGGGAAAGCGCAGAAGCTGCAAAAGCTTTTGCACATGAAATATAAGCCTTCAGAAATTGCGCGTGAATTAGGAATAACGACTGACCTAATTTATAGGTCCTTTTTGCCGGCGGGCGCTCCCTGCGAGAAAGACGCAAAAGGCAATGTATGGATTGTGGGGGATATTTTCGCAAAATGGGCTATTGATTGCGCTCTTACCAATGATCGTAAACCGGCGAAGGTGAAATTATTGCCCGGCCAAGTTTATTGCCTGCGATGTAACCAGATCGTAGAGATCAAAAACCCCAGGAAAAGCCGGCCTAATGCCCGGGGAGTGATCAACCTATCCGGCCTTTGCCCGGTATGTGCGGCGAAGGTTAACCGGTTCTGCAGCCAGGCTGAATTTAGGGGGGTATATGAACGTCCCTAAAGAGCTGGAAGATCAAGCAACTGAAAATGCCTTTGCCTGGGTGAAGAAGCTGGGAGCCAATGCGCTCACTTTATTTATGATTTTTGGGGCTTACGGCGGTAGTACTGAGGTGAACATCCTTGTCCAAGATACCGGGTTTACCAAAAAGACCGCTCGTAAGCTGCTTATGTTCCTTTCAAATCAAGGGCTCATCGAAAGGCCATCGCGTTTTACTTGGAGAGTGACACAGGCCGGCGCAAGATTGTTATTCGACCTTCCAGTGCATGTCGTACGAGAAAATTACCCTTCGAATGACCTACCACCTGAAGAATCGACCCGGAGTTTTTACCCTTCGAGTGACCGGACACGGAGTTTTTACCCTTCGAATGACCTACCACCTGAAGAATCGACCCGGAGTTTTTACCCTTCGAGTGACCGGACACGGAGTTTTTACCCTTCGAATGACCTACCACCTGAAGAATCGACCCGGAGTTTTTACCCTTTGAATGACCGGACACGGAGTTTTTACCCTTTGGAAGGTAAAAACTCCGAGTCAGAATGCCCTAGTAGTAGTAGTAGTTCTATCTATATAGATATAGAGAAAAACCAACTACTAC
>CAVQOS010000020.1:0-7046 GCA_963714465.1 uncultured Chloroflexia bacterium | reverse complement strand
CCTTTGCCCCGAATGCGGACAGGCAACTTTAGTGAACGAGGAAGGCTGCCGAAAGTGCTACTCCTGCGGATACAGCGAGTGCTGAGAAAATCTTGGGCAGTTAATTTCCGTAAATAGGCTCAACTCTTCAAGTATAAAACGAGCGGACGGTTCAAATAAACCGTCCGCTTTATTTACTTCTACGTTGCCGTTAAGGAATGATGAAAGGTTGTTTGTCTTTTCCCAATTCCTTTTGGCTGATCTCCTGCAATTGAAGATCAATTTCCGTTTTCCGCGATAATGGAAGGTCCGCTTTGATGGTATCCACCACGATATGAATGACCTTTTGAGCCGTTTCTGACGAAAGCCCGGCCTCGGTAACAAGTTTATTGACTAAATCCTTCATAGAGTGTGACCCTTTAGTATTAGTTGATTATCCACTAACGATCTCTTGAACCCTGCCCACCTTGCCATCTGAAAGCTCAACCTTGATCCCGTGAGGATGGTCAGGGCTTTTGGTCAGAATGCGTCTGACGATGCCTTCGGTAAGCTGCCCGGAGCGTTGATTTTGTTTTTCCACGACCATGACTCGCGCCCCAATTTTAATTTCCACTCGTTTTGGGACTGCCAATGTGAACCTCCAATTTTTCGATTATCAAATTCTGGGGGATGAAGCCTTAACCGAGAGAGGTTCGATCTTGTAGATCACCCTTTTGAGCGTTGGACTCTTTTCCTGGTAAGGAACGCCCTTATACCGCATCGACAACTTGTCAATGTGTTCATCCGCCCCTTCCTCGGTGATCTCGATCACGATCCCCCGCACGAGAATATAGCGATAGGGATTATCCGGGTCTTGTACTTCAAGCGCCACGTGACCATCGCGGCGGATGTTACGGTCTTTTTGTCTGCCTTTGACACTGTTCACCAGCAGAAATTTTCCGTCATAATCGATCCAGACCGGCGTAACTTGAGGGCTCTTATCCGGCATGAGGGTTGCCAGGTGTCCAAAAGCGCGCTTCTTGAAAAGATCCATATAATCAAGGGGAATTTCCCGGTTCCTCATTTTTTCTCCTTTCACTCGCTTAAATTTAATTATAGCCTGAATGAATTGCAGTGTATTATGCTGCCGGTCAGAAAAGAATGAATAAAAAATCCCCGCTTGGGAGTGGGGATTTGATTGAGTTAATCAGCCAGGCGCATGCGCACAGGTCTGCCGCGCATTTTATATTTGCCGGTGCTCTCTCTCAGCACCCGCGTTGCGTGCTGTTCCGCAACATCCACCAGGGTATAGTCTGAGCGGATATCGATTTCACCGATCGCGCGTCCGGGAATGCCCACTTCAGTGGCAATCGCACCCACAACATCACTTGGACGTAATCCGGCGGTTTGACCCACATTCATCCACAAGCGAACCATTCCAACCTCGCGGCTTTTTTCAGGGCGGTCGCTTTTTGAACTGGAACCACGCCGGTCATCAGAACGGTCACTGGTGGGGAACCGTTCACCCCTACGGCTGTTCCTATCAGTCGTTCTCTGGCGCTCTTCCAAACGAGCATGTTTCGGTTCGCTTCTTTCTGCGGCTGCCACCTCGGCTTTGAGTTTGCCTTCGGCTGCGCGTGCCAGGCGAATCGCGGCTACCATGATTTCATCCGGTTTCATTCCCAATTGGTTCATGTGATCGATCATTACACGTTCCGGTGAGGTGATACCGGCGATCAATTGAGAAGATATTTTCTCTATGAATCTTTCATCACGGCGAGCCTGAACTTCTTCGATGCTGGGTAACGGAATTTCCGTCACGGGTTGGCGGGTATAGGCTTGAATTTCATTTTGGCGGCTCCGTTCGCGTGGGGTAAGCAGAGTAATGGCTGCACCTTTTTCACCGGCGCGTCCGGTGCGTCCGATGCGATGCACGTAATCCTCAGAATCCTGGGGCACATCGTAATTGAACACGTGAGATACGCCTAAAATGTCGAGTCCGCGTGCGGCAACATCCGTGGCTACCAACAAGACAACCGAGTGATCGCGAAAACGGTTGAGCACCTGCTCGCGGCGGGCCTGGTTCAAATCGCCGTGCAGACTGTCAGCCGCAAAACCAGCTCGGGCCAAATCATCCGCCAGGTCCTGTGCGCGGGCTTTGGTGCGCACGAAGATCAAGGCGCTGGTGACCGGTTCCATCTCGAGCAAGCGGGTCAGCGCAACGAATTTGTTTTCCTCACGCACCCGGCAGAAACGCTGTTCTGTCTCACTGACGGTCAGTTTTTCGGGGCTGAGATTCATTCTCTCAGGATCGATCAAGTATTTCTTCGCCAGCTTGCGAATCGCATCCGGCATGGTCGCCGAAAATAGGGCGATCTGACGTTCATCTGCCAGTTCTTTAAGAATGGACTCTACATCATCGATGAAACCCATTTCGAGCATCTCGTCAGCTTCGTCCAGGATCAAATGCTTTACCTGGCTCAGATCCAACACGCTTTGGCGGATCAAGTCCAACAAGCGACCAGGTGTACCTACAACGATGTCCACACCGCGTTCGATGGCGCGTTTTTGGATGGTATAGGATTGCCCGCCATAAACGGCCAAAATTCGTACAGGTGCTTCGCCCGCCAATTGGACGGACGCTTCTGCAACCTGTTTTGCCAGTTCGCGGGTGGGAGCCAGGACCAGAGCTTGAACAGCTTCATGCCCGGGTCGTAAATTCTGCAAAATAGGCAGCATGAAAGCAGCGGTTTTACCCGTGCCTGTTTGTGCCTGACCGATCACATCTTTTCCAGCCAGCATGGCTGGGATTGCTACATTTTGGATGGGTGTGGGTTCAGTGAACCCCATTGCTTCGACAGCCTTCACAAATTGTGGCTGCATTCCTAACATTTCAAAAGGGCTTGCCATTACGCTTAATACTCCTATACAAAACACACAAAAACCCCGCCGGAACCGGCAGGGCACTCATTACCTGTCACGATCACTCCAATTACCAAGCAGGGATTATAACACACTATTTTAGTGCAAGATATGGTTTATTGAGACTGTGTGATAAAGGTCAATCAGGAGATTGGCGTTTCGCCTTCTTCTGTCGTGGTTTGCGGTTCACAGACCGCACATAAATATGCTGGCCATCCCCGGCAAACCCTCCCCAACCGATTCGACCCCCAAGTTCATCTACGATCTCAGCCTCACCTTTTTCGACCTTCAAGAAAAGCTCACTGCTGTAAGCATTGACACAATGCTGTACTTCAGCCCAGACGAAGATCGAGATGGGCTGGTTATTGACATAGACGGTCTTTCGCTCATCAACCATATTACCACCAGGAAGAAGGAGGGAGCCGTGAGGCTCCCTCCAGATTACCATTCATTCCTTTTATGGTGTCACGTTTATGATCCGTCCATCAGGATATATTGTTGGATCAATGGGTGTATTGGTAGGAGGAGTCCCATAGATGAATTGAATATAGTCAACCAGGGCGTCCAAGTCGCTCACTCCTATGCGCGTAACGTTGGTTCCTCCAAGGAACACGCTGAAATTATCGCCGCCAGTCGCGATAAATTCATTACATGTTATCGTGTAAGGCGTGGCATTTGGGAGGATCGGTGTACCATCGGTCAGAGTCAGTGACGAGATGCGGGACCCAACAGGGAGAGACAGGTCGAAATTGTATTTGATCCCCGACTCTTGCAGCAACTTCATCGAGCTCTGTGGTGGTTTGAATTGCTGTTCGAGCAGGGCATAGATCTGGCTGCCGGTGAGCGTCATCGTTACAAGCTTGTTGTCGAAGGGCTGAACCGTAAATAAATCGCCAAAGGTGATATCGTGGGGATAAGTCGCGTAGGCGATATCTGCTCGGATGCCGCCCGGGTTCATGAAGGCGATCTGTGTGCCGCCCTTCCAACGCTGGGCATCAGCGATGAGATCTCCCATGGGCACTTCCATGGTGTACCGGTCAGGTCCCCTGGAGATGCTGCCCAGGGTTGAGGCTTTTACCTGGTTCATGATTGGTGCGATCTGCGCCTGGTACCCTGCCACAATCGCTGCAATAACCGCATCCGGTGTAACACCTTCGTTATAGGTTGTCACCACCTGCAGATTGGACGTGGCAATATTGCGGAACAAACGGTCATAGCGCAGATCAGAGACTCCGATGGCTGTACCGGAGGAGTACTGCTGGATGATGGGGATACCATTGACCTTGCCAGAGTAGCCGCTATGCGAGTGACCGGAGATGATCAGGTCAATACCTGGAACAGCAACCCCGACCATCTCGCCGGTAACCTTACCGCCGTATACATCCGGCATGTGGGCCAGCACCACCACGATATCAGCTCCTTCAGCCCGCAGTTCAGCCGCCAATCCGCTTACGATCGGGCCAACTTCGCGAAATTCAAGTCCAGCGGTGTTGCCAGCCATAACAATGGAGGGGGTGTCTTTACTAGTCACCCCGATCACACCGATTTGCTGGCCTTTGACGGTGAACATCAGGGTCGGAACTGCCCAATCAGGGCGGGTATCAGTGCCTTCGTTGAAGATGTTGGCTGCCAGGATCGGAAAATCAGCCTGCGCCATGCGTTCCTGCAGAACGCCAAGACCCCAATCGAACTCGTGGTTGCCCACCACGGCTGCCTGGTATCCCATGTGGTTATAGACATCGATGACGGATGCGCCCCACAGCCAGTTCGAAATGGGCGTTCCCTGCATCATATCGCCGGCATCCATCAGCAGGGTGCCAACGGGGTTCATTGCTTTGTAGTCATTGATGTAGGTCATATCGAAAGCCGAACCGCCGACCAGTTTGCCGCTAACCAGTTTTCCGGTTTCCAGTTGACCATGAAAATCATTGGTCGAGAGGAAAGTGAAGAGCGGGTAGCGCGCCTCACGCACCCAGGCGAGAGCTTCTGCGTTGGTGACGACCTGCGTCGGTAAAATCTTATTGTCCATCGGAAGGAAGATCCCAGCCTGAATCACATAGGCAAGAGCATCTTTCTCCCAGCCCAATACCCGGTTTACATCCTTGTAGCCTTTAAGCACAGACCGGTCAATGACGATATCCTGCAGGTCCGCCATAGCTTTGCCGCCCAGCAAGTAGAAGAACTCGCCCCGATTTAAGCTTTTGCCTGGAACGCCATTGACACCTGAGAATTCCATGTAGTTATCTCGATCACTGTCAAAGGCTGTCCAAAGAAGGTCCGCATTATCAGATAGGGTAATCGGATTCGCAGTTGTCGTGCTCAACCAGGTGTTGACCGGCGGCAGCAGGGTGAAGTTTTGCACAAAGACGTCGCTCGGAGAGATGGTGCCGCGCTCCATGATCCAGTTGGTAATGAGCTCGCGTACCTCCACCGTGGATTGATAGATCTTCGGGGCAGTGGGGAATTTACCAGTCGCGCGGTAGTTGTTGAGTGCCACCCGGACAACCTGGTCCATCGCCAGCGGTTCGCCGTTGAGGTTCAATTCAACAACGCGCTGACCAACGGGTTTGGTCACATCCAACTTGTACTCGATGCCCGACCACAGATCGTAATTGTAGTCACGGACTTTCGAATTCACCGTTACACCAGTTGGTTCGTAGAAGTACTGATTGAAATAGTCGGCAGTCCACTCCAACTCGTCCTTGATCTGCTGACCGGTGGCATCGACCACATAGAGCGTATTGTCGTAGATGTAAACCGCGTAGGCATCCTTGAGTTTGATTGGTCCGGCGTTCAGCTTGGCATCGTTGGTAAAGAGGGCTGCAAGAGAGGCTTCAACCGGGAATCCTGCCGCGGCGGCGGCATCCATCTGCACCTGGTTGATCAGGTCGACCATCGGGCCGTCCGCAATCCGGGCAATAAATCCGCCTGGGAAATCTGCGGTAGCCGTGCCAATGGGGGTATTTATGTAGGCGACTGTAGCATCATGATACGGTTTCATGAGGGTAACAAGATCAACGTCCTCTGCAGTAGCGCCCATCGCCGGGGCAGTGCTCGACTTTGCCGTCACCGCCCAATCTGTGCCAGATCCTTCGACAGTAATGCGAATGTCGGAGATATTGCGGGTATGGTAATTGGGCTCAGTCACCAATACGCCTTTGATCAGTTGACTGGCTACCAATGCATGCGCATGACCCGCCAGGATCACGTCAATGTCGGGGACTTCGTTGGCCAGGTATTTGACGAAATTTTCCTCCCGGCCGTATCCGTACGTCTCGTCCAAACCACTGTGAGCGGCGACAACGATGACATCCGCACCAGCCGCACGCATCTCAGGCACATACACATTTGCGGCCGCCATGGCATCGCCGAAGACGCAGCCGACGATATTTTCAGGCCGCTCCCAGTACTTCACCGCAGGCGGGGTTAATCCCAGGATGCCCACCTGTACCCCATCCACATCTTTGATCACGTAGGGCTCGAAGGTGTAATCCCGGCATCCGGTGACGTTAGCCGAGATCAAGGGGAAGGTCACTTCACTCTTGAATTTATTGAAAACGGCAGGACCATAATTGAATTCATGGTTGCCGACCGTCGAAGCGACATACCCCATGGTGTCCATCGCCAAAGCCAGAGGATTCTCTTTGGAGGTGTCGACCATTTCGAAGTAGTACGACAGTGGCGTTCCCTGGATGGTATCGCCGTTATCGATGAGAATCGTATTCGGATTGGATGCGAGTACTCCCTTGACGTAGGTCTGGATCTTGGTCAGACCACGTAGAGACGATCCTGTAGGAACGCTATCCGTGAAGTAATCATAATTATCTACATTGCCATGGATGTCGGAAGTTCCAAGGATCACGATATTGCGGGTTTCTGGATCTGCAGCCTTAACCGTACCGGTGGGTTGAACCATCGATAGTCCAAGGCTGAATACCAGAACGAGAGCCAACAAAATCTGAAATTTCCTGGTCATCATTTTTCTCCTGCCTAACAGAAAATAGTTGAATAGTTTTGCATTTGATCGTTCATTCTCGCTTCGTTTGATTTTCACTTCCCCTTTCCTTGTCCATCTCAATACCAACGATGTGAGCCTTCTTGGTTCCCTCTCTCCTCCTGCTTTCAGTTTCTAAAAATCACAAAAATTAATGATGCCTCACACAAAC
>CAVQOS010000019.1:0-136015 GCA_963714465.1 uncultured Chloroflexia bacterium | reverse complement strand
CGAAGAAAGAATGGCTCGATTCATCCGATTAAACCTTGAACATGATGGTTTTTTGGTCATTGAAGCATACCGCGGGATGGATGCCATTAAAGTATTACGCGAACAACTGCCCGACCTGGTTTTGTTGGATGTGATGATGCCAGATATTGACGGCTTTGAAGCATTGCGAATGATACGGGAGGTAAGCACTGTACCGGTAATTATGCTTACCGCCAAAGGCGAAGAAGATGACCGGGTAAAGGGGCTGGAAATGGGGGCTGATGATTATATAACCAAGCCATTTAGCCCTCGCGAATTAACCAGCCGCGCCAAAGCTGTGCTGCGCCGCATCGAATCTGCGGGAGCCGGTGGTGGCGAAGTGGTTGAAGTGGATGAACATTTGAAGATGGACTTCGGCAGGCGTGAGATTTGGCTGGATGGCAAACTGGTCAAATTACGCCCAACTGAATACCGCCTACTTTACCATCTTGTGCAAAATGCGGGTTGGGTTCTCACCTACGACCAAATCCTTTCAAAGGTTTGGGGATACGAATATCGTGACGAGCCCCATTATGTACGATTGTACGTCAATTACTTGAGGCAAAAGTTGGAAAAAGACCCTGCCAACCCTAAGTATATTTTGACCGAAAGAGGGATTGGATACCGTTTTGTTGATTTTCGACGGTCTGAAAAGCGGGAATAAAAAGAGTAATTAGATTATAATAGTGATAATATTATAAAAATGAGTAGGAGAGAAAATGTTTACAGAACCAATTCATGTGAGTGACAAAGCTTTTGAGAAAACCGTACTTCAATCCACCATCCCGGTGATCGTGGATTTTTGGGCGCCCTGGTGCGGACCCTGCAAAGCAATCGCGCCTACGTTGGAAAAAATTGCGAAAGATTATGCTGGCAAGCTGATTGTGGCTAAAGTAAATACGGATGAGGATCCTGAATATGCCGTAAAATATGGCGTGCAAGGAATCCCAACAATGTTGTTTATATCAGGTGGTAAAGTAGTTCATCGTACAGTGGGATCATTGCCCGAACGATTGATTCGGGAAGCTGTCGATCAATTTCTGGATGTTGTCAAAACCGCATAAATAAATGAACGCCCGAAAGGGCGTTCATTTTTGTGTCCGAGTTGTTATTCGCCTGGTAACCTTTCGATCTTCGCCCCCAAAGCTCTCAACTTATCATCCACATGCTCGTAACCTCGGTCAATTTGACCGATATTCCGAATCACTGACTTGCCGCAAGCCGAAAGCGATGCAAGCACAAGCGCCATGCCTGCGCGGATGTCAGGGCTTTCCATCTTTTCGCCAGCCAATGGCGTCGGACCCTGTACAATGCAACGATGAGGATCGCATAAGACGATCTGGGCACCCATGCCCACAAGCTTATCTGTGAAGAACATCCTTGAAGGATACATCCAATCGTGAAAGAGCACCGTTCCTTTCGCTTGGGTACCAATGATGATGGCGATGCTCATCAGGTCGGTTGGGAAGGCAGGCCAGGGCATTACATTGATGGTCGGGATCATCCCCCCCAAATCTGCTTCAATGGTCAGCGGTTGGTCTGCAGGCACGAAAATGTCATTGCCGCGATTTTCCCAATGAACTCCCAGGCGTTCAAAAACAAGACGGACCATGTCGAGGTATTGAACACCGGCATTATGTATGGTGATCGAGCCGTGAGTCACTGCCGCCGCACCGATGAAACTTACCACTTCAAGATAATCCGGACCGATGTCAAATTCACCTCCGTGGAGACTCTTCACTCCAGTGATATGAAGCGTGTTTGACCCGATATTCTCGATTTGTGCGCCCAACGAATTCAAGAAATGACACAATTCCTGGATATGCGGTTCAGAAGCCGCGTTGCGAACGACCGAATGACCTTCTGCCATGGACGCTGCCATAATCGCATTTTCGGTAGCGGTCACACTGGCTTCGTCGAGAAGAATATCAGCCCCTATGAGTTTGGACGCACGAAAATGAAAGGAACGGTCATACCCGATCTCTGCTCCAAGTTTTTGAATTGCGAGCATGTGAGTATCCACCCGACGCCGGCCGATAACATCACCCCCCGGAGGTGGAAGGTTTAATTCTCCTGCGCGAGCCGTAACCGGACCAGCCAGCAAGATCGACGCGCGAATCTTGCGGCATAGGTCAGGATCCAGGGCTGTTGGAATCACTTCTTTTGCATGAACTCTCCAGGTGGATGAATCCAAAATATCGATCTCGACGCCCAGGCTCATCACCAGCTTGCGCATCGTTTGAACATCTTGAATATCAGGTACATTGTGCAAAATTACGGGCTGGTCGGTCATCAAACATGCAGCCAACAATGGAAGGGCTGCGTTTTTGTTTCCTGCGGGAGTCATTGAACCAGATAAAGGTGTTCCCCCTTCGATGATGAATTTCTCCATAAAGACCTCCTCAAGGCATTAAGTGGCAAACAAGGGTTTCTTTTATTTACAGGGGACGCTATGAAGAGTTTATACTAACCCTGCCAAATTGTCGAGTGTGGAACCTGCATGCAACTTACTGAAATATTGGGGGTTAATTAATCGTGCAAAATTAAGAAAAAGTTGTAGACTATTGTTATTCTCAAATGCCGGACAAGAAATTATTCTCAAATTAAAGAGGTATTTATGATTAATATCGAGCAAGTTGATCTAAAAAATAAAAAAGCGGTGAATGAATTCGTTCAATTCCAATATGATTTGTATAAGGGAGTCCCTCAATTTTGTCCGCCGTTTTATGCTGATATCAAGCTGATGATGAACAAAGAAAAACATCCATTCTACGAACATTCCGACGCTGATTTTTTCGTCGCGCGGCAAGATGGCAAAGTCGTCGGGCGGATTGCAGCCATGGAAAACAAGCCTTTTAATCAATACCACCAGGTGAAAAAGTCGCAATTTTATCTATTCGATACAGTAAATGATCAAGAGGTTGCCAATAAATTATTCGAGCGTGCATTTGATTGGGCGCATGCACGCGGATTGAATCAGATCGTTGGTCCAAAGGGATTTAACGCATTTGATGGCTACGGAATTCAAACCGAAGGCTATGAACATCATCAGATGATGATCATGATGAATTATAACTTTCCGTATTATGTCGATCTCGTAACGGCGTTGGGGTTCGAGACGGAAGTCGACTTCATGTCATGCTACTTACCGGTGGAGTCATTCGTCATTCCCGAACGGATTAACCAGATCGCTGAAAAAGTGGTTGAACGCGGGACGTTTAAGATCGTCAATTTCAAAACAAAAGCCGAAGTTCGCAAATATGCATCAAAAATCGGCAAAGCTTATAACGATACATTTATCAATAATTGGGAATATTATCCATTGTCCGAAAGGGAAGTCGAAAAACTGCTTGCCGACCTATTGTCATTCATCGTCCCCAAGTTGATCAAGATCATCACGCACAATGATGAGATTGTTGGGTTCCTGCTTGGATTTCCTGACATTACACCAGCGTTGCAGCGAGCCAAGGGCCGGATCACACCCTGGGGGATTGCTGATATGCTGATTACATTAAAGACGACCAAATGGATTTCTCTCAACGGAGCTGGTGTGCTTCCCGAGTATCATGGACGGGGAGGAAATGCATTGCTATATGCCGAAATGGGAAAGACGCTCAAGGATAATCACTACATCCATGGAGAATTAACCCAAGTGGCCAATACAGCTGTTCAAATGCGACAGGACATGATCAAAGCCGGTGGACAACCTTACAAAAACCATCGTGTTTATCACAAGGATATCTAAACCAGAAGAGCAGCCGCAAAGGCTGCTCTTTTTCTGCTAACGTCTATGATATTTTTATCCGGCGATGCGTTTCGAACGGGTCAATTGTGAAACAATCACCCCAAGCACAACCAGTACCAACCCGATGATCACCGTAATTGGTTCAGGCAAGGAAACATGAAGAACTGAATCCAGTGAATATTTACCTGGACCTGTAAGGGCCAGGGTCAACGCGCCTGCAATATTGGTCAAGGGAAATTCAATTCCACCTTTTGTGTTCCAAAACCCTTTCGACCAATGCACCTCAACAATTGCCACGAGCATCGAGGCAATGATCCCCAAAGAACCCAATGGGCTTAAAAGTCCCAAAAAGAGTAACGCTCCACCGCCAAATTCACTTAATGATGCCACCAACCCCCAAAACCAGGCTGGCCTCAACCCCATCGAGCCGATCCATTTAATCGTTCCGTTCAGTCCTGCCCCGCCAAACAAGCCGAAGAGCTTTTGACTTCCATGTCCTATAAAAATTAAGCCTAAAATTACCCGCAAAACCAACAAGCCGATATCGACCATTTTCATCCTCCAATCAATTCACAAATACTATCCTTTACAAATAATATTTTGTACTATTATTTATAATAAGATGGAGACTTTGTCAAATAGTTACAATAATTGCGTGGTATTGCTCCTTTCAATAAAAAGTTGACTTCAAAGATACAGATTCCTACAATTTTTGGTACATATACTCTTGCTCACAAAATACCGGGAGTGGAATCGAGAATGAGGAAAATTATCTGCTCTGCCGGGTCTTTCCTAAAGGCGTCTCTTTTCTTTGGAAAATGGCATATCGCTGGAATGAATTGATGGGAGACTTCGATGCCTGATTTAACCATAGTCCTCGGTTTACTGGCACTGATTTTCATGTTGGCTGCGATCGTTGCGAATGTTGTGGAACGTGCACCCGTCTCTTTCCCGATGATCTTCCTGGGGATTGGATTTGCAATGGGTGGATATGGGTTGAAAGTGCTTCAAATCAACCTGCATGACCCAGCCCTTCAGGCCATTGCCACCCTAACCCTGGCCTTTGTCTTCTTTCTGGATGCAATCAATCTCCGCTTCGACTTCATCCAAAAGAATTGGAAGGTTCCCTTACTTGCCTTGGGACCCGGAACGTTGATAACGCTGGTGTTGATCTCCGCCGCAGCCTATTTGGTACTTCGCTTTTCCATCTTACAGGCACTTTTGGTCGGGACGGTTTTGTCCTCCGTTGATCCCGTTTTGCTGCGTGACGTGGTACGAGATGAACGAATTTCGCGTTCCATTCGTGACTCATTGAAAATCGAAGCAGGGTCAAACGACCTGATCGTTTTGCCCACCTTATTGATTTTAACTGCCGTTGCCCTGGGTCAGACATCATCCACAGGTGGATGGCTGTCTTACCTTGCCAGGCTTTTCTTATTAGGTCCGGTGGTTGGCGCTGCTTTTGGCATAGGCGCTGCTTTTTTGATGCAATGGTTGCGAACGCGAACCACAATCGGCAGACCTTATCGTGCTATCTACGGGATTGGCATTTTGTTGGGGGCGTACACACTGGGTACCCTGGTGGGAAGCAGCGGATTCCTGGCAGTATTTGCAGCCGGTTTGGCAACCGCTTTGCTGGATTATGATATTTGCGACTGCTTTTTGGAATACAGCGAGATCACGTCGGAAATGATGAAGTTGTTGGCCTTCCTCCTCTTTGGGATCGTCCTTTCCGATATTATCGGCACGGTTGCGATTCTTCCTGTGCTTGCATTTACTTTGGTTGTACTGCTTGTAGCCCGACCTGTAGCGATCGGAGTAGTTCTTCAAAAGGCAAATATCAGCCGGCAGGCAAGGATGTTCATTGGTTGGTTCGGTCCACGCGGGCTGAGCACCCTTCTCTTTGGACTCCTTCTGGTTACCGACGGAGTTCCTGGCGGAGAAAAGATCCTTGCCACAGCCGGGGTTGTCGTCATTATTTCTGTGATCGCGCATGGTGTGTCCGCTGCGCCGATAGCTGCCAGTTATGCCAGGATCGTCGCAAAAGAAACCTTGCCGGAAGAACGAGTCGGTACCGCAGCTGGATTGTATGTAACCAAACCTGGTGACGCTCCCCGGATCACAGTTCAGGAACTGTCCGAGAAGCTGGCGGGCTCGAACCCACCCATAGTATTGGATGTGCGTTCCCGCTCGTCTTATGAACGTGCCATTGAGCAAATTCCCAAGCAGCATTCGGGTATTGCCCGATCGAATATTGGAATGGGCAGAAGGTAAACCGAAAGACCAGGAAATCATTACCTACTGTACTTGACCGGATGAAGCTACAAGAGCCCGTGTGGCGCAGGAATTGAACGGGATGGGGTTCCAGGCATCAGCATTGAAGGGTGGTTTCAAAGCCTGGAGTGATCAATATCCCACAGAACCCAAGAAACTTTGATCAAGAATCAAACTGTAACGTATTAAAAAAAAGACTTCCGAATGGAAGTCTTTTTAGAGCGGGAGCGACGGGGTTCGAACCCGCGATCTCGGCCTTGACAGGGCCGCATGTTAGCCGCTACACCACGCCCCCGAACGAGCAAAAGTTTACCATATGCAAATACGCTCGTCAAGGTAACTCAAGAAATCGGTTACTTTGTTCCAGAAATCCAGGCTTCAGAGGCACGCTCCCATGGAAAGATTTCTTCCGGACGGAACCAGAGGTTGATTTCAGTTGCAGCGTTTTCCACTGAATCAGATGCGTGGGTGAGATTGCGCCCCATTTCAAGCGCAAAATCGTGGCGAATCGTCCCGGGGGCTGCCAAGGTAGGTTTTGTTGCTCCCATCGTTTGACGGACAGCAGCGACCGCCTCAGGGCCTTCCCAGACCATTGCCATGAGAGGTGAACTGGTAATATATTCGATCAATCCTTCAAAAAAGGGTTTGCCTTTATGTACCGCATAATGCTCTTCGGCAAAACCTCGGTCGACATGCACAAATTTTGCTGCAACAATTTTCAGCCCACGGTTTTCAAGCCTTTTGATGATTTCACCCGTTAAACCCCTTTGTACACCGTCGGGTTTAACCAATACCAATGTTCTTTCCACAATGCTCTCCGATGTTTATTTAATCAGGTCAAGTAATAGCGATTCTGCTTTGTCGTACGCAGAAAATGCTTCAGCGTAATTATTCGTGCGGGCGTGCGCATCACCCAGCAACTGCCACAAGTCGGTTTCGTTTTCATGCTTGTCAGTGGCAGATTTCAAAGCTTCGATCAAACTGGGCAAATTCGATTCGTCCTGCAGCGCCATGGTGTATTCATTGAGCGCCAGAGTGAGATCGCCAGTGTCCAATGCAGAACCGGCCAGCAGGAGGGGATCTGTAACTACCGGAGGAACCGGGGTTACTTCTTCGCTGATGGGTGTTTTGACGGTTTCTGCGACCATTTCCTCGGCGATGGGAGTTTCAACGGGCTCTGAGACTCCTTCCACGCTGACGGCGGTTTCGATGGGTTCGCTAACTTGAGCAACTTCCTCGGGAACCACTGGTGCTTCCGCCTGCGCTTCGACGGGTTCGACAGAAGGTTCAGCCATTTGAGATTCAGCCTCAACAGCAGGGGGTTCTTCGGTCAGGGGTAGCGGCTCAGGCATGGAGGGTATCTCGTCGGAGATCGCCGCTTCTTCCTCAGGAGCAAAAGATTCCTCTACTGGAGGTTCTGGTTCGATACTCTCCATGCTTGGGGCAGCAGGTTCTATATTCTCCGCGTATGCGGGAACAGGTTCTGGGATTTGTTCAAGCTCATCTGCGGCTGCCGCTGGGGTTTCGGCGGGTATGATTTCAGTCTCTTCGGGTTGGACAAAATCATCCAATCTATCAAGAGGAGATTCTTCTCCCGTTTCAGCGGGAATTTCAACCTCGGATGGAGTTTCTTCTGAAACAGGTTGTGATTCCTGCGGATTTTCCTCTGAGCTGTTGAAACCGCGCAGCCAGTCCAATAATTCGGCGTTCGTATCCTCAGAAATTGCACCTTCTGTTTGCGGTCCCGATGCTAAATCCTGGATGGGTTCTTCACCAAACGCTTCGAGCGCTTTAAGCTTCTCGACTTCAGCAGATTCCGGTTCACTCGCACTCTCGATTGCAGCCTCACCAGCCGGTTCTGGTTGTTCAACCGCTGGAACAGATTCAACTGGTGCAGTCAATTGATCAAGAATCGATGATTTCACGGGTTCAACCGGTTCAGACATTACAGGCGCAGGAGTAGTTTCGGTCTCTGATGTTTGCGCCGGAATTGCAACTTCTTCAGATGAAGGAGTTGTAGCTGGCGGTGCCTGTTTGAGCACATTCTTTACCCAGGCAGGCAATTCGGCGTGAACTTCTTTGGCAGGTTGAGCCGCAGCTGGCTCGGGAGCATTTTCCAACGAAGATTCCCAATCTGAAGGCAGAGAATGAGCATCGGGGGTAAGAACCGAAGCATCCAATTTTCCGGACCTTACTTCTTCCTCAGTCAGGGTTTTTGTAAACATATAACTGGTGCTAGTAACGGCAGGTTCGATGGTTTCCTCAGGTACTGGAAGAACTTCTTCCTCCAGGCTTGAAGGAGCGACATTTTCCGGCACCTCTCCGGTGGTCTTTTCCAGTGCAGATTCCCAATCCGAGGGCAAGGCATGCTCTTCAGGGGGAAGCGTAGTTGCGTCGAGTTTACCTGATCTGACTTCATCTTCTGTGAGCGCTTTGGTAAATAAGAAACTGGTTCCTGTAATCGCAGATTCTGCTTCTTCTTTGGTGGAAGAAGGAAAAACCTCATCCTTCAACCCAGAAGGGACTGGATTTTCAGATGCCGGTTCATCGATGGAAGGTTCCATAGGCTCCAACGATTTAAGCCATTCAGGAATATCCATGTTTTCTTCGAGGGGCTGGTCCTTTTCTGATTCGAAATCCTTTAGCCAATCGGGGAGATCGCTCTCCTCGCCTTTATTTGGGGAATCATTTCTAAATTGGTTCAACCATTCGTTTTCATTGTTTGAGGAATCGGTAGGCATTTTTCCACCTGTTTCTCCCTGTTCGGGTTTTGAATTTTCCGATAATGGTTCTGGTGCCCAATCGGATGACGAAGCGTTCGTACCTGCATTGGATGGATCTACTAATGGTAAAACTGATTCCCCCGATATTTGCTCGGGAAGGGAAGTATCAAATGAGGTCGAGTCCTCATCGGCCATTGAATCGGGTTCATTTTCTAAATCTCCTAATGGCACAGTCGCAGGTGCAGCACTGCTGAGCCAATCGGGGAGATCTGCTGGTTGAATTTCAACATCTTCATTTGAAATATTTTCGATGGATGTAATCGAATTGTCAAGTTCGTTTTGTTCAGAGTTTGTTGATGGACCCCAACCGGCTGAACGCATCCAATCGGGTATAAATTCTTCACTTGCTTGGGTAGGGGGTTCACTCGAATTTTCCGAGTCGATCGAGAGAGAGTGCGTCATAAAATCAGAAGTCTCACCCTTTTTATCGAGAGCATTCGTAACACCGGTCTCTGGATCGAGGGTAGCCTCCTGGTTATTCTTCTCTTCGATCCAATAAAGCTTTTGGATCTCTGATTCCTTCTCCCATTCAATGCCAACTGATTTTGTCCAACCCTGGTCTTCCTGGGACTCGTTTGCCGGTTCTTTATCAAGATAATCGAGGAGTATCTGATCTTCGGGGATATCGTCACCGGTCATATCAGGAGATGTAATAAATCCGAAATACGGATCGAGTTCGGCAAGACGGTCTTTATATTCCCTGGCGGATTGAGCCAGTGTAGTTTTGGGAATGATCTGCAGCAAGAGGTGGTTGGCTTCAAAGCAATAGGGAATTTGCGAAAGTAAAGCAGAACACGTTTCCGAAGCATCCAACAGTGATCCCGATTGATAATACATATCAGCAAGGATCACTTCCAGGTCGATCCGCATGGGATCGGCAGCCAGGGCAGATTGGATCTCGGCAATCGCTTGTTGGTACAGTTCTCCACGGGCATACATGCGAATTAGCGCACCCCGCGTCAGCCGTATCTTCGGAGGTTGGACGCCATCCCGACGGCCAAAAAGACGCCGCAATTCTCCAGTTAATGCCGGATTGGATGGTTGAACATCGTATGCAAGTTCCATGTGCCAGATTGCAGCATCGAGATCAGCCTCGTTCTCTTTGATGATACTAATCCCGATGTGTGAAACGAAATCGTCTGGATAAACGGATAAAACACGGGAAAAAATATCTTCGGCTTCGGCGTAACGTTTGCTTTCGAGTAGAGCCTTTGCAAGATTACGATAGGTGACGATACATTTGGGAAAAGATTGTAGAATATATTTGCATTGCGTGATCGCCTCATCGTTGGCCCCGCGGTCGATGAGTGATTCGATTTCTTTGTTATATGCACGCAGCGAAATTTTTGACATACTTATCTCATTGAATAGTATGCAACAAACAATTTAATAATGCAAGAGAAATAAAACGCAAAACAGCAGATTTCTCTGCTGTTTTTGTAGATCAGTCTCCCAAATAATCACGCAATTTTCTACGAATGGTTGGATGCCGCAAGCGGGATAAAGCTTGAGCTTCGATTTGGCGAACCCTTTCGCGGGTGACTCCCATCTTGCGACCGACTTCTTCCAAGGTGTACGCCTGACCATCCAGTAGCCCATAGCGCAATTGTAAGATTCGTACTTCACGAGGAGGAAGTCCATTGAGCACATCCTCGAGGTGTTCACGAAGCAAGTTATAGGTAGCCGTCTCATCCGGTGGAGGCGTCTCATCATCTTCAATGAAATCGCCCAGCACAGAATCCTCTTCATCGTCGGTTGGTGTTTCCAATGAGAGCGGTCTGCGTGCCACCTGGATCATATTTTCAACCTTCTTGGGAGGAACATCCAAAGAGGTTGCCAGTTCTTCCACGGTTGGTTCGCGGCCAAGACGTTGGGTGAGCTGATGTTGGATGCGCAGGAGTTTATTGATCTGGTCGCCCATGTGAACGGGAACACGGATCGTCCGACCTTGATCGGCGATAGCACGAGTGACTGCCTGTCGAATCCACCAGGTGGCATAGGTGCTGAATTTGTGACCGCGCCTGTAATCAAATTTCTTCGTTGCGCGGATCAGCCCGATATTTCCTTCCTGGATGAGGTCAAGAAAAGGCACACCGCGTCCCATATATTTTTTAGCAACGCTGATGACCAAACGCGAGTTTGCAGTGATCAAATGCTCACGAGCCAACCAACCATCTTCGATCAGTTTCCGCAATTCCTGGCGCCGGCGGTTACTGACATTTCCACGCGCAAGTTCTTCGCGCGCCATGCGTCCGCGTTCGATCCGTTGTGCCAGTTCAACCTCTTCATCAGCCGTTAAAAGGGGAACTCGGCTGACTTCTTTAAGGTAAAGACCGATAGTATCGTCAGTGTCGATGTTTTCGAGATCATCTACAAATAATTTGCCGGATTCTGCAGCTTCTTCTTCAGCCGTGGTCAGGTCTTCGTCAGAAGGTTCTTCATGCAGGATTTCATCCTCAATATAGGGGATTCCGGCGCTCATTAAAGCGGCAAATGTCTCTTCCAGTTGCTCAACATCTTGTTCAGCTTCGGGAAAGAAATGCAAAATGTCATCGATCGTTACATACGACTTTTGCCTGCCAAGTTCGACCAGTCTTGCCAGGGCAGGGTATTCTTCATCTTCATCATCAACAATATTAATTACGGGATCTTCCATTATCACCAAACCTGCTTTCTAAACAAAGCTAATTAATGGTTGATCATTGATTAGCTATAATTCTAGGATACATGCAACAGATTAAAATTTCAAGTAAAGGGTGCCAATTCCATTCTTAGGCAAGCAACGAGCGGAAGCAGCCTTCCGCCCGCGCATTAATGAAACACTATTTACCTTAAAATATATCGAATAACACTATACAACAATTTCAAGGGTAAAGTCAAGAACCCACAGGATCTCTAATCAAATGCTAATAATATTTTAAGTTAATTGCTGCTTTTATTTTCTACTTTAATACGCTAGAATTGAGCAGTCATTAATGAATTGTTATTGTTTTATCGTGCTTTACGCACTACAATTTGTGGTTTTTGGAGGAGAAATGGATATTAATTTGTTAGGCCTGGGCGCCAGGCATGGCTTGAACTCATTCGAGCAAATAGCCATCATAGCAGTTTTGGTGGTTGCCCTTATTAGCCTGCTCTATGCATGGCTTTTGAGGGGGATCGTGCTCAAGAAGGATAAGGGCACACCGAAGATGCAGGAAGTTTGGGAAGCGATCAAAGTCGGAGCGGATAGCTACCTTTCGAGACAACTGAAGACGATCCTGCCTGCTGTAGGGATCCTTTTTGTCGCTCTCTTCCTGTCGATTTATATCGTCCCTGTGAGCCAGGAAGCACTTATTGAATTTCCAGCGGCTAAATATAATACTTTGTTGATCATGGCGTTTGGCCGCGCGATCGCATTTATTTTTGGCGCGACTTTCTCTTTGCTCGTCGGTCAATTAGGTATGAGAATGGCGATCCAGGCCAGCGTCCGCGCGGCTTCCGCCGCTCGCCGGAGTTTCAATGAATCACTTTCGATCGCGTACTATTCCGGCACAATTACCGGGATGCTTACAGACGGTCTTGGACTTTTAGGCGGAACGATCATCTTTATCATCTTTGGTAAAGCTGCCCCAGATGCCTTACTTGGATTTGGCTTTGGCGGAACTTTATTGGCCTTGTTTATGCGGGTTGGCGGCGGCATTTATACCAAAGCAGCTGATGTTGGTGCGGACCTGGTGGGTAAGGTTGAAAAAGACATACCGGAAGATGACCCGCGCAATGCTGCAGTGATCGCAGACCTTGTGGGTGATAACGTGGGCGACTGCGCTGGTATGGCAGCCGACATTTTCGAAAGTTACGAAGTCACCATTGTCTCAGCCTTGATCCTGGGTCTTGCACTCTGGAGCAAAGACCAGAGCTTGAAGTGGATCGTCTACCCCTTGATCATCCGGGGTATCGGCGTGATCAGCTCGATTATCGGTACATTCACTGTGCCTATTTGGGAGAAATTCCCGCTCAAATTCCTGCGAGCTCATGATGCTGAAGAATCGATGTTCCGCTCTTACGAAGTCTCGAGCGTTAATACGGTGATCTGGTCGTTTGTAGTGGCGATTCTCTATGCTCATGATTGGAAACTGGCCATGCTCACTTCCATCGGCGTTGGCCTGGCGGTGGCTTTCAACCCGTTGACCTCATACTTTACCAGTACAAAATCAGCTCCTGTAAGAGAGATCGTGAAATCGACGAAAACCGGCCCAGCCACGACTATTTTGACCGGTCTTTCTCTGGGTATGGAATCTTCCGTCTGGGCGCTGTTCGTCATCGCCGCCAGTTTTGTGGCAGCCCTGTTGCTCTATGGCAATATGGAACCGGTCTATGTACTTTACGGCGTGGCGATGGTTGGTATCGGTATGCTCAGCCACACCGGAAATAACGTGGCCATGGATTCTTATGGTCCCATTTCGGATAATGCGAACGGCATCGGTGAGATGGCGTGGCATGATCAAAACGATGAAGAGACGCTCAAAGCGCGTCAAATTATGGCTGACCTGGATGCAGTGGGTAATACCACAAAAGCAATCACCAAAGGTGTTGCAATCGCATCCGCTGTTATTGCCGCGGTCAGTTTGTTCTCTTCCTTTATGACCGATATCGCACGCGTGCAGACGGATCTGATCAACAACTACGGCTATAACATCAAAGTGCTCTCCTCGATCGATGTGTCGAACACCAAGGTCTTTGTAGGGTTCCTGCTCGGCGGAGCGCTGCCCTGGTTGTTCAGCTCGCTCTCGATCCGCGCGGTCAGCCGGGCTGCCAGCCAAATCGTGGAAGAAGTAAGGCGACAGTTCCGCATTCCTGGAATTTGGGAAGGCACAGTCAAACCGGATTATGCAGAAGTGGTAGGCATTTCTACCCGATCAGCGCAAAAAGAGTTGATCCCACTGGCGACCATTGCTATTTTGATGCCGTTGGCTGTGGGTCTGATCCTACAAGTGGAAGCCCTTGGCGGTTTTCTGGCGGGCGTGATTTTGAGCGGCCAATTGTTGGCAGTGTTTATGGCCAACGCCGGCGGTGCCTGGGATAATGCCAAGAAAATGGTTGAAGATGAACCCCGTGATCTCGCAGCCAATACGGGCAAGGGATCCGAACGGCATAAAGCTGCAGTCGTGGGCGACACCGTAGGCGACCCGCTGAAAGATACAGCCGGTCCTGCCTTGAACCCGATGATCAAAGTCGTCAACCTGGTCAGCTTGATCGCCGCACCTGTGATCGTCAAGTATCAAGACCTGGGTGTGATCGGTTGGGTAATCGCGGGTCTGATCCTGGCTGCAATGATTTGGGCGCTGTCCGTAAGTAAGAAACCCGTTGCAGAACTTGGATAAGGGTACGCAGTCATAAATTAAGCCGGGGAAAACCTTCTCCGGCTTATTCTTTTAACAGGGTCAAAAGATCGGCAAAATCCGGGGGATATTCAGCAGTAAATTCAAGCGGGATTGAAGTACGCGGGTGATGGAAGCGAATGGTGAAGGCATGCAGAGCAGGACGGTAGAAATTAACCCTGCCGGAATAGTGTCGATCACCTTTGACCGGAAAAGCGTAAAGGCTATCGCCCAACAGCGGATATCCAGCATACAAGGCGTGCTCCCGAATTTGATGCGTATAGCCAGTTTTCGGACAGGCTTTGACCAGCGCTTCCTGGGAGAATTGGGCAATCAGCGAAAATTCGGTGCAAGCGGGTTTCCCCCGAAGGGCGTCTACCCGGGTTCGATGGCGTCGGTCGCCGTCTACAAGAAGAGGTTGATCAACCACCATGGATGGGGGAAAATCCTCCAGGCTGATGACCACGGCGTGATATTCTTTCTTGACCAGCCGGTCAGAGAATTGGCCATTAAGATTCTTGTGGCTGAACGCGTTCCTGGCAAGGATCAAAACACCGCTGGTATCTTTATCCAGGCGGTGAACAACGAAGACTCTTCCAAATTGAGCCTCCAATATTGATGAGATAGTTGGAAGCTCAGGATGGTAGCCGTCTCGGATCACGCGTAAACCAGCGGATTTATGGATGACCAATAGGTCATCATCCTCAAAGAGGATTTCGATTGGGGGTGAAAGAGCCCCCTCAAAGCTGGATTTCAAGCGACGTACCCTTTGCGATTCTCCATTTAGGGGAACTATGGGTTAATTAATTCAAAAAGAAGCTGGCAGCGATCACACCAGGCCCGACGTGGACAACAATAGCGGGAGGCAAGTTAAAAATATCCACAGATGCGAAGCCAAAGTGAGCTTTGAAATCTTCGCTTAATTCAGTGGCTGTTTGAAGAGCATCAGATTCAAGAATGGTCAGGTTGGATGCCTCCGATTTTGGGCATTCGCTCTTGACGATCTCTACAAGACGGTTGAGGGCTCTTTTCCTGGTACGTTGGTTCTCAAAAGGTTGTATTTTCCCGTCCTTGAATTGCAGGATCGGTTTCACCTGTAGCAAGCTACCCATCAACGCAGAGGCACCCCCAATGCGACCACCTTTGTAGAGGTGTTCAAGCGTCTCGACATAAAAGTAAATCCTTACGGATTTTCTCTTTTCGATAACCCTTTCAACGATCGTATCAGCATCCACGCCCTGTTCAGCCCACTCCAATGCTGAACGAACCATGGTTCCCAGGGCAGGACCGATTGTCAAAGTATCGATCACCCGAATATCTGCTTCCGGAAAGTCTTGAGCTGCAACCGTGGCACTACGGAAGGTTCCGCTCACTTCCTTTGAAGGGCAAAGGACAAGGATAGTATTCCCGTTTTTCGAAAATTCTTCATAAATGGGGGCATACAACGCCGGGGCTGGAGCGGCAGTTTTGGGCAGGGTGGAGGATGCTTTAAGAAGAGTTAAGAAGCGCTCAGGGGTGAGCTCGGTATCATCACGATAACTATCATTGCCAAATATAATAATTTGCGGAAGGTAACCAATTCCCAATTTTTCTGCATCAGCCGGTGGAATACAGGATGTGGTATCAGCAACTATTTTTATCACTTTAGTTCCTCTCTTTGGGTGCTACTTGGTGCATGAATAGACGTGCTGGATAAGGCTGGTTCTATTTTAATAAGGTAATGGGTTTTCCGCAATTGGGACAAATCGCATCACTAGTGGTAATTACATAGCCGCAATAGGGGCAGGTTCGGGGTTGAATATCACCCAACGGTGCGCCGCAAGCGATGCAGCTTGCTTCTCCTAACGGGTTGGGTGTGCCACAATAATCACAAACATATTTCCTTAACCGTTCTGATAATTCAAAACTGGCGTTCAATGATTTTGCGGTGGAATCCAGGACCTTTAAAACTTCATCCGAAAGTTGAACGCTGCTAAAATCCTGGGCCAGGTCATCGATACGGTTCAGCAGGTTGGCAGGGTTGATCAAGGCTGAAAGGGCTGTTTTTCCAAAGGAAGCCGCAACCCCGACCAAGGCTTGTTTTCCGACCTCTACGGTGATCCCATCTTCAACTTTTTGCAGGGAAATGGTCAGGGATGTTGCTCCACCGGATTGCGGATAGGGTCGGGTGGCAATTTGAACAACCACAAATTTATCGTCACCTACGGCTTTAACCTGATAGTGTCCCCGGTCAAAATAAGCCTGGAGAGCAGACAGAAAATCATCAATTTGGATTTCACCATGGTAAATTCGAGGGGTCATATTATGAATTATAATCAAAAAGATTGCTTAAGAAAGTAGTTATGGAGAGTAAATGAAAAAGAACATTTCAAAGTGGACAGGAATAATGGTATTGGTTGCAATGCTCCTGGCTACTTCATATACGTTATCGTCAACAAATAGGGTGCAAGCGCAACAACCTACAGGCTCAATCCCCACGGTTACCGGAACTCCTTCAGGGGTCATTGCCTCGGTTCGCGAAGATGAGCCAAAGGTAAACGTCCGCTCTGGTCCGGGTTACTTTTGGGATCCCATCGGCGTTTTGTTGATCGGGCAAAGCGTACCGGTAATCGGCAAATCCGCGGCGGGTGAATGGTTATTAGTGGCTTACCCGGGTGTTCCCGGCGGGCAGGGTTGGGTGTTTGCGGCATTTATGAACCTGACAAAGGGAACCATCCCCATCGTTGAATCCCCACCTCAGCCTTCCCCAGCGGTGACTACGACGATCGACCCGACCATGGCGGCTGAATTTATTGTCACCCCCATTCCGACACGGCTGCCGACTTATACAGCGCCCGCACCGATCACCATCCCGACTTACGGTGATCCAAGCTCAGCCCAAACCTTTGCTGGAATTCCCGTCGGATTGATCATCATTGTGCTGGCAGGGCTCGGAATCGTGGTTGGGGTGGTGACTATTTTCCAAAACAGGTGATCGATTCAATCGAAGAATGTTTCGAGTTGCTCCAGACAATACGCGCCGATCTTGTGGCGCGTATTTGATTTGCAAAAGACGACATCGGCACTAAGGGAAATAAGGAATTCGGTAGATCGTTGCGCATCGATAAATGGGATAACCTCATCCTCGGTGCCATGGCTTACCAGTACGCGGTGCCCGGCAAGAGAAGGAAGAGGAAAGGTCGGCTCCAGGGTGGGAATAAACCCCGAAACGAGAGCTGCGCGGCGAATCCAATTCGGATATGCTAGCAGGAGCAGCGAAGAAAATGCGGCTCCCTGGCTAAAACCCAGCGAGTCTACAACATCAGAGTCAATTCCCAAAAGGGAGCGAATATTCGGCCATTCTTGCTTCAGCGCTAAAACGGATGGGCTGAATCCTGCCTGATCTCGCGTTTTAGCTGGAGCCCATGCATAGCCCTGATCTGCAGCGGGCAAGAGTCCGCGCAGCGAGATCAGCCAGCGGTTTCGCTTGATGTTGTAAGTAAGCGGTTTGACAGAATGCTCATCACCCGAGAGCCCATGCAGCAGGATCAAGGGCGGATTGGCGGGGATGCCCACAGGTTGAAGAGCGCTGATAATCCATTCATGATCGAGCAGAGTTGTCCAATCGTTATTCATTATTCTTCCTGAGTATCCAGTTGATAAGTATAAAAAGCCCGAAAATGAGGAGCACAGGCAGCAATCCGGTGCCGATGCAGAGCAGGGCGGTGAGCGCAGCGGATTTACCGTAGAAAATCCAGGTAAATCCAACTGCAACGATCACGACCAGCGCGATCCCGCCGATGATCAACCGGGTCGTCGTCTGGCTGGCATATTTTCGTAGATCTCTCAAGGTTAACCTTTCGATTTCCGGGCGATGCTTAAATCTATTATATCGAAAAGAGGGTACGCAAATGGGATTAATATTGGAAAGCCAGGAAAGCTCTTCGCCGATGATCACGCGGGAGGTAGCAGGCGGACTCTCCCAAACGAAATTCGTGGGATACGACTAAGCCAGATTGTGCAGCGATTGACCTCAGAGCTCCCGGCCGAATAGCTCCACCAACGCCTGTACCAGGGCGTCAAGGTCATCTTGTGTGTTATATGCCTGGACGGAGAGGCGCAGAAATTGACGGTTCCCCCATTCGATCACGGGAATTTCAATTTTAAAATCGTCCATCAAACGCAATTTCAATTCTGCTGCAGGGTATTTGTCAGGGATGGGTAGAGTGACCATTTGCGCAAACCATTTTTCTGAAGCGACTAACTGCGGCAGCTTTGATATTTCCGCCCAATGCTGCCATGTTTCAGCCGCCATGGCGTGGCAGCCGTACTGCACCGATTCCCAATGATTTTGTTTTTGAAAATTGATGGCTGCCGGAACGGATAGGTAAGCCGAAAAGTCCTGCGTACCGGTCCATTCAAAGTAAACTTGGAAGGTCGACGGACCGGGGATTTCGGCTTCGTACCCCCAACTGACCACCAGAGGCTCGATCAGCGGCTGAACTTCGGGGCGGGCATACAGAAATGCAGATCCTTTTGTTGCGCATAGCCATTTATGGAAGTTTCCGGTGTAAAAGTCAGGCTGGGTGGCATCAAGATCAAGCGGGAGTTGACCCGGCGCATGTGCGCCGTCGATGATGGTAAGAATTCCACGCTTGCGTGCACGGCGGCAGATTTCATGAACAGGGAAGAGGATCGCGGTAGGTGAACTGATGTGGCTGAGGAAGATCACCCTGGTTCGATCATTCACTTCCGCGAATAGTTGGTCAACCAGGACTTCAGGATCGTCAACAGGCAACGTCACCGAATGGTGACGGTAGGTGGCGCCGTTAAATTGGCACAGGAATCGCCAGGTGCGGTCCATTGCGCCATATTCATGGTCCGTCGTGAGGATCTCATCTCCAGGTAGAAGATGCAGGCTGCGCGCTACAATATTGATCCCGTGAGTCGCATTGGGTACAAAAACCAGGTTGTCCTTTCCAGTATGTAGAAATTGGCCAATTTCCTCTCTGGCTGCAGCCAGATATGAATGGACTGCGCGACCCAAGAATTCCACCGGTTGATCTTCCATTTCACGCTGCCAGTGCTGATAGACATCGAAAACCGGTCGGGGAACTGCGCCGAATGAACCGTGATTCAAAAAGGTGATTTCTGGATTTAGCATAAAGAACGATTTCGATGGATTCGAAGAAGCCATATATAATCTCCAATAGCACCTAAATCGTCAAAATAAAAGTAAAATAAACAGATTAAAGTAATTTCTTGGGCAAAAAATGGCTCAGTTGATCAAACGTTTTACACAATTATTCCACCTTGACAAAGATGTTCCGGCGGAGCTACGCGAAAACTTTCACCATTATTATTGGGATATTGCCTGGTGGGGATTGCTCAACGGGACGACATTATCCTTCCTTAATTATTTTGCCGTCAGGGTAGGCGCCACCACCACGCAAGTCGGATTGATCACAGCCATACCGGCCGTCATCAGCTTGATATTTGCCCTTCCTGCTGGAGTCATCCTGGCCCGCTATTCACTGAATCGGGCTACTTTTGTGGTTGCCGTCATCACCAGGGTTTTTTATCTCGTCTTTATTCTACTTCCGTTTATAAAATCCTCCACTTTTGTCATCTGGGCGATCATCCTTACCACGTTGGTCATGGCAATCCCAAGCATATTTGCCACCGTAGCATTTAATACGGCTTTTGCTCAAAATATTCCGGATCAATATCGCGCGCACGTGGCAGGGGTTCGCAACGCAGCCTTTGCGGTGATTACCATCATCGTCAGTCTACTCAGCGGACGACTCTTGACCGCGATCCAGTTCCCATATGGTTATGTGATCGTGTTTTTGATCGGGTTCATTGGTTCTGCGGGGAGTGCTTATCATCTCTACCGGCTTAAACCGGCGAACGATAGCGCTCATTTCGATAGGCAGCCTCCGGTTCAAGCGGATCCCACCCAGGGTTGGATTTTAGCACGGGCGGCAGAAGCATTCAAAGTGTTCAAAAAACAAATTCGCTTGGATCTGATCAGGGGCAAAACGGGAATCTTGATTTTGTTGCTGACATTAATGAACTTGTCATTGTACATTTCCGGACCGGTATTCCCGGTGTACCTGGTCAACCGCTTTCATTTCACCGACCAGGCGATCAGTATCGGCATGGCTTGTTTTAATTTCACCATATTTCTAGGTTCGCTAAAGTTGGAAGCGTTCGAAATTCGACTTGGCAGGCAAAAAGCAACCGGGTTGGGACTTTTATTGATGGCGACATTTCCAATCATGTTGATTTTCATGAAAAGTCCACTGCTTTACTACGGCGCAAACCTGGTATCAGGATTGGGATGGGCGCTGGTTGGAGGTGAAGTTTTTAATTACCTCTTCGAACGAATCCCGATCCAGGACCATGCATCAGGGATCGCCTGGTACACAATGAGTGCAAACGCCGCTCTCTTGATTGGTTCGCTTTTGGGACCGTTGCTCGCGAATTCGTTTAGCTTTGTGGTAACGATGATCATTTTTGCTGTTCTACGTTTTGTGGTCAGTGCGGCTATTTTACGCTGGGGGTAGGATATGCTAAAATCAAGCCCATGGATATTAAGGTCGTAGCCAAGAATCGCAAAGCTGCCTTTGAATACTTTCTACTTGAACATTTTGAAGCTGGGATCTCTCTGCAAGGGAGTGAGATCAAGTCGATCAGAGCCGGGCAGGTGAGTCTACAGGAAGCCTATGTACAGGTGGATGGGAAAGAAGCCTGGTTGATGGACGCGCACATTGCCCCATATGATCCGGCAAGCTTTGCCAACCATGCACCGCGTCGACCTCGAAGGCTTCTTTTACACAAAAAAGAGATCCGGGAGATGTGGAATGCTGTCCGCCAAAAAGGGGTGACCATCATTCCCACGCAAATGTATCTCAAAGATGGTCGGGCAAAGCTGGACATTGCCATAGCCAAGGGCAAGAAGCTGTATGACAAGCGGGATGCAATTGCCAGGAAAGATATGGAACGGGATCTGGCTCGCACCAATCGAACATAAGATTGATGGCTTGATCCTTACGTTTAATAGTAAGAAACTTCAAATTCTAAAGGAAGAATCATGATCAACCTGGGTGACCATCGCTTAACCCTTGCGGAAGTAGTCAATGTTGCCAGGCATGGCACCAAAGTTGTATTCAGTGATGCCGCACGAGATCGCATCGAGCGTTCTCACCAACGCCTGGAGAAGATCCTCCAGGCTGGAAATCCTGTATACGGGATCAATACCGGTTTTGGTATCTTTTCTGACCAGCGCATCCCCTTAAAGGATTGTGCAAAGTTGAGCCGAAACCTGATCCTGAGCCATGCAGTGGCAACAGGACCGGTTTTACCCACTGAAGTCACCCGCGCAGCCATGCTGGTAAGGGCAAATACCCTCTCTCAAGGATTTTCTGGGGTAAGGGTTGAAATTGTAAAAACCTTGATCGAGATGTTGAATGCAGGAGTGACGCCGGTTGTCCCCAGCCAGGGTTCATTGGGATCTTCAGGTGATTTGAGCCTGCTTTCGCATATGGCTTTGGTCTTTACCACAGATGCTGACGACCTTGACGAGCAATCCGGGTTGGCTGAGTTCCAGGGGAAGCAGCTCTCGGGGAAATCTGCCATGAAAGCCGCAGGGATCGAAAGGCTGATCCTGGGTCCGAAAGAGGGCCTCGCGATCAACAATGGCGCGACATTTTCGGCGGCTCTAGCTGCTCTGAATTTGCAGGATGCGAGTTATTTGGTCGAATTGGGTGAAGCTGCCACCGCATTGAGCCTTGAGGCTTTGCTGGGATGCTCCGCCGCATTTGATGAAAGGCTGCATGCTGCTCGCGGGCAAGCTGGTCAAATGAAAAGCGCCGAAATGATCCGCAATAACTTCGAAGGAAGCACCTTTGTCGATTCCACTTGCAGGGTGCAGGACGCTTATTCACTACGTTGTGCACCGCAAGTGATGGGTGCCGTGAGGGATACCCTCGAATTTGCAGCTAAAGTGGTCGAAAATGAGATCAATGCCGCAACCGACAATCCGTTGATCTTTGAACCAGACATTGCCATTTCGGGCGGAAATTTTCACGGGGAACCTATCGGAATGGTGATGGATTTTGTGGGGATTGCCGTTGCGGAAGTCGGCGCGATTTCGGAAAGAAGGACTTTCCGGTTGACCGACGGCAAATTGAATGCAGGTCTCCCGCCGATGCTGGTGGACAACGACAGCGACGCCGGGTTGAATTCAGGGCTGATGATGCCGCAATACACGGCTGTTTCTCTCGTGCTGGAAAACGAAACGCTTGCCACTCCAGACACGGTCCACTCATTGCCCACTTCTGGTGAGCAGGAGGACCACAACGCCAATGCCATGACCGCTGCGCGTCACGCCAGGCAGATCATCGATAATGTCACTCACATATTGAGCGTGGAGTTCTATACCGCGTGCCGGGCGGTGGACTTGCGAAAAAAAGTTACCTCAGGAAATTTGGGCAAAAAGAGCGGCGAGGTTTATAATCGAATTCGCCGCGAGGTTGAATATCACGCCGAAGACCGGTTATGGTCAGTAGAAATTGAAAAAGTAAAAGAGTTGGTTACCACACATAAATTACTGGGTCATTTGTAGACAGGGTTCATAAACAATGCGGAAAATGTCACGCAGAGATTTTTTCAAACTAAGCGCTGCAGCAGGGGTCGGCGCAGTTTTATTAACCAGGAAACAATCAGCCCTGGCTTATTTACCCGAGTTTCCAAGCAGTGAACTACTTGGCAGGACATTTCACTCAACTGACGTTAAACTCAAGCCCAATCCTGATAGCGAAACTGTTGAGCAATTGTACGAAGATAGCGTCGTTGAATGGCAGCGCGAGGTGATCGGCGAAGCACCTTCGCTTTATTCGACCAATCGCAAGTGGGTGGAGACGCCAAAGGGGTACATCCCTTCCATCAGTCTCCAGCCAGTAAAATCTCAATTGAATACTCCATTAACTGAGCTGCCGGCAACAAGTGATGGCAAGGGGATGTGGGCTGAAGTGACAGTTCCCTTTGTAGATCTCTACCTGGCAAACCCGCCAGCCAGAGCTCCCTTGCTCACAGAGTGGACAAACCCGCGTTTCTATTACAGCCAGATATTTTGGGTGGATGACCTGCGTACGAACGATCAAGGTGAAACGGAATATCACGTGATCGAGAAGCATGGATCTTTCGGCGATACATTTTGGGCGGACGCGCGCGCCTTCAAACCCCTTACAGCAAAGGATGTCGCCCCCATTTCTCCCAACGTAACCGATAAAAGTATCATTGTCGATCTGCTTCACCAAACCGTCATGTGTTACGAAGGAAACACGGAAGTTCGATTTTGCCGTGTTTCAACAGGTGCCAAATATGACATGTACGGGAATGTGGGCGACAACTGGGCAACCCCGGTCGGTGAGTATCATGTCGTCAATCGAAAATTTTTATCCATCCACATGGCTGGAGGATCCCAAGCAGCAGGCTATGAGTTGTTCGGCGTATCCTGGACATCCATTTTTGCTACACCCGGGGTTGCCTTTCATTCCACTTTTTGGCACAACAACTATGGCGAACCCATGTCGCATGGATGCGTGAACATGACTCCCGAAGATTCCAACTTTATTTATCGCTGGTCCATGCCTGAAGCACCTTACGAGGCGGGGAAGATCGAAGTACAGGGATATGAAGGAACACCGGTAAAAGTCCGAGAAGGTTAGGTCGGAGAGAATGGAAATCGGATTCGGTCTAATATTTGTGGCTGGTCTGGCTTCCTTTTTATCTCCATGCGTCCTGGCTTTGATCCCTGTTTATATTGGTTTACTGGGTGGAGAAGTCAGCCTTACAGCCCAGCCTGATAAAATTCAGCTCAATTTACTCGTTCGTACACTGATCTTCACTGCGGGATTCTCGCTGGTATTCATTATTTTGGGTATGACCAGCACTTTTATCGGTTCGTGGTTATACCAGGTTAAGGATTGGATTGCCAGGATCGGCGGATTGCTCATTATCATTTTCGGCATCCACACTACCGGACTGATCACGATACCGTTCTTGAACCAGGAAAAGCTGCTGCAATTCAACCAACCTCAAAAGAACAAGACCCTGGGTGCGTTTTTGATGGGAATCGCCTTCTCTGCGGGATGGTCACCCTGTATTGGTCCAATCCTGGGGTCGGTCTTGACGGCGATCATGGTGGAGAATGCATCCATTGGGCAAGGATCACTTGCCTTAGCCGTATATTCAGCAGGTATGGCTCTTCCATTCTTGCTGATCAGCTTCGGAATGGGAAATGCAATCAATTGGATCCGCCGAAACTCAAAATTGATCCGCGGATTTCAGATTGGTTTTGGGGTATTAATGGTTATAATGGGATTCTTGCTCTTATTGGGTATTACTGCGCGTCTAAATCAACTTGGATCTTGGATTAGGATATAGGGTGCTTACTACTAATGGTTTCTCTGACATGTTACTATTCAAAAAATGAACCAGAAAAACAGCCCATCATTGAAGAAGCAAAATCCCTCTCTGAACAAATGAATTCTGTTCTCGTTGAGATTCCGATCGACGGGGATCCGGATTTGGAAAAGAAATTCAGAGGTAAAACCCCTGTAATGCAGGCGGGTCCTTACACCTTGAATTTCCCATATTCCATACAAGACATTGAAGTAATCCTCCGCTCGGCTCAACAGAGATTGGATCGGATAAGCGAGCAATCCGATACCGGCTTTCAGAAAAATTTGTTACGAGGGCAATCGATCACCAAAGGCGATAGGTTCGGATTATGGTTCACCAGGAATTATGTAAAGGTTATCTTGGGAATCCTGATCATATTCGTTGGCCTGCCTTTCCTGGCACCCGTACTGGAGAAGAATGGCAATGATGGTGCAGCCAGGGTACTTTATCTCATCTACAGGCCATTCTGTCACCAATTGACATTCCGGTCATATTTTCTGTACGGGGAACAGGTCGTTTATCCAAGGCAATTGGCACATGTGCCTGGTGTATTGACTTACGAGCAGATAACCAGTTCAAATGTCATCGATATAAATGCGGCCAGGAATTTTACCGGTAATCCGCAGGTTGGATACAAGGTCGGAATGTGCGAACGCGATCTTGCCATTTATGGCAGTTTGATTTTGTTTGGTCTCCTTTTTGAACTTACTGGACGCAAGTTGAAGCAATTCCCATGGTACTTGTGGGTCATCCTGGCTGTGATTCCCATTGGATTGGACGGCTTTTCTCAACTCCCGAGCCTGATGGTGAACCCGCCTGCCTGGCTGCCTATACGCGAAAGCACACCATTCCTGAGGACCCTGACAGGCGGTTTATTCGGTTTCTTCAGCGGTTGGTTCGTTTTTCCGCTGATGGAAGAATCCGTCGCAGTCACACGAGTGGCTCTGGTCCGCAAATTTGCTGTGATCAAGAAGATCGATGAAAGCAACAGCCCGCGGAGTCAAGTAAATCAATGAACCCAAAGCAATCAGGCTCCATGAGCTATTTCGAATTTGAAAGTTTTACAGGACTGGGTGCTGAGGTTAGGTTCTATACACGCCACGGAGGCGTCAGCCCATACCCGTGGTCCTCGCTGAACCAGGGGGGAACAGTGGGAGATAACCGGGAAAACGTCGTGGAAAACCGCAGACGGATTTTTGGAGACATTGATCGACCGGTTGAGTCGATTTTTGATGTGTGGCAGGTTCATGGGACGAATGTCATATGTGCTGCTAAGCCGCGGGGTTTGGCTGAAGACCATCAAAAGGCAGATGCCATTTTCACGGATCATGCAGATATTACATTATTCATGCGATTTGCAGACTGTGTACCGATCGTGCTTTTTGAACCCGAAAGAAAAGTAATAGGCATCGTGCATGCCGGTTGGAAGGGTACGGTTGATTCGATCGTGGTCAACGCGATCCAAACGGCTCAACAAAAATACGGCATTGCTCCGGACAAATTAATCGCAGGCATTGGGCCTTCCATTGGACCTGACCATTACCAGGTTGGGATGGAAGTAAAGGAAAAGGTCGAGGAAACTTTTGGTGATCAAAGCCAAAGCGTCTTACGCACACATGGTTCTGCTTTCTCTCTTAATTTATGGAGAGCCAATGAAATTCTATTACGCAAAGCTGGGGTAAAGAACATCGAAGTGGCTGAGGTATGCACAGCCTGCCATACCGATGATTGGTTTAGCCACCGTAAAGAAAATGGATCTACAGGCCGATTTGCTGCAATTGCTTTTCTGAGGTGATATGTGAGTGAAGATTTAGATCAAATAGTGCAAAAATTTCAGTTCGTCGAAACCCAGATCAACGCCGCATTGGACGCCGCCAATCGAGCTGGTGAGGCTGTGAAACTGGTGGTGGTTACCAAAGGCCAGAGCGTGGAAAGGATGCAGGCGCTGATCGATGCCGGCGGACGTTACCTGGGCGAGAATTACCCCGAGGAAACGGTTGAGAAAATCGAATTGCTCAAAGGGATCGAACACGTTGAATGGCACATGATCGGGCATATTCAAGGCCGAAAGATCAGATTTCTGACAAGATACTTTAGCGTCATTCAAAGTGTGGAAAGCATCGAGACCGCAAAGAAAATCAACTTACGTTTTACGGATGCCGGCCGAAAAGTGAAGATTCTGCTTGAGGTAAATGTCAGCGGCGAAGCTTCAAAGCAGGGGTTTGCCCTGGCAGAGAAGCAAAATTGGCAGGGATTTGTTGCTGATGTGAATGAAATCGAAAATTTGACCGCACTTGAGATCGCCGGATTGATGACCATGCCGCCCCTGGGAGACAATGCTGAAAGTTCACGAGTTTATTTTCAACGCTGCAAAGAACTCCTCGAATACGTTAATGACCATAAACGAGGGAACCTGCTGACTGAACTCTCGATGGGAACAAGTTTCGATTACAGGGTTGCGGTAGAAGAAGGGGCAACGATCGTCAGGGTCGGTGAAGCCATAATGGGCGCAAGAAATTATTCATAGATAGGATATAATTGTCAGATGATCATTCGAATTGTTCAAACCATATTTGAAATTCTCTCCTTAGTCGTTTTGGTAGACGTGATTCTTTCTTATTTTATGTCTCCCTTTCATCCAATCCGCGTTTTCCTGGATCGAATTGTCGGACCCATGCTCAGTCCGATTCGTCGAGTTGTCCCGCCCCTCATGAACATTGATTTTAGCCCGGTAATCTTATTGATCCTACTGCAGATCATTGAAAGCATCCTGGTAAGAATTCTTTAGGAAAATGGATATGACGAGTGACAGGCGATTCAAGCTGCATGATGGAAAGAGGGGCGCTGCGATAGCTGTCCGCATCACACCCAGGGCGTCGAAAAACGAAATCGTCGAAATATTGAATGATGGAACCATCAAAATTCGTCTGACGGCTCCGCCGGTAGAGGGGAAAGCGAATGCAGCCCTCATTTCCTTTTTGTCTGAGATACTGGACGTAAATTCATCAAAGCTTGATATCGTAGCCGGGTTTACCGGCAAAGACAAACTGATCACAGTCATCGATCTTTCCCCCGAAGAAGTACACGGAAAGATTATTGCCCACTTGGCATAAGAAAACTCCATGGAGGAATCCAGGGAGTTTTACTACTTTTGAATGTTGATTCCCCTTTTGCTGAGCAACAAAAGTGCAGCGTAGGCTGCTTCCTGAAGCACCCCCTGCGTTTTTAGCATAATTTCTTTGAACAAGTGCAAAGTCGATTCGGTGTTATCCACCGCAAGCGTCTCGATGGCTGCCACCTGGATGATGGGTTCACCTTCTTTCAAGGCAAGCAGTAAAAGATCGACAGGAAATTCATCCGCATGGATGCCCAGTCGCTTTCGCCCGGCGAATTTGATCAACCACGGAAGGTCCGAGACCTTGGGTTTGTGTCTTGGAATCACAAGATAATCCAAAGAAGAGATCTTTATTGTGTGAGAAGCCGCATCTCTTACCAGCCACTCTGTATCATCGATGTTGATCTTATTTATCAATGCTTTTGACCAATCTGTACCAACAAGGAAGAGTCCATACACCGCGGCTTTCCTGGTTTCAGGGTTATTGGGTAATACAGAGAGCTCCTTGAGTAACTCATGTCCATCCGCAGGGAGAAAGGCAAAAAGTTCACATATGATCTGGCGAATTTCTGGAGAGGCAGAAATCACCAGGTTCACCAACTGTTTTTGGGCAGCGCGGGTCCAGAGTCTGGCTAACGCGACGCAGGCAAGTTTTTGAACATCGTTCGATGCATCGGTGGTGAGACCGATAAGGATTCTTTCGGAATCCTGGGTTGAGAAGAAAGACAACCCGAACGCTGCAACCTGGCGATGGGAAATATTCGGGCTTGCCGCAAGGTCTTTGAATAATGTAAAGGTCGACTGTTCTTGAGCCAATAAAAAGGGTTCGGTCAGGTGGATTTGAAGACTTAACGGCAGGCGATCTTTTTGAATGAGCGGAATGAGTTTTCGAAACAACAGCAGGACATTGGATTTGTTCGCATGAGGAAAAGCGGTTAACCAATGCGAGATCAGGAGGAGATTCCTGAAAAGAGGAATGTCTAATTCTTCCAGCCACTGAGCGATTTGAGCATTGAGTTTACCTTCGGCGCAGGCAAAAACCATCATACTATCGATCAATGAAGATTGAAGGGCTGGTCTCCATGAATTTGGCAATTTGAGAAATGGATTCTTTGTGTAAAGTGCTGCACATAAATGAGCATTTGTAAAAGAGATCCGCCCTGTTAACGATTGGGTGAGTAGGCCAGCCTGCAGCAATTCAGCGATGACGCGCTTTGAAGTCAGAGGCTCCTCGAGATCATCACCGTTTTTCGATTCACCTATGACAGACCGTCGAAGATTCTCAGGATTTTCCCTTGCCAGGATAGGGTCCTTCGTGATGATATTTTCGAGATCGAACTGGGTAAGCCCGGTGAATCCGTTTGCGATTTGTTTTGAAGCGATCTCGACAAGAGTGTCAAGTGAAAGTGGATGGGGGGTCAAATGATTCAGATAGGGTTCGAATATGGACGTCCCATCCATCTTAAAGTGGTTCCCGGTAAATGCCGACCAGCAAAATAAGGTCATTTCAAGCGGTGTAGATGGTAATTTTGCTGTCTTTACCCAAAGCGGGATAAAGGATGCGCCTTCAGACTGCTTGAAACACCCGCTCCAGGCGGTGCTGAATTTAGATAGGAATTGCTGCTTGTCCTCGTTCGACCAGGGCGCTAATGACAATTCCAGGAACCCGAGTGCGCCCAGGATACCGGTGTAATTTGGGACTGCTGTTGTGACAATTTTAATGTTAGGATGGATAGAAAGAAGATTCCGAATCCAATCACGGACCTGGGTTGCAAAATCAGGTAGAACTTCTTCGAGACCATCGATCAACAGAATCAGCTTACCCTGTTCAACAGCAGTTGAAATCGAATCAAAAATGGGCTTTTCTTCATGACGCTTGAGAAGCAATGCTACTGAAGGCACCAATGGATAAAGAACTTCACCACGTGAAGGCACCGAAAGCATCAAGTCTCTGCAGTGAATAAAAATCGGAAGAGTGTCTGCGAACGCGCTTACTGATGAATCCTTCAAGCAGATTCGCGCAGCCAGGTCTGCCAGGGCTGTGGTCTTCCCAGAACCGGCATAGCCTGAGATAACGACCTTGCCGCTGAAAGAAAGTGCTTTTTCGAGGGAAATGGTCGGATAAGGCATTCCAGAAAGGAGTTCAGGCGCCTCGAATAATCTTGGAAGGGTTTGCCAGAGAACAGGCATATACTGCTGGGCGTCGTCGGGTCCAGGCGTCTGGATCCTGGCAAGCAATTTGGGAGGGACGAGGATACTTTGCAGCGGAAAGAGGTCAGCAGAAAGGTGAGATCTCTGAGATTTCTTGAGCATCCATTGCTTAATTTCAGATTCGTGACCTTGATTTACTGGAGCGTTTGAAGGTTTACGGACAGGTGATTCAACTTGGTCTGGGGTTTTTGGCTGCATAATGACTCTAATCTGCGTAAAGTATTCTTCCGCATGAAGAACAGAGAGTGATTTGAGTGGAGGATTTTGCCATCTGACATTCAGCCGGGGGTAGCTGCGAGCCGCAAATGGTGCAGCATTGGTCTTCTATTTTTGCTACTGCAATCCCCTTTTTCGATTTTCTAAGGGACTCATACAAAGACAGGCTTTCCGGCTTGATCTGCTGAGTGATGGCCGACTTCTCAATGCCGATCTTGTTGATTTCATTCATCAGCCCTTTTTTTTCTTCGTAGAGATGCTGGTTGTTGGTTTCATTTTTGGCGATCGCCTGGTCGAGAGCAAGCCGATTTTTATCGACCACAGATTGCTGCTCCTCGCTCCCCACCATTAATTCGATCTGTTCATTCTCAAGCGATTGAAGAAAGGATTTCAGAGAAGCAATCTCTTGCTGCAGCCCTGATAATTCTTTAGGATTTTTTACGCTTCCGCCATACAAGGATGACTCCGAAATTTCGATCTTGACCCTTTTTTCTGTGCCCTTTTTTTCCACCAGGTCAAGTTGATCCATCAGTTTGTTGAGCGCCTGGACGGACGAATCATACACAGCTTGAGCTTCCACCAGCACCTGGTCGTTCTTTAACTGACTGTCGATTTGGCTCATGCGTGCAGTGATCTGATCCAAACGACGGTCAATTTTCTGCAATTGAAACAAATAAAAGCTTTGATTACTCAATTATTAATCTTCCTTTCAGACTTACCCATAATTATATACAATATAGAAAACATACGCATAGATTCTGCGGTACCACATTGGGAAAGCAGCTATTTTGGAGTAGGCATGAGTGTGAACACAAATTCGGTCTATGAGTTTTCCCAGCGTTTGATCAGCAATTTTGAGAAAGTGATCATAGGAAAGCGGAGTACCCTTGAACTCGTCACAATTGGTTTGCTGGCGCAAGGGCATCTTTTGATTGACGATGTGCCCGGGGTCGGCAAAACGATGATGGCACGGACGCTGGCAAAGTCATTGGGATCGACTTTTTCTAGGATCCAATTTACTCCAGATATGCTGCCTAGTGATGTGACCGGTATCTCCATATTTAACCAATCTAACCACCAATTTGAATATAGGCCCGGTCCGGTGATGACTCAAATCCTCCTTGCGGATGAGATCAACCGCGCGACGCCGAAGACGCAATCAGCTTTGCTTGAAGCCATGGAGGAGAGGCAGGTCACCGTTGATGGTATCACTCATCGGTTACCCGAACCGTTTCTGGTGCTGGCAACTCAAAATCCGATCGAATATGAAGGTACTTTCCCGCTGCCTGAAGCCCAACTGGATCGTTTTTTTATGAAGATCCACATGGGCTATCCATCCGCCGTGGACGAGGTAAAAATTTTGGAAGCACAGCAATTACAGCACCCCATTCAGTCGTTGACCTCAGTAGTGGAAATTGCCGAATTACTTGAAATGCAGCAATCGGTGAAGCGCATCTTTGTGGCAGACGAAGTCAAAAGATATATCGTTGATGTCATTCGCGCCACCCGAGACAACCAGGACGTCTATCTCGGGTCCAGCCCGCGGGGAAGTTTGAGCCTGTTCAGGGCTGCGCAAATTTATGCGGCAGCGAATAAGCGGGATTATGTGCTGCCTGATGACGTAAAATACCTGGTCGAGCCTGTGCTCTCTCATAGGATCATCCTCAACCCTACGGCAAGGCTAAAACACATCACGTCTGCCACACTTTTGAACGAATTGTTGCTTCAAATTCCTGTACCGGGCGGGAAGCTTCGACCCGAGGATTAAGCATGCATGTCCGAAAAACCTTTTGGGGTGCGCTTTTCTTATTATTGGTGCTGTACGTTAGCTCACAATTTATCAAGGATATTGCATTTACACGGGCAGCCACGGTAGTTTTACTATTGATCGTTTCCGGGTTCCTTTGGGCGCGAGAAGCAGTGAGCTCGATCGTCGTGACCAGGAACGCCAGGGAGTTTCGTCAGCAAGCCGGGCAGATTTTCAGCGAGCAGTTCGTGGTGCAAAATGTGGGGCGTCTACCCAAATTATGGCTGGAAATCCTTGATGAAAGCAATATTGGAAAAACGCACGGCTCACGTTTTATCACCTGGTTGAAGGGTAACTCCAGCCTGCAATACTTCACGCACACTGTATTGATCCGGAGAGGAATCTATAACCTGGGACCGACTCGGGTGATCGCAGGAGACCCGTTTGGGCTCTTTTATCGTGACGTTCTCGTCCCAGGGCATGAGACTATCATGGTGTTGCCTTATTACGAACCCATCACACAATTTTTGAAACCTTCAGGTTATTTACCTGGCGGTAAGGCATTACGTACCCGCAGTTATGAAGTGACACCTTATGCCATTGGCGTTCGCGATTACCAACCTGGTGACCCTTTACGGCGAATTGACTGGAAGAGCTATGCCAGGTTCGACAAACTCCTGGTGAAAGAATTCGAACAGGACCCCGAATCAAATGTGTGGGTTTTCCTGGATGCCAGCCGGGAGGGAAATGAAATCCTCGATTGGGTTGAACCTCTCGCCGATGAGGATAAGAAAATTGGAAATGCGCTTTATTCACTGGCAGAACGATACAAATATCATTTGCCAAGAATCCCTTTTGAGTATGCCGTGAGTTTGACTGCTGCCTTATGTGATTATTTTGTAAACAGCAACAAATCAGTTGGATTGATCATGGACGGGCAGGGATTGTTCAAATATACGCCAGACCTTGGGGAGAGGCAGCTCGATAAACTCTTTGAAGCCTTCGCAATTGTAAAACCGGAGGGCGCAACATCTTTTCCAGAATTGATTGAAAGCCAGATCACATTAATTCCAAAGGGAAGTACGGTCATCCTGGTTTCTGCCACTACGGATAGCGGGATTTCTGCTCTCATTCATGGTCTGAAATACCGAAATTACCTTCCTGTTTATATCGGGGTGAATAAGGAATCTTTTGGAGGATCGATAAGCAACAGTGCGGTTACGAGTGAATTGCAAAATTCAGGAGTTCAGACGATAACGATCAATTACGGTGATCCGCTTGGAAAAATCGGTGAACTCTTTCAGTGATCAAAAGAACCACCCAAAAATTGCCGGGTGGTTCGTGTAGACGATTTCTGCCTTATCAAACTGATCGGTGACCTTTTTCGGCGTCTGGATCAGACCGTATCAGCGAAATGGCATGCGGCAGTGCGGGCAGAATGACCCCGAGGTCTTCCACAGCTCCTTTTGGACTTCCAGGCAAATTCACGATTAACGATTTGTTGCGAATCCCCGCCGTTTGACGGGAGAGCATGGCGTGCACAGTTTTTGGTAGATTATCGTGGATCATCGCTATCACCAGTCCAGGGGTTTCCCTTTCGATTACCGCACGAGTGGCATCCGGAGTGACATCCCTGGGAGAAAATCCTGTCCCGCCTGCGGTGATCACCAGGGGAATACTCAATTCGTCACAATACTCGAGAAGGGTCTTTTCGATAAGCTCTTGATCGTCAGGCAGAATAATGCTGCGAATGACCTGCCAATGGTTTTCATTCAGAAGTTGAGACACCTGTCGACCGGTTTCATCAGGATAAACGCCTTTGAATGAGCGATCTGAAACGGTGATTACGGCGGCAATCAGTTCATTGGGCATGCTTAATGCTCCTCGTCGCCGGAAAATTGTTTCCAGGGACCGTGAATACCGTCATTCGTCACACCAAAGAAAAAGCGATAGCCCTGCTCGGTGCGGCGAATAAAATCATAATGGGTATCTTTGCCCTGGGTATATTCGCGGATCAAGCCATAATCGCCCGACCAAAAGATTGGCGCCTTGTCCAGCGTGTCGATCAATTCCCTGTATTTTTCGATTGCATAATGCCATAACCGCCGAGCTGAGGCTTTGGTCACGTTTTTGACGATGTTGCCGTTGCGTAGATCACGCATGGTGTAATATTCTTTTCCCTGGCGAATTACCGGCGGAATGACTTCGACACCCGTCCGAGGGTCTTCCTGGAATGGATCAAACGTTTCTGGTTCAGGAGCATTACCAGGTTGTGCGGGTTCCACAACCGGGGCTGGGATCGCCGGCGTAACGGTCTGTGCGGGAATTAATGCCGAGCCGCGCTGTACGAGGCTGACGATCTCATCCCTTACTGCAAGGTTGGTTTCGTTTTCATCGCGGATGTAGATCTTATTATCGTCAAGGGCATAAGGAGCTTCATCACCCCGCGGAACCAGGATGCGGATGATCTTGTTGTTCTTGAAGGTCTGAATATCCAGGTTCAGGTGAAGCGGTGGGCTGATCCGCTCTTGAACTTCTTTTTCGATTTGCTTGATCGTTTGTTCCGGGGCGTTGATGCCGGGCGGGGGATTCTTGGGATCGGTGGAAAGACCTATAAACAAAGTGCCGCCATTGGTGTTGGCAAAGGCACAAATATCCGAAAGCACCGCAAAGAGTTTTCCGCCGCGGACGGTGACCGCATCGTGAAACTCCTGGATGATGTTCGGACCTTCGTCCAAGGCTGCCTGGATAAAGTCGAACGCGGGTTCCTCTGTGTGCCTGTGAGGACGGGTGCGGGAAAAATCGTTTGAAAGGAACAATTCCTTGAGGGCTTCAAAAGAAAGGTCAGTCAGGAATACATCCGTTGCCCGATCGCCCAGCCCCAGGTTCTTTTTGCGTTGTGGGTCAATATTTAGACGGTGCGAATCTGATCCCTGGATGCAATGCATACGCCGAGGATATTCGGGTTTGATGCCGCTAAAGAAGGCTGCGGTTGAGCGCGGACCTTTAAGTTCGAGGTCAGTGACTTCAAGGGCATGTAAATTGGAATCCTGCGTGTAGGCGATGCGTGTCTGACCGCCAAAATTCATGCCGCGCATTGCCACACCATTGCTCGAGTTTGCATGGGCTGCGATGACAATTCCTCCGGCGTCATTGATCAATTTGTAAGCATTGATCACGTCCACTGAAGCGCCAATGGCCATTGTGCCTGCATCCAATTGATCGGTGGGGATGGATAGGGACAGCAGCAGATGCTCCAATTCGCGGATGTTTTTGTCAGGTGAGAATATGCCAATAATATGAAATCCGAATGTGGCAGTGAACTCGAAACCCGGCAGCAGCAGCATTTTCGTGGTCAGACGGCGATATTCGTTCAGACGCGATAATTCGGCAGGCAGGATACGATTTAGTTTTTCGAGCAGTTCAAGCTGCTCAATTTCAGATGTCAATTTACGGTAACCAGCAATAGTGTTGTGGTCCGTAAACGAAATAATGTTCAATCCGCGTGATTCGGCTTTTTGGAGCAAGTCCAAATAGGTCACTTCAGGTTGTTGATAATCGGCAGAAGCCGGGGTATGGATGTGGACATCCATTGTGTACCATTGTTTTTGTTTTTTCCCCATGGGTGGTTTTGATGGCATATTAATCCTTTTGTTCTCTGATTCTACTCTTATGTTAGTGGTTTATTCTTGGTTTGTCGTGTATTTTTCGCAACAGGTTCCGAAAATGCATTTTTGATCACGTCCGCCACCGTATCAACCCCAATAAATTGGATGTTTTTTCTTACATCTTCAGGTAAATCGTCCAAATCCTGAAGATTTCTCTTGGGTAGGAGGATGGTTTTTAGTCCAGCACGGTGGGCTGCCAGCATCTTTTCTTTGATCCCGCCGACCGGCATTACCTGGCCACGCAAGGTGATCTCCCCTGTCATGCCCAGCTCGGGGCGAATTGGTTTGTGCGTGAGCAGAGAAACCAGCGAGGTGGCGATGGTCACTCCGGCAGAAGGTCCATCTTTGGGTTGGGCACCTGACGGGATATGCAGATGGATATCGGTCTTGTCGAAGAAATCTTCCTTGATGCCCAGCTGTTTGGCATGCGAACGAACGTAGGTTAATGCCGCTTTGGCAGATTCCTGCATCACATTGCCGACTGACCCCGTAATTTGAAAGCCCTTACCGCCAGGCATCTGGGATGACTCGATAAACAAGATCTCACCGCCAAAAGGCGTCCAGGCAAGGCCAGTGGCTACCCCTGGGATCGATGTCCGGCGGACGATTTCCTCTGTTTCGACGAATGTGGGTTTTCCCAAATAATCGACCAGCGACTTCAAATCAATCGAAGCAGATTTGACCTTTTCCTCGGAGATCTGGGTGGCCACCTTGCGGCAGACAGTGCCAATAGTCCTTTCGAGGTTGCGGACACCGGCTTCGCGGGTATACAGGCGAATAATTGCATGCAGCGCGGGTTTGCGGAATTTTATTTCGTCCTTTTTCAAACCGTTTTCACTGATCTGCCTGGGGATCAGGTATCGCGATGCAATTTGAACCTTTTCGGCTTCGGTGTAGCCAGCCAGGTGGATCACTTCCATGCGATCGAGAAGCGGAGAGGGGATGGTATCGATCTGATTTGCCGTGGTGATGAACATCACTTGCGAAAGATCGAATGGCACTTCGAGGTAATTATCACGGAAGTCAAAATTCTGTTCAGGGTCGAGCACTTCAAGCAAAGCCGATGCCGGGTCGCCGTGGAAATCCATGGTGAGCTTATCGATCTCATCCAACATGAATACGGGATTGCTGGATTCGACCCGACGGAGAGCCTGCAGGATCCGCCCTGGCATGGCGCCGATATAGGTCCGGCGGTGACCGCGGATCTCGGCTTCGTCATTCATTCCGCCTAAAGAAATGCGGATAAATTTGCGGTTCAACGCCCTGGCAATGCTGTGACCGAGCGAAGTTTTGCCAACTCCGGGAGGTCCGATGAAGCACAAAATGACCCCTTCACGATCTTTGCGTATCTGGTCCCTTTGTTGCTCAGCTTTTTGTTCAGGAGTGCTGCGTTCGAGTCGAAGTTTTCTCACCGCCAGGAACTCGAGGATACGCTCTTTGATGTCTTCGAGCCCATAATGGTCTTCTTCCAAAACCGTTCGGGCGTGACGGATGTCAAGGTTATCCTGCGTTTGCTTTTGCCACGGCAGGGTGACCAGCCAATCGAGGTAGGTTCGGATGACCCCATACTCTGCAGCGGCGGGGGGTAGCTTGGAGAGACGGTCCACTTCGCGGTTGGCTGTGTCAAGGGCTTCACCAGTGAGTTTGGCTTCGATGATTTTCTGGCGGAAAGAATCCGCCTCAACGGTTTGCTCGTCAGTTTCGCCAAGCTCTTTTTGAATTGCCTTTATTTGCTCGCGCAGAAAATATTCGCGTTGGAATCCCTCAATTTCAGATTTGGCTTCGTCTTGAATTTTTTGCCCAAGCTCAAGTACTTCGCTTTCACGGGTCAGGATGGCAAATAGTTTGTGAAATTTCTCGCTGATCGAGGTGGTTTCCAAAATGTCCTGCGCGTCTGCCAACTCCATCCGCTGCAAATTAGCGATGTTGTAGGCTGTTTGTAGCGGTTCTTTGATGGATAGGACGGAGGCTACCAGCTCACGTGGGAGAGATGGGATCAGGTCTGCGATCTTTTCGAAAAGCGAAGCGGAATTACGGGCAAGCGCCTCAATTTCGAGACCGGTTTCGATGATCTCTGGATTGGGTGTAATTTCTGCCTTGAGATAAGGGTCAACTTGAGTGTAGTTGCCGATCGAAATGCGGGATAAACCTTGAATGAGTACGCGGATTGTTCCGTCAGGAGCGCGGAATAAGCGGTGGATGATACCGAGCGTACCGACTTTGAACAGGTCTTCCGGGCCAGGGTTCTCCAGATCGGGATTACGTGAAGTGACCAACCCGACCAGGCGGTTGCTGACTGCGACGTCATCGATCAATTTGATCGAGCGCGGCTGACCGATGGTCAACGGTAAGGCTGTTTGAGGATAAACCACCAATCCACGCAGGGGGAGGATGGGGACTTCAGATGGGATTTGATTGGTGTCAGGCTTCTCGTTCAGCACTTCCAGGTCATCCGAGGGAACTTCTCCTGGATCGAAATCTGAAATCATCTTGGCGATATTGTCGTTTGTTTCACTGTTATGGTTATCCATTAATGTGTCCGTTATTGATCTTCATCTGATGTTGATGGAAGCGAAATGTTTGTTGAAGGATGCTTGGGGAGGGTAATCGTCAGAAAACCATTGGCATATTCGCCCTGGACGTTATCCGGTTCGACCCGTCCAGGAATCTCGACCTTGAACGAAAACTCTCCGAAAGGAATTTCCATCTGGTGGAAGGTCAGAAATTCCATTTCATCGATCCGTTTTCCCTTGATGTACACGAAGCGGGAGTCAAAAGAAACGTCAAAATCATCTTCGCACATGCCCGCGATCTCAACTCTGACAATATATTCCTTTTCAGTTTCAAGCAGATCGTAAGGCGGGTTCCAGGCATTCAAGTTCGAAGCTAACTGCCAGTTGACTACCCCCGAAAGATAGGCAGGGTTTACACTTTCAAAAAGTTCGTTTTCCGATGGTTCTACAATTCTTGTAAATTTAACGATAATCATACTTTCTCCAATCCCAGAGGTCGGAAGAGGATAAATTCCACATCTACTAATATATCATTTTTTGAGTTGGATGGGAAAAGGTTGAGCGCCCCCGGTGAGATTCGAACTCACAACCAACAGCTTAGAAGGCTGGTGCTCTGTCCATTGCGCTACGGGGGCAAAAATTAGCCGTGATAAGGACGAATGCCTTTGTAAACCTGGAAGCCGGATAAGGTTCGCAGGATCGTATCAGCAGGCTTGCCAATTCTATCAGATAATTCAGGCGGGGTCATCGGGGTATTGCCGTTGGCCAGAAAAACACGGAAAATGGCATCGATCATGGTGGTATTGGGCGTGACAAAATTCGGCAATTTAGCACAATGCGACATCAACACGGTCTGCAAACCATCCACGAGGGTGACCTCTGCCGTCTCAGGGTTGATCCAATCGATCATTGCATTCTCGGCGCGTTGGTCAAACAATTTTTGATGTTCTTCGCATAGACAACCAAACAAGAAGATATGCCAATTGCTATCGTGAGATTTCCACCACTCGAAATCGATGTGGTAAAGCGTCTGCAATGTTGGTTTGATAAAACTGAACTGTTTGGTATCGCTCATCCGTCGCCCCTATGTTTTGTTCTCTTCGAGCTTGAAATAGAGGTCTCCCATATGTGATGCCCAGGGTTGGGTAAACAGGAGCTGCAAAATTGCGCTGGGAGGACAACGTTTGACAATGTTGACCGCTGAATAGAGTTCCTGTGCATGCACATGCCCCTGGGGATTCAGCCTGGCGAGGTCGCGCATGATGGGCAGGACCACTTTCTCGAGCGGATACTTTTGATCGGAATAACGATCCCAAAGCGGATCGAGCACCGCAAAGTCAGGGGTCATCACCACCATCCGCTCATCATAAGAGCAGGTCACCTGTTGTTTCAGTGTGGCGAAGACGATGCCACCATCAGCTCCGACTAAAACGGTCCGGATCCATTCACGCGAATTATGTTGGTTTTCAGGTTCGATGATGACTTCACCCGGGTTTGTGCCCCTTGAAATTTTCAATAAGCTGCCGGGAATGATCCCTTGCTGGGCGTACCATTCAGCCAGTCCAAAAATATAGTGAAAAGGACGGACGACCCATCCCGGGAATTTTGTCTTGGTTTTTCCGTCTACAAAATCGATTTTGATATGGGGTGTTTCATAGGCGGTTGGAAAGAGCTTTTTCAGTTGACTGGTCAACGGAAGTGTACCTGCCCGCAGATGCGGGTAGATCAGACTGAGGGTAACCGAATTGATTTCTTCAGTATCGCAACCTGGCTCGAGTTCGTCGCAGACATTGATATCGAACGAGGACAGGTGGGTAATGGCCTCGGTAAGTTCAGGAACGTCACCCGAGTACTGCAGGAAACTGGGGCAATTTTGAACTTGTTCAGGTTCGAGACGTTTCAAGAACCAGAGCGTTACGCCTGCAGGCCCTACTTCGTCGAAGCGGGAGTCTTCCTGCATGGCTAAATTGAAGGAGAATTCAGTTAGTTTCGAATTGACATTTGTGGGTAATTCGATTTGTTTGATCAAATTGGGCGATGAGAGCGGTCCACCGTTTTCCATTTCCAGAACTGCTTCGGCGAGATTCAAGTGACCGGGGCTGATATCCACCAATAAGGAGCGCGGGAAGTAGCTGCCGCCAATGCAGACCAGGTCTTCGTTCGCTTCAAGGGCAAAATCCAATTTCCTGGCAAAACCGGCACCATAATTCTTTATTACAGTGTCATAGTCCAGGTTTGGATCATGGTTCTCGTAAAGCGACGGGTCATTGAGTTTGTGCTCAGCGAGGTTGCTCGCGAATTCCACTTTTTCATCGGCAGCGAAATCGACTTCGATAACCTGCAGCTCTTTGTAATCGGGGTTGTTACCGTCACGAACATTGCTCACGATCCCTTTTTCCATATTCCGTGCCGGAAAGACCAGTTTCTGACCAACTGAGAACTGGCTCTTGGGCATGTAAAGTTCGCCGGCAGAAGCTTTCGCTTTTTCTGCTTTTTTGTTCTCTTCGTCAATTTTATTTTTGATCAGGAAATTTGTGAGTTCAGAAATTGTTTGAGGTGTTTCAATCTCGAGAAGATGGTTGTAAATCGTTTCGAGATCGGATTCGTTTATTTTGAGGTCTTGCCAAAAAGATTCTTTCAAATTCATTTCCCTTGCCGTACCATAAAGAATTTGTTGCTAAATTATTATACCTTAGGAGCGAGCTTATTTTAAGGGTACTCCTGATTCAACCAGGTGAAGGGGTTGACTTGAACTCCATTGACCCAAACTTCCCAATGTAAGTGAGCACCTGCCCCGGGATATTCATTGGCTCCATTCACACGCCCTGTGTTTCCGACGAGACCGATGGTCTGCCCCTTGGTGACCTTATCGCCCACCTTCACATCAATTTCTGATTGGTGGAAGAAACCACTATACACACCCCAACCATGATCGATGAATGTTGCATTTCCGCGAACGGTCAGCGGACCTGCAAAGACCACGACCCCGTCCGCTGGAGCAGTGATAGGCAAGCCCACACCGCCGCCAAAATCAAGGCCGGAGTGAAAATACGTATAATCGCTGCCGTTGAACGAACGCCTGACCCCAAAGACGGATGTGTAGGTGCCGGAGGTGCTGGGAGCAGCGAAAATACCGTTCCAGTACTTGATCGGCGTCAGGGTTGAAACCAGGTTCTTGACGAAATCATCTTCGGGTTGGGTGACCGTCGGGTCGATCGTGGAAGGATCCACCACAAGAGGGGTATCTTTGGGGTAGTTACCGCTTACGAGTAACACCGGCTGTGAGAAAGAAAAGCCTTTCCCATTGCCATATTTACCATCAAGCGTAAAGGTGTAAATCCCAGGTTCTGACATGGCATGAATTCCTTGCAGGGCGATAAATTTATTCTCACCATCGGCAAAAAAGGCAAGTTGATTTCCGGCCAAAGTTCCCTCGAGGGTAACAGGGATGGACGAATCAACTTCTATCTCGAAGGTTTGTCCTTGCATTAATGGAAGCGGGTTAATAGATACTTTTGTCAGCGCCGGATCAAATGGGTTGAGGGCTGTCTCCCCTTCAGTGAGTTTTTTGAAGAAGAGGCTACCTGGCAAGGTTGACGTGGAATTCTGGATTTGATTGGATAAAATAAGCTGCCAGGGGTTGATATTTAAGAGCGTTGCAGCTTCAATAAATGTCTCGCCGGGTTGCAATACCTGGTAGGGGGACTGGATGGATTTTGGATCCACAACGGGGATGATCAGGCTGGCACCGGCATATACCTCTGAAGGCGAGGTGATGCGATTGATTTGAATGATGAATGGTTTTGAAGCGGTGTAAGTTTGTGCGATTGAATCGAGGGTTTCGCCGATTTGCACGGTAACAGTCGTCAGGGTTCCCTGGATCCCGGGCAGACCGGGGATCAATAGTGAATCTCCTGGTGAGAGAAAATCCTGGTCCTGGATCTGATTGAGATTAATGATGTCGTTTAATGGAACTCCAAAGCGTGCGGCGATGGTCAGCAGAGTGTCACCGGGTTGTACGATATAAACGGGATAATCGGTACTCGTCTGGGCGGATACTGGAGAAATGATGGAAAATGCGAGGGCAAGGGCAAGGATGAGAGAAAGGATTTTATTCGACATTCGAAAAACTCAATTGATCTCCAATGGCAAAATCATTGATTCGAGCCGGTGATGTCTCCAATATATACCTGGCGGGGCTTTTGGGAAAGTAAGCGAGTGTCCACTTTTTGGCAAGTTTGACATCCACCACCTGTTTGCTTGAGTTTATCCAAACCGCAGTGATATCAAAATTCATAAAGAGCATATGAATTGATGTGTTCACACTGCTGTCTGTTTGTTCATCCAGCAAGATGCCGGAATGATCCGCCAGTGAACGAACAAACATCAACCCCTTTAACCTTTGCAGAAATTGGGTACAATTTTTGGCCAATATGGGTTGAGACTCTTTATTAAGATTGGATATTTGAATCAGATGGGTCATCATTTTATAATCAGCTAGAATAATGTTATCGTTCAAGTTTACCATAAGCAAAGGGAATGATCGGATGAAAATTTCAACCTGGAATGTAAATGGGTATCGGGCAATCGTCAGCAAAAACCTACTTGAGGTTGCACGATTTTTAGATACCGATGTTCTTTGTTTGCAGGAAATCAAAGCAAAAATGGACCAGGTGCCTGATGAACATCGGAAATGGGAAGGATATAGCGAATATTGGAACTCGGCTGAACGTCCTGGGTATTCAGGGGTAGCCTCCTATATTCGGAAATACACACCCGAAATCCGTTACGGCCTTGGGAACCCGTACTTTGACTCAGAGGGGCGCGTCATCCAAATGGATTTCGGCAAGTTTGTCTTATTCAATATCTATTTTCCCAATGGTCAGCGCGGGCAAGAACGGGTGGAGTATAAACTCGCTTTTTATAAAGAGCTTCTCGGGTTGGTTAACCAATATCATACTGAGCACAAATGGGTGATCATTACCGGCGACTTCAATACAGCTCACAATGAAATTGACCTTGCCAATCCCAAGGAGAATGAAACCACATCTGGATTTTTACCTGAAGAACGAGCGATGATCGATGTTTACTTGAAAAATAACCTGGTCGATGTTTACAGATTGCTTTATCCTGAACGGATTCAGTATACATGGTGGACCTATCGGGTAAACGCCAGAGCCAGGGGAATTGGCTGGCGGTTGGATTACTATTTGATCTCATCCGAACTGATGCCTGCTGTTAATGATGTAATTATCCATGATGAAATCATGGGATCGGATCATTGTCCCGTTACAATGGTCCTGGATGAAGCAAAAATCCCTTAGCCAGGAGAATCTGATCCAATCAGGTATAATAAGGGCGATAACTGGCGAGAAGGGCATAACATGACAAAACATAAAATACTACTGGTAGACGACCATGAAGTGGTGCGACTGGGATTAAAAGCGCTGCTTGACCATCATCCCCAATATGAAGTCGTTGGTGAAGCGGGGACTGCCAAGGAAGCGATTGAACAAGTCAAAAGAACCCGTCCGGATGTTGTGCTGATGGATATTCGGCTTCCAGGGGCTTCTGGCATCGAGGCTTGCGAGGAAATCACAAAAACTTACCCAGGGACGCGCGTCATCATGTTGACGTCCTATGCTGAGGATGAGATGCTGTTTTCCGCGATTCGGGCAGGCGCTTCGGGTTATGTACTGAAGCAGATCAGCGGAGATGCATTAATTAATGCCATCGATGCCGTCAGCCGCGGAGAAGCCCTATTGGACCCTGCGGTGACCCAAAGAGTTTTTCAAGAAGTTCGACGGGCAGTGAAAGACGAAGAAGCATCCGCGTTTGTCAATTTGAGCCAGCAGGAAAAGCATGTGCTGATGCTGGTATCGGAAGGCAAGACCAATCGAGAAATTGCGAAGACCTTGTTCCTAGGGGAAGGAACCGTGCGGAATTATGTCAGCTCGATTTTGTCAAAGTTGGGTGTAAGCAATCGAGCAGAAGCTGCAGCCTATGCAGTGGAGCACAATCTAAAAGAGTACCTCTAAAAATAACGGTGTAATAAATCAAGAGCCTTCAATTTGAAGCCTCACATTTTGTTTTACAAGGATTCCCAGGTCTTTTTCATGTAGAGCGCATCCTCTTCCATAATGGGACTTTCACAGAGGATCCTTCCCCTGGCTCCGGAAGATTTAAGTGCATTAAATAACGCCTTGAGATTGAGATCTGATTCTCGGAGTGGCAGATGATTTCGTTCACCCTTTGCCGAATATTCAATCCCGCTCAAGTGAATGTGAAGGGCATGCAGGCTATCTGCGCCAAGAGTTTTGGCATACTGGTCAAGGATTCGCTTCCATTCATCCTCTGTGTTATTGCTGCCATCGCCTGGTCTTGCATGTAAATGCGCAAAGTCGATGCAGGGAAGCACATGTTCGATCGCTTTTGCCATAGCCAAAGTGTCATCCAGAGATCCTAGCATGGCAGATTTACCCATCGTTTCCGGACGAAGATTTACCGGGTTATCCTCCATCCGGAGTTCAGCGGCACATTCTGACAATCTTTTAATCGCGATTGGTAATACTTCTTCCGGACTTTTCTGAAAATACGAACCGGGGTGAAATATGATATCGGTGGCACCGGCAAGATTCCCGTAATGGGCTGCGTCCATTAACCTCTTCCTGGATTTTGGCCATTCTTCAGCATCGGCGTTTAAATTGATGAAGTACGGGGCGTGAACGCTGAGGGCAATCGAAAGATGTTCGCCTTCTTGTTTGATCAAGGCGCAGGTTTGTTCTGAAACACGGACAGCTTGAACCCATCCAAGTTCAAGCGCTGAAAGGCCCAAGCTGGAGATCGTCTGAACTGCCCCGACGCTACCTCCTGGTTTGGCGGGTGTGGCTATGGGAGATCCAACTGTTCCAAACAAGAATTCTTTCATGGGTACCCTCCAGGTCAATAAAGACCGATGAGATGGAGAACTCGCGGGAGAAAAATCATCATTCCAATGACAGCCGAGGTGAAAGCCGTGATCAATACTGCGGCGGCTGAGCAATCCTTGGCGATTTTGGCAACAGGGTGAATTTCGGGCGATCGAATATTAACCAGGGCTTCGAGAGCGGTATTAGCAGCTTCAAATGCCCAGACCAATCCCAGGCAGATCACGATGGCAAACCATTCATAGGTTTGGATTTTGAACAATAAACCTAATACGATAACGACCACCGTAATTGGAATATAGATCCAGGTATTTTTTTCAGACCTAATAATGGTTTTAAGTCCTTGGAAAGCAAATCTAAGCGAATGCCAGCGTGAGGGAGATTTATTCATTTTCACTGTCCCCTGAAATCTTATTCAAGTGGACATGATTTTTCCGCAATACCAGGTCCTGCAGGCTCCACATGGTTTTTTTTGCATCCGGAGTGGCGTGATCATAACCCAGTAAATGTAAAACTCCATGCGCAGTCAGAAGCATCAATTCATTGTTTACAGGGTGACCAGCCTCAAGAGCTTGCTGCAATGCTCGTGGATAGGAAATGACAATATCTCCAAGATACCGTATGCCGCTCTCTGGATCTGTTTCATCGGATTCGAAGGATAAAACATCTGTCGGTCGGTCAATACCCCGAAATTGTGCATTGAGCTGCTGGATGTCTTCATCCGTTGTGAGCGCTACCGAAATGTCGCAAATGAGATCAGGCTGGACAAGAGTTAAAGTGTCCTGAGCAATCCTGGTTAATTCTTCAGAATAATCCGGAATTTCCAATGCATCATTGACAAGGAGATCTATCACTTTGTTTTGACCTTATCCTCAATCAATAGTGCCTCATCTTGAGGTACTGCTAGTTTTACTTCGGGATATTTGATCCGCGGGTGATACGCATTTTGCAGGGTTTTTAGGAAAGATTCTTCAATTCTTGTCAGATCACGGAAGGTCAAGTTCGTTTGGTCCAATTGACCCTTTTCCAGGCAATCCTCGATCACTTTCTTGATGATTTTTTGCAGTGATTCATCATCCTTGGGTAGTTCAGCACGGGCAGTAGCTTCGCAGCGATCGGCGAGCATCAGGAGCGCAGTTTCTTTAGACCTGGGCTGCGGTCCGGGATACCGGAACAACTCAGTGTCGACATTTTCAGCAATCCCATGTGCATTTTCGATGGCTTTCGAATAGGGATAATTGGTGAGCATGGTGCCGTGGTGTTCGCGGATAAAATCTTTTATGCGAGGCGGCATGCGGTATTTCGAGGCCAGGGCCAGACCATCTGCTACATGCGAAATGATCGTCGAAGCGGTGATGACTGGGTCAATCGAGTCATGGGCATCGACCTTGCCAGGGACTTGATTTTCAACAAAAAATTGTGGATTCATGGCCTTTCCGGCATCATGATAAAGTGCACCTGCTCTCGAAAGCAAGGGATCGGCTCCTATCAATTCTGCTGCCTGTTCTGCAAGGTTTGCCACTTGAAGTGAATGCTGATAAGTACCTGGGGCATTTTGTAGAATATATTGCAGCAATGGGTTATCCGGCCGGGACAGTTCGATGAGGTTTAGAGCAGAGGTTAACCCCAGCAATTGCGAAAGCAAAAATTGAATGAGCAATGCTGCACTTGCAGATAATATCCCATTGAGGAATGTCACGCTGATCAATGTAACCAGACCCAGGAGATCGGTCCCAGTATCAATCAAGCGATAGGCAACAATGACCAATGAGCCTGATAAGGCTATGGCAAAGCCGGCAGCGAGGAAGTGCGTGATCCTTTTGCCCTTACCAAGAATCAATAGACCGGTCAAACTGGATATTGCATAAAAAAGAGTGACATTGAGCGAATAAGGTACCTGGTAAGCCGCAAGGATACTTAGAACAAGGGTTAATATCAGGCTGGCTTCGAAATTGACCAGGGTTCCAATGATCAGCGCAAAAGCTGGCAAAGGATAGAAATATGGCAAAATCGCACGGTTGGGGATAAGCAGCCTTGCACCGTACAGGAAAACCAGGAAGGTGATCGAAAGCACTGTCAAATGACGCAGGTTTCCGCCGATTGTCATCCCTCGATAGCGAAAATAAAGCATCACTAAGATGGCTAGGATAAAAGTCAACGAGCCCGCAGCCAACATATCTTGTGACCTGTTCGAAGGGGTGATGAGCCCGAAGACATTTAGGGCTTCGTATTGTTCAGCGGTAATCACCTGACCGCGGTTGATAATCGATTGCCCGTAAGCATAATTCTTGATCACAGGCGTAACTGTGTTCATGGCAGCGTTGCGGGCTAGATTTGTTTGCTCTTCTGAGAAAAGGCTATTCGCCGTTACGAACGGGCTTACCAGCGCCACGACGATTTTGGCTTGATCATCTGGAAAAGAAAAACTGATCAGCGTGGGAATCGAATTGATCATGTCTTGAACTTGATAATCGCGGATTGTCTTGCGCATCGTTTGTTCAAGAACATTGAGAGCTTCTTGTTGAACTGCCTGCCAGCGGGTATCCGTTAAAGACAAAATCGAATCTGCAATGGATGGGGTGAATTGAATATTTTTCAGCGACGATAAATCGTTTAGTTTTTGCTCTGAGGTGGCAAAGGTATCAGCGCGGACTGAAGAGATGTAGTTGATGGCGATATTGAGGTTATCAATTTGTGTGCGCGTGATCGTAGGGTCTGAAGGTAAATAAACAGTGCCAACTTGTGCAGCGGCAGCCGACCGGGCTTTTTGAGTGAGAATTTCGCTTGTATACGTGTAGTCATAAGGAGCGGTTATATCTTGGGTCGAGACTGTACCGACCGCGAGTGCAAAAGAAGAAGGACGCAGAGCGATAGGCAAAACCAGCGCAGCAAATGCCAATAGGCTGGTTAATATCCAAATGGCTACTTTATAAAAAGTGCGAGAATAGAAGGACTGAAAGAACCCAGACAGTTTTTTTGCCACGATTATTCTTTAGTCAGGCACGATCTCACCAGTTTACTGATCCGATCCGCTGAAGCTTGACCCTGAACCTGGGGAAGTACAATTTTCATGACCTTACCCATGTCTGATGGCGTTTGGGCAGAGACTTCTGCGATGGCGCGATCGATCAGGATGATCAAATCAGAGTCGCTGAGTTGTTTGGGGAGGTAATTTTCAAGGACTTGTGATTCCTGTTTTGCTTTATCGATCAAATCCTGGCGGCCGCCTTTAGTGAACTCGGCAATCGATTCGGCACGCATCTTTATCTCTTTTTGGATAATAGATAGGATCTCACTGTCATCGAATGCATGCCCTTTTTCAATTTCCGCAAGTTTTAAGCTGGAAAGAACGAACCGAATTGTATTCTTTACGGTTTCGTCTTTATCTCTCATCGCCTGGTAAAGGTCAGTTTCAAGCTGTTTACGCAATTCCATATTCACCTCTCGTGAATCGGTTACGGATTAACCGTAACATAATTACTGAAAGTGTCAATGATACTCTGACCGATTCCAGGAACATAGAGCAAATCGGAAATTGTCTGAAAATCCCCATAAGTTTCGCGGTAAGTTACAATCGCGCTGGCTTTCTGCGGACCGATGCCAGGAAGTTGTTCAAGCTCATCCGCTGTCGCAGTATTAAGATTCACCAGGTTGGAATCAGCGTTGGATGAATCCACCAGTTTTTCTGTTGTTGCGATTTCAGGGATCAAGATTTTCTCGCCGTCCCTGATCACAGCCGCCAGATTGACCGTGCTCGAATCAGCTGTTGGCGAAAACCCGCCGGCTAATTGAACAGCATCATTGATTCGTGAACCCACCGGCAAATCGTATACACCGGGGTGCAAAACTGCACCGCCAAGATCGACTGTGATGCTAGCGGTCTGGGAGGGGTGCAGGATCGTCACAACTGACTTTACTGGACGGGTAGCCACAAGCAGGACCAAGCCGGCAGCCAGAAGGCCAAATAGTGTTCCCAATAAAACCAATTGCCAGGATTTCATGGTTCAAACGACCGGTTTCGTTTCTTCTTCATACATCGATTTAAACGCAGCTATCGCAACTTCCAGCATTTCAGAAGTAGGTTCGACCGTCGTCAATCTTTGCATGGCCATGTTCGGTTTTGAAAGCAATCTAAAAAATGGCTGATCAAGGTGATTGGCGATGAACCGCATATATTCATAAGCGACCATAACGATCAAGGGTAATAACAAAACACGGCTGGCAAGTCGCCATACCAGGGAAAGCGGTCCAAGAAGCGCAAATACGATGATCGAGAACACGACAACAATCAGGACAAAACCCGTACCGCAGCGCGGATGATGCAGTGAAAAAGGCATCACTGATTCTGGAGTCAGGTCTGCACCGGCTTCAAAAGCATTGATCGTTTTATGTTCGGCTCCGTGGTAAGAGAAAACCCGATGGATGTCAGGCATTTTCCCGATCGCCCAAATATAAAGGATAATCAACGCCAACCGGATCAATCCTTCCACCAGGTTACTCGTGAAATTCGAGAGGTGTAGCGGCGTTTGAACAAGGTGCATCAAGGCCGCTGGAGCAAGAAAGAACAATCCGATCGCTATGGCAAAGGACACGATGAGCGTCCCGATCATTGCGGGACCTTCGATCTTCTCATCTTCTCCGGTTTGAGTATTGGCTGAAATGGTAAGATATTTCGTTCCCAAACCAAGAGAATCCCATAGGATAACGATCCCCCGCAAAAAGGGGATTTTTGCCAATTTGGTTTTGTAGATCCCTTTCAATTCTTCTTTCTGAACAATGATCTCACCACTTGGGGCGCGCATTGCCGCAGCAACGTAACGCGATCCCCGCATTAGCACCCCTTCGATCAGTGCCTGACCGCCGTAGGACGGAAGTTTTAATTTGTCAGTTGGCATAAGTGTCTATTTTCTCGCATTAAAGAAGAAACGGATAAGAGCTTCCATTCCCTTGAACCAGGTGGGAAGGTGAAGTTTTTCGTTGGGTGAATGAATGTTATCGTCCGGAAGACCGAAACCTGTCAGAACAGAGTCAATTCCAAGGATTTGTTGCATGGCTGCAACAACAGGAATACTCCCGCCTTCGCGTTTGTAAGTGGGTTTGATCCCCCATACCTCCTGCTGGGCGAGCGCAAGGGCTTTTGACTCGGGTGAATCGATGCTGGAAATGCTGGGCTCACCGCCACTTAATTTGGTAACAGTCCAGGTTACAGTTTCGGGTGCATTCTTTTGCATATATTGGATCAATTGTTGATGTACTTCATCAGAGGATTGGTCAGGCACCAGGCGGGTGGATACTTTGGCCATCGCCCAGGCAGGGATGATGGTCTTGGCTCCAGCACCGATAAATCCAGATAGTAGGCCATTGACATCCAGTGTAGGACGTCCTCCGATACGCTCAACTGGCGTGAATCCCTTTTCGCCCCAAATTTTCGGTACGCCGGTTTGTTTTTTATAGTAATCCTCTTCCATATCAAGACGGGCTAATTCAACTCTTTCCTGAGTAGGTTAAGGGAATCACTTTGTCGTAGAACCCGGGAAGACGAACCACGCCATCTTGATCGCGCATGCCAGAAATTAAGTCTGCGAGCACATTCGCCGGATTTTGTACGACACCGCCGTACATCCCCGAATGCAAATCGTGACTTGGGCCTTCCACTCGAATTTCGAAATAAGCGAGACCCCGCAATCCGTAAATAATGGCGGGAACATCTGGCGCGATCATCCCGGCATCCACATTTAATGAGAAGGAGGATGCAAGCAGTTCTGTATGGGATTTGACGAATTCATCGAAATGAAGAGAGCCGATTTCTTCTTCGCCTTCGAAGATGAATTTAAGGTTCATTGGGAATGCGCCGGTTCGGATGATCGACTCAATGGCAGTTACTACCGCCCAGATTTGACCTTTCATGTCAGAGGCGCCGCGGGCGAACAAGTTTTCGCCTTCCTGAACAGCCTCAAAGGGGTCGTGGTGCCAGAGGTCGAGGGGATCTACAGGCTGAACATCGTAATGTCCATAAATCAAGGCAGTGGGTTGGTTGCTTCCGGCATGCAGGTGATCACCGTACACAATCGGGTGGAGGGCAGTGGGAAAAATCTGAACATTTTCAATCCCAATGGATTTCAACTTGTTACTTAAGAACTCCGCCGCAAGTTCTACATCATTGGCATTTTCAGGCAAAGTTGATATGGACGGAATCTTAATAAATTCTTTGAGCTCAACCAGAGATTGGTCATAGTGATTGCGCATGTAGTTTATTGCATTAACCGAAGTTTCCATCTACCTCTCCTCATTATTGATAGGTAGATTATATGCTATTTTGGTTTTTTCGTAGATTTTGTGAATTCCAGATCAGGTTGAAATTAATGAACAGGTATGGTTGAACAGGTATGGTTGAACAGGGATGGTTTGATAAGGATTTTTCTTTATGCTACAATTATCAGGAAATCCGCTTGAGGGATGGAAGGGTCAATCATGTTAATCAAAAATGCAATCATTGTCACCTGGAGCAAGCCCAACCAAATCTTGAATGACTACGCTGTCCTTATCCAGGGACAGAAAATTGTGAAACTTGCCCCTAAAATTCAATTGGAAACTGAATATCCGCATGAACCCGTGATGGATGCACACGGTCAGTTGCTTATGCCTGGAATTATTTGTGCGCACACCCATTTCTACAGTACGTTTTCGAGAGGCCTGGCGATACCCAGCCCGGCTCCTTCACAGTTTTCGGAAATATTGGAAAAATTGTGGTGGCCGTTGGATCAATCCCTTGACATGCAGGACGTAAAAGTAAGTGCACAGGTTTGCATGATCGACGCGATCAAACACGGGACAACCCTGCTGTTCGATCATCATGCTTCGCCAAATGCGATCGATGGTTCGTTGGATGCCATTCGGGATGCATTTGACGAGACGGGTCTGCGGGGTGTGGTGTGTTATGAGGTCACAGACCGCGGCGGAGTGATCAAGGCTGATGCCGGAATTGCCGAAAACCTGCGGATGATGCATGAGATCAAGGACGGACAGGATCTAGATGGACGGCTTGCAGCCACATTCGGCATGCATGCAGGGTTAACTCTCTCTGACGAGACGCTCGAAAAATGCAGGGTGGCCGTGGACGGACAATCCGGTTTTCATATTCATGTAGCAGAGCATCAGATCGATGAGTTTAGCAGCCTCGAAAAACATGGATTACGTGTGATCGACCGGCTTAAGAGGTTCGATTTACTGGGTTCAAACAGCATTGTGGCTCATGGCGTGCACATGGATATGCGCGAGGTTGAATTATTAGCCGAAACGCAAACATGGCTTGCCCATCAACCTCGATCCAACATGAACAATGCGGTGGGATTGGCAGATGTGGAATCGATGCTGCGTTTGGGGATTAAAGTCTGCCTGGGGAACGACGGATTCTCGAATGCAATGTGGGATGAATGGCGCACCTGTTATCTCGCCCACAAGTTGATCCATAAAGACCCACGGAGAATGAATGGCGAGTCTGTGGTTGAAATGGGAGCATACAATAATGCTTTGTTGGCTCAGCACTTTTTCCCGAACACCACTGGACTTGGAACGATCCAGGAAGGCGCTCCAGCAGATTTGATCCTGGTAGATTATGAGCCTGTTACTGAAATGACCCCCGGTAATCTTCCATGGCAGATCCTTTTTGGTTTCCGGGATTCAATGGTAACGATGACCATGGTGGATGGTAAGGTTTTGATGAAAGACCGGCAATTGACCACCATTGACGAGCATCAAATCAGTGCTGAGGCGAGGAAACGATCCAAAGAAGTATGGGATAGGTATCAAAAAATGTTTTAGGATTTCCTAAGGAGCATTATGGCTGACATCATCGACAAGAAAGTGATCGCAATCTTGGGGGGAACGGGCAAAGAAGGCAAGGGGTTGGCTTATCAATGGTCAAGAGCCGGACACAAGGTGATCATTGGATCGCGATCCTTGGAAAAGGCTCAGGCGACGGCTGAAGAGATCAACCAAAAGCTTGCTGCTTTAACCACCAATCGGGTAATTGGCATGGAGAACAACCTCGCAGCAGCCGAATGCAGTATTGCAGTTTTGACTGTACCCTTTGGTGCGCATATACCCATGCTGGAGAGTCTAAAAGGGCTGCTGGATGGAAAGCTATTGATCGATGTGACAGTTCCCCTGGTACCCCCCAAGGTAACCAAAGTCCAATTGCCCGCCGCCGGAAGCGCAGCACTGGAAGCGAGAGGTATATTGGGCGAATCCCTCCAAATTGCCTCTGCATTTCAGAACATTTCATATGAAAATTTATGGAATGATAAAGACACGGAATGTGAAGTACTGGTTACAGGAACCTCGAAAGAGACCCGGACAATTGTGATCGAGTTGGTCAAAGATGCTGGATTGGTGGGGTGGGATGCCGGACCGCTTGAAAACTCGGTTGTTGCAGAAGGGTTAACCTCGATACTTATTGGACTTAATAAGCAATATGGCATTGATGGTTCTGGGATTCGAATTACAGGGATCAACCGGTAGAGAGTGACCATTCAATGCCATTAACATTCACGCCCCTTGATGCGTTTCCACTTGTAAAACCGGGAGATTCACTCGCTGACTTGATCCTCACAAGCCTGAGCGATTCAAAAATCGGGCTTCAGGATAACGATATTTTAGTCATAGCCCAAAAAGTCGTCTCTAAAGCAGAAGGACGCTTGCGGAATTTGATTGAGGTCGTTCCATCGGAAACCGCTCTTGATCTAGCCAGGAAAACTGGAAAAGATGCGCGTTTTGTTGAACTGGTACTGCAGGAGAGTTCGTCGGTACTACGTACTCGTGAAAACACTATCATAGTTGAGCATAAGAACGGTTTCATTTGTGCGAATGCTGGAATCGACCATTCAAATGTGCGGGGTGAATGGGGCGAAGATTCTGATTGGGTGCTTCTTCTCCCTGAGGACGCTGACAAGTCCGCAGAGCGGCTACGGATGACTCTGGAGGAAAAGACTGGTCTCAGGTTGGGGATTTTGATCATCGACAGCCACGGGCGTGCCTGGCGTAATGGAACGGTGGGAATTACGATAGGCATTTCAGGCGTTCCAGGCTTGGTCGACTTGCGGGGAACCAAGGATTTGTTTGGGTTTCATTTGCGAATCACCCAGGTGGCAGCCGCTGATGAACTGGCTGCAGGCGCATCCTTGATGATGGGGCAGGCTTCTGAAGGGACGCCGGCTGTGCATGTTCGGGGATTTCCGTATCCTCTACGAGAAAGCAGCTTGACCGAATTGATACGCCCAAAAGATCTAGACTTATTTCGATAAGGTGAAGAATGCAAGCTATAGCCACCCTGCTTAACCGTAATACTGATGAAAAAGCCAAGAAAATGTGGCAGGATCTTGAAAAAACGTGCGGTCTTTCAGGAATTAAAATTCCTCAAGACCCACATTTTTCATGGTTCGTGGCTGAGAAGTTTGATGAGCTGGAATTGAAAAAGAGATTTCTTGATCTTTCACTGCAATTAACTGAATTCGAAATCTCTACAAACGGCATTGGATTGTTCACAGGCGAAAAGCCGATCTTATATATTCCGATCGTCAAAACGAAAAAATTACTCGAACTTCATGAAGAAATTTGGGACCTTCTCTCGCCGTTGGGGGTGAAGTTATCTGCATTTTACCAACCGGAACACTGGATCCCTCACATCACTGTCACATCTGATGATGCTTCCCTCGCGAATATCACCTGTATTGTAGAAACAATTTTACGCCTGCCTTTGACAATGACCATCACCGTCAATAACCTTGCGTTGATTTATTCGGAAGAGAGTTCTGCAGGGATCAGCTTTGTGCAAGAATTCAGGAAAGGAACCTCATGACAAAAGTAGTCGCTTTGGCAGGAGGCGTGGGCGGAGCGAAGCTCGCTTACGGGTTGTCGAAGATACTTTCTCCTGAAGATCTGACCGTGATCGTCAACACTGGAGACGATTTTGAGTTGTTTGGTCTCAAAATATGTCCCGACCTTGATACTGTCTGTTATACACTGGCGGGTTTGGCCAATCCCGAAACCGGATGGGGCAGAAAAGGGGAAACCTGGAATTGCTTGAGGACCCTCGAACAATTCGACGCGCCAAACTGGTTCAATTTGGGCGATTCGGATCTCGCTTTACACCTTGAAAGAACACGATTGGACCACGAAGGCCTGCTTTTATCAGAGATCACACAGCAATTGTGCCGCAAGATGGGGATCGCACATACCATCCTGCCAATGACTGATGATGAAGTCACGACCATAATTTCTACACGTGAATATGGTGACCTGGCTTTCCAGGAGTATTTCGTTAAGTATCAATTTGCGCCCACGATGACTGGAATAAAGTTTGACGGGATCGATTGGGCTAAAGCTCCACAGAAAGTGATCGAAAGGCTCAACGAAGCAGATCGTATCGTGATTTGCCCGTCAAACCCCTGGGTAAGTATTCTGCCCATCCTGTCGATTAAAGAGATCAAAGAAATCGTGCTCAAGAAGCCAGTCGTAGCCGTTTCGCCCATCGTGGGTGGGGATGCTCTGAAAGGTCCTGCTGCAAAGATGTACAAGGAAATGGGGATTGTTCCATCTGCTCTTGAAGTTGCGCGGCAATATCAACCCTTCATAAAGGGGTTTGTGCTCGATGATGTTGATGCTGGACAGCAGGAATTTATAAACCAATGGGGTATAATTTCAATGGCAACAAATACCGTGATGGTCGATGATGAGACGAAGATCAAGCTCGCGAAGGAAGTGTTGGAGTTTTCTTTAAAATTAGCATAAAAGGTTATTTGGTATGACACTTTGGGCTATCGTACCTGTAAAACCTCTCCGAAGAGGAAAATCTCGTCTTGCAAAGGTTCTGACTGAAGACGAGCGCACCTCCCTAAACAAAACGATGTTGGTCAATATTTTAAAAACGCTACAAAAAGTGGATGAAATCGACACCATTCTCGTCGTATCCAGGGACCCTTCGGCGCTTGCTCTCGCCCGCGATTTTCACGCCAGGACCGTGCTCGAAGATGGCAGTCCGGAGTTGAATACCGCGCTGCGGCGGGCAGCCTCCGTTGCAAAAGCTTACCAGGTACAGGAAATACTCGTCCTACCAGCCGACTTGCCATTAATTACACCTGAGCATTTGAAGGAATTTCTCAGTCATAGCGGCAACCCACCCGAAGTCCTGATTGCGCCAGATCGCCGCCATGACGGAACGAATGCCTTGTATATCAATCCTTCGGGGTTGATCGAGTTCAGTTATGGCCCGGGTTCGTTCAAAGCTCATCTTCAAAAAGCCAAAGACGCCAATGCCAGGATAGAGATTATTGATACGCCAATATTCAGTCTTGACCTGGATTTACCTGAAGACCTTGAATATCTAAAACAACTCAAATCAGAAGATGCCATCATCACAAAATCGATACCGGAGGGATAAATGACCGAAAGAGTAGCACTATATTTACAGGATGCACACGACCTGCGTGACGGGTTGGATTACGTTCGTTATGCGGAGTCAAAAGGATTTGAAGCCGTCTGGCAGGCTGAAAGCCGGCTGGTAAGAGACGCGATCGTACCCATGGCGGCCTATGCAGCGGTGACTGACCACCTTAAAGTTGGATCCGGCGTAATTAACAATTGGACACGTAATATCGGTTTGCTGGCTTCGACATTCTTGACCCTGGACGACCTGGCTCCGAATCGCATTATTTGCGGCATCGGCGCCTGGTGGGACCCCCTGGCGAAAAATGTGGGCATTGACCGCAAGAAACCTTTGACCGCAATGAAAGAGACTGTATTGATCTTGCGCCGCTTGCTGCACATGGAACGCGTGACTTTTGATGGGGAATTCATTCATGTAAACGGGATCCAGCTGGATGTGGTGCACGGCAACACTGAACCACGAAAAGTGCCCATTTACATTGGCGCCACTGGCGACCAAATGATGGAAATGGCCGGAGAATTTGCGGATGGGGTGGTCATGAATTATTGTGTTCCACCGGAATACAACATCAAAGCGCTGGAATTGTTGAAGAACGGAACCACCAGGGCTGGGCGTAATTTTGACGACCTGGACCGCCCTCAATTGATCGTGTGCTCTGTCAATAATGATCACGATGCTGCCATCGAAACTTCCCGTGAACTGCTGACACAATACCTTGCCCAACAACCTCACATTGCGAAGGCTTCAGGTGTGGCTCCAGAGATTGTGCAGCAGATTCAATCCATCCTGGGATGGCCAGCCACGCATGAACAAATCGCCAAGGCCAAACATCTGGTGCCTGATGAATTGGTATTGCGAATTACGGCATCTGGTACGCCTGATGAAGCCCGCGCGAAGGTCGCGGAATACATCAAGAATGGATGCACCTGCCCGATCCTCTACCCGGTAGGTGGGGACGTCAAATTACTGATAGATACGTTTGCGCAAAAATAATATGACAAGACTGGCTAATTCTAAAAATTGTTTTGTTTGCGGCGTTGAAAACGAAAATGGCTTGAAATTGGTCCTCGAAAGCAAAAAAGAGGGTCACGTTTCGGGAAAATTCTCTGTATCACGCAAGTTCGAAGGTTGGCCGGGAATTGTTCATGGTGGAATACTGGCCGCCATAATGGATGAAGCCGCCGGTAGGACAACCGAAACTGAGCCCATTCCAAAGCAAACTTTTTTCACTGGCACGCTGACGACCCATTACCGGCATCCTGTCCACTGCGATATTCCGCTTCTGGTTGAAGCCGAGGTGGTGTCAAGACGAGGCAGGGTCGTCACTACGAAAAGTCGGATTATGGATGAATCAAGGCAGGTCCTGGCAGAATCTGAAATTGTTTATGTGCAAATCCTAATACCGATTGAATTTGATCACACCAGTTCCAGCGATGAGTGGGTGGTGCTGCCAGGCGAGGAGAAATAAGATGATCATTGAATATCATCGACCAAAAAGTGAAGCAGAGGCAATTGCGCTTTTAAAGCGAGAAACGCCAATAACCGTACCCCTTGGCGGTGGAACGATCTTGAGCAAAACCCATGCTGAAGTCGCCGTGGTCGATTTGCAACACCTTGGTCTGGATAAAATCGTAGAAACGCAGGATCATACACAAATCGGCGGCTCCGTCACGCTGGAATCGATGCGAGGTTATTTCGGCATCGATTCAGCTATTGGAAACGCCATTCTCATCGAAGCGGGTAAGAATATTCGAGGGATGGCAACAATAGGCGGTACTCTTGTTTCGAATGCTGGACGCTCGTCACTGCTGACAGTTTTGGTTGCTCTCGATGCTATCCTTATGTGGAAACCTGGCGATAAAGAAATCGGCATTGATCAATGGCTGGCAAAAAGAAAAGACAAGAGAAACGAGAAATATATCTCTTCAGTCCTTTTACCGAAAGGCGCCAATCTTGGATTTGAATCCATTGGCAGGAGTCCGTTGGACCAACCGGTGATTTGTTGTGCCGTGGCTAAGTGGAGCTCTGGAAAGATGCGAATCGCATTGGGCGGGTTTGGAAATGTTCCAAGTTTAGCCTATGAAGGTGACGTAAACGGTGATTTCTTGAGTGCGGCTGAATCCTGTTTGCAAAATTCAGGGGATGAATGGGCGGAGGCAGAATATCGCATGGAAGCCGGCAAGCAATTGGTCCAACGCCTGGTCAAGTCATTGGCGAAAGGGAATTGAGGAGAAAGCATCATGCAAATCAAGCTTGAAATCAACCAAATCCTGACCCCATTTGATATTCAACCTGGCGCCACGCTGCTGGATGTATTGAGGAACGCTGGCTTTTTCGGAGCGAAATTTGGCGGTTGTCAAAAAGGCGAATGCGGTGCCTGCACAGTCCTTTTGGACGGTAGACCGGTAAATTCATGCTCCATGCTTGCCGCGCAGGCAGAAGGGCATTCGATTCAAACCATCGAGGGCATTGGAGAACATCCAGACCAGGGTTGGAAGAAAACCGATGGTCTGCATCCGCTGCAGCAGGCATTTATTGAATCCGGCGCAATTCAGTGCGGTTACTGTACACCCGCCATGGTATTAAGCGCCAAATCCCTTATTGATAAAAAGCATGAGCCTTCTGAAGCTGAAATTCGGGATGCAATGTCTGGTGTGTTGTGCCGTTGTACGGGGTATCAAAAACCTGTGGAAGCAGTCAAGGCCGCTGCTGCCCTTATGCATAGTTCGATCACGATTTCGGAATTTACAGACCAGCTTAAATCGAATTGCATGCCTCAAATGGAGTTGGTTGCAGAGACGAACGAATTTAGAAGTGTCGGAAAACCTGACATCAAGGTCGACGCGATGAAGCTCGTTCAGGGCAAACCGGCTTACACAGCCGATATTGAGCTGAAGGACATGTTGGTCGCAAAAGTCCTGCATAGCCCGGTAGCTCATGCATGGATTAAGCGGATCGACGTTGAAAAAGCGCGGAACCTGCCGGGTGTGCAGGCTGTCTTGACCTATAAAGATCTTCCACGTGTCGTATTTTCTTCCGCAGGGCAATCCGAGCCTATCCCTGGACCATTGGATATGTTCAGCCTGGATAATAAAGTCCGGTTTGTTGGGGATCGTGTGGCTTTTATGGCAGCAGACACTGCCGAAATTGCTGAAAAAGCCCTTGAACTAATCGATGTGGAGTATGAAGAACTGCCTGTACTTTTGAATTCTGAAGAGTCGATGAAACCTGGGGCTCCAATTCTTCATGAAGAAATTGAATACAAGAATTTCGGAGGATCTGATCCTTCGAAGAACCTGGCTGCAGAAATTCAAATTGATATCGGCAACGTTGAAGATGGGTTTGCAGAAGCTGACCGTGTTTTTGAAGCAGATTATGAGGTACCCAAAGTTCAGCAGGCACATATCGAACCGCATGTCACGGTTACTTATTGGGATTCTGACGACCGCCTTGTGATTCGCACGAGTACCCAGGTGCCGTTCCACGCACGGAGAATCTTGGCCCCTGTTTTGGGGCTGCCCATCAAACGCATCCGGGTCATCAAGCCCCGGATCGGTGGCGGATTTGGTGGAAAACAGGAGATTTTGATCGAGGACGTAGCGGCGCATCTGACCATCGCCACAGGACGACCGGTTGTCTTCGAATACTCGCGCGAAGAGGAATTTATCGCAGCACGGTCACGCCACCCGATGAAAATTCACATGAAAACAGGCGTTAAAACAGATGGAACGATTACCGCCAATGAAATGCATGTGATTACTGACACTGGAGCATACGGCTGTCACGGATTGACCGTTACCGGTAACACCGGTCAAAAAGCCATGGCACTTTACGTGGGTGATGGAAAATACCGAAAATCGCCCAATATACGGTTCTATGCGGATATCGTCTATACCAATACTCCGCCGGCAGGCGCATTTAGAGGATATGGATGTCCTCAGGGGTTCTATCCTGTAGAGCGGCAAATGGAAACCATCGCCCGCGAAATGAAATTAGACCCGATCGAGTTCAGGCTGAAGAATGCTCTGCGCGCTGGCGAATTACAGCCGTTCAGTACTGCGTGGAGCGAAGGGCGCGAACCCAAACCCGAGATCGTTCAAACGAGCGGTCTGGAAAAATGTGTAAAACTGGGCAAAGTTGCCATCGATTGGGACAAGAAATATTCAAATGTGGATTGGCATACCGTGGAAGGCAAACCGTACTTGCGTAAAGGAATCGGTGTGGCTTTGGTGATGCAAGGTACGGCAATCGCCTACCTGGATATGGGAGCGGCGAGCATCAAGATCAATGAAGATGGCTCGTTCAATCTGCTCATCGGTGCAACCGATTTGGGCACAGGGTCGGATACGGTTTTAGCTCAAATGGCGGCTGAAATCCTGGGCGTGCCCAGCGAGGATATCATTGTCTATTCGTCCGATACCGATTTCACCCCATTTGATAAAGGCGCATACGCTTCGAGTACAACCTACATCTCGGGCACCGCGGTCACGAAAGCTGCTAAACAGGTAGCCGAGAGAGTCAGGGTGCGTGCCGCAATGCTGTTATCGAGTGATGGCAAGGTAGTAACGCCGGAAGATATCAAGCTGCATGACCGAAAGGCGTTTTCACCGGATGGTAGAAGTGTAACCATTGCAGATATTGCCTGCGACACGATCCATCATTCCAATCAAGAACAAATCATGGGAACCGCATCCTACGTATCGCCTGTGGCGCCCCCACCATTTGCAGCTCAATTTGCTGAGGTAACGGTCGATACCGAAACCGGGAAATTAACCGTCGATAAGCTGGTGATGGCAGTTGATTCAGGCGTGATCGTCAACCCGATGACCGCATCAGGTCAGATCGAGGGCGGGATGATCCAGGCTCTTGGATATGCGGTCAGCGAAGAGATGAAATACGATCAAAAAGGGCGGGCAAGAGAAAAAGACCTGGTAGATTACCATATCTTTAGATCTGATGAAATGCCGGAAATGAAGACTATTTTTGTTGAAACATACGAACCGTCGCATCCCTTTGGCGTCAAGGCAGTGGCAGAAATTCCGATGGATGGTGTTGCGCCAGCTGTAGGAAACGCCATTCAGGATGCTTGCGGTGCCATCCTGGTTAAGAATCCGGCAACCCCTGAACGCATACTCGATGCGATCAAGAGAAGGAAATAGATGGCGTCACCTATCTATGTAGTTGGTCATGCAAACCCTGACACCGATTCGATCGCGGCTGCCATGGGGTATGCATGGTTGTTGAGAGAACGAGATGGATTGGATGTTGTTCCGGCAAGGGCAGGGGCAACCAATCTTCAGACTGCTTTTGTGCTCAAGCTTTTGGGATTGGAAGCTCCCATGCTGATCACAGACGCAAGCCCGAGGTTTGAATCAGTAATGCGGCGGATGGATACGACCACCCCTGAAAAACCCCTTCGGGAAGCATGGACCATCGCTACGCGGACAGGGGGTGTAGCACCTGTACTCAATGATGATGGAACGCCATACGGATTGATCAATGGGCGCAGTTTGTTCGAATTTTTAAGCAGGCAGGTTGGTAACCGCCCAGATCGGCATAAAATTACCATCGATGACATTTTGGAATTACCGTGCAAAGAAGCCGTAAACACAGAAGTGCCAAAATTTTCATCGAATACCCGAATTCGGGACGTGCTTAATAAAGTATTAAGAGTTGAAGGTGATGAATTTTGGGTGGTGGATGAAAATACCGGACGCTATGTCGGCATTTGCAGGCAGCGCGACCTGTTGAATCCGCCGCGTTTGAAGATCATCCTGGTGGACCACAACGAAGCACAACAGGCAATCTCATCACTGGAGGAAGCAGAGCTGCTTGAGATTTTGGATCATCACCGGCTGGGGAATCCTTCCACGCATGTGCCGATTAAAATGACAGTAGATATTGTGGGGAGCACCTCCACCCTGGTTTCGGAGCAGATTGAAGAAGGGGGGTTGAGTGCGCCACCGGCGCTTGCAGGAATGATGCTGGCAGGCTTGTTGAGCGATACCTTGGATTTAAGCTCACCAACTACCACAAGTCGAGATCATCTAGCTGCGGCACGATTGGAACGGTGGGCATTTGTTCCTGGATCACCCCTTGAAAAAGAATCCATTAAATCCTATGGTCAGAAGTTATTACATGCCAGTGCGGGAATTACCACCAGAACCCCTCATGAAATTGTTACCGGGGATCTAAAACTTTACACGGCGGGGATGATGAAGTTTGCGATTGCCCAAGCCGAAGTGAGTAATTTGAACGAGTTGGATGGGCGAATTCCTGAACTGAACCAGGCTCTGGAAGAGTTGCGGGAAGTGAAGGGTGTCGATTTCGCGATGTTGATGGTCACGGATGTCGTGCGGGGTTCAAGCAGACTGTTGTTCGCGAATATGCCGCCCGTAATGAATGACTTGCCCTATAAGCCGATGAACGACAACACGCTTATGGCTGAAGGGGTTGTTTCACGGAAGAAGCAGTTATTACCTGTAGTTCTTGGACTTTTGGAGGACTGAGATGTCGATTTATAAGATGATCGCGGAGCTTGAGGAGACCGGCGAAGCAGCGGTTTTGTGCACTGTCGTCGAGGCTAAAGGATCAACTCCGCGTCACAGCGGTACTAAAATGCTCGTTTTCGCAGATGGCCGGTTTACAGGTACGGTAGGCGGTGGTGAAATTGAAAACCAGGTTAAAGAAGAAGCGCTAAAAGCATTATCTGACCGGAAAACCAAACTATTGCACTACAGCCTGGTCGATCCCAAGAGGGGAGATGTCGGGATTTGTGGTGGTCAAATGGAGGTCTATGTGGAGCCGATCATTCCAAAGCTGACGCTTGTGGTCATTGGAGCAGGGCATGTCGGACGCCAGGTAGTACATCTGGCACATTGGCTGGGGTACAGGGTGATCGTGTCGGATGATCGGCCTGAATTTGCCACACCTGATTCGATGCCGGATGGCGACGAGTACATCACAGCGAATATGGTTGACCTACCTGCCAGGATGACTATCAATCAATTTACCGCTATCGTGGTCACAACCCGTGGGGGTGACGTAGATATTGCGGGTTTGGCACCTTTGTTGGACACGAATGCCGGGTACATCGGTGTGATCGGTTCCAGGCGCCGCTGGGAATTTACCAAAAAGGGATTGATTGCCCAGGGCGTCGATGCCGAAAAATTCAAGCGCGTACATTCGCCGATTGGCATTGAACTTGAAGCTGAAACACCCGAAGAAATTGCAGTCAGCATTATTGCCGAAGTGATGATATCAGCCAATCGCGGCAGCGGCGAAAGTATGAAACGTGACTAGGAGCGACAATGTGGAAAAAATACTTTAATGCTTCTTCTCTGGCAGAAGTAGTTGATCTTCTCGACCAGCCTGGACAGAACACAAGGATAATCGCCGGCGGAACAGATATCCTCCTCGAATTGGAAAAGCAGGAACACGAGATCGATCTTCTGATCGATGTATCGCGCATTGAAGGATTGGACAGGATTACTTCCGATAGTAGCGGTACCATTCACATTGGTCCCCTGGTGACTCACAATCATTGTGTCGAGTCATCGCTGTTGCGCAGTTATGCCTTACCCCTGGTGATGGCCAGCTACCAGGTGGGATCTCCGCAAATCCGCAACCGCGCAACCATCGCCGGGAACCTTATCACAGCTTCTCCGGCAAATGACACCATTTCTCCTCTGATTGCGCTGGATGCATCCGTGACATTGCTGTCAAAACGCGGTGAGCGCAAGGTGTTGTTGAGTGAATTTTACAAAGGTGTGCGGGAAACTGTCATCGCACCCGATGAGATGCTGGTGGATATTTCCTTCAAGGCCTTGGACGAAAACCAGAAGGGGGTGTACAAAAAGTATGCCCTCAGGCGGGCACAGGCGATTTCGCTGGTCAATGCCGCGATTATTTTGACCTTTGAAGGCAGCATCCTCAGCGATGCCAGGATTACACTGGGCGCAGTCGCTCCAACGATCATCCACGCAAAGCAAGCGGAACAATATTTAATGGGTAGGGAACTGAGTGAGGACATCATCAAGGAAACCGCCAGGCTGGCTGCTGCTGAGATCTCACCGATCAGCGATATCCGCAGTTCGGCTGGATATCGCGTCGGCATGGCAGAGACGATGATCACAAGGGGTTTGAACGAAATTCAAGCTGGGACAAACGGATCCAATCTGCCAATAAAGCCTGTGTTGTTGTGGGGCAAGCAGAGCTCCACATCCAGTCCAACTCTCAAGCAGGGTAAATTCTATAATGGTGCTGAACCTATTCATGCGGTCGTGAATAAAAAACCACTTGAATTGATAGGCGGTTACCAAAAGACATTATTGCGCTGGATTCGCGAGGAGGCTTTACTGACCGGCACAAAGGAAGGCTGTGCAGAAGGGGAATGCGGAGCCTGTACGATCTTCCTGGATGGTAAAGCGGTCATGAGCTGCCTTGTAGCTGCCCCACGGGCCGATGAGGCCGAAGTGGTTACTGTCGAAGGCTTGAGTATAGACGGACAGTTGTCCGCGGTTCAACAAGCCTTTGTCGATGAAGGTGCTGTACAATGTGGTTATTGCACACCCGGTTTTGTCATGGCCTCAGAGAAATTGTTGGAAGAAAACAGTTCCCCGAGCGTGGATGATATCAAGATGGCTATCAGTGGAAATCTTTGCCGCTGTACAGGATATTACAAGATCGTAAAAGCTGTTGAAGAGGCTGCATCCAGTCAATAGAGGAGACTATGACCAAATATACGAACTATTACAAGAAAGAGACAAGATCCCTTTCAGATAAAGTCCTTCCTCATCCTGTTTGGCGGGGCATTGGATTAATTCTCCTGATCATCCTGCCGGTGATGTCCTACCTGATCATGAGCTACGTGGTGAAGAATTTGGCAGCTTTTCCCTGGCTGGAAGTCCCGAAGCAAATCATATTCCAAAATCTTTGGGATCCGTATATTGCAGTAAAGTTGATCGGGACAATTTTATTGACGTTCGTTTTATTTGTTGTGGTTTCGTTCTTCACCTTTATTATTAACAGTCTTTTCGGTGGAAATCAGTAAACGAGATTTTCACTTAATCGGAAGTCGGACTCGACACAAGAAAAAAACGAGGGCACATCCTTATGGAATTCGTGGGTCAATCAATTCAACGCATCGATGCTGCTGATAAAGTAAGCGGAAAAGCTCTCTATTCCGGTGATTACAATTTGCCATCCCAACTTTACATGAAGGTGCTCTTTGCCAGGAGACCTCATGCAATCGTAAAAAGCATCGATACAATCGCAGCTGAAAAATCTGCGGGAGTTGTGGCTGTTTTTACGGCGAAGCATGTACCAAACAATGAATTTGGTCTGGGAATGAAAGATCAGCCTGTATTATGTGGTCCCGGATCCAATAAGGCGTATGGTGATCACGTTCGTTATGCGGGTGATAAAGTTGCGCTGATCGTTGCGGAATCTGAAAAGCAAGCAGAAATCGCCGGCAAATTAATTCATGTGGAGTACGAAGATCTGCCCATTGTCAGTACCATCGAAGAAGCCATGAAACCGGATGCAACGTTGGTTCACCCGGATCATGGGTCGAACGTATGCGTCAATTACCGAATTCGCAAGGGTGATGTGGACAAAGCCTTCGCAGCCGCGGATGTGATCGTCGAAGACGAATACCGGACGCCAGTCCAGGAACACGCCTACCTGCAACCTGAAGCTGGGATCAGCTACATGGATGAAGAGGGGCGCGTGACGGTCGTTGTCGGAGGTCAGTGGACGCATGAGGACCGCGAGCAGGTGGCACACGCCCTTAACTTGGAGGAGGATCGCGTTCGGATAATTTATCCTGCGATCGGCGGAGCTTTTGGCGGTCGCGAAGACATGTCAGTTCAAGTGATCTTGGGGCTGGCTACCTTGCGTTTACATGAGAGAGGCATCGACCGTCCGGTGAAGATCATTTGGAGCCGGGATGAATCGATGTTTGGGCATCATAAACGGCATCCTTTCATCATCAAAGCCAAGTGGGGAGCGACAAAAGAAGGAAAAATTGTTGCCGCCCAAATGGAATTGTTCGCAGATGGCGGCGCCTATTATTCAACCACACCCAAAGTGCTTGGAAACGCTACGCTACTTTCGACTGGTCCTTACAGCATTCCAAACGTCAAGGTGGATACTTTTGGCGTATATACAAACAATATTACTTCGGGCGCGTTCAGAGGATTTGGAGGGCCGCAGGGCGCTTTTGCAGCCGAAGGACAGATGAACAAACTGGCAGAAAAGCTGAATCTCGATCCGGTTGAATTCAGAATGCGTAATTTGATCCATGACGGAGAAACATTGTCGGTAGGCACGCCATTGCCCCCAGGGGTGACCATTGATAAAGTCGCTGAGCGGTGCGCATTGGAAGCCGGTTGGACGAAAACGGACAGTGGATGGCAACGTCCCGCAAAGAAAAATGATGACAAGAAACCTGTTGAGAAGGGTCTGGGATTTGCGGTCGGATACAAGAACGTTGGATTTTCATTCGGATACCAGGAAAACTGCTGGGCTGCAATCGAATTGTCCGGTGAGACCACCATCGAGAAAGCGATATTGCGTCAAAGTGCTGCCGAAGTTGGACAGGGAGCACACACAGTAATGATTCAAATGGCTGCGCAGGCATTGAATCTTCCGGTCGATAAAATCGAATTGGCTGCTGCAGATACGGCCATCACAGAAAGTGCCGGCAGCGTCAGCGCATCCCGTATGACATTCATGTCTGGAAATGCGATCATTGGTGCGGCGAAAGAAGCGTTAAGACGTTGGGAAGCCGAAGAACGCCCCGCCATCGGCGAGTACACCTACCTTGCCCCAAAAACCACTCCATTTGACCCCGAAACAGGAAAAAGTGAGCCTAATTTTGCTTATGGCTACGTAGCCGAGGCAGTCGAAACCGAAGTGGACGTGGAAACCGGTGAAGTACACGTGACGAAGGTCGTATGCACCGATGATGTCGGTAAAGCAGTCAACCCGCAGCAGGTAATCGGGCAGATCGAAGGTGCAATCGTTCAGGCGAACGGTTATGGCACTTTGGAAAACTTCATTGAAAAAGATGGAATTGCTTTGACCACAAAAATGTCAACCTATTTAATTCCGACTGTATTGGATATCCCGGATGAAATCGATTCAGTGTTGATCGAAAATGCCGACCCGCGCGGTCCCTTCGGTGTAAGGGGAATGGGCGAAATGCCTTATTTACCTTACGTTGCGGCGCTCGCAGCTTCAGTGAAGGATGCCACTGGTATCTGGTTTAATGAATTTCCATTAACCGCAGAACGGGTTTGGTCAAAACTGCATCATTAAGAGATTGAACCTGCCGAAAAGCAGGTTCTTTTTTTGTGGGAAGGATAGCAAAGTGAAGATTGGTGCGGTAATTCTTGCTGCAGGAGGTTCAAAACGGTTTGGCACTCCAAAACAGCTTTTGCTTATCAATAACAAAAGAATGCTGCAGCTTGTTCTTGATCTGGTTCACAGGATCGGATTCTCACAAGTTGTACTTGTATTAGGCGCCTATAAGGAAGAAATCGAAGACCAAATTCAATTTGACCAAAATCTTGAAGTTGTATTCAATCCTGATTGGGAAAAAGGTCAGAGTACCTCTGTGAGAAAAGGGGTGGAGGTTCTGGAGAAGAACTGTGATGCCATCATGTTCTTCCTGGGGGACCAACCCTTTATTTCACAGCGCCTTGTTCGAGCAGAAACTTCAGCTTTTGGTGATCATTCGCCCGAAATACTTGTACCTGTTTTCGATGGGGCAAGGGGTAACCCTGTGATTTTTAGCAAAGCCTGCTTCGCGGAGCTAAAAAACCTGGAAGGGGACCAGGGAGGGCGGGCGATATTTAATGATCACAAGATTTTTGAATTATCCTGGGCTGAAAAAGAAGAGAACAAAGACATCGATACACTTGCTGAGTATGGAGCGATTATGTCAAATAATATTGCGCATAGCCAATTATCCACCATAATATTAGCTGCTGGATTATCTACCAGGATGAATCAACCCAAATTGGTCCTTCCATGGGGCGACCATACGATCCTGGGTACAGTAATAACGTCATTCCAGAAAGCTGAGATGGGGGAGATAGTGGTTGTGACGGGAGGATATAGGGAAGTGGTAGAGAAGGAAGCCGCAAAATATCATGTGGAGACTGTTTTCAACAAGGATTTTGAAAACGGGGAGATGGCAGATTCCTTGAAGACGGGTCTTTCTTTCCTGATGACTAAAGACACCCAGGCTGTTTTTGTGGCTTTAGCTGACCAACCGGGCATTTCCAGCTATGACATTGAGCAGATGGCCAAGTTGTATGAGTCTCAGAAACCGAAAATGATCATCCCAAGTTATGAGATGCGCAGGGGACATCCCTGGTTAATCGATCGCAACCTCTGGGAATCTGTCATGCAGCTACATCACCCGCTCACGATGCGTGATTTTATTGAAGCGAATAAGAATGAGATTGTATATTACCTTGTGAAGCAATCAAACATTCTGGACGATTTGGATACACCCGAAGACTACGAGCGCCTTCGTCCGCGATAGGGAAGGGATTCAATGCTGCTTCATTCCGAAAATGATCTACTAGAAATATGGAATTGCCGGTTGCTTCCTGAAACTCACATAATTGAAGTCAGGCGATTGGATGACTTGCCCAATGCTGATGAATTGGCAGGCGCTGTTTATACCTCCATTCGCACTTATTCAAGAGCTTCCGGGAATCCCCAATACCTGTTGATCGAAAAACACATTCAGCGTCTACTTGATTCTTTGACAATTGAGAATTACTCATTCTTACTGGACGAACTCTTTCTCAGGCAATCCATTGCAGAAGTTGTGAAAAAGTCGGATTTTGCGGATGAGCTTAGGATTAAGATAGTGCTCGCGCCTAAAAGACAAGGAGAATTTCTGATCATCACTGAACCCCTCAAAGTACCAAGCCAGGATGCTTACACAAAAGGGGTTTCTGTACTTACAACCCCTTTTGTGCGAAACAACCCAAAAGCCAAGGTATTCGAATTTGCTGAAGTTCAGGATCAAATTCGCAAGCAATTCCACGAAGATGTGGAAGAAGTGATCATGCTCAGTCCAAACGGCGAAATGCTCGAAGGATTAAGCAGCAACTTTTTCGCGATTATGGATGGCAATATTTATACTGCAGGAAGAGGGGTACTCCGCGGAGTCACCCGGCAAATTGTGATCAATGTAGCCAAAAAGGCTGGACTCCCCATCATTTTTCACAGGGTTAAGTTGAATCAGGCTAATGCTTTCGAGGAATGTTTTATTACGAGTACTTCGCGGGGGATATTGCCTGTAATCTCAATTGATCATAAAAGAATTGGACCTGGCAGCCCAGGTCCAATCACAAAACATTTGAGATTATTATTTGAGAAAGAAATTCTCAAATTGATCAAACCTCTCTAGAGGTTATCTTCTTCATCATTGTTGGATTCTTCGAGATTCCCCTCATTCATTTCATGAATGATCTTGAGGGCTTCTTCCACCTGGTCAGCCGGTACCAATACTTCGACCAATCCCAGCGGTCCAACGGTTAGCCCATAAGTCCTGCCTGCAGATTCCTGGTTGGTAAAAGCATTTAATCCAAAGGACTCAAGCAGAATTTTCACCGACTCAGCTTCAATGCCTCCGGAAGCTACGTAGACAACCTCATCGCGCATTTTATTGTTCATTTTGCTTCCCATCTTCCCGTCTTTTTATGAGCAGTTCCAAACGATGTTTTCGAATATCCAGCTCATTAAGAACCTTCTTCTTTTTATACCGTATCATCAACGAATTTTCAACTGTTTCTTTTGCCTGAAGAGTCCACCACAAAGCGCTTTGAAAATCCGAAACCTGATGCTCATAGTATTTTGCCAGTTCCACCGAGGCTTCTGATCTCGATACAGCAGCAGCTTTTGTCCACATATCAACAGCTTTTGACCAATCCTCACGTTTTTTAAACAGTTGCCCCAACCGGATATATATCTCGGGTAAGAATATTGGATCCATTTTTGGATCGCCCAGGCAGGCAAGCAATAATTTTTCCGCATCGTGCTGCATGCCCACATCATCATAGATGATCCCCAGCGAATACAAGTCGGTAAGGTTAATCGAAAATTGATCGAGGTTGATTTGCTTCATTGCGTCACTGATGTATATCATGAGGGCAGCAAGTGAGAGGATATCCATCCGATTGTGATAGAGAACGTTTGCAAGCATCGAGGGATCGCCGGTGCGTTGGTAATCGAAATAAATCTCCGGTATCATCCAGCCGGGCACCTCATTTTCGTCGCGTGGGATGTTCAAAATCTCTCTTTCGAGATCCTGCAACGATCGACTGACCAGGCGATTTTTCCAGATGCGGCGAGCAAGGTGTAGTAAATCCAGGTGATTCAAATGGGAGAAGGGTTTGGGTATCTTGTTTATCGTGTAACGTGTATTGAGCAGGGGCAAGTCAAATGCCTTGCCATTGAAAGTGGATATGATCGTAGACTTTTCTGAAAAATTTGCCAGTTCGAGGAGCATCGATGGTTCTTCGCCCGGATCCCGTATCAGATATTGATCCACTCGAAACCCTGACGCTGTTTGATACCCCAACCCGACAAGGAACGCCAATGTACCTGTTCCGCCTGAGAGCCCGGTTGTTTCAGTATCCAGGAAAAAAAGTCCGTTCGGGTTGATATTATCGAGGTTGATATTTCTTGTCACAGCCGAAATTTCACCGGTTGAGATGCTATCGGTAAAGGTCACGAGCCCGTGTTGGTAACCCAATGGGTATTCCTTGCGGCTGAGATAGAAGCTGCCCAATCCGTTACTCATTTCGACGCCAGGTATCAAAGATTCAAGCGTTGGAAACCGGGGTTTGGATTCAGGCGTCTGTATCTTTTTTGCCGGGACCATGCCGAGGGATTTCAACTTGTCTGATAATGATTCCATTTCAACCCAAACCTGTAAGCAGTTCCAATAATCTTTTTGACTCCAACTTGCCGCCTGACCCTTCCTGGGATATCGGACCCACACAGGATGGACATCCATCACTGCATGAACAAGAATTGATCAGATCGAGACACTCCTCCAACAATTGCTGGTGTTTATAGTATAAGCTGTCTGATAACCCGATCCCGGCAGGAATTGTGTCGAAGATCATGATGGCAGGTTGATTGTCTGCGTAAGGGGCTGCGCCGTCAGCATTCGATTCGAGGTCTTCGCTGTCGCTCATCACCATCAGCGGCGCCAGGTTGCTCATCGCATATTTGACACCCGAAATGGCGCTCCTGATCCTTACCGCGGTCTCTGCGAGTTTGTGACACTCCGGGCATAATGTAATCAAATTTGATGGTGAATTCGCCTGTACGGCGCTCTGAAATGCCTTAAACGGGATTTTGTGATGAACGTGGAAAGCTTTTCCTGATTCCAACCTGCCGCAATTTTGGCAGCGAAAACCATCCCGCAGACGGATGGCACTTCGGATCTGATTCCATTGCAGACCGTAATCATTAGGATCGGATTTCCATAATCCCTCCTCGCGCATTTTATCAACACAGGCTTCGTTCAGCACCATCCAATAGCCAAAAGTCCGTAAGGTCGTCGAGGGCAACTCCAGTTGCTGAATATCAAGAACTTCCTGTGAATCCCATTGCACCTTTTTGAACCCGGTGACCTTGGAAGTAACTTCGATCTCTCCATAATTAATGGTGCACATTACCAGTTCCTGTGAGCGCACGATTTGAAGCACTTCAATTTCAACATTCTTGATAGGTTCAGTAGTGTAATCAGCACGGGTGCGGCTCAGAAAAGCCGTGTTCTTTTCAAGATCCAGCGTTTCAACATAATAGGTTTCGCCACCTTGCAAATAAATTGCTCCAGGATGCGTCATCCACAAGCTGCTGAGATAATCCACCTCACCAATCGTTTTCAAATTGCCGTCTTCATCGGTCGTTTGGAGCAAGATTTCGCGGCTGTTCGAACTGCGTAAAGAGATGCCATTTGCAGGGTATTCTTGCGACATCCAGAAAAACCGGTTGGATTTGTATTGCAGAACGCCCAATTCGACAAGATAGTTGAGATATTCTTCGAGAGTTTCCAGCGGCAAATTTCCAAAAGGGTCCTTTGCAGAAAATGGAAGCTCGAAAGCGGCACACTGGATGTGCTCGAGAAGGATCAATGGGTTGTTGGGGTTGATCAAGGCTTCTTCAGGGCTTTTATCAAGGATGAATTCGGGATGGCGCGCCAGGTATTGATCCAGCGGCGCCGAGGAGGCAATCATCACCGCTACCGAAGGTTTTGATTTCCTGCCGGCGCGTCCTGCCCGCTGTTGCGTTGACGCGATCGTTCCTGGATATCCCACCAAAAGCACAGCATCCACTCCTCCGATGTCAATCCCCAGTTCGAGTGCGTTGGTTGCAGCAGCCAGTGTGATTTCTCCATTTTTAAGACCGGATTCGATTTCTCTTCTCTCTGCCTTTAAATAGCCACTGCGATATGCACGCATCCGGTCTCTTTGCATCGGCATGCGTTCGATCGCACGTCTGAGCAGTAATTCAACTCCACGCCGCGTGCGGCAGAACGCCAGTGTTTGGACATTTCTTGATACAAGGTCTGAGGTCAATTGGCTGGCGGTATCCAATAATCCTTGCCTTATCCCCAGTTCCTGGTTGACCATGGGCGGATTGTAAATCAAGAAGTTTCTCAATCCCTTGGGTGAGCCATCAGTATTGATCCACTCTACGGGTGCCTCGATCAGTTTTTCAGCCAATGCCTGGGGGTTGCCTATCGTCGCAGAGGTCAGGATGTATTGGGGATGAGCCCCGTAAAAATCAAAAATTCGATTCATCCTACGGATCAAATTGGCGATATGCGAACCAAAAACGCCGCGATAGGTGTGAACTTCGTCTATAACGACAAAGCGGAGGTGCTTAAGCAACCTTTCCCAAATCGTATGGTGGGGGAGGATACCCAGGTGCAGCATATCCGGATTGGTCAACAGGATACTGGTGTGATCGCGAATTGCCGATCGTTGGGCTGAGGGAGTGTCACCATCATAAACGGCTACCCTTGAAGTAACAGAATTTGGAAAGAGGGAGGTTTCAAATTGCCTGAATGAGTTGAATTGATCATGGGTCAATGCCTTGGTGGGGAAAAGGCAAAGAGCAGTCGCATTCGGATCTTTTAAAATTTGATTCCAAATGGGAAGGTTGTAACATAAGCTTTTTCCGCTGGCAGTACCCGTAGAAATGACAACATTGCCCCCGTCTGCAATTTTCTCCAGCGCCTCAGCCTGATGTGAATAGAGAGCTTTTATCCCTTGCTCATTTAACGCCTGCACCAACCTTGGTGAAAACATTGCAGGAATTGCTCGAAATTCTGCATTTACTTGAGGCGTTTGGGACCACGATACGATATTCGAAAATCGGTCAGGGTCCTGTTCCCACTGGTTGAGGAGACTGGGAATTAAAATGTCGTCAGATTCAGAATTCTGCGGTCTTTCCATTCGATTTAGCATATTTGTTAAGCACATTTATCTCATTAATTTAAGACCTTCGCACATATAATTAGAGCATCTACTACAAATGCGAGGGATCATGATTATTTATACCATCATCGTGGTGGCATTGGGTGCGATTGCAGGGATAATTATCAACTACCTGGCGGATGTTTTACCCTACACCCGGCGGTTCTCAGCCCCGGTTTGCAGAGTGTGCGAACACAAGTTTACCCTAAGAGAATACCTGATCTCATTTCGATGTCCTGAATGTAAATCAAAGCCCAGGCTGCGCTACTACCTGGTAATCATTGGGATGATGCTGATGAGTGTGCTGGCAGCACTCTTTCCGATAAAAGGGCTCTCTTATTGGGCGGTTTTGCCGCTTTTCACTTTCCTGGGTTTGATCATGACCATCGATCTTGAACACAGGGTGGTACTGAACGAGACCAGCATTTTTGGTGCTGTAATCATGTTGATTCTCGGCATCATTATGAAAGGTCTTTGGATAACCCTCCTGGGCGGAGTTGTCGGATTTGGCAGTATGCTGCTGCTTTACTATGGTGGAATCCTTTTTACCAAGATCCTCTCGAAAGCCAGGCATCAACAGATCGATGAAGTCGCTCTCGGTTTCGGAGATGTCAACGTCACGGGTTTTCTTGGGTTTTTGATCGGATGGCCGGATATTCTTTCCACGTTGGCGATTGCCATTTTGTTGGGTGGAGTCATTTCCTTGTTGGTGATGATCGTGCTCGGTTTATTGCGTAAATATCAGGCTTTTTCTGCCATTGCTTATGCACCATTCCTGGTCATTGCAGCGGTATTTGTCCTATTCATCAGATGAACAATTTTAAGCAAACAAAGACCGCTCGAAAGGGCGGACTTTGTTTGTATATAGTCTAGTTTGGACCCGAACTTTTTACTTCTTCATCTACGGCATTTGAAAACCTTGAGAAGTTTTGCTTGAAATGCTCGGCTAATGAATGCGCCATCTTCTCGTATTCTGCAGGGTTCGGCCACGTGACAGCCGGGTTCAATAACTCGGAAGGGACGCCTGGGCACTCAACCGGGGAAAGCAGATTAAATATCATGTCTTTGCGCATAGCTGTTTGTTCAAGATTACCATCGATAACCGCCCGGATCATCAGGCGTGTATACGGTAGCTTGATTCGGCTGCCAATACCAAAAGGACCACCGGTCCAGCCGGTATTAACCAGCCACACATTTACGCCATATTTCTGTATCTTTTCACCCAGCAATTTCGCATAAACCTGGGGGAAAAGGGGAAGGAAGGGCGCCCCAAAACATGTGGAAAATGTTGGTTCCGGTTCAGCCCCCAAACCTTTTTCAGTGCCTGCAAGTTTCGAGGTGTATCCGGACAGAAAATAATAGATCGCTTGATCCACACTCAATTTTGACAGGGGAGGGAGAACCCCATAGGCATCCGCTGTGAGGAAGAATATGTCTTTCGGGTGACCGCCCAATCCACTCTTAACATGGTTGGAAATAAACGTAATCGGGTAAGCCGCACGGGTATTTTCGGTCAGACTGCCATCGGAAAAATCGATTTCCCGCGTTGAAGGGTCAAAAACCACGTTTTCAAGCACGGTCCCAAACCTGTGACAGGCGTCCCAGATGACCGGTTCGAGATCTCCATCCAAATTGATCGTTTTGGCGTAGCAACCACCTTCGAAGTTGAATACACCGTCTTCTCCCCAGGCATGTTCATCGTCGCCGATCAAATTGCGTGAAAGATCAGAAGAAAGCGTAGTTTTTCCTGTTCCCGATAAGCCAAAAAACAAGGCCGTGTCACCCATGCGACCAATATTGGCAGAACAATGCATGGGTAAAATATCACGTTCCGGCAAGATCGTGTTCAGGATCGAAAAGACCGATTTCTTGATCTCGCCTGCATACGATGTATTGCCGATCAAGACCATTCTTTTTTGGTAATTCACAATGACGAATGTACTTGAATGGATGCCGTCAACTTCTGGATCAGCCTTGAAGGAGGGTGCCTGAAGAATCGTGAAATTAGGTTCAATTTCAGATAGCTTCGACCGTTCCGGCCGGATGAGTAAATTACGGGTGAAAAGACTGTGCCAGGCTTGTTCAGTGATCACGCGTACGTTGATGCGTGCATCAGGATGGGCTCCCACTTGCAAATCCTGGACATAAACATCCCGGCCTTCCAGGTAAATCTGCATCTTCGCCAGGATTCGGTCAAATTGGTTCGGCGTTATGGGTTGGTTTACCTTCCCCCAGTCAATCTTGCGTGAGTTTTCATCTTGATAATCAACAATATATTTGTCTTTGGGTGAGCGCCCGGTGAACTGACCCGTGTTGACCATCAAAGCACCGTCATTTGATAGAGATCCATCATGATTGTGTACCGCAGCTTCGATCAACTCAGCTGGACCGTAATTCCAAAATACATTTCCCAGGTTTCTCAACCCAGCATTTTCCAACCCAAATTTGCTTTGAATTCCGAACATTGTCATTACTCTTCTCCTGTTTATTTACTGCTTTATTCCGCTCAAAAAATGGTACCAATACCAAAGCACATCATTCGCCGGCTTCCCGCGCACTGAATCAGACGTATCCTGCAAACTGCCTGCAGCTTGAACTCCACGCGCGAAGAAGCCGTTGATCCATGATTTTCCGCTTGCGCTCATAATGAAAGCGTTGTAATATCTTAGCCTGCAGGTCGAGATCGATATTTTCAGTATTACCGACGGTCGATGAATCCTGACCGCAGTCCACTCCTGTGGCGCCGCATCCCAAGTAAGAATCAGTCGTTGATGCCACATTGAGCCCAATCAAGATAGGCTTGTTTGCCTGGGACGCGAGCGGGCTGAGGTCATTTTCAAAGTAAGCATCCACTTCGCCAAAAATCGCCGTGAATGACGAGACGGATTCAGGAGAAACCTCCGGTCGAATGAGGAGATAGAGGGCATCCACACTGTCCAGCCAGGCTGGTAGTTCTGATGCCTGGTTTGGAAGACTTACCGCGCCTACAATCGCCCCAGAAAAACGTGAGCGAATGTCCCGGATCAACTGTCTCCATTGTTCATCCGCATCTGCGGGTATATTGGATGGTGTTCCGTCGGATAATGCCCCATTCCCCATGGCTGGAATGACACCAATATCACCCAGGATGATCGCAGAGGCGCCGGAAAGATTCGCAGCATCTGCATTTTGGATCATAAAGCGGTGATACCTGTCGAACCAGCTTTGCCACCATCCGCTATCTTTTTGAGCTGTGCTCCAATAGGCGAGGCTGTCATTCGGAAAGTTGATCTTCGGAAAAATGGCAACAGCAAGGTTTTGCTGCTTTGCTTTTTGAACGCTTCCTAATATATCAGGCCAAAGCAAGTCATTCCCTGGAACAGGTTCAAGCAGAGGTGGATTGACCCATGTTGCAGTCCAGGTGGGATCAAGGATCAGCCAATTGGCACCAGTTGCTGCGATTGAACCATAGGTTGCCGCTTCGTTTGACCTGGAGATTACTGAGGAGGCCGGATCGATCTCAAATCCACTTAAGAATTCTGGTCGCGTGGGTGTACCTTGGGCTTCGGTGGTCACCGTTGTTGCTCCAGTTGCTGGGGCGAGAAACTGCCACCCTTCCACGGTCGTTTGAATGGTTTGAGCGATTGCGCTTGGTGTGATCGACCGAATTTGATTGCCGGCTTGAGGCTCAGCTTCTTTCGTTAAATCGCAATCAGTATTCCGACAAAAACGGAATGCCATCTGCCCAAAGTAATTCTGCGGATTGTAGAGGGTGAATGACCATGGTTTGTTGTCACCTTTGCTCATGGGTAAGGGTGCCGTCCACGAATAAGGATTCAATTGGAGTGACACTGAATCCTCAAGCGGCGTTTCTGAGGGCACGCTCACCTCAATATGTATCGCGCCTGAGTTTAGAGGTTGAAAACTGGCGATAGTATTCATTAAAGTTGTATCTTTATCAGGCACGATAAACTCGCGCACTTGAAAAGATCCGTCAGAATTTAATTCGCCGTTCCAGAAACCGTCTCCCAACGTATATTTATAGGTCAAATAGGATCCAACCGGTAACGAGATCTTGATTGAATAAATACCCGTCGAATCAGGTTGCAGAACGGGTAAATCCGCTGCCAATGCAGTCGCCCCCGAAAATACATCAGCGTAGAGATTACCCAGCGAATAGAAATTGGTTGCCAACCGTAGAGTCGAATTCGAATCAACCCCAGCCGGAAGCTTTGCTTCAAAAGAAACATCCACCAATGGACGTTTTTCCAGGCTCAGAAAAACCGGTGTGGTTGCTTCCTCGGCGATAAGTGCATTCTGTTGAAATTCAACGTATGCGCCATCCAACGCTAGCACAACCAGATTATGGGTACCGGGGGTCAATCCCTCAAGAATGAAACTGCCATCAGAGGCAGTGATGGTTTGCACGCCTTCGGCCGTCACCAACAGGTTGGGAAGGGGCGTATTATCCTTGTTGTCGGTGAACTGACCCCGTATTCTTCCCAAAGCTCCCTGGTAAGGCTCGTCCTGCCACGCGGCAATGATGTCTGAGACGACCATCGGACCATTTACTTGTAGTATCCTGAACCTGACTTGCTGACCCTTTGCATTGAATTCGACGGATGAGTCCTGGCTTGTTTTTACATAGCGGTATTTGACGATGGACCCGACTGTAAATGTAGTTTTCGCGTAATAGTTCCGGTCATCTTTTTGGACCATATCGATGCGCAGAGGGTTGTACGGCAACCCTGTGACATCATCCAGAATTTCGAGTTGCATTTTCTTCTCTGCTGCCACAGGGGAGGGGAGACTGACTTCAAGCAAGACCTCTGCTTTTTGGTAGCTGGTGTTCGTTTCGGTAAACGTGGCAGCCGCAAATTGGCTGCATCCGGTCAGAGCATTTGATAGCAGCAACATGGAAAGGATCAGGATGATGTTCAGTTTTCGATGCATGGATTTCCCCGGGTGGAATATTCAACTTTATTTATTTTGGAAAAGCTGCTTGATTTCGGATTGGTGATCGACTAATGCCCCAAGAACGCCATTGATGAATCTGGAAGAGCTGTCAGACCCGTAAATCTTTGCCAATTCGATGGCTTCATTTATCGCAACTTTTACAGGAGTGATTCCAGAAACCGCAAATTCCCAAAGGGCTATCCTGAGTATGTTCCGATCAATGACAGCGACCTGGTCGAGCGGCCATTCAGGAGCATGGTCTGCAATAATATTGTCCAGCTTTGGAATAAGTGGGAAGACCCCGGTGACGATTTGATTGGTAAAATCAACCAAATTGTCATCAAGTTTTTCTTCTTCAAGCCGGCTTTCCAAAATTACCCCCAATGGGTGGCCGGTTAAGTCATATTCGTAAAGAACCTGCAAGGCTATCCCGCGAGCCTTGGTGCGTGATTTCATAATGCTCTACTCTGAAAAATCAATATCCTCAACGTGTACGTTCACTCTGCCAACTTCCATTCCAACCATTTCATTGATGGATCGAGAAACCTGGTTTTGAATCGTACGGCAGACTTCGCGAACGTTGAAGTTTTTTTTCAAAACAACATAAAGATCGGTGTATACCACGTTGTCTTCAACTGAAATACTTACACCGCTTGAAAGACTTTTCTTGAAAAGTTTATTCACATCAAGGGGACCTGGGGTCAGGCGGCTGACGCCTTCAACACCCACAGTCGCCAGTTGAGCGATCGAAACCAATACTTCAGGAGCAATTGTTGTTTTTCCCATCATTTTTCACCTTTTTTGTTTCAAGAATTCATCAGTAATGGGTTGATTTGATTATTATAACCTGAAAGAGTTGAAAACTATTTAAACACACTCAACTCCTTGAGGTAATGAAGTCCAGAGAAATTTCCAGGACATCGTCGAAAGGACCATCCAATAAGATCACATGCGGTGAATTCGCCAACCAGACCAGCTGCTTATCTGATGAAGCGATTTTCTCCAATACAATTTCTGAACTCATGGGATCAATCGTTTTGTCAAGTTTTCCTTGAAATACAATTACAGGCGTAGAGACTTGCTTCAACACACTCCGTGTGTATACTTGAAGTTTTGATAGTTCGCTGGCAGCGTGTAATGGGATCACGTTAAAGCCCTGCCACGGAGAGTCGAGATTGATATTCTTCTTGTACGTATATTCTTTGAACGGCCAAATCAGCCTGGAAAGCCAAATACCATGAATGATCAAGGCAGGCGAAAACAATAACAGTCCTTTGATTTGAGGATATTTCGCTGCCAGGAGAATGCTCAATAATGCACCCGTGGATTCGCCGGCAAGGAAAACATTTCTGCATTTTTCTTGCATTTTTAGATATGCACTCTCGGCAGTTTGAAACCAGTCTTTCCACGTGACTTTGTTCAGCGTCTCAGGTGACACTCCATGCCCCGCAAGAAGCGGCCCGGAGACAGAATATCCTGCCTGATGCAAGCTTTCCGCAAATTTCCGCACTTCAACCGTAGTTGCAGTAAAACCATGAAAACACACAACTCCAGTCTCTGAGTTGGCAGGCCATTCGAAGGACTGACCATCGGAATCCGGATTTTGAAAGATAGGGAAGGCAGATTTAGGGTTCATTTTCACCTTTGTGAAATTCAATTTACAGCGATTACAAGAGGCTTCATTGTAGTTGGTTCTTAACCTTCAGTCTTATTTGGAAAAACAAAATCCGATTTGTATAATCTATCCTATGGATAAAGTAATAATAGGTATCTTCAATTCAAAGTTCGTTTTGTTTTCTGTATTCGATCACGAATATTATTTTAGCGATGATGTTCAATTTTAACAATTGAAATGGTGAAGAGGTAAATCATGAGCCATCCTGCAGTTCTCCGTGAATTGGTGCTCGATTGTTCAAATAAACAGTATTCCGTGAACACCTTAGCTGAAGGAACCCAGTTGGGTCCGGTGGAATACGGTTGGGATCGATTCAAATCAGACCACGAATCGATGACCTTCGGTGGAGGATTGCTTGTCGGATCGACACTGCCAGGGACGCGCAGGATGATCTTTTGCGGCTATTCACCCCAATGGGAAGGGTTCTATGTATCGGCATTGGGAGGCGCCATGTACATTTTCCGGCGCACCCACCTTAATTACGCCTGGATCCGGGGACAATGTGCAGAGAATTCGATCATTTTTATCAATCATGTAAAGGATCAATACACTATCAATTTTGAAGCCATTGACCCTGAGGCTTGTTGGAGCGGGTACACAAATCAATCTGGCAAGAAAAGCGAAGGTTTCTACGGATTGCAGGAATATCTTTTTGAAAAATACCAACCAGTATTTGGCAATGATGACTTTAGGATTCTTACACTTGGTCCTGCTTCTCAGCATACGAACATGGGAGCGATCGGTTCAAACCATATCGCCAGGGGATTTCTCTCCAATATCGATGATTGGGCGGGAAGGGGAGGGTTGGGGTCACGTTTGTTTCAATATCACCATATCGCTGGGATTGTTTATGGCGGCGATTGGGAAGATCCAGAGCTAAAAGAGTCAAAAGAACTGGATGAATACTTCCTAACCCGTTTTGGCAAGCGTGCTATACCAACCGACCTGGCACTGAGCGCAAAGTACCGCTACGTTCCAGAATTTGAGACTGGCGGAACATTCGGTGTCAACATGTACCAGGGCGAAGACCATCTGTTCAGCTTTAATTACACATCAGTTTACGAACCTTCTACGAAACGAATGACACAAAATCTAAATTTCATCCAGGGACATTATTTAAAGCAGTTTAACGAAGAAATCATTCAAAAAAAGGGTTTCAATCACTGCGGAGAACCCTGTGGGATCGTTTGTAAGAAGGTCAATGACGAATACAAAAAGGATTATGAACCCTACGAGGTCTTTGGTCCTAATTGCGGAATATTTGACCAGCGCGCCGCCGAGATCATTAATAAGTATGCAGATACCGTGGGGATTGATGCCATCCAGGCGGGTGGGATGGTGGATTGGTTGATGGAACTCATTTGGACAGGCAAGATTGATCCGGCAGATTTTGAACTTCCAGTGGACAAACCGAAATTTGGTTTTGTTTCGACTGAGGAAGAGTTCGATATTGTTAAGGATTCTCTACATAACGCCAATTATGCAGTCGCTATTTTGAAAATGATCCTGTTCAGCGAAAAGGGAGAGGTCTTTCGCAAGGGGATACGTTATACTGCCAAATGGATGGACGAAAAAAAGAATCTCCACTCACTTGGACACGGCGGTTTATACCGCACATGGAGAGTTTGGCTGCATGGTTCCCAATCAGTACTGGGTGCCTGGAATGTTCGCCCCCATGCCGCTGATGGGTAAATACTTCTCTTATTATGGCTTTGACTACATACCCCCATACGAATTAGGTAAAAAGAATGTGGAACGATTTGTTTACGAGCTGTATTCGGAGAACAGCGGAAGCTGCCGTTTTCACCGGAAGTGGATAGAAGATATCATCGATGAGATCATTCTGAGCCACTTCGATTTGAATTTTGACTACTGGCAAACGAACTTTAACCTGGCAAGCGAAATTCATGATTATCAATCAAAACAATCTGTATATTGGGAATCAGAACGGATCGTTGATATCATCTATGCTTATTTGAAGTCCTGGAAAGAGGAGGGATTGAACAATCCCTCCCTGGATGAATGGATTCTAAAGTTTGAAGCAAATAAGCCCTCTGCGGCAAAAGAGTATTGGCAGGCCATGGCGGACGGGATGGCAGATGCGTTCGCTCATCCTTTCCCTGAACCTGCTCAAAAGAAATAACAGAAAGCCCTCCGTGTCCTTTTCTCTTTGCATTGAATGTGTTGAACCCAGTAGGGGAGACCTGATCGGAATGAATTCACTGAAGCACAAGCCGTTGAGATATAGATATATGAATACTTTTCCACTAGAAAAAAGAGAGTTTGCGTATGGCTTGACCTGGGAAGGGGAGTGGTTATATAATATTTATGGTTTCGATAAGTACCATTATCATAAGCATTATTGAATTCAATCGAGAGGGCTTTTATGAGCAATGATTTGACCATTTCTGACGCAATACAACGTTATCTTTCCTCTGTAAGGCTCTCACGCAGCCCGCACACGGCCTCTACGTATAAAAATGCCCTGCACTCCTACGGACTGACATTAAAGGACCACAGGATCGTTTCTGACGAGAATCTATTATCCGAGTTGACAGAAGACAGTATTGCCTGGTTTGCCGAGGATTTGAAGGGCTATGCGCCTACTACCGAGAGGCTTTATCTTACAGCCGTATCAGGTTTCTATAATTACATTGCCGCAGAAAATTTGAAGCAGGTTAACCTGCCCCGCATCCGGCTGCTCATCCAACAGCGAGCACGCCGCCCGGGTGTTCGTTTGCCCCAATTTCCAGCTGACGCGATCGACCAGGTTTTAGCGTTTAGTATCGCTCTGATCGATCAACCGGTAAAAGATCCATCTGATAGGTTGATCAACCTGCGTGACCGAGCCTTTCTGCTTACCCTGGCTGATACCGGTCTGCGGGTTCATGAAGCCTGTGGTCTCCGCCGGGGTGACGTGGATTGGAATGAAGGTAAAGCCATTATCATTGGCAAAGGGAATCGTCAGGACGTGGTTCGTTTCTCGATGCGAGCCACTCAAGCTTTACAAGATTACCTACGCGAAAGAGCACTCTCTGATGGCAGCACAGGAAAATCGCTTTCATCATTGCCGCTCTTTGCCAGGCATGACAAAGGCAGCGGGAAGAAAGTAAAACCGATGACGACCACCACTGGAAGAAATATCGTATCTGCACGTGTGGCAGAAACGCTGGGTGACGCTGCTGTCGGCACGATCACACCCCATTCATTTCGTCATTACTTTGTCACACGGGTTTTGCGCAGCTCCGGTAACCTGAAATTAGCCCAGGAGCTGGCGCGTCACCGAAATATCACCGTCACGCAACGCTATGCGCATCTTTCCAACGATGAATTGGATAAAGGTTACTGGGATGCCATAGAAGAAAAGAAATAAAAAAAGCTCCGGGAAACCCCGGAGCTTTATGGTTTGCGTTGTTATTATTTCAGAACAACTACATTGCTTGCCTGAAGACCTTTGGGGCCCTTCTCAATTGAGAATTCGACCTTCTGACCTTCTTCAAGATTGCGGTATCCGTCTGCCGAAATAGCGGAATAATGCACGAATACATCTTCCCCACCATCACGGGAAATGAAGCCATAACCTTTGGTTCCGTTGAACCATTTGACCGTACCGACGATCCGTTCAGACATGTTTTGCCTCCTAGAGCAACTACAAAAAAAAATATTTGAGGATTTGCAACGTTCTATCGGACGGTCAATTAAAAATCAGCCCTGGTGCTTTCGCCTTGGGCTGATATCTTTCACTTCATCCTACAAGAACTACTTTGCATCCCACCTCAATAGTCTATCACGTTGTTTTCGCGACGTCAAGGGTAGAATGTAGACTAATTTCCATCTCAATCCAGGAAGCTCTAGGCTTCAGCCATGGCTTCCTTGGTCTTCTTGGTTTGTTTGCCACGTTCTTCGGTGTTGAGTATCCGTTTCCGAATGCGATAATTCAATGGTGTGACTTCGAGCAGCTCATCCTCGGCCAGGTATTCAATGGCCTGATCGAGGCTCAAGTTCACCGGTGAGGTCAAGCGGATCTCAATATCTTTGTTCGAATTACGCATGTTCGTAAGATGCTTCTTTTTGCAGATATTTACTGTCAGATCGTCCGGTCGTTGGGTTTCGCCTACAACCATGCCCTCGTAAACATCCACACCTGCTCCGATGAACAACACACCCCGTTCCTCGGCATTCTTTAGGCCATAAGTCGTCGAGACGCCTGTCTCCCACGCCACAACCGAACTGGTAGCCCTGGAATTGATTGGACCGGCTAGCGGCAGGTAATCGTGAAAGATCGTATTCATAATACCGTTTCCCCTGGTTGCGGTCAGGAATTGGTAGCGAAATCCGAGTAACCCACGGGTGGGTGCCAGGAAGGTCAGATGAACGGTATTGTCGGGGTTGTTGACCATATTCAGCATTTTACCGCGCCGATTGCCGAGCATCTCAACCACTGTACCTACTGTATCGGATGAAGTGTCAACGTGCACTTCCTCGAACGGTTCGAGGGTTTCACCAGCCGCACCGATCTTGAAAATGGCTTCAGGCCGCGAAACTTCAAACTCATATCCCTCGCGGCGCATGGTTTCGATCAAAATTGCCAGATGCAGCTCTCCCCTGCCCGACACAATGAAGGTATCTGGAGCGTCAGTTTCTTCTACACGCAATGCCACATTATTTTTTAGCTCATTAAATAGCCGTTCGCGGAGCTTTCTCGAAGTTCCCCACTTGCCTTCTTTACCGGTGAATGGCGATGTATTGACCCCAAACGTCATCCGAACAGTGGGTTCTTCAACTTCTATGACGGGTAATGCGATCGGGTTCTCGATGTCTGCCAGTGTCTCGCCGATCGCGATCCCTTCCAACCCGGCAATCGCGACAATTTCACCGGCATCCGCTTTCTCGACTTCTACTTTATCAAGACCCTGGAAAATATAGAGATAACGTGCCCGTTCCGGAACGATTTTTCCATCTTTTTCAATTCTGGCCACTGCCTGCCCGGCCGTCAAAGAACCTGAATGGATCCGGCCTACGGCAGTTACACCGCGATAGTCATCATAACCAAGGTTGGTCACCAACAATTGAAGGGGGGCATCCATATCAACTTTGGGTCCTGGAATGGTATCCAAAATCGCGAGGAACAAGGGTTGGAGTGTAGCTTCCAACTCCATCGATGTTCCTGCCTGCTGAGTGATGGCATTTGCGTAGATGATCGGAAAATCGGCTTGTTCATCTGAAGCGCCCAATTCGATGAACAGGTCAAAGGTAAGATTGACCGCACGTTCAGGATCTGCATCCTTACGGTCCATTTTGTTGATGACGACGATGACCCGGTGACCCATTTCCAAGGCTTTCTTGAGTACAAAGCGTGTTTGGGGCATTGGTCCTTCAGCGGCATCCACAAGCAAAAGCACACCGTCGACCATATTCATAACGCGTTCCACCTCGCCGCCAAAATCAGCGTGGCCTGGTGTATCGACGATATTAATCTTTACCATCTTCCCGGTTTTAGGGTTTGGAATACTAATTGCGGTGTTCTTTGCTAAAATCGTAATCCCGCGTTCTCGCTCTAAATCGTTTGAATCCATGATCCGAACGGCAACTTGCTGATTTTCGCGAAAGACTCGAGCTTGTTTTAATAAACCGTCTACCAATGTTGTCTTGCCATGATCGACATGTGCGATGATGGCGATGTTGCGAATATCTTCTCTTACCTGGTTCATATGCCTGCTTTCACTTCTAAAAGTACGAACAAGAAACAATCTTTAATTTTATCAGACGCATGCCATCTTGTGAAGGGTCAAAAAAGAGCAGGGAGCCTGCTCTTTTAGATGTCGAAATTGGTAAAACGCTCTATTTGCGTAAACTATATTTCAGCAGGATCAAGTAAACCCCAAAAAGGATCAAAGCGATTGAACCTGTGTTGCTGATGAATCCCAATTCCTTGCCGGCGGTTCCGCCAATATACATACCCCACCCCACCATTGCCAAAACCCCACCTGGAATGATCGGCCACCAGATAAACTTAAGAAAAACAATTCTGCCAATAAAGGATATGATGAACCATCCGAGAGCAAACCATACGAGCATAGTCCCAATTCTTACCAGGGTGGAACTCGTAGCATTGTTTACCCAGCCATAATACATACCCGGGGCGACAGTGATAATTATGCATCCGGCGATGATCAACCCTGGAAGTCGTCTTGCGACACCCCAAACCAACAGCACCAATCCCAAGCTGGCGCTTAACCATACCGCATAGGTGAAAATACCTCTGCCTGAATATAACCAGAGAAAGATGCCGGAAGCCAAAGTAACAGAAAACACCACCAGGCTCCACCACTGGGTTTTTCTGCGCATGAGACTGGTCAGAATAAATATCATCAACCAACCAGCCGAAAATGCCACCACCGCTGTTCCGGCTCGTTCGATCCAGAGCCGTGAAGGAATGATCAACAACCCTATGATCAAACCGGCGCCAATCCCGGTAAGGAGTGACCCAGCAATAGTCCAACCTGGTCTCCTTTGCATCCAGGCATAGATGACTATCAGGATTCCAGCAATAACAGGAATGGCAAAAGTAAGCCAACCTGTTTTTACCTCTTGATCAATAAAAAGCAATATGCCAGCGCCAACCAATAGATATCCAAGCTTGTACAGCTCGGCAAATTTAGGATGTTTGTTGACCATGATTTCGTCTGGATCCATTTACATTCCTCTTTTTGGGAATCAAAGTTACAGGTGTATGATCCCTAATTCCTTTGCTTTTAATACTGCCTGCATCCTATCATGCACTCCAAGTTTGCTCAGAATATTCGAAAGATGGTTCTTCACCGTGCCTTCTGAAATAAACAATTGATCTGCAATTTCCTTATTGCTTGCCCCGGTTGCCACCAATCGTAAAATTTCAATTTCCCTGGGTGATAAAGGATCAGACATAAAAGAATCGATGTACTTGGGTGCCGGGTGTGATATCTTTGAGAATTCATTGACCACCTTTGCCACAATTGAGGGTAATAGGAAATATTCTCCTTTGTTCGCAGCCCGGATGGCTTCGGTCAGTTTTTCTGAAGAAACATCTTTGAGAAGATAGCCTACAGCGCCTGCCCTGAGCCCATCAAATACATTTTCATCGTCGTCAAAAGTGGTCAGGACGATGACTTTTACTTTCTTTGAGAACTGCGTGATTTTCTTGGTTGCAGTTACGCCATCTGTTCCAGGCATCCTCAAATCCATGAGGACAACATCCGGATTCAGTTGCATTGCCATTCGAATCGCCTCGTCGCCATTTGCAGCGTCTCCAACGACATCAAAATCTGGATACGCACTCAGCAAAGTCCGTAAAGCTTCACGAAATAGAGATTGGTCGTCAACGATCAAAATTCGAATGGGCATAGTTATCCTGGTAGAAGAATCGTAATTGTAAATCCAAGTCCAGACGCAGTCGTGACATCCACCTTGCCATTAAGCAATCGAACCCTTTCCCTAATTCCTATCAAGCCAAAGCCGCTTTGAATCTCTTCCGCTCCACTTCCATTATCCGAAATGACAAGTTTTATTTCATTTGATTCCATGAAAGTAAGTGTGATGACCAGCTTATCGGCATTGGAATACTTGATTGCATTATTGATCCCTTCCTGGCAGGCACGAAACAACGTCAAGTCTACCTGTGGAGAAACAGGCCTGCGGTCTCCTTGAATGGTGAACCCAATATCAATGCCTCTTACGTTCGTTGAAGAGATCAATTTGCGAATTCGTTCTTCCAGAGATCCGCTTTCTTTCTCATCGACCCTCAACGCATACACAGAGTTGCGAACATCAACCAATGCCTGGGTGGACATCTCTTCAGCGTCAGCCATCATGTGGCGCGCTTTTTGATTGTCCAGATCGATCATGGCTTCTGCAGCTTTAATCTGCATATTTATGGTCGTAAGGGAATGACCCAACCCATCGTGGATCTCTCTTGCCAGCCGGTTTCGTTCCTGGGTCAAAGTCAGTTCCTTTACCTGTTGAGCATAATCGCTGAGATGCCGGTTGGCTTCGGCTAGTTCGATCGACAGGTTCTCCTGCTTAATTCTTGCCTTCCGTTCAGTCAGTGCCATTAATGTGAAGATGAGAATGAAGACTTGTCCTGCGAAAACCATGGGCAGTTGAGCCCAGACCGTCTGTAAGTTCTGTGAATAACCATAGGTGGCAATGGCAAAAGTCCCGATGATGCCTGCATTCGCAGCAAACATCCAATCCTGGTCCAGAAGCATGGCCGTATGTGAAACCAATGGTAAAAGAATAAATGAACTGATTCCAATTCCATTGGTGTAGTAAACGATAAATCCGCCGATCACCAATTGAAGAACAAAATATCCTACCCGCTCGATGATGTTTTTGGATTTGCTGATATAGCTGAACCCGTAAATTCCAACGGTGATGTAAGCAATCCCCAGGCAGATCAGAATCAGGATAAAGAATAGCGAAGTCGTTTCAGTTTGACTGAATGTCGCGAAGTAGGTCAAGAATACGACTAACGCAAATGCCAGGTCGATTCCACTCGAAAAACTGAATGAGGTGGTATCTGATTTTTCCATTGCCTTAAATTATAGCATTACGGGCAGAGCATTTTTCTATCTTTCGATAGATGTCAAAGCATATTCATTAAGCCTGCAGCAATTACTCTTCAAACTCGATCGAAACCATGACGGGATCGTGATCACTGGTTTTTGATGAGTCGTCAAAAAGTGTATTCAAATGATAGATTTCCGGAGAGATGTTAATTACATTATTTGAGAGAAGTATATGGTCGAAAAGTTGTGCGCTACCGTATCTGATCAAAGAGAATCGATTTTCTGGTTCCAGCTTTTGCGCGGTGTCAATAAAAGTATTCCCTTGTAACGTTGATAACACCTTGCTTTCAAATCCATCGTTTATATCCCCCGCGATCACAATAATGGTTCCTGGAGAGCGCGATAGGATGTTTTCTGCCCATTTATTAACATAACTGGCTTGCTCCATCCTTTTATTCAGCTCCGGTTCCTCGATGGGTTGAACGTTTCCATATTCAGGCGAATTCATCCCTTTGGAGATAAGATGTAGCCCAACTACGATTATCTGCTGACCGTCATATTCGAAAAGACCGATGATCGGTTTACGCATGCCCTGGAAACTTGGATCATCGAATCCAATTTGCATTGGATTGGGCTTCAATTCAATTTTGGTTTGATCAAGAAACAGCGTTTTTCCGTTTTTGAGCTCCACCCCTGCACTGCTGGTAAGTTTCAATTTGCTATCTTTTCTCAACAGAAACACTGTTCGTATATTGCCGCCTTGAACACCCCCGCTGGCGTCATTCTGAGGGGGAAAATCGAAATACATGTATTGAGGACCTCCAGCTTTATCGATCGCGCTAACAAGTATTGCGAGATTTTCATCGGCCGAAACTACCCCGTCATCACGCTCACCACTGTCATCTTGGACTTCCTCCAAAACCAATAGGTCGGGAGAACACAAATAGTCCACGATTTGGTTAGCGAGGTAGGAAATTATTGAAGATTTTGTATATTGAGAAAAGTTGTTGATATTATAATTGGCTATGCGCAATTTATTAGAATTTAAGACAGAGCAATCTTCGCTTTTATAGGTTTGTTCATTCTTTTGTATGGAAATCTTGCTAATTGGATCAATTTTGTAGTTTCCGTAAGAATAGCTCATGATTCCTGTCAGACCCCCTGCCACCCTATCACCCACGTTCACTTTCTTCGACCAGTTCGAGGGCAACTGGATCATAATTCGTTCAGGATGCTTATCCTGATTCGTTTCCACCAATGCACCTGCAGTTTGATTTATGTAGATATTTGTAGTGTTGGAATTCTCTGCAACCACAATTTCGTTGTAGCTATTCCTTGCGCCCACCACCCGGGTTTGAGGTAACTTGACATTCATCCATTCAAGACTCTCAAAAAAATCCAAGCCGTCTGATTGTGGATCGAATATTGAAAAGTCGTCATCTTCGATAACATTCTGAGGAAATTCCCGGGATCCTTCTCCCAAAGCCACAGGTGCCGGCAACTCGTTTCCTGTGGAAATAGTCTTGATCGATGCCTTGGTGATTTCAGTTTGGGATAGATTGTGCTGATCTTCCGTTCCTGGGAAGAATTCCTCGACAACCCCCTCCACTGAAACCAGGTCTCCAATGATCACGTAGGAGTAGCTGGAAGTATGCACAAATAGCGCTTCTGAACTGCAATCTTTTTCGTCCTGCGCCATCCCCTGTATTACAAATCCGTTCGTGTATTTCTTTGTCACTATCCCTTGCACCTCTCTTACTGACTTGCCCAATAATGGTGAGATATGACCACAACCCTGGATGTTGTGGATCTCAATATCCACCGGCGTGATATTTGAACTCATACAACCAGCGGACATCATAATCAAGAACATGGCGGCGATGGACGCAAACTTCATTTAAGCTCCCGTTCTCAACATCAATTTCGGTTAATTGTATAATCTTTTTACCAGACTTCACTCATAGGAGAATTCCATGGCCAGGTTCGTTGGAGCAATCGATCAAGGAACGACCAGCACACGGTTCATTCTTTTTGATCATTTGGGAAAAATCGTCGGTATCGATCAAAAAGAACACCGGCAAATTTATCCTGCCGCCGGATGGGTTGAACATGATGGCAACGAAATTTGGACCAATACCCTCGAAGTGATGACGAACGTATTGCGCAAGTCCGGGCTTAGTTCTGAAGATGTCGCTGCCCTGGGGATCACAAACCAGCGGGAAACCACCTTGTTATGGAACCGCTCCACCGGTCAACCCTACTCGAACGCCATCGTCTGGCAGGATACCCGCACCAGCGAAATCTGTACAAGTTTATCAGCAAATGGGGGTGCCGAATTCTTTCAAAAGCGGACAGGTCTTCCCCTGGCTACGTATTTTTCTGGCCCGAAAATCAAATGGCTGCTTGAGCATTCAGACCAAATCCAAAAAGATGCTGAAAATGGTCTTGTCGCCTTTGGCAACATGGACACCTGGCTGATTTGGAACTTGACCGGAGGAATCCAGGGCGGCATTCATGTCACTGACGTGACTAATGCGTCTCGTACGTTGCTCATGAATCTCGATACGCTCGACTGGGATACCGAGCTCGTCGAACGCATGGGAATTCCCCCATCTGTTTTACCCCGCATTTGTTCAAGTTCCGAAGTTTATGGCTATACCCGCCAGGGACTTGTAAACGTGCCCATCAGCGGAGATTTGGGTGATCAGCAGGCGGCATTATTTGGTCAGGCTTGCTTCAAACCAGGTGAAGCGAAGAATACTTACGGCACGGGTTGTTTTATGCTGCTTAACACTGGTGAAAAGCACCTTGAAAGTAAGAACGGGTTATTAACCACGCTGGGCTACAAACTGGATAACCAACGTGCAGTTTATTGTCTTGAAGGTTCCATCGCAATCGCTGGGGCACTTGTGCAATGGCTGCGCGATAACTTGAAAATAATCGAACGATCTTCTGACATCGAACCACTGGCGCGAACGGTTGAGGATAATGGCGATGTTTACATTGTCCCCGCATTCTCAGGACTTTTTGCCCCTTATTGGCGATCGGATGCACGGGGAGTGATCACCGGGCTCACCCGTTATGCGAATAGCGGTCACATTGCCCGCGCGGTTCTTGAATCCACAGCCTTTCAAACCAAAGAAGTGATCGATGCGATGGAATCGGATTCCGGCGTCAAATTGACCTCTCTAAAAGTTGACGGTGGAATGGTCATCAATGATCTCCTCATGCAATTTCAATCAGATATCCTGAACGTATCCGTGGTCCGCCCGCAAATCGCTGAAACGACCGCATTGGGCGCGGCGTATGCTGCCGGTCTTGCGGTTGGTTATTGGAGCCAGTTGGATGAATTGCGTGCGAATTGGGCGAAAGACAAAGAATGGACGCCTGCAATGACTGAAGATCACCGGCAGGCGCTGATGGCAAACTGGAAAAAAGCTGTGACAAGATCATTCAACTGGATCGACCCTCCAAACTGACTCACTTACCCAACATTGACCGGTGTTGAATTCAAAGGTAAAATTCATCACAATGTCTGGCAACAGGCATAAAACTCTATTAGAGCGAAGGTAATCGACTTGATCGGTGAGAGGCGCTCGAAGGATAAAATGATGGAAAAGTTAGTGATCAATGCTGAAAAACGTGATGTGATTGGTAAGAAAGTAGGCGTGTTACGCCGTGAAGGCAAGCTGCCTGGTGTGATTTACGGGCACAATGTCAAGGCTCAACCTATTTTGATGAACCTCAAAGATGCTTCCAAGATCTTGGGGCAGACCACCGCCTCCACCATTATCAATCTCGTCCTGGATGGCAAAGAAGTAGCTGCCCTGGTTCGTGAAAAACAGAAGGATTACTTGCGAAATCAATTCATCCATGTTGATTTCCAGGCCGTCTCCCTGACTGAAAAACTGCGCGTGAAAGTCAATATTGAGCTCATTGGTATTGCACCTGCAGTGCATAACTTCAACGGCGTTGTAGTTGAAGGTGTCAACGCCATCAGTGTTGAAGCCTTACCCTCTGACCTGCCGGAACGCTTTACCGTCGATATTTCCCACCTTGAAAATATTGGTGATGCCATCTATCTAAAAGATTTGGACATCGCTTCAGGTGTAGAACTCCTGGATTCACCTGATGAACTGGTTGTGCTCATTACTGCTCCTGCTGCAGAAGAAGTTGAAGAAGCTCCTGCGGTTGAAGTTGGTGCCGAGCCGGAAGTGATCGAGAAGGGCAAGAAGGAAGAAGAAGGCGAAGCCGAAGAGTAAGATTGAAATCGGTGGAACAGTCTTTCAAAACAAATGCCGGAGTTTTTACTCCGGCATTTTATATAGCTGCTGTAAAAGTTCCTGGGTGATTCGCGCAGTGATCCCCCATAGTTTTTCGCCCTCATACAAATTGTAATGGATCACTGAAATAACCTCGCCGTTTTGAAGGGTCCTGGGCTTGTCCTGCCAGTTAGTTTGATCAGCGAGCCACTTCAAGGGGATGCAGAAAGTTCGAGATACTTCAGTTGGGTTATTCGTCAAGACAACCGGCCAATCCAACACCCCGACTACTGGTTTGAGAAAGTAATTGGAAATGGTGTGAAACGCATGTAGTGTACCCAGAACAGTGACTTTATTTGCGGGAAGACCTATTTCTTCCCAGGCTTCACGGAGCGCAGTTTCGATAAAATTATGATCCAGCTTTTCTACAGCTCCCCCTGGGAATGAGACTTCTCCTTTGTGATCCACTAGATCGTCAGCCCTGTGTGTAAAAAGCAGATTCCATTCCCCCTTCTCCTTCAGCAATGGTACCAGGACTGCAGCCATTTTCCCATTTGGGGCAACTTCTGGGAAGGACGAAATAGAATTGGCAAACCGTTTCTTAAGACGATCCGGCAACGAATCGTTGATATTTTCAACCGTCATTCAATCGAATCCTCAACCTGTTCAATTTCAGTGAGCTCGTCGCCTTCTTCGTCTATGACACTGATCATCTTGGTCTCTTTGAGCAATTTGCGGTCCATTTGAAGCGGATCGATATTCACCGGTCTTCCGAAAATCAGGTAACCTGTGTGAGCGATCATCCGGTCCGTTGGTCTGAACCGCAGCGGTTCGGCCTTGTAAAACCTCACCGAAATTTCGCACACGTCAATAAACGCAAAAGTATTCTGCCGCAGCGCATTCAGCAATTTGATCACCTGGTTTGTGGTAGGACAAATACATCCGAAATATCCCCCCAGCTTTAAGGCTTTCCTCGCCTGCCCAATATAATCATACGGGTTCACCACATCCAAAAACAAAGCATCCACGCCAGTTTGTTCAAAACCATCGGCAATATCTCTCACATAAAACTCGACATTTTCCTGCAGTCCCAGGCGTGTCAAGTTCCTGCGTGCCATCTCTTGGGCAGATTCCTTTCGTTCATAAGTAAAGACTCTCCCCTCTTTCCCAACAGAATACGCCAGGGCTGTGGTCAATGCACCGCTTCCCGTACCTGCCTCGATCACGTTCACCCCGGGTCCAATCCCCATCGTCAATAAAATAAATCCGATATCTTTTGGATATAGGATTTGCGTAGCCCGGGGCATCTCTTTGAGCAAATCCGATAATGCCGGCTGGACCATGAAGAAGGGGCTGCCCATGTGGCTAAATATCTGGCTCCCCCACTCCTTACCGATAAGATCATCATGTTTGACGATTCCCCGGTGAGTGTGAAATTCTATCCCATGTGCGAGCTTGAGCATAAAATGTTTGTAGCTCAAGCCGACTAACTCAACCAGATCGCCTTCTTGAGCGATGCTTCCCTTGGATGTGATCACACTCCCTACTTTCTGCTTTGCGCAGTTTCACCCTGGAATTGGCTTAACCAATTCCCGAGGAAGAGGAAAATTAACGTAAATATGACTGAAATACCTAAATTGAGCGGTCCAAGCATCAGAAAATGCCAATCCATCAGCCAGCCGACAAGATAGCCTGCCCAAAATCCCAGCCAGGCAAAGATGTTGAAGAGAAGGAGCCGTCCTAATTTTCCACCACGCCAAAAATGAAAAGCACATCCAAAGATCGATGCGATCAGGCAGCCCAAAAGAAATGAGGGAAAAGTCATAGGGGTTTCCTCTGTTTAATCAATGATTCCACTGGCAACCACTTCATCCTGATCATAAAAAACAGCAATTTGGCCAGGAGTAATATCCATAACGGTTTTCTCAAGGTGTACTTCGACTCGATCACCCGCAATGTGTGAGATGCGGCAGGCTATCGGAGCCGCTTTATAGCGGGATTTCACCGTCAACTCTTTCGAATGATCATCTTCAGCAGGAAAACCGCTGAATTCACGAACTGTAAACTGTTGGGTTCCCAGTTCTGCTCTCCTCCCTACCACCACTTCATTTGATTCCACATTTTTTTGGATCACATAAATGGGTTCATTGTTGCCGGCGCCCAGCCCCTTGCGTTGTCCAATCGTAAAATTAGCCAGCCCGGAATGGGTGCCAAGCAGTTTTCCTTGAGTGTCGACGATTCTGCCACTGGCAAACGCTTGGGGTGCATTTCGCTGCAAAAAGTCGCGGTACCCCCCCTTGCCAACGAAACATAAATCCTGCGAATCATGCTTGTCAGCCACAGCCAGTCCTTTTTCGTGCGCAATCGTTCGAATTTGGGCTTTGCGATAGTTTCCAAGTGGTAAAAGAGTATGGCTCAATTGCTCCTGGTTCAAACCGGAAAGCACATATGACTGATCCTTCGTTTCGTCGATCCCCTTTTTTAAATGCATTCGGCCATCGCCAGACTTTTCAAGCCTTGCATAATGCCCTGTCGCCAGAAAATCATTCCCATTTTGCCTGGCGAAATCCAGGAGAAATCCCCAGCGGATCCAGCGGTTACAGTTAAAACAAGGATTGGGCGTATTTCCCCTGGCATATTCTTCAATAAAAGTATCTACGATCTTCTTTTTGAATATTTCTCTCGCATCGAGCACATAGAATGGGAATCCTAACATCGACGCTACATCCCTCGCTTGTCTAATAGCCTCTGGAGGACAGCAGGAATTATCCTTCTCACCACATTCATCCGCCCACAACTTCAGCATAATGCCTGAGACGTCGTAACCCATGTCCAGCAGCAGCGCCGCAGCGACAGAACTATCCACGCCGCCACTCATGGCAATCACAACTTTGTCTTTCATCAAGGCCGCCTCATTCGATTCGTCTCTACCAATTTTGGCAGCACCTGGGTAAATTTCTCAACTTGATCCATCGATGTTCCGCTGCCTAGCGTGACCCTTAAGGAGCCCAGGGCACGTTGTGGCGGGATTCCCAGTGCTAATAGGACATCTGAGGGCTGCGGGTCGCCAATTTTGCAGGCTGACCCTGAGGAACAGGCAAAACCAGCCATATCCAACTGGATGAGCAGTTGATTTCCATCCACCCCTTCAAAAACAAAGCTGGCATGGTTGGGTAAGCGGTTCACTGGGTCTCCGGTTAGACTAACATTTTCAATCCTGCCTGTGACCTTTTCGATCAAAATATCCCGCATTTTGGATAATTCCGGTGACCGGGTGCCGATTTGTTCCCTGGATAAACGCAAAGCTTCTGCCATTCCCACGATCGAGGGTACATTGTGGGTGCCTGCCCGGTGATTTTCTTCCTGCTTTCCGCCGGTCATCTGGGAATAAAGCTCGGGTTCATTACGGCATACCAGCGCTCCAATTCCCTTGGGCCCGTAAAACTTATGGGCGCCAATGGAAATCATATCAATTGGAGTATTGACGAGATTGAAATCAAGATGTGCGGCTGCTTGAACTGCGTCAGAATGAAAAGGGACGCCCCGTTCATGACATAAGTCAGCAATACTCTTCACCGGGTTGATCGTGCCGATCTCATTATTTGCGTAGATGGTTGAAACAATAGCAGTATTTTCGTCTAATTTTCGTTCCAGGTCATTCAAGTCAACCCTACCCAACGGATCGACGTCCACAAAAGAAAGCTCAAAACCAAATTCGTCTCTCAACTGCTCGGCAGTGGTCAAAATGGCGTGGTGTTCGACCGGGCTGATGATGATCTTATTTGCACCTATTGTTTTTCGCCGCCAAAATGCGGTACCGCGCAAAGCCAAATTATCGCTTTCAGTTCCACCGCTGGTAAAGATAACCCCTTCGGATGAGGTTTGGAATAGATCTGCGATCGTCCGGCGCGAATTATCGACTGCCGTTTCAGCGTTTTGTCCGAAAAAGTGAATGCTTGACGGATTGCCAAAATGCTCAGTAAAGAATGGTGTCATCTTCTCGAAAACGCGACGATCCATCGGGGTTGTCGCGGCGTAATCCAGATAAATCCTATCCATAATAGTTCTCCAAAAGCTGATTATAGCATGCCCTTTCCTAATCATTTGAATTCATTCACTGTTATAATTAATCAATAATTTAGTTTCACAGGGAGATCCCATGAGCTCAAAGATTATTTTTGGAACAGATGGGTGGCGTGGAGCAATCGCTGAAGATTATACTTTTGAGAACGTCCGCAGGTGCGCCCAAGGTTTTGCGTTCTATCTCCTCAAGCACGGAAAGCAAGGTCTGACCGTAATTATCGGCCATGATAAACGTTTTCTTTCTGAGAATTTTGCCCTCGCTGCTGCTGAAGTGATGGCAGGTAATGGTTTTTCCGTCCTGCTTACTGATGGTGCCACCCCCACACCGGTCATCGCCTATGCAGTTGTAGACAAAAAAGCTGTAGGAGCGATCAATATCACGGCTTCGCATAACCCCCCATCTGATAACGGATTCAAAGTTAGAGATGAACACGGCGGCGCGATCGCCCCGGAAGGACTGAAAGAAATTGAGAGTCTTATCCCAGAGTCTGATGCATCGGTCGTCAAGATGCCGGCTGCCCAGGCCGAACCGGCAGGGAAAATTGTTTTCTTTGATGCTTCAATTAATTACATCACCCACTTTAAAGACTTGATCGATACTGAGCCCATAAAGAATGCCGGCTTGAATATTCTGGTCGATGCCATGTGGGGCAATGGCGCTGGTTGGTTTACCAGGCTGCTTGAAGGGGGTACCACACGGATTACAGAGATCCATAATACGAGAAATCCGATTTTTCCTGAAATGAAACGCCCCGAACCTATCCCCCCCAACATCAACGTAGGTTTGCGAACCACTGTGGAAATGAATGCTGATGTATTGCTCATCACCGATGGCGATGCTGACCGCCTGGGCGTCGGTGACGAAAATGGCGTTTTTGTCAATCAATTACAGGTTTTTGGCCTGCTGGGACTCTACTTGCTCGAGGTTCGCAAGGAGCGGGGAGCCATTGTAAAAACATTATCCACCACCAGCATGCTCGAGAAATTAGGAAAACTTTATGGGGTTCCCGTTTATGAAACAGGCGTCGGTTTTAAATACGTAGCACCCAAAATGATGGAAACAGATGCAATGATCGGCGGTGAAGAATCGGGCGGCTATGCTTTCCGCGGCAACGTTCCCGAAAGAGATGGAATTCTTGCCGGTCTTTACATGCTTGATTTCATGGTCAAGCTGCATAAAAAGCCGTCTGAGCTGCTTAAGCTGCTCTTCAGCAAGGTTGGGGCACATTATTACGATCGCATCGACACAGCTTTTACCGGTGATCGAAGTGAGCGTGAAAAAGCCATCTTGAGCGCCCATCCCGCTCAGATCGGCGGATTAACTGTAACTGGTCTCAATACACTGGATGGATATAAGTTCTTGTTGGAAGATGGCGGCTGGTTATTGATCCGGTTCTCCGGTACGGAACCAATTATGCGGGTTTATTGCGAGACCACCCATGAGGATAAAGTTCAAGCGATTCTCCATGATGGCTTGCATATTGCAGGATTAGCCTAAGTGCCATGTTTTATCGATACTCATTGCCATTTAACATCTGAACGGTTTGAACGGGACATTGATCTGGTCATTGAGGCAGCTAGGGCTGCAGGGGTTGGTAAAATAATTGTTCCTGGGGTTGACCTGCAATCAAGTATCAAAGCGGTTGAATTAGCAAAGACGCATTCTCACCTCTACGCAGCCGTGGGTGTTCATCCTGAAGCATGCGGTCAATTTTCACCAAATCAGATGGATGCACTAAGAGATCTCGCAAAGGATGAGAAGGTCGTCGCAGTAGGTGAAATCGGGTTGGATTTTCACTATCAACCCACAGATGCGGAGCTTCAAAAGTCTGTGTTCGTGGAAATGCTGTTATTGGCGTCAATTATTGGAAAACCTGTTTTGATACACAGCCGTGATTCAATGGAGACGGTTCTCCAAATAGTAAAGGTTTGGATCAGCGACCTCCAAAAGAACTTAAATCATGATTTACTTCTCGCCCCAGGTATTTTCCATGCATTCGAGGGAGATTTGGATCAAGCGAACAAAGCAGTACAAAACCATTTTGCACTAGGCGTAGGTGGACCGATCACATATAAAAATGCCACATTAAAGCATTTGGTGTTTAGTCAAATCAACCTTGAGCACCTTGTCCTGGAGACGGATGCGCCTTACCTTCCGCCAACCCCTTTTCGCGGGAGGCGAAATGAACCAGCCCACATCAAGGAAATCGCAGAAAAATTGTCTGATCTGTCGCATCAACCACTAGAATCTGTCGCTCGTCAAACCACGGAATGTGCCCGAAACATCTTTAAATGGGATAAATAATTTGATCACATCAATCGCAACACTCCCTCATATTCAAAGCAGGCTTAACGATGTTGAAAAACTGATGGCATCGCAAGCTGATGGTTATGATCCTGCACTTAAGGCAGCTTTAAAGATATTACTATCAACCGGTGGTAAACGAATTCGACCCACCCTCATTTTGCTTATCGGTGAAATATTGAATGCAGACCCGCAAGCCACGATCATCCTCGCAGCTTCCATTGAACTCCTGCATACCGCCACCCTGGTGCACGATGATTTAATCGATGGCGCGTTTCTTAGGCGCGGAATGCCAACCTTGAATTCACAGTGGTCTCCTGCTGCAACTGTACTGACCGGAGATTTCCTCTTTTCATCGGCGGCTTTTCTTGTCGCCCAAACAAAATCCAATGAAATTGTCAGCGTTTTCAGTAAAACATTAACTACCATTGTCAATGGCGAGATAAACCAATTGTTTTCCAGTAAATGCAACCTAACCCGGACCGATTATTATCAAAGGATTTATGCGAAAACCGCCTCCCTCTTTGAGAGCTCAACCTTTACAGCCGCAATTTTGAGTCATACAACGGACAATGAAAAGGAATCTTTGCGCCAGTTTGGCTACAATCTGGGGATGGCTTTCCAAATTGTTGACGATGTCTTGGACTATGTGGGTTCCGAGGCGAGCATTGGTAAACCCGTGGGCGGCGATTTGAAGCAGGGATTAATCACAGCTCCCATTTTGTTTTACCTTGAGAATCACCCGGATGATCCAGATTTAGCCGGATTTATTGAAGGCAAATGCACGAAGGATGATACAAAGTTGGGTCAAATTGTTGAGAAAATCGCAAACAGCGAAGCGATTCGTTTGTCATTGGACGAAGCAAATCGTTTTTCCGAAAAAGCAAAAACGGTTCTGTCCTCATTCAAAGATTGCGCTGAAAAAGAAGCCCTGTTGGACATGGCCGACTTTATTGTGAACCGTACATTATGAAATTAGAAGTGGAGAATCAAAAAGAGCCGCTTGAAGCGGCTCCCTTTTGTGCGCTGGGTGGGAGTTGAACCCACACGCCTTGCGGCACATGGCCCTCAACCATGCCTGTCTGCCAATTCCAGCACCAGCGCAATTGCTTCGTTATTATAATCGGCAACGGTATGTTGTCAAGCAGATTGGTTAATATTAATTTATCTTAAGTAGAGGGAACAAAATGACAATTATCCTGGATGCAATGGGAAGCGACGCATATCCGGAACCGGAACTGCAAGCCGCCGTTCAGGTCCGCAAAACATTGGGAGAAGAGTTGACCCTTGTAGGTCAGAAGGCGATGCTCGAGAGCAAGTTTAAGGAGCTTTTTCCTGGAGAAAAGCCACTTCATATCATCGATGCCCCGGATGTTGTTGACATGACCGACAAGCCCGTCGAATCAGCCCGCAAGAAACCCAATAATTCCATGGCTGTTGGGCTAAACCTGGTTAAAAATGGGGAGGGCGAGGCATTTGTCACTGCCGGAAATACTGGTGCCGCTTACTTCAACGCTGTAACCATCCTACGCAGGATGGATCGAATTTCCCGTCCTGCGTTGGCTTCGATCATTCCTGTCTACCACTCCAAGGCAGTATTTGTGGATACCGGCGCCAATGCCGATTGTCGTCCAGAATTCCTGCTCGAATTTGCCGTAATGGGCAGCGTTTATGCAGAGAAAACCCTGAACGTCAATTCGCCAAAAGTAGGGCTGCTTTCCAATGGAGAAGAAGCAGGAAAAGGTAATCAGTTGGTAAAAGAAGCATTTCCTCTTCTCAAAAACAGCGGATTGAATTTCTATGGTAATGCCGAACCGAAAGAAGTCTATGCTGGAAATGTGGATGTTGTGGTAACGGATGGTTTTACAGGTAATATCTTTATTAAAACCAGTGAATCTGTCGCGCGATTGATCACAAATGTGCTAAAAGAAGAAATTTCAGCTAAATTTGTCAGCAAAATCGGATATTTGCTGGCCAAACCAGCCTTTGCAGCTCTGAAAAAGTTGATGGACCCAGGCGAAGTAGGCGCCGGACTGCTCCTGGGTGTAGATGGTCTCGTCTTTATTGGTCACGGTAAATCCGATGCACATGCACTGGTGTCTGCTGTCAAACTGGCGCGAAGAACGGTAAATGCTGGATTGTTGGGCGCTATGAAGGAAGAAATCCAATCGAAAATCGCTGGATGAATTAGATTTAAAAATCGATCGATTAACCGGAGAGTCACATGATAATTTATACAAATGAAAAGATCGTCAAAAGGAACAGCAGGATCGGTCAAATTGCGTCAGTGCTGAGCCTGGTCGTATTGGGCGTAGGCATGTATTTTTCGTTCAAAGATACAAAGGGGACTTATGTTTCCCTGACATTTGGGGCATTGATCGTTGGCTTTTTGCTTTTCCAATTTGGTAATTATTATCTCAGCCGTTGGGGAAAATCTCCCCGCCCGGATGAGCTTCTTTCAGCTGCTTTGAAGGGGTTTGATGATAAGTTTTCGCTTTATCACTACATAACCCCCATTTTCCACCTGCTTGTAAGTCCAACAGGGGTCTTCGCTTTGCTACCCTACAACCAGCCTGGAAAAGTCTATTTTGACACTCAGCGCAAGCGCTGGCGTCAACAAGGCGGGAATGCCTTCCTCAAATTTTTCGGAAATGAAGGAATTGGCCGACCTGACCTTGAGCTCCAATATACTCAATCTGATCTTGTGAATTACGTGAAGAAATTAGGGTTGGATCCGGCGCCACTGGCAGAGAATGTCATCCTGGTATTTACCAACGCAAAAACAAACGTATCTCTCGAGAATGCGCCTGGAATGGCAACCACAGGTGAAAAATTAAAAGATTTTCTCCGAAAAAGATTGAAAGAAAATCCACTTCCTACAGACTGGGTTGCAGAATTTCAAAAGAAACTACCGGAATAACAAGGATTCATTAATAAACTGCACCCTTGGCTGGATTTCTAATCAATCAAGGGTGCAATACTTTTGTATAGTGCTAACCGCTCTTTTTTGTAGATCGCCGTACTGGTCTCGGTCGTAACGCGCCAGACGTTTTCTTTAGAGAACCTACTTCGTCGCTGGTTAATTCACGCCACTCACCGGATTTGAGGTTCCCCAATGGGATGGATCCGATGCGAATGCGTAAGATTTTTACCACATACAAACCCAATAATTTGGCCGTTTCGCGGATTTGGCGTTTTCGACCCTCTTTCATCACAATCCGTAACCAGATGCCTTTTCCTGCCTGCGAGTCCACGGATACTTTTACAGGCGCCGTCCGATAACCATCTTCGAGAACAATCCCTCTTCTCCAGGTTTCCAATTGAGCAGAATCAGGTTTTGCACTAAGCAATACCCGGTATTCTTTTTCATGTTGGTAGCGCGGATGGGTTAACTTGTTGACCATGTCGCCATCATTGGTCAGGATTACCAAGCCTTCGCTTTCGAAATCCAATCGTCCTACGACAGACATGTCCATCCCGCCCGGAACAGCTTCAAAGATCGTCCTGCGCGAATCACCCGCCAGAGTTTTGTCACACAACATGAAACGCGGCTTATTGTAGGCAATATATTTGAGTTCCGGCAGCTTCGTAATTAGCGTGCCGTCAACAACAATCCGATCCACAGCTACGTCAGCTTTGGATCCCAATTCGATCCTTTTTCCGTTGACGGTCACTCTGCCGTCTGTGATCAATACTTCTGCCGACCGTCGTGAACCGTAGCCGGCTCTTGCCAATATTTTTTGTACCCGCTCTTCAGCCATCGTTAATCCTTTAAAATCGTGTTTCGCTTGATATCATGATTATCTTCATTGTCACCAATTTCATAAGGAGGTAATTGTGATAGCGAAGATAAACCAAAATGCTGAAGAAATTCAGCAGTTGTAGAAAATAGAATGGGGCGTCCAGGTCCTTCGGTTCTTCCCACCTCTTGAATAAGACCCTTGCTCAACAAACTCTTGATGACGCCGTCGCTGCTCACGCCTCTAACCGCATCAATTCCGGGCCGGGTTACAGGCTGGCGGTAGGCTATGATGGCAAGCGTCTCAATGGCAGCCTTACTCAGGCGTTGTGTTGCTTCCAACCCAAGGAATTTTTCGACATCCTCACCAAAATCAGGGGCGGTTGTCAATTGCACCCTACCCCCGTGCCATTGCAGATTAACACCCCGGTGATCGGTATATATTTTGTCCAATTCGTCGAGAATACCTTGGATCGATTTTGAATCGATATTCAATGCTTCCCCAAGTTGTGAAGGGGTTACAGGTGAGGTAGCCACAAATAATAAAGCTTCCACTCTGGCGATATCGGTTTTGGATAAGTTGTCTGGTTGATTTTCACTCATGCTATAATCATGGAATTGGATGGACTTTCTATCATTATAATCGAACTTGTTCATCCTTAAGTGAATCGCTGCTCCTCCATGAAAAAACTTTTCCTTATCATTCCCATTATCTTTCTGCTTGCCGCATGTCAGATTGCTTTCCCGAATGCTGACACTGTCTCAGTTTCAATCAAGGTGGATGGCAATACCAAGCCAATAAGCGTCGCAAAAGGGTCAACCATTCAACAGGCTTTGGTAACTGCTAATATTGAGCTGAACTCACTGGATCGAGTTGAACCCCCTCTCAGCAGCGTGGTTGACCCAGAAACTCAAATCAAGGTGATTCGCGTCGTTGAAGAGTTCGATGTCGAGGAATCAATATTGCCTTTTGAAAATCAAACGGTCAAAAATGAATCGATGCCTGACGGCAAAACGGTTCTAATTCAACCCGGGGTGAATGGAAAGATTTCAACAACCTACCGCGTTCTTAAAGAGGACGGTGTGACTGTCTCCCGGACGATCGTCAAATCCGATACACTTGAAGATTCCAAACCTGAAATTGTGATGATCGGCGTGCAGTCGCCATTTGTTTCTGTTCCCATCGAAGGCAAGCTTGCCTATATCACGTCATCCAGCGCCTGGGTGATGGAAAACAACACCGGTAACCGTCGTCCGCTCGTGACCAGCGGCGACCTGGATGGACGCATCTTTTCCATTTCACCTGATCGCAATTGGCTGCTCTTTTCCAGGCAGCCAAGCGCTTCAGAGTCGAGTCCTTCGATCAACTCGCTATGGGTGATCAATCTACAAACGCCGAATCCTGAACCCATTGCACTTGGAATATCGAATGTTGTCCATTTTGCGGATTGGGTACCCGGGAAAACCCGAACCATTGCGCTTTCCACCGTTGAACCGCGCAATATTCCCCCGGGTTGGCAGGCTAATAATGACCTGAAAACATTTGAATTTGACGAAACTGGAAGCGTGGTCAGCCAGGAGACAATCGTCGACGTTAACTCAGGTGGCATTTATGGTTGGTGGGGAACAGAATTCAACTTTTCGCCGGATGGGACGCAAATTGCTTATGCACGCCCTGATTCAATAGGACTTGTGGACAGTACATCTGGCGAGCTCGAACCGAAAATCGGCTTGATCCCTTATCAAACAGGTGGCGATTGGGCATGGGTACCCAGTTTGAACTGGTCGCCAGATGGCAAAATTCTTTTTAGCGTCCTTCATGGCCCGGCGAATACTGCCAAGATCGATGAGACTTCAACTCAATTTGACATGATGGCGATGCTTATTGATACCGGCACCATAATCCGTTTGTATCCAAACTCGGGAATGTTTGCCAATGCAAAGCCTTCAAGCGTCAAATCTGATTCCACCTACCTTCTTGGTATTCTGACTTCGATCCTGCCTGCTCAAAGTGAAACAAGCAAATATGACCTTCGAATTATGGACCGCGATGGGTCTAATATTCAAAAGCTTTACCCAGGTGAAGGTATTCAAGGATTGAACCCGCAACAAATTGTCTGGTCTCCCCTAACTCAAAACAATGGGATGACCTTGGGATTTCTTGCACAAGGGAATATAATGCTTATCGACGTTTCATCAGATTCGATTTCACAGGTCAGTGGTGATGGTACGGTTAGCAAATTCGATTGGAAATAGGAAAACAGGATGCGTATATTAATCTCTGGAGCAGCTGGATTTTTAGGGTCACACCTATGCGATCGCCTGATAAAAGAAGGGCACACAGTTATCGGTCTTGACAATTTCATCACAGGTAGCCCGATGAATCTCGCTCACCTTGCTGGGAATGAGAGATTTTCCTTTATCAAACACGATGTAAGTCAATATATATTCGTTCCTGAAAAAATCGATGCGGCGCTCCATTTTGCAAGCCCTGCCAGTCCCAACCCGGAATCTCCTTTCAGCTATCCAAATCTGCCCATTCAAACGATGAAGGCTGGAGCCCTTGGTACCCACAATATGTTGGGGGTGGCGAAAGCGAATGGAGCTCGCTTTTTGCTGGCCTCGACCAGTGAAATCTACGGCGACCCTCTCGAACATCCCCAATCCGAATCCTACTGGGGCCATGCAGATCCGATAGGATTTCGATCGGTTTATGACGAAGCCAAACGGTTTGCGGAAGCATTAACCATGGCTTATCATCGTTTTCATGGATTGGATACACGCATCGTTCGCATATTTAATACGTACGGTCCACGCATGCGCCTGGATGATGGTCGTGTAGTGCCAAATTTCATTCAGCAGGCTTTGCTGGGCAATCCAATCTCAGTATATGGAGATGGTGCCCAGACTCGCAGCTTCTGCTACGTCGATGATTTGATCGAAGGTATTTACAGATTGCTGCTTTCCGATGAGCACATGCCGGTAAATATTGGCAATCCTTCTGAAATCTCGATCAAAGAATTTGCCGAGAAGATCAACGCCAAGGTCGGAAATAAATCCGGAATCTTCTATGAAGAAGATAAACGCCTTGGAGATGATCCGCAGCGACGCCAGCCAGACATTACCCGCGCCAGGACGATATTAGGCTGGGAACCCTCCACCAATTTGGATATAGGCCTTGAAAAAACCATCCGGTATTTTCAAGGTCAAATGAGCCTTTAATGACAATCCCCGACAAATCCAAAGAAAGAACCCGGTTTGGTAAGTTTGCGCTGGTAGGTATTGCCGGCGGTGTGATCGATTTCACCATTTTCAATTTGCTTGCCACTCTGCTGGGCATCAATTCCATCGTGGCTAGCGTGATTTCCTTTAGCCTGGCCGTAATCAATAATTTCCTACTCAATCGTGCCTGGACATTCCCTGAATCACGAAATGGTCATGTAGTAAAACAATTGATCCAGTTCGCCATTGTCAGCGTGATCGGACTGGCAATCCGCACGCCATTATTTGCCTTGCTGGAAAAACAGCTTATTCCCCTTGCTGCGAAAGTTGTTCCTAATCTGTTTACACCGACATTCATCGGTCATAATGTATCCTTAGCCATAGCCATCCTGGTGGTTATGCTCTGGAATTTCATGGCTAACCGGTATTGGACCTTTAATATAGTCTCAAGCAAATTGAGCGAGGAACCCAAATGATGAATTCACGGGAACGTCTTGAAAAATGCATAGCGGGAGAGACGGTCGATCGTGCACCTGTTGCTTTATGGCGGCATTTTCCCACTGACGATCTGAATCCTTTCAACCTTGCCCGGTCTGTGGTTCTCTTTCAAAACACTTACGGCTTTGATTTTGTTAAGATTACTGCCGCTTCATCCTACTCGGTCAAGGATTGGGGTTCGACGGACACATGGGATGGAAACCCTGAAGGATCCGGTGCTTTTACCCAATTTCCAGTAAAATATCCGCAGGACTGGGCCAAAATTAAAGTACACTCCGCAACAGCCGGTGCCCTGGGGGAGCAGTTGGAGTGCATCCGGCTCGTTCGCAAAGCCTTGCCTGCAGATATCCCCATCATTCCTACCATTTTCAGCCCCCTCAGCCAGGCAAAGCACCTGGCGGGAAAAGACGTATTGATCGAGCATCTGCGAAAATCTCCAGATGCACTTCTTTCTGCGCTGAATACGATTACGGAACAGACGATCCTCTTTATCCGTGAGTGCAAGAAATTAAACATCGATGGCGTTTTTTATGCCGTGCAGCATGCGCAAAAACATATTCTTTCGGAAGCTGAATTCACCAAATTTGGCATGCAGGACGACTTGCGCGTCCTGGCAGAAGTTCAAGATCTATGGCTCAATGTCGGTCATATCCACGGCTCGCAAATTATGTTTGATAAAGCCACCAAATATCCCGTAACGGTTCTAAATTGGCATGACCGCGAAGAGGGAATCTCTCTACAATACGGTTTGGGACAATTCAAGGGCGCTGTTTGCGGCGGATTGCGTCAATGGGAGACAATGGTCTATGGCACCCCCGACAAGGTGATGAGCGAAGCACAGGATGCGATCAAGCAGACGGGTAGCAAACGATTTATTCTTGGAACCGGCTGTGTGCTGCCAATTATTGCCCCTCATTCGAATATTCTGGCTGCAGTCGAATCTGTCGCTCAAACCGGGGTCTGAGCTTGGGTCAATTGAGAATTATCGGTGGGGTGGCCCGGGGAATCCGGATCCAGTCAGTACCCGGAGATACAACCCGTCCGATTACAGACCGGGTGAAAGAGTCGTTGTTCAATATCATCGGTTCCGATATTGTGGGCTCGACCTTTTTGGATTTATTCGCTGGTACTGGTAGTGTTGGAATTGAAGCCCTGAGCAGAGGCGCGAGTACCGTAATATTTATCGACCTGAATTCCAAACCGATCAGTACGATTCACAGTAATCTCAAAACTACGCACCTTGAAAAGAATAGCGAGGTCATCCAGGCTGATTCCTTTCGCTATTTAGCCAATCCAACCGCAAAAACATTCGATTATATTTACATCGCTCCGCCCCAGTACAAACAACTCTGGGTCCGAGCATTGGAAGATGTGGATCAAAACAGTTCGCTTCTGAGTTCGGATGGATGGGTGATCGTACAAATTCATCCCATCGAATTGCAGGAGATCAATCTAACCCACCTGGAAGAGTTTGATCGTCGAAAATATGGGTCAACGGTTCTTTTGTTTTATCGGCGTCCTGAATAACTACTTCCCTTCCTTGACATCCAGTTTCCCATTTTCGTCATACAAGTATTGCAGAGAGAAGAATTCGTTCTTCATTACCCGGGGAAGTAGAAGCAGGATATCTTCGACACAGTTGTAACGCTCAAGCTCGCCAATATGGATCCACTCCAGTGGTCCCTCGTTTGAAGGTCGAAGATCGCCAGTAAATTTGCTACCAGACAAGACGAACATGCAAATCCCCTGATCTGGATCCACGTCGATCATCACAACCCCGTTAATATGCAAATCCATTACTTCGAGACCACTTTCTTCGAAGGTTTCTCTCCGGGCAGCGCTGACAACATCTTCCCCGCGTTCGATGTGCCCGCCCAGTCCGTTGTAATACCCTGCCCAAATCTTTTTCGTTGGCGAGCCTTTTTGCAGCAAAACCATATCGTCCTTAATCAATAAGATCAGAGTGCGTGCGACCACCTGGTAACGGTTTTTGAGGATTTTCTGTGGATTATGGCTCATGGTTTTCTCTTAAATAACAACCTGGATAAGGAAATAGCTTATCCAGGTTGTTTATCGATTTAAGTCTAGCTTAAGAACATGGGGACGCCCATGAAATCGCGCACTTTTGGTTTGTAATACTCAATGTCGTAATAACTGGTTACGTCCACTCGTTTTTGACCAGCCAGCACCATGCTAACGGGGACGGTGGTATATTTTCCACCATGCAAGGCAACCATCTTTCCTGTCTCATTGCGTCGAATCAGTTGCACCGCCAGGTTTCCATAAGACATGGCTACCATCCGATCCAATGAATCCGGTGCACCACTGCGCATCAGGTAACCCAACTGCTGGTACATGATATCCTGACCGGTGAGCCGCTTGATTTCGGCTGAAGCTCTCTCTCCCACCCCACCCAGTTTTCGGTGTCCGTAGGCATCCATTTCTCCGGTTTCTACTACCAGACCGCCTTCCATGATGGCGCCTTCAGAAATGGTCATCATGCAATAATTCGAAGGGTTGCTTCGCTTGTCGGAGATCAAGAAATCTGCAAGTCTTTCGACGTCAAAAGGCACTTCCGAAATAATTGCTCGATCTACATAAGACAAGTAAGCAGAAATTAAACTGGTTTCCCCAGAATTGCGACCGAATAATTCCACAATTCCAATTCTTTCATGGGATCCCACCGACGTGCGCATATTGGTGATGAAATCCACGCTGCGTGTAACAGCCGTGGAAAAACCAATACAATAATCGGTGCCAAATACATCATTATCCATAGTCTTTGGGATTGCGACCACGGGGAATCCTTCTTTATTTAGCCTTACCGAAAAACTTAATGTATCGTCACCGCCGATGGTGACTAATGTATCAATTCCCAACTTCTCCAAAACTTTAAGGACATAGTCTGTATAATCCATTGTCCCTTCAGAATCAATGGGCGTGCCATATTTGGAATTCTTCAAGAAATCGGGGATGTTTTTTGCCCGTACCTTTTGTGGATTTGTTCGGGATGTATGCAAAAAAGTACCGCCGGTTCGATCAATGGTCCGCACATCATCATTTGTCAAAGCCCGAACATTGTATTCATACGTGGACGGTTCATCGAGATTATATTGGAGCAAACCACCCCATCCGCGACGGATGCCTACCATCTTATAACCAAGTTCAAAAGCACTTAATGCTACAGCTTTCATGCACGGATTTAACCCGGGCACGTCACCGCCTCCCGTCAAAATTCCTATCGTCTTCGTCATGCTTTTCTCCTAGAAATATAAAAATAATGGCAGATCGAAATTATTATTTTAAAGCTTCGCTTACTGGAATGATCAATACTACCTCGGTGCCTTTACCCACCTCGGAATATATGGCCAGTTTTCCGCCAAGCATTTCCACCCGGTCTTTAATCAATTTCAAGCCCAGACCCCCACGATCTTTGACCTCTTCTAAATTGAATCCCAACCCATTATCTTTGACGATGGCTTTGACTGAATTGCTTTCAAGGGTCAGGTCTACATCCACTTTTACTTTGCTTGACATTTCCAAATTGTGTTTGATCGCATTACCGATGATTTCTTGCATCGCACGAAATATGAAAACTTCAATATACGGTTCAAGTTTTTTTTCGCTCCCGACGATGTTTAAGTTGATCTCCAGACCGCTCGATTCATGGAAATTGGCGATATATCGTTTGAGCGTAGGCACCAACCCCAGATCATCCAACATCATGGGGCGAAGATCGTTGATATAAGCCCGCACTTTTTGAAACGTTGCCATGGCAGAAGTCTTCAAACGTTCTAGTTCGTCTTTTGCTTTCGAAGGATCCATTTCAAAAAGCTTGGAAACGATCTCCGCTTGGACAATAAAATTGGATAATGCCTGGGCAGGGCCGTCATGCATTTGACGTGAAAGTCGCTGGCGTTCTGCCTCCTGCGAGTTAACCAGCATTTCAAGGGTCGCGACGCCACCGCTTTCAGATTTCTCAGCAACCTTTTCCATTGAAAGATTTGTCAGGTAGTCTTGCATCCCCTGGTAAATTTCGATGTTTTTTTGCAGATCAATTTGCTGCTCCTGGAGCTTATCCAGTTGACCTCTCATCACTAAAAGCCGCTGCTGGGCGTCCATGGCATTCTTGTAAACATCCCTGATCTCAGCCTTGGACATCCGGTCGCCTTCTGCTTCAGCCTGCTGCAGTGCAGACGTAATTGCAGCCTTTTTTTGGGCAAGACGGTTTAACTCGATTTGACTTTGGGAAATGGTTAAAGTGACCTCTTTTAAGGCTGCCTGTGCATTGGCAAGCTCAGTAACCACCTTCTCATGAAATTCATCCCCAACAGTGAATGGTGAAGTTGCCTGTATCGCCATAAAAGATCTCCGGTATTGCATTTATGATCAAAAACATTGAGTAAAGTATAGCATAACTACAAATTATTATTGTTTTCGCAATCTTGTTAATGACTAATCGCTTGTCAGTTATGCAAAGAGTTTTCGCAGGTAATTTAGCAGCAATGACGCTCTGGAATCCTACACAATGAACCCTTCAGTGGGTTCGAAGTTCTTTTCAGTACTTTAATTAATTACCATCCGGATTCTAAATGGCGGATGTAGAAACAATTTCTCCTCTAATAAATCATCCTCAACGGACTTCTTAGTTGATATCTTGTGCACTTAATGGACGAATCGTCCACCACTTTGTCCAATAGAGTAAGAGAATCGCAACCAAAGGGGTTGGCAGAAATAAGACAGCACTGGGTAAAGCTTGAGGGCTATTATTTCCAACGATGATATAGAGGACCCAAACAATAATCATCAGGAACCCTACGATCCCCAATAGAACAGGTTTGACTTTGGCGCCCCATCGAAGCAATAAAACGTCAAAGCAGAAAAGGATGCCTGGAAACAATAGAATGAAATTGCCCGGCTCTGTTTGAAGACCTATCCATTGACTAAAGGCTAATGTCAAAAACGCTGTCCACAATAGATGCCTTGAATCTCCTTTGAATGCCCCGATCCATTCGATCAACAGAATGCCAGCCAAAAGCACGGTAAAAAAGATGGATAAACGGATCCCGATATCACCCCAAGCCTGAATCATGAAAGCACCAGGCGAACCAGGTGGATTGTTTGAAATCGACCGTAACACCTCGCGTATGTTCTGAACGATCCAATCCGGAATCAAAAGCATCGAAAAGCCTATAAGCAGGATCAACATACCCAAAAACCAAGAGACGATCGCTCTACGATGCTGCACAATTGCCCAAATCAGAACGAAAATCACAACAAGCCATGCAATTTGAGGCATGATCATGGCAAACGCCAATGAAACTCCCGCAACCTCATCTCGTTTATTGATGATCGAGTACAAAGCAAAAGCGATCAACAAAGTAATGACAATAACAACATTTCCATCGACCAGTGGACGAATCCCGTGGTAGGAAAAGATCACAAAGAAGATTGATGTTACGATCAGCCATAGCGGAGAACGCCCTTTGACGAATTTCAACCCAAGAGTTGCAATCCCCAATAAACAACCTTCCAGGAGCGTCATCCAAAGCGCGCGGGCAAAATTAAAATCGTTGATCAAAGCAAATGGCGCAAAAAGCACCAATGAAAAAAAGGGATACGTCACACGATACTCGGGCTCCCCTGGTAAAGCTGCCCGCCCGTAGATATTGTTCTGCACCTGCAAAGCTGTGGCTTCAGAATAAGGGCTGCTGCCATTTCTCAAAAAAGATTGCCCACCTGTCCAATAGCCCAGAAAGTCATTCCCGCCGGGTCTGCTCCTGACAAACGCCATGTTCGCAAACGTAGCGCTGATCAAAAAAACCAGGATTATAACAACAAAGAATAATAATCTTCTCGATTGTGGATTCTTCAACACATTTACTCCAATTAATAAACCTTAATTTTCTAAAAGATAATCATACCTGATGCGTGAACTCTTTTTTGCTTGAATAAATATCAATTTTGCAAATCTCAATAAATTGCAGCTAGCCCTGCCATTAAAGTGGAGGGATGAATATTTTCAGATTGTATCAGTCGGTTAATCGCTAAGCTTGATCAATCAAGCCCTATGACCAATACTTAGATGCCCAGTCGGTCGATTTTCTCGCGTTAGTTTCAAAGCTGTAACCCGTGATATTCCCGAAGGATCTGTGTTGTTCGATCGATCTCTTCAACCTTTTTGTCTTCGGTCCACCCAAGCTCATCTGCAAATAGTTCGGCAAATTCGAGGAGGGCGTCTCTTGTCAGTTCTCCGAGCCAGGCAATGGTCGATCTTCGTAAGAACAAATCATCCAGATGAAGAATGTCCTCGTCCCGGATCAACCATTTGACTTCGCCCTGGGTCCAGTTGGCGATTGAACGAAGAGGTGTTGTTGAAATCTCAATGATCTGCTGCGCCTCTTCTTGTGCGGACGTGCCGTAGCGCATGAACAAGGCACCAGCATATTCAGGGGATAAATAAAATTCATTCGCCAATAGGGTGATAGTTTTCTCTTTTTCCTGCGGTGTTGCAGGATAATTCGCACCACCCCTCACTTTCAGGCGTTCTGTGCCTTTTTTACGCAGCATTCCGAGCAGCGCAAGCACTTCATCACACGCCTGGGTTGAAAAAGCCCTGTAAGAAGTCCATTTTCCCCCCACCAGACTTAACACGTTAATCTCGCCAAGGCGGTCATGCTTGATTGAATGATCGCGAGTGATTTGACCAGTCGTCTTGGCTTTGGAGTACTCGAGGGGCCGTACACCCGAAAATCTGAATACGATATTCTTCTCCGATATCTTAATCGTTGGAAAAATCCGAGCGACCAGGTCGATAAAGTAGCGTTCCTCGTCTCCCGTGCAAACAACATGATCAATATCGTCCGACGGTAAATCCGACGTTCCTACGATCACTTTGTCATAAAATGGGAATATCAAGACAATTCGCCCATCTTTATTTTCAAAGAAAAATTCATGGTCCCCAATGGCATTCCGCAATTCGGGAACATCCAGGACGAGATGGGAACCCTTGGTGCCCCCGATATAGTGCTCAACAAATCCCAAATGATCATTGACCTGATCGATCCAAGGCCCGGCCGCATTGACGATCACTTCAGGGGTCACACTGAATTCCTCGCCGGTGGTCTCATCGCGTAATTGAACAGAATTCCCAGTGGATCGGATGACACCGGCATAATTTAGGGCCATTGCATGATTTCCTTCGGCGAGTGCATCTTTGAGTAAGATCGATCCCATACCTTTCAGGCGAAAGGATCTGTCCATCAAAGTAGGTGGCAGTGTATTTGATCGCTTGATTTAGGCTTGGATACCTTTTTAAAGACTCATCCCGGTTGTGAAACTGGTGCGTAGGAACAGTCTTTTGTTTACGGGTATATGAATCGTAAATCATTAATCCGATCTTAATTACGATTGCACCGCGTTCAGAGGGTCGGTCCAACAAATTCAAAAACTTTAAGGGTGCGTTGAGCAACCCTGACCAGATTTTGAATATGGGAATTGTGGTAGGTAAAGGACTCACCCGGTGTGGCGCATTTTCGATCATGCGATTGCGTTCTTCCACGGCTTCATGGACCAGGCGAAATTCACCGTTCTCCAAATATCGTATTCCTCCATGTGCCATGTGTGAAGAAGCCGATGAAGCGCCGCTGAGGTAATCACCCTTATCCACGAGTAATACGTTGACACCATTTAGCGCCAGGTCACGAAACGTACCAATTCCGTTGATTCCTGCTCCGATGATCAGAACAGACACTTTCGGATCCCTTTTTAATTGACTGATGATTTCATCGCGTTTCATTGAACAGCTCCAATCTTCATGTCAACCACCAAAAAAACAGATTTGCCAATGCGAATACAGAGCCTTTTCGTAAGGTGACCTTATTATACCGAAACGGGGTCTGGAATATCCATTAATTGTCTTATAATTCTGGCGAAACTGACAATGTTTGACGTACTCACCAATAAATCGTGATTATGCTCTCTATTCGTATTTTTTGAATTGGATTTCCTACTTTGGTCGAAAACTTAACCCCTCAATTTTATATTAACACACTCCCTGTTTTTGGCGACACCATCCTTGCACCAATGGATGGTTTTACTGATTATCCATTCCGTCAAATTGCCCACCAGTTTGGCTCCGCTCTCAGCTTTTCCGAATTTATCAACGCCATTGACTTGGCGAACGGTCACCCATTACTTCATCAAAAGCTCCATTTTTCTGATCAGGAGCGTCCGGTCGTCCTTCAGATTTTTGATGACGATCCGCAGCGGATGTTGGAGGGTGCAATAAAACTCGAAAAACTTCATCCTGACGTCATTGACGTGAATATCGGATGCTCGGCAAAGAATGTCAGCAACCGTGGAGCCGGTGCAGGACTTCTCAAAGACCCGCAAAAAATCAAACAAATGGTCTCAGCATTGGTTCAAACCTTGAAAATCCCCGTTACCGCCAAAATTCGTCTTGGCTGGGACGAGTCGACCATAAATTATTTGGAAGTCAGTCAAATCCTCGAGGACTGTGGTGCAAGCATGATCACCGTTCATGGTCGCACCCGCAAGCAGGAGTATTCAGGAACTGCAGATTGGAATGCCATTCGCGTTATCAAAAATCGGTTGAAGATTCCGGTGATCGGGAATGGCGATGTCAAGACGCCGGCAGAAATCCAAAAAATGAAGGAGGAAACCGGGTGCGATGCGGTGATGATCGGTCGAGCAGCACTCGGAAACCCTTGGATCCTCGCCAAGTTGAATAAAAGCGATGTGCCCACTTACGAAATCTACAAGGTCGTGGCAGACCACCTTGCCCTGATGATCTCCTTTTATGGTAATCCTCTGGGCGTTATCCTTTTTCGCAAACATCTTGCCCGCTATATGAGCGGATATTTGACCACGTCCGAAATCAGAACTCGGATCTTCCAATATGACCAACCTGAGCCCCTTCTACAGATGGTTTCAGACCTTTTATCTGTGTAACATCTATTTTCAAAGGATTCGTAATGCTCATCGAGAAAATTCTGGAAACACTTCCCAAAGAAAATGTAACTGTAAAAACCATCGTCAGCGACCTGCATTGGACGGCAGTGAGCAGCCGCTTTTGCGGATTGGCGTCCAGTTTGTGGAGCGAGTCCTTACCGGAAGTTAAAAGTCCTGACATGGCGCAGATGTTACAGCTTTCTGCGCGGGATTTGGCTGATTATGCACTTTCTGATAATTATCTTGAATCAGCCATCGGAATAGCTGCCATTAACTCGCTGCTTGACCCTGCGAAATTGAGTCCTATTGAGCTAAACGCCTACGATTGGCTGTTATCAGAGGGTGCTGGTAAGAACATTGCGATGATCGGGCATTTCCCTTTCGCCGAGAGAATTCAAGCTGCAGCAAATAAATTCTGGGTTCTCGAAAAGAATCCTCGACCCGGAGATTTTCCAGCAATTGAAAGCAAAAATATCCTCCCTCAAGCGGATATTGTCGCGATCACAGGCAGTGCTTTTGTCAATCACTCGATCGACGAAGTGGTCTCTTACTGCAGCCCGAGCTCGATTGTCATGGTCCTGGGTCCATCCACTCCGCTCACACCGGTCCTCTTTGACTATGGCATTTCAATACTTTCCGGTTCATTCGTGACTGATGAACCCTGCGTACTCGAAGCCATTCGCCAAGGCGGTACTTATCGCCATCTGCAGGGTGTGAAAAGAATAACGATTCGCAAACCATAGGAGAACTTGATGGAAAACTTTGATTTCTTGAATGAAGCTGATTTTGCGGTTACCGTTTGTGATAATGAGGGCATCATAAAATATATGAATCAGAAATCAGCCTCGACCTTTGCCAAAGACGGTGGTTTTGACCTGTTGGGCAAATCGCTGTTGGATTGTCACCCGGAACCAGCACGATCCAAGTTGTTGGATCTGCTCAATGCTCCCAGGGTCAACATCTATACAATAGAGAAGAACGATTTACAGAAAATGATCTATCAAACTCCCTGGCTTGAAAATGGAGAGTTCAAAGGGATGATCGAGCTATCTCTGCCTTTAGCTGGTGAAATTCCTCATTTTTTGCGGAAGTAAATCATGGCTATCTATCACATAACATCGGAAGTAGAATGGGCAAATCAATCTCGCTTGGGTACCTACACCCCGACAAATTTCCTCAAAGATGGATTCATTCACTGCTCGACCAAAGCTCAAATTCAGACGGTGGCAAATCGTTTCTACCGAGGTCAGTCAGGATTGGTCATTTTGGAGATCAATCCCTCAAAACTTGGTCAGCAAGTGGTTTATGAAAATCTAGAGGGCGGAAGTGAACTGTTTCCCCATATTTATAGGCAGCTTCCCATTTCGGCGGTCGAAAAAGTGTATACTCTATTTGTAAAGCCTGATCAATCTTTTGATTTTGTGCAGGTATTCCAGGAAAGATAAGCCTCTGGTGCAACCTGGAGGAAATCGAAACCGTATATCAAGTAAAATCGCTTGATCTTGAGGTTAGAATGTATGCCCGGTTCCCGTGGTACTTTTGGCCGCTCGTCACGTTCTTTGAAATGCTCAACCACCTCTTCTTTGTCCTGGTTCATAACCTTGAGTCAATTTTGGGGTTGGTAATGATCGTCCTCGGAATATTGTTAACAGGTACGATCATCGGAGCAGTCCTTGGTATTCCATTGGTCATTGCAGGAAGCATGATTCGCATTCATTGCCATTTCTCACCCCCCCTAAAGAGAGGATTCCATTGAAACATTTCGTCGTTTTCGTTCACTACATCGTACCGATCGAAAGAATTGATGAGGTTTTACCTTTTCACCGCGCATTTTTGCAGACAGGTTATCAAACCGGTCTGCTGTTGATGTCAGGTCCGCGCAACCCAAGAACTGATGGGATTGCCGTAGGCAGGGCAGAAACAGTAGAGGAAATGATCGCATTTTTTAAGAACGATCCTTATCAAGTGAACGGTCTGGCAACCTATGAGTTCTTCGAATTTAATCCGGTATTGCATCAACCCCTGGTCAAACAATGGGTTAGCCCGGAAGTTAAATAGGTGTTGAATAAAAAGGAGCATATTATGTCCCCCGAAAAAGTGAGTTACGAAGAGTTCAAAGTCGACGGCGAAGCGTTAATATCGAAAATCAAAGAGATTCTGCATGAAGGAAATGTGCGCAGGATCATTCTCAAAGACGATAAAGGGCATACCTACATTGAAATACCTTTGACCATCGGCATTGCGGGAGCAGTATTAATGCCGGTATGGGCGGCCATCGGAGCCATTGCAGCCCTGGCAGTCAATTTCACCATCGTTGTTGAAAAAGACGAGGATGTCAAACCAACGGAGTGATCCGTCAGCGAGAGAACATCATAACTTCCATGTGCGTCTCAAGTCATGGTAAAATAACCAACGACCAGTCCCTGTAGCGCAATGGATAGCGTGCCGGCCTCCGAAGCCGTTGGTGAGGGTTCGAATCCCTCCAGGGACATATTTAACCATGAGCCGTTTATGCGGCTTTGTTTTTACTCTGATACAAAATTAACATTCAAGTGTTAAAGTAAGAAACGATCATTCTTACTTAACCTACCGAGGATTCTATGTTCTTTGCCAATTATGGTTTATACATACTAATCAGCTTGCCAGCCCTCTTGTTTGGCTTTTGGGCTCAGATCAAAATAAAATCGGCTTACAACAAATATGCCAAGGTCAGAAGTTACACTGGCTTGACCGGTGCCGAAGTTGCACGCCGCATGCTTGATCTCAATAATCTTGGAACGGTAAAAATTCAAGAAACGGGTGGAACTCTCAGCGATTATTATGATCCCAGATCCAAGACCTTGAATTTGAGCACAGGTGTGTACGCCTCGAACAGCATAGCCTCGGCTGGAGTCGCTGCACACGAATGCGGTCATGCCATCCAGGATGCTGAAAATTATGGCCCTCTGCGGTTACGCAGCACAATGGTTCCCTCTGTCCAAATCGGTAGCTGGCTGGGTCCGGTCATTTTCATGATTGGATTGTTCATGTCCTCGAATACGGGAACCACCATTGCATGGATAGGATTGGTCCTGTTCGCTGCCACTGCAGTTTTTGCTTTAGTTACCCTGCCAGTTGAACTGGATGCCTCCCGGCGTGCCAAAACCTGGCTCTCGACCTCGGGCGTTGTATATCAAAATGAGATGGAGGGCGTCAATAAAGTTTTGGATGCAGCCGCATTGACTTATGTCGCCGCAGCCATCCAAGCACTTTCAACAATCTTATATTACGTGTTATTGCTTTCGGGACGTTCTCGTAGGAATTAAAATTAAGCGAAATGCCGGAGGAAAATTCCTCCGGCTATTTTTGTTTAACCCGTGATAATACTTCTTTTCATGGATTCCAGTAGCTCAAGAGCTCTTGCTGCCCCCTCCGCAGTGCAGGTCAACGGATTGTCCACCGTGTAAACCGGAATGCTCAAAGATTTTGTCAGGAACTTGTCAATGCCGCGCAGGAGAGAACCGCCGCCGCACATGGCCGCTCCCCGGTCGATGATATCCGAAATCAACTCAGGGGGTGTTTTCTCGAGCACCCTTTTCGCCAGCTTGACGGTGTCCATCAAAGGTTCCTGCAAAGCTTCAACAATATCATCTGTGGTCAACACCACAGGCCGCGGGAGGCTTGTCACTTGATCCTGCCCCTGGACCTCCATGGATAATTGTTGATCTTGCGGTATGGCTGCTCCAACCTTGATCTTCAATAATTCAGCAGTCGGTAGACCAATGACTACGCCAAAGCGTTTTCTCGTATAGGAGACGATGGCTTCATCGAAGATAATTCCGCCGGTTCGGTCCGCATCAGCAGCAACAATTCCGTTCAATGAGATCACTGCAACCTGGTTGACCCCTCCGCCTAAGGAAATGACCATATTTCCTGATGGTGAAGCGATGGGAAGATCCACGCCTAATGCTGCAGCTAAAGGTTGCGGGATCAAATATACTTCCCGGCTCCCAGCACCTATTCCAGCCTCGTGGACAGCCCTACCTTCAACGCTGGTCACACCAAAAGGAACTGTGATCATCATCCTAGGCCTGAATACACGCATGGGTCCGCAAATTTTCTTGGTCAAGTAATTCAAAAGCGTTTCAGTAACTTCGTATTCGGCAATCACACCGTGTTGTACTGGTCGAACCACTTCCAGCGATTCTGGGACGCGGCCTTCCATATCTTTGGCAGCCTGCCCCCATTCCACCATTTTCTGTTCATCGATCGCAATTGCAACTGCTGTGGGTTCTTGCAGAAGAATTTGTTTGCCTTCAGCAAAAACCGTATTCGTGGTTCCCAAATCAACACCCAATTCCCGGGTAAGTCCTGCCATTATTTCTTCCTCTATTCTTCCATACGCGGATGCGGAGATCCTTTGCGATATTTCCGAACCGCTTCGAGCCTCAAATTCGATCGCTTCAAAGCACTTTGCGTGCGCATATATCGGTCCTGATCAAAATTTACCGTACTTTTCAGGCTTTCTTCTGCAAGCTGTTTTGCCTGGCTCGCCCGTTCAACGTCAATTTCTTCTACATTTTCAGCCGAATCCGCTAAAATGGTCACCTGGTCTGGTTGTACTTCAGCAATTCCACCTGCAACGGTGAAATGTTGTTCCTCTCCGTGTGCGCGAACTGTGATGATGCCGTAGTCCAGGATTGTCAACACCGGCGCATGATGAGGCAAAATGCCCATCTGACCCGCTGCACCAGGAATAACGACGATATCCACGTCTCCCTGGAAAACGATCCGATCCTGCGACACTACTTCACATCGAATGGGCATGGTTTACTCTCTTATTTCAGGTCTTTCGCCCGGATCACGGCGTCCTCAACTGACCCGACCATCGAAAATGCCTGTTCAGGTAATTCGTCATGCTTTCCATCCAGAATCTCACGAAAACTGCGGATGGTCTCACGTAACGGCACATACACGCCTGGAATTCCAGTGAACTGCTCAGCCACGAACATGGGTTGTGAGAAGAACCGCTCAATTTTTCTGGCTCTGGAGACGATCAATTTATCATCTTCGCTGAGTTCGTCGATACCCAGGATGGCGATGATATCCTGCAAGTCCTTGTAGCGCTGTAGCAGCCGTTGAACATCGCGGGCTGTATTGTAATGATCTTCACCTACGATCACAGGGTCCAAAATTCGAGAAGTGGAAACCAATGGATCCACCGCAGGGTAAATCCCTTTTTCTGAAATCGCCCGGTCGAGTGCGATGGTTGCGTCGAGGTGGGTAAAGGTTGCCACTGGAGCTGGATCGGAGTAATCGTCAGCAGGAACATAAACCGCCTGCATCGAAGTGATCGAACCCTGGCGTGTGGTGGTGATCCTTTCCTGCAGTTCGCCCATTTCTGTGGCCAAAGTCGGTTGGTAGCCAACCGCTGACGGGAGACGCCCAAGCAATGCAGATACCTCCGAACCAGACATGGTAAAGCGGAAGATATTATCGATAAAGAGGAGAACGTCCATACCTTGATCTCGGAAGTACTCAGCCATGGAAAGCGCAGAAAGCGCCACGCGCAGCCGGACACCTGCTGTCTCATTCATTTGCCCGAACACCATGACTGTGTCTTTCATAACACCCGATTCAAGCATTTCTCGGTAAAGCTGCGTGCCTTCACGAGTACGTTCGCCGACACCTGCAAAGACCGATTTGCCTTTATGCACTGTGGCGATCGAACGAATGAGTTCCTGGATGATAACGGTCTTGCCTACACCTGCCCCGCCAAAAATTCCTGTTTTTCCGCCTTTGGTGAAGGGCGCGATCAAATCGATCACCTTCAAACCCGTCTCAAAGACTTCCACCCGGGTGGATTGTTCGTCAAAACTGGGTGCAGGCCGGTGGATGGGATAACGTTGAGGGGTCGAAACCATGCCCATATTATCGATGGGTTCACCAAGCACATTGAAAACCCGTCCAAGGGTTTCACTTCCCACCGGGACGGTGATGGGTGAATGCGTTCGAACAACCGGTGTATCTCTTTGCAGCCAATCTGTTGTATCCATGGCCACACAGCGCACAACATCATCTGGCAATTGTTTCTCCACTTCCAGAACCAATTGGTGATTGTCTGGCATTTGAATTAACAAGCCTTCATAGATATCAGCAATGTCTCCAGCCGGAAATTGCACATCTACAACGCTGCTTTGAATTTGCAAAACCTTGCCGGTTGCTTCATTATTCATGAATTCCTCCAGAGCCATTGCCCAATAAGATCAAGATTGTTCCTGAGCTGATGCACCGCCCACAATGTCCAACATTTCGTTGGTGATGATTTGCTGGCGGGCTTTGTTATATTCAAGTTCCAATGACCCCACAAGTTGCTGGGCATTGTCCGACGCGTTATGCATGGCCATCATTCTTGCCGCAAACTCCGAAGCCTGTGAAGAGAGAATTGCCTGGTAAATTTGGATGGCAATAAACCTTGGAATGACTTCGTCCAATATTTCGTTCTGATCCGGTTCATAAGTAAACACAGAACTGGTTTTCGAGTGGGTGACATTGTATCCGTCTCCGGAATATTCCACTTCCAACGGCAGGATTTTGCGGATCACGGGGTGTTGTTTGAGCATATTCTCAAAATTCGTGTATGAGATGAACACCTGGTCGTAGAGATGATTCTTGAAATCATCGACCACAAGTCTCGCAATTGGCGAAACTTCTAAAAATGTGGCAGGCGCCTGTAATCCAGTGAACTCTGCAATGACGTTCGCGCGACGGCGCAACAGCAAATCGCGGCCTTGCCTGCCCACAGTGAGGTAATTTACAGGCTGCGAAAATTGATCAAAATAAAACAGTGTATTTCTAAGGACATTGACGTTATACGATCCTGCCAAACCTCGGTCGCCCGAAATCATCACCACCAACACGTTTCGAATGGGCGAACGCTCACTTAAGAGTGGATGCAGGCTGGTGGATCCGGGTTGGCGCGCCAGGTGCAGCAACACCTTCCAGGCTTTTTCAGAATACGGCCGTGATGCCGCATTAGCTGCCACCGCTTTGCGTACCCGGCTGGCGGCAACGGTCTCCATCGCCTTCGTCACCTGGGCGAGGTTACGTACACTTCTTATGCGCATCCGCATTTCACGCGTCGAGGGCATCGTTGACCTTATTTCCTCATCAATAAATTAGCTGGAATGCTGCCACGTCGCCATAAAGGCTTGAATGGCGCCCCGCAGTTTTTCTTCGATCTCGGGTGTCAACCTGGTTTCAGCAACAAGGCTTTTCGCAATCTCTGGATATCCAGTGTCAATAAAGCGCAAGAGCGAGACTTCCCAGGATTTCATCTTTTCCGTCTGGACTTCGTCGGCAAAACCATTTATGCCGGCATAAAGCACAACGATTTCATTGGCTAACGACATCGGCGTATATTGAGCTTGCTTCAAAATTTCTTGAAGATGCATCCCCCGCGTCAACTGCGCCATGGTGGATTTGTCCAGGTCAGATCCAAATTGGGCAAACGCCGCCAGCTCGCGATAAGCCGCCATATCCAACCGCAAACGACCTGCCACCTGCTTCATTGCCTTTGTCTGCGCAGATCCACCAACGCGCGAGACAGAAATACCAATATTGATCGCAGGGCGGATGCCCGCATTGAACAAATTGCTTTCCAGGTAGATCTGACCATCCGTGATCGAAATCACGTTGGTGGGGATATAAGCAGAAACGTCTCCAAGCAGGGTTTCGATGATCGGCAGTGCGGTCAGCGAACCGCCGCTCCCTTCCACTTTTACGATTTTCAACTTTTTGGCGTCGTCAGTTTTCTTCAGAGCCTCATTCGCCAGAAGCAAAGAGCGCGGACCGTCGTAAATGGTCAATCCCTTGATATCTTCAGGTTGAGCCAGCTCGTTCTTGTAGTCTTTTGGCAATAAAACGTATTGATTGGCAATGCACGCTGCACGTTCCAACAGGCGAGAATGCAGGTAAAAAACATCTCCCGGATAAGCCTCGCGACCCGGCGGACGGCGTAATAACAAAGAGATTTGACGATAAGCCCAGGCGTGCTTGGACAGGTCGTCATAAATGATCAACGCATCCCTTCCCGATTCCATGATCTCTTCGCCGATGGCGCAGCCGGCGTATGGAGCAATATATTGCATCGCTGCCGGTTCATCAGCAGCAGCCACAAGAACGATCGTATGCGACATTGCCCCAAATTGTTCCAGGATGCCGATCGTACGGGCTACAGCCGCTTTTTTCTGCCCGATGGCCACATAAATGCAGATCAGGTTTTTTCCCTTTTGGTTGATGATCGTGTCGATTGCCAGCGCAGTTTTTCCGGTTTGACGATCTCCAATGATCAGTTCGCGCTGCCCGCGTCCTACCGGGATCATTGCATCGATCGCCTTGATACCTGTTTGCACGGGCGAATCGACATCTTTCCGTCCGATGACGCCAGGAGCGATACGTTCAATCGGGCGATATTGGGTAGAATTCAAAAGCGCCTTTTCCATCAATTGGCTCACCCAGAGCGTTGACCACCCTGCCGATCAAGCCATCTCCAACCGGAACTGAAGCAATCCGACCGGTTGCATGTACTTGCATCCCTTCAGAAATTGTGCTGTAGTCGCCCAGGATAATGATGCCAACCCGTGATTTTTCGAGATTGAAGGCAATTCCGACCACCCCGTTCGAGAATTCGACGAGTTCCTGTGACCGGATGCCAGCCAATCCATCTACCTGCGCAATTCCATCGCCTGATTCCAGGACAGTGCCAATATTCTGAATTTCGTATTGGGCTTGGAATGAGTCTATCTTCTTGCGTAGCTCTTCGGTATATCGCTGCAGAGAATCAGTCATTAAACCTCCGGTAATGATGTTCAAACAATAGATTCACATTACCCAATTGTTGATGCCAGAAATATAATTTTACTTCATAAAATGGTGTTTTAGAAGCAATTATTTGCAATAATCTTGGCGCTTACGAAAAATACTGCAGCGCGAGTTTGATCCTTGTTTCCAAATCGCTCGGGGCATCCCGCGGGATCATTTGCATCGCAGCCTGGGCTTCGATGACGCTGTAGCCCAATGCCGTGAGGGCGTTCATCACGTCGCTGTCCACTTCCTTGATGGTGCCCAAAATATCCTGGTCCGATGTGGCAATCTTGCCTTGCAGGTGAAGGAGAATACTCTGGGCTGTTTTCTTACCCACTCCAGGAACGTGGGCGAATATATCTGCCTGTTCTGAAGCCACAGCCTTGCGGATCATATCCATGGAGAGGATCGAAATGATGGCAAGCGCGGTCTTCGGACCCACTCCGTTTGCCCCCAGAAGCAGTACAAAGAAATCCCGGTCACTGGCTGTTTCAAATCCAAACAGGGTTAGTGCATCTTCACGCACGAGCAAATAGGTTTGCAGCGCGATATCTTTGAAAGGTTCAGCCACATTGATCACCGATCTAGGCACGCTAACCTTCAGACCTATCCCGTGATTCTTAACGATGATATAGTCCGGTCCGACTTGAGTCACATTCCCTTCAACTGATGCGATCATTTTCTACCCTGTGTCATGCTTGGTGTGTTTGTTTGAATATTTCATAAAGGATCACGGCATTGGCAATGGAAAGATTGAGCGAATCACTACTGCCAACCATGGGTATTCGAACCACCTTATCGCACAACTCTTCCAGTTCCGGCTGCATCCCCTGGCGTTCGCTTCCCATTAATAATATCAGGTCTTTTGGATACAAGATTTCGCTGTAATTATTCACCCCCTTGTCCGAGCTTCCGATCATCATTACAGGATGAATTTTCTTCCATTTCGAAAATTCGGAAAGACTGGTTTTAACGACCATTAAGGAAAATAACGCTCCCATGCTCGCCCGGATGGCGGACGGGTCATAGGGATCCACGCTCTGATCGATCAAAATGATTCCCTGCCCCCCCACAGCATCCATTGTGCGCATCACTGTACCCAAATTGCCTGGGTCAGCAATCGAATCGAATGCGGTCCACAAGCCAAAGTTTTCCATCGACAGGTCGTCCAATTGATGTGTCTGCTGCCTTGCGATTGCCGCCAATCCCTGTGGATTTTCCTTGAGTGCAATGGATGAAAAAAGTTCCCTGGAGACCTCCAAAATATCAACCTGTTGTTCTTTTGCCTCGTTGACCAGCGCCAAGCCTCTTTCGTTTTGCAGCAAGTCATAATTCACAATGAGCGTTTCGATGGGAACTTTTTGAGCCAATGCTTCGATGACGATTCGCAGCCCCTCGATGTAAAAGAGACCGCTCTCCTGGCGTGTTTTCTTATCCTTCAACTTCCGGATGAACTTCACTTTTGGGTTGGAAGCGCTTGAGATTTGCATTCTCAACATCCAGTCAAAAGGTTGCGGTAGCCTATGCTATGAATATGGCAAACGGCAATTGCCAGCGCATCCGACGCGTCATCGGGTTTGGGCAACTCCGCCAGGTTCAATATCGTCTGCACCATCAGTTGGATCTGTCTTTTTTCGGCAGCGCCATACCCTGTAACGGATTGTTTAACTTCTTGGGGCGAATATTCGGCAATCGGAATTCCAGCTTCCGCCATCGCCAATAAAACCACACCCCGCGCCTGGCCAACAGCAAGAGCATTGGTGACGTTCTTCTGGAAAAACAACTTCTCCACCGCGCCATAATCAGGACGGTGGAGAAGGATCAATTCTTTGACTGAGCTATAGATTTTTTGCAGCCGTTTTTCGGGCAGTTGATCGGACCGGGTCAAAATGACCCCGTAAGTGACTACTTTAAGTTCCTTATCTTTCGTCTCTTCGACTAATCCAAAACCGGTTGTAGCCGTCCCTGGGTCAATCCCGATAACCAGCATATCCTTATTCAGATTCCATTGCAGCCATGGCTTCATCAGAAATCTTCAGGTTGGAGAAGACGTTTTGCACGTCATCCAATTCTTCCAACCCATCGATTGTTCGCACGACTTGCAGCGTATCTTCTACGCTTAATTCCATTTCCTGGTTTGGAAGCATCCGTAATTCAGCCTCTTCAGGTTGTAATCCTGCGGCGCGGAAGCGGTCAACCAGGGTCTTGAAGGATTCCACCGGGGCAACAACTTCAATTTCATCCTCATCCTGGGTTACATCATCGGCTCCACCTTCAACTGCAAGCTCGAAAACTTTATCGAAATCAACCTTGTTACTGGGAAAAGTGAAAACTGCCGCCCGCCTGAACTGCCATGAAACTGACCCCAACTCACCCAGGTTACCACCAGCACGAGTGAGATGATGGCGTACTTCTGCAACGGTCCGGTTCCGGTTTTCAGTGACACATTCGATGATCAGTGCAATTCCTTTTGGTCCATAACCTTCATAGAAAACGTCTTCAAAAACTTCGCCTTCTTTACCTTCGCCGGCGGCACGTTTTAATGCGCGCTCAATGTTATCCTTCGGCATACTCTGTGCTCTGGCTTTATCTACGGCTAAACGTAACCGGAAGTTGGAGTCTGGATCCGCTCCGCCTTCTCTGGCAGCCATTACTATTTCACGGGTGAGTCGAGTAAATACTTGCCCGCGTTTTGCATCGGTAGCACCTTTTTTACGTTTAATCGTTGCCCATTTGGAATGCCCGGACATACATTTACTCCTTGAACTTAATAAAATTAGTATGAGAACGAATTACGCAAATTATACCGCAAAAACGATTACAACCTATCTGCTCGTCCTCTTAACCACTCATAGCTGAAACTAATTATTGGCGATTGGCCTGGCAACCAAAATTAATCGATGCGTATTGGATGATTTCGGCCAACAGGTCACAAGTGTCAATCGCACATCATCTGTTGAATTGATCCACCGCGCATTTTCCAAACGAACACTCACCGGTTGAAAACGTTCCGGCAGAATCATGTAGTTCGCGATCACAAAACTGAATTTTTCTCCCCTGGAATAAACCTCAACGATATCACCGACTTTGACATCCACCAGTTTGCCAAATACTTCTCCAAACTCGTTGTGGTGACCATTGATCACGGTATTGCCGCGTTTTCCAAGCAAGGCTGAGTCAGGGTGCCACCCGGCAGCGTACATGCTCGGTGCCTGCCATTGTCCGAAGGTCTCACCGTCGACCTTTGTAAAATTGTAATCTGCTGGCACGACCGGCGCATCCAAATTTATCGCAGTAATCACAATTCTGTCTGGGATCGCAGGGTTCTCAATTTGGAGATCTGTTCCGGGATGAACATAAAAACTCCTGGGCCCAAATTGTGAAAATGGATCGGGAAGCGGTGTGGTCGAAGGTTCAGGGGATACTGTTTCGGTTGAAGATATGACTGGAGTCGGCGCGAGGGTCGCCTGTTGTGAAAATTGCTTCATTGGGCCGATATACATTCCATAAATCTTTGCCGCAGGCGTTTGATAGAGATCCAGCATTGCTCCTGCAACGCCTACAAGGATAAGTAAAACCCCAAGACCTATCAATATATTTTGTTTTACGTTTTTTCCGCGCATTGACATAGAGCTATTGTAAATCAAACCTCGGGCTAGTTCCAATGGAAACGAGCCCGAGGGTGTTTAATTCGTCAATTAAAGTCTACTTCTTTATTTTCCTGGATATTCCTTGAAGGACAAGACCCATACCGAGGAATCCGAATCCGAAATTTATCAATGCGTTCTGTGCGGTCGAAAAACCGACCTGGTTACTGCCAGTGAAGTCTGTGCCGGTGACAGGAATCAGTACCGCCGAGGCTGAATTCCGGGTAGGAGCGGTCAGTGTCGGAACAGACGTACTTCTGGTATCAAGTACTGCTGTAGAAGCCGGCAGAGGGGTTGAAGTCGCAGCGACTTCGCATACTGTTGCTTTATTAATTGTGCTTTCGTGCAATACACCATTCAAAGTGTATGACACACTCAAGCTCCCAGCCTGTAGGTCAGAATTCGCAAAGATCAGGTCGTTTGCACCTGCAGGAGCAGTAAAATCTTGAGATGCTCCGCCATTCAGGCTGAATGAAAATGTGGCATCGGAGCTATTCGGGTTGGTTACTCTCCAACTCGTGCCGTCAAGAGAGCAGACAAAACGAAAACTCAGGTCGGCAAACGGGAGTCCAGTTGCAGTCGGGGTCACCGTTTCTGTGGGCAGAGAAGTTGCGGTTGGTGTAAAAGTGGAAGTCGGGGATGCACTTGGACCCGGCGTGCTTGTAAGTGTGGCTGTTGGAGTACTTGAAGGCAGGCTGGTTGGGGTATAGGTGCTGGTTGGGGTAAAAGTAACGGTCGGCACAAAAGTACTTGTCGGAGTGGACGTCGGTGCACAATCATAAGTCCCCGCATAAGCATCCGGGTTGTGAAGTGTTACCGTTGTTCCGTTTACATCTACTGATGCAGAACTGATGTCAAAATAACCGCTCGGTTTGTAATCCAGATAGTGCCAGACATTTCCAGTATTACTCGATGGCGGAATAGATCCATAAGTGTAGGTCAATGTTCCTGGAACCACACCATCAGGTACATTGAGCAGCACGAAGTGGATTTCAACCTGCCCATTGACACAAGCAATATGAGAAAGATTGAGCTGAAGGTCCCCACTGATCGGCGCTGCTCCGACTGGTATTACCGCAAACGATAAGACCATGGCTGATACAAGGAATGCCACCCCCAAAATATAAAAAGCTTTTGCGAATCCTTTAAGTGCGTATGTTGTAGTCATTTTATTCTCCAATGAAATTTTCACGTTTACCAATTATTATATTCTGACTTTATTTATCTTATTTGTCTGTTTTAGTATAGCAAAAATAAACAGGATGTCAACAATTGTTGATATCCTGTCAAGAATATTTACAAAATATTTAGATTCGTCTGAATGGGTTTTGAGCCGTACTTGCGACGAAATTGTGCAGGTTTCCGATTCCTTCGATCTCGACATTTACCTCGTCGCGATCTTTTAGCGGACCCACGCCAGAAGGTGTTCCAGTAAAGATCAAGTCGCCGGGGAACAAAGTCATGATCGATGAAATGTAGGTGATAATTTGAGGAATCGTAAATACCATCTCTCTCGTCGAGGCCATCTGCCTCAATTCGCCATTCACCCTGCAGGTAATCAGAGTGTCGGTGACGTCCAATTCTGATTCGATCCAGGGTCCGATCGAGCAAAATGTATCGAACCCTTTCGAGCGGGTCCATTGCCCGTCAATATTCTGCAAATCCCTGGCGGTGACATCATTTCCGATGGTGTAGCCGAAAATGTAATCTTTGGCTTCTTCTATCGGTATCCAGCGTCCAGTTTTTCCGATGACGATGACCAGTTCTGATTCATGCTCCACTTGCGAAGACTGCGGCGGGAGAATGATCGTATCTTCCGGTCCGATAATGGAGGAAGGCGGTTTTAGAAAGATCAAAGGTGACTCCGGAACAGGCGCACCGTGTTCTTTTGCATGTTCGGCATAATTCCTACCCATGCAAATGATTTTCGAAGGTTCCACGGGCGGCAGCAAATGAATGGAGCGCAGATCAACATTCGCTTCGAGTCTGCGGTATTCCCCGAACAAATTCCCCTCGATCAATCCGACTTTTTCTCCCATGATCCAACCATGGCGGGGCTCAAAACCCTTCATTGAGAATTTTACGAATCGCATATTTCCTCCTAAAATAAAGTAAGTACGATGATTAAATGCGTTATAATACAGCGGTCAGGGCGAATAGCTCAGTTGGTTAGAGCGCCGCTTTTACACAGCGGAGGTCCCGGGTTCGAGTCCCTGTTCGCCCACACCATCACTCCTGGTTCACAGGAGTTTTTCTTTTTATCAAGCCACCTTTGTTCGCAGTAATTTTAATCATTTTATAAGAAATTTTCAAAGAGAGATAGAGTATAATGAATTTGCCGGGGATGAAAGGCTTCGACGGGCGAGGCTGGTCCCGGACGGCAAGCCGAGAGGTACCGAACTCGTAAAACCAGTACAAATGATAAGTGCCAAAAACACTTCTTACGCAGCTCTTCCCCTCGCCGCTTAGCGTCGAGTGAGAGCTCAATGGTGCCTCGTGCACCACGTCTTCCTGCTCCGCTCTCCAACCGGTAGCAGAGCGGACGTCACAAAGTTGGAGTGCCGTGTACCACTCCGTGGAGTATGCGAAAGAGGACTTTCGGGTCTGAGCGGATAACTGACCTTTGCTTCTGTTATTCTTACGCTGGTCGGTGAAACACAAGATTAACTATGCTTGTAGATGTTCGAGGGTCTAATTGTTCGGACGCGGGTTCAATTCCCGCCATCTCCACACGTTACAAGAAAACACGCCTATTGGCGTGTTTTTCTTTATACTTTGCAGATCAACCCCTTGAGATAAAATCCTTCCGGAAAATGGATACTGATCGGATGATCTGGCGCCTGGGATAACTGCCCCACAATTTTTGCATCCATTCGCGCATCCAGAGCCGCACCCTGGACGATCTTCTGGAACAGGTCGCGGGAAATCCCTCCAGAACAAGAGAAAGTAAACAACGTTCCACCCGGATTAAGTAGTTTGAACGCCAGCAGGTTGATATCCTTGTAACCCCGTGCGGCCTTTTCAGCTTGGGCGACAGTTGGAGCAAATTTGGGCGGGTCTAATATAATGACATCGAATTTTCGATCCTGATCTCGAAAAGTCCGTAAAATCTTGAATACATCTGCATTCAATACTTCCGATTTCCGGACGTCCAGGTGATTGAGTTGGATGTTCTTTTCAACAGCAGCCAGTGCACTGTCAGAACTGTCAATGGATAACACTTTTTCAGCACCGCTGGAAAGAGCGTAAACCGTAAATGCCCCGGTATAACAGAAACAATTCAAAACGCTCCTGCCATTCACAAATGGTCGAAGCGCCTGGCGGTTGTCGCGTTGATCCAGGAAAAATCCTGTTTTTTGTCCATTTTCGATGTCCACCAGGAATTTCAATCCATTTTCGAAAATTTCCATCGGCTGGTCTGTCAATATTCCTGCTGCCAGACCTTTCCGTTCGTGTAATCCTTCCAGCAGGCGTACATCCACGTCGGACCGCTCGTAAATGCCTTCAGCACCGGTCTCGTGCATCAGGAGCTCGAAAATCAGTTCTTTGTTGACCTCTATCCCGGCAGTCAAAATTTGGACCACAAGCATCTCTGCATAACGGTCAACAATGAGCCCTGGTAGGCGGTCAGATTCGCCATGAACCAGGCGCATGGCGTTGGTCTTCTCAGGAGGGATGATTTCCTTGCGTAGATCAAGCGCGTACCGGATTCGCCGTTCGAAGAATTCCTTGTCGACTGCTTCGTCAGGATCGAATGACCACATCCTCGCCCTGATTTGCGACCCAGGGCTGTAGGATGCTATTCCCAATTCCTCGCCTGAAGCAGAAACAACCTTCACAACATCGCCAGGAGCCGGAATGCCGCTGACCTCGCCGATCGCAGAGGAAAAGATCCAGGGATGCATCAAGCGCACGGACCGGTCCCGTCCGCTGCGTAAAATCAGTTTTTTATCCAACGCAATTCCTACTTTCCTTCAACAAGTTTACGCAGCGCATTTTCATCGATGATCGGTACCCCTAATGACCTGGCTTTATCCAATTTTGAGCCCGGATTTTCGCCTAATACCAGGTAGCTGGTAGATTTGCTCACGCTATCCGTTGCCTTGCCGCCATTTTCTTCGATCAACTGTTTTGCATCATCCCTGGAAAGGTTGGGCAATGTTCCGGTGATGACGAAAGTTTTGCCAAATAGCGGTAATCGAGCTTTGTTTACCCGTGTTTTTGATGCGCCAGGCCAAACCCCCAATGACCGCAGTTTATTCACAACCTTCAGGTTGATCGGATTGGCAAACCAATCAAAAATCGACTTGGCAATGTTGGGGCCGACCCCTTCAACCTTGAAAAGCGCATCCATACTCATTTGACTTAATTCCTCGAGGTCAGAAAAATGCTGTGCAAGATCACCGGCGAGGACTTCGCCTACCCCATGAATACCCAAGGCAGTGATCAGCCGGGCCAACGATTGCTGCTTTGACGTCTCGATTCCTTGAAGCAGATTTTCCGCCTTCTTATCTGCAAATCCTTCCAAACTTAAAAGGTCAGCTTTAGTAAGTTTGTAGATATCTCCATAATCCTTGACCAACCCTGCCTGAACCACCTGCTCGACGATTTTCGTTCCCATGCCCACAATATCCATGGCTTCACGTGAGACAAAGTGTTCGATATTCCGCACCAATTGCGCCGGGCATCCGGAATTGATGCAGTACCAGGCTACTTCTCCCTCTAGATGTTCCACCGGTTGTCCGCAAGAAGGGCACTTTTCGGGTGGAATATACGGTTCTTCGGACCCGTTCCGCAATTCCTTGATAGGACCAATGACATAAGGGATAACGTCTCCCGCGCGTTTGATCATTACATGGTCGCCAACGCGAATGTCTTTTTCAGCGATAAAATCGAAATTGTGCAGAGTCGCCTGCTTGACGACCACGCCCCCGATTTCCACCGGGCTAAGGACTGCATACGGCGCCAGGACTCCCGTACGCCCCACGTTCACCCTGATCTCATCCAGTGTTGTGCTGATCTCACGCGCTGGATATTTTAAGGCAATCGCGCCGCGTGGATCCTTGCCCGAGATTCCCAGGTCATCTGCCACGGATAGATCGTTTAACTTGATAACCACACCATCCACCTCAAATGGGATCGTATCCCTGCGCTCATTCCAGGCGGGGATCTGCGCTATCACTTCATCGATGGTGTTCACTCGTTCTGCGATATCGGTCACCGGGAATCCAAGTTGCCGCAGATAGTCCAACAACTCCCATTGTGTGGATGGGATCGCCTCTGACGAATCGACGATCGCATACGCCAGTATTGTTAGGGGTCGGGTTTTTGTCAACTTCGGATCCAACTGCCTCAATGACCCCGCAGCCGTGTTCCGCGGGTTGCGATAGGCCTTATCGCCCTCTTCATCCAGTTTCTTTTTCAGGCGTTCAAAATTCTTGAGGCTGATAAAGGCTTCTGCCCGCACTACCAGGCGCGATGGTACATGAACACTTTCGCCATGGACAGGGATACGTAATGGTACGGCGTTTACAGTGCGAAGATTGGCGGTCACATCCTCGCCAATGACGCCGTCTCCGCGCGTGGCTCCCTGGACGAACAAACCGTTTTCATAATGCAGCACCACGGTCAGACCATCGATTTTTGGTTCCAGCACAAATTTTGACTTCGTAACCCGGGTATCCAACCGCACGATCCGTTCATACCAGGCGCGTACACCTTCAGCGTCAAATGCATTGGCAAGGCTTAAGATGGGCGCCGGATGCCTTACCTTAACGAATTTATCCAGCGGTTCTCCCCCGGAGCGTTGCGAGGGCGAATCAGACGAGGTCCACTCCGGATGTTTGGCTTCAAGTTCGCGCAACTTTATCGCCATTTGATCGTATTCATAGTCGCTGATCAATGGTGAATCGAGAACGTGGTAGCGGTAATTATGAAAATTGATGTCTTTTCGTAATTGCTCGAGTAATCTTTTATCGTCTGAGTTTTCCATGTACAGCTCCTGGATTTATTGAAGAATCAAGGAAAATTCTCAATCTATAGTAGTAGTCAGTCATGCTGAAATGGATGGATAAAGGTGAAGTAATTTAATACGAGCATCCTTGGTTCGGAATTGCCAGTTAATGATCGCATGAGTCTCGTTTCGTTCATTGGTAATCGCCCGCACCTCATTTTCGAGAATGGCTGGGGTTGGTATGTGCAATTTTAACGATCTGCTTAAGGCGCTCAATTCAATTTCTGCCATATCCAGCCAACTGCCATGTTTAGGTGTGAAATGAAATTCCAGCTTTTTGAGAATTCGGCGAGCTTCTTCTGGTGGAAATGCCTCGTACAAAGCAGCTGGTTTATGCGTGCCAAAATTATCGAGAACAATACGGATCAGAACAGCATCCGGATAAAGCACATCCACCAACCATTTCATGCTTTCTGCAAAATCAATCATCGTATGTCGCTCTGTGATACGAACATACCTTTTACCTGCCAGGGGTTCATAAAGCATATTCAAATTCCGGACACCATTGCGTTTGTACTCATAATCATAGCGTTGCTTGCGACCTGCTTTACAGGGGTATCCCTTCCGAGTTTCTTCAATCAACTGTTTCTGCCCTTCATCATAACAAACCTGGGGATATTGGGCATCATAGGGGCGCTCGTATTGATCGAGAACGTCTTCCATACAAGCCACATATTCCGCACTGGCCTCCGGAATGCACCACATTTCCTTCTGCCACGGCTTTATTTCGTTTTTTTAAGCGTCCGACGCACGGTTTCATATGAAATCGCATCTACCACAGCTAATTCCACCATCTTTCCAGCCAATAAACGCAAGGTCCAATGCTCGTGTCCTTCGGGAACTTGGCTGCAGGCTGTGGCAATTATGGCGCGCGCGCCATCACGCCGGAAGGCGGAGAGACGACGCCGTCGAAACGATGCGGAAGGCGGGCGTCGTCGTCGAAGACGAACTGAGCGTGCGCACATCACAAGACGTGACGATTTGCACAGCCCTAACATTGCCCGGCCCTAAAGCCATAGCTATGGTCCCGACCGGCGCGCGAGCGCTTCCAGCCTTCCCAGTGCGCGCAAAAAGCAGCGGTCGTGTCCAGCAGCGCGCTCTTCGCGGATCTCTATGAATTCGCGATGCTGCGCGCCTATTTCGAATTGGGCATGAACGCGCAAGCGACGTTCAGCCTTTTCGTGCGCAATATGCCGCCGCAACGCAATTTTCTGATCGCCGCCGGCTTGAACGATCTTCTTCATGAGATCGAGCATCTGCGTTTCGAGCCGCAGCACATCGAC
>CAVQOS010000018.1:0-226247 GCA_963714465.1 uncultured Chloroflexia bacterium | reverse complement strand
CGGTACGGTAGCGGGGGTTGATCGTTTTTAGCACCAACGCATCGGCTATAGTTTTTGACGGGATGCCTGCCCACAACGGCAAAAGCTGGGTAATCTCTTCGAGTGTTGAATCTGGTTGGGCAACGGTCAATTTCGAGCCGACTTCGAGCCCTTGAACGGAAATATTGTCCACGATGTCGAAAAGGGTTGGACAATAAGCTGACGAAGAATCCGCGGCACGTTTGAAATCGTTCGCAGTGACTTTGAGTGACACCGGTACCGCGTTGACTTTTCCGTGAATGGCTACCAGTAGTTTGGAGGGATCGGCTAACCCCGGGGAAATCTCGAGGGTGATCCTTCCCTGGCGATTTAAGCGCTTTTGTGATTGGCGTTTTACCGTTTTTCCTGATCGTGACGAGCTTTTGCGATTGGGAGCATACTTTTGGCTTGACCATCCAGGGTTCGATAACTCTTGCTCGTTTTATTCCAGCATGTATCGACCGCTTCTGCCAATAGATGCTTCTTTGTATTCAGCCATTCAAGATCAGCCGTTTCTTCCAAAACTTCAGCAAATGAGAGCAAGCGGGTGCATTCTTTGTAGAGCAGTGAATACAATCCAGGAAAGGCTAAATGGGGCAACATCTCAGCCAGCGCCCCTCCGCGAGATGGGTCGTATGCCGGCAGATCATCCAAACCAGCCTGGGTCGGGCTCGACCAGGTGGAAGAAATTCCAGGTCTTCTTCAGCACCTGCATTGAACCAATACCGCAGGTAACGCACCAAAGCCGGATAGATCTGTCTCAACCAATCTTTATCTTCAGTTTGGGCAAATATACTGGCTGCGATCTCAGCCAGTATCGGAAATGCATGATACGGGCTGAGGTGATCGCTCAGAGCGAGTTGGTTACTGATAAACCCGTCAGGGCGCTGGGCTTCGATGAATGCATCCAATACATTTCTGGCGAACTCTGCATATCCTGGAAGCATGCATTTGCAGAAAGCCCATGCGTTCAATGCAGTCTGCCCGATCCATGCCGGTTTGTAATCATTTCCGCTGCCATCCGACGAGTACCCATAGTCTGGACTGCGCAAGAGCACGAACGTCGTTCCGGGGTGTCTTGCAGGACCGGTCATCATCAGTCGCAAAGCCTGGCGTTGACTGTGAGAGAAGACGCGATCCCAATCGGCTTGAGACGTGTTAATTTGGAAGAGATGTTTCTTCTCTGCCATTTCCACCAGCAGCAGGTCGGCATCCCAGGAATGCCCGGTCATCTGGCGTGCATGGTTGAAGGATTCTTCGAGACTCCGGAAAGAAGCCAGCGCCCAGGTAAACGTGCGGGATTGTCCGGGCTGGAGGGTTAACGAAAGATTCAAAGCAGGATAAGGCGAAAGAGAGGGTTCAGGTCCGCCGGTGATATAAAACACTGGCGTCACATTCTGAGTATTTCCCTGCAAGACCGTATTCAACCCGTAACTGTAGGTGGTCATTTTTTGACCCTGGCAATCGGGTTTAAAAGGGCGTTATACGCAACCTTCCAGTTCAACCGGTCGCCCAGGTTGGTCACCTCGAGGCGGCCGCTGATGATATCGGAGGCGGGACCGATATCCCATTTGAACGTCAAAGTTGGGGAAGGGATCGCAGGAAACCTGCACAAGATGGCGCCGATGTTGCGAGACGGGTTGAACCGGAAAAGCACTCGGGTCAGAAATCGTTGTATTGGATGCTGTAAAGTTGGAAAAATCCGCATCCACGGGCGCGCAGCCCGTAGGTTGTCAGCAGGGTCAATGCAGGCGGTTCATTCTGGTTGGTTGTCAATTCTGAAATTTGGTCATTGGCAAAGTCAACTGGACTGAAACGTGCATCGGCACTTAGAATACAATAGAGGGGGTGAACTGGATTTTCATCCGCAGATGGCATACAGCCATTTTAAGAGGAGAATCCATTCAGGTCAATGAATTATGCTAGAATGAATTCCAGAACTTATCCAAAGGTCAGGTACGAAAGAAGAAAATGACAACTCCAGATCAAAACAATGCCGCGGGAACCGATCCGAAAAATGGCAAGAAAATAGAAAACCAGAAAAACGAAGCGGATTCCAATCAAAACCCGATGCAGGATTCGACGAAGCCAGTTGAGGGAGAGGTTCCAGTTCCCTTTGATGAAGTGGAATATCCCTGGGAAAGTTTAAAGACGGGATATTCTGGGCAATCGTTCATCCAAAGTGGGGCAGGCGGATATTCCTTCGGCAGGAACCCAAGCCTCGAGCATTTCAGACAAAACCAAGCCCCAGGCAGCAGATACGAAAAACGCATCGGCGCCAAGCAAAGCTTCTGCGCTGCGGTAAGCAATAATGAACAACCCACCCAGGCGATGAGACCTGCACCTGGCAATTTGAATGACCTACCCACGCAGGCGAATCTCGTTGTTCCGCAAAAGAAAGACCCACAAGATACGCAGCCAAATCCTCCCTCCGCCTCCTGGATGAGTGAACAGCCGACCAAAGTCATCCGCTCCACTGTTTTCCCGACGGTGGGTGATGAGACAACTCCGCAAAATCCATCAAAAGCGCAAACGCAGCGCATTCCTCCTGCTCCACTGGGCGGCAAGGATGCACTACCCAACCATGTGGATGAAGTGGATTCGGGCGCGACCCAGGTTTCGCGGTCTGCCATCAATACAAATAAGCCTGTGTCTCCCTCGTCGCAAAAGCCCAGCAGTATCAAACCGAATGGCAAGGGAAAGGGTAAATCGCCCGCTGGTGATGGCAACGGACGCAAAAAACGAGGATTTGGCGGCTGCCTGATCAGGGCAATCATCATTTTCCTATTTCTAGTCGTCCTGGCGATGATCGCCGCCGGGGCATTCCTGGTCTACCAATATTTCACCATTGCAGCCACGTTGCCGAGCGTCGACGGGCTAAAAGAACGCGCCTCACAGTTCGAAACGACACGAATCTATGACCGCAATAATCAATTGTTATACGAGCTTCTGGATCCAAATGCCGGGCGGCGGACTTACATACCGCTCAGCCAGATATCGCCTTATGTCATTGCGGCTACGGTCGCGGTCGAAGACAAGGAATATTACAATCATCCAGGTTTCGATCCGATAGCCATTGCCAGGGCACTGGTGGCAAACTACACCACAGGAGAAGTTGTCTCTGGGGCTTCCACAATTACCCAGCAACTCGCCCGTGCTTTATTATTGGATCCCGAATGAACGGACGGAAATCACTGTCCGCAGGAAAGCCCGCGAAATCATCCTTGCCGCTGAAATCACCCGCCGGTACAGCAAGGATGAAATTCTCGAACTGTATCTGAACGAAATCTATTACGGCAACCTGGCTTATGGCATCCAGGCTGCGGCTGAAACCTATTTCAACACCACCGCGGGCCAACTGGATCTCGCCCAGGCGTCATTTCTGGCAGGCCTACCGCAATCACCCGCAGTTTACGATATCTTTACCAATCGCGACGATACCCTCTACCGCTACAAGCAGGTTCTTACCCTGATGTACCAGGATAGCCAGGAAAAGGGATGCATCTATGTAAGTACCAGTTCCGAGCGCATTTGCCTTGAAGCACAGCAGGCTGCTGATGCTTACATTGCCATCGACAACTACACTTTTACGGTGCGCGAGAATCAAATGGTGTTTCCGCATTGGGTGAACTACATCCGGTATTTGCTCGAGCAATCTTACGATGCACAAACCATCTACCGCTCGGGTTTTCAGGTTTACACCACGCTGGATCCTAAGCTGCAAACCGAGGCAGAACGCATCGTCAAGGAACAGGTGGATGCGTTGGCGGATAAGCACGTTACCGATGGGGCGCTTGTCGCCCTCCAGCCGACCACCGGTGAAATCCTGGCGATGGTTGGCTCGGCGGATTTTTATAACGATGCCATTGCCGGGCAGATCAACATGTCGCTGAAGCCGCGACAACCCGGTTCTTCGATCAAACCGTTGACTTATGCTGCTGCATTTGAAAAAGGGTGGACGCCTTCCACATTGATCTGGGATGTGCCCAGTGAATTTCCCCCTTCGGGCGATCCGAACGATACGCGTGAACCCTATAAACCGGTGAATTATGACGGAAAATTCCACGGTCCCGTGACTGTTCGCACGGCGCTGGCAAATTCTTATAACGTTCCGGCTGTCAAAACACTGGATTATGTGCGTATCTATGACGATCCCACTACGCAGGGTGAAGATGGATTTATCGCATTTGCCAGGCGCATGGGCATTACCACGCTGGATCGTAACGATTATGGTCTTTCGCTGACCCTCGGTGGCGGTGATGTGACGCTGCTGGATATGACCTCGGCATTCTCGGTGTTTGCGAACAGCGGGGCGCGCGTCCAACCGATGGCCATTACGATGATCAAGGATTATTCTGGGAACATTATCTACCAGGCACCCCAGCCAACAGCGACCCAGGTCATCAAGCCGGAATATGCCTATTTGATTTCGTCCATTCTTTCTGACAATCAAGCCCGAACCCCCATGTTTGGGGCGAATTCCGTCCTGAATTTGCCGTTTCAAGTGGCGGCAAAGACCGGAACCACGAACGATTACCGGGATAACTGGACATTAGGCTACACGCCTGACCTGGCCGTTGGAGCCTGGATCGGTAATGCCGATTACACACCCATGGAAAACATCTCCGGTATTGCAGGGGCTGCGCCAATCTGGTCGCAGTTCATGACGCTGGCTGAGCCTTATCTGACCAACAATGCTCCTTCAAGCTTTGTCCGTCCGCCAGGAATTGTCGACAAAGTCATTTGCAGCATTTCGGGCACCGAGCCCTCGGACTATTGTCCAAGTCAGCGTACCGAGATCTTTTATTCCGAACGACTTCCATTGCCGAAAACAGATGATCTCTGGCAGAATTTGAAATTGGATACCTGGACAAACCTGGCCGTTTCCTCTGCCTGTGAAGGGTACTCCTCAGATAAATTTATCCTGAATATCACCGACAAGTGGGCAAAAAAATGGATCACCGAAGATCCCAACGGTCAGAAATGGGCAACAACCAACGGCTTCAACCCGCCGGTAACCTTTGCCCCCGAAAGGGCGTGCAAAGCGGACGATCCGCGTCCGACCCTGGTTTTTGTGGGCGTGGAGGATCACCAGACCATTTTCCAAAACCCGCTGGATCTTTATGCCGTGGTCAATGCCACCTCGGATTTCAAGGATTTCTATCTTGAGTACGGTGTGGGTGAAAGCCCCCATGATTGGACGCGCCTGGTTGAAGTGGGAGGGCATCCCTCAGATCAACCCCAAAAATTACTCACCTGGAATTTGGATAACATTCCATCGGGAATCGTGACCCTGCGGCTGTACATGGAATCGACCAACAATACCTATGCTGAAAAGTTGTTTCGCTTGAATATTCAGGCGCCAACCCCAACCCCTACCGCTACGCCTACTGCGACGCCTACACTTACACCGACGCCGACCCTTACCCCGACCCAAACGCCGACACCAGACTGAAACGCAGACTCCCGACAGCAGTAACCCCATGATGCCAGGCTAAGTTCTCATGTAAATTGGTTTGAAAAAAGAGCTTCTGGATCTCATAAATAATGAGCGGTTATCCGCTCATTTTTTTGTGATGGTTATAAATGACTGTTTGGCACCCTGGGTGTCAGCGGGATCGGGTCTGACGAATCCAGAGGAAGTCGCACTTGCTGACCATTCACCCGCATCACCCGGCTGTTTTTGAAGTAGCCAAAATCGAACTCAGTAGGATCTCCTGCTTTTTTACCCGGTACCGGCATCAACCTTGCCGTCAGGGGTTTTCCCAGTCTCACAGCCAGCGCAGCCACATCCCACAAGATCGATTCGATCTCACCCGTGCTGACATCCCCCGGCAAGGGTACAGTATCGAGCCCGGTGCCGCAAACGGTTGAAAACAAGAGCAGATCCTGGATAGTCAACTGCCCGGAAGCCGCCCGCTCAGCCAAAAGCGAATCCTCAAGCACCGGCAGCATCAATCCGTTATACCCAGCATGCTTCCAATTCCCCGCATTGAGCGTATCCGCCACCACCGCCGTGGCTGCCAGCGCGCCCGATTTACCAAGCTCGACGCCAAGCGCTTCGACGGCGCCTCCCAATGAGCAACCCGGTTCCGGGAATGGTGCGGGGGAGAAATCAAAACCCTTGAAATTCACCTCATACTCATCTGCCAATGGGGAGAGGGCATCCGTTAGTGTTTGGGCAAAATTATTGAGGGTATTCGTCAGATGCTCGCGCTGCAAAGCGAGAGAATTTTTCGATTGAAATGCAGCCAGAACGGCATCCGCGCATTCAATGGCGAGAGAAAATGCCGGTTTTTCATTGGAAACTGCATAAGATCCAGGGAAAAATGGACCATAGGGGCGGGTGTTTGCCAGTGTGGCAAAACGCAGATTGGTAAATCCGTCCGCTGTGTTCGTCGAAACGGTCTTGATCGTGTGGGCTGCACTGCGGATGGCACGCGGATAGATAAAACGGTCGTCTGCAATGATCGTGCTGATAAAAGTATCTTTGGCAGTTACCAAAAGACCGGGTACCAGCGAGTCGCTCAGAGGCTGCTGGGGAAGCGAGGGTCCGCAGGATGTATACGCAAAACCATGACTTACCCCTGCCGCCTGAAAGGCGAGTACAGCATCGGTGACTGCCGTTCCGTCACAGCAGTCGGATATTTCCGGAAAAGGCGGAGAGGATAAACGGGTGGATTGTACTTCAATGCTCAGCCCAGCCAGTTTTTCGCGTGCGTCGCTGCAAAACTCTGCCATCCGTTCGAGGAGTACGCCTTGCGGATCGTGCCTGGGATCGATGAAACAGGTGATGGATCGAATTTTCATAATGCTCTCTGTCGTACAACTTCGAATAAGAGGATCCCTGCAGCAACTGCTGCATTCAAAGATTCAAATTTCCCAGGCATGGGGATGCTGACCAACCCGTCGCAGTAACGCCTGGCATCCTCGCCCGCTCCTTCAGCTTCTCCGCCGATAATGATCCCCAGCGGCTGAAGCAGGTCCTGCTGCCATACGGACGGGACATCGCCGGATTCGGCGAGCAGCAGCTTGAGGGGGTGTTCACGTTCTTTGCATATTTTATGAATCTCAGGCCAGGTGGAAGAACGCAGCTCCAGCCTGAAGTGGGCTCCCATCCCGGCGCGCACCACCTTGGGCGCATAAATATCAGTGGTTCCAGGGGAGAGCAGCACTGCCTGAACGCCGCTGGCTGCTGCAGTTCTCAACATGGTTCCGGCATTTCCCGGGTCGCGAATTTGATCGAGGATCAGCACAAAATTCAAGTCCGCAGGCAAAGGGTTTGTGACAACCGGCATGGTCAGCAAGAGTCCCTGCGAATTCTCAGTTTCCGAAATGCGCTGCATGACGTCTTCCGAAAGAGTTGTCACGCTTGCCCCCCTGGACTGAAATTCGCGGACCAGCTTTTGTCCACGTTCAGAGAGCGACTCGCCGGTATAAACTGCCAGGGGAAGTGCCCCGTGCATCAAGGCTTCTTCCGCCAGGCGCACACCCTCGACGACATATTGACCCAATTCTTCGCGGGTTGAGCGCTTGTTCATCAATTCGCGCAAAGATTGGATTTTTGGATTATGGATGGAAGTAATCTCTGGCATGCTCCCGCCTTGAATGTCATTGGATGACGAACCCATTCCCATTTTACCCCTGCCAGCCTGTTAAACAAAAAAGGGGCGGATGACTCCGCCCCGTTAAAGACAATGGGTGATTAAGCTGATTTTGCTTTGGAAACGACCGCGGCAAATGCCTGCGGATCGCGTGCAGCGAGGTCAGCCAACATTTTACGGTTGAGCAGGATGTTCGCTTTGCGCAAGCCAAAGATCAACTGGCTGTAAGAAACACCGTTGATGCGGGCGCCCGCATTGATACGGGTAATCCATAAGCGGCGCAGATCACGTTTGCGGACACGGCGGTCGCGAGTTGCATACCACATGCTCTTCAAACGGGCTTCATTGGCGCGCTTGATCAAACGATGGCGGCTGCCAAACTGGCCTTTGGTAAAGGCTAAAACTCTCTTATGTCGCAGATGGCCCTGAGGACCACCCTTTACACGTGCCATAACTGACTCCTTTGCGAACCCCTGGGCGCCGGTTGATCAACTTGTTGATGACAACCTGTTGCGAACACCCAACAGCCGCACAAAAAAAACGGATACGAACTGTCTGTCCGAACTAATCTTTCGTGTTCGGGATCAAACGTTTGACGCGCTGAACGGTTTTCTTGCCTTGCACGACAATCATCTCAGTGAAAAGCGCTTTGGTGCGGTCCGAGGTGCGGCGGCGCAGATGGCTTTTGCCGCCCTTGGTGCGGACCAAGACGCCCGACCCGGTGAGGCGGAACCTTTTAGAGGTAGCCTTATGGGTCTTTAATTTGTACTTGCCAGTCTTTTGCTTTCCTGCCACGGCGAACTCCTTCAACAAAAATCGCGGTTGTTTTCGCAACCGCGAATTATACCAGAAAAATCAACCACCGGGAATGAATTATGATTCTTCAGGAGAATCCGTTTTCTCGGTTTCAGCAGCTTTCTTCTTTACGACTTTTGAAGCAACCAGGATCATGCTCATGGTTCGTCCTTCCATACCAGGGGCTTGTTCGATCGTTGCCACATCAGAGAGCTCTTCTGCAATTTCTCTTAAGTCTTCCAAAGCGATCTCGGGGTAAGTGATTTCACGACCTCTAAATCGGATGGTGACCCGAACTTTGTTGCCTTCAGCCAACCACTTACGTGCATCCCGCGTTTTGAAACCACGATGGTGCTCGTTGGTTTTTGGACGTAGACGTATCTCTTTCACCTCGATCTTGGTCTGGGATTTTCGAGCTTCCTTTTCCTTTTTGGTGCGTTCGTAGAGGAATTTGCCGAAATCCAAAACACGACAGACGGGCGGGTCTGAGGTTGGTGACACTTCCACCAGGTCTAGCTCTGCATCACGGGCGATTTGAAGGGCTTTTTGGATCGGGACCACGCCGATGTTCTCGTTGTTCGGTCCGATCAAACGCACTTCAGGCACCCGGATCATTTCATTTACGCGAAAATTCTGTGTACTGATAGTGCTCTCCTTGAGCAAATAAATATTTAAGATAAGCCCGTCAAAGAACGGGCTTGATTTGAGTAAATCATACCACAATCGAAGGTTAGACGTCAATCAAAAGCGGGCGTAAATTCGCCCTTAGATCTTCTTTTCGATTTCGTCCAATGCCAGCTTGATGAAGTCCTCCAAGGACATTGCGCCAGGATTTTCACCGCTGCGCAGGCGTAAAGCCACCTGCCCATTTTCCATCTCCTTGTCGCCGACGACAAGCATATAGGGGATCTTTTGCGTTTGGGCGTAGCGGATCTTGGAATTCATCCGTTCACTGCGATCATCCACAATGGCGCGGATACCTTTTTCCTTGAGCTTGGCGGCTACTTCCCTCGCATAGTCGAAGTGACGATCCGCGATCGGGATCAAAACCGCCTGATCGGGGGCGAGCCAGGCAGGAAACGCTCCGGCATAATGCTCGATGAGCACCCCGAGGAAACGTTCCGTCGACCCAGTCACTGCGCGGTGCAGCAGGACAGGGGTATGTTCCTGGCCATCCTCGCCGATATACGTACACCCCAGGCGGGCAGGCTGGATGAAATCCACCTGGATGGTTGAAAGCTGCCAGTCGCGCCCCAGAACGTCGCGCGCGATAAAGTCGGCTTTAGGACCGTAGAAGGCGGCTTCGCCCTCAGCCACAAAGTATTCCAGTCCGCTCGCGTCCATGGCGGCATGCAAAGCCTTGGTGGCTTTATCCCATTTTTCATCATCCTGCACGTACTTGCCAGCTTTACCCCGCAACGAAAGACGCACGCGGTAATTGCTAAAGTTATAGGTGTTGAGCACCTCACGGATGAGATCGAGTGCCAGCTTGAATTCGCTCTCGATTTGATCTTCTGTGCAGAAGATGTGGCAGTCATCCTGGGTGAGCGAGCGTACCCGGGTAAGCCCTGTCAATTCGCCGGTTTTTTCGTAGCGGTAAAGTGTAGCAAACTCGGCGAAACGCAGCGGCAGTTCGCGATACGAATGCAATCCCATCTCGTTGTACAGGGTCATGTGACTGGGGCAGTTCATCGGCTTCAAGCGGAAAGTGACATTCTCATCCACCATCGGCGGGAACATGGAGTCTTTATAGTTCTCATAATGCCCGGATTTCTTATAGAGGTCTTCTTTGACGACATGCCCCGTCCATACATGCTGATAGCCGTAGCGGGTTTGAAGGTCGCGGACATACCCTTCCATCAGGTAGCGCAAGATTTCGCCTTTGGGCGTAAAGAGCGGCAAACCGGGTCCCACGTCATCGGAAAAGTAAAACAAACCAAGCTCTTTTCCAAGTTTACGGTGATCGCGTTTCTTTGCTTCCTCGAGACGCCATAAATATTCTTTGAGCTGCTCCTGTTTTTCCCAGGCGGTACCGTAGATGCGCTGCAGCATGGGACGTTTTTCATCTCCGCGCCAATAGGCACCTGCCACCGACATCAATTTAATGGCGTCAGGGTTGATCTCTGAGGAGGATTCAACGTGAGGTCCACGGCAGAGGTCGGTAAAGATCGATTGGGTATAAAGCGAGATCTCAGGTTTTTCGCTGACCGGGTTACCGTCCTCGTCGAGGGTGCCTTTTTCCAATCCTTCTATCAACTCCAGCTTGTAGGGTTGGTCTTTGAAGACCTTCTTGGCTTCATCGGCGCTGACGACTTTACGGGTAAAGTGAAGGTCCATTTTGATGATCTCGCGCATCCGTTTTTCGATCAATTCAAGATCTTCGGGGGTCAAAGGGCGCGGCAGGTCAAAATCGTAATAGAATCCGTCTTCAATGGGGGGACCAATGGCAATTTTTGCGGACGGAAATTGCTCGAGAACCGCCTGTGCCATGATGTGAGCGGTCGAATGGCGAATTCGATAAAGTTCTGATTCTTCGTATCTTTCTTCTTTTCGTTCCGGCATTGGGTCCTCCTGTGAACCTGGTCGATAAAAAATCGGATTACGGGGGATTTAAATCAAAAATCCCACCCAATTCTGGGGCGGGAGTTGTCTCACGCGGTTCCACCCAGATTTATCCAATGAATTGCTGAGGATAATCTCGTTTGACTGATAACGGAGTCACCCGTTAACCTTACTTGGGGGTGCCCTTTTCAGGCTCACACTCGCAGGTGGTTTTCCTCGCCGCCGATTAAGGAGATCGCACCTTTTCTCCTCTCTCTGGAACCGGTCAGGCAGATACTTGTCCTGGTCGATGTGTTATGGGTTGATTATACTAGGTTGACCTCCGGAAATCAAGCTGGCGAATTGACTCACAATTAATCTTACTTTACAAAACAACGTTGACTCAAAATAAATGTTACCCTAGAGCGGATTTCAGATCCGCAGAGGGAGAATATGATGAGTCAACGCAGCAAGCGCGAGATGATCGAAGCAATTCGTCCGCGGTATTTGAAGGCTAACAAAGCCGGAAAAGAACAAATACTTGATGAATTTGTAGCCACCACCGGGTATCACCGAAAGTACGCCATTCGGGTATTGAAACATGGCCCCAAACCCAAGGGATTAAAAAAGCCAGGACGTCGAAAGAAATACCAGGGCGAAGTGGTACAAGTTTTGGAACAAGTTTGGGAAATCTATGGTCGCATTTGTTCAAAGAGGTTGCGCCCCTTTCTGTCCGAAGGAGTCGCTATTCTTGAAAGATGCCACGAACTCAATTTGTCTCCAGCACTAAAGCAAATGCTATTGAGTATGAGCCCGGCTACGATAGATCGTTGCTTACAAAAAGCACGCTTTTTCCATCCCCAGCACGGTCTCTCGACTACCAAACCGGGATACTTGCTCAAAAAAGCCATTCCCGTTCGCACCTTTACTCCCTGGGAAGATGAACACCCAGGCTTTCTGGAAATTGATCTGGTAGCTCATTGTGGCCAAACGACTGAAGGAACCTATCTAAACACCCTTACAGCCACTGATTTGGCCACTGGATGGACAGAATGCCTGGCATTGCCCAATAAGAGCCAATTTGCCGTTTCTCAAGCCATTGGCGAGTTGCGAAAGAATTTACCATTCCCTCTCTTGGGTTTGGATTCAGACAATGGCAGCGAATTTATCAATGACACTCTCTACCGATATTGTCTTTCCGAGCAGATCACTTTCACGCGTTCTCGTCCTTACCAAAAGAACGATCAGGCACATGTAGAGCAAAAGAATTGGTCTGTCGTGCGCCATACCGTTGGTTATGACCGCCTGGAAACCCCTGAGGAACTATCTTTGTTAGAATCCATCTATTCTGACCTTCGGTTGTATATCAATTTCTTCCAGCCTGTGCTAAAACTGGTGGATAAAGAACGGGTTGACGGTAAAACCATCCCCACGTATGATCAGGCTAAGACTCCGTTCAGAAGAGTTCTGGCTCTTGATTCATTACCAGTTGAAATCAAAGCTCGCCTAACTGATCAATATTTACATTTGAATCCGGTAGCATTGAGAGCCAGCATTGACACAAAGGTAGCTCTATTATGGAATATCGTTCGGTAACATTTTTATTTGAGGCAACGTTTACCCTAAAGTAACATTTTATTTTGAGTCATTACGGCTGGCGGATATAAATTACTGCCAACCCCGGGGTCGATTTTTGATAAAATAGATGTTGCATCAAAGAGCTTTCAAGCTTTTCGTTCTTGAGGGAGAATGACCCATGCCGGATAGTTTATATGAACAAAGATACAAACAAAGGCAAAAATGGATCCTGCGCATCGGCGGAGGAATTTTAGGGATCATTTTTGTTTTATTCCTGGTGCGGGCGGTATTTCATGACACTTGTACGAACAGTTTCGATCGCACGCCGCAATCTGTGATTCAAAGCTTCGTGAAGTCGGTCTCGTCACAAAGTGTGATGCAGGCGATGAATTGCTGGAACAAGAATGATTATTATTCTCTCGATACCGGCTGCTCGGAGATTTGCCTGCAGCGCATGTTGGGGACTCCATTTCAGATCGCAAACTTGACCATTGGTGAGGTTGATACGAATTCGGCTGGGCGAGATCAGATCAAGGCTGAAATCAACGGGTTATGCCCGGATGGAAAAACAACGGAAACAGGCGAGATCATTCTCGATACAGCGAGTGTGAAGCTTCCCTGGTCGCATTGGAAGATCGTCCAAAGCTCGTTTGGGGGTTCAGTTGGTGAACCTTGGTGCAAATAGAACAAAGTGTAGGGCAAAAGCAAGCGAGCCGGAGATAAAGGCTCGCTTTTACGTTGGGAACCCGGCCTGGGTCTCCCCTCAATGGGGATTGCGATGGCAGAAAATAAAAAGCGCCGGAAGCTGATCTCGGCGCTTGTATCACCCGGGGGTCAGGGCTATGGCTGGCCACCTTTTATGGATGTGGGCGGTATAGAACCCGGGCCTGGGTCTCCCCTCAATGGGGATTGCGATGGCAGAAAAAAAAAGCGCCGGAAGCTAATCACGGCGCTTGAAAAACCCGGGTGTGGGCGGTATAGGACTCGAACCTACGGCCTTTGCGATGTCAACGCAACGCTCTAACCAACTGAGCTAACCGCCCGAAGTGGACATATTATAATGGCGAAATCACTAAATGACAAGAATTTAGGGTGAATTAGATTATTAGCCATAATCAGTGTCACTTTACCCTGGCTCGTTGCATCTGAATGTTTATTATAAATTTGGAGATACCTTATGGAATTGGATTTGAACCTTCATCGAAGCGAACCTGCGGACGGTACTGATTATGACGTCGTCATCATCGGCGGCGGTCCTGCCGGAGCCACGTCTGCGATCTACACTGCGCGGGCTGGACTGAAAACCGGGGTTATCGACCGCGGATTGACCGTTGGAGCGCTTGGAATTACGTCCAAAATCAGCAATTACCCCGGGATTTCAGATGAAATCAGCGGTGAAGAGCTATTGAGACGGATTCGCAACCAGGCGCAGTCTTTCGGCGCGACATTTATTACCGACAAGATCGTCGGAGTAGATCTTGTTGGGCCAGTTAAAACAGTGATCGGCAACGGCGGAAGCTATACTTCGCAATCAGTCATCCTGGCGACAGGCTCCATGGGACGGGGTACACGTGTCAAAGGCGAGGATGAAATGCTCGGGCACGGGATATCGTATTGCGCCACCTGCGACGGAGCGTTTTTCCGAAATCTCGAAGTGGCTGTCGCCGGGAATAATGACGAAGCCATCGACGAAGCTCTCTTTCTCACCCGGTTTGCGAGTAAAGTACATTTCCTTTCCCCCACACCCGAGTTGAAAGCGCCTTTGGAATTGGCCAGCGACCTCCATAACCATCCGAAGGTCGAGTATTACCCTGGTGCAGCCTTAAAGGAAGTCTTGGGAACAGATCGAGTGAGCGGAGTCAAATTCGGCTTGCGCGGATCCGGTGAACAAACGCTGGATGTCAAAGGGGTGTTCATCTATCTCCAGGGTGGAAAACCCGAGACAGAGTTCTTGATGGGGCAGCTGGAAACCTCACCGCAGGGATATTTGAGCGTCAATGCGGAATACCAGACCGAGTTGGATGGTGTTTTTGCGGTCGGTGATCTGCTTAAAGATCATGTGAAACAAGCGGTCGTGGCGGCCGCCGATGGAGCGATTGCAGCCATGGCAGTTGAAAAGTATTTACGGAAGAGAAAGAATCTACAAGTCGATTGGTCTAAGTAAATCAAAATGGACAGGGAAGCTTCCCTGTCCATTTTTTTACTCCACGTTGATAACGCCTGCCCAGAGAACGGTGAATTTGGGTTGTGCAAGATCTTTTGCATAAGGGGCGAGATGCCCGATGGCAATGATGATCTTTTGTCCTGGCTCAAAACCATTGAAAGGCAGCGATCCATAGAGCGGCACCAGGTTCGGGGCATTTACTGTGTACGTGCTGACCCCGGGTTCGTACGCCATGGCATAAAGACGGTCTTTCCCCATTACTATCTGAATAATGTTCGGAGCATTGACCCCGCTTTTTTCCGGCAAGGTGAACTCAAACCCTTCTGTGGAGATAATAAAGCCTTTGCGGTTCGATATGGAGTATTCCAGAGGTTCAATTCCCGAAAGAGCCTGGGTTTGCCAGTGAGCTTTGTCGATTTGTAAAAAGGGGAGTTCCAGTTCAGGAGTAATGGAGGACATCTTATTGTGCTTCCTTTGGTTTGCGATTTGCAGACAGGATAAAGAGCACACCTGCAGCGATCAAGAAGATAGCTCCGAGTGATTTCATAAACAACGTACCGAACAAGGCGGCAAAGAGGGAGAAGAAGGCAAGGCTGATAACACCGATCCACAGCCCCGTTGCCTTCGCGGCTTTGCTCCATTCGCCGATCCAAGCGCCGAGGTAGATGCCAAACCCCACACTGGCAGGGATCAGCAGCCAGGCGTAAGCCCACGCAGCCCAATCTTGTGAAATGGAATTGTAGAGGAAAAGAAGCCCAAGCACGAGGATGATGGTGCCCGGAATAAATAAGCCGGTCAGTCCGTGCCTGGAGCCTGGCCAGATCCAAACGGGGAGGAAAAATCCGATCCCGGCGGCGACGATGATCAGCGGCCAAAATTGATTGATATTGATTCCTGGAATCAAGTTGAGAACAATCAGGATTGCGCCTAAAGCAAGCAGTGTTATGCCGATGATGAGGGTTCCACGGTTTGAATTGTTCATATCTAAACCTCCTGAATGCCTATAAATAAATTATAGAGGAAAAAGAAAAAACGCAAAACGTAGAATGCAAGGATTTTCCATGGTTTTCGGTGAACATGGTATAATATTCGCGCTTGGTCCCAAAGATCAAATGGAGAGGTTGCGCAGTTGGTCTAACGCGCCCGCTTGGAGAGCGGGTATACCGCAAGGTATCGTGGGTTCGAATCCCACCCTCTCCGCCTGATTGATTTAATAGAATTGGAAAGGGTTCGAATCCTCACTCTTACAGAGCGCCAGCGCCCTCTCCGCCTGATTGATTTAATAGAATTGGAAAGGGTTCGAATCCTCACTCTTACAGAGCGCCAGCGCCCTCTCCGCCTGATTGATTTAGTAGAATTGGAGGGTTCGAATCCTCACTCTTACAGAGCGCCAGCGCCCTCTCCGCTAAGAATGGAAAGAAGCGAATTACCAAAACAATCCCCGTGAATTCGGGGAATTGTTCATTTAAAGCGAGAATTGGTTGTGCCTTTGGAATTGAACGCTGAATGAAAAAGCGACGATCTGGCTAGTTAAGATGATCGACCGGCATAGGGGGGGTATGCCAGTCGATCTCTAGGGAGGGAACTAACACAACCACAAGTTGTTTGCCAATCTGCGATTGTGCGGACACATTTGTTTACCACTAAATGTCGTGTCTTAGAGATATATTACACCGAAATAGTCTTATTTGTATTAGAAATAATTAAGAATCTTTATCTTGACCAGTTCCAAAAATGTCCAGCCATTGATCGACCTCTTTTTCTGATAAATTTCGCTCCTTTTTGGACTCGCTTGCCGGCGAATTGCGAAACTTATGGATCATCTCCGATGCAAAAACCTCGGAGGTCATTACGGTACAACCCACGGCACGGGCTTCAACTTGAATCCGGTGATCGGATGTGACAACCGTGTAATTACGGGCACTTTTCTTTGCCTGATGCAGAAAAGCGATGATGGCATCATCGGCTGACGTCCCCTTACGGATGTAATGCGGATGAACCAAACCAACGGTGGGTGAAGGTCTTTGAGCGGGAGGTGCGCCGTCAAAAAACAATTCAGCGCGGTTTCGGGTGAGGCGGCAGTACTCGCTGACCAGTTCCACCAGGTGCAATTCATCATCCAGGTCGGATAATGCAAGACCCGGGATCTTTGGAATGAGGTTATGCCCGTCAATGATCAAGCTCATACAGTGCCTATTCTGATTTCCATTGTACTTTGATTCATGCTATAGTTTTAAACGAACAATGAGGACCTCATGAAGCGGGTACTGTCGTTCTTACTCCTGAATATTGCCATATCTGCTGTAACGATGATCATTGTCTTGGTCGTCTGGCAGTCTTTTCACAAGGTACCGGAAACCCAGGCGCCCGAAGGATTCTCTCAAGCCCCGACAGCACAACCGGTGTCGCGATCTGAAGCGTCCTATGCGGGAGATTCCATCGAAATTCTCAATGTGATCGGTCCCGGTGACCTGAACTTTGAAGCGATCACACTGAAAAATACAGGGAAGGCTGCAGTGGATCTGACCGGATGGTCGCTGAGGGGCAGCCAGGGGAAGCAATTTACCTTTCCGGCATTTACCGTGTTCCCAAACGGCGCATTCCAGGTGCTCAGCCGCTCAGGGGTGAACACATCGCTAGAACTCTACTGGGGTTCGACGGACGCGCTCTGGCAAAGTGGGGGATCGGTCAGCCTGTATGACCCTGCAGATGAGAAAAGGCAGGAATTTACCATTCCTTAAAGAACCGGGATGTTTCAGGCGAATTCTCAAGAAATAATGCATTGCCTGTGTTTTCGATTACAATTTGCCCATGCTTTTGCTATTAGGGTTGAATCAAACAGATTATATATGAATGGGAAGTTCAAATGAGTCAAGCACTTTATAGGAAGTGGCGTCCAAGAAAATGGGATCAGGTGGTGGGGCAGGATCATGTCGTCCAGACCCTGCGCAATGCGATTACCACTGAACATATTGGGCATGCTTACTTATTTTCAGGACCGCGCGGGACGGGAAAAACCACGACCGCACGCCTGCTGGCAAAGGCAGTCAACTGCCTATCACCAGACCTGGCCAACCGGCCTTGTGATGAATGTGAAAATTGTATCGCGGTAAATGAAGGGCGCTTCCTGGACCTTATCGAAATTGATGCTGCCTCCAATACCAGTGTGGAAGATGTGCGCGATCTGCGCGACAAAATCAACTTTTCACCATCGACGGGAAAGTTCAAAGTATATATTATCGATGAAGTCCACATGCTTTCAACGGCTGCTTTCAACGCATTGCTGAAAACATTGGAAGAGCCGCCGGCGCATGCAATATTTATCCTGGCGACTACCGAAGTTCACAAAATTCCTGCCACCGTGCTTTCGCGCTGCCAGAGGCACGAATTCCGGCGCATCCCGGTGATGGAGATCGTCAAAACATTGAAAGAGCTTTCAAAAGCAGAAAAGATCAGCTTTGATGAAGAGGCGTTGATCCTCATTGCCCGCCAGGCTACCGGCGCGATGCGCGATGCCATTTCACTTCTTGATCAACTGGCTTCCACAGGCTCAAAAATCACGCTGGAATTAGCCCAGACCATTTTGGGAACAGCGACCAATCAACTGGTGATCGACCTGGTCACTGCCATCCAGCAGCAGGATACAACGTCTGGCCTGGAGACAGTTCACGCAGCCCTCGACAGCGGGAGCGACCCACGCCAATTTGCCCGTCAAACCGTGGAATTCTTACGCAGCTTATTGCTCATCAAAATGGGGAATGAAAAGCAGGTGGATGCGACCGCTGAAATGAAAGAGATCATGAAGAAGCAAGCCTCTGCGGTAACGAACGCCGACTTGATCCGCTGGATCCAGCTTTTTAACCTGGCCATCAACGATCTTCGCACGAGTTGGCAGCCTGGACTGGCGTTGGAGCTGGCTTTTGCTCAGGCGATCCAACCCGCGGAAGAGGCGACTGCAAAAGAAGTATCGGCGAAAGACCTGCCGACAAAAGAGCTGCCGGCAAAAGAGCTTACGGCAGGCAAGCCTGTCCGATCTGCAACCCATGAGGGCTCACCTGAGGCGCGGATCGATGCTCTCCGGTCGGTACCCGCAGATGAACCGCAAGAAAGACATGAAAAAGGTTCCACCAGCAAGGAAGACAATCCCGCAGCCCATGCTGGCAGGGATTCGGTGCAAAGTGCAACCGCGCAGTCGATCCTCACGAACTGGGGAGCGATTTTGGCTGAGGTCAAAAAACAATCCCGCTCGCAAATTGGCGCACTGCTGAATTCTCAAAAACTGATCCAGGTGAAGGACAATGTGCTGACCATCGGTTTTGCCAGTGAATTACTCAAATCAAAAATGGAATCTGTGGAAAGCATTGAAATTACGCGAAATGCGGTCAAACAGGTGACCGGCGCTGATTTGCAGATCCGATGTGTGGTCGTCAATGCCAAGGGCAGCACCGATCCGGCAAACCTTGACATCGACAATGATGGTATAGTAGGCGCAGCCCTGAACCTGGGCGGAAAATTAGTCCATCGCGAATAACGATGGGGATTAAAGATTAAGGAGATCGATCATGGCAAAAGGATTCAATCGACCCGGTGGTGGTGGTGGAGCTGGCGGCGGTATGATGGCTCAAATCAAGAAATTGCAGGAGCAGATGGAAGCCGCGCAGGCTCAATTGGCTGAAGAAACTGTAACCTCCAGTGTCGGCGGCGGAGCCATCAAAATCACCATGACGGGTGACCAGCATTGTCGCTCAGTCGAAATCGACCCCGAACTGCTCAAAGACGCTGATGCTGAAATGCTGCAAGATCTGATGTTGAGCGGCATCAATTTGGCTTTGGATGATTCACGTAAACTGGCTGAACAAAAAATGGGACCTCTCGCCGGAGGAATGCCGGGACTGGGATTCTAACCTTTTTCAGGAAAAATCATGCCTTTGATCCCCGCACCTCTTCAGAATTTGGTCTCGGCGCTCGAACGCTTGCCCGGCATCGGTCCAAAAACCGCGTCACGCCTGGCTTTCTATTTGCTCAAAGCGCCGGATGACCTTTTGGAGCAACTTTCCAGTTCTCTCACTGAATTGAAATCCGGCACCAGTGTCTGCAAGATCTGTTTCAATATCACCCTGGCAGGGCAGGAGATGTGCGAGGTTTGTTCCGAACCCAAGCGGGCAGATGGGACCATCTGCGTGGTGGAAGATTCGATGGACGTGCTTGCGATGGAACGCACCGGAGGGTTTTACGGCCGCTACCATGTGCTGCAAGGCGTGCTTTCGCCGATCGAAGGGATCGGTCCGGACGATCTGCGGATCCGGCCATTGATCGAACGGGTGAAAAGCGGCGAAGCCAAAGAAATCATCCTGGCCACCAATCCAAGCATGGAAGGCGACGCGACGGCGCTTTACCTGCGCCAACAACTTCTTCCGCTGGGGGTAAGGGTCACGCGCCTGGCTCGCGGTTTACCAGTGGGCGGCGATCTGGAATATGCCGACCCCAACACCCTGTTGAGGGCGCTTGCCGGACGCCAGGAAATGAGTTAGCCCAGGCATTGGGCAATGGTGGAAAGCAATCGAACGAGCCAATCCTTTACCAGGTTGGCTCTTTTTTGTGCGGCTTCCGGAAATTAGAGTTGGTTAATAAATACCCGGATTATCCTTCACAAAAGAAAATACGGGTGTAAACTAAAACCCCGGTTCATTGATGCTCGCTTTCTGACCTGCAAGTCTTGATCAAATCCCAAAAGCGACAAAAATTAGCTGAACGGCTCTACTCCGTTTTCATTGCAGCGGAGACTTATCCGGCTTGCTTTTACCAGCCTGGATGAAGAAACATCATTTATAGGAGTAGGTTTTTTGTGATTAGTGATTTCTTTACATTTACCAGTATCTTGACCGGATTTTCGATAATGATGATCGCCAGCCCAATGATCGGAGAATTAATTGCCACAACTTCACCGCTCTGGCTGGAGTATCCAAAACAATACCTTGACATGACCTACGAGAATGTGTCATTTCCAACAACTGAGGGGCTGACCCTGCGCGGTTGGTTTTTTCCTACGACCAATGCTGATGCACCGGTTATTTTGTACGCTCCCGCGACTGCGAAAGATCAACGCCAGGGATCGTCGCTGGTAGAGCCCTTGCATAAGGCAGGCTTCCAGGTCTTGTTATTCAGTTACCGCGGAACTGGCGCCAGCGATGGAAACAGGTTCATGTTTTCGTATGGAGCGCGCGAGAGCATGGATGTGGATGCTGCCGTTCACTATCTGTCCAAGACACGCGGTCTTAAGCATATCGGTGCCATCGGGCATTCAGTCGGTGCGGTATCCATCATTCTCAGTGCCGCCCGCAACCCTGCCATTGATGCCCTGGTAGTGGCAGCCCCTTTTTCATCCCTTCAAGATATCTGGTCGGAGAACCGCCCATCGATTTTACCCCCGGAAATATTCGGAATTGCGGAGCGTATTTTCGAGTGGCGGAAGAATTTTTCACGCACCGAGGTTCGCCCAGTGGACGTGATCGATCAAATCTCCCCGAGACCGATCCTGTTCGTCAACGGGACAGCCGATAAACGGATCAATGCTGCACAGGCGACAGTTCTTTATGAGAAAGCTGAATTCCCCAAAAGGATCATCTGGCTCCAAGATGCGACGCATGCTGAAGTCCGATCCCCCGGATTGGATAACCTGGTCCCGGCGATCGTTGAGTTTTTCAATGCTCACCTCAATCGGTCAATGGTCAGGAATTGCCAGGCAACTTGTTGACCTGACCCCTTTGAGGTCATCCTAATCAATGAGTTCGTAAATAACAAAAGCTCCTGTCTCTGTGGACAGGAGCTTGTTTTCAAGTGATGTAAATTATGCTCTCTTAAATGCGGGGATCTCCGTGCTTTTACCGGATACCGTCACCGCGTAATAAGGCAGCCAGATCACACCGAAAACATCCATGAAGATATTGCTTTTCACCGGATTGAGTGGAATTTCACTCACCCGGGTGGAAGTAGTTTTCCATTTGGAATTTACATCTTCCTCTTCCTGGGCAGCCTCTTTTTTGAGTTCCTCCAATTGGGCTTGAAGCTGCTCGAGGTTTTGTTTTTCGGCATTCGCGCGATCTTTTGCCTCTGAGGTCATGCGTACTTTGGAGATGGAGGAATTAATACTGCGTTTCTTGCCTGTAAGAATGCCAAATAGGGCTGAACCTCCTGTAGCCAGGGTCTCCATCGTGCGGTTGCTCACCTGCCTCTCAGCATTCTTGACATCCAGGTCCTGGGCTTCGATTTTGCGCTCGAGGGTTTGAATCTTGGTTTCGTATTTTTGATTGACCTTGTCGAGGTCTGCCTGCATCAGGCTTTTTACGGCATTTTCGCATTGAGCTTGGAAATCGGCTTCAGAACCTTCGGGTCCGGCATAAACTTTGAGCGCCGGGTTGGCTTTCAATTTGATCGTTCCGGTGCGGAACAACCAATCGACAAAATCTTTCTGAAGGTCTGTCGCGCGTTTTTCCTGGCTCAAAAATTCAGGGATGAAATGGAACTGTGAATTCGGTAGAGGTTGATTCTGCAGATTTTGGGTTGAAATCGGCTCGCCGACGAAATTCTCCCATTTCGTCAAACCCATCCCGGGGTCTTCGACGATCGCTGCCAGCTTGCGCGCGTAATCGAGATTGTATTGGCGCGCCGCATATCTCACTTCAGCCTGAGCGAGCAGGGCTGCGCGATAGACCAATCCGCTGGACTGCGTCGTTCCGGGCAGATTCGCCATGGCGGCTGCTTCGGCGACTCCCAGGTTATTCGCCATAAAGAATTCGCTGATCGCCCCCGGGATGGCAGGGCGGCTTCCGCTTAAGTCGGTGGAAGACACAGGTTGGACAGGAGCAGATTGTGGGGCAGCGGCACTTGAAGATGTGACTGTGGAGCTTACTTGCACTGGTGTGGATGGTGCTGGAGCGCCGTTAAGTTTCAATAGCGCTGGGATTTGAGTGCGCATCAAAGGACCTGCCAGGTAGTTCAGGGTCCAGCGTGTGCCAAACAGCACCGGAGCTGATTTATAGATGCTGTGCAGCAGGAAAACCCGCTTCCCCAGGCCGGAGATCAGTTTATCGATGGAAGCGATATCGGTATTTCCGCCGGCAGAAGAAAGACCGTCGAGAAGGCGCTGTTTATCCTGCTCAGTTTGCAGGCGCCCGATCATCCAGGTGCCGGCATTAGACAGCGCTTTGTAATCAACATCCACCGGGTTTTGAGTCGCTAAAAGCAAGCCTACGCCAAAGGCGCGCGCCTGTTTGAGCATGCGCATCATGATGGTCTTGCTGGGCGGGTTGGCTACAGGAGGAAGGTAGCCGACGATCTCGTCAAAATAGAGGATGGTGCGCAGATTGCCTGTTCCCTGCTGGCTGCGCATCCAGGTTTCAACAGCGGCGAAGAGCAGGGTAACAAAGAACATGCGTTCAGTCTCGCTCAAATGGGCAATATAGAAGATGGAGTGACGTGGTTTGCCAGACTTTGAGGTGAGAATTTGCCCGATATCCAAGGCCTGGCCCTGCTGCCAGACCTGAAAAGAAGGTGAGGCAAGAAAGTTGTTCAGCATCAATGCCAGCCCGAAACGCTCTTTTTCGGGGTAAAAACTTTCCATCGGAAAAGCGCCGAGGTTGGGCATGGGCGGGTTCTGAACCTGCAAGATCAAATCGGTGAGGGTGAGCGACTTACCATTTATCCAGGCGGTCTCGATCAGGTTAGAGAGCAAAATATGCTCGCGTGAGCGCAGCGGATCAATGTCTGTCAGCCCGATCAATCCCAGAAGGGCGGTCACGGTGCTGTTGATTCGCTCGCGCAAGACCTCGCTGTTTTCCTCCCACGGGAGATTCGGGGCGGCGAACGAAGAAAGGATGTTGACCGGTACGCCGGAAGTGGAACCCGGAGTATAAATTTGGAATTCGGCAGAATCTGAAAGCGCTTGAATTTGATCCGGACCCAATCCCCAATCAGCCAGTCCCTGGCGCCATTTGTCGGCAGTCTCCTGCGCCACCTGCGGTACGGGTTTGCCCTGCTGTTTGGCGATCTCGGGGTCGATCCAGGGTTCGAAATCAGATTCCCGCAGGGCAGGAAAATGCAGCAGCAGGTTGGTCAGATCGCCTTTGGGATCGATAATAATGGCTGGGGTGCCGTGCAGGGCAGCTTCTTCAAGAAGACCGATGCACAAGCCTGTTTTACCGGACCCGGTCATGCCGGTGACAACAGCATGCGTCGTCAGGTTGGATGGGTCCAGCATCAGGGGTTCAGAGGTCAGTGCCCCGGCTTTGGGGTCGAAAATCCTGCCTAAGAAGAAATTTGGATTTTGTGGGGTCATGATCATCACCTTTTATAAAATGCGGCCACCCAGAAGAAAATGAAGGGTTTGAGCAGCCATGGTTGTTAATCATCAAGAACAAGACTATTATCCCCCACTTTTGCGGTAGTGCACAATAGGAGGCCTGGTTTCGGCATTTCCCCTTGATTGCCAAATAGCTGAACTCGACGTTCAGAATTGAATGCTCACATACGGATGACGAGGCGAAAAATGATAAAGAGTAGAAGAATACCTGCGGTTACGGCGATCCCAAGCAACCACCCATTCAATGGATCTCTGTACCCCTGCAGCTGCTGAAGCCAGAGGAGTCTTTGTGGGCGCGATCGTCGCCACCGGATGCAGGGTTGTAGATGGTACAGTCAAAGTGGTGATTGCCGCTATAGGTTGGAGGGTGAGGGATTGCCCGGAAATCGGCACCTTCGTCCCTTGTGTGAGACCTGCCAGCAACGAGCTGTAGATCTCTTCCAGGTTTTGATTTTCGATTTCGGCAAAATAGGAATCCTCTGATGGGGGTAACTGCAGCTCCTGGACGTAGGTTGTCAAAATAGTTTCCCGGGTCTCGGGCAGGCTGGACCAGTTTTCCTGGAGAAGCATCAACTTGGCCAAACCGATGAATGGCGCACGCTGGTTGGGATTCAACTTCGCCGACTGGTGGTACGCGGTCCTCCCCACTTCGGCAAAATGGTCAATAAAATCACGACTTACGCAATTTGGGCAGGGGATGGTAGCCAAAGCGCAGTAGGAATCGGCAAGGTACTCCCAACTTTGCCATTGCTCAGGTTGTCTCTCAATTCCTAATTGAGCAGCCACCATGTTGATCCATTTATCACCAGGAATGGTCGGGACAACTGATGCATCCAAGCCTTTCACCGGCGATTGGATCTGTACCCAAAAATTATCCGCTTCGACCGGTTCGAAATCCTTTTTGACCCAAAGAAGCTGCTTTCCATCGAGTTGGCTGCCTGGCGGGCTTTCAACGATTGTTCCCTGTAGAATTTCAGAAGGAAAGGTGACAACAATGTCTGCCTGACCGATGGTTCCAGCCCAACCCCGTCCAGTCGACAGATTATACCTGTAGATTTGTCCGTTTTCTTCTGCCTTCGATGGCTGCATGGCATAACTAACATCAACAGGCAGCACCTGGCCTGGAGGAAAGCTCACCTCAAAATAAACTATGCTCATATTTACTTAGGGTCCACTGCTGCTTGCGTCGTTCAAAATGCTGCCGTACCGGGCAGGAACCACCTTTCCATCGGCTTTAACTCGAAAGCCTTTGATCTCATCCCCAGACATTACGGCTGTTGTGGCGTCCTGGAGCGGGAATTCCACCCACATTTGTTCTGTACTTGCCCCCAGGTTTTGCAGGTCAAAGTGCGCTTTTACAATGGCAAAACTGGCATCTGCATCTTCTTCGTCAACTGCCGATTGAATGATAATATCCACCCGTTCGCTTTTCATGCGAACCTGGGTGGTTCCCTCAGGGGCGATATTGTTTCCACCGGCACCTTGAAATGGCCCGATATCTCCCGAAGCGGAGCTGTAATTTGTCAGAAGCGACAGGATAAGGACGACTCCGATCATGCTCAAGCGTTTGAATTTCATAACACCCCCGGCAAAACTGCTCGCCAGATAACCAATAGTGGACAAGGGGTCCGCTTCATTTTACGATACGCTCATTATCGAATAAATCCTACTGTGACCAACCCATAATCAATATTTTTCATGTGTTGGCTCGAAACTTGTATGGTCAAGCAAATGAACAATTTGCTTCCGTTGTATAATCACATTTGATCACTTGCTTCGAAGGACAATCCCTTGTTTGATATCCTATATTCCGCCATTCACCTTTTTAACGGTCTGCAAAAACCTGAACTGCCAGGGATGCTGGTGATGACCCCGCCCAGAGGCGCAGCCCGCGGGCGTGAAACCGATATCCTATTCGGCTATTTTTATTCAGCCAATGCCGTCGCTGAGCCTGTGGAAAAACAGCAGGATTGGCTCAAGAAGATCGCGGAATCGTTTTACAAATCTCCAGGAACCGTTACCTCCGGGATGAGGCTGGTGATCGAAAAAATTAATACTGACCTTTTGACACGAAACCTGGATCGAAGCCGTGAGGGGAGCCGCCTGAGCGGGTCGCTCAGCCTGGCAGTGCTGCATCATGGAATGCTTTTTTATACAAATATCGGTTCGATTCGTTCCTTCGTCATTACCAAGACTGAAACCACTGATAGCGGCGAAAATGAACTGTCCATCCGCGGATTGGGTATCAGCCAGGGGATAAGTCCCAAATTTCAGCAGGTGGAGATCCACGCCAATGACCTGGTCATTTTCTCGCCTGCGCCTCCCCTTTCATGGACGGCCGCATCCCTTGCGGGCAGCGCAGACCTGTCGGTGGAAGCACTCAGGCGGAGACTTTCGAATGTAGCTGGACTTGAACTCAAAGCGGCATTGTTCCGGTTTGTTGAAGGCAACGGAAAAGCTCTGCCCCTGGCCATGCGCTTTGCCCAGGGTGAGCCTTCTACGGTCGAGACTTCTGCGCAAGTACCAACAAAGCCAGCAGTGATCCCGGCTCCAACTACCGCGAAGCAGACAGATGTTCCCGTTATTCAAAACTCGCCGCAAGCTATTCCCCAGGCGACGACGATTATGACAATAAGGGAAGAGGAAGGTACACTCCCGGCGGAATCCAGGCAACAGGTTGCCCCCCAGGAACCTGTTAAAGAAGATCCATTCCTCTCCGCTGATTCTCAACCGGTCAAACCGGCGACGAACCGTCAAGAAAGTGTTTCTCCGAAAGCGGCTCAACGTTCCTTGATGCACGAGCAAAAAGCAGAGGAGAAGCCTGCACTACAAAAACAAAACACCGGACCTTCTCAAACCTCTCGGGCAGTTGCAGGTTCCATTGGCTGGTTCAACAGAGCCTTTTCGACGGTGAAAACCTGGTTCGCCAGGCTGCTCCAATCGATGCTCCCGGGTCTGCACGAATCTACTCTGAAATTATCGACTCCAACCATGTTGTTGATCTCGATCGCGGTACCACTGCTGGTGGGAGCGATCGGAATTTCGTTCTTTGTGCGGGTGGGTCAGACCCAACAGTTCGACAGTTACCTGGTCAAAGCCGAACAGTATGCCACCCAGGCAGCCGGTCAGCAAGCGGATGCGGCGAGTCAACTTGCCAGCTGGCAGCAGGCCATGTACTGGCTGGATCTGGCAGGCAAGTATGGCAGTTCAGATAATTATCTAGCCCTCAAAACCCAGGCTCAAGCGGGATTGGACGCGCTGAACGGGATCCAAAGACTGGCTTTTTCTCCTGCGTTGGCAACCTCTCTCGACCCCGGTGCTAAGATCAGCCAAATGGTGGCCACTCAAACTGACCTGTATTTGCTCGATTCCACCACCGGAAAAGTGCTGCGCTATTTTTATGCCGGCAGCATCTTCCAAAAGGATGACGTTTTTGACTGCGGTCCGAACCAAAGCCCACTGGGAACCTCCATCGGTAATGTGGTGGATATCCTGGCGCTGCCTGCGGGAAATCAATTCGGAGCGACCGTGTTGGCCATTGACAGCGTAGGCGGGATCGAATACTGTATTCCCGGGGAGACGGGGATGGTCAATGCACTCAATGCCCCAGATTCAGGTTGGGGAAAAATTCAATCCATCGCCTTTTCGCAAAATACCCTGTTTGTGCTCGATTCGGGCATGAACGCAGTTTACCGTTATGAAGGCAACGGCGTTGAATTCCCGGATAAACCGGTCCTTTTCTTTGATTCTCAAATTCCGCCATTGGGAAAAGCCATCGATATTGAAATCAACGCAGATGAGCTTTACATATTGCGCTCCAGTGGTGATTTGGTGGAATGCACCTACAGTTTCTTGAAGGGGTACAAGCCTACCGAATGCCAGGACCCGGCGCCCTATGGCGATATGCGTACCGGACAAACTCCCCAGGCAGTCAGCTTCCCGGAAGCAGACTTCATTCAAATGCACATGACCGATGCGCCGGATTCATCCCTTTACATGATGGATGCCAAAGGAAAAACCATTTATCACTTCAGCCTGCAGCGCAATTTGCAGAAGGTCTATCTACCTTCATTTGCCAACGATAATTCCCTGGCCAAGTTGGTCACCACATCATTTGCGGTTTCCCCCGGGCGGTTGATCTTCGTCGCATTCCAGAATGACGTGCAATTTACCCAGCTTCCTTAAGCAGGAATAAAATGAACCCCATTTTTGCCAGTATTGAAGAACCTACGTTATTGCTCAATGAGCAGACTGCGCGGGCGAACATTCACAGGATGGCAGATAAAGCCCATCGCTTCGATTTGCGTTTCAGGCCGCATTTCAAAACTCACCAATCTGCGGTCATCGGCGAGTGGTTCAGAGAAGAAGGGGTAAGCCAAATCACGGTTTCTTCCGTTGAAATGGCAGAGTATTTTGCTGATAACGGCTGGCAGGATATTACCATTGCCTTCTCGCTGAACATCCGCCAAATGGCGCGCATCAAAGCCCTATCTGAGCGCGTTCGTTTGAGCGTCCTCGTCGAAAACCTGGAAGGGGTTCGGGCGATTGCAGCCTCAACTGCCCCCAAGATGGACGTCTGGTTGAAAATCGATATCGGTGCTCGCCGTACCGGGGTGGACTGGCAGGATGTACCCTTGGCAGCAGCCATCTGCCGTGAAGCGGCGCTGAATTCTCATTCGATAACGTTGAAGGGGTTGTTGACCCATTCAGGGCATACGTATGCTGCGCATTCCAAAAAAGAGATCGTCGAGCTTTTTGATGAGACACTCTTCCGTCTGCATAGTCTGAAAGAAGAGCTGCGGAATTTGGGTTTTGAACCGCTGGAAATCTCGGTGGGGGATACACCAGGGTGTACCCTGGCAGAAAATTTTGAAGGCGCGGATGAAATCCGCCCTGGAAATTTCGTTTTTTACGATGTACACCAGCTTTCGTTGGGGGTATGTGAATTCAGCGATATCGCGGTAGCGGTTGCCTGCCCGGTTGTGGCTGTCCACCCGGAACGCGAGGAAGTTGTCATTTACGGCGGAGCCGTCCACCTTTCCAAGGAGACCATTACCTGGAATGGTGAGCAAACCTATGGTCTCGTTGCTGCACCCAGGGAAGCGGAGTGGGGAAACCCCATCCCTGATACTTATGTCGCCCGGCTTTCGCAGGAGCATGGAATTCTGCACTACCCGCTCGCGGCGATGAGAAGCCATCCCATCTTCGTTGGCGACCTGGCGCTGGTGATGCCGGTGCACTCCTGCCTGACCGTGCAGGCGCTCGGACAATATCACACCCTCGAAGGTCGCAAAATTAGAACGATGCTCCACCCTTTTTGGGCAGAGCACCAAGAACTTGACCAAACCAACGATTGATCGAACTGGTCAGAATATGTAAGTGAGGGGGACCGGCGAAAAGGTCAGGATGAACACGATCAGGGCAATGACGCCGAGCGCTTTCCGTTTGCCATCCAGTTGGGTGATCTGGTCCAGCGGTTCGGCATAGTTGCGGCCGAACAGGAAGATCAGGAAAGCCCATAACCACCATCCGTTCCAGACAAATCCAAGACCCACAAGAGCCGCCAACAGAAACGGGAATAAACGCCTGGTGGTTTTTGTTCCGAAAAGCAGATGGAAGATGTGCCCGCCATCCAATTGACCGGCTGGCAGCAGGTTCAATGAGGTCACCAGGAAGCCAGCCCAACCTGCCCATGCCACGGGGTGGATCATCACATCCACTCCACCCAAGGGGGTGGGTTGCCCGGTGAAGAAGTACCTGATCCAATACAAGAGGGGGTTGACAGCCCCGTAGCTGACAGGCGCGGGCAGTAATTGTCCGAAGCGCAGATATTTGAGCAGTAAATACAACAGCGAATTTCCTTCGATTTGAAAAGCCTGCCCCTGCTGGATCGCCAACGGCAAGGTGTCCAATTTCGATAACGAGAGCCCGATAACCATGACGATGACCGCCACCACCATGCCGGCAAGGGGGCCGGCAACACCAATATCCATCAAGGCTCTTCTGTTTTTCGGCGTGTCTTTCATGCTGATGAAGGCGCCCATGGTACCCAGTCCAGTAAATGGCAGGGGAATAAAGAAGGGCAGGGTGACATGCACCCCGTGGGCTCTGCCGGCAAAATAATGCCCGAGTTCGTGCGTCCCCAGGATGGCCATCAAGCTGACAGCAAAAGGCCAGCCAGCCTGCAGGACTTTGAGAACAACCTGGATTGGATCGGTGGTGTTGAGAGGCTGGTTGCTGTACAACCAGCCTGAAGTGATGACACTGATCAAGGTGATAATGAACATCACCAGGTTGATCACAGGTCTTGAAGGGGTAGGCACAGGTTTTGAATGCACCAACAGAATGACCTGTTGACCCTTTTCCATGCGGAATAAAGGGGTCAGGTGGTAAGGGGCCAGCCAGGCAGTGAGCTGATCATATGCGGCGGCGCTGTCAGAGCCGACCAGGTGACCGCGGTAACGAAAGAGGTATTCTTTATCGCCCGGGCCAATCGTAATATCGTCGATCTTAAAAATTCGTCTGACGATGAGCTCGATCGAATCGGTGCTTTGGGAAGTTTCCATGTTTGCTCCATTTCATCCACCAATAAAGGCGGGAATGAATGGGAGTCGAACCCACCGCGGCCCGCATAGCGACCCGCCACCAGTTTTGAAGACTGAGGAACCCACCGGGATCCATTCACTCCCACCAGTAAGCATACTAAAAGGCGGTTGAAACTGCAAGAGTTCCGTTTGCAGTTAACCCTGACAGGACAAGCTGAAAGTTGTTAGAACAAATATGGAAACAGGGAAATCAAGAATGGCGCCAGGGCAGTCACCAGCCAGCCGGCAAGCAGACCTAAAATGATCCCGGCAATAACATCTGAAACATAATGCACATGCAGGCTGACCCGTGCCAGGCAGACCAACAGGCACCATACGGCGAGGACAAATCCCAGCCAGGGAGATCCGAAAACGAAGGCGAGAAAGGTCAACATGGCGGTGCGGGCGGCATGCCCAGAGGGAAAAGAATGCGGATCGGTATTGCGGTAGATCGCGCCCCATTCACCTTCAGGTCTCTTGCGCCCGATCAAGAATTTGATTGCCAGCACAAAGAGCGCCAGGACGATGATCGCGCCTGCCATTAAAGCCGCCATCGTATGCCAGGGGTTGCCTGTTAGCAGCCAGAGGAAAAAGAGCGCGATCAAATTGAACCATGAGTCGCCCGAATGGGCAAAAAAAGCCGCAATTCGCTTGAGCAGCCGTTTTGCGTCTGGGATGCGCATGGCGTGGGTGAGCGTAACGTCGATTTGGTTCAGCTTTGCCAACATGGCATCCATTTTACCTTATGTGTTTCTTCGGTCAACACCACTCGACAGTTTAGTAAGGTAAATTGACTTCATCCTGACATTTCGTATAATTTTTATTGAAGAAAGTGTTCCCCAGATCGAATCAAATTTCATCAGACTGCGAGACTTATGATCAACCATCGCTGGATTCAAGGTTTGTTTTCGGCCGTCCTCATTCTTGGAATATTATTGAGTGGTTGCCAGGTTCAAAATCAACCTGCATCCACCACGAGTTTCATCCCCAGGCAAATCGCAGCAACTGATTGCGGTTACGGCGGGGAAATAAGCAGCGTCCAAAGCCTCGACCAAAACACAGTTGTGTTTACTCTCTGCAAACCGGATACTGCATTTCTTTCAAAGATTTCCTCTCCGATTTTCGCGATTCAGGATGAAGATGCGCTCAACCAGGCTGGGGGTGACTCTGCAGCGCTCGCAGTAACCCCCAACGGTACCGGCGCTTACCGTTTAAGCCAATATACACCGGGAGGGGAGTTGGTCTTGGAACCTTCTCCCACTTATTGGGGGATCCCTCCCAAACCGCAAAAGATAACGATACGTTGGGTGCCGGTATCGATCACACGCTTTCACGCCTTTCAGACAGCAAAAGCAGATGTGCTGCTTTCACCCCCTTCAGGGTTGATGAAGATCGCCCGTGAAACCACTGGATTAAAAGAAATATCGCAAATCGGTTTGAATACCATTTATGTAGGAATCAATAATAAAAGCCAACCCATGGATAATCCGAAGGTTCGTCAAGCCATGGCAACGCTGATCGATCGGGAAACGATCACCCATTCCTTTATGGTGGAGGGATCAGAAATTGCCAGCCAGTTGATCCCATCCAACATTAATCCCGGGTTCAGTGCAAACATCCCCTGGTACACCACAGACGCAGACACTGCCAAGGCTCTGCTGCTCGAGGCTGGTTTCGATTTCAACCAGACCATCAGCCTGGCTTATCCCGACCAGGGCATGCCCGGGGTTGACTCTCCCGCCGATATCGCCAATGAGATCAAAAATGAGATGGCTGCCATCGGGGTCACGCTCGATCTGAAACAGCTTTCTGAAAATGATTTGCGCGCCTCCATCGCCGCTGGCGGGACAATGCTCTACCTGTACTGGTTCGCTGCGGATTATCCTGACGGTCTGGCATTCTTCGAGAAACCTTTCATCAACGACATTGGCATCCTCGGAGAGAATTATCCTGATGTAGTTCAGGCGGTCGAAAACCTCAAAGCGTTAAAGGGCGAAAATGAACGCCAGAAAGCATTTAACTCAGCAAACCGGTTAATGAAAGATATCATCCCCGTAGTGCCCATCGCCCACGCCCTGGATGTTGTATTCGCCCGAGACTCCGTGAAGAATTTAATCACCAACGGTGTTTTTGAGAATCTTGAAGATGCCAGCACGCTCACTGGTCAGCTTTTGATCTACGCCGGAAATGAGCCAAAGAGTTTTTGGCCTGCAGACGAAACGGATCCAGAGACGTTTGAAATTACCCGCCTGCTTTACGATACGCTGTTGACGCCTGCCATCGAGGGGAAAGGGTTCAAGCCGTTGCTGGCCGAAAGCTGGGAAACCAGCCAGGACCTAACGCAATGGACCTTCCACTTGCGCTACGATGTCCATTTTTCGAATGGATCCTCCCTGGATGCAAACGATGTAGTGGCGTCCTTTGGCGCGATCTGGGACAATGCGAACCGCAATCATAAAGGACGCAGCGGCGATTTTGCCGTGTTCAAGAGCCTCTTCGGTAAGTTTATCAATTGAGAACAAGATAAAACTGGGTAATGACTTAAAACAAAACGAGAGTCCCGATCATGGAGGGCTCTCGTTATCTATGTTTCCGGTTAGTTTACGGCTGCGTCCAGGCGGGCCAGGGCAGATTCAACAATCTTACGCACGATATCTGTGTAACTGTAACCTGCGGCGCGGGAGGCATAAACCAGCGAAGCCTGTTCGGGATCAGGGTGCATCAACGGAATGGGGTTCACTTCGAGGATATACGGATTGCCAGATTTGTCCATTCTTAAGTCCATGCGACATACGTCTTGAAGTTCAAGGACGCGCTTGGCTTTGAGGGCGATCAGCTGGAACTCTCGTGTTTTTTCTGCCGGCAGGTCGGCTGGACAAATGCGGTAGACTTCACTATCAACGTCTTCTTTTTGTTCGCGGTCATAAAATCCGGTCGGGCTGATAATCTCGACGATGGGCAGCACTTCATTGCCAAGAATGCCGATCGTGAACTCGCGACCTGAGATATATTCCTCCACAAGCACGAGACTGTGAACTGTGCTCAAAATATAGGATGCCTGCTGCTCCAGCTCTGCTTGATTATGTGCAACCGCAGAGGCATTGATCCCAATGGAAGAGCCTTCACTGGCTGGCTTTACAAAGAGAGGAAAATTCAACCCGTGATTTTCCAGGTCTTTCATATTGCTGGCAACAAAGAAATTTGCAGTTGGCAAACCGGCATAACGGAACATCTGCTTGGCGATGTGCTTGTTATGCGATAATGACATGCCGAGCACGCCAGCGCAAGTATATGGAATACGCAGGATGTCCAAAATGGCGGGCATTTGGGCTTCGCGCGATTCTCCGTAATGACCTTCGCTTGAGTTGAAGCATATATCGGGGTTGTATTCTTTGATCCCCTGGATTGATTTTAGCTCTGCGGGAAAATATCTTGCCTCGTGACCAATGGAACGCAAGGAATCGAGGATCGTATCGATCGTAAGGTTCTCATCCAAGTCGTCCCAACGCCCGGGAGGGTCGTCAGGTGAAACCGGTGCATCTTCTTTCAGATTTGCCAAAACTGCAACTTTCATGATTTTTACCACTCCCAGTTTGTTTTAATAAAACAGGTTGATTATAATAACATTCGAATATTCGACAAGATGTCAAAAGCATGAATTTTGAAATTCTCACCCGATTTTCAGGTTTTCTTGTTTATTTGTCAGGTATAGGAAAGACTGCAACTTAACTTGTGATAACTGACACATGATTTCTAGCTGTATGTGTTGTATAAACAATTGCTGCCTATTTTTAACTGGATGCTTGCAAGGAGGGTCTATTCTATGGTTTGGCAAATTCTGATTGCAATAGGCATTCTGGCCAGCGCGATACTTGCGATAAGATCAAAACGTTTACTTGTTTCTGCCATTTGGTTGGCTTTGACGAGTGCATTGACTGCGTTGATGATCTTTTTGCTGGGTGCGCCCCAGATTGCTGTCATCGAACTAAGCGTCGGCGCTGGTCTTGTAACAGTGCTTTTCGTTTTTGCCATCAATATCGCAGGAGAGGAACCGATCGAGATCAAAGCCTTGGTTTCCAGACCGCTGGCCTGGGGATTATTGATTCTCGCGGCTGGACTGGCGATCTACCTGGTCATCCCCTCAATGAGTTTTCTCCCAGTCAACCCGCTCGATACGGCCAAGGGAGCCATCTTATGGGATGAACGCTATTTAGATATCCTCCTTCAAATTGCCATTTTCTTTTCCGGGGTTCTGGGTGTGCTCGGCCTGCTCTCCTCTGGAAAACCCAAAGTCGAAAAGGAGGTTTGATATGGCGCTCACTTCGACATCCATTGTACTCATAGCAATTATCGGTCTGGCAGCAATCGGCTTTTACGGTTTGCTGATTTCGCGGAATATGATCAAGATCGTGGTTGCGCTGCAGATCCTGGTTAAAGGCGCTGTCCTGGCATTCATCCTTGCCGGCAACCTTTCAGGTCAGATCAACGAGGCTCAAACCCTGGCGCTGACCATTATCGTCGCTGATACCATTGTCGCAGTTCTGGGTCTGGCACTTGCCGTGCAGATTCGACAGCGCTTTGGCACCCTTGATATCAAAGCACTCACCACATTGAAGAGGTAGCCATGGTGAAGATACTGATTGCACTCACGATTTGTATCCCCTGGTTAGGTGCGCTCATCGTTTGGTGGGTGGGGGATAAGCATGAGAAATTGCAGCACATCCTGGCGGTGGTCTTTTCGCTGCTTTCTGTTGTTGCCCCTGTGCTGCTGCTGTTCAACGCCAGCAAAGAAGCTGTTACTTTCTTCAGCCTGGGTTCCTATTTTGGCGATGCCACTTTTTCGCCAACCGGACTCGGCGTCTTTCTGAGCGTTATCGCCACCGGCATCGGATCACTGGCGGTGATCTTCTCCACGAATTATATGAAGGGGGAAGAATCGCTCGGCAGGTATTACGGCTACGTCCTCTTCTTCATCGGTTCGATGGCAGGCCTGGTGCTGACCAGCAACATCCTGTTGATGTTCGTGTTTTGGGAATTTACAGCCCTTTGTTCTTATGCTTTGATCGCGTTTCACAATGACGACCCCAAGGCAGTCGCCGGGGGTATTAAAGCCCTGATCATTACCTCGATCGGCGGCGTAGGCTTGTTGGTGGGTGGAATTCTCATCTTTATCTATACCGGTAGTTATGATATCGATCAATTTCTTGCATCATCCGGGCAGGTTCCTGCGACAATCCTTGGCTTGCTGGCTTTTGGATTTCTCGCTGCAGCCGCAGCCAAGTCGGCTCAATTTCCATTCCAGACCTGGCTTCCGGACGCCATGGAAGCGCCTTCTCCCATCAGCGCATTGATCCATGCGGCAACGATGGTGAACGCCGGCGTCTATTTGCTGGCACGCTTCTTCCCTGCCTTTGAGGCTGTTCCTTACTGGCGTGAAGCAGTCATGGCCGTGGGAATGCTCAGCGCGTTGTTGGCGGCGATCATGGCGCTGACCGCCACCGATCTCAAGCGGGTGCTGGCGTATTCGACCGTCAGCCAATTGGGATACATGGTCTACGCCATTGGCGCAGGTAACGTGTATGCCAGCCAGTTCCATTTACTCAGCCATTCGGTTTTCAAAGCCCTTCTCTTTTTGGCGGCAGGAGCGGTCATTCATAATATCGGCACACGCGATATGCTCAAGATGGGCGGTGTCGGCAAACAGATGCCTTTTGTCAAATGGGTATTCATCATCGGCGCGTTGGCCCTGGCAGGCATCCCGATTTTCAACGGTTTCTGGTCAAAGGAACTCATTCTCGAAGCCGGTTTGAAGGGCGGCCCGGCGTGGATGTACGGGGTGATGGTTGCGGTCGCCGGTCTGACGGCGCTTTACACCATCCGCTGCGTCTGGATGGTCTTCTATGGCGAACCGCGTTCGGATTATCACGCGCACGCGACCGGACTGGCCATGAAAGTGGCGCTGGCTCCCCTGGCATTTGGCGCCGTGACTACCTGGTTGCTCGCGGGGCGGTTTTCGCTCCTGTTGGGTGAGCACACCCTTCCATTCAACAAGATCGAACCCTTCGGGCTCGGAGAGTTGATCAAAGAAGTGGTGAGTTGGCCAACCCTGCTTGCCCTTGTGGTCATTGCGATTGGCGTTCTGCTCTGGTGGCAGCGTGAGAAATTGAGCGGCTTGACGAGCTCCCTTGAAGGGTTACGCAAAATTTCGGTCAACAGTTTTGGCTTCGAAGCCATTAACCGGGCAATCGTCGGCGTTACTCAAACTTCGGCTGAAGGGCTGCGGGTGACCCAAACGGGCGTCCTCAGCTGGAATGTGGTCGGTATCCTTTTGACCGTCATTGTTCTTTTTGTCATTTTTGCCCTGGGAGCATAATCAATGAGCCAAAATCTTCCGTATGTGATCTTAGTTGGGCTCCCGCTGGTTGCAGCACCAATCGTGTATTTGCTTGGACGTTTAGCGGTGCGAAAAGGCCAGACCTGGGGCATGACCTTTGCGCGTTTATTCACCATCGTGATCCTTTTACTTGAGGCTGTGGCGCTATTCTTCACAACCCGCACAGCACTGACCCAGGGATCCGTATCTATAGAAATCGGAAACATCCCTTTGATGTTTGATGGTGTCGGTCTGCTGCTGGCGATGGTTGTGGTGGTCCTCGGGCTTTTTGTAGCGATCTTCTCCACGAAGTACATGGAAGACGAAAACGGAGAAGAAAAATTCTACGCCCTGCTGCTCGTTACCATCGGTTCGATCATCGGGTTGGCAGCCACTTTTGACCTGTTCAACCTGTGGGTATGGTTTGAGGTCATGGCCGTCAGCACGTACTTCCTGGTCGCTTTCTACAATAACCAGGCCGCGTCTCTCGAAGCCGGGGTCAAGTATCTTGTCCAATCCGCTGTGGGTTCGACGCTGGTGCTTTTTGGCATTGCGTTGATCTATTCGCAGGTGGGTTCGGTCTCGATGCAGATGATCTTCCAGGCGCTCACCAATAAGCTGCCGCTTGTAGGTCTTGGCGGTCTCTTGATGGTGGTCGGGTTTGGCGTCAAAGCTGCCCTGGTGCCTTTGCACACCTGGCTGCCGGATGCGCATTCGCAAGCACCCAGCGGTATTTCTGCAATGCTTTCAGGTGTGGTCATCGAGGCAGGTTTGGTTGCGATGCTGAGGATGATCAGCATTCTCGGCAGAACGCAATTGCCCTGGGGAGCCATCCTGCTGGGCTTTGGGTGTCTCAATATTTTGGTCGGCAACTTGATGGCTTTACGCCAAACACAGGTCAAAAGGCTCCTGGCTTATTCGAGCTTGAGTCAAGTGGGGTACATGCTGCTCGGTTTTGGGTTCTCCCTGTCCTTTAAGTTGATCGAGGGCGCCCAGGGTGGTTTCTTCCATTTGATCACCCACAGTTTGATGAAGGGTCTCGCATTTTTGGCGGCAGGTGCTTTGCTGTATGCTTTTTACATCTCGCGCAAAGAACATTCTCAGCTAATGCTGGATGATCTTAATGGAGCTTCAAGCAAGTACCCGGTAATTGCTTTCCTGTTCAGTGCAGCAGTTTTGGCATTGGGCGGTCTGCCTCCATTTGCAGGATTTATGTCGAAATGGCAAATCCTGGTGGCTGGAGTGGCTACGAAAAACGTCTTGATGATGGTCATCGTCGTATTTGCGGCGCTCAACAGCATCCTGTCGCTGGGGTATTATGCTCCCATCGTCAACCGGCTTTACCGCCGCCAACCTTCGACCGCTGTCCAGAATGGCAACCCCATTTCCTGGCAAATGACCCTGCCCATGGTGCTTATGGTAATCCTCATTGTTGTCCTGGGTGTCTGGCCGAAGGTGATAGAATTTGTTACGGGCAACGCGGCATATAGCTTGTTGAGTGTGTTTTTTGGATAAGGAGATCAAACCATTATGGATATTTTACTCAGTCCTCCCCTGGCATTCTTGATCTATCTGCCCCTTGTGTTTGCGATTTTCTTTATCGGCAAAGGTCTGGCAGGAAAAGAACACCCGAACGCTGCAAAATCCAGCCTGTACGGCAGCGGCGAAGCCGCACCCATTACCGAAGCTGCCCCGGGATACCAACCCTTCTTTCTTGTGGCGTTCTTCTTCGCCATGCTGCACCTGGGGGTTTTGGTGATCGGTTCAGGCCCGCTCAGCGTGAAATTGATCCCTTCAGTCATTGGCCTGGTTTTAGTGCTTGTTGCATTGATCCTGGGATAGGTTTATTGGTATATACGAGGAGAAAACATGACATTTCCGATGGAAGGTGTAATAGAAAAGGTAAAAACCTGGGCGAGAGTCAATTCCCCATGGGCAATCCACTTTAACAGCGGATCATGCAATGGTTGCGACATCGAGATCCTTGCCACCCTCACCCCACGCTATGACGTTGAACGCTTTGGCATCAAGCTGCAGGGCAGCCCGCGTCACGCCGATGTGCTGATCTGTACCGGTCCCGTCACCTTGCAGGCCCGCGACCGCTTGATCCGGGTGTATGAACAAATGCCCGAACCCAAATTCGTGGTGGCTGTCGGCTCTTGCGGCATTTCCAGCGGCGTGTTTCAGGGTTGTTACAACGTGGTTGGCGACATTGGCGAGGTGATACCGGTCAATGTGTATGTACCAGGATGCCCGCCGCGGCCTGAAGCCATTATCTACGGTGTGGTTCAGTTGCTTAAGAGCCTTCAGAATTAAAGGAGCGAGACAATGGACCTTGAACAAAAACTTCAAGCCGGAGCCGATCTGGTCAAAGAGTGGACAATTTCCAGCCACAACCCCGAAGCTAACCGCATCGATTTGGTGATCAAGCCGGAACATTTAAAAGTTGCAGTATCTGCCTTGCTGGATAACCAGTGGGGGTACCTTTCTGCGATCACCGGTTTGGACCATCCCGAGTACGCGGCTGATGAAGCCGGGGTGAAACAAATCGTGCCTGATAAGGGTAATCTGGAACTGCTCTATCATTTCAGCGGCGGCGCAGCCGTTCTCTCTTTACGGGTCATGCTGCCTTACGAGCATCCGGTGGTTGATTCCATTTGTGAGATCGACCTGGCTGCGCAGCTTTACGAACGCGAAGCAGCCGAATTGTTTGGTATCGAGTTTACCGGGGCACCCAGCACGGATCATCTTGTCCTACCTGACGAGTGGCCTGTGGGAGTCTATCCGCTGCGCAAGTCATTTACTGGATTGAAGAAGTCATAGGAGGATGCGAACCATGGGATCAGAAAAGAAACCCGAAAAATTTGTCGTCTCGATCGGTCCGCAGCACCCCGCATTAAAAGAGCCCGGTCATTTTGAATTCGGAGTGGAAGGCGAAATTGTCACCAGTGCGACAGCCCGCCTAGGATTTGTCCACCGCGGAATGGAAAAGGGTACCGAATCACGCACCTGGGTGCAAAACCTGTATCTGATGGAACGCGTTTGCGGTATTTGCAGTCATGTACATGCCATGGCTTACGCCCAGGGTGTGGAAAAACTTGCCAAGGTGCAGGTTCCCCCGCGTGCGGCTGCGATCCGCGAATTGATCGCCGAACTGGAACGCATCCATAGTCATCTGCTTTGGCTGGGTGTGGCTGCCCATGAAGGCGGTTTCGATACCTTGTTCATGTACTCGTGGCGCGACCGCGAAACCGTGATGGATCTGCTCGAGGCGATCACAGGAAACCGCGTGAATTATTCAGCGAATGTGCTGGGTGGCGTCAAAATTGATATCGACGAGGCAAAATCTGCTGCGCTGCTCAAGGGCATGGATTTCCTCGAAAAACGGACCCAGCACTATATGCGTGTCGTCACGGAAGATGAAACCTTCCTGGGTAGAACCCGCAAGATAGGCACCATGTCGCCCGAGCTGGCACTCCGTCTCGGTTCTGTCGGTCCGACAGGCAGAGCTTCGGGGGTACCTTACGATGTGCGTGTGGATGCCCCGTATGCTGCCTACAACGAATTTCCGGTAAAAGTGATCACCGACACCGCCGGCGACCTGGAAGCCCGTTTTGTGGTGCGCATCAAAGAATTATATGAAAGCTTCCGCGTCATCCGCGAATTGGTGGACCACATGCCCACAAGCGAGCTTACCACTCGTATTCCCCGGCGCATGCCGGAAGGCGAAGTGGTCAGCCGGGTGGAAGCACCGCGTGGCGAATTGTTCTACTTCCTCAAAAGCAACGGCAGCGACATGCCGGAACGCATCAAAGTGCGCACGCCCAGTTTGTGCAACTGGGGCTCGATCCTGGCGACTGCGGTCGGTCACAAGCTGGCTGACATGCCCATGATCCTGGCTGGCATCGACCCTTGCTTCTCCTGCAACGATCGCATGGTCCTGGTAAATCGCGGCAACAATCTCAGCACCTGGAGCTGGGAAGACCTTCGACAACACGGAATCGAGTATTACAAATGAACATTTCAATAAACCCGATCGTTTCACTGCTCATTTTTCCCGGCGGGCTCGTCTTGCTGCTCAGCGGTCTGGCTTATGAATTTGTGGACCGAAAATTGGTGGCCCGTTTTCAAAACCGCATTGGTCCGCGGTGGTTTCAGCCGTTGGCAGATTTGATCAAATTGCTGGCCAAAGAAGAGATCATGCCCTCCGGAGTGGTCAAAGGGCTGTTCATTTTCCTTCCCATTGTTGCTGTGACAGCCATCTTGACGGCTGCGCTCTATGTACCCATGTTTGGGTTTAAGCCGGCGTTCAGCTTTTCTGGTGATCTTGTCGTCACGGTATACCTGCTCAGCCTGATGACACTCTGTACCGGGTTGGCAGGCGCCAATACCGAGGATCGTTTCTCATTAATTGGGGCAACCCGTGCGCTGACCCAGATGTTTTCATATGAAGCGCCCTTCCTGCTCGCCCTGCTTGGACCTGCAATTGCCTTGGGTACCTGGAACATCGGTGCGATCAATGCTGCAGCCGGACATAACCTGTGGTTTATCCTGGCGCAGCCTTTTGGATTCATCGCGGCGGTCATCGGGTTGATGGGCAAGCTGGAGCTTCCTCCTTTTGACGCACCTGAAGCTGAGACTGAAATTGTCGCGGGTGCGCTTACCGAGTACTCCGGTCGTGGCCTGGCGCTCTTTCACCTGGGACGGGATATCGAACTAGTGATCGGGCTGACCCTGATCTCTTCGTTTTACCTGGGTGGTTTGGGTTCACCTCTGGATTTTCTGTGGAAAACGCTTATACTTCTTCTTGTGACTGCGGGTCTGCAATCACTCTTTGCGCGTTTGCGCATTGATCAGACTGTGGGGCTGTGGTGGCGAGTTGGATCCATCGTGGTACTGCTACAGCTTCTGGCGATCATTATTGGTAAAGTTGTGGGACCGCTAATTCCGTTCCTGGCGAGAGGTTAATGCTATGACTATCGGCTCAATGTTGGGTGATATTGTCGAATCGTTCTTCAAGAAACCCGTGACTATCAAGTACCCGTTCGCCAAAAGCGAACCGCCGCAGGATTTTCGCGGTAAAGTGGTATGGAACCCCGAGACGTGTAACGGTTGTACTATGTGCGTCAAGGATTGTCCGTCAAGCGCCCTGGAGCTCTTCGTGGTGGATAAAGCCGCCAAGAAATTTGTCATGCTTTATCGGGCGGACCACTGCACTTTTTGCGGGCAGTGCGAAGTAAGCTGCCGCTCGAAAAGCATTGAATTGTCAAATAATCAATGGGAATTGGCTGCCACTACCCTGACTCCGTTCGAGGTCTATTATGGACGAGAAGAAGACGTCAAAACCATCCTGGAACAGGCAGCTCAAACTGAAGCTGGAGTATCTCAAGGAGAGCAAGCGGAATAAGTTACCCAATTCGACCCCGGTAACGGCGCTGAGAGGTGCTGTGGTGGGTGTCGGTTCGGAAATAAACGGCGATGATGCGGCAGGTCTGTGGGTGGTGCGTGGGCTACTACGTACCCTTAAAGACTCGCCGCATTGTTGTTGCCTTGAAGGCGGGGTGGTCCCGGAAAATGCGCTTGGACCCTTACGAAAATTCGAACCGGATTGGGTGATCCTGGTGGATGCAGCCGATTTCGACGCAGCACCCGGGGAGATCCGCCTGGTCGATAATGGTGAGATCGATGGATTTAGCTTTTCCAGCCACACTTTGCCGCTCGGAATGATTTGCACTTATCTTGGGCAGGAACTGGACTGCCCGGTTTGGCTGCTTGGCCTGCAGCCCGCATCGCTCGAATTTGGCGAACCATTGACTGAAACGGTCCAACGCTCGGTCGACGAAATTATCGTCAAATTAGCAAAATTGACGATAATTTGAAAGTGGGATGGGCACCGTTCAAGCCCTACGCGAGGCATACCCGATGATGGACGTGGTGGTCCACCCCGAGCCCATCATGGTAAAGCCGGAAGAATCACAAAAAATCTGAAATCAATGATGATCTCGGGTTTTTCTTGTGAAATAACATTGGCAAGACACACTGTTATCTGCTTTACCCGAGATGCGTATTCGCCATCCATTCGATGACATTCAAAACTGCAGAATTATCCAACCCGCCCCAGTCATTTTGGAGCATCGCGTTGTAAAGCTGGGCATCCACGGCGGCAGAGGGAAGCGGGATCCCATACTCCCTGGCTGTTTCCATGATGATATTCAGGTCTTTCGCCTGCATTGAGGCTTTAAAACCAGGAGCGCGATTACCGGCAAAAATCCGCGGCGGTTTGACATCTAATGTCCAACATTGGGCGGCGCCGGATTTGATCGCGCTGACGACCTTTTGCGGGTCCGCGCCGGCTTTCTGAGCAAACACCAGCAGCTCTGCCATTGCCACCATTTGGGCGGCGACCATGATCTGGTTTGCGGCCTTCGCGATCTGACCTGCGCCAGAATCTCCGACATGGGTGATGGTCTTGCCGGTGACTGCGAGGACAGGACGGGCCGTTTCGAGCGCTTCTTCGGGTCCGCCGATCATGATGGCAAGCGTGCCATCGCGTGCGCCGATATCCCCGCCGCTCACTGGGGCATCCAAGGCAAAAACACCTTTTTTTGCCAGTTCCGCGGCAATCCTGCGGCTGACCGCAGGTTTGATGGTTGAATTATCGATGAAAATCAACCCCGGATGCGCACCTTCGATGATGCCGTGTTCGCCCAATGCCACCGCTTCCACATCCGGGCTGTCCGGCAAGTTGGTGAAGACGATATCCACCTGGGCCGCGACTTCAGCCGGAGAACCAGCCATTTGCGCGCCTTCTGCCAGGAGTTCCTGGACTGTACCCTGGCTGCGGTTATGCACAACCAGTGGATGCCCTGCTTTGAGAATGTTCCTGGCGATGGATTTGCCCATGATGCCAAGCCCGATGTAACCCACTTTGAGCATTTTTGCCTCCGTTTAAATTGGATGTTTGAATTATACCTTTTGGATGGTTCCGGGAAGCAACGTTTCACCCGAAAAACCGTATTTAAGTTAATCGAATTTGAAGTGAGGTAAAAGATGAACGAGCAAATGGAGTACCCAACGACACCTGAAGTGAAGCCGGTGCAGAAAAAGAGACGCCCTTCTTTCTTTTGGCCGGTCGTTCTGATTGTGGCTGGTTTGATTTTCTTGATCCAGAACTTTAACATCGGTGTGCATCTCAATTGGTGGGCAATTTTCATTTTCATCCCCGTTGCGGCTTCATTCGGCAGTGCATTGAATGGATTGAGGCAAAGTGGAAGGTTCGACCAAAACGTTGCGGGCAACCTGGGCAGCGTTGTAATGGTGGGTACCATCGCGACCATGCTATTGTTGGGGCTCGATTGGTCACTTTGGTGGCCGCTGGTGATCATCGCCGGGGGAGCTTCGATATTCATCAATGGCATTCAGTCGCTCTTCGGCGATAAAAATCTCCAACTCAGCAGCCTGCTCAACTGGTCGCTTTGGATCGGGATCAGTGGAATCCTGCTCGGAGTCGGATTCCTGGCGCTCTACCTGCCCATTCCTGCCATCCAAGTGCTCCTGGTCGGGTATCGCTGGTGGGCATTCCCCATTTTGATCGCGGGGATTGGCGCACTGATCAGTGCCCTGGTGGTGCTGGTACGCAACGAAGGGAAGATGGGCTGGGCAGCCTGGGGTTTGGTTGCCGCAGGCATTGTCACGCTTGCGGTAGGTGCGTTGGCTTATTACAACATTGATTGGAATTTTCTCTTCCCGGTCATCCTGATCGCATTCGGGATCATCGTTTTGACCGGCGTACTGAGGAAAAAATAAACCTTGACCTCAAAAACAGGCTGCATTAACCAGGCAGCCTGTTTGGTTAACCGCGCAATCCCTCAAATATTCTTTCCAGGAGTGATTGGGGGGTGGATCCGACGTTGGTGCAAATTTCACCTTCCAACTCTTTAATCCGCGGGGTCAGTTCGTCAAAGAGGATCCCCGAGTCGATTTGATACCTCTCCTGCAATCCGGCAAGGCGCTGTTCAATGGGGATGACCTCATTCTTTTCGACCAGTTTATCGGCATAATAAACCAGCTTTTCCTCCCACGTTCGCGGTGTTCGCTTTTCACGTCCAAAAGGGTAAAAAGCATGTGGTGATCCACAATATCCGCCAAAATGGGTTCGCCTTTAGCCTGTAGAAGAGCACCGCCGGATACACCGTGGTCCACTCCTTCGATTTTCTGCGCCTTGGCAATATCATGCAGCAGACCGCCGCGGTGAGCCAGGATGGGGTTGACTGAAATCCCGGCAGCCCGCAGCCAAACAGCGAGTTGGTATGCGATCGCCGCCACCAATTGAACATGCGCCAGGAGATGTGCCGGGGCATTGTTCTGCTGCAGCCAGAGCAGGCAGGTATTGACATCAGGCAGGGCAGGGCTGTTTAGAACCTCCGGCAAAGCCTGCATATCGTTGATTTCCATGTCATGTATGGGCATGCAGCCTGGACAGGGCTTGTTTTCGGAGTTGTACCAAACCGCTTTCCAGCCTGCGATTTTGGCACCTGTGATGTCCCAATCATACAGGTCACCGATCATAACCATTTGATCTCGGAATTCTCCGGTCAGGCGTTCGATGGAGCGGAAAAATGCCGTTTCAGGTTTTCGAGCTTGCGTTTCATTGAAGGTGAAGATCTTTTCAAAATAGCTATCCAAACGGAGCCGATTCAACGCCTGCTGAATCTGCAAGGCACTTGATTGTTGAGCATTGGTACCGAGAAATATCCTATATTTTGATTTCAGTTTAGCCAGTGCTGTGTCAATTCCTGGAACAGATTCCACCCGCGGCCATTCAACCATTGGAATATTGAGGTCGTTGAATTCTGCGAGTTCTTTCATCACGGTGTTGCCCCAGTCAAATACCAGGGCGTAGGGTTTAGGTTTTGAGATCATTATTTTCCTCTGAAAACGGGAAGATGCCCATCAGGTCAAGCATGATTGCCTACCTTGGAATAAAGGTCAATGTCTTGTCAGTTTCTTTCAATTCAAGTATAGTCAGTTCAGAAAAACCTCAAAATCACTCATCATAAGGACCGCCCTTTTATGGACCCTTCGATCCCAGAACAACAACCTGAGCCCTGGCTCGACAAGCCCGTTGTTTCATTTCTCCCCAAAATCAAAATCGAACACTTGATCATAACCATCATCCTGATCCTGGCGGTAATCAGCCGGTTTTACGACCTGGGGGTGAGGTCCTTTGACCATGATGAAGTGAATCATGTTATTCCGTCCTTTGACCTTTATCAAGGGCGGGGGTATGTTCACAGTCCCGTTACCCATGGTCCCTTCCAGTTTCACCTGATCGCCGCATCTTATTTTTTGTTTGGCGATTCCGACTTTACCTCAAGACTTCCGCATGCTCTTTTTAGCATAGTGACCATCGCTTTCGTCATGATTGCGTTTAAGCGATACCTGGGGAGGACTGGTGCACTCCTGGCGGGGGTCTTTTTCTTGATCGACCCTTTTATGCTCTTTTACGGTCGCTATGCGCGAAACGAAGCGTTTGTGGCGCTCTTTGCTGTGATGTTGATCTGGTCAGTGCTGTATTACCTGGAAAAAGGCAAAACATCCACATTGTATTTGTTAGCCATCGTTTTGGCGCTGCACTTCGTCACCAAAGAGATCGCGTATATCTATGTAGCCATATTGTTGATCTTCCTCGCAATCCTGTTCATGCGGGATGTAATGCAAATAGAATGGCGCAACATCAGGCAGCGAAACGGGTTCTTGCTGGGCATCCTGCTCGCCCTGGGGATGATTGGTATTGCGCTTGGGGTTAGCGTAATCGAAGCCCGTGGAATGGGAGAGAATGCAGCCGCGGCAGGCGGACTCGCAACCTGGGCTTCAAATAACCAGGCAATCCTGCATACCGGATTGTTGGTCAGCGTGGGGATTGCCGCGCTTTTCGCAATTCTGGCGATGGTGCTGCTCTTGCGCGGGTTGGCGTGGAAAACTGTCAAACACATCCGCTCATTCGACCTGTTGATGTTGACTGGAACGCTTGTCTTGCCGCAGTTGGCGGCGATGGTGGTCAGTCTGTTGGGCAGGGATCCATTGGATTACACCTGGCCGGCACTCCTTCCCACTGTGATCGTGCTGATATTGTTGTTTGTGCTCTCAGCAGCCGGTGGGATGGTCTGGCGGCCTAAAGTATGGCTGGTCAGTACGGCGATTTTCTACGCCATTTTTACCGTGTTATACACGACATTCTTTACCAATGGACAGGGATTCTTTACCGGGATCGTAGGCGGTCTGGGTTACTGGCTTTCGCAACAAGGGGTTAACCGGGGAACACAGCCGATCTACTATTATGCGTTGATCCAACTCCCGATGTACGAATTCATGCCCGTCATTGGAACGATCGCCGCAGTGATCATTGCTACAAGGAAACGTCTCTTTTCAACCCTTCCGGGGCATGCCCCGGCAAATCAACCCGAACCATCCCAACTGGCTGTGCAGCTTCCCCTGGCCATGGAGTCCGAACCTGTGCAGGCTGTCGAGGAGCTTCCGCGCAAACTACCCGTTTTGGCGATACTGGTCTACTGGGCGGTGATGAATTTGTTGGCCTACTCGGTGGCAGGCGAAAAAATGCCGTGGCTGACCGTCCATATTGCATTGCCGCTGCTCCTGGCATCAGCCTGGGGCATCGGATACGTTATCGACCGGATCAACTGGCGACAGTTACTGAATCGCAAAGGTGTCCTTACCCTTTTGCTTCTCCCAGTTTTTCTTACCAGTTTGGGGGCGGTCATGCGGCTGCTTTTGGGGGCGAATCAACCTTTTGCCGGGACCGAATTGGCGCAGCTTAATATCACCTCCACCTTTATGTTTGCCGTGGTAGCCGCACTTCTTTCAGGATGGGGGATCTTGAAGCTGTTAGCCGATTGGGAAACCTCGAAGATTCTCACCTTGTTCCTGGTAGCAGTTTTTGGCGTCCTCACCTTGTATACTGCCAGATCGGCTTACCAGGCGAACTATATCAATTATGATAACGGGAAGGAATTCCTGGTTTATGCGCATGGGGCAGGTGGACAAACGGAAGTGCTTAAGCAGGTTGAGGAAATCTCGCAGCGGACAGTCGGCGGGAATGACATCAAAGTGGCGTACATCGGTGATGCCTTGTACCCGTACTGGTGGTATTTCCGTAATTATCCGAACAAAACGTATATTCAATCTGAGTTGACCAAGGAACTCACCACGTACCCGGTGGTCATCGGCGACGACCAATATAACGACAAAACCAGAGCCATTTTGAAAGACCAATACGTTGAAACCACTTATCAACGGCTTGTTTGGCCGATGCAGGATTACTTCAACCTGAAATTTTCGCAAATCTGGGAGGCAATCAGCAATCCTCAAACGCGCCAGGCTCTTTACAATATCTGGCTGAACAAAGACTATACGCTCTATGCTGAACTCAAAAATAATCCAAATTTGACTGTGGAAACCTGGCAGCCGCGGGCTGACCTTCACCTCTATATCCGCAAAGATATCGTGAGCCAAATTTGGAATTACGGCACTGTCCCCGCGGCGGCTGCTCCAGTGAAGGTTGACCCCTACGCGGCGAAAGCCATTACCCTTACGCCTGACCGGTTCTTTGGTCAAATGGGGAATGCTGACGGGCAGTTGAGCGGAGCACGCGGGATCGCCCTGGCAAAAGACGGCACGATTTACGTGGTCGATTCCGGCAACAACCGGATCGAGCATTTTACAATGGATGGAAAATGGCTGCAGAGTTGGGGGAGCTTTGCCAGCGTCGATCAGGGCAGCGCGCCTGGCGGCACCTTTAACCAACCTTTTGGGATCGCGATCGGTCCGGATGGATCGGTTTACGTGGCAGATACCTGGAACTACCGCATTCAAAAATTCACGGCTGACGGTCAATTTGTGACCATGTGGGGTGTTTCAGGTCAGGCAGAAACGCCGGACGCCTTCTGGGGACCGCGTGGGCTCGCGGTTGATGCGAAAGGCAATGTTTACGTAAGCGATACCGGGAACAAGCGCGTGGCCGTGTTTGACGAGAACGGTAATTTCCTGACCCAGTTTGGTACTTATGGTATGGAGTCGGGTCAATTTGACGAACCGGTCGGACTGGCGATCGATGCCAGCGGAAACGTCCTGGTCGCAGATACCTGGAACCAGCGGATACAGGTGTTCGCGCCTGCAGCAGATGGTTCGTTTACTTATTTGCGCGAATGGGCGGTATCCGGTTGGACCAGCCAGTCGGTAAACAACAAACCCTTCCTCAGCCTTGATTCGGCGGGAAATGTGTTCACGATCGATGCCGATACCTATCGCGTTCTTGAATTCAGTTCATCTGGTGAATTTATTCGGACATGGGGCGATTATTCCAGCGGAATTGATGGTTTTGGTGTTCCCAGTGGGATTGCCGTGGATGATCAAGGTGGGGTATGGGTGAGCGACGCCGAAAATAATTATCTGCTCCATTTCACCCTGCCTGCTTCGATACAGGCTCAATCATCAGCGACCCCTGCTTTTCCAAAGGCAGCTATTGAATTGAAGCTCAATGCACTCACAGGCGAGCTGGAGAACCCCTTTAGTCAGCCTGTCTATCGACTCGATGCAGCCTTGAATGAGTGGGCGCCAGTCGTCCCAGCCGAGATCTCCGCCGTGGTGCAAAGCGGAGCCACACCAGAGAAAATCGGCAGTGGGGAGTGGGTGCTTAACAGTGCCGATGGCAATACTTTGTTCAATTGGAACGCCGATCTGCTCTTGTGGGTGGCAGCCAGTCCAGCCTCCGCCTCGGCAACAGCGACACAATAAACAAATTCCCCGGTCGAAACGGGGAATTTTTCTACAAGGATATGAATCTTATTTGTGTACCAGGAACCGGCTGAGAATGAAACTCACGACCGATACGATGAGCGCTCCAAGGAAGGCATAAAGGAACTTGTCGGTTGGAACGTTGAAACCGAATGAAATTTGCTCACCGAGCCATCCGACGAGCATGAACATCAAGGTGTTGATGATCAATGTGCCCAGACCCAGGGTGAGTACGAGTAGTGGACAGGAGACCACCATCAGGATTGGGCGAATCAATGCGTTGACCAGGCCAAAGATCAAGCCCAGCACCAGGTAGGCATACCATTGATTGTTTTGCATTTGAATATGCGGGCTTAACAGCATCACTGCCAACCACAACCCCGCAGCATTAATAATTACGCGCCAAAAAAATTTTCCCATAGTTTTCTCCTCTCCAACAATATACGAATGAACCTCTTTTGGGTTGCAGAATCACGTGGACTGCATGGGTAATGAGGGAGTCAACGCCTTTTTCATCCAAACCAGCGTGAGGTGTTCTTTCATCCCTGCCTGGTGAAAAGCATTTACCGCCCTGGCTGCCGGATAATTCAAATTTACGCGAAACGGCTTGGAAATGGCGTGAAAGGCGGCAGGAATCAGCGTTGTGATGGTTTCTTCCTCCCATAGGGGAGATGTTGCCAGCCACAGCGAATCAGATTGGAAAGGACCTTTCTCCCAACTGAGGACGCCGTGCAGCCGGTTCTCTGAATGGATCGACCAATGCTTGACCTGGTTTCCATTGAGCAAACGATGAACCCATGAATAGAATCCGGGTTCGAGGGTGTTCATATGAAATGAAAGATTCCATGAAATCGATGGCGGATAAATGTCGCACAACCAGATTTTCTGCTGTTCCCAATCTTCGTGCCGGGGTTTGCTTACCTTTACGGAGGCGGGTTCAGGATTCTTGAACGTCGATGGGCTCTCAACCATCCAGGTGGTGCGGCGGGCAATTTCATCGAAACCGGCGGCTTGATAAATATGCATGGCAGTGGGATTATCATCTCGCACCTGCAAGTAGACCATGGTTCCTTGATGTTCGGCTACATGCCTGAGCGCGCGTTCTGTCAATTGGCGGGCAATCCCTCTACCCCGGTAATCGGGATGAACGGCGACATTGGCAATAAAATAAACACGCTTGTCCTTACGCCGCAGATAGATGAGGGTTAGATTTCCGATCACATTTCCTCTCTCCTCCCAAACATACCCATGAAATGGGTAGGAGGAATTCTCAGGAGATGTGCCTGCATACTGAAGATAAAGCGCACTTTTGGCCGTCTGGCGCATGTGATGCAGATAATCCTGCCCTTCCGCATCCATGTGATCAGAAAAACTGATGTCCACCAGGTCGGCAATTTTTGCCAAATCTTTTCGTAGATCGATCGCGCGAATATGAGGGTCTAGGGGTGAACTGCTGTAATCCATAGTGTTAATTTTACACCAGCCGGGAAAATATTCCGTTAGCCAGCATATTTGACACCCAAATCGGCAATGGCTACAATCAACTCAGGAGCGACAAATGGCAGAAAAACGAATTCTCATAAAGAATGTTCAAATTATTGGTGGTACAAACCCTCTTCAGCAGGGGTGGATTTTGATCTCGGGAAAGGTCATCGCAGAAGTTGGGGCAGGTGACCCTTACCCTGGTCTTGAAGAAAATGATCTCCAAGTCATCGACGGTGCTGGGTATCCCATTCTGCCCGGGCTGATCGATTTGCATACGCACGGCGCGATGGGTCACGAATTTATGGAGCCGGACCCTGCGGTATGGCAGCAGCTTTCCAGGTATTATGCCTCCCACGGCACCACCGGGCTGCTGGCCACCAGTTGGACTGCGACAGCGAAGGACCTGCAGCAAGTGATCCAAACCGCAAAATTGGTCATGGGTCATGAAGAAGGCGCAAAAATCCTGGGTGTCCACCTTGAAGGCCCCTTTATCAACAGGGCACGCAGCGGTGCGCAGAATCCCTTGCTTATGCGCGCAGCCGAAAAGGGCGAAGTTACCTCGTACCTCGACAGCGGGGTGGTCAGGTTGATCACCCTGGCGCCGGAGATCGAAGAGAACCAGTGGTTGATCGGTGAGTGCGTCAAACGGGGTATCAGCGTGTCTGCAGGGCACACAGATGCCAGTTATGATGAAATGGTCAAGGCAGCCCAAATGGGAGTCACGCAGGTCACACACTGTTTCAATGCCATGCGCCCGCTGAATCACCGCCTGCCGGGAACGGTGGGCGCTGCGCTGACCCTGGATGAGATCCGTTGCGAATTGATCGCGGACAACATTCACATCCATCCGGCAGTGATGAAGCTGCTCGCCAGAGCGAAAGGGTTGGGGGGAGTGATCCTGATCACCGATTCGATCAAGCCCGCAGGCATGCCCGATGGTGAAATGATGGTCGAGGGTCAGAAAATCATGCTCAAAAATGGCGAAGCCCGCCTGGCGGATGGGACCCTGGCAGGATCAGCCTTATCCCTGGAAAAAGGATTGGTTAATTTCATGGCGGCGACCCATGAACCCCTGGATAGAGCCTGGATCTGTGCTTCGCTCAACCCCGCAAAAGCGATCCGTTTGGAAACTACCAAGGGAAGCATCCAACCTGGAAAAGATGCCGATCTGGTGCTGCTCAATCGTGAGCTCGGAGTTCAATTGACTTTGGTTGAAGGAAAAGTGGTCTACCGGCGAAGCGAATAGTTCATACGGTATTCTTACAGAAATTTATGATTGTTCTGACACTCAAAATGCTATAATCACCTAACGAATTTAAGCTATCACAAGGACGGAACAACCTATGATGAGATTTGACCGTTTTACAGAACGCGCCCAGGAAGCAGCTCAACGCGCTGCAGAGATCATTCAGCGTTATGGACATAACCAGATCGACACTGAACATCTTTTGCTGGCGTTGATCGAACAGCCCCAGGGTGTTGTTCTTCAAATTTTGGAAATATTAAAAGTCGATCCCCAGATTTTGCAGGAACGTTTGGATTACATTCTCAAAACCAGCCCGAAAGCCAGCATTTTTGGCGGTGGAGCAGGACAGATTTTTATTACCCCGAGGGTGAAAAGGATCATTGACCAGGCGAATGAGGAAGCCAGCCGCTTGAAAGACGAATACATTTCCACCGAGCATATCTTTTTAGCCATTCTCAGTGAAAAAAACACGCCGGCTTCGCGACTTCTGGAAACTACCGGAATTACCCGTGAACGTGTTTTGGATGCCATTACCCAGCTTCGCGGCGGGCAACGTGTAACTGACCCGCAAGCGGAAACCCGATATCGCACCCTCGAAAAATATTCACGCGATTTGACCAAGTTGGCTCGCGAAGGCAAACTCGACCCCGTCATCGGAAGGGATAAAGAGATCCTGCGCGTGATGCAGATCCTTTCACGCCGCACCAAGAACAATCCTGTGCTCATCGGCGAAGCAGGGGTGGGGAAGACTGCCATCGTCGAAGGACTTGCCCAAAAAATTGCAGCGAACGATGTTCCTGAAATCCTTATGGGAAAGAAAGTCAACTCCCTGGATATGGGTGCCATGATCGCCGGTTCACGGTTCAGAGGTGAATTCGAGGAACGGCTAAAGGCGACGATCGAAGAAGTTCAACATTCGAACGGCGAGATCATCCTCTTTATCGATGAACTGCATACCGTCGTCGGTGCTGGCGCTGCGCAAGGTTCGATGGATGCATCGAACATGCTCAAACCTGCCCTTTCGCGCGGCGAATTGCAGTGTATCGGTGCAACCACCCTGGACGAATATCAAAAATATATTGAAAAGGATGCCGCGCTTGCGCGACGTTTTGCACCCGTTTTTGTGGATGAACCGAACCAGGAAGACACCATCAAAATGCTGATGGGGCTGCGCGACCGCTATGAAGCCCACCACAAAGTCCAGTTCTCGGATGATGCGCTGGTTGCCGCGGTCCATCTTTCGGCACGCTATGTCACCGACCGCCGCCTGCCCGATAAAGCCATCGATCTGATGGATGAAGCCGCTGCAAAATTGCGTGTAGCCTTGTATTCGATGCCGGATGATTTGAAACAAAAGAAGTCAGAAGTCGACCGCCTGGCTGCTGAAGAAGAGCAAGCCGGGGTCGAGCGTGATTACGAGCGGGCAGCACGCAAGAAAGCTGAAAGGCTGCGCCTTGAAGAAGAATTCACCCAGGAACGGGATAAATGGGAATCAGAACATAAACTGGACGAAGTGGTGGATGTGAACGACATTGCCGATGTCTTGGCCCAATGGACCGGCATTCCCGTGAACCAGATGATGGAATCCGAATCTGCTCGTTTGTTGAAAATGGAAGACCGGCTTGGTGAAAGAATCATCGGGCAGGAAGCCGCCATTCATGCCGTATCTGATGCCATACGACGGGCTCGTTCCGGACTCAAAGATCCCCGCCGTCCCATCGGCTCGTTTATTTTCATCGGTCCGTCAGGTGTGGGCAAAACCGAGCTTGCCAAGGCATTGGCTGAGTTTCTGTTTGATGATGAAGACGCCCTGGTGCGGCTGGATATGAGTGAATATCATGAGCAGCATACGGTATCCCGCCTCTTCGGTGCGCCTCCAGGTTATGTGGGGTATGAAGAAGGCGGTCAGTTGACCGAAGCCGTACGCCGCCGACCTTACAGGGTGATCTTGTTCGATGAAATCGAAAAAGCACATCCGGAAGTGTGGAACGCCTTGTTGCAGATCCTGGATGACGGGCGCTTGACCGACGGTCAAGGCCGGGTGGTTGACTTCCGCAACACGGTGCTCATCATGACCAGTAACCTTGGGACTGAATTTGTGCGCAAGGGCGGTACGCTTGGCTTCCTGCAGAAGGCAGACAGCGATGAAGACCGCGAGGCGCATGACAAAGTGGATAAAGCCCTGAAGAGCACATTCAGACCTGAATTCTTGAACCGTGTCGATGAGATCATCATGTTCTCGCCTCTGAATAAAGAGCAAATGATGCAAATTGTCGATCTCAATATGAAAGAAGTTCAGGCCAGGCTGCAGGAGCACGGGTTGAGCGTCGAACTGACCGATGCCTCCCGTGAATGGCTTGCCACTGAAGGCTACGATCCGGCATTTGGGGCGCGCCCGTTGAAACGGGCTTTGCAGAAATACGTCGAGAGTCCGCTTTCGATCAGCCTGCTTTCGGGCGAGTATGCTGCGGGAGATACGGTGGTAGTGGAGTTGGATGCCGAAAAGAAAGAACTTTACTTCAAGAAGAAGTAATTTGTAGAGAAGTCTACAACGAACTGCCCGAAAGGGCAGTTTTCTTTTATAATGCTGGATAATGACAATACAACTCTTGTATTTTGACGGATGTCCTTCGTGGAAAGTTGCTCTGGAAAATCTGCACAAAGCGCTAGCAGCCATGGATTTGAACGCTGAAATCGAGCTCATCTTAATTCAAGATGACGCCCAGGCGGCGCAATATACTTTTCAAGGATCGCCCTCCCTCAAATATAACGGAAGGGATTTGTGGGAACAAAAGCTGGACGAATATCACATTGGCTGCAGGGTCTATCCAACTCCGAATGGACTGCGGGGAGTTCCTACGGTCGAGATGCTGAAAGAACGGCTGCGGGAAGTCTGGCAGGCAAAATAAGCAGACTGAGGCACAAGATTCCTTCTCAACCAGGCTGGGAGGAATTTGGCCAAAACCAGAGATAAAGGAGACAAGAATGAAAAAAGCATTGATCACTGGGATTACAGGGCAGGATGGATCCTACCTGGCCGAGCTTTTACTCTCCAAGGGGTATGAAGTGCACGGCATCATTCGGCGGGCGAGCACCTTCAACACCCGGCGCATCGATCATATTTACCACGATCCGCATAAAAACGGCGAAGACGTCAAACTCTATCTTCATTACGGGGATGTAACCGTCATCGAAAGTTTGGCGGATGTGATCTACAACGTGAGACCGGATGAGATTTATAACCTCGCTGCTCAAAGCCACGTCAGAGTGAGTTTTGATATGCCTGAATATACCGGCGATGTGACCGGATTGGGCACCATCCGCATCCTGGAAGCCATCCGGCGCAGCGGCCACCCTGAAAAATTCTACCAGGCTTCGTCGTCTGAAATGTTTGGCGGCGCCAAGCCTCCGCAAAACGAACTCACTCCATTTGAACCACGCAGCCCATACGCAGCTGCGAAAGTGTATTCCTATTGGGTTACCCGAAATTACCGCGAAGGCTACAAGCTTTTTGCCAGCAACGGGATCCTCTTCAACCATGAATCACCCAGGCGGGGCGAGACCTTCGTCACTCGCAAGATCACACGCGCCCTGGCTGCCATCAAGGCGGGGAAGCAGGAACACCTTTATTTGGGCAACCTGGATTCCCGCCGCGACTGGGGGTATGCCCCGGAATACGTCGAAGCGATGTGGATGATGCTGCAGCAAAAGACGGCGGATGATTACGTCGTCGGCACAGGGGAAGCGCATACTGTGCGCGAGTTCCTGGATGAGGCTTCTGGTTATCTCGGCTTGGACTGGAACCAGTATGTAAAAATCGACCCGCGCTACTTCAGACCTACCGAAGTGGATTACCTGATGGCAGACCCGACCAAGTCTCGTGAGCAATTAGGCTGGGAGCCGAAGGTGAAATTCCACGAATTGGTGCGGATCATGGTGGATGCCGACCTGGAATTGATGGGAATGGATTGCCCTGGTGAAGGCAAAAAGATCCTGGATGAACGCTTCAATGGCTGGCACCGCTGGGAGCACCAGGTGGTGAGCATGGAGCGGTAGCTGTCAGTGGTTTGGTCAATTAAAAAAACGAATGACCGATAGAGATGCCAAAATCATCTCTATTTTGTTGCTTGAATTAATAGAACAAAAGTGCTATAATTGGGACAAATCAAGGAGGAAGCCCATGTTTGACCCTAAATACGCGATTTTCCCTGGGATCATTCTCGCCAGTGTGATGCTCATCTTTCTGACAAAAATTGGTTCTGCGCCTGTGACGGTTGAAGCAGCCACAGAACAACCGGTCAGTTTAGCGGTTCAAAGCGAACCTATAACGGGGGAAGCCTCTCAAGTCGAATGCGCTTTACCGGATCGTGTGATGGACAGTGTGCGGCAGTGGTGCGGACAGATCGAGCGAGTAGCGGAAAAGTATAACGTCGATGCGAGTTTGATCGCAGCCGTGATGATGCAGGAGAGCGGGGGGCAGCCCGAGGTGATTTCAGATTCAGGCGCAGTGGGATTGATGCAGGTGATGCCCTCGGACGGAGTCGCATCCAGTTTCATGTGTGCCAATGGTCCATGCTTTGCGGCGAGGCCTTCCACTTTGGAGTTGCTCGACCCTGATTTCAATTTGGATTATGGCGTGCGGATGGTTGCGGGACTGAACCAAAAGTACGGCGGAGTTCGCGATGCTCTTCGAGCCTATGGACCTTACAATGTGGGCTATTATTATGCAGATAAAGTGCTTGCCATCCAGGCGGGGTTTTAAGATAAAAAGGGTTGACGAACCGGGCAACATCTAGTAGAATTTCGACTGCTTGAGGATCAATTTCAAGTCTGCGGGCGTGGTTCAGTTGGTAGAATGTCTCCTTGCCAAGGAGAAGGTCGTGGGTTCGAGTCCCATCGCCCGCTCAAAAAAACCCCTGAAAAGGGGTTTTTGTTTTTCCTTGACCAAAGTTGTAAGGTTTGTTAAAATCCTCTTCGTTAGGCGACGTGGCCAAGTGGCTAAGGCAAGGGTCTGCAAAACCCTGATCATGGGTTCAAATCCCATCGTCGCCTCAATTTATTTAAACATATGATCATTGGTTTCCCCATTGAGGGGACCTGCGCTCCGCTCCGGCAAATCCCATCGTCGCCTCAATTTATTCTAACATATGATCATTGGTTTCCCCATTGAGGGACCGCGCTCCGCTCCGGCAAATCCCTTCGTCGCCTCTTTTTTTTAACACGTGATTGCTACTCAACATTTATTTCAGGTGTCTATAATTTCTTGCGAGCTTCCTTGACCAGCCAATCGGCGCGGGTATTGTTGACATCCCCAGTATGCCCCCGCAGCCAGCGCCAGGTGATCTTGTGGGGTTTGGCGGCTTCCAAAAGGGCTTTCCACAAATCCTGGTTGGCGACCGGGCCGCTGCTGCCGCGCCAGTTCTTTGCCAGCCATTTTGGCATCCATTCATCGATGCCGCGCTGCAGATACTGTGAATCCGTGTAGAGGGTGATCTCCGCCGGTGAGTGGACAGAATTCAAAGCCTGGATGGCTGCGGTCAATTCCATGCGGTTGTTGGTAGAGTTTGGATCGCTGCCTGAAAATTCACGTTTGCCTTGCGCAGAGAGGATCACCACGCCCCACCCGCCTGGACCCGGGTTGGGGTCGCAGCCGCCGTCTGTATAGATGGTTATCTTGGGGAGGATTGGCGTCATTTGCGATCCTTAAGTTCGATAAATGTACTATCCATCTGGTCGAGCAATGCCGGGATGTCGGATTTGACCAGGTTTGTCTTAAAGAGCTGCCAGCCGGCATCTTCAAGAATGGTTTTTGCCAATTGCCAATTTGGATCTGAGGGTACCGTTACAAATTGTGTGGCGGAGCCAACAGCATCTTTCCACTGCTGAGTCATGGAACCCGAACGCATCAGTTGATCCTTCACTCGGGTGGATAAAGGCAGCGAACCGGATGTCTGGATGATGCGTGCCTGGTGGTCAGTCGAGCTCATCCAACGCACAAAGAGCCAGGCTGCCAATTGCTTTTCTGGAGTTGATTTCATTACCGCGTACGAAGGTCCCTCTGCCACAACCTGCTGCTCTTGGGTAGAGGGGAAGGGGATCACCGTCCAGATATCGCTTGTTCCTGCGATGGAATTGGCTTTGATTTGCGGGAGAATATCCTGCAAATATCCACTGTACACCAGGGCTTGTCGAGCAGCAAAATAGTCGTAAGGGGTAGCCTGGCGAGGAATCCAGGCGCAACCTGAAGTTAACAATCCGTGGATCGTTTCAAAGGTTGTTTGAGCAGCGGGCGACGTAAAGGTGTAATTGCCGTTGGCAAAAATCGCCGTGTTGAAATTGACCAGCCAGGAATAGGTGACCAGTCCTTCGGTGTTGACGATCCAGCCGCCCAATCCGTCATTGCTGCTGTCGGAATCATTTTTCAATGCCTGGAAAGCAGCGCAAGCCTGGGATTGAAAATCCTGGGGAGTTTCCGGTGGACTGGAAAAACCCAATTCTTTCGCCCAGGTGGAATTGTAGAACATCATCACCGTGCTGCGCTGAGCGGGAAACCCATAACGGAAGCCTTTTACCAGGTCCTGCTCCAGAAAAATTGGATTGAAGTCAGCCAATTCCTCGCTGGTCATGCCCCACGAACTGGAAAAAACGTAAGGATTGAGGTCAACAATCGCAGGTTCAGAGGTATTGATCTTGAGCAGGGTATCCACTGGCGCAGCCACCAGGTCCGGTTGGTTGCCTGTGGCATAGGTCGTCCATCAACTGGTTGACCAGCATTCCTGCGGAACCAGGGGTTTGTGCGATGACGAATATTTCCCAGGGGTTGGACTGGTTGAATTCATCGATCATTTTTGCCATTTCGATCCCCGTCGCGTCTGACCATGGATGCATGAATTGGATTTGCAGGCCCTTCAAGCTGGCAGCATCCACATGGATGTCGGGAAGCCGGGTTGTTGTAGGCAGAATCCTGGTGGGGGTAACCTCAGGTGTCGAGGTTCCACCTTGTGGTTCAGGCGTTTTTGTTGACCCCCGTATCGGAATTCGTGCAACCTCCCAATAGGATGATGCCGAGGAGCAGTGTCAGGAACCGCAGCCGGATGTTTTTCATAATCGGATAACCCGTAAATTTTTCATCAGGGGCTAAGTGTAACCGATGAAAAGCAAGAATTCCAGTGAACGGTTCAAATTCAATCAAAATCCGTGGCGAGGTCAGGGTGGTGCAGATGCTCGAACATGCGCAGAATTTCCGGCTCGGTCACCCTGGCAAGCGAAAGCTCCGGCAATTCGTTTTCAGCGAAGTAGGTCGGGTCAGACGTTTCTTTTGGGTCTGCTGTGGTTTCTTCTGTTCCTTCGCAGAGGAAGAACAGTTTATAGGCATGAAATGGAAAGAAAGGATGCCCGTGCAGGTTGCGGTCATATACAGCCAGGAGCTTTATGGCTTTCACGATGCACCCCGGCTTCTTCGCGCATTTCGCGTTCAACGGCATAACTGGGTGACTCATTCACATCCACCCAACCACCGGGCAGTGTCCACCTGCCGCCGTCCATCAATTCCTTCACCATCAGGATGCGGGAGTCTTTAAAAAGCACACCGCGTACGTCCACCTTGGGAGTGGCATAGCCGTCCTGTGCATCGAAAATCCGCTGCACTTCACCGGTTTCGCTTCCGGTTTGAACCGCCATTATCTCAGCCGCAATCCCGCTCAGTTCTTTGTAACGGTCGCGGTCGAAGGGATTGGTCGAGTAAGCCAGTCCGCCTTGAGCGATCGCCTGGATCTTTTGCGACCATGCCAACCATTTTGGTAATGTCATTTGTTCTCCTGGTTTCTAAGCCGACGTCAACCCATAGATTGACGAAAGAGCCTGATTTCAGTATAATACCTGTACAATTGTATAAGATTCCCGCCAAAAGGAGTAAGCTGGCGTCGAGCTGGTAGAGAAGGAGAGCCCTGGCTGAAAGCCTCCGCAGCGAACCCTGGTTGAAGTCGTTTGGTTGATTGCCGAAGAAATCCCAATGGGTGAGTAGACCGGCACGGGTAAGCCCGTTAGCGCGAATTCCAGATGATGGTCTGGAAGAGAGTGCCAGAAACTTTGGCAAATTGAGGTGGTACCGCGGAAGAATTCCTTTCGTCCTCTGATGGATGAAAGGTTTTTGTTTTAAGTTGGTCTTTACAGGAGGAACAAATGGCAGAAGAAACATTGGCAAAAGCGTACGATTTCAGCTCGACTGAAGAGCGTCTCTACAAGATGTGGGAGGAAAACGGCTACTTCAAGCCCAGCAATGACCCGCACAGCCCTGGTTTTGACCCGACGTTAAAACCATTTGTCATCTCGATTCCTCCGGCAAATGTCACAGGTGAACTGCACCTTGGGCATGCCATGTTTGTCTCGATGGAAGATTTGATGATCCGTTACCACCGCATGAAAGGGATCCCCACGCTGTGGGTGCCCGGCACCGATCATGCCGGAATTGCCACCCAGATGCTGGTGGAAAAGGAATTGGCCAAGGAAGGGCTGAAACGCGATGACCTGGGACGCGAAGAATTTTTACGCCGGACCTGGGAATGGAAGGAAAAGTATGCCGGTAGAATTACCCAGCAAATTCGACGCCTGGGCGCCTCATGTGATTGGACGCGCGAGCGCTTCACCCTGGATGACGGCTTGTCGCGTTCAGTGCGCGAAGCGTTTGTGCGCCTTTACGAAAAAGGGCTCATCTATCGCGGACCGCGCCTGATCAACTGGTCGCCGCTGCTGCGTACGGCTGTTTCAGACCTCGAAGTGGAGTATTCTGAAGAGGCGGGGTTTCTCTATTACTTCAAGTATATGCTGGCGGATGATTCGGGTGATTTTATCCCGGTGGCGACCACCCGCCCCGAGACCATCCTGGGCGATTCTGCAGTTGCTGTGCATCCAGAAGATGAGCGCTATCAAAAATTCATTGGCAAAGAGGTCCTCGTGCCAATTCTCAATCGCCGCATCCCGGTGATCGCGGATGAATACGTTGACCGTGCATTCGGAACCGGAGCGTTGAAAATCACACCTGCGCATGATCCGAATGACTACACCATTGGTCAGACACACCACCTGGAAATGATCAGCATCATGGATGAGAGCGCGCACATCAACAGCAACGGCGGACCTTATGCCGGGATGGACCGCTTCGACTGCCGTAAAAAGATCTGGGAAGACATGCGTGCAGCAGGATTGGTGATCAAGGAACAGCCGTATACCTTGAATGTCCCCCGCTCGCAGCGTGGGGGAGAGATCATCGAACCGATGATTTCCACGCAGTGGTTCGTCAAGATCCAGCCCCTGGCAGAAAAAGCTTTGGAAGCTGTGAAGAGCGGACAGACCAGGATCGTGCCGGAGCGCTTCACCAAGGTCTATTACAACTGGCTCGAAAACATCCGCGATTGGTGCATCAGCCGCCAGCTTTGGTGGGGGCACCGCATTCCGGTATGGTATTGTGATGACTGCGGCGAAATGATCGTATCCCGCGAAGATCCCTCAGCGTGTCCAAAATGCAAAGGATCGCATCTGCATCAGGATGAAGATGTGCTGGATACCTGGTTTTCCTCGGCATTATGGCCTTTTTCAACGTTGGGTTGGCCGGACGAAACCCCTGAGCTGAGCTATTTCTACCCGACCTCAGTGCTCGAGACCGCGGCTGATATCCTGTTTTTCTGGGTGGCGCGGATGATGATGTTCGGCATCGAATTTACCGGAAAACCGCCCTTCCATACCGTGTATCTGCATGGTCTGATCCTGGACGAGCACGGACAGAAGATGAGCAAGACGAAAGGAAATGTGGTCGACCCGCTGCCGGTGATGGATGAGATGGGCACGGATGCGCTGCGTTTCACGCTGCTGGTGGGTTCGACGCCTGGAAACGACTCCAATTTGAGCCTGAAGAAGGTGGAAGCCAACCGCAATTTCGCCAATAAAATCTGGAATGCAGGTCGGTTCATCCTCAGTGCGTTGAACCAGGCTCCAAATCATGCGGACGCCAAACCGGAGTGGACGCTGGCGGATTCGTGGATCTGGGCACGCCTGACCACGCTGATCCGCGATGCCGAAAGGCTGTTCACGAACTACCAATATGGAGAAGCCGGACGTCAGATTTATGAATTCTTCTGGGGTGACTTCGCAGACTGGTACCTGGAGATCGCCAAGGTTCAACTGGCTCAGGGTTCCGACAGGGCTTATTACACCGCTCAAACCCTGGTAAGGGTGATGGATGCGTGCCTGCGCTTGCTGCATCCTTTTACCCCGTTTGTGACCGAAGAACTATGGCAGGCATTGAAAAAAGCTGCCAGTACGAACGGCTTCAGCGGATATTATGCCAATGGTGCATGGGAAGAGGCTTTGATCATCGCTCGCTGGCCAGAAAGTGGTTCTCCGGAGGGTTGGGAGGATCAAAAGATACAGGAATTCGAGAAAGTACGTGAATTAATCAAGGATGTAAGGAACTATCGTGCTGAGAATCTTATCCCTCCTAGTACGAAAATTCCAGCGAAAATTTATGCAGACAAGAATTACGACTTATTCGTTTCGAATGGAGGAACGATCACGGCATTAAGCAGATTCGATGAGAACGATTTGGAAATCGCGTACAAATTTGTCGCTGATTATCCTAGACCTTTGAATGAAATTGTTTTAATTACGTCAGCGTCTGCTGTATACTTGCCCAAAACTGACAACCCTCTGGACAAGAAAAGAGTGGAGAATGACCTTGGAGAGGTTATGTCTCAAATTTCCCGTCTCGAAAAGCTGCTTTCCAGTGATTTTGCGAACAAGGCGCCTGCCCAGGTGGTGGAGAAGGAGCGTCAAAAGCTGCAAGCCTTCCAGGAAACGGCTGAGAAACTGAAGAGCCAAATCTCCAACTTATGACAAAAAAGCCCGGGCAACCGGGCTTTTTCTTGAATGGTACCTAAACTTTTTGATAAATCTTATTTTTTGTCCAAATCAAACTGACCAGGAAGAATATTCCAACGATGGCGGATGCCACCCAGGCTGCGATATCTACGATGGGATTTGCGGCGAACTTGAGGGCAATCCCGATGAAAGCCCAGATGAGGACAGCCAGAAAGGCTGCATCGTGCCGGGTAAACATCATCAGGGCGGCAATGACCAATGCGACCGCAAGCATGATGACTGCCCAAAGCTGAGGATCCAGGCCAAAATCATCCCATTTGAAGTAATAGAGCACGTCTGAAACATTGGCGATTGTCGCCACGGTGATCCAACCGAGGTAAATCGAGAACGGCAGGCGGATGAATAGTTTTTCGCTTAGGGTTGCTGGTTTGTTTGGAATTCCCAGCTTGAGATAGATCAGGATCAGGCTGATCAAAATAATTGCCATGAGAACGAGCGTGAAGGGGAATTGCTGGTAGTGCCAAAGAAAAATCCAACCGCAATTGGCGTCTGCGCTGAGAACATACAGCCAACCGATCTTGCGCAGGATGGGATGATCACGCTGAGCCGGCAATGCCTGGTAAACGGCGTACCCGATCAACAACAGGTAGATCAATCCCCAGATCGAGAAAACATAACCGGCTGGTACAAAATAAACTTTGAGACTATCTGATACTTCTCCGGTGGTTAACCCATTGAAGGGCAGGATGTTTGCCAATGCATTAACGATGAGAGTGGCAAGGGTGGCGAGAACTACAACAATTTGCCGCGTACTATCCTTGGTCATCTTATCCTCTCCTCAACTCCTGAATAAATTCAGTATAAGGAGAGCGGCATCAATTTTCAACGTTGACTTTACCTGGGCATACCGCCGAATATCTTGCGTAACGTGCGGCGAAATTTATGAATCGATTGTACCGGCTGATTATGCATAAAAATGCACTCGCCACTGACTACTTTAAGCCCCAATTCATGGCACAATTGCTCGCCTTTGAGCGAATTTGCGCCTTGCTGGAGCCAGACATAAGGGATGCCTTCTTTTGCGGTATCCCGGATTACGTCCAGGGAAGCTTCCGGCGTCACGACGATCAAAACCCCGTCCGGTTTTTCGGGTAGTGCACCCAATCCGGCATAACAGCGGTCGCCCTCGATGCTATCTGCGCTGGGATTGACCGCATAGACGGTTTTTCCACGCTGCTTCAGCTCTCTGTAGATCGCGTTCCCAAATTTATCAGGATTCCTTGAGACGCCTACAACGGCTATCTTATTGAGTGCAACAAATTCATCGATCAATTGCATGCTGTTTTTCATGATCCCTCGCGCTCTTCAACTGATAGGATTAATTCTGCCAATCCATCGAACCGTTGATAAACCTGTGGCGCAACCGGGGAAGCACAATCTCTCCCCATGCCCTTTGGAAATACGCGATGCCTTGTTGCCATTCCTGTGACTCTCCCCAGCCGTCGTGGGTAAGCTGAACCAGCGTCTCGCTAGCATTGATGGCACTCAAACGGACGACGACGTGGGTGTATTGACAGCGGATAGCCGGAAGTTCGGGAGGTGCATTCCAGGTAAATGAGAGCATCAATGGCGCATCGATTGCCAGGAGCTTGCAGCCTTCCCCGCCTTTTTCGCCTACAGGGGAGTCTGGGTTGAAGTACATCTCATACGAACCGCCCGGAGTCAACTCGAGGCGGCATTCAGGAGCCAGGAATGATCTTGTGCCCTCCTCAGTCGTCCAGGCTTCCCACACTTTACCAAGAGGTGCCGGGATGACTTCAGAAAAGGTGAGCATGCGAGGTAATGGTTCAGTCACGGATCTCCTGCTGGAAGTTTACACAAGTGGACGGCGCATCGCCTGGCGGGTCTGGAAAACCATGCGCATGAAATGGTAGGCGTGGTGCAGCGGGTGAATATGGCTTTTCTCATCCCGGTAGATCGTCTGGATCGGCACCCATGTCAAAACCATTCCCTTTTGCAGACAGCGCACGATCATTTCGACCTCGTATTCAAAACCGCTCTCCATGCTGTCAAGCATGGATTGCATCAATTGCCTTGAAATCAAGCGGTACCCGGATTGGTTATCACGTATGGGTGACCCAACCGCCCAGGAAAAAAGGACGGTACCAATGGTATTCGAGCAGCGCCGGATGAATGGCATCTTGCTAAAATTACGGTACCCGATGATCAAGTCGCTGTGGTTTCGTTCGTAATCCTGGACAAACGCCGGAATTTCCTCAGGGGCATGCTGACCATCGGCGTCGAGGGTAATGATGGCATCGAATTCGCGTTCGATCGCGATTTGGAATCCCCGGCGCAGGGCTTTGCCTTTGCCTTGATTGGGGATCTGCCGCACCACTTCAGCCCCGTTCTCCGCCGCAATTGCCGCCGTTCTATCGTGGGAACCGTCATCGATGACAAGCACCGGCAGAAATTCCCTGGTCCGGATGATGACATCAGCGATATGGACGGACTCGTTAAAGGCAGGAAGAAGGACTAAAATCTTCGGATGATTCAACTTACTGTACCGTCAGGTTGAAGTAATTATAAACAGCGCTCGAGATGTCAGCGATGATGCGATTGGCATTATCAAACACGATCTGGTTGTTGTTTTGCATGAACACTGCCAGGATATAGTTGCCACCCGGCGAATAGATAATGCCTGCGTCACCGATGGTATGCATAAGACCGTCAGTGGGATCTATCGCCCACCCGTGTTTGTGTCCTATTTGGGTGCCCTCCGGCAGACCGGCTTCGAGCAGCACACCAATTTTGTTGCGGGTGAGGTACGTCAACATTGACTTGCACTCATTTTGCGAAATCTCAGCGGGAAACACGGCTGCAAAAGTTCCGCCGCCATTATCGGCACATTGGTAGAGATCATCCAGGAGCATGCCCATATCGGACGGCGTCGTCTGGCTGTAGGGGTCTGGTGCAGTGTTCACGTCAGTGCGGGAATTTGCGGGGGATATGTACGCCTTGAGCAGGGGTGCTCCTGAATAAAACATGCCGCCCAAAAAAGTATTCTTCAAACCGAGCGCCTGCATGTCAGCGGTTATACCAAGCGGTCCGAGATTGGGATCGATGACCATTTTCATCAGTTGATCTGGCGGGTCATTCTGCGAACGCTCGATCATCCGCTCCATCAAGTCGGTGATCTCTGCGGATGTCGGCTCACCCACGCGCCGGTAGATACTCACCATGACCGGCACTTTGATGATGCTTTCGGCAGAGAAGGCAATATCCGGCTGCAGGCTCTCGCCATTTTGATAGGCAAACTGCATTTCCTGCTGCGTTTGTAGATCACGCATGTAGATTTCAGTAACCCCGTCAAATTTCGACAAATCCAGGATTTGTCTGAGCAAAATCTTAAGGTTTTCCAGGGATGGCTTTTCAGAATTGACCTGTATGTAAGAAAGGTTGACCACACGCGCAGAAGGTGATTTCAAGGCTGTGGTCACCAAATCCACCGCGCGGGTGACGTCCAACACAGTACCGGGAGTGCCTGGTTCAAAATTAACACTTCCAGGTATGGGGGAATAAGGCTGGGGTTGGGTATCATAGCGTGCGGCGATCTCGGACTGCAAGTAAGAGGCGAGCACCTGTTCATCAATTTTTGCTTTTAACGGTACGGATGGGGTAGTGGGAAGCTGGTTGAACAGGAATTCCCAGAAGGCTGTCCAAAATGGCAAAGAAATTCGTGCCTGATCAGCAGCAGCCATCATCGATGCCAGGTCCAGCGAAAATCCCAGGGCGGCGGGTTTGGCTTGAATCACGGCATCGCCGTAATGCATTTCAATGGGAATGGAATAAGCCTGGGTGATGCGAGCCGCTGCCTGCTCCTGGTTTAGACCCGTGACCGGAACTTCGGCAATCCTGGCACCTGGTGCAAAAGAGGACCGCAAGCGGCTGTAAACGACCAATTCAAATACCAAACCAATAACTGCAGAGAAAATCAATGCCAACGAAACCCAACGCAGCATTGAAAAATTCTTTTTCCGATTCATTTGATGCTCTCCTGTAAAAACTACTACAGATTTTACCAGATTCTGCAAGGCTCTCAGACCTGTGGATTTTGATATTGTGTGGATATTATTTTCGCTTTGGATATACTTATAGTATGTCTGGCAGCGAAACGGCAAATTTCACCTTCTTGAAGTCGTTGTACCCATTCTATCTGATCGCGGAAGAGTCTTTGGCGGAAATTGCCAGATCCTCCGAAAGGGTGGTGTACGGTGCTGCAGAGTCCATCTATAAAGATGGAGATGAAGTGGATTTTCTCTACTTCATCGTATCTGGGACCGTACGCATCCGGGGGAAACGAAAGAAAAATACCAAAGACCTGGCTTTTTTGAACCGGGGGGATCTATTCGGAATCGATGGACTGACACGGGACCAGCTATCGCACACGCTCGCGTATTGCGACAGCCGCGTGGTGGTGATTCGAATTCCACGGGATGTTCTCCTCGAAGTGGCTTCACATGATTCCACACTCAGGCGCGCACTTCGGATGCTGCTCAAATCCTCAGAGCTAAGTCGTAAATTGGACATCACCTGGCTCACTCCTGAGGAGCCCATGTTGCTGGTGACGCGCAGGCATGTTTATTTTCTTTTCGCAAGGCTGCTGTTCTGGGGAACGCTTACCCTGGCAGCTTTCGCTGTTCCCCTTTATTTCGCTTTCACCACCGTGTCTTCCTCGAGCTTCTTCTTATTTCTTTCAATACTCCTACTCTGTATCGGAGGCGTGATTTGCATTTGGGCGGGCTTGGAGTGGACCAACGACTACATCATTATCACCAGCCGAAGGGTGAGCTCGCAGCGCCAAATGGTCGGCTTTTATGAGGGCAGGCAGGAATCGCCGATGGATGCCGTTCTCTCCATTGGGGTGGATTCTTCCGCCTGGGGAAGAGTTATCGGCTTTGGCAGTGTGACCGTACGTTCGTACACAGGCGACCTGCGCCTGGAGAAACTTCCCGAACCCGACCTCGTTTCCGCTCTCCTCGAATCAGCCCGAAGGCAGAAGGAGCTCGACCGGAAGCATGACGATCAGGCACGCATTCGCGAAACGCTGACTCATCGTTTGGAAGGTCATGGAAAACCCGGCACAAATCCAAATTTGGATTCCCGTGTAAAGAATGAAGGGTTGATCTACAATTCGGGCTCCCTCTCCGACTGGCTGGCAAAATTTTTTAACTTGCGGGTCGTCAGCCAGGGGGGAGTTACCTATCGCACCCATTGGATGCTGCTGCTCAAACGAACCTTTCTACCGGCATTATTGTTGCTGCTTGTGGCGCTGGTCACTGCCGGCAGTGCGTTTGGTCTGATCACATTGTTGGATGAAACCACCCTGTACATCCTGGCGATCGTCGGGGCGATTACCGGTTGGGGATGGTGGGTTTACCAATATATCGATTGGTACAACGACGCTTACATCATTACCCAGGATCAAGTGCTGGACGTTTCGCGCAAGCCACTGGGCCACGAAGAACGGCGCTCGGCTCCGTTGAAGAACATCCAAACAGTCGAGTACAAGCGCAATGGCATCGTAGGACTGCTTTTCAACTTCGGCACAGTCCACATTCAGATCGGCAATGAAGAATTGTCTTTTGATAATGTTTATCAACCGTCAGCCATCCAGCGCGAGATCTATGCGTCTTTTGCGGCGTTTAATGAACGCTTAAAAATGAACGAGCAGCAGCGCATGGCGGACTGGATCGCAACTTATGATGAAATCCAGCGCACACAGGGTCAAAATCGGCCAAAAAACGGGGTAAAATAAGGGCTAATATAAGTAGAATAGGATACGAAATGGCAATTCGAGAAATTATCACCATACCTAACCCGATTTTGCGTCGTAAAGCCCACAAGGTTACCGACTTTGATAAAGATTTCCAAACGCTTGTCGCAGATATGATCGACACGCTGCATGAGGCTCCCGGAGTAGGGCTGGCTGCCCCGCAGATCGCCGTCTCATCACGCTTGATCGTGGTGGAATACAATATCGATGAAGACGATGAAGAATCGCCCAAAAAATTGTATGTCCTGGCAAACCCTGAGATCATCGAAGCCTCTGACGAGATGGTCAGCGGCATCGAAGGCTGCCTATCTGTGACCGGACTCGTCGGAGAAGTGGAACGCCATCAAAGTGTGACGGTTAAAGGACTAAACCGGTTGGGTAAGCCGGTAAAGATCAAGGCATCCGGATGGCTGGCGCGTATTTTTCAGCACGAGATCGATCACCTCGACGGCATCGTCTTTACCGATCGTACTGACAAGGTGTGGCAACCACGCGAGGATGAAGTCTCACTCGACTGATCTATGTATCTGACGCACCTTTCGCTTACGAACTTCCGCCTATTTTCCCGCCTGGACATGGATATACCCCGGCGGATTCTTTTGTTGGTCGGGACAAATGCCCAGGGAAAAACCTCCATTCTGGAAGCGATTTATTATCTCGCCACCTTCACTTCTTTCCACGCCCAACACGACCGGCAGTTGATCAATTTTGTCGCCGGCGAGGATGATCTCAGTGTGGGAAGGATCGTGGCTACTTTTCAGAGGGATGAGCGACTGCGAAAACTGGAAGTGCGCCTGATCCAGGAACCTTCAGGCAATGGTTCTCCGCGTTTCCGCAAGGAAGTGCTGCTGGACGGCGTCAAAGCGCCGGCGAGCCAGATCATTGGACAGTTCAATGCGGTCCTGTTCTTGCCCCAGATGACACGCATCATCGAAGGCGGACCGGACGAGCGCAGGCGGTACATCAACCTTGCCATTGCCCAAACGGATCCATTGTATATGCAAGCGCTTTCAGAATATACCCAGGCGCTTACGCAGCGGAACGCACTGCTTAAACAATTGTGCGAGAGGAACGGGGACGCATCCCAGCTAGGATTTTGGGATAACCTGCTGGCTTCGCGGGGCGCAATCCTGATGCATTCCCGCATCCAGGCGCTGCACGAATTGGAATCGCTGGCGATGCGGGTTCACGAGCGGCTGAGCGGCGGAAAAGAAGTCTTTCACATCCGTTACCAACCGTCGTATGACCCGGCTTCCAAACCCAGCGGGCAGTTCGCCCTTCCGCTGGAGTCTGCAATTTCTCGCAGCGGGTTTAGCCAGGCGCAGCTCCAGGATGGATTTCTCGAACGGTTGAATACTATTCGCAGCGAAGATATCGCGCGCGGGGTGACGACTCTCGGTCCGCACCGGGATGAATTTCGCATTACCTGTAATGGCATCGACCTCAGTGATTACGGCTCGAGGGGGCAGGTTCGGACTGCGATTTTGTCGCTCAAGATGGCTGAGGTGGATTGGATCAAGAGCAAGACAAAGCAGTGGCCGGTGCTTTTGCTGGATGAAACCCTGGCCGAGTTGGACAGCGAGAGGCAGCAATCCTTGCTGAGCTATCTCGAAAATGCCGACCAGGTGCTCTTGACCACAACTGATTTCGGCTTGTTCTCGCATGATTTCGCCGCCCGTTGCGAAAAATGGCAAGTCTCGCAGGGTATTGTCGAGAAGGTGGCAGACGATTAGGCAGGAGTTAGAGGGGAGATTTTAGCGGGATTCCCACTCTTCGAGGATATTTTGGCGGGGTAGCTGCCACTTTTTGGATCACGATCAGAAAACGCTGTTCAACCACTCCGGGAATGTTTACCGGGGTGATTTTCTTTAATCTCCCCCCCAGTATTTGACAAGCTTTTTCGGCACCGTGCGCTTCCATGGGTCCGCTTTCTCCCTTTTGAGCCAGGACATGACCACCGATTTTAACGAGCGGCAGCAAGTACTCAACCAGGATGGGCAACGCGGCAACCGCACGGGCGACTGCCCAGTCATAGGCTTCGCGGTGGCGGGGCATCTGCCCGATTTCTTCAGCGCGGTTGGTGGCAATTTCGACATGATCCAGGTTTAAGACATCAACGATGTGACTGCAAAAATTCGCTTTCTTGCTGACCGATTCAACCAGCGTCAGGCGCAGGTTGGGCAGCACGATTTTCAAAGGAATTCCGGGAAACCCTGCACCGGTGCCAATGTCGATCAAACGGGTGGGGGGAAAGTCACGCATTTCGATCAGGCAGGTCAGCGAATCCAAAAAATGCTTGGTCCTTACCCCCTCGGGGTCGCGGATCGCGGTCAGATTGAACATCTCGTTCCACTCGAGCAGTTCGCGTTCATAGATCTCAAAGGCTGACACCTGGCGCGGGCTGAGCCTCAGCCCTGTGATTTTTTGAACTTCGGCGATCATCTTTTCCATGGATTAAATTATACTTGAGTCCCAAATCTCCCGCCCGAAACGCTGGCGATACAGGTTGCGCCGGGTTTCTGTCGGGGGTCTTCTTGGAAAAATCATTAACGATTTTCGAGTTTTTTTAAAATTGTGTAAACTTGCTTGACTCCGGTGTCATAAATTGCTATAGTATTTATACGGAAGCTTTGATCTAAGGGGAATTGTTGTGGTTGTTTTCCGCTTTTTGTGGAATCCTCTCAGGGAGCCAGTAGCGAAACCGGCCGTAAATATGGCTTGTTGGTCGTGTACTAACTTTGTTCATCACAATTCATAGCTGCAGAATTTTCATGGATGAAAATGTCTTAGATCCGAGGCATTCTTTATTTATTACCTTGATCCAATTGGAGAAAGGAGAACTCCGTTTAAACTGCATATCCTGAAAACTAGAAATCCAGGAAATCCTGCTGGTCGCAAATCATTCATCAGAAGTGAAAGGGAGATACTAAAAATGAAAAAGCTATTGCTTTCTTTGGTTTTGCTGGCCGCTCTGATTCTCGGTAGCGTTATGCCGGCAATGGCTTCCTCGGGGGCTGATCTACCCCAGGGGTCGACAGGCGACGAAGGAGTGGGAAATGGTAAGGAAGACAATCGCCACGACCCGTTGACTGATAAACAGCTCGAGCTTAGGCAACAAGGCTTGGAAGCCAAACTGAATGGTAAAGCTCCGGACAATGTAAAAGAAGTGGCCAAGGGACAATTTGTTGAACTTGCCCGCGAAGGCGAAGGCGCCATCTGGACGATCCTGGGAGAGTTTGCTGATCTCAAACACAATGAGATCCCTGAACCGGATCGCGCGGTGGACAATAGCACCTTGTGGATGCCTGATTTCAGCAGAGAGGCCATCTATGACATGCTTTTCGCTGACACTCCTGGAGCCAATTCGATGCGCAATTTCTACATCGAGCAATCATCCGGCCGCTATGCCGTACATGGCGATGTGACCGATTGGGTCGGGGTTCCAGGTAATGCTGTAGATTATGATGATAATCCCGATGCCAATGTTTGGCTTTTCCTTCGGGACGTTGCGAATGGCTGGTATGCAGATCAGATTGCTGCCGGACAGACTCCTGATGAGATCAATGCATATTTGTCCCAGTTTGATGTCTGGGACCGTTATGACTATAACGGCAATGGGAATTTTGACGAACCGGATGGCTATATCGACACCTTACAGGCAGTTCATGCCGGAGAAGGTGAAGAAGCCGGCGCCCCGGTGTGGACCATCTGGAGCCATAGCTGGTATGCATTTTCCAACCTGATTGGTGTAGATGGACCTGATTTTAACAAGTACGGCGGGATCCAAGTAGGCGCGAGTAACTACTGGATCGGCAAATACACCATCCAGCCGGAAAACGGCGGCGTGGGCGTGTTCACCCATGAATTTGGCCATGACCTGGGCCTGCCTGACCTGTATGACACATCCGGCGGCGAAAACGGCACCGGGTTCTGGACTCTGATGTCGTCCGGCTCATGGATGGGAGATGGAACAATTGATATCGGCTCCAAATCCAGCCATATGGGCACCTGGGAAAAATTCCAACTGGGCTGGCTGAATTATGCGGTAGCTCCTGCTGGTAAAACCACTGCGATAAAACTTGGCCCGATGGAAGCTAACACCAAGCAGAATCAAGCATTATTTGTTATCCTGCCCAAGAAATCGGTGACAGCAAATATTGGGATACCTTTTGCTGGAAGCGCATATTATTACAGCAGCGCTGGCGATTACCTGAACAACTTCATGTATAAATCTTTCAACCTGGCAGCTGGATCTACATTAGCCGCCAAGGTAAAGTACAACACCGAGCTGGATTGGGATTATGCCTATGTGGTAGCCTCCACGGATAATGGAGCTACCTGGACACCCGTTGAAACCAATCTTTCCACAACGACCGATCCGAATGGTCAAAATTTTGGCTTTGGTATCACCGGAGCTTCAGGCGGATGGGTCGATATGGCGGCTGACCTACCGGCTGGCGATGTCCTCCTGGGGTTCAGATACTGGACAGATGCCAATACTGGCGGATTCGGCTTCATGGTCGATGACATCAATATTACCGGGTTCCCAACCGATGGTGCTGAATCAGATGCAGGTTGGACTTTTGCCCCGACATCAGGTTTCCATGTGACGACTGGGGTCGAAAACAAACTCTACACTCAGTACTACGTGGCTGAATATCGCACCTATCGCGGCTACGACAGCACGCTCAAGGTGGGTCCTTACTTCTTTGGGTACACGAATAACCCTGAACTAGCTAATTTAGTTGATCACTTCCCCTATCAAGACGGCTTGCTGATCAACTACTGGGATACCAGCCAAAGGAATAACAATACACGACAACATCCTGGGGCTGGACTGCTGCTGCCGATTGACGCGCATTTCACCGCTTTACGAAATGTAAATGGAGACGTCTGGCGCAACCGCATCCAGACCTACGACTCGACCTTCGGGTTGGAAAAAACGGACGCCCTAATGAACCTGCACGTAAATAGCGTGCTTTCTCCTGTTCCGAGCCTGAAGGCGGTTTCTGTCTTCGATGACCGGACCTTGTACTATGATCCTGCTAATCCGCAGGGGAGCGTGATGAATCCCAATACCGGCACACAGATCCGCGTGATCGGAACCAGCGCTCAAGGCAACTTCATGCAGCTTGAAGTTCGAGCAGCAAAATAATTATCAACAAATAAAGTAACGCAAAACTGGGAGGGAGAAATTCTCTCCCAGTTTTTTATTTCGGGAAAATAAACTCTAGTAGGGTGGTTTTGCGCAAATCAACCCAATTTACGCCATGCAAAATGCGAAAATCCCTCTTGACTTTCGCCTTCTTATTCCGTAAAATACTTAGGTAACATTAATCTTACGAGAGGAGTGGGCACATGAACAAAGCATTTACAACCCCCAAATGGGCACTGCAGAACATCGTTTGCGCTAGTGTTTTGCTTTGTCGTATTGCGCCTGTCTGCCGGTAGAGTAGTTCGAGCTCTTTTCGCGGCCACGGGTGCAAGAAAGTCCCGTGGTCTTTTTTATTCCTAAAAAGCCACGGCGCGCACCGCGGTTTTTTTTATTTTTGGGAGGGGTCTATGAAAAGGACTTTGAAGGATTAACTTGTTGGATCGGATCTAAGGATCGCATGGATTGTTTCCTGAAATAGACTGGCAGGGGGCAAGGGTAAGGAGGGTGAAATGTTGGACGTATTGATGAAATTGGGTGGGCACCGGATCGATTATTTTGAAGGCAACGCAGCCGGCATCAGCGACGGTGCTGCATTTTATCTGCGCGCAGATCCTCCGGTGGATGATCTGTACAGCCGCGAATCCAAGCATCAACTTTACCTGGGGCTGGCAATCATCGCAGCCAGCGTGGGACTGCACAAGCTGGTGGGGATTTACATCGATGTCAATCATCTCAATAATGTCAACCGGCCCGCTTATCAGCAGCTGAAGCTGGATCTGCTGGATGGATTGTTCCGCAAGGTGTATGTTATCGATTCGCGTGCTCTCTTGGGGCATCCGACCGCGGATGCAGACATCTGCGACCTGTACTGGAGCGCAGGCGGTTTTGAAATGATCACGTTCGAAAATGGGATGAGCCAGCCGATAGCTATCGGCTGTGGAAGCAATGTTATGTCGGGTCTGAGTTCACCCATGCGGACGTTTTGAATCAGTTGTGAAGGAGTAGTTCCTTCATCGCGTAAGGAAGAACATGAAAGAGGAAGCACTATGGAAAACGCCATGATCGGAAAATCATTATTTGCCAGCGAACATGTGGAGCTGACAGAACTGGATCCAGAGAAAGATTCACAAATCTTTTCAACCTGGACCAAGGATCCAGTTTTCGCCCGAAAAATGTTCCAGCAGCCATTCAAACCGCGTCCGGTCTCAGAATTAAAAAAGAAGCTGCAGGAAATTCTGAAGAATGCTGATGAATCTCATCACACGATCTATTTTGCCGTCCGCAAATTGGACGCTCCTGACTTGATCGGTTTGCTGTGGTTTCCCTGGTTGGATGCCACCCACCAAACATCGAGCATGCATCTGAGTTTTGGCGCTGAACAGGATTTTGACTCATACGCCGGCGAGACACTGAAACTGGTTTTGTACTATGCCTTCATGGAATTGAGTCTGCACCGCGTGGTGGTGAGTGCGCGAGCAGACGAACCGAAATGGATGGAACTCATCGAGAAAGCGGGATTCCTGCGTGAAGTGCAGCGCCGCGAAAATGTCTTCAGCCAGGGACGTTATTTGGACGAATATCTGTATGCTCTGATGAAATCAGAATGGAAACAGAAATTGAGTGAGGTAGCCGAATGAAGAAAAACTTATTTGAAGGTCCATTGATCCGCCTGATCCCCATGGACGTGGAAAGAGATGCCGCAAAAATGGCGGCATGGGGTAGAGATAGTGAATATCAACGCTTACTCGATATGTCCCCCGCCGTGCGCTTCAATGCAAAGCTTGTGCAGAATTGGTACGAAAAAGCGGAGAACGGTGGACACTCTTTCATGATCCAAACCCTGGTCGACGACCTGATCATCGGCTTTATCGAGCTCGATGGGTTCGATTGGGCTGCAGGAACGGCATGGGTGGGCATCGGCGTTGGAGAAAGGGAGTATCGCGGCAAAGGATTTGGCACCGACGCCATGAAAGTTCTGCTGCATTATGCGTTCACCGAACTGAACCTGCACCGCGTGAACTTGAACGTTTTCGATTTCAACCGCCGCGCTGTTCGCAGTTATGAAAAAGCCGGATTCAAATATGAAGGCACCGAACGCGAACGTATCTTCAAGGAAGATCAACGCTGGGATGTCATCGACATGGGTATCCTCAAATCGGATTGGGAGTTGATGCAGGAAGAGCAACCGGTCACTATCCAAACTCCGATCGAGGTAAATGCCTGAGAATTTATCAAAGCTGCCGCACTGTTGGGCAGCTTTGATAAACATCCCTGATATACTTGGAGTATCTTTTAGCGGAGGTTGCCCATGGAAGTCAATCATAAAATCGACGCAGTCATCTGGGATATGGGCGGGGTGCTGCTCATGTCTGAGCATTACCAGATTCGAGAGCAGCTTGCCACGCGCTTTAAGATTTCGGAACAGGAATTGGAGCACCGCGTTTTCAATTCTGAATCAGCCATGCTTGCCACGGTCGGAAGGATTTCTCAAGCTGAACACTGGCGAATTACTGCCCTCAGCCTGGGGCTTGTGGAAGAAGAAATCCAGCATTTTGAAGAGGATTTTTGGGCGGGTGATCGCTGTGACCAGGAATTGGTGGGTTATATTCGATCTTTGAAACCACGCTATAAAGTTGGACTGCTTAGCAATGCATGGTTCGGTACCCGCGAGATGTTGAGAGATAAATACGGCTGCCTGGATGTGTTCGACCTGGCGGTCTTTTCGTATGAAGTTGGGTTGGCGAAGCCCGATGCACTGATCTATCGCTATATCCTTGATAAATTGAATGTACTCCCAGAACGCACGATTTTTGTGGACGATTTCAAGCCGAATGTCACCGCGGCGCAAGAATTAGGGATCATCGGCATTCATTACCAGGGGCTGGATCAGGTTATCCAGGAAATTAACCAAATCACACAATAAACCTTATGGCGAACATCACTAATCGACTCAAACAGGCTTTCCCGCTTGGACAGCTAAGTAAAAACGCGCGATTGTTCTTAACTGCCGCGCTTATCGACGGTATCATCAACAGTACCTGGTCGCTGTATTTCAACTTCTTCATCCTCTCGCGCGGGTATGATAAAGCGTTCCTCGGGCTGGCCAATGCCATGCCAGCGATTGCCACCCTGCTGCTGGGTCTGCCCATGGGGATGATCTCGGACCGCATCGGCAGGCGAAAAGCCATGTTGATTGGGCTATTTGTTGCCTCACTTGGGTATTTCTTCGAGGTCATTGCTCCCACACGCGGGTTGATCCTCGTCGGAGGCTTTATTGGCGGGGCTGGCGGTGCTTTGTATCTCAACTCTCAAGCCCCCTTCATGATGAAATCATCCACAGCCGAAACACGCGCGCTGTTGTTTAGCCTGAGCAGCGGGGTCATCACCCTTTCAGGGGCATTGGGCAACCTGGTGGCAGGTAAACTCCCCCAGGTGCTCTCAAACTTGACCGGCCTGGCGCGGGGTGGGTCGGGAGTGTTGCAGATGATCATGCTCGGGGCAGTGGTTTTAGGCACCCTGTCGCTGATCCCGCTCTCGCTTATCCACGAAGAATCCGACACCAACAAAACCAAAGGGTCATTGAAACCAGGCGAAGATCTGCAGGGTCTTTTCAAGAGACCCGTGTTATGGAAAATCGTCCTTCCCAATGTACTCATAGGCATCGGTGCTGGAATCTTGATGCCTTATATGAATATTTTCTATGTTGAACGTTTTCACCTGGTAGATAACCAGCTTGGACTGCTCTTCAGTTTGTCTTCTTTATTGATCGGTGTTGCCAGCCTGGTCGGTCCGCGCCTGGCGGTTCTCTTGCACGGGAAAATCCGCACAGTGGTGATCACCCAGGGATTGAGTTTCATGTTTCTGGTGTTGATGGGATTCACGTCTCTCGGGTGGCTGTCCCAGGGAGCCTATTTGCTGCGGACGATGCTGATGAACATGGCTATGCCATTATTCAGCGCTTTTGGCATGGAACAATTTTCTGCAACCGACCAGGGGAAAGCAAACAGCATCTTCAGCATTGCCTGGACGCTCGGGTGGGCTTTTGGACCTTACGTCTCCGGCTTGGTGCAGGTACGCAGCGGATTCGGTCCGCTCTTCATCATGACCACGATCCTTTACATGGCAGCCACCGCAATTACCTGGTTCTTTTTCGGACGGGAAGAGAAGAAATCTGCTTTATCATTAATAGAACCATTTGAAGAATTCAATCCGGAAATGATCAAGAAGATGGAATGAAAATCGGAGTCGTTTCGGATACACATGTGCCTGACCGGGCGGTTGCGCTGCATCCTGCGCTGCTGAGTGAATTACGGCGCAACGAGGTCGATTTGATCTTGCACGCCGGTGACATTTCCACTGCCGGAGTGCTGCAAGAACTGGAAACGATCGCTCCGGTCAAAGCTGTCTCCGGCAACCGGGATCTGCTTTTTGGCGGCAAGCTGGAAAGAACGCTCTCATTCGCCGTCAATGGGGTAGAGTTGGTTCTCACCCATGGGCATTTGAATTCTCTAACCTACTGGTGGGATAAGATCCAATACATGAGCACGGGTTACCGGCGCGAGCGGATCGTCAACCGGCTGGCGTTGGCATTTCCACGGGCTAAGATCATCATCTTCGGACATACCCATCGGGCAGAAGCTTTTTGGGTCAATGGTCAGCTATTTATTAACCCCGGTTCAACCAGCATTGGCGACCTGTGGGTTCACATTTGTTCATTTGGGATCATCGAGATTGACGAATCGGGAAGGATTACCAGCCAGATCATCCCGCTGCAAGGCTTCGAGTTGGACAAAAGGAAATGGAAAAAAGTTGAAAAAGAGGTTAATGCGACCAATATTGGATGAATTTGGTAAAATTCCTTGACCTGCTCGTTTTATCGTGATATTATGTAGTCTTGCGTATCCCGGCCTCATATTCGGCCAGGAGAATTTGTAATTTAACCCCCAGGTTAGCAATCCAGGAGAAATCCATGGCAACTGAGTTACCTATCAAGAATTACGCACGTATCTCTTCGGTCTTTCCGATGCCGAATTTGATCGATGTACAGCTCGATTCATTCAAACGGCTCAAAACAGAAGGACTGGGAGACCTTTTTCACGAGATATCCCCAATCGAATCTTATAACAAGGGAATGAAACTTTACTTCCCGGGTCGAAGCCCTGAAGCTCAACAGTGGGGTCTGAAATACTGGTTTGATGCACCCAAGCATTCGATGGAAGAATGTGTTGAGCGCGATCTCACCTACGCCAGCCCCTTTTACGTTTCTGTTCTACTTGCAGGTCCCGATATTCCTCAGCCTGTAAAATCTGACATTTTCCTCGGGGATTTCCCCGAAATGACAGAAAAAGGCACCTTTATTATTAATGGTTCAGAACGCGTTGTCGTGTCGCAGCTAATTCGTTCGCCAGGCGTGTATTTCGAAGCGCCCGTTGACCGGACCACTGGTCACCGTTTAGCCATGGCCAAATTGATCCCGGATCGCGGCGCATGGATGGAGTTTGAAACACGCAAGAACGATTATTTGATCCTCAAATTCAACCGCAAGCGCACAGTGCCGATCACCATTTTCCTGCGCGCATTGGCTGCAGTCGATGATCTGCTCCCCGGCGACAGCCCGTTGAAACACGGTACGGATGAAGAGATCATTGCCTTGTTCCAGGATATCGATTCGAATCCTGACCGCCAATTCATTGCCTCGACCATTCACCAGGAACCGGTCTGGGACCTGACAGGCGGCATGACGATCGCCCAGGCGGCACTGATCGACTTCTTCAAACGCATGCGCCCAGGCGACCCTGCCAATCTCGAAAACGCACGCCAATTCCTCGAAGAACAAATCTTCGATATGCGCCACTATGACCTTGAACGGGTTGGGCGCTACAAACTCAATCAAAAACTCGACCTGATGGACCGTATTCCTGTTTCTCACCGCAGTGTGACCAAATGGGATATCGTCTATCTTGTGCGCCGCATGATCCTCATCAACAACGAAGTGGAAGACAAGGATGACATCGATCACCTTGGCAACCGCCGTGTCAAAACCGTGGGTGAGCTGATCCAAAACAAGTTACGCATCGGCTTGCGCCGTATGGAACGGGTCATCAAGGAAAGAATGTCCATTCGCGACCAGGAACAGGTTTCTCCTGTCGGTTTGATCAATATCCGGCCGGTAGTCGCGTCTTTGCGTGAGTTCTTCGGATCCTCACAGCTTTCACAGTTCATGGATCAGACCAACCCGCTGGCTGAGCTGCGCCACAAGCGCACGCTTTCCGCATTGGGTCCTGGCGGTCTGCGGCGGGAACGTGCAGGTTTCGATGTGCGCGATGTGCACAACTCGCATTACGGTCGGATCTGCCCAATCGAGACCCCTGAAGGTCCGAACATTGGTTTGATCGGCCGCCTCGCCAGTTATGCCAGGGTAAACGAGTACGGCTTCATTGAGACTCCTTACCGGCACGTGGTCAAAGCCATGCGCTCGGATGATTCACGTTTGCTGAACCGCGTTTTGCGCGAAACCTTGACCGATGAAAAAACCGGAGAGGTGATTGCCAAGGAAGGCGAACGTATCACCGAAGCCAAGCTGCCGGCGATTCGCAACTTGAACCGCTCGACGATTTTCATCTCGCCTTTTGTCACCAATGATGTTGAATATCTTTCAGCCGATGCCGAGGACAAATTCGTAATTGCCCAGGCGAACTCTGAATTGGATCGGTATGATGAATTTGTGCAGCAGATGGTCTCATGCCGTTTCCACGGTGATTTTATTACCAGTGGAACCGACGGCGTCAACTATATGGACGTTGCGCCAAACCAGGTAGTAGGTATCAGCGCTGCGCTCATTCCATTCCTCGAGCATGATGATGCCAACCGCGCTTTGATGGGCTCGAACATGCAAGCCCAGGCCGTCCCGTTGGTGGCACCGGATGTTCCGTTGATCTCCACCGGTATGGAAAGATATGCTGCCATCGATTCGGGTCAGGTAGTCGTCGCCGAGGAAGATTCAGAAGTAATTTCGGTTACCGGTCAGCAAATTGTGGTTCGAAATGCCGAAGGTCGGATTCGGGATTACAGCCTGCGCAAATATCAACGTTCGAACCAGAGCACCTGTATCGACCAGCGCCCTGCAGTCACCAAGGGGCAGCGGATTCACAAGGGTGATATCCTGGCTGATTCGTCTTCCACGGTTAACGGAAAACTTGCCCTCGGTCAAAATGTGGTCATCGCTTTCGTTTCCTGGGAAGGCGGTAACTTTGAAGACGCCATCTTGATCTCGGAACGGCTGGTTCAAGATGACCGCTTTACTTCGGTGCATATCGAGAAATATGAAGTCGAAGCCCGCGATACCCGTCTCGGCCCGGAAGAAATCACCCGCGATATTCCGAACGTAGGTGAAGACGCCATCAAAGACCTGGACGAAGAAGGTATCATCCGCATCGGCGCAGAGGTCGGACCGAACGACATTCTCGTGGGCAAGATCACTCCGAAGGGTGAAAAAGAACTGACCCCTGAAGAGCGGCTGCTGCGGGCGATCTTCGGAGAAAAATCACGTGATGTAAAAGACACTTCGCTGCGCATGCCGCATGGCGAGCGCGGTAAAGTGGTGGAAGTCAAAGTATTCACCCGCGAAGATAATGTTGATCTTTCGGCAGGTGTGGATAAAATGGTCCGTGTTTCGGTCGCGCAACGCCGCAAGATCACCTCGGGTGATAAGATGGCGGGACGGCATGGAAACAAGGGTGTTGTCTCCCGTGTGGTCTCTGTCGAAGATATGCCCTTCCTCGAAGACGGAACGGCGATCGATCTTATCCTCAACCCGCTGGGCGTGCCTGCTCGTATGAACATTGGACAGGTACTCGAAACCCACCTGGGTTGGGCAGCCAAAGAGCTGGGTTTTGAAGCAGTGACGCCGGTATTCGATGGCGCCAGCGAATTCGAAATCGAAGCCGAACTTGCTCGGGCATGGATGATCGACCTGGCATGGAAGGAAGCCGGTGAGAAATCGTGGGAATGGATCCACACCCAGGATTATGATCCGGAAAGCATCAAAGATGATGAAGAAGTGCGCCTGCTTTACCTCGAGCAGATTTTGGGCGACCAGTACGATGCCTCACGCATGGCTACCGATCTCACTTATGCCCGGCGTGCCAACCTGGAATTCTGGCTTAAGGAACGCGGTATCAAACCTGAAGAGGTCTTGAGCTTTGAAAGTATCGAACATGGAGCTCCAGCCTTCCAGGATCGCGATACCCATGCGATCAATGTTTGCCTGCGCATCTGGCTGGATAACCAGGGTGTAGACACCACCGGGTTCGCTGAAGACCAATTACGGGTTGAAGCGAACAAACAGATGGCCAAATCCAACGAGCCGATGCCTATTTTGGGCAAACAGATCCTGCGCGACGGCACCACTGGCGAGGCTTACGATCAACCGGTCACCGTGGGTGTGATGACCATGCTCAAACTCCACCACCTTGTGGAAGATAAAGTGCACGCGCGTTCAACCGGACCATACAGCCTGGTGACGCAGCAGCCTTTGGGCGGTAAAGCCCAGTTCGGCGGACAGCGCTTCGGTGAAATGGAAGTCTGGGCGCTCGAAGCTTATGGTGCGGCTTACACGCTGCAGGAAATGCTGACGGTCAAGTCGGATGATGTTCAAGGCCGTGTCAGCACTTATGAAGCCATCGTCAAGGGTGTTCCCATCGAAGACCCGAGCCTGCCTGCCGCTTTCCGTGTGCTGGTAAAGGAACTTCAAAGCCTGGGTCTGGCTGTCGAAGCCGTGATGGATAATAAAGAGATCATCCGCTTTGGCAAGGATGAAGAACGGGTACGACCTCCCAAGCTTGAGACGGGACTTTTGGGTCTTGGCGAAGGTTTGGACGGCCTGCTGTAGTTTTGGGCAGGAGAATATAGTTCGCAGGGTAACGGTAGGGCTGAGGATCAAGTCTCTTGACTGACCCTTACCCCCATGTTATAATCACTCCCCGTTGCCCTCGTGTTGTGGTGATGCAGGTTCCTCTGCCATGGAGTTAATCCGGTGAGGCCGTCATTGCAGTCGATGGCCTCATCCTATTAAAAAACATTTTTGTTAGAAACGGCAAGATTTTTCGGAGGCGAAGAGACGTGCCAACAATCAATCAACTGATCCGCAAAGGACGCGAGACCAAAAAGGTCAAGAGTAAAGCACCTGCTTTACAATACACACTGAATTCGATGAAGCAACGCCGCGCGCACCAGGATAAGGGTGCTCCGCAAAAACGTGGAGTCTGCACGGTTGTGCGTACCATGACCCCCAAGAAACCGAATTCGGCCTTACGCAAGATCGCTCGTGTTCGTCTGTCCAATGGACTTGAAGTGACCGCCTACATTCCTGGCGAAGGTCACCAACTGCAGGAGCACTCTGTTGTGCTTGTTCGCGGTGGTCGTGTGAAAGACTTACCTGGCGTTCGCTATCACATCGTGCGTGGCTCATTAGATACCACCGGTGTTGCGAAACGCTCCCAGGGTCGTTCCAAGTATGGTTCGAAGAAACCGAAAGCTTAATCAGTCACTGTTTGGACGGAGATATTTGAATGCGACGAACTAAACCAGAACCTCGTGAAATCAACGCTGATGTACGCTACAACAGCTTGCCTGTGACATTTTTCATTCACCGTATTATGAAACGTGGTAAGAAAAGTGTTGCTACAACCATCATGTATGATGCGATGGATATTGTCAAAGACAAATCAGGAAAGAACCCGGTTGAAGTGCTCGATCAGGCACTCCGCAATGTGGGTCCTGTAATGGAAGTCCGCCCGCGTCGTGTGGGTGGTGCAACCTACCAGGTGCCAATGGAAGTTCCCACCAATCGCCGGATGACGCTTGCCATGCGTTGGATCATCGATGCATCCACGGGACGCACCGGCAATTCCTATGCAGAAAAACTTTCCGCTGAAATTCTTGACGCAGCTAACAACCAGGGTGCTTCTGTGCGTAAACGTGAAGAAACCCATAAGATGGCAGAAGCAAACCGTGCTTTCTCTCATTACCGAATGTAATTTATTTACTGATTTGAGATTGAAATGACTCGTTCCTTTCCTTTAGAAAAGTGCCGCAATATTGGGATTATCGCTCATATTGATGCCGGCAAAACAACTACAACTGAGCGGATTCTCTATTATTCCGGCCGAACCTATCGTATAGGCTCGGTGGATGAGGGCACAACAGTTACCGACTGGATGGTCCAGGAACGCGAACGCGGGATCACCATTGTGTCGGCGGCTGTCACAGCTGAATGGAAGGGATACCAGATCAACGTGATCGATACCCCGGGACACATAGATTTCACCGCTGAAGTGCAGCGTTCACTGCGTGTGCTGGATGGCGGCGTAGTGGTCTTCGATGCTGTGCAAGGTGTTGAACCTCAATCCGAAACGGTTTGGCGTCAGGCTGACCGGTATAGCGTGCCACGCATCTGTTTTGTCAACAAAATGGACCGCGTGGGTGCCTCCTTCGAATATACCGTCGGCACCATCCGCTCCCGTTTGGGAGCCAATGCCATTGAAATGCAGATGCCCATCGGCAGTGAGAGCAATTTCACCGGCATGATCGATCTTCTGACGATGGAAGCCATCTATTTCGAAGACGAACTCGGCAAAGAACCCAAGGTGTTACCCATCCCGGTCGACCTCAAGAGCCAGGCTGAAGAAATGCGGGCTCACATGGTCGAAAAAATCGCCGAGCTGAACGATGATCTGATCGTCAAGTACCTTGAAGGCGACGAGATCAGCATCGACGAGCTGAAAGCAACCTTACGCAAAGCAACCCTCGAAAACAAAGCGACACCTATTTTTTGCGGCTCTTCGTTGAAAAACAAGGGTGTCCAACTCGTTTTGGATGCAGTTATTGATTATCTCCCTTCCCCGTTGGATATCCCTGCTACAAAAGCCACTGATCCCCAAACCAATGAGCCCCTCGAACTGACCCCCGATGATGATGGACCGCTTGGCGCGTTGGTGTTCAAGATCGTCAGCGATCCCTACGTCGGCAGATTGGCATACTTCCGGGTTTATTCCGGCAAAGTAGCCACTGGAGACATGGTGTACAACCCTGTCAAAGGCAGGAAAGAACGGGTTGGGCGGTTATTGCGCATGTATGCAGACCGGCGAGAGGATATCACCGAAGTCAATTCGGGGGATATTGGCGCCGTTCTCGGGCTAAAAGAAAGCTTCACCGGTGATACGCTGTGTAGTGCCAATAAACCCCTGGTTTTGGAAAGGATCACCTTCCCTGAACCTGTGATTTCGATCGCCGTCGAACCCAAGTCCACGGCTGACCAGGACAAGATGGCCAACGCATTGCAGCGCTTAGCCGAGGAAGATCCAACCTTCCGGGTCCACACAGACGAAAATACCGGTCAGACGATCATTGCCGGTATGGGCGAGCTGCACCTGGATGTTTTGGTCGACCGGATGCTGCGAGAATTTAAAGTGCAAGCAAATGTCGGCGCGCCAAAGGTCTCGTATCGCGAAACCATCAGCCGCCCGGTAGTCAAATCATCCTACAAGTATGTCAAACAGAGTGGCGGTCATGGTCAATATGGTCATGTCGTCTTCGATCTGACTCCACTTGACCGCGGTGCGGGAATCCAGTTCGAAAACAAGATTATTGGTGGATCGATCCCCAAGGAATACATCCCGGCAGTCGAAAAAGGTGTTAAAGAAGCTGTTGAAGCTGGGGTTTTAGCCGGTTATCCTGTCACCGATCTCAAGGTGAGCCTCACAGACGGTTCTTACCATGAAGTCGACTCGAGCGAAATGGCGTTCAAAATGGCTGCCATTTTGGGTTTTCGTGAAGCCTTGCATAAAGGCTCCTCGATCCTTCTTGAACCGATCATGAAAGTGGAAGTGGTTGTTCCTGAGGAATACCTCGGGGAAGTACTGGGGCAGGTGACCTCACGCCGCGGGCTTGTGCTGGGGATGGATTCTCATCCTGGCAATGCCCAGGCTGTTCGGGCGCAGATCCCCCTGTCAGAAATGTTTGGTTACGCTACTGAACTGCGGTCTGGTACGCAGGGTCGAGGTGTTTTTACCATGGAATTCGACCATTACGCGCCGGTTTCTGCTTCAGTTTCGGAAAAATTATTAAATAAGTGAGAGAAATCTTAGTTGAAATAAAGGAAATTAAGGAGAGATAGCAATTATGGCCAAGCAAAAATTTGAACGGACAAAGCCACATTTGAATGTGGGGACGATGGGTCATATTGACCATGGGAAGACGACCTTAACGGCAGCGATCACGAAATACTGCGGGTTTTTCGGACGAGCGAATTACCGGCCGTACGATTCGATTGATAATGCGCCGGAAGAGAAAGCCCGTGGGATCACCATCAACATTGCCCATGTGGAGTATGAGACCGAGAACCGGCACTATGCGCACGTCGACATGCCGGGTCACCGGGATTACATCAAGAACATGATCACGGGTGCGGCGCAGGTGGACGGAGCGATTTTGGTGGTGGCAGCCCCGGATGGTGCGATGCCCCAAACCAAAGAGCACGTACTGTTGGCGTACCAGGTGGAAGTGCCGAGCATCGTGGTGTTCTTGAACAAGATCGACCAGATGAACGACCCTGAACTGTTGGAGCTGGTGGAGATGGAACTGCGTGAAATGTTGAACAGCTACCATTATCCTGGCGACACGACCCCGATCGTGCGCGGCAGCGCCTTGAAAGCCCTGGAAAGCACCTCGACCGACCCGAACGCGCCTGAGTATGCCTGCATCAAAGAACTGCTGCGCGTGGTGGACGAATACATTCCCGAACCGGTGCGCGCCATGGACAAACCGTTCATGATGCCGGTGGAAGACGTATTCTCGATCAAGGGACGCGGCACAGTGGTAACAGGACGTGTGGATCGCGGCGTGATCAAAGTAGGCGACCCGGTGGAAATCGTGGGCTTACGCGAGAAGAGCATGAACTCGGTGGTTACCGGGGTTGAAATGTTCCACAAGACCCTGGATGAAGGTGAAGCAGGTGACAACCTGGGTCTGCTGCTGCGTGGCATTGAGCGGACGGACGTGGAGCGCGGGATGGTAGTGGCCAAATCCGGCTCGATCACCCCCCACACCAAGTTCTTTGCAGAAGTGTACGTATTGAAACGTGAAGAGGGTGGGCGGCACAAACCCTTCTTCTCTGGATACCGGCCTCAGTTCTACATCCGCACGATGGATGTAACGGGCACGGTAAAGCTGCCTGAAGGCGTAGAAATGGTGATGCCAGGCGATAATGTGACCATGGAATGCGATTTGATCGTTCCGGTTGCGCTGGAGCAGGGGTCCAAGTTTGCTATTCGTGAAGGTGGTCTGACGGTTGGCGCCGGTGTGATCACAAAGATTTTGGCATAGGGTTAATATAATGGCAAAACAAAAAATTCGAATTCGACTTAAAGCTTATGATCACCGTGTGCTCGACCAATCTGCCAAACGGATTGTAGAGACAGCGGAACGCAGTGGCGCCCAAGTTGTTGGCCCAGTCCCACTGCCCACCCGGATTGAACGTTTCACAGTACGGCGTTCAGCCTTCATTGACAAAGATTCGCACGAACATTTTGAAGTGCGAACCCATAACCGTTTGATCGATGTTTTGGATCCAGATGCCAAAACCATTGATATGCTGATGCGGTTGAACCTGCCTGCTGGTGTTGATATCGAGATCAAGATCTAAGTAAGAACCTGTTACCAGCGAATTCGTATTTTTTGATACTGGTAGATCACCTTAAAAAGTTAAAAAGTCCTGACTGTTATACTGCATTTGTGTAGTATAATAGTCAGGTTTTGGGTGGCGACACCCAAACATGGCAGCTCAAGAGCTGTTTTGTGAGCGCACGAGACAAAAATCAAAAGTGCCGCAGCAAACCGCTGACTGAATTGTACAGGGATGATGCAGCCTAGCCCAGGCTGACAGTCTCTACTAAATTTATGAAGGAGAACAACTGAGATGTTTAAAGGGCTGATCGGCAAGAAAATCGGCATGACCCAGATTTTCGATGAAAGCGGTGCGGCTTTACCCGTCACACTTATCGAAGCTGGGCCTTGTTTCGTTACCCAGATCAGACGCGTAGAAACTGAAGGTTACAGCGCGGTGCAGTTGGGTTTCGAAGAAGTCAAGCCGAAGCGCTTAACGGGTGGACAGTTAGGTCACCTCAAACGCACAAATCTACCTCCTCTTCGCTTCATTCGTGAATTTCGTGCCAAAGAAATTCAGGTCAATGAAGGGGACAAAATAGATGTGAGTTTATTTGCGCTTGGTGAAAAAGTAGATGTCTCTGGCGTGAGCAAAGGCAAAGGTTTCGCGGGTGGAGTAAAACGTTACCATTTCAGGGGTGGACCAAAAACACACGGTCAATCTGACCGGCTGCGTGCCCCAGGCTCTAATGGCTCCACGACCACTCCTGGTCGCGTCTATAAAGGTCATCGTGGTCCAGGTCACATGGGCAGTGAATCTGTAACCGCGCAAAATCTCAAAGTCGTCCTGGTAGATGCCGAACGAAACGTAATCGGTGTCAACGGCTCGGTACCCGGTTCTCGCGGCGGCCTTGTCGTAATCAAAGAATCGCGGAAGCAATAAACGGGCGTTAGCCGTTTACCTGGACTAAGGGAGCAAATGACTATGGAAGTAGCTGTTGTAAACATGGAAGGTAAAAAGGTCAGCACGGTAGAATTACCGGCGTCGATCTTTGAAGCCCCAATTAGTATTGACTTAATGCACCAGGCTTTCGTCCGCCAAATGGCGAACGCACACCTGGGTACGCATGAGACCAAAACCAAGAGCGAAGTCTCGGGTGGCGGTCATAAGCCATGGCGTCAGAAGGGTACCGGGCGCGCCCGCCAGGGATCGACCCGTTCAGCACAATGGAAAGGCGGCGGCAAGATTCACACCCCGCACATGCATTCTTATGTTCAGCTTATGCCGCGTAAGATGCGCCAATCAGCAATTCGGTCTGCTCTCTCTGTGAAAGCTGCAGAGGAATCAATCGTTATCGTTGATGAGCTGAAAGTGGTTGAACCCAAAACTCGTTTGATGGCCGGTGCTTTGAATACTTTGGTTGGCAATTCCAGCGTTCTCGTGCTGATCCCTGCCACTGAAGCATACGAAGCCATTGTCCGTTCAACCAGCAATATCCCGGATGCAAAGATACTGAACGCCAATTATTTGAACATTCGCGATTTGATGGTATTTGAAAAGATCATTATGCCGGTTTCTGCGCTTGATCTGATCAAGGCGAACCTGGGATAGGTAGGAGGATAAGATGAGCACGATTTATGAAGTACTCCGCCGCCCGGTTGTGACTGAAAAGTCGAACTATCTGGTTAACCGCCTGCACCAGTATGTCTTTGAAGTAACCAGTGATGCCAATCGGTCATTGGTCAGAGATGCGGTGGAAAAAGTATTTGACGTGACGGTTTTGCGGGTCAACATTATCAATGTGCCAGCGAAACGCTCTCGCCGGGCTCGCAGCCGCAAGTTAGCGATCAGCAATCCCGGTTACAAGAAGGCGATCGTCACCCTGATTCCGGAAGATAGAATTCCGATCTTTGAAGGGGTGGAGTAATGGCTATTAAGGTTTATAAACCCACAACCCCCGGCCGCCGTGGTATGACCGGGTATGGCTTTGAAGAAATCACCAAAGATACCCCCGAACGTTCCCTGATCGTTATCCGCAAGGCGCATGCCGGTAGGAATAACGAGGGTCGGATCACGGTTCGTCATCAGGGCAGCGGTGTAAGACAGTACATTCGTATTGTCGATTACAAACGCAATAAGGTGAACATCCCGGCGCGTGTTTCTGCAATCGAATACGATCCCAACCGCACGGCTCGTTTGGCACTGCTGGTTTATGCTGACGGCGAAAAGCGCTACATCATCGCTCCAGTCGGCCTCAAGGTTGACGATGCCATCATTTCAGGTCCTGCTGCAGATATCCGCCCTGGCAATAGTTTGCCGATCGCGAATATCCCGGTGGGCACGATGGTGCACAACATTGAGTTGAAAGAAGGCAAAGGCGGGCAGTTGGTTCGCTCGGCTGGTACCTCGGCACAATTGCTGGCAAAAGAAGGCGATTATGCTCAAATTCGTATGCCATCCGGCGAAGTGCGCCTAGTGCTGCAACGCTGCTACGCTACCATCGGTCAGGTTGGCAACTCGGATCACAGCAATATCAAGCTTGGCAAAGCTGGCCGAAAACGTCACATGGGAATCAGACCGACCGTTCGTGGCACAGCGATGAGCCCTCGCGACCATCCGCACGGTGGTGGTGAAGGACGCCAACCCACTGGTATGCCTGGTCCGAAGAGTCCATGGGGTAAACCGACCCGTGGTTACAAGACCCGCCGCAACAAGGTATCCAACAAGTACATTGTTCGCCGCCGGAATGCCGGCAGTCGGTAAGATTGCAGGATGATGAGAGTCTTATCCGAGAAAGAGGGACGCAACTATGTCACGATCGCTTAAAAAAGGGCCTTTTGTAGCCCCTAAGCTTTTGAAAAGAATCGAAGCAATGAATGCCCATGGTGAGAAGAAAGTCATTCGAACCTGGAGCCGGGATAGCACGATCTTCCCTCAGATGGTTGGGCACACCATTGCCGTACATGACGGTCGCCGCCATGTGCCCATTTACGTTACCGAAAATATGGTCGGTCACCGGTTGGGTGAGTTTGCACCCACCCGTCACTTCCGCGGCCATGTTTCCGAGAGATCCACGGGAGCGAAATAACCATGGCTACTGATATTCGTGCTTCTCTCACCAATTGCGGTGTATCGGCTCAAAAAACCCGCCTGGTTATCGATCTTGTTCGTGGTAAACCAGTTGCTGAGGCGTTGACCACACTCAAATTTACCAATAAGATTGCCGCTTACCATGTAGGCAAATTGTTGGCTTCTGCTGTGGCAAATGCAGAGGAAAATTTCGGTGTAAGCCGTGATAACCTGTTGGTTTACAAAATCACGGCTGATGAAGCGCCGACTCGTAAGTGGCGCAAGTTTGGTGCACGCGGTCGTTTCAAACCGTTGCTGCGCCGCGCATCTCACATCACGATTGTGCTGCGAGAGAAAGAATAAATTCAAATGCGGCAGCGAGTGATTCACTCGTCCGCGTATTGAAAAGGACACCAGGAGAAATTATGGGTCGAAAAGTTCATCCGATAGGTTTTCGTCTTGGCATAAACCAACCCTGGGAAGGTCGGTGGTTCGCCGAAGGTGCAGAATACCGTGACCAGCTCCATCAAGACTTGGCTATTCGTAGCCTCGTCCACAAGAGCGCGGACAAAGCTGGCATTTCCACCGTTGAAATCGAACGCTTCCCCGGCAAGGTGAAAGTGGTTATCCACACCGCCAAACCCGGCATCCTCATTGGTCGCAAAGGTGATTCTGTAAAGAAGATCCGCACCGATTTGGAAGCTTTGACAGGCAAGAAAATTGATCTCGAGATCAAAGAGATCAAGGCCCCGGATTGCGATGCTTATCTTGTAGCAGCCAATATTGCCGGACAGATCGAACGCCGCGTAAGCTACCGCCGCGCCATGAAACGTGCGCTGCAGCAGGCAATGCGCCAGGGAGCCCAGGGAATCAAAGTTTCTGTTTCCGGTCGTTTGAGCGGTGCAGAAATGGCACGCCTGGTCTGGCTGCGTGACGGTCGGGTTCCCCTCCAAACGTTACGTGCGGATATCGATTTTTCCCGCGCTGAAGCATTGACCACCTACGGGCGGATCGGTGTGAAGGTTTGGATTTATAAGGGTGAGGTTCTGCCTGGGGTGGAGGAGAAAGTTGAATCCACCGAAGGTGTATACGTAAGCGAGTAGACTTTACTCTGGGCAAGCGCTCAGATGTAAAACGAAAGAGGTAGCTGCTATGTTGATGCCAAAACGTGTCAAGTGGCGTAAGCAACAGCGCGGACGCATGAGAGGTAAGGCACTGCGCGGCGCAGATATGATCTACGGTGAATATGCCCTAATGGCTATGGAACCGGGTTGGGTTACTGCCCGCCAGATCGAAGCTGCACGCCGTACCATCGTTCGCTCGATGAAACGCCACGGAAAAGTATGGATTCGGATTTTCCCAGACAAACCCTATACTCACCGCCCACCCGAAACCCGTATGGGTAAAGGTAAAGGTGCAGTGGAGTACTATGTGGCTGTGGTAAAACCTGGAAGAATCATTTATGAGATTAGTGGGCTTGAGCATGAAGAGGCAGTTGAAGCCTTGAACCAGGCTTCCTACAAGTTCTCAATCAAGACGAAGGTCCTTGCCCGGCATGAGACCGCAGGAGAACAAGAATGAAAACGGCAGATGTTCGATTAATGTCCACTGAAGAAGTCAAGACGAAGCTGGCAGATACCCGCAACGAATTGATGAACCTTCGGTTCCAAATCGTCACCGGACAGCAAACCGATACCAGCCGTCTAAAGACAGTCCGCCGGCAGGTCGCCGTTTACGAGACTATTCTGCGCGAACGCGAGCTGGGCCTCAAACCGGAAGGTGAAAAATGAACGAACGACGTCGTATGACTGGTGTGGTAACCAGTAACCGGATGATGAAAACTGTTGTTGTAGAAGTGACGCGAACCTATCGCCACCCCTTCTATCACAAAGTTGTTCATTCGACTCACAAAGTGAAAGCCCACGATGTTTTAGGCTGTCAAATCGGAGATGAAGTACTGATTGTTGAAGCTGCACCCATCTCGCGTGAAAAAGCCTGGGTCGTGGAAACCATCCTCAAACGCCAGGGGAAATCCCTCGATGTGGTTGAGGAGGCACAACCATGATTCAAACTGAGTCACGTGTAAAAGTTGCCGATAACACCGGTGCCCGCGAACTGCTCGTCATTCATGTCGTGGGTGGTTCCACCCGCAAATATGGCGGCGTGGGCGATGTTATTGTGGCTACGGTCAAGTCAGCTGCACCGCAGGGTTCTGTCAAGAAGAGCGAAGTGGTCAAAGCAGTCATCGTGCGCACCGCGAAAGAATGGCGCCGCGAAGATGGTTCAACCATTCGTTTTGACGACAATGCGGCAGTTATTTTGGATGCCGATACTCAGAACCCCAAGGGCACCCGTATCTTTGGTCCAGTTGCCCGTGAGCTGCGCGAGAAGGGCTTTATGAAGATCATCTCACTGGCCCCCGAAGTGCTTTAGGCCAGAGACGTAGGAGAGATCAGATGAAAGTAAAAATTCGCAAAAGTGATCAGGTAGAAGTCATCAGCGGTCGCCTTGAAGACAAAGGCAAACGTGGTGAGGTAATCAAAGTTCTGCCGGAAGATGAACGGATTGTGGTGCAGGGAATTAACATGCGCACAAAACACCAACGGCAGGTCCAATCACAGGGACGAACCGTGAATCCCGGGAAGGTGCGCTTTGAAGCACCGATCAGCATTTCGAATGTGATGATGGTTTGCAAAAAATGCAACAAACTCACACGCGTCTCGCTGGTCCGTGAAAATGGCGTCACCAAACGGGTTTGCAAGCAGTGCGGCGCCATGATCGATGAATAGGCCGCGGAGTATATCGTCATGAATATTATGAGAGAACGTTATCAAAATGAGGTTGCTCCCGCTTTGCAGAAGGCGCTAGGTCTGGATAATGTTATGCAGATCCCGCGCATCAAAAAAGTGGTGGTCAACATCGGCCTGGGCGAAGCAATTGACAACCCCAAGGCGTTGGATGCAGCAGTCGTTGATCTAACTGCAATCACCGGGCAAAAACCCGTTGTTACCAAAGCTCGTAAAAGCATCGCGAACTTCAAACTTCGCGAAGGCAAAGCGATCGGTACATCCGTCATCCTGCGGGGTGAAAAGATGTGGGCGTTTTTGGACCGGTTGATGAATATCGTGCTGCCCCGTGTGCGTGATTTCCGCGGCGTTTCTGCGGAATCATTTGATGGTCGCGGCAATTACACACTCGGTTTACGGGAACAAATCATCTTCCCTGAAATTGAGTACGACAAAGTCGACAAAGTCCGCGGTATGGAAATTACCATCGTAACCAGCGCCCCAACGGACGATCAAGCTGCAGCGCTGCTGCAGATGCTTGGCATGCCTTTCAGGAAGGATTAGTATGGCAAAGAAATGCATGGAATATCGTGAACTACGGCGTAAATATGCCGTACAGGTTCGAAACCGCTGTAAACGCTGTGGACGACCGCGCGGGTATATGCGTCGCTTTGGTCTGTGCCGCATTTGCTTCCGTGAGCTCGCTCTGGAAGGCCAGATACCCGGCGTAACCAAGTCATCCTGGTAAGCGCCAGGTCGGAGGTAGGTAGCATGAGTGTTAATGATCCAATTGCTGATATGTTGACCCGTGTACGGAATGGCGCTATGGGTAGCCTTGCGGTTGTGGCTATGCCCCATTCGATCATCAAAGAGGAAATTGCCCGAATTCTAAAAGAAGAGGGCTTCATCGACGGGTATGAAGTATTGGAAGGCGACAAGCCTTATTTAAAAACTTTGCGTATCAAACTCAAGTATGTTGGCGAGCGCCGCGAGCGCATGCCAGTCATCACCGGGCTTGAGAGAATTAGCCGTCCAGGACGGAGAGTTTACACGCAAAAATCAGATATCCCGTGGGTTTTGGCTGGGATGGGTATTGCCATCCTTTCCACTCCTAAAGGTGTTATGACCGGGCAACGGGCTCGCCAGCTGGGTATTGGCGGCGAACTGCTTTGCAAGGTCTGGTAACCATCGGGATAAAGGAGGATTGAAACGTGTCTCGTATAGGTCGGCTACCAGTGACCGTTCCAGGGTCTGTGCAAGTGGAACTAAAAGGCTCTGAGGTCCATGTAAAAGGTCCTAAAGGCGAAATGAAGCGTCTCTTCTCACCGAAGCTCGGAATTGCCCTTGAAAACGGGCAAATCCAGGTGACCCGGAGTTCAGAAGAGGCAACCGTTCGCGCGCTGCATGGTACAACCCGCGCTTTGATTTCCAACATGGTTACCGGTGTTTCCACCGGCTTCACCAAAATATTGGAAGTGGATGGTGTTGGTTATCGTGTAGAAATGGATGGTGCAAAACTGGCACTCTATGTTGGTTACAGCCATCCCATCATTATCGACCCTCCTGCGGGGATCAATTTCGAAATTGATAGCAAAACCCGTCTGGTCAAAGTCAATGGTTATGATAATGAAGTTGTCGGTCAAATGGCCGCGGATATTCGAAAGATCCGCCCGCCAGAACCTTATCTCGGCAAAGGCATCCGCTACCAGGGCGAAAAGATTCGCCGCAAAGCAGGCAAAGCCGGTAAGGGTAAGGGCGCTGGTGGAAAGAAGTAGGTGAATGCATATGGCAAAGAATAATCGCTCTGAAGCAAGACTCCGCAGGCATAACCGCGTTCGCAAAACGATTAGCGGGACACAAGCTCGGCCGCGTCTGAGCGTCTTCCGCAGCCTGGCTGAGATCTATGCCCAGGTTATCGATGACGAGCAGGGAATCACGCTTGCCGCAGCATCAACCATCGACCACGATTTACGTGGTAAAGTTGAAGGCCTGAAGAAAATTGAACAGGCACGCCTTGTGGGTGAGCTGGTGGCCAAACGCGCCAAGGGAAAAGGGATCGACCAGGTTGTTTTCGACCGCGGCGGTTTCCGATTCGGAGGACGTGTCAAAGCCCTGGCTGAAGCAGCCCGTGAAGCCGGCCTGGATTTCTAGGCAATCGAAAAAAGTGAGGGCCTTATTATGGAAATAACGGATTTTTCATCTTCCGAACAAGCATACGACGAGCGGGTCATTGAAATTGCTCGTGTCGCAAAAGTTGTAAAAGGCGGTCGCCGCTTCCAGTTTCGTGTGACGATTGTCGCCGGCGATAACCATGGCAAGATCGGTTTGGGAATTGGTAAAGCCAATGCCGTGCCGGATGCGATGCGCAAAGCGACTGAACATGCCCACAAGAGCATGAAGCAGATTTCGCTGACCCAAACGACCATCCCGCATGAAGTGACCGGTAGAACTGCTGGTGCAGTCGTTCTGCTGAAACCTGCATCGGCTGGTACTGGCGTTATCGCAGGTGGTGGTGTTCGTGCTGTTCTCGAAGCAGCCGGTATCCGCGATATCTTAACCAAATCACTGGGGAGTGCAAATGTTTTGAATGTGGTAAAAGCCACCTTTGAAGCATTGGAATCGCTCAAATCTCCTGAAACCGAAGCCGCCCGGCGTGGCAAACCAGTCAAAGACCTGATGCCATACTGGGAACGGAGGAAGAATGGCTAAGAAAGCGCAGAAAAAAATATTACGGATCACGCTGGTAAAGAGCGCGATCGGTTATTCTGAAAAACACAAGGGAACGCTGAAAGCGCTCGGTTTTCACAGAATTAGCCAAACCGTTGAGCATGAAGATAGCGCAGTACTTCAAGGCATGCTCAGAAAAGTCAACCATCTTGTAAAAGTGGAAGAACAGGTATAGCAATGAAACTCAACGATCTCATGCCGAATATCGGCAAAAGAAAAGTTGGCAAGCGCAAAGGACATGGTATTTCTGCTGGCCAGGGTAAAACGGCTGGCCGCGGTACCAAAGGTCTGGGAGCACGCGCCGGTTCAGGTGGAGCTCTCTACCGCCAGGGCGGCAACCTGCCTTTCTTCCGCCGTTTGCCATTTATCCGCGGCGAAGGTTTCACTCCGCCCAATCAAGTTTCGTACAACGAACTTAACCTCGATCAACTTGCACGTTTCCAGGCTGGCAGCATTGTCTCTCCGACCACTTTGGCCGAAGCGAAAATGCTTCACAAACCAGGAAACCCAGTCGTGATTCTTGGACAGGGAGAAATTGCTGTTGCATTGACCGTCCAGGTTCAGCGAGTCTCCAAATCCGCCAGGGCAAAGATCGAAGCCGCGGGCGGCAAGATAGAATTGATTGCTTAATCGACGTCCTTAAGGAGTATCACTCATGAAGCGATCAGCCTGGCGCTATTTGTGGCAGTCGGAAGATATCCGCAAGAAACTGTTAATCACAGTTCTCTTGTTGGTTATTTACCGTTTCGCATGCAATATCCCCGTCCCTGGAATCGACCGCAGTATCGTAGCCTCGATTGCTCAAGGTACCGGAGCGGGAGTTTCTCTTTTTTCTTTGCTTGATTTGCTTTCAGGTGGTACCATCTCCAACTTCTCCATTCTGGCGATGGGTGTCTATCCGTACATTACCGCACAGATCATCCTTCAACTTCTGGTTCCCATCATTCCAGCGTTGGATCGCAGGGTCAAGGATAATCCCCGTGAAGGTAGAGTATGGATGGAAAAATGGACGATGCTGCTGACCATCCCGATGGCTCTGCTAGCGGCTATTGGTCAGGTGAATCTCTTCAATCAACTGGTTCCGGGACGTAACGTTCTGATGACACCTTTCGGATTTACGGGTGCCTCTCTACTACCCACGCTCACCATACTCGCGTCAATGGTTGCCGGTACGCTGTTCGGCATCTGGCTCGGTCAATTGATTTCTGAATTCGGTATTCCCAATCAAGGGCTTTCCTTGATCATCTTTGCAGGTATCATCTCAAGAATCCCCACCAACCTTTTACAGGTACTGGCCGACAGGCAGAATGGCTGGTGGATGCTGCTTTTGATCCTCGCTATCCTCGGACTGACGATCTTTGCCATCGTATACGTGCAGCAGGGGCGGCGAAATGTTCCTGTCTTGTTCCCCGGACGCCGTATTGGTAATCGCCAGTCGATGCCGGTACGCAGCAATCTTCCGTTAATGGTCAATATGGCGGGCATGATCCCATTGATCTTTGCTCAAACTCTACTTTCGTTCCCGGCACTGGTGGCAAGTTATTTTGTCAAACCAGGTGTAACTTCCGGTTTTGCGTTCGGCGTTCAAAGTCTCTTTAGTGGTACAGGCGCGTTTTATCCTGTTTTGTACTTCCTGATGGTTGTTGGGTTCACCTTCTTCTACACGGATGTTTTGTTTACCCAGCAAAATTACGGCGAAACACTAAAGAAGCAAGGTGCGCAGATCCCGGGTGTCATTCGGGGAGGCCCAACGCAAAAATACCTTTCGAAGGTTCAACGCCGGATCACGCTTCCGGGTGCGGTCTTCCTTGGATTTGTGGCAGTCTTGCCGTACATTCTTGGTGCCTTCCTACCCTCGGCTCGTAATACCCTGTTCGTCATCTCCGCAGCCGGCTTGCTGATCGTTGTGGGTGTTGTCCGCGATACCTTTACCATCATCGAAACCGAGCTCAAAGTCCACGGCTATGATGAGAGTCTGATCAAAGGATAGCATGACACGATTTATCGTTTTACTGGGTCCTCCAGGGGCCGGAAAAGGAACACAGGCCAAGATCATTGCTGAAAAGTATGGTCTTGTGCATGTTTCATCGGGCGATCTCTTTCGCGAACACCTGAAGGGTCAGACTGAATTGGGCCAAAAAGCCCAGGGATATATGAATCGCGGCGAACTGGTTCCGGATAATGTCACCATTGATATGGTGCGTGACCGGCTCAGTAAAGCTGATTGCATCAAAGGGGCACTCCTGGATGGATTTCCACGTACGCCAGCCCAGGCGGATGCCCTGAACAAAATGCTTCACGAATTCAACGGTAAAGTGGATATTGTGCCTTATATCGCAGTACCCTCCCCGGTTTTGATCGAACGCCTGGGCGGGCGCTGGACTTGCCGGCTCAATGGTCATGTCTTCCACGAAAAATTCAATCCGCCCAAGAAATCCGGCGTGTGCGATTTTGATGGATCAGAACTTTACCAGCGTGATGATGACAAACCGGCGACCGTGGAAAACCGCATCAAAGTCTACTTTGACCAAACGGCACCGTTAATTGAATACTATCGCAGCCGCGGTTTGCTCGCCGAAATCGATGGACAATTGCCCATCGACGAGGTGACTGAAAAACTGCTGGCTGCCATCGAGAAAGCGTAAAAGCAATTATGTCTTGGGATCGTCAGATCAATATCAAAACCCCGCAGGAAATTGAGATCATGCGCGAAGCCGGGCGGATCAATGCTGAAGCATTAGCTGCTGCCAGGGCAATCATTCGCGCCGGGGTGACGACTGCGGAGATCAACGCCGCAGCAGAAGCAGTTTTAAAAAAACACGGCAGTTACAGCCCATTCAAAGGCTACCCGGGTCCCTATCCATATCCTGCGAGTACCAATGTGAGCATCAACTATGAGCTCGTGCATGGTATTCCAGGCCGGCGCAAGGTGAAAGATGGCGATATTGTGTCGGTAGATTGTGGATCAGTTTATCAAGGGTATGTTGGCGATGCAGCATTTACGGTTGGTGTCGGAGAAATCTCCGACGAAGCCCGGCGGTTGCTGGAAGCCACTGAAGGCGCCTTGTATGCTGCTATTGAACAGTGCGTGCCAGGCAATCACCTGGGTGATGTGTCGGCCGCAGTGCAAAACTATGCGGAAAGCCGTGGTTTTTACGTTACCCGCGAATACACCGGTCACGGTGTCGGACGCGCCATGCATGAGGGACCCGCAGTCCCGAATTTTGGTGTGGCAGGACGGGGAATGGAGCTCAGAGTTGGAATGACCATCGCCATTGAACCGATGTTATTGGTTGGCACGCCTGACACGCGTGTGTTACCCGACCAATGGACGGTTTCATCAGCAGATGGATCATTGACGGCGCACTTTGAACACACCGTCGCCATCACAGAAAAAGGACCTCTGATCCTAACTACGCTCGGAGATGGGTCTCTTCCTAGACGGAACGACAAAGAGCAGTTATAATTGAAAATTCTGTTTAAGGCAGTATCAAAGGAGCAAGTAGCATGAAGGTATCACCATCCATCAAAAAACGATGTGCAAAGTGCAAGATCGTAAAACGCAGCGGCAGACTATTTGTTATCTGCGAAAACCCAAAGCACAAACAGCGACAGGGGTAAGGACATATGGCGAGAATTGAAGGTGTTGATCTTCCGCGTAATAAGCGGATCGAAGTTGCGCTAACCTATATTTTTGGTATTGGACCGACCCATGCAAAAGAGATCATTCACAATACCCAGGTAAATCCTGACATTCGTGTAAAAGATCTTTCCGAAGCTGAAGTCGGTGCTTTACGTGAATATATCGGCAAAAACTTCAAAGTCGAAGGCGATCTGCGCCGCGAAGTGCAGATGAATATCAAACGCTTGATCGAAATTGGTTGCTATCGTGGCATGCGCCATCGTCGCAACCTGCCCGCTCATGGTCAGCGCACACGCACGAACGCTCGTACAGCCAAGGGTCCCAAGAAGACCGTGGCCGGTCGCGGACGTCGCCGTGGAGCTGCGAAGAAGTAGTCTGACCGAAGAGCGTGGTTGGGTGGGGTGCCCTTTTCCCCCGCGGCGACCCGGCCACGCAAAAAGTCGGAATACGAAGCAGACCAAACAGAATAATAAGGATTACGAGGAATTATGGCTCAAAATGTACGCTCAACGCGTCGCACCAGCACTACCCGAAAAACAAAGCGCACCCTGGCTTCTGCTCAGGTTCACATCTTTGCGTCGTTCAACAATACGATCGTAACGATCACTGATCAGCAGGGCAATGCGATTTGCTGGGGCAGTTCTGGTTCGGCGGGCTTCAAAGGCTCTCGTAAGAGTACGCCATTTGCTGCACGCCTTGCGGCTGAACAGGCCATTAAGGCAGCTCAGAATATGGGAGTCCAGGAAGTGGACTTGATCATCAAAGGCCCTGGTCCCGGACGTGAATCGGCGATTCGTGCCGTTCAATCTACCGGGCTTAAAGTCCGCTCGATTGCTGATATTACCCCAGTCCCTCACAATGGCTGCCGGCCTCCAAAGAAACGCCGCGTGTAATTAAGGAGAAGGAAGAATATGGCTAGGTATACAGATTCGGTATGTAAATTGTGCCGACGAGAAGGTGAAAAATTATATTTAAAAGGTGCCCGCTGCTTCTCACCCAAATGTGCTTTTGAGAAGCGTGGATTTGCCCCCGGTCAGCACGGAAAGACCCGCCAGGGACGCACAGAGCGAGAGTCAGATTATGCCCGCCAACTGCGCGCCAAACAGCGTGCCCGACGTGTATACGGAATTATGGAACGCCAGTTCCGCCGCTATTTCAGCATTGCGTTGAATCAACGTGGTGTGACAGGTACGAACTTGCTTCAAACCCTGGAATTACGGTTGGACAATGTGGTATTTCGCATGGGATTGGCAGAAAATCGCAGCCAGGCTCGTCAGCTTGTCAATCATGGTCATTTCAAGCTCAATGGACGGCGTGCAGATATCCCATCCATGATTTTACAGCCCGGCGATACGATCACGGTGAGTGAAACTGCGAAGAGTCGAACGTTCTTCAAGGAATTACCCGATATTTCTGAAAAACGCAATTGTGCAGCCTGGTTGGACCGCGATGTCAAGAGTTTATCCGGTCGCGTCCTGCGTCTGCCTGAACGTGCTGAAATTGACGGCAGTCTGAATGAACAATTAATCGTTGAATATTATTCCCGCTAATGTTTAATAAGCCGACGCCTGGATACACAATGTATCGGAAAGGGGTGAAATGTGTGTGCTCTATCTAATATGGTAACGCCGAAAGTTGAGCGCGAAGCAGAAGCGCGAAACTACGGAAAATTTGTGATCAGCCCCCTCGAGAGAGGCTTCGGAGTCACCCTGGGCAATGCGTTGCGGCGAGTATTACTCTCATCATTGGACGGTGCCGCGATATCTTCAATGCGTGTTTCGGATGTTACTCATGAATTCAGTACCATTCCGGGAGTGCGTGAAGATGTTATTCAGGTAATGCTTCAGGTGAAACAAATCCGCATGCTCTTACATGAAGGTGATACAGCTCATTTGCACCTTGATGTACGCGGAGAAGGTGTTGTCACTGCAGCCGATATTCAAGCTCCGGCAGAGGTAGAAATTGTCAACCCTGACCTGTATTTGTTCACGGTTGATGATCCGAAAACCCGCCTGGATATTGATTTCGTGGTTGACCGCGGTCGCGGCTACAGCCCCTCAACAGATCGCAGCGGTAAGCTGCCGATCGGAGACTTACCCGTGGATGCGATTTACGGTCCGGTAAAACGGGTAAATTATTCCGTTGGTTCGGCTCGCGTTGGTCAAAGCACAAACTTCGACCGGCTCGTCCTTGAGATCTGGACTGATGGAACCATCACGCCAGAAAAAGCACTTGGTACGGCATCTAAAATAATTATCGATCATTTGCGCTTTATTTCTGGCATCAGCGAAGAAACTTTGATGTTGGGAGTCGAAAAGGAAGTTACAGGCAGTCACCTCACCAGTGAAGCCGCAGAAACCCCCATTGAAAACCTGGATCTGTCTGTGCGGGTGTTCAACTCGCTCAAACGCACCGGAATTACCACTGTGGGTGATGTGCTCGAACTTTTGGAAAAAGGCGATGAAGCTGTAATGTCCATCCGCAATTTTGGCGAGAAGAGTCTTGATGAACTTCGCCAGAAGATGCTGGAAAAAGGCTTCCTGCTAGACGAAAAAGATGTGGAGTGAGTTAAAATGCGCCATCAGGTAGCAGGTTCAAGATTAGGTCGTACCAAAGATCAACGCATCGGTTTGCGCCGCACGATGGTCAATCAATTGTTTGATCATGAGCGGATCCAAACCACGCAAGCAAAAGCGTTATTTATCCGCGGTGAAGCTGAAAAGTTGATTACTCTTGCGCGTCGTAGCGGCAAGGGTACTGATGCAGAAAAAGTTCACGCCCGCCGCATGGCAGCCGCCCGTTTGGGTAATGCTGCAATAGTCAAAAAACTCTTTGACGAAATTGGTCCTCGTTTTGAAAAACGGGACGGTGGTTACACCAGGATTATGAAGCTCGGACCCCGCCAGGGCGATGCTGCTGAAATGGTCTTGATCGAGCTGGTGGAAGAGTAAACAGTCCGTCAGCAAGGACGGATGAACATGGCACGTTACCAACTGAAACTTGCTTACGATGGGACCGAATTCTTCGGATTCCAAAGGCAGGGGAACACCCGGACAGTTCAAAAAGTCTTTGAAACGACTTTAAAGCAGTTGGGGTGGGAAGAGAATACAATCCTGTTCGCAGGACGCACGGACACAGGAGTTCACGCTTCTGGTCAGGTGGTGGTATTCGACCTGAATTGGAATCATACAAACGAAGATTTGAAGAACGCGCTAAACGCGTCCCTCCCGGAAGACGTGGCTGTAAGCGATGTAAAACTCACTGACGCTGATTTCCACCCCCGTTATGATGCGCTCAGCAGGGTTTATCGCTACACCATTTATCATCAACCGGAACGGAACCCATTGAACGATCGTTTCGCCTGGCGAATTTGGCCGGAACTGAAAGGTGAAAAATTGCACGAGGCAGCAATCCACTTGTTGGGCTCGCACGATTTTTCAGCTTTTGGCAGACCAATGAAACCTGGCAGCAGCACGACTCGAACGGTATTGAGAAGCGAATGGAACCCGACCGAAATCGGTTGGGAGTACCTGATAGAAGCAAACGCTTTTCTTTACCACATGGTCCGGCGCAGTGTTTACCTGTTAGTGCAGGTGGCACGTGAAAAGATGAGCATGGAAATGCTTATTAGCGGGATCAACGAGAAAGCTAAAATGAGATCGGGGCTGGCGCCTGCGCGGGGGTTAACCCTCTGGCAGGTGAATTACCCCGAAGGTAAGCAAGCGAAAGTGGAACTGCAGGATTTGAACGATGACGTTGCCTGAAGAAAATTGTTGAGTGGAGAAGAGACTGTGGACAAGACTTACGTCCTAAAAGGAAGACAAGAACCAGAATGGCTTCTGGTTGATGCGAATGGCCAGGGTATCGGTCGTTTGGCGACTCAAATTAGCAGCTATCTGCTGGGCAAGCACAAACCCACTTATACCCCAGGGGTAGATATGGGTGATGTTGTGGTTGTCATCAATGCAGAGGCTCTCGAAATTACGAACAAACGGCTGGATGAAAAGAAATATTACAAGCACTCAGGTTATCCCGGCGGTTTGAAGACAGTTGGGCTGCGAGCCCAGATGCTCGTTCATCCTGAACGTGTGATCATCGCGGCGGTTTGGGGTATGCTCCCGCACAATCGAATGGGGCATGCATTGATCAAGCGGTTGAAAGTCTACGCAGGTGGCGAACACCCGCACGCTGCACAAAACCCGAAGCCGGTTGCTTAAAGGAGCAAGAGAATTATGACGGTTCAATACTTTGAAGGAATTGGGCGCCGCAAGGAAAGTACTGCCCGCGTTCGTTTGATGAGTGGCTCCGGTAAGTTCACCGTGAATGACCGCCCGCTTGAAGATTATTTCCCGCGCACCGGCGATATCGAAGCTATCGTGGGTCCACTTGCAGCAGCAGGTCAAGACCGCGTCACTTATGATATCACTGCCACCGTCAAGGGTGGCGGGGTCACAGGTCAGACAGACTCTGTCCAGCTTGGACTTGCCCGCGCGTTGGTGAAAATGAACGCTGACAATACCACCCTGATGCGCAAAGGCGGTTTTTTGACCCGAGATCCAAGGATCAAGGAACGCAAGAAACCAGGCCTCAAACGCGCACGCAAGGCACCAACCTACACCAAACGTTAGAGATTTGCAGGATTTTTCCTGACAATTTGAGATGCAGTCTGCAGCCGATGGACTCACGGGAATAGCACAAAAGCTCGCCCTTTGAGAAAAATCTATGCAGAATGCATCTCATCGTTTAATGAATGATTCGGAGCAATCAATGGATAGTAAACCGGCTGGCACTTTATGGATGATCGAAGAGGGAGCGGATCTAAGCGGGATGGCAGAATCCGTTGTGAAAATCGACCAGATTTATGCACGCGGACCACTGCCGCAGGCTTTGAATCCGTTGGGTTCACCTACCGTTGATGTAAATGCGATCCTGGCGGAAGGAAGCAAAGAAGAGTTATTGCGGCAGATGATCGAATCGTTGGTTCAGGGCAAGCACTTGGTCTATTTCTCGATCCTTCCTGCGTCCATCGACCAGATCGCCTTGGAACTCCGCCGGCAAGCCATTCCCGGTTTACGAAGGTTGGCAGGAAATGCAGCAGAGGTTGAACTGCCTGTAGAAACGGCCAAGATGCTTTCCGATGGCCTGGTGATGCTGGACGGTACTGCGTTGAAGGGCAGATATTACCCATCATTTTCACCGTCGCAAACGGCCTTGATCTACGCACCGTCGACTGCAGGCGAAGCAGATGCTTTTTTGCGCATGCTTTACCAGGTATATGACAAAAGCCACATGGTGTTTGTGAAATCTATTGAGGCTGACGGCACTGGATGGAATTCTGTAACATTGCAAGACATGGACGTCAGCCATGTAGCTCTCCTGCTTCTTCCTCCTCGCTCACCTGATTCTTCGCTCGAAAGTTTTGCCGATGTGATCGCCCATTTACGCGCACCGAACGGCTGCCCGTGGGATCGAAAACAGACTCACGGCAGCCTGCGAACCTATTTGCTCGAAGAAACCTACGAAGCTTTGTCTGCGCTCGACGAAAATGATATGCCCGGGTTGAAAGAGGAACTGGGCGATTTGGTGCTTCAAATTCTTCTGCACGCCCAGATCGGCGTCGAAAAAGATGAATTCAACCTTTCGCAAATTCTCGAAGGTATCAACCGGAAAATTGTCTACCGTCACCCGCATGTCTTTGGCGAGGTATTGGTCAACGACGACGTGGAGGTTGTACAAAATTGGGAGAAGCTCAAAGAAAAAGAGCGGGCGGAAAACGGTACGCATGAGGAACAGGGGATCTTAAACGGGGTTCCTTTGGTTTTTCCAGCGCTGGCGCAGGCACAATCCATTCAAGATCGGGCAGCCCGGGTTGGATTTGACTGGAGTGACATCGCCCCGGTCAAAGCCAAGGTGATGGAAGAGCTGGATGAAGTCTATGCTGCTCCTGATGCTGAGCATCAAGCCATGGAATTGGGCGACCTGTTATTCGCAGTGGTCAACCTTGTGCGCTGGTATAAAGTGGATGCCGAGTCAGCCCTGCGAGGCACGAACTTGAAATTCCGCACGCGTTTCGCCTATATCGAGAAAAAGGCCAAAGAGATCGGGAAGAATCTTTCAGATATGACGCTCGAAGAAATGGATGCCTTCTGGGAAGAAGCCAAGCAATTCGATAACTGAGCAGAGCGTGTTATTGACCGTTTTTCCAGTGCAGCACCAGGTCAACCTGAGATTGGGCTTCAGGAGAACGCACAAACCATGAAGGAACTCCCTGCCTGAGCTCGGCGATCCTCTCCAAAGCGGCTTGCCCGCTTAACCCATGACGTACCAAATAACAACCAACCACCGTTCCGGTTCGCCCGACACCGGCATAACAGTGAACATAGATCTTCTTGCCACTGGCAATATCCTGGTCAATGGAATCCAGTGTGGTTATCACATTTTGAGCTGATGGGGTTGTGAAATCCCGGATGGGTAGATTCTTATATTCGACGACATGATTGACTTGTTCAGCTTCGTGAAATAGGATTTTATCGTAACTGAGATGGTCTTCGTCTTTTTCAGTCAGGTCATAAAAAACAGAAATACCCATCTTCACCAGCGCCCGGATCCTACTTTGGGTGGAAAAATCGTTGTTGCGAGAGGGATGTTCTCCTGCAAGGAAAACCCCGGGGATGACCCAATAGCTTTCAGAAAATGGCAGTTCAGGCAATGGTTCGACCTCCTAAACGCAGAATGTGTATGTCAATCCAGAGCATGTTTGCAGAGGTTATTTGGGCAGCTTGATGAACCGGTCGCGATAACGGATGATCAAAACCAACAATACGAATTGCGGGATTGCGAAGAGGATCGTTGAAAACTGATCGAAGTAGAATACGACCAGGTTGACCACGGTAAGCACAACCAACATGCTCAGGTATGCCAGTTCCAACCCCAATTTTTCCTTTTTAGCGAGCAGCAGAATAGCAGCAAGGATGGCAACCAACCCGGTCGCGCCTTCCATGAAAACGCGTGCCTCCACCCAGTTGAACCCGCTTTCATTACGGATCAATCTATCAGAAAGGAAGGATTGGATGAACGCCTGGAGTTGCGCGGGGTTTTCGTTGCTCAAAAAGTACCCGATGGGGTAGAAGATTGCCCAGCCTCCCCAGAGAAAAAGCAAAATTACGATGACGCTTTTCAATTTCTGCCGGGTCAGCCACTTTGTTTCAAAGGCAAACCACGCCTGCTGGATTTTCTCGAACAGATTGGTTGTATGTGGCACAATAACCGTTTCCTTGCTTGCCAGGAATCCGATCAAAGCCCCGGCAAGGCGGCTGAGCTCCACATCTTCCTGCTGTTGAGCGATCGGTTCCAAACGCCCCAGCAGAGAGTCCTTTTCGTTTTGTGACAGGTCCTGATCCAATACCTCATTCAGGTCATTCAGGATGGCATACATTTCTCCACGCCTGGACGGTCTGTGCCAGGATCTTACCTGGATGAAAACCAACACGGTGAGCAGGAAAAATGCATAAATGATGGGTGCGGCGGAGGGATAAAAATAGTCATTATTGGCGGTGATAAACTTGCCGATTTCATCAATGAACAACCCTATACCCAGCCCGGAAATGATCGCGCTCCATGTTAGCGCCCAGTCATTGGCGAGGATTAAAGGCACCGTACAGGCAATGAACAAAAGCAGACCGCCCCACAAGACATGCGCGATGTGCAGGTTTCCGACGCCCAATTGGGGAAAGCCGGTAATCTGCAAAAAGAGCCGGGTGGCAGAAACCGAAAAAGCGAAACTTAATAGCATCAGCAACAGGTAGCGGCTGGCATGACTGTTTTGGATGGGACTGCGATTCAGCAGTAGATTTTGCCCCTGCCGGTATAATCTTCTCTTTTGCATGGGGTGCCCTTATTTCTTCAGTACTTCAAACTCGATCCTCCGATGAATTCCCGGGTGACCGAATCGGATGGGATCACACTTTCGTCATCCACCTGACGAATTGTCTGGAGTAAATGGAATATTCGATCTGACCGAATAAAGGCATCCTCACGCAGTGGATCGTCGCGGTAGGCCACCGACCATTGCTCGAATTGCGATAACATCCGGGCAGCGTAGATGGGTAACTCGAACGGCATGCCAGAGTTGACAATGGCATCGGTTTCATTAATGCGCGGGATGATATTTCGCATTTCGCTGGCACGCACGTAATGCCAGTGCTCCAACGTCTGGCGTGGATCATACGCCCTGTGCGCTGCATCACGCAGCATCCGCCTCATCAAGCGGATATCCGTCCAACGCGCATACTCTCCATCCTCTCCCTTGAGCTGCAGCAAAGGTTCGAGGTACAGTTTGAATTTTAGCTCGCTGGGCACGCTCTCGGTCATCACCGGAAATAACCCATGCAGCGAATCGATCAGGATGATCTCATTTTGACTGAGCTTCATCGGGGTCATGTTATCAGTGCGGTGACCTGATTTGAAATCATAATAAGGCAGCTTGACTTCTTCCCCCTGGATGAGGCGGGCAAGATGGCTGCTGATCAACGCGAGGTCAAGCGCCTGCGGGGTTTCAAAATCATAATCGCCAAACTCGTCTTTCGGGTGGACCTCGAGGTCGTAGAAATAATTGTCAACATTAAGTGTGACCAGTTTCAAGCCGACCTTCTGCAAGCGTTGTCCCACTTTGATCGTTGTGGTGGTTTTACCGGAGGAGGACGGACCGGTAATGATGACCACCTTGGGCTGATCTTTGCGTGAAAGCATCAATTCCACTGCCTTTTCGACATCCACCTGGTAGGCTGCTTCAGATTCCGTCACGATTTGAGGATAATCTCCGGCATCGATCCTGGCGTTCAGCCCAGCCACAGTATTCACGCCATGATCCACTGCCCAATCCAATACATGCCAGATCTTTGCCCAAGGGATATTTTCAGAAGGGCGTGAAACCTGGGCTTCGTGCTGTTTGCGATGCCTGGCGCGTTCGTCGCGATAGAGGATATAGGCTTTGGCGACGCGTGCGTGCCCATTTTCGATCAGCACCTTTTCCACGGCGTCCTGGATTTCTTCGATGTGAGGGATATATCCGGCGGGGTGATTCATTTCGAGCAGCTCGACGACCTGGTCGGCCAGGTTTTCGGAGGTGGCACGGTCACGCCCGCCGACTTCAACTGCTGCCCGATAAATCGCATTGGTGATGCGTTCTGGAGTAAAAGGAACTACGGCACCTGTACGTTTGATCACCTGTGTTATTTTTGCCATTGTTTCCTCCGACGAAATTCGATTTCTTTTGGTAAGGTCAATAAACTATTGTTATTATACTTAAAAAAGCCACCCTCGATAGTTGAGAGTGGCTTTTGCAGAGGCTATCCTAAGGGGTTGGACGTACAGTCGATGCGTTGGGACTTGGAGATGAGGGGATTGAAGTGGCGGTTGGAGTAGACGAAGACCGCACCTCAGGGCTGAAAGTTGCTTTGAACAACTCCACTTTTTCAGTGCTGGCGACGAATACATTCCCATTCACGTTATACACCCCAACCGGGCAGGTGTTGGCCGTGATGGCTGCCTGGATCATTGTGGCGATAACCGATGTGTCTGTTTGTTGTGATTCCAGCATAGGTCCCAGCGGGCAGCTTTGAGAAGTGGGAATAGTATCTTTGTTGTCGATCACGAATTGGATCATGCCTACGCCTGCAGTCAAGCGTGGCAGGTTGTACTTGTTGAAGTCAGCAGAGAAAACCGAAGGGGTGAAAATTCCCTCTCCAAGGTTGTAAGCTTCAAAAATCGCCTGCATTTGGAGTCCTTCAGGGTTTTTGTAATTCTGGAGAATTTCAATGCCCGATTGGGTTGCCGGCCAGACGCCAAATGGCAGGGCGAGCATATTGCCAAGTCCGGGGATCAAATCACTTCTGTTCACCCGCTCGAGGAAACTGCGAAAGACCAGGTCATTTTGTTTGAGCTGGTAGACGATATCTGAGTTAGTGGTGAGGTTAAGCAACACGTGAGTGTATGTGTGGTTATAGAACGAGATCCCATGCTCGATCCCCCAGGCGAATGTACTTCCGAGCTTGTTCTTCCAGGCGTCGCCGCCGCTCCACAAGAACCGGTCGCCCACCTGAATATCGCCGTAATATTTGTCGCCCATGATATTGAAAACCGCAGCCGAAAATCCAAAATCCGGATGCTCCTGGGAAAACTGCCATAAGGTCCCAAGCCCTGAACCAATATTGGGGTTGCCGTCAGCGTTAATGTAAAGCTGATCCGCGGATAACCCGTCATCCAGCGTGAGCACCAGGGGTTTGCGACCTATAGGTACGACAAAATCTCCGTCCAACCAATCTTGCAGCGGGACAAGGCTGAATCCGTTGTCATAAAGCAACTGCATTTGCGCTTTGAAATCAGCCAGGCGGGTTTTGGTAACCGTCGATTCGGCGACCGAGTCGGGTTTGAATTCATGATACAGGAGGATGGGCACCTGGAGGTTGCCAGACCAGACGGTCGCATCGAGATAAAACGGGACTTCGGTCGGTGTAGGCGTGGAGGTCGGCAACGGGGTCTGCGTTGGGGTAGAGGTGATTGTAATGCTGGTGGTAGGGGTTATTTTGGGCTGCGGTGAAGAAGCATTAACCATCGAGCAGCCGGTTAGTGCGACAATGAGGGTTAACGAAAAGATCGATGCGATGATTTTTTGACGAATCATAAATCCCTAGATGACCCAATTAATTTCGGATTTATTATATCTGTAATTATTAGGTTTGTGAGAAAATCGCGAAATGAATAATGTCTTCCGGCCTACAGCCAGTTGGTTTATATTTTCTCAATCTACTATGCCTAATGCCATTGCCCAAATAGGAACTTTGGATATACTCACATTATGTCATGCGACTTTTGTAAAATTGTACGGAAAGAACTATTATCAACGACTATCTTTGAAGACGATCTTGTCCTGGCATTTGTTCCGCTAAATCAAATCTCACCGGGACATACGATTCTTGTTCCCAAAGACCATTTTGAGAGTATTCTTGATATAGACGAACAAGTATTCCAGCATTTTGCTCAAATTCTAAAGATGCTGTCCACCAGGTTGCTTACTGAAAATCAAGCTACTGGAATAAATATACTCAATGCCAGCGGAAAAGATGCGCAACAGTCGGTATTCCATATGCACTTTCATCTTGTTCCCCGCTACCCAAATGACGGGCTGAATATGTGGATAAGGCAGTAACATTAGAACCCGTCAAAAAACAGTATCCTTATAAAAATTTACTCTGGAACGCATCTCAAAAACAGATATTGGTGAAGTTGCTTTTACAACCTTGGCAGCAAAATCGTCTGCTGGTTTTGATACTTGCCCTTGCGATCGGCATACGAAACGTCACAGCTTTCGTCACCTTCAAAGAACAGCACCTGCGAAATTCCTTCATTGGCGTAGATTTTCGCCGGCAAGGGGGTGGTGTTCGAGATTTCGAGTGTGACGTAGCCTTCCCATTCAGGTTCAAAGGGTGTGACATTCACAATGATGCCGCAGCGGGCGTAGGTGCTTTTTCCGACACAAATGGTGAGGGTGCTGCGCGGGATGCGGAAATATTCGACCGTGCGGGCTAACGCAAAGGAATTGGGGGGAATAATGCAAACATCGCCTTTGAAATCGACCATTGAGCGCGGGTCAAAGTGCTTGGGATCCACAATGGCGCTGTACACATTGGTAAAAATCTTAAACTCATCCGCGACCCGGATATCATAGCCATAAGAAGACAACCCGTAAGAAACAACCCCGTCACGCACTTGAGAGTCAACAAATGGTTCGATCATTTTGTGTTCCAACGCCATCTTGCGAATCCAGTTATCCGATTTCAGCCCCATGATTGATTCCTTTTCTTTGTAGAGTGAGGTTATTCTTTGACGCAAGCTTGTGGAATTTCAGGATTGGATCCCGGCTCTTTCGACCAGGAGTTCTGCTATTTGAGCATTGATCTTCTCGGGTAGGGTGGACAGGGCTGAAATTTCAGCAAGAATCGGTGCCACTGCTTCGGGGTGTTTGAGACTTTTTTCATTGATGCGGACGTTCAACACCGCAGAATGAAAACCTGCCATGGCACATTGAGCCGCGCTGGCAGCGTCAGAGATTGCATTGACGTTGCCGATTTTGACGGCGGTTAACGCCAGGTTCATCACCTCGATGGCCAGCTTTGCGGTTGAAGCGGGAGCCTTGATCGCTTCGATGGTCGCCTTTTCCAGGGCATCCTCCCGTACCTGCAACTGCTCGGATGACTCTTTGGGAAGTTTCAGCGCGGCCATAATTTGATCAAAAGCAACTGAATCTTCCTGGACGGCGAGGGTGAGTTTTTCGCGCAATGCTTCGCTCTTTTGAACCATTTCGCTGATTTGAGCTTCCACGCCGGCGTACTTTTTCTTGCCCAGGGTCAAACGCCCCACCATGCTCACCAGTGCAGCCCCTTCGGCTGCAGTGTAGGCTGCGGCAGAGCCTCCGCCGGGTGTGGCATTGGCACTGGCCAACTCCTCCAGAAAGTCAGGATGGGGCTGTTTGCTCTCGCCGACTTCTCCCATCACTTCATACAGGCGTGATTCCAATATTTGAGCCGGTTCGAATTCATCCATCTGGGTGTACCAGACGGCGGCATCCACCATGGCTTCCTGTGGAATAAGGCCGACGAGTTCAGAATGGTGGATGGCTTCGCCGTAACGGGCAGCTTCGCGGCGGACGAACTCGACCACGCGCGCAATGGGGGTATGGGTGTAATTGGTGAGATTCATCGAGACTTGTGCCCGACCTTCGACCATCACGCCCATGGCTTTGACGAAGCGCAACCCGCCGGAAGAGTTGCGAACTGCTTTGGCGATTTTCTGTGCGATCGTAATATCGTTGGTGGTGAGGTAGATGTTGAAAGCTACCAGCGGCGGGCGCGCACCGATCACCGTTGCCCCTGCGGGGCTAAGCCGCGCGGGTCCAAAATCAGGCAGACGTTCGGGTTTTGAAACGATTTCTTCTTTGAGCAGCTCGTACTGCCCTTTGCGAATGTTTTCCAGGTTTTGCCGTTCCGGGCGGGTTGCTGCTTCTTCGTATAGATAAACCGGGATATTCAACTCGGAGCCGACGCGTTTTCCCAAGCCGCGCGCAAGTTCGACGCAATCCGCCATGCTGATGCCGCTGATGGGCACGAACGGGACGACGTCCGTGGCGCCGATGCGGGGGTGAGCGCCGGTGTGGTCGTCCAGGTTGATCAACTCGGCTGCTTTTTTGATCGATTGAAATGCAGCTTCGACGATCGCCTGCGGGGAGCCGATCATGGTAATTACACTGCGGTTGTGATCCAAATCAGAATGACGGTCCAGGATGTGCACATTACCAACGGATAGGATCGCAGCCATGATCGCTTCAACCACTTCAGGGCGGCGGGCTTCAGAGTAATTCGGGATACATTCAACCAATGGAGCAGACATAAACACCTCGATCAGGATGAGATATACTCATTATACTTGAAGGGAATTAATTACTGGGCGACTTTCTGCCCGGGGAAGGAGCGGGTTTAATGTGCGGCAGATTTACGATTACGCTTGAGCCTGCGGACTTTGAAGATGAACTGGGTGTGGGCGATTTTCCTCCCGATTATGAGAAGCGTTACAACGTGGCGCCGACCCAGCAGGTGGCTGTTGTGCGGGATGCTGGGACAAGACAGGTGGAGTGGATGAAATGGGGGTTGATTCCCTCCTGGGCGAAGGACCCGACGATTGGATCCAGAATGATCAACGCGCGCAGCGAGACCCTGGCAGAAAAACCCTCATTCAAGCAGGCATTTGCCAAACGGCGATGTTTGATCCTGGCAGACGGTTTCTTTGAATGGCAAAAGCATGCAGGCAGCGCTTCAACGCCGTTCTATCTCAAACTCAGCAGCGGAAAACCCTTTGCGTTTGCGGGACTGTGGGAGCGCTGGCATCCTTCGGAGGAAGTCGATGTGGTGAGCTGCACGATCATCACCTGCCCACCCAATGAACTGATCGCGCCAATTCACGATCGGATGCCGGTCATTTTGGATAAGAACTCGCTTTGGCAGTGGCTGCAGCCTGCCCCGTTTGAGGAATTGGAAAAGCAGCTCAGACCTTACCCGGCTGGTCTGATGCAGGCGTTTCAAATTGGAAGAAGCATCAACAATGCGGCTTTCGACTCCCCTGAGGTGATCAAACCTGCATAATTATTATCCATAAGGCGTTTGGCATTCCACAGAATTACATTGACCATCCTGGATTCATAGGGTAGAATCTAACCTGCGTGCGTTGTACCCTTCGCATGCAACCTCATATTTTGGAAAGGGCTTGAAAAATGAAAGTACTTTTGATTAAAGATGTTTATAAGTTGGGGCATGCCGGCGAGATCAAGAAAGTTGCAGACGGCTACGGACGCAATTTTCTGTTGATGCAGGGTCTGGCAGTTTTGGCGACCCCCGGAGCGCTCAAAACTGTTGACAAGATCAAGGCGAAGGCTGCAGTCACACGCGCCGCATTGAACCAGGAAATGGGCGGATTGGCAGAACAAATCGAAGGTCTTGAATTGGTTTTCACCAGCAAAGCAGGGGAGACTGGTAAACTTTACGGATCCGTCACTTCGCAAATGATCTCCGATGCGATCAATGAAAAACTCGGGACCAAGCTCGAGAGGCACCAGGTTGAAGTGGAACCCATTCGAACCCTGGGTGAGCATCCTGCCCACATTCGCTTAACCATCGATCTGACCCCGAAGGTCAAAGTGTTGGTGTATCGTGAGGGTGAAGCCCCCGAAACCAAAACAGTTGCAGCAAAAGTCGAAGCACCTGCAGTGGCTGAAGTACCTGCAGTCGCTGAAGTACCTGCAACCACAGCAGAAGCTCCCGTTGAACCTGAGACTCCTGCCGAGAACGCTTAAGCTGTTGTCCAATAGACTTGAAACGAAGACCGGCCATTCAGCCTAGGGGGCTGGTTGACCGGTCTTTATGATTATTTCCAAAAATGAATTCTACGCCAGGCGAAATTTTACGCGCAAAAAGGGAAGAAAAGCAGCTTACATTATTGCAGGCTGCTCAAAGCACGTCCATTAAACCTGAAATTCTCCAGGCATTGGAAGAAGACCGGTTGGATGTTATTCCTTCCAAAGCCCAATACCGGGGATTCATGCGCCTGTACGCGAGCTATTTAGGAGTGGATTCTCAGGCAATATTACCGGTGGAGAAGAAAGAACCGGTGGTTGTAGATGAAGGCGCGCCAGAACCCATTCAAGCCCCTTTGGATGGCGCTTTTCACCCTGTAAAGCCGGTTAAGGCGACGGATGCGATCTCAGGGTTGGCGGCGAAAATTAGCGGAGCTCTCCCCGCAAACCGCAAGAAGTCCGACAAGACATCCCCAACCCCGGGAGCGGCAGGCAACGGTGCAGTGAATGGCGTTACCGCTTCCTCATTGATTTTGGAGGATATCGGCAGAAGCCTCGAGCAGCAACGCGAAGCCCTCGGGTTATCGCGGGCGGATGTTGAACGTCAAACGCGTATTCGTGAATTCTATATTTATGCTCTTGAAAAAGGCAAATTGCAAGATCTGCCGTCCACTGTCCAGGGCCGGGGGATGTTGGGCAACTATGCCGAGTTCATGAACCTTGATTCGGATTCTCTACAGATACGGTTTGCCGAAGCGCTGCAACAAAGGCGACTGGAACTGCTGGCATCTGAAAACACGAATACTACGCTCACAGGACCCGAATCCAGGGTTGTGAAGAAAATTCCTGGATGGCATAAATTTCTTTCTCCAGACATGCTCTTAAGCGGGGGATTGTTCATTGGGCTGTTTGTCTTTATTGTCTGGGGAGCAATGCAGGTGATCAATACCAGCAATGTCCAGGCAACTGAAGATCCAGGTTCGATCTCAGAATTTCTGATCCAGTCATCCATACCGGGCACCCAGGTTGGCGGGAGTATTTCACAGGTCACTGCAACGCCGGTCAGCACCGCGGCTGTCAACGTTCAAGAGACCTCAACGGCAATCGGAAGCGGACCGGTGCAGGTGGTGGTGGTTGCCCGCCAGCGCGCATATCTGCGCATCACTACCGACAATGAGGTCGTTTTCGATGGACGGATTGTTCCAGGGAATGTCTATACATTTTCAGCAAACAAGTCAATTCTATTGCTGACAGGCGATGCATCGGCCATTCAGGTGATATACAACCAGGAAGACCAGGGTGTGCTCGGAAGTGCAGGGCAGGTGGTGTTGATCGATTACACGCTCGATGGTGTGGTCAACCCAACTCCCCGGTTTAGTCCCACGCCCACGCTCACCCAGGCTCCCACTTATACTGCCCAACCGACGGCTACTCCAACGGTAACGCCTAAACCGAGTGTCACCCCCTAAGATGAAAATCAAAAACAATTCCTTTTACCTGGTATCGCTGGGCTGCGCTAAAAATACCGTGGATTCCGAATCCATGGGCAGCTTATTGCAGCAAGGCGGCTACAGAGCCGTAGAAAAACCTGAAAATGCCGAGGTGTTGATCGTCAACACCTGCGGCTTTATCCAGCAAGCTCGCGATGAGTCGATCGAAGTATTGCAGGAATTGGCGGGTTCGAAGAAAAAAGGTCAGCTGCTGATTGCTGCGGGTTGTCTTCCCGAGCGTTATCGAAATTACATCAGTGAAAAAGTAAGCGGGATCGATGGTTATATTGGCACGAAACGTTGGATGGATATTCTGGACCTCGTGAGCGACCTGCATTCAAGCCATGAAGGTCCGCGTTATGCCCTACCCGAGACTGAGACGGTCGGCAGGGATGAACGGGGAGTATTGCGAGCCGCTGTGCAGGGTGCGAGTTCATACTTAAAAATTGCTGATGGCTGCCGGCATTTGTGCGCTTTCTGCTCGATTCCCTTGATCAAAGGCACCACGGTCAGTCGTTCACTGGAAACCATTGTGAAGGAAGCCACCCTCTTGCAGGGGCTGGGCATCAAGGAATTGATCCTGATTGCGCAGGATACCACGGATTATGGTCACGACCTGGGCATGAAAGATGGACTTGCGGACCTGCTGGAGAAAATGCTGCCGCAAGTACCAGACCTTCCCTGGATTCGATTACTTTACGCATACCCCGGGCTGATCAGCGACCGGTTGATCGATACCATGGCCAATCATCGTCAGATGCTGCATTACTTGGATATTCCGTTACAGCATGCATCCCCCCGATTATTGAAATCCATGAAACGCCCGGCAAACATGGATTGGGTCTATTCCACCATCGCCAAGATGCGCAAAGCCATGCCCGACCTGGCGTTACGCACCACTTTCATCACCGGGTATCCTGGCGAAACAGAAGAAGATTTTCAGATGCTGATCGATTTTGTCAAAGAAATTCAATTCGACCATTTCGGCGTTTTCCCATTCTCGTTCGAGCCGGGAACTTCAAGCGAACCCCTGGGCGACCCGATACCTGCAGAAGTCAAACAGGAACGGGTGGCAAGACTGATGCAAGTGCAGGAAGCGATTTCGCTTCAAATCAACCAGGGTTGGATAGGAAGCTCTTTGGATGTTTTGGTCGAGGGCGAAAATGAGGGAATTTCGGTGGGGCGTTCATTCCGCGATGCGCCTGAGATCGATGGCTTGGTGATCATAGAAGATCAAGTTCCGGTCGGCGAGATCATACCGGTGCAGATCACCGGCGCATTAACCCATGATCTGCTTGCCAAGGCGATCAAAAAGAACAGGTCCGTTTAGGGCCTGTTTTGTTTAAGGTGTCGGTGTTTCAGTAGGAACCGGAGTCAGTGTTTCAGATGGCGTTGCGGTCGCCTCGGGCGTGATGGTTTGAGAAGCCTGACCTTCGCAGCCTGCACGGGCGGCAGAGACTTTGTCATTCATTGCCTGTGAATTGGTCACCTGCGCGCTTGTTTCATATTTGGGGATGGCTGCACAAAAATCACCGGCAGCGCTAAGCTGGTCACCCCAGAGAGACAGGGCTTCTGTGTATCGCTGTCTGACCGATTTTCCCGAAAAATCGATCAAATCGGGAACCATATCGTTCAACTGTGAAAAATAAATGGTCACCTTTTCCCAGCTGATCTTCCACCAGCTGACACCGGTCAAATACATGCGCGCCCAAACGCGGTAAGCTTCAGCATCAGTATCGATGGGGGCAATTTGGCTGGCTACCGCGAAATCGTACAGGCCGATTTCAAGGTTTCCTTTTTGAATTTGGTTTATTCCCTCGTTGCGTAATGCAGCGTAATAGAGACCATCCACTTTGATCACTTCATAGGATGGGTCTGAATCGCGCATGGATTTTACTGTGTTGATCAGGTTTTCCCACTCTTTATTTGTGTATTGGGTCTGGGCTGCCTGGAGAAGATCAGCGCTCGCGCGAGTATCTTTGGTGGGTTCAACTGTAAGGATCGGTTCCGGGTTTGACGCGATGGGTGTCGTGCTGGTACCGATCGCCAATAATATCTCCGCCAGTTTTCCGTCGACACCAGGGAACTGCGGGTAAAGCGAAATGACGTATTCGATCCGGTTACGCGCGCTTGCCAGGCGACCTTCTCTTTGATCGATAATGGCAAGTTCGTATTGGGTGGTAGCGATGACGTAGCGTTGGTCTTGTTCGGCAGTAATGCGTTTGTTTATGGCTGTGCCGTAGCCAATCGCAGACCCGATGATCACCATCAGCAGGATCCCCAGGATTCCCGGGAGAATCAGGCGTCTGTGTTTGTGTTTTGTCTTAAGCGGTACAATCCTCCCAGGTTCCATCTCCGAGGGTGCGGGGGCTGCAGGTTGTTCCGGGGTCGGAATCGGTTCATCAACGGGTTGCTTTTTCATTCGCGTAATTATACCGTACTTCAATATCGTTCTGACAAGGCCCAAAGTAACATTTTATTTGAGGCACTAGGAGGGTGCATGTGAAAATTCTATAGATGTAGCAGGAGTTTCATCTCTTTCCATACGAGGGGAAGGCCCAGCAAGAGACCAGCGATCATGGGTAGAGTTCCAGCGATGATCACAGGCGTGCGGGGTTCAAGAACGGATAATAGCCCCCAGGTGGACAACCCCGATATGACTGCCGCTGCCAGGGCGCGAACGATCGTAGAATCGGGGTGAATTTGCAGTTTCATTTTTGAGCGAAGCAGGATCAACAGCAGGATGGCTTCGAATGTGAATACGATGGAATCTGTCAATGCGATACCGCTTGCCCCCAATGGACGGTAGAGAAGGCTTCCCAGCAAGGCATAGAGCGTCACATTGATGGCTGCGGTCATCAAGGGGATGAGGGCATTCTGGCGCGCGTAAAAAGCCCTGGCGGATACTTCTTTCAAGGAATGCCCAAGTAACCCGCCCAGAAAAGCAGCCGTGACCCAAACAAGCAGATGCGTGCCTTCGACACCAAAATCGAAAGCAAGCGATAACAATGGACGGAACCCGACTGCAAGCGCAGCAGCGACCGGCAGGCAGAGCGCGATAAGTACTCTGACCGCTTTTTCGATGGTCACACGAAATTCTTCTGTTTTCTCGGCGGCGAATTGTTCGGATAGCGTCGGCAGGATCGCTGTGCCAATGGCTGTACCTATCAGCGTTTCAGGAACTTGCTGAAGCATCCATCCGTAGGTCAAAGAGGTCACCGCCCCCGACGCAAGTCGCGAAGCGAGGTTATCCCGGATGAGAAAGATGAGCTGGATAAAGAAAATGGTCACCAGGCGCGGTCCCATCAGTTTGAGCACCTTTTGAACGTCGGGGCTGTGTAATCCCAACCCTGGAGACCAATGGAACTGGAATTTCACCAACCCGGGGATTTGAATGACTAAATGAAGAACTGCTCCCAGGATCACGCCGTAGACCAACCCGTTCACCCCGAGATTGTATGCAGGAAACGTGATAGGTCCGAGCGAATATCCATGGGCTGGGGAAAGAATGACTACACCGATGATCTGCCCGATATTATAGAAAATCGGTGCCAGCGCAGGCAGCAAGAAATGCTGGTTGGATTGCAGCCCAGCCATCACCAGCCCGCTGATCGAAAAAATGATGGTCGCGATCAAGTTCAAACGCATCAGTTGGATGACCAGCTCTTGCTGCACAGATGTAAAACCCGGGGCAATACCGATTTGGGCTTTTACCATCGGTGCTGCGAACAATGCGACAACCAGCGAAAGACCGCAGGTTACCAGGAAGGCAAGATTGGCAATTTTGCTAAAAAGGGTCCAGGCAGGTCGGCGCCCGGATAAGGTAAGCGTTTCGGAAAGAACAGGAATAAAGGCAATCGCAAGCGCCCCGCCTGAAATCAAAGCAAAGAGCAAGTCGGGGATATTGTTGGCGACGTTGAAAGCGTCCAGTTCGCGTGAAAGACCAAACTGGCGAGCGACCAGCACCTGGCGCAGAATGGCAAGCGCTTTATCGACAAGAAAAAGGGAGGATATGAGGAGTGCAATTCTGGTTAAGCGAGAAGTTTTCAAATTCAGCCTGGCGTCATCATGTGTTTTTCGAAAAGGATGAAGCAATGAACCCAATCTCGTGAAAAGACCATCCATCTAGTACAATACTCGTAGAGATGTGAAAGGAAAATGGATGACTGCTAAAGGAACATTATACATTGTCGCGACGCCGATTGGGAACTGGGGGGATATTTCTCAGCGGGCGGCGGAGACGATCAAGGCTTGTGATGCTTTGGTTTGCGAGGAATACAAACCCGGCAGCACACTTTTAAAGAAATTGGGGATCGAAGGCAAGGAAATGGTGCTGCTGAACGAGCACAACGAACCCGAGCAGGCGGCAGATTTGTTGGTACGGCTGCTCAATGGTCAATCACTGGCTCTCGTTTCAGATTGCGGCACCCCCGTTTTTTCAGATCCTGGACATTATCTGATTCAACTTGCCGCCAGTTCTGGAGTTACTGTTTCTCCAATTCCCGGGGCGAGTTCGTTGATGGCAGCTTTATCGATCCTGGATTTTCACCTCGAGCGTTTCGTTTTTGGCGGATTTCTTGCCCGTGATCCTGATGCCCGCAAACGGGAATTAACCCGTTTCAAAGGGCTGCACATGCCCCTGGTCTTGATGGACACCCCCTATCGTCTGGGTCCGCTGCTCGAGGATGTGATCAAGGTGTTCGGCAAAGAAACGGTGGTGACCGTAGCCTATGATTTGACCCTGCCGACAGAAACCATTTACCGCGGGGGTGCGGCAGATGTGAGGAAGCAGATCGGTCCGCGCAAAGGGGAATTCATCATGATCGTGGGAAACATGTAAACGAACAGCTCCAGTTTATGAATTCAATCGCGAACTAATATCATCAAATTTCTAAGTAACGATTCTGTGTGAGTAGTACACCAGTCCCCTTCCCGATTCGGGAAGGGTGCTTTTAAGGTGTTTGCAGTGTTTGAGGCGCAAAGCGCCTCAAACACTGCATTGACCGGGGAAGTGCTCTCGAATTTCATCTCGCCTGCAGATTTTGTTTTGACGGTGGTAGTTTTTCTGTGTGCCTCCACAGAGATTCGAATACCATACCCTCAATGGGTACCCGGATTTTAAGAAAACAAAAACCACCTCCGCAGGATCAGGGCGGTGGTGGCGGGGGAGAATTTATGCGTACGATCAGGTGCCTCCACAGAGATTCGAACTCTGGTTTTAGCCTTGAAAGGGCTGCGTCCTGGTCCCCTAGACGATGGAGGCAACTACGCAAAAAATTTTACCAGAGGTGTACTAAACGGTCAAGCAATTCGCAAAAATTCGTCTTGCGAGTTTCGAGTCATTCCACTTCCCAAGGTGCTCTTCGAGAGGTATTAGAATTCTCCAATGCCTGGTGGATCGAACCGGCGAGTTCTGGCAGGAGGTCGGCAGTCGCTGCCAGCAGCCCGATACAGCCAGTGGTCATCATATCTCCAAAGGGGACGGCAAAATAAGGGTTCAGGCGTGAACCCATGAGCTTGTTTCTGCGCGGACCGGTGACCACAACGCCAAAATCATCCAATCGAAGAGCCATTGGTTCTGGCGAAATCATGAACGCACCATGACCGTGCTGATTGAACACCCTTTCATTAGAAATGGTGCCTGCTGCAAGTTCGAGAAGCAGCTCTTCCAACTGCTTTTGATCCAGCATTCCGGTGTGATGTTCGAATACACCCTCGATCCCGGATTCATTCAAACGAAAAGCCAGTATATGCAAATTTCCGATATTGACGATCAATTTTCTTGCATAGGACCTTACTTTTGGATCGTATGTTGCACCCAGGATGGCTGCCGGAGCGGAATCCATAACGACCAGGGGGACATGAAGATCGCAGGCAGAATCGGCCACAGATTGCAGCCGCGTCATGACCTTTGGTATCTTTTCCGAACGATAGGCAAAGGCTGAGAGGCGATTTTCCTTCCGGATGCGTGAATCCAAGTAATCAAAGCGGAATTTACGATCCGAAACATCCGCCGGTGCGTTGCCATGATCGAAAACGGACACTGCGGCGGCTGCAAGGTTGCTCATGTCAACCCCAAAATCGTTGAACACTTTGCTGATGGCGGGGAAATCGAAATCACACATGTGAATCTTGCGAACTGGTTCGACAAGAGAATCAATTTCATTTTCAGCAATGATCTGAATCCCCATGGAACGTACAACATCCAGGTCATCATTGAAGGAACAGGCAGCAGAAGATGTTGCGTAAACCCGGTATCCGGCACGGATGTGATCCTGCGCCGCCCAACCGGAAGGTCCGCCCCCCATCAGGTTGCCGGAAAGGAGGATGTCGACACCCTCACGGGTTGCCTGTTTGATTTTTCGAAAAACTCTCAGAGTCGGGGAGGGGAGGATCAGTTTAAGACTGTTCTCAATATCGAGTTGGGTATCGAATAAAAGGATGTCCTGGGTGCCGGTGCCGATATCAACAGCAAGAATTTTCATGTTATGCGCAACTCAATTCCAGTATAATCATTTCAGAAATTGTAACCTTTTCCTATAAATTTATGTGCAGTTATACATTATTACTATAAGCCTAAAGTACTTTCAAAAGGGAGACCTTATTCAAAAACGTATTGCTTTTTTGTGATAATGTCATTCTATTTTTTATTAGCGACATCTTCTTTTTTTGAATAATTTATATTGCCAAATACTCCATGACTCTATTACTTCTTTCGTTAAGTAGATTCGTTACAAAAGTAGGGAAGACAAAGTGCTATTATGTTGATGGAGCGGCATGGAATCATTCAGATTTCTTATTATAATAATCAGGGTGTACTGTCATTGGCAACACCATATAGGTTGAGCCACCAAATTGCCCAAATTCCGAGCAGGTAAATACAATTTCGTAAATCATGAAAAATATTATCAACGAAATACCTAAAACAATATTGAATGAACGCCCATTATTTTGTAGTAAGTTTGTTGACCAGCAAGATATTAATGGGAAAAATATATTGGATATAGGATGTGGTTATGGATGGTTTGAAAAAAACGCTTTACTAAATGGGGTTAAGCAAATTTGCGGCATGGAGATTTCTTACGAAGACCTTATTACTGCGAAAACATATGTAAAAAACAATAGATGTATTTTTATAGCTTCTTCCGCGATAAAATTACCGTTTACAGAATGTTCGTTCGATACCGTCGTCTGTTGGGATGTTATTGAACATTTACCCCCTAACACAGAATCATTGATGTATAGTGAAATTTCCCGAGTTTTGAAACCAGGCGGTGTATTCTATCTTTCAACCCCATTAAACACGATTATTTCGACTGTAACAGATCCTGCTTGGTGGTTGATCGACCATCGGCATTATTCATTGGATAAACTTAAGGAACTTGGCGCAAGTCATAATATGCAAATTACGCGATCAAAGAGATTTGGAAAATTCTGGTTTTTACTTTCTCAGACGAATATGTATATCTCAAAATGGATTTTCCATCGAAACATGTTCTTCGAGAATATTATTAAACAGAATGTCGATAAAGAAATTTTTACCGATGGATTCATGGGAATTGCTGTAAAATATCAAAAATAATATATAAATCCCGGTTTCATAATCATTTAATTATCAAGCTAGATTATGGATAAACGCCGGTGCCGATGTCGACAGCAAGAATTTTCACGCTATTCGTAAATCCTTTCCAATCCATAACCTCGAATCACCGGAAGAACACAGAGAATACCCGTGTTCGGCAGGTTCAGGTTTCCGACCAAAGATTCGGTTATCTCAACCACTTTGTCCACGGTCGCTTCATCTTTCACCACGGAAAACAGTGTGCGATTGGTCCTTTCCTCGTGCTGCAATATGTCTTCAAGATTGAAGATGAGGGGCAAATCATCTTGCAGAATATTGGATTTCGAAATTCTGTGGTAACCCGTGCTCAGCAGGATGGTTATTCCACATACACCAGCATCGTTCCAGGCATTGATCACTTCCTCCAATTTCGAGTTATCGTGTAATACAAACAGGATTAGAAACATGGTCTACTCCTCTGATGTTTCTTTAGCGTCTGGATGAACACTTTCTGATTCGAGTTCTTCGCTGGTTTTGACACGTTCGCGGCGTGAAAAAGCAGCTCGCAGCATGGGTGGAGTGATCAAGGTGGTGATCAAAATCATGATCACAATGGCTGCAAAGAATTCCTGGTTTAAATAGCCGCTGTCCAGGCCAACCTTGGCAATGATCAGCCCTACCTCGCCGCGTGAAACCATGCCAATGCCCATTTGCAGCGACTCGAGAGGTGTGAATTTTGCCAGGAATGCCCCTCCGCCGGCTCCGATAATTTTACCGAGAACAGCTATCGCTGAGATTGCCAGGATGATCCAAACCGATTGCAGGTTGACCATCTTGAGGTTGACACTTAACCCGATGCTGATAAAAAAGATGGGCACAAAAAATGCGTAGGCCATGGCGTGTAAATTGGCTTCGATGATTTGTTTTTCAGGAGTCCTGGCAAACATTAACCCGGCAATAAATGTTCCGGTGATCGCAGCCATTCCACCCAACAGTTCTGCTGCCAGGGCGTAAATCAAAAGGATGATCAATGCCAGCGCAGTCACACCCTGGCTGATCGGCAGACGGTTCACCAGGCGGGTAAGTTTCGGTAGTCCCCACAAGCCCAGAGCAACCGAAAACACGATAAACGCCAGCATTTTAACAAAGACAATTAATACCTCTGCAAAACTGTTGCCCCCTGTCAAAAAAGCAAGGAAGGTGGAGAGCAGCAGCAGGGTGAGAATGTCATCAAAAACTGCCGCTCCTAAAAGACCCAGACCGACTTTTGTGCGTAATTGATTCAACTCGATCAAGACCTGGGCTGAAATGGAGACGCTGGTAGCCCCGAGGGTGAGCCCCAGGAAGGCAGAATGGTTGAAATCCATTCCAGTGAGTTCGCCAAAACCTACCCCCAACGCAACCGGCAAAAGAACCCCGAGCGTGCCGCTCAAAGCCGATACACGCGAGCTGCGGGCAAGGTCTTTGAGATGCAGTTCAAGACCTGCCAGGAACATCAACAGGAGCACTCCCAGCTCTCCCAGTTGAGAGAGTGTCTCGGGAAGGTGAGCATCTGTGATAAAGGGCAGATTGGTGATGTCGATCAGCGAGGGTCCCAGTAAAACGCCAACCACCAGTTCTCCAAAAACCGCGGGTTGTCCAATGCGCGTAGATAGATAGCCTGCGACTTTGGCAAATGCAATGATGATAACCAGTTCCAGCGTCAGTTGGAGAAAAGGAGACATGTTCTTCCTTTGGATTGATGAATTCTTCTTATAAAAATTATAAAGGATTTTTAAAGTTTCTGACAAGGAAGGTTAGGGTATACTCAAAAAGATGCTCATATTCATTCCTTTCTTCTGTATCAGGGAAGAAATTTTGCGAGGCTCGCATGACTTTGGAAAATGAAAAGAAACGTTGGGAAGAGCAAGTGGTTAATCCCGTGGTAAACAAATTCAAGGAAAGAAAATCGGAATTTCTTTCACCATCCGGCATTCCACTTCCCCAGGGTGGCAGTCCCGGGCGATTCGGACTACATGGCAGACCTGGGATTCCCGGGTGAGTATCCGTTTACGCGCGGTGTGCAGCCGACCATGTACCGCAGCCGCTTTTGGACGATGCGCCAGTACGCCGGTTTTGCCAGTGCCGAAGAGTCGAACAAACGCTACCGTTATTTACTTGACCAGGGTCAGACCGGTCTCTCGGTGGCATTCGACCTGCCAACTCAAATTGGATATGATGCAGACGATCCCATGTCGTTGGGTGAAGTGGGAAAGGTCGGGGTCTCCATCTCGTCGCTGAAAGACATGGAAATACTCTTCGACAAGATCCCCCTTGATAAGGTCTCAACGAGCATGACGATCAACGCGCCGGCAGCGGTCTTGCTGGCGATGTATATTGCGGTCGGCAAACGCCAGGGCGTGGAACCGGCAAAATTGCGGGGGACGATCCAGAATGACATTCTAAAAGAATATGTTGCCCGCGGGACTTATATCTTTCCGCCTCAACCGTCGCTGCGCTTGATCACGGATATCTTCCAATTCTGCGAGGAGCAGGTGCCTTTGTGGAACACGATCAGCATCTCGGGGTATCATATCCGCGAAGCTGGCTCGACGGCAGTGCAGGAGGTGGCTTTTACGCTCGCCGATGCCATCGAATACGTCAAGGCTGCGATCAGCGCCGGGCTTGAGGTGGACCATTTTGCCTCGCAGTTGTCATTCTTTTTTGCCGCGCACAACGATTTCCTGGAGGAAATCGCCAAGTTCAGGGCAGCGCGCCGCTTGTGGGCACACATCATGCGTGATCGATTCGGGGCAAAGGACCCCAAAAGCTGGATGCTGCGCTTTCATACCCAAACGGGGGGTGTCACCCTCACTGCGCAACAGCCGGAGAACAATATCGTCCGCGTAGCGATACAGGCGCTGGCAGCCGTCATGGGCGGGACACAGTCGCTGCATACCAATTCGATGGATGAAGCGTTGTGGCTTCCCACTGAAAAATCCGTCCGCACCGCTTTACGCACGCAGCAGATCATTGCCTATGAATCTGGCGTGGCGGACACAGTCGATCCAATGGCGGGTTCCTACGCGGTCGAATATTTGACCGATGAGATCGCACACAGGGCATTGGAATATATCCAGAAGATCGATGACCTGGGCGGCGCGTTGGCGGCGATCGAAAAAGGGTATATGCAGAACGAGATACAGGATGCCGCCTATCATTTCCAAATGGAAGTGGAAAGAAAAGAAAGAATTGTCGTCGGTGTGAACGCTTTCCAGGTTGAGGAAAAGATGGAATTGGAGCGCTTGAAGGTTAACCCAGCCATTGAACAGGGTCAGCGGGCAAGCCTGGCTACCTTACGCAGCTCACGAGATGTCGCCAAAACGAATGAACTATTGGAAACGCTGGAAACCGCTGCGCGTGGAACAGAAAACCTGATGCCGCTGCTTGTTACCTGTGTTGAAAACGATCTCACCCTGGGCGAGATCTGCGGCGTGCTGCGCAAAGTTTGGGGCGAATACCAACCTCCGGTTTGGGGATAATCAACACAAGGAGACCTTATGGCAAAGATCAAGAAAATTAATCATGTGGCGGTGGTCGTATCTGACGTGGATACTGCCTTAACCTTTTGGCAGGATGCGCTGGGGATCAAACTGGACCATGTGGAGGAAGTTCCGTCACAAAAAGCGAAAGTGGCGTTCCTGCCCGTAGGCGAAACTGAGTTGGAACTCGTTATGCCATCTACACCCGAGTCCGGGGCTGGGAAGTTCCTGGCAGAACGCGGCGGCGGGATACACCATTTATGTTTTGAGGTGGATGATATCAGCGGCATGCTGGCAGATCTCAAAGCCAAGGGTGTGAGATTGATCAATGAAGTCCCCGATGTGCTTCCGGGACGTAAAGTGGCGTTCGTCCATCCCAAGAGCACGGGGGGCGTGCTGGTGGAGCTTTACGAGATCACCAAAGAGTAATTCGCCTTATTCGTGTTTGGCAGCGAATCAAAAAAGTGGAAGGGAACAAAACTCCCTTCCACTTTTGTTTTGATCGAAAAGATCAACTGACCAAGGAGCTTTCTTCTGCCTGGGCGACTGCGACCCCTCTTTCCACGTTGACGCGGGTGAGGATGTAAATGCCGAGGATGAAGAAAATGATCAGCGAAACAATGCTCAGCCGGGAATGCCCCATGATCGTGGAAACCACACCGAACAGAAGGGGTCCGAGGATGGTGGCGAATTTCTCAAAGACGCTGAAGAAACCGTAAAATTCTGCGGATTTGCTTTTCGGCATCATCTTGCCAATAAGTGAGCGGCTGAGTGCCTGGCTGCCGCCCTGCACGGTCGCCACTGCTGCCCCGAGCGCCCAGAACTGCCATTCCTGGTACAAAAAGTAGCCGGCAATGGCGATGAGGGTATAAATTATCAGTGAAATATAGATGGACTTCTTGGTGCCGATTTTTTTGGATAAGCGTCCAAAGAGAATGGCAAAGGGCGCGGCCAGGAATTGAACCATCAGGAGCGTGCCGATCAACGTGGTCTGGCCGAACCCCAATTCGTTACCGTAAGCCGTCGCCATAACGATGATGGTTCCGATCCCGTTGGCGTAAACCCAGAAGGCGAGCAACCCCATGGAGAGGTCACGGTATTTGCGGATTTCCCTGAAGGTTTTGCCCAAACGCCTAAAGCTCGAAGTCACAGGATTTACGCCTTCTTCACCGGCTTCCATGCGCCGCGGAGGTTCCTTGACGTGCAGCAACAGGGGCAAAGTAAAGACGAGCCACCAGATGGCGACTGTCACAAACGTCAGCCGGGTCATCAATCCCGCGTCAAGACTTGGTACGAGTGTGGGCACGAGCATGATCATCACCAGGTTGATCGCCAGGAGTATTCCACCTCCGATATACCCCATGGCATAACCGCGGGAGGAAACCTGGTCCATTTCTTCCGGGCGGGCTACATGCGGCAGGAGAGAGTCGTAGTAGACCAGGCTGCCGGCAAACCCGACATTCGCGAACACAAAGAAAACGGAGGCTAGCAGCCAATCACCGGACTGGATGAAGTAGAGCAGGGATGTAGCTGTAACGCCGATGATCATAAAGATGGTCAGAAAGCGTTTCTTTGACCCGCGAATATCGGCAACCGCGCCCAGGATGGGGCTGATGAGTGCAGCAATCAGCGCTGAAATTGAGGAAGTGAATCCCCAATACGCCGTGGCAATATTGGGTGCCAGGCTGCCCGCTGCCACCGAGGTGTAATATACCGGCAAGACGGCTGCCATAATGGTCGTGGCAAAAGCAGAATTACCCCAATCGTACATCGTCCAGGCGCGAATCGCCCGCTTGTGAAGTTTTTCTTCAACCACTGCTTCAGACTCAATATTTGCCATTTTTTCACCTGGAAAACTGAATTTCGTTCATTATACAGGAAGATCTCACAAGCGGTTTTGGTGAGGGATCTTGAAATTCCCCAGTATATTCGTCCAGGAAAGAAAAAGCTCTGACGGTGAATGGGTCCGAGCTCAATTACTTGTGGTTTGTAAAAAGGATTGAACAAACTCCATGCTTCTGTCTCAGTTTATTCGTCATAATCCGATGGAACGGATGTTTTCCTGCATGACCCTGGCAGACTGGATAAAGCCTTCTTCTTCCTTTTGGTTGAGCGGGATTTTAAGCACTTGTTTGACCCCATTCCGCCCCAGGATGCAAGGCAGGCTCAAATAAACATCATTTACCCCGTGAAAATCCTCGATGAGCGTCGAAATCGAAAGGACCGTATCCTGATCGCGTAAAATGGCTTCAACAATTCGCTGCAAGCCGCTGCCAATGGCATAGTAGGTCGAGCCTTTGCGCTGGATGATCTGGTAGGCGGCATCGCGGGTGGCTTCAAAGATGCGGTCGAATACATCCTTTTCACAATCGCGGCAGTTCATGGCGAAATATTCTTCCAGGTTCATGCCGGCGATGTTTGCCAGGGACCAGACCGGAACCTCACTGTCGCCGTGTTCACCAATAATGTAAGCATGTACACTGCGTGCATCCACCCGCGCATACTGGCTCAGTAAATATCTGAATCGGGCAGTGTCCAGAATGGTACCGGAACCGATCACCCGGTTGGAAGGCAGCCCGGAAAGCTTCCATGCGCAATAAGTGAGAATATCGACCGGGTTGGCTGCGATCAATATCAGACCGTCGGGATTGTTGCGTACCACTTCGGGAATGATGGATTTCAGGATCGAGGCGTTTCGCTGCACAAGATCCAGGCGGGTTTCATCCGGTTTCTGTGCGGTCCCTGCGGTGACAACGGTGATGGCAGCTCCGGCAGTGTCTTCATAACGCCCCGCCCAAATTCGGGTGGGTTGGGTAAGGGGAACTGCGTGATTCAAGTCCATCGCTTCGCCGGCGGCTTTGGTCTGGTTGTTATCGATCAAAACAATTTCGCCTGCCAGTCCGCTGAGCAAAAGAGAATAGGCAAAAGTGGCGCCGACGTTCCCGGCACCGATGATGGCAATCCGAATGGGTCGCGATTCTTTGATCATAAGAAAATCTCCTTTAATGATTGTAACAAAATCGCTGCTGCTTTGCCAAACATGCGTACCTGGGTAATTGGAAATAGTGCGAACTTCTTGTTTTCACGTGGAATCAATGGGATATTAAGAACCTTTATAGAACAATCTAATCTGAATCTTATAACCGAACTGTTATAATTACTGGTTGCAATGGTGATAAAATATTGGTAGTAGAATTTGTGTTCTGAAAGGATGTTCCATGACGCAAAACGTAATCCGGGTGGTGGGTGCGCGAGCTCATAACTTAAAAAATATTACCGTGGAAATTCCACGTGACAAATTGGTCGTGATCACCGGTCTCTCGGGGTCTGGCAAGAGTTCGCTGGCATTCGATACCATTTTTGCTGAAGGTCAACGCCGCTATGTGGAATCATTATCGGCCTATGCCCGCCAATTCCTGGGGCAGATGGAGAAACCAGACGTCGATTACATTGACGGGCTGTCTCCAGCCGTTTCCATTGACCAAAAAGCCACATCTCACAACCCGCGTTCGACTGTGGGTACGGTGACCGAAATTTATGATTACTTGCGCTTGCTGTATGCCAGGGTGGGAATCCCCCATTGCCCCATCTGCGGGCGCTTGGTGGAAAAGCAATCGGCGCAGGAAATCGTCGACAAAATCGTGTCACTGCCGGATGGATCAAAATTACTCATCCTGGCTCCCGTGGTACGCGCCCGCAAAGGCACCTACCAGGTGGTGTTCGAGGAAATTCGAAAAGGCGGGTTTGTTCGGGTACGGGTGGACGGCATTGTTTACAACCTGGATGAAGAGATCGAACTCGACCGCTATAAGATTCACACGATCGAAGCCGTAGTGGACCGGCTGGTGGTTGCCCATTCCGAGGACCGCGAAGAGGTGCGTACTTTTGTGTCACGTCTCACGGATTCAGTCGAAACGGCACTCAAAGTGGGCGAGGGTTACGTTACCGTGGTCAACCTTTCAGTGGAACCTGCCCAGGATCTCTATTTTTCTGAACACTTATCCTGCCCGGTACATGGAATCAGCATTCCAGAAATCGAACCGCGAACATTTTCCTTCAATACTCCGCACGGCGCTTGTCCTGACTGCCAGGGTCTTGGCAGCAAATTAGAGATCGATCCCGACCTGCTCATCCCGGATCCGGAGCGTCCATTGAACGAAGGGGCAATCGTAGCCCTCGAATGGAACGGTCCGCGTGAACAGGGCGGATATTACTGGCACATGGTCGAAGGGGTCGCGAAGGCCAATCACATCGACCTTTCAGCCCCGGTGAACACGATCCCGGCTGAGAAACTGAACTTGATCCTGTATGGAACACACGGCGAATCTGTTTCGGTTTCGGTGGAAGGGCGTCATGAACGCACTACCACTTTTTCAGCACCCTTCGAGGGAGTTATTCCCAACCTGGAACGACGCTACCGCGAAAGTTCTTCGGAGTTCATCCGCGCCAAGATCAGCGAATATATGAGTGATAAACCCTGCCCCACCTGCCATGGAACCAGGTTGCGCCCGGAAGCCCTGGCAGTCACGATTGACGATCGCAACATCGTGGATGTCACAAGCTGGCCCGTGAACCGCACACTTGAATTTGCCAAAAAACTGTGTTCAGATTCAACCCCTTTGACCGCGAAACAAATCACCATTTCGGACCGGATCCTCAAAGAAATTCGCGCCCGGCTTGGTTTTTTGGTTGACGTTGGGCTGGACTATCTCACCCTCAGCCGGTCGGCAGGGTCGCTTTCGGGCGGAGAAGCACAGCGCATCCGGCTGGCGACGCAGATCGGGTCGCGCTTGATGGGCGTGTTGTACGTGTTGGATGAGCCGTCGATCGGTTTGCATGCAAGAGATAACGATCGCTTGTTGACCATGCTCAAGAACTTACGGGATATTGGCAATACCGTGTTGATCGTTGAGCACGACGAGGAAACCATCCGTTCTGCCGACTGGATCGTGGATCTGGGTCCTGGTGCAGGGGTCCATGGAGGTGAGGTGGTTGCTGAAGGGACAGTGGATCAGATCCTGGCAAGCCATGATTCGATAACCGGGGATTACTTATCCGGACGAAAGCAGGTGCCTTTGCCGCAAAAGCTGCATCCGCGCAATGGAAAGGCGCTCAAGATCATTGGGGCGAGGGCGAACAACCTTAAGAACCTGGATGTCGAAATTCCGCTTGGACAATTTGTCTGCATTACAGGGGTTTCCGGCTCTGGAAAATCGACTTTGATGGTGGATATTTTGTACAACCTGCTGGCTCGCGAACTGAACCGGGCGCACACACTGCCAGGCGAATATGACGAGATCAAGGGTCTTGAGTACCTGGATAAGGTGATCAATATCGACCAGTCCCCCATCGGCCGGACACCACGTTCAAACCCTGCAACCTATACCGGAATGTTCGATGAAATTCGTTCGCTCTATGCCGGGCTGCCTGAAAGCAAAATGCGGGGGTACAAACCCGGGCGGTTTTCATTCAACGTTCACGGCGGACGCTGTGAAGCCTGCCAGGGACAGGGGCAACTGCGGATCGAGATGCAGTTCTTACCCGACGTTTATGTTCCCTGCGATGTGTGTCACGGCAGCCGCTTCAACCGCGAGACGCTGCAGGTAAAGTTCAAAGGGCTCTCCGTAGCGGATGTGTTGGATTCGACCGTCGAAACAGGACTCGAACTTTTCTCCAATATTCCCCAGATCGCCAACAAGCTCAAGACCTTGTTTGACGTGGGTCTGGGGTACATCAAGATCGGACAGCCGGGAACGACCCTGTCGGGAGGTGAAGCCCAACGCGTAAAATTGGCGCGTGAGCTTTCAAGGCGCGCCACCGGACGCACCCTTTATGTTTTGGATGAGCCGTCGGTGGGGCTGCATGCAGCGGATGTGCATATGTTGATCGACGTGCTGCAGAAACTGGTTGACGTTGGCAACTCCGTCGTGATCATCGAGCACAACATGGACATCATCAAAGTGGCGGATTATGTGATCGACCTTGGACCAGAGGGGGGTGATCGCGGCGGCGAGTTGATCGCCTACGGAACACCGCGTCAAATCTGTGACAATGAGAGGTCTTACACCGGGCAATTCCTCAAAGACTATCTAAAGCTTCACCATCAATGGCAGGAAAACGAATAAAGCTGTATTTCGGATGGTGATCACTGCATTTGCAGCATCTCAATATGAAGAAAATAATGGGCGACCCTCGTGGGTCGTCTGTCGTTTGGATACAAATTGCAGGTCAAAGTCTACTCTTTGGTAAAACCGTGGTTCCTGCAGTAGATGGTCATCGCTTCAGTTAGAAATTCGGGCATCGCCGGATGGATCGCCCGGTAATTAGCTGTGAAATCGGGATGCTCGAGATAAAGCTGACCCAGCCCGTAGAAAATCTCCAGGGAGCAGGTGTAAAACTGGTTGATGTGTTGATACCATTCCTGGGTTGCTGCCTGAGCCTGGTCGGAGGCAGCCCCGAACGGGATGGAAGCCACGATCTTCCCGGTAATCAGATTCCCATTCTCTTTGAGGGCTTGTTTTTCGGCTTGTGTAAGCTGACTGTAGCGCCGGTTGGACTCTTTTACCAGGGCGGGGTCGTACTTTTTTTCAATATATTCCTGGTATTCCTTTTGTTTCTCTTCTGAAATTCCTTTGAAGTATTCTTCTGGCGCCATGGGTGTTTCTCCTTTGATGTTTTGGATGGTTTTTCTGACAGTGTTGACCAGCATGTTCAGCCGGTCGATTTCCTTTTGCATGGTCTGCTCATGAACTTCGAGCGTACGCGCAAGGTCAAAATTGGGCTGGTCGAGAATTGCTGCTACCTGGTCCAGACTGAAGTCTAGCTCTCTCAAAAACAGGATTTGCTGCAGTCGGAGCAATGAGCCATGCGTGTAATACCGGTAACCATTGTCCCTGCGTCCTTCCGCACGCAGCAGTCCCTTTTCATCATAAAAGTGAAGTGTGCGCGTGCTCACCCCGGCGAGGTTTGCCAACTCATGGATCGTGTATTGCTCCTGGTTGATCATGCGTCCAGTATAAACTATAACGTTACGTTAATGTCAATAGAGGAATTTGAAATGAAAATTAGGATCAATCAGAAGGGATGGCATTAACCAATTGTAGAGGGCGAGACAAAGAGGAACTCCATCGCTTATGTTACACTTTGTACGTTTAGTGATGCATTTTTTGGAACTGCCAAAACACAAAGGAAGTGTTATGGGAGCTATTCAATTTCAACCCTTCCCGGTGCTGATCACCGACCGTCTTTTCCTGCGGAGGTTGGTTCTTACCGATGCGGACGGGATATTTGCCCTGCGCTCTGACCTGGATGTCATCAAGTACACCGGGATAAAGCAATACACTTCCATCGATGAGGCTAAAGCGTACATAGGGCGAATCGATCGTGATTTGGATCAGAATAAAAGTATTATGTGGTCGATCACCCTTGCGGCATCAAAAACGTTCATCGGCAGCATTTGTTACTGGAATATCACCGAAGATGAAACTTGCGCTGAGATCGGATACGACCTATTACCCTCGTATCACGGCAAGGGATTTATGCAGGAAGCGACAAAAGCCGTCATTCGCTATGGTTTTGAAGGCATGAAACTGGACAAAATCGTGGCTGACCTGTGTATCGATAATATTAAATCGGTCAAAATTCTTGAAGGCAATGGTTTTGCCAGGGAAAAAGTTCACAACGACGGTTCCTGCGGTGAAGTACCGGCCGGAATGGCAATTTACTCATTGGAGCGGGCTGACTTTATGAAAAGTCGCTCACATAACAATTAAACAGCCTGACAGGGTCTAATCTGTCAGGCTGTTTCGTAATAATTACCCGAATTCTTTATTCCCAGTCTTTTAGCCCGCCATTGCCACGGCCAATACCCATATAGGTAAACCCCTGACCCCGGACTGTTTCGGGATCCCACAAATTGCGCCCATCCAGGATCACCGGACGCTTCATGATCTCTTTCAAATGCTTAAAGTCGAGCTGCTTGAATTCGTTCCATTCCGTCGCCAGGATCAGGGCATCCGCGCCTTCCGCCACTTCGTATGGATTCTGGCAAAGAACAGTGTGAACCATTACTCGAGATGCGTTTTCCATAGCCTGCGGGTCATAGGCACGCACATGGGCGCCTTCATTTTGCAGCAGGTGAATGATCTCAATGGCTGCGGCTTCGCGAATATCGTCTGTATTGGGCTTGAACGAAAGACCCAACACCCCGATGGTGGTTTCGTTCAAATTACCCAAAGCCTTGCGCAACTTCATCACCGCCCGGCGGCGTTGGTTGCGGTTGATTTCCATCACAGCTTGCAGCAGTTGGGGTTGTGTGCCATGCAGTACTGCCATGTGCTCGAGGGCTTTGACATCTTTCGGGAAACAACTTCCTCCCCAGCCCAAACCGGCGTCAAGGAAAGCATGTCCAATGCGCTTGTCGTAGCCCATTCCCAGAGCCACTTCCTGCACATCAGCCCCCAACTCCTCACACATATTTGCGATTTCGTTGATAAAGGAAATCCGCGTCGCCAGGAATGCGTTCGAGGCATACTTGATCATCTCGGCGGTGCGCAGATCGGTGACCATGATCGTGCAGCGCAGGGGCTGATACAGTTCAGCCACCTTGTTCGCGGCTGCCCGATCGAGCGAGCCGAGGACCACACGGTCCGGGCCCATAAAATCGCCCACAGCAGAACCTTCACGTAAAAATTCGGGATTCGATACCACGCTAAAGTCGAGTGGTTTGCCGTTGCGCCGGCGTTGGATGACCTCTGCCACCCAGTCCCCCGTGCCTACCGGTACTGTCGATTTGTTGATCACAACGATGGGGTGGTCAACGATATCCGCAATCGCTTCGGCTGCCGAGCGGACATACTGCAAATCCGCTTCACCGTCAGAGCCTGATGGCGTGCCGACAGCGATGAAAGCAAATTCGGCATCTGAAAGCGCCGTGGGATAATCGGTTGTGAAAAAGAGACGACCAGCCTTTACGTTCTGGTTGACTGTTTGCTCGAGCCCGGGTTCATAGATCGGCATCCGACCCTGGTTCAGGTGTTCGATGCGAACGGGATCAACATCCAGGCAGACAACCTTGTTCCCCATGTCTGCAAAACAGGCACCTGTCACCAAACCGACATAGCCGGTTCCAACCACACAAATTTTCTTCATTGATGTCCTCCAAAGAGGGTTAAGTGTTCCCCCAAGCCCAATTTTACCATGACAGACCGCAGGTTCCCGGGTGGGATGTATAATTAAAGGAATCATTTGATCACGAAAGGACCAGGCAATGACAGCTAAAGTAATTGATGGCAAGATAATCGGCGAGCAAATTCGAGCAGAGGTGGGTGCGGAAATTGCCGAACGCGTTAAGGCAGGTAAACCCCGCCCTGGGTTGGCGACCGTTTTGGTCGGTGAGAACCCTGCGTCGCAAGTTTACGTACGATCCAAACAAAAGGCATGCGCCGAGGTGGGGATCGAATCCTTCGGCTACAACCTACCAGCTACGATCAGCCAGACTGACCTTGAAAAATTGGTGGGAGATTTGAACGCTGATCCCAAGGTCAACGGTATCCTGGTTCAACTTCCCTTGCCGCCAGGTTTGGATGAAGAGAGGGTATTGAACGCGATCTCGATCGAAAAGGATGTGGATGGTTTTCACCCGCTCAATATCGGCAGGCTGGCGCAAAAAGGACGCGACCCCATTTTTATCCCCTGTACACCTGCGGGTGTGATGTATTTACTCGAACATGAATTGCCCACCCTCGAAGGAATGGAAGCCGTCGTCCTGGGACGTTCCAACATTGTTGGCATGCCGGTGGCGCTGCTGCTGGTTCGCGCCAATGCCACGGTGACTATATGTCATTCGCGCTCCAGGGATCTAAAAGAAATCTGCAGACGCGCTGATGTCCTGGTTGCTGCCGTTGGACGACCTGAAATGGTCCGCGGCGATTGGGTGAAACCGGGTGCTGTGGTGATCGATGTCGGCATCAACCGGGTGGAGGACGCCTCCAAGCCGCGCGGCTACCGTCTGACCGGAGATGTGGCTTACGACGAGGTGGCTGAGGTCGCCAGGGCGATCACTCCCGTTCCTGGTGGAGTCGGCCCATTGACCATCGCCATGCTCCTGCGCAATACACTCCGCGCCGCAAACATTGCAGAAAAGTAAAGACGAATCATTGTCTGACAATTGACTTTTCTACAAAAACCCATTAAACTAGAGCAGGAAGGTTGTCAGACAACCCCCTGCTTCTTTTTGAGCCATCCTTCAATAGGATTGAATCGACCATGACCACTCTTTTGGTTCGGCACGCACAACTCTTAGTGACAATGGACGACCACCGCCAGGAGATCGTGGATGGTGGTCTTTTTATACGTGATGGTTTCATCGAACAGGTGGGAGCTTCGACCAGCCTGCCGCAAATGGCTGACGAAATCCTGGACTTAAGCGGGCATCTGATCCTGCCGGGGATGGTCAACACCCATCATCATTTTTACCAGACGCTCACGCGTGCGGTTCCGGCTGCCCAAAATGCGAACCTTTTCAATTGGTTGAAAACCCTTTATCCCATCTGGGCGCGCATGAACCCTGAAGATATCCGGCTCTCCACGCAAACAGCCCTGGCAGAGCTGGCGCTCTCAGGCTGCACCACCGCTTCTGACCATCTTTACCTTTTCCCGAACGGTTCCAAGCTGGATGACGAAATCGAAGCCGCAGCGGATGTGGGCATTCGCCTGCATGCCAGCCGGGGTTCGATGAGCCTTGGCGAAAGCAAAGGCGGTCTGCCGCCTGACAGCGTGGTCGATTCAGAAGAAGCGATCCTGATCGATAGCGAACGCCTGATCCAGAAGTACCACGATCCCAAACCCGGGTCGATGATTCAGATCGTCCTGGCTCCCTGCTCGCCTTTCAGTGTGACCACCGAGCTGATGCAGCAATCGGCCGTATTAGCGCGTAAATATGGAGTGCATCTTCATACTCACCTGGCAGAAACCCAGGATGAGGAGCAATTCACCCTGGAGAAATTCGGTTATCGCCCTGTGGCTTACATGCAATCTGTGGGGTGGGTCGGGCAGGATGTATGGTTCGCCCACTCCGTCCACGTCTCGAAAGATGAGATCGCTGTTTATGCCAAAGAAGGCTGTGGGGTAGCCCATTGTCCATCGTCGAATATGCGCCTGGCTTCCGGCATCGCACCCCTGAGGGAGTTCCTGCAAGCGGGCGTGAAGGTTGGACTCGGTGTTGACGGCTCTGCAAGCAACGATGGATCGCACATGCTGGCTGAAGCCCGCCAGGCATTGCTGCTGGCCCGCCTGCGATCGGGCATAGAAGGCGCCTCGCTATCTTCGACCGGCAGTGAAATTTTCACCGCACGCCAGGCTTTGGAATTAGCCACCCGCGGCGGAGCATCTGTTTTAGGACGTAACGACATAGGCTCGCTCGAACCCGGAAAATGTGCTGATTTTATTGCCTATGATTTGAATAAACTTGAATTTGCCGGCGCTTTGCATGATCCTCTGGCTGCGTTGGTTTTTTGTCAATCGGTGAACGTAGATTGGAGCTTTGTGCAGGGGAAAGTGGTAGTCAAACAAGGCAAGCTGCTTGGATTGGACCTGCCGCGTCACGTTGAAGCTCACAATCGGGCCGCCAAACGACTGGTTGAAGGGTAACTCCTGATCCAGCCGTGCCAAAAGCATTTGTGGATTAACTTAAAGGGAAACCTATGGGAATGGATTCGTTTTGGTTACAAAATGCTTGTGAATTGGTGGATTGCGCCATGGGACGCAGCCCTGCCGACCTGGTCATCCGGGATGGACAGTGGGTGTGTGTTCAAACGGGGGAGATCATCCCTCATACAGATATTGCATTCAAAGCCGGACGGATTGCATTTGTGGGCGAAAACGCAGGTCATACCATTGGCTCTGCCACACGCGTGATCGACGCCAAGGGCAAGTATCTCGTCCCGGGTTTATTGGACGGGCACATGCACGTCGAATCCGGGATGGTCACGGTTACCGAATTTGTGAGAGCGGTGGTTCCGCATGGAACCACAGGTATGTTCGTCGATCCGCACGAAATTGCCAATGTCTTCGGGCTGCGCGGTGTGCGTTTTATGGTCGATGAGGCATCCAACCAACCGATCCACGTGTTTGTTCAAATGCCTTCCTGTGTTCCATCGGCGCCCGGTTTTGAAACCCCGGGAGCCGTTCTTGGCCCCAAGGAAGTGACTGAAGCCATGACCTGGCCTGGAATTATCGGGTTGGGCGAGATGATGAATTTCCCCGCGGTTTTCAACGGGGATGACAAGGTTCACGCTGAAATGTCTGCCACCCGCTGTGCGGGTAAAGTCATTGGCGGTCATTATGCTTCACCCGACCTCGGACTACCGTTTCACGGTTACCTGGCCGGAGGTCCGCAGGATGATCACGAAGGCACCCGCCGTGAAGACGCGGTGGCTCGCGCCCGCCAGGGAATGAAAGTGATGATGCGTTACGGTTCAGCCTGGCACGATGTGGCCGCGCAATCCAAGGCGGTGACCGAGTTGGGGCTGGATTCGCGCATGTTCATCCTCTGCACGGATGATAGTCATTCTCAAACCCTAGTCGCCGAAGGACACATGGATCGCGTGCTGCGGCATGCCATCACACAGGGGTTGACGCCCATGGCGGCGATCCAGATGATGACGATCAACACTGCCGAGCATTTTGGGGTATCGCGAGAGATGGGTCTGATCGCCCCAGGCCGCTATGCGGATGTCGTGCTCGTGGACGATTTAAACAATTTCAAGGCTGAAACGGTTTTTGCCCGCGGGGTTGAAGTAGCGCATGATGGACAAATGTGCATCGATTTCCCCCCGGCGGTACATCCTGAATGGGCAAAGAATTCGGTCCATTTACGCCAGCCTTTGACAGCAAATGACTTCACCCTCAAGACGAGCGAAGGCCCTGAGGTCAATGTGCATGTGATCGGTGTGATCGAAAATCAGGCGCCCACCCGCCATCTGCAATTCAAAATGAGTGTCAGCAACGGCGAGGTCCAATCCGATCTCAACCGGGACATTGCCAAGATCGCGCTGGTCGAACGCCACAAACCCACCGGGCGCGTTCAAATCGGCATGGTGAACGGGTTCGGATTCAACCAGCCTTGCGCCATTGCCACCACGGTAGCCCACGATGCCCATCAAATGATCGTAGTGGGCACCGATGATGATGACATGGCTCTGGCAGCCAATACATTGGCAGCGTGCGGCGGCGGACAGGTGGTTATAATGAAAGGGAAGGTCCTCGGCCTGGTGGAATTGCCGATTGCCGGATTGATGTCAGAAGAACCGGCTGTTGTGGTGGCAGCAAAAGCTGCTGCTGTGCTGGCAGGCTTCAGAAGTTGCGGGTGCCAATTGAACAACCCCAACATGCAATTAAGCTTATTGGCCCTGGTCGTCATCCCCGAACTTCGCATATCGGATCTTGGCCTGGTGGATGTGACCAAATTTGATTTTATTCCAGTGATCGAACCTATTCAATAACAGGTGGGAGTCAAGATGAGTGTAAAAAACAACGGCGAAGAGTCTGGAAACAGCCATCGCTATCAGAGATTGCAGAATGATCTTGCGCAATTGATCCATCAAACCCCTCCAGGTTCGCGTTTACCCGCTGAACCCGAACTTGCCCAAAAACTGGGCGTTTCAAGGGCTACCCTTCGAGAAGCCATGCGCACCTATGAAGGCCAGGGTTTGATCCGCCGGCGCCAGGGAGTGGGAACATTTGTGGTTCCACAGAGCAAGGTGATCGACAGTGGACTCGAGGTATTGGAAAGCATCGAAACCCGAGCCCGCCGTATCGGCTTGAATGTCTCGATGGGTGCGCTCCAAATCACCGAGATCATGGCGGATGTTGAAATTGCCGAGACGATGCACATCAAAGAGGGAACACATCTTGTCCAGGTTTCACGCGTTATCCATGCTGAAAACCGCCCGGTAGCTTACCTGGTGGATATTCTGCCGAAGAACGCGCTCCTCGAAGAGGATCTGACCTCGGGTTTTACCGGGTCGGTGCTCGACATGATGCTCAAAAGAGGAAGCCCACGCCTGGCAAAATCATTTACCGATATCCAGGCTGTGGCAGCATCCCAGGAGATTGCGCGAAAGCTGGAAATTCAGCGCGGAGATGTGCTGTTGTCGTTCGTGGCGCGGCTTTACGGAGAGTCGGGAGAAGTGGTCGATTATTCGAGCAGCTATTTTCTCCCCGGTTATTTCCATTTTCATGTTGTCAGACGGGTAGAAAACCCGATAAGTTTCTAACAGTGAAGTGAGGAGGAAACTTTATCGAACTGTAATCTACTAATGCAGCAAATGAACCTGTCGGTTGACAAATTTCACATAATTTTCAGGAGGTTTTAGAAAATGCGTAGTTTTGCTGGTCGGGATATTCTTTCATTAAAAGATTTTGAACGTGAAGAGTTTTTCCACATATTTGAAGTCGCGGATGAAATGGCACCGATTGCCAAGAGCCGCCGTAACAGCGATCTGTTGGCTGAAAAAACCATGGTCACTGCTTTCTACCAGCCAAGCACTCGTACTCGCCTGGCACACGAAGCCGCCATGCACCGTTTAGGCGGGCACGTTACCGGTTTTTCTGATGCAAAAATGACCCGCGCGGGCGACTGGTACCAGGAATCGATCAAAGATACGGTCAAAATGCTGGAGTACTACGGCGACGTGATCGTGATGCGCCATTTCCAACAGGGCGCGCCCATGGAAGCTGCAAAATGGGCGTCCATTCCCATCATCAATGGTGGTGACGGCTGGGGCGAACACCCCACCCAGATCTTAACCGACCTTTACACCGTCTTGACGGAAAAAGGTCACATTGATGGGCTGAAGTGGCTGGCGGTCGGTGATATGCGCATGCGCACCATGCACAGCCTTTCGTATGCCTTAACCCAGTTCGACTGCCCCATCACCTACGTCGCACCCCCGGAAATGACCTTGACTGATGAATTCAAAGCTGAGTTGGACAAGTACAGTTTGAATTACCGCGAAGCCGAACACGTGGAACAGGCTATTGCTGAAGCCGATGTCATTCTTGTCGAACCGGTTGTGCAGCCGGATTACACCAAATCCCGCCAGGAAGCTGGCGAGCACGGATCGACCCCAGCCAATTACAAGATCACACGCGAGCTGCTTTCGACCAAAGCCAAATCAGATGCCATCTTGCTGCATTCTCTGCCGCGTATGGATGAGATTCCTTCAGATGTGGACATCACCCGCTGGTCCCGCTACTGGCAGGAAGCTTTCAATGGTGTTGTAATGCGCATGGCGCTGCTGGGTCTTGTTCTTGGCAAAATGGAATAATCCATTTCCCTCCTGCCGGAAATAATCAACCGGCAGGAGAGTGAACTTCTCGGAGGAATGATGAAAACATTTTTACACGGACGTGATCTGATCGGCGACCTCGATTTCTCGAAAGAGGAAGTTGAAACCGTATTGGAGGTCGCTTTCGATCTCAAACGCAAGCGCGCATTGAATGAACTGACCCCTTACCTGCGCGACAGGGTGCTGGCGATGTTGTTCTTCTTCAGTTCCACCCGCACGCGCGGTTCTTTTGAAGCCGGTATGGCACATCTCGGTGGTCACGCGGCTTTCATCGAATCACGCACCACCCAGATCTCGCACGGCGATACTCCCAAAGAAATCGGTGAGATTTTTGGCCGCTATTTCGATGGGATTGCGATCCGACACGTGGATTGGGGCGTTGGCAACGCGTATTTGAACGAAGTCGCCAAGGCGTCACGGGTTCCCGTATTGAATATGCAGTGCGATATTTACCATCCTTTCCAGTGCCTGGCCGATTTGATGACGATCGTCGAAAAAAAAGGCAAGGATCTGAAAAAGAAGAAGATGGTTGTCTCATGGGCTTATGCAGCCTCCTACCAGAAACCGATGTCTGTTCCTCAATCCCTGGTATTACAAATGCCGCGTTTTGGCATGGATGTCACCCTGGCCCACCCGCCCGAATTCAAGCTGATGCCTGAGATCATGGCAATGGCTGAAGAACAGGCGCGAAAATTTGGCACCAAGTTCGAAGTCGTGGATGACATGGACGCAGCTTTTAAAGACGCCGATATTGTCTACGCCAAATCCTGGGGTGCAATGGTTCAAACCCCTGACCCCGAAGAAGGCGCCAAGATCATCAAGAAGTATGACAGTTGGATCACCGATGAACGCCGCATGAAATTGGCCAAACCGGATGCCATCTACATGCACCCGCTGCCTGCTGACCGCAACATCGAGGTTACCGATGGCGTCATGGATGGTCCGCAATCCGTTGTATATGATGAAGCCGAAAACCGCATGCACGCCCAAGAAGCGGTCATGGCTTTGACGATGAGCTAGTGAATAACTTATAATTGGAGATCAGTCGAATGGCAAAAAAAGGTGTTGCAGTTGTAGCCGTAGGTGGAAATTCATTGATCAAGGACAAAAACCACCAGACGATCAATGACCAGTACGAAGCTGGTGCCGAATCCATGCGCCACATTGTGGACATGATCGAAGCAGGCTGGGATGTTGTAGTCACCCATGGGAATGGTCCGCAGGTTGGATTCATCCTGCGCCGCTCAGAACTTTCCATGCATGAACTTCATCCTGTGGCCCTGGATTATTGCGGTGCGGATACCCAGGGATCGATCGGGTACATGTTCACACGCGCCCTGGATAATGAATTCAAAGCTCGCGGTTTGGATAAGAAAACGGCAGCCGTCGTCACCCAAACCATTGTTGATCGCAACGACAAGGCTTTCCAGAACCCCTCCAAACCCATCGGTTCATTCCTGGATGAGAAAACCGCCAAAGACCATGCAGCCGCTGACGGCTGGTCTGTGGTGGAGGATGCAGGACGCGGTTGGCGGCGTGTGGTACCATCACCCATCCCGCAAAAAATCGTCGAAGCCCCCGCGATCAAAACCCTGGTTGATGCAGGCATCATCGTGGTTGCAGTAGGCGGCGGGGGTATTCCTGTCATCGAAGATCAGAACGGCATGCTCGAAGGCGTTGAAGCCGTTATCGACAAGGACTTCGGTTCCTCGGTGCTTGCAAGTTTGATCAATGCTGATTTGTTCGTGATCAGCACTGCTGTAGAAAAAGTTGCCATCAACTACAATAAACCTGACCAAAAGTGGCTGGATCGCATCACGGTTTCCGAAGCCAAAAAGTACATGGCCGAGGGACACTTTGCCAAAGGTTCCATGCTGCCCAAAGTCCAGGCAATTTTGTTGTTCCTTGAAAAAGGCGGCAAAGAAGCTTTGATCACCAACCCCGAGAATATCGGGAGAGCTCTCAAAGGCGAGACAGGTACCTGGATCGTCCAAGATTGATCTGCAGAATATGGGTTATGCCGGATAGCTTATCCGGCATAACCGGCATGATTTTTTAAGAATATTTTCCTTTAATTCGATCGTTTGGTTGTGTACAATAATAGAGTGCGGATTCTGTTTGGCGAACATTGGAATATGCCGGTTTAGAAGGTTCAATGCGGATGCTTGATCTCTGCATTTAAACCATTGGAAGGAGGTGGAGTTTACTTCTGGGTGTGAACCAATACTGTGTTTTCAAATCAGATCCATTTGCCAATTTCTGGAGGAGAAAATTTATGAGATCCAAACGATTGTGGTTAATTGTTAGCATACTGCTAACGGCTGCTTTAGTACTATCGGCTTGCGCCACACCGACAGCTGCACCGACTACTGCCGCACCTGCAGAAAAATTCGTGTTTGGTATGCTGCTCGTAGGACCAGCCACGGATAAAGGTTGGAGTACTGCCACATATGATGGCGGCATGTATGTTCAGTCAAAGATCCCCAATACTGAGTTTATTTACGCCGAAAACGTAAATACCGCAGCCAATCCTTCAACCACGGCAGCTCAATTTGCAGAGCAATTGCTGCAGCGCGGAGCCAAGGCGATCATCTTCAATTCAGATGATATGAAAGATGGCGTGCTGGAATTTGCCAAAGCGCACCCGGATGTACCCGTGATCTGGCTTTCTGGCGACTACGCCTGGAAAGACGGACAGCGCTATCAGGCAGACTTGACCAAAGAGTCTGACGTCATGGGCAAAATTGAATACGGTAAAATGATGGCAGGCTGCGCAGCCGCTTTGACAACCAAGACAGGCAAGATCGGATTCCTTGGTCCGTTGATCAATGACGAGACCCGCCGCCTGGCTGATGCTGCATTCCTCGGCGCGGATTATTGCTGGAAAAACATTGCGAATAAGACCACCCCGCTTGAATTCAAAGTCACCTGGATCGGCATGTGGTTCAATATTCCGGGCGTCACCCTCGATCCGTCGCAGGTAGCCGATGATTTCTACACCAACGGTTATGACGTGGTCATTTCCGGCATCGATTCCACCGAAGCAGTAGTTGAAGCGAATAAATTCCGCGGTCAGGGCTCCGATGTCTTCGCTGTGCAGTATGACTACAAAGATGCCTGCAGCGTTGCACCCGATGCCTGCCTGGGCGTGCCTTATTTCAACTGGGGTGTCCCGCTCCTACCCATGATCCAATCCATCATCGACGGAACCTATACCCGCCAATTCATTTGGGATGGACCGGACTGGAAAGATATCAACAATCCAGATACATCCATGGTTGGTTTCCAGAAGAGTGCCGGACTTTCTGCCGACAACTCAGCCAAACTGGATGAGTTTATTGCTAAACTCGCCGGCGGCTTGAACCTGTGGACTGGCCCGATGAATTATCAGGACGGCACAACGTTCCTGGCAGCAGGCGAAACGGCAACCGATCAAAAGATTTGGTACATGCCGCAGTTGCTTGAAGGTATGGTCGGCGACAGCGTCGCAAAGTAAGTCAATCTACATCAAAGGGAAGGCAGGTAAAACTGCCTTCCCTCGTCATCGCAGAATCCGGGAAAATCTTTATGGACGTTGAATTAATTAATATTTATAAGACGTTTGGTAAAGTTCACGCAAATGATGGAATTTCATTAAAGGTAAAGTCCGGAACAGTCCAGGGCATTTTGGGGGAAAATGGTGCTGGAAAAAGCACGTTAATGAAAATTCTTTCCGGGTTTATCCAGGCGGACTCAGGGGATATTCTTCTGGATGGAAAGAAAGTGACCATCCAAAGCCCGGCAGACTCAGTCAAGCTCGGAATCGGGATGCTTCATCAAGATCCCCAGGACTTCCCACCGATGAAGGTGATCGACAATTTGATCATCGGCAGCCCGGTGGGGTTATTTCCAAACCGCCGGAAGATCGTCCGGCAATTTCAAGAGCTGCAGCAACAGTTCAATTTTTCAATATCGCCGGATACATATGTTGATACATTGACAGTCGGTGAGCGCCAGCAACTGGAGATCTTGCGTTTGCTCTGGTTGGGGGCAGAGGTCTTGATCCTCGATGAACCGACCACGGGTATTTCGGCTTCACAAAAAGCATTGTTATTCGAAACCATACGAAAATTAGCAGCTCAAGGGAAGGCGATCCTATTTGTGTCGCATAAGTTGGACGAGGTAGAGGCGTTGTGTTCACAGGTAGTCGTTTTTCGTCAAGGGAAGAATGTGGGCAGTATGACCCCACCCTTTGATACCGATCACCTGGTCGAAATGATGTTTGGCAAGAACATCTCTCGCAGCGAAAAAGTTTGCGATAAGCAGGATTTTGTTAATTTTGATGTGGAAAATTTGAAAATTGACGATGCCCGGTTGGTGATCAAGAACGTCAATTTTAGTATTCAAAGAGGCGAGGTGATCGGGCTGGCGGGCATGGAAGGTTCAGGCCAGGCTTTGATCTTGCGCGCTCTCGCAGGGCTGATTCGCCCCACCGGGGGACATATTTACCTGCATGACGAATCGGATGGAAAAAAGACGGACCTGGTTGGAAAGCATTATTTCCAATTCCGCGACAAAGGAATTTCCTTTCTCCCGGCAGCCCGTTTGGAAGAAGGCCTGGTCCAGGGGCTGAGCCTGGCAGAGCATTTTGCCCTGGCAGAAGCACAAGAGGGCTTCCTGGTGGATCGTGAAAATGTAGACCAACTCGCCAGGCACCGTATCGAAGATTTTAACATCCGCGGAACACCAGAATCATTGATCGAAGAACTCTCAGGCGGAAATCAGCAGCGCGCCGAGCTGGCGCTCATGCGCAATCCGCTGCGCTTACTTTTGCTCGAACATCCAACCCGTGGGTTGGACATCGAAAGTTCGATGTATATCTGGTCAAAACTCAAACAGCGCTGTGCAGAAGGTGCAAGTATCCTGTTCATCTCCTCTGATTTGGATGAAGTGATCCATTACAGTGACCGGATCCTGGTATTCTTTGGCGGGAAAGTATCAACGGCTTTTGATTCTTCGCAGGTAAGCATTGATCAATTGGGGCAGCTAATTGGTGGTAAAGGCTGGTCCTGGGACAAGGCAGAAGGATAATTCATGGTTACTAATCGCTCACAAAAAGCCGGCGGTTTAGGAAGCTTATTCCGTAAATTATTGACGAACCGGTACAGCTCGATCGTCATTGCGGTTTTACTTGCGTTGGGGTTCACCTGGATCATTCTCGCGGCTATGCAAGCCGATGCCCTAAGGGTTTTTGGCATCATGCTAAGAGGGTCTGTTGGTTCGGTGGACGCAGTCACCCAATTGCTGCAAGCCTGGGTGCCGCTGGTCCTTGTGTCCTGCGGACTCTTGTTCACCTTCACTTCCGGCTTATGGAACATTGGCATGGAAGGCCAGGTGGAAATGGGCGCAATTACCGCCTACGGCGTCATTCATTACATGACTGGAACCCCCACATCGGGTACCTTGGTCATCATCCTGGCTATTCTTGGCGGTATGTTGGGCGGCGCTTTCTGGGCTTACCTGGTGGGTCTGCTGAAAAATTACGGCGGCGTTAATGAGATTTTTGGCGGGCTTGGGTTCAACTTTATCGCCGACGCGATCCTGCTTTTTCTTGTCTACGGACCATGGAAACCTGCAGGGGTTGCCCAGGGCAGCACAAAGCTGATCGAATCTCAATATTGGCTTCCACAGCTTCCAGGCTCCTATTTGAGCTTGTGGGCACTTGGCCTGGCGCTGCTTGGCATCGTGATCGTCACGGTCGTTTTGAAAGGCACATACTTTGGATTGAAGCTCAAAGCTGTGGGCAAGAATGCCAAGGCGTCTTTCATGATGGGGATCCCGACCAGCCGCTATATGCTCCTCTCTTTCATCTTGTGCGGGCTTTTTGGCGGTCTTGCCGGGGCGCTGCAGGTGACAGGCTTTTTGCATGTGCTGCGTAACGGTATTTCCGGCGGGTACGGCTACCTGGGTTTGATGGTGGGTATGCTTGCCAATTATCAACCCTTGGTTGCAGCGCCGATTTCGCTGGTGTTCATCGCCCTCAGTAAAGGGGCAACCGGTCTCGGCATTGATTTGCGACTGGATTCGAATTTGTCAGGTGTCATCCAGGGGTCGCTCGTTTTATTCGTATTATTGATGGAAGGTGTGCGCAAGAAACTGTCAAAGGGCAATAGAGGTACTCAACATGGATAGTTCATTGCTGGCAAGTTTCGGATCCATTTTTGCCTGGGCTGGGCCAGTCGTCTTTGCGGTGATGGGCGAGACCCTGACCGAAAAAGCAGGAGTGATCAACCTTTCCCTGAACGGCAGCATCATTCTTTCTGCCATGGTTGGATTTGCTGCAGCCACAGCGACCGGTAGTTTCTTCTGGGGGTTTGTTGCCGGGGCTGCCGCCAGTGCCTTGGTGGCTTTTATCATCGCATTTATGAGCATCGGGCTCAAGCAGTCTCAGGTTGCGGTCGGTTATGTATTGACCCTGGCAACCAAGAGCCTGGCGTACTTCCTGGGTGCACCGCTTGTGGGTTCCGCGGTGATGCAGCTCCCCCTGGTGAAAATTCCCTTCCTGGATCATTTACCCATTCTTGGCCCGATCCTGTTCAATAAGACGCTTCTCACATACCTGAGCTACCTGCTGGTGATCGTCTGCTATATTTGGATTCACAAGACCAGCAAGGGGCTGATCTTGCAGGGCATTGGTGAACAGCCCTCGGCTTCATTCGTACGCGGCGCAAATGTCAACCGCTTGCGATATCTATACACCATTTTGGGTGGAGCGTTGGTGGGCGTGGGTGGCGCGCTTTATTCGCTGAGCGTCAAATCCTGGAGTGGACAGCTTACTGGAATCGACGGAATCGGCTGGATTGCGCTGGCCATTACGATTTTTGGCGCCTGGCATCCCATTAAAGGCGCGTTGGGTGCTTATTTCTTTGTTCTTCTGCAATGGCTTGGCATCGCCCTGCAACCTCTCCTGCCGAATGTCAATTCGCGGATTTTCCAGGTCGCTCCCTTCCCCCTGATGATCCTGGCATTGCTCTTTGTGAACATCGGTAACGCTGACTGGGTGGATCGAACCCTGGCTGGTTTACCGGAAGGTGCACGCAAGATCGTATCCCGCCTGATCCGGGGGATGCGCACCCGCGGTCCGGCTGCGCTGGGTACCCCATTTGAGAATGAATAAAGGAATTGGTTAATGGCACAAACTATTGGTTATCGCTGTTCACTGTGTAATCACGAATTTCCGCCCGCATCGATTTTGTATACCTGTCCAGACTGCGGTGGCAATCTGGATGTCCTTCTGGATATTGCGGCGATTCGTCAGAAGTACCAGGTTGAAGATATCGTTTCACGCACCGATTTCTCCTTATGGAGATACCTTCCCCTGTTACCGGTGACCGATCCCGGCGGTGAAGGCACACCTCTGCGTTCAGCGGGATGGACCCCTTTATACACGCCATCCGTCCTTGCCCAGGAACTGGGTCTCAATGCCTTATGGGTTAAGGATGAAGGTCGCAATCCCACAGCTTCATTCAAAGATCGAGCCTCCGCCATTGTCGTTGCGCGGGCGAGGGAGATCAAAGCCGAGATCATTGTCACGGCTTCCACTGGAAATGCCGGCGCAGCCCTGGCGGGGATGTCGGCTGCGGTCGGGCAAAAATCGATCATCTTTGCGCCCAAAACAGCCCCCCAGGCGAAAATTGCCCAGCTGCTGGTTTATGGCGCCCAGGTGATTTTGGTCGATGGAAATTACGATTCAGCGTTCGACCTGACGATCGAAGCAGCCAATGAGTTCGGCTGGTACTGCCGCAACACAGGGTATAATCCGTTCACGGCCGAAGGAAAGAAGACGGCTGCGCTTGAGATTTGGGAACAGATACTCCTGCCACATGCCAATCTCGATCGTCCGTTGAACGTATTTGTGTCCGTCGGAGACGGCAACATCATTTCGGGGATTCACAAGGGATTCAAAGATTTGTTCGAACTGGGTTGGCTAACGCAAATGCCGCGTTTGTTCGGCATTCAATCGGAGAAATCTGCGGCGGTTGCCAACGCTTATTTTGTCGACTCTGAAGAGATCATCCCCATCGAAGCTACGACCATTGCCGATTCGATCAGCGTCGATCTTCCGCGCGACGGTGTAAGGGCGGTACGTGCGGCAAAACAAACCGGCGGTGCATATATCACCGTCCCCGACAGCGAAATCATCGCTGCCATAGCAGAACTGGGCAAAGTCGGAATTTTTGCTGAACCTGCCGGCTCGACGGCTTATGCCGGATTGAAGAAGGCGATTCAGCAAGGACTTATCACATCAAGTGATCCGGTGGTCGTCATCAATACCGGAAACGGACTCAAAGACGTGCGGGCTGCCATGGCGTCTGTGGCGCCTGCGCCGGTGATCGAGCCGACGATGAATGCCCTGCGAAAATATTTGGGACGTTGAAAACGAAGAGAGGATCATGAAACCAGTTTTTTCGATTATCGCCCCTGTTTATAATGAAACCGGTTCGTTGAGCGAGCTTTATCGCCGGGTATCTGAGGTGATGAACTCGCAGCAGGATGCATGGGAATTGGTCCTGGTGGACGATGGTTCGACAGATGGGTCGAGCGAGATGATCCGCGACCTCTCCAAACAAGATGAGCGGGTGCGCCCCGTGATCTTTGCCCGCAATTTTGGGCATCAGATCGCTGTAAGCGCCGGCATGGCTTACGCGCGCGGCGATGCAGTGGTGATCATTGATGCAGATCTCCAGGATCCCCCTGAGGTCATCCTCGACCTGATCGCCAAATGGCGTGAAGGATTTGAGGTGGTCTATGCCACGCGGGTCGAACGCGAAGGCGAAAGCGGATTCAAACTCTTTACCGCCTCACTTTTCTACAAATTGATCTACAGCATCACAGATATTAAGATGCCCATGAACGCCGGGGATTTTCGCCTGCTCGATCGCAAGGTCCTGGATCTGATGAACTCGATGCCGGAACATAACCGGTTTCTGCGCGGCATGTCAGCCTGGGTCGGGTTCCGCCAGGTGGGGGTCCCTTACAAACGGGCTGCCCGCTTCGCAGGCACTTCTAAATATCCGCTCAAGAAAATGATCAAGCTGGCATTGAATGCGATTACCGGGTTTTCAACCCTGCCGCTGCAGCTTGCCAACTGGTTAGGCTTCTTCGCTGTGGGGGTCTCGCTTCTGCTCCTGATCGCAGTTATCATTTTGCGCATCATCGGTTCAGCGTGGCTTGGCGGTCAGGCGGCACTCTTGATCGTTGGATTGTTCATCGGCGGGGTGCAGCTCATCAGCCTGGGAATCCTGGGTGAGTATATTGGACGAATTTATGATGAAGTTAAAGGGCGACCCTTGTATATTGTGAGGGAAGGTCCTTCTGACGAAAACAAAATTATCAATAAAACGAAAACGGAGTAGATATTCAATGGCTAAAATTGACTTAACGATGCATCCGGATAGACTCGAACGAACTCTGAAAAGAGTACGCGAGCAGAAGATCGTGGTTCCCACGTTCGCGCAGATGAAGAATCCGGCACTGATCCCTGATAACGTGAAGGAAGATCTCAAATCGATCGGTCTTTGGGATGTACATCCGCGAAACCTGTTTCGGATTTCGTGGAAAAATCAACCGGTTGCCAAAGGCGGCGGTTATGATGGCGTGAATTATTTTGAATTCCCGTCCAGCTTGACTGGAACCAAGGCACGCGTTATTGCGCTTGTGGGAAAATGGTTCCCAACGGGCGCACATAAAGTCGGCGCAGCTTTCGGATGTCTTGTTCCGCGCTTGGTAACAGGGCAGTTCGACCCGACCACCCAAAAGGCAGTTTGGCCTTCCACCGGTAACTACTGCCGCGGCGGCGCCTATGACTCTGCCTTGTTAGCCTGCCAATCCATTGCGATCCTGCCTGAAGGGATGTCCCGCGAGCGGTTCGAGTGGCTTTCAAGGATCGCCAGTGAAGTGATCGCCACCCCTGGCACTGAATCCAATGTCAAAGAAATCTTTGATAAATGCAAGGAATTGAGAGCTTCAGGTCAAGACCTGATGATTTTCAACCAGTTCGAAGAATTCGGCAATTACCTGTGGCATTTCGAAGTCACCGGGCATGCCATGGAAGATGTTTTGAAACAGGTGATGGGACCCAATGATACCTATCGCGGGGTTGCATTGACCACCGGCTCTGCCGGCACCATCGCCAGCGGTGATTACATGAAGAAAACATTCCCGACCTCGAAAATCATTGCCAGCGAAGCCTTGCAGTGCCCAACCCTGTTGGAAAATGGCTTTGGTTCGCACCGCATCGAAGGTATCGGAGACAAGCACGTGCCCTGGATCCACAATGTCAAGAATACCGATTTTGTCGTGGCGATCGACGACAACGCTGTCGTCAACATCATGCGCCTGTTCAATGAACCTGAAGGCCGCAAATACCTTGCCAAGAAGGGCGTTCCCGAATCAGTCGTTTCCAGGCTTGATTTGCTAGGCTTCTCGGGGATTGCGAATGTGCTTTCAGCCATCAAATTTGCCAAGTACAACGAGCTGGGCGAAAATGATATCGTCCTCACTGTGCTCACCGATTCGATGGAACTGTACGGAAGCCGGATCGACGAAATGCGCGCAGAGTTTGGCGAATATGCCGAAACTGATGCAGCGGAGCACTACGCTCGCTTCCTGCAGGGTGTCACCACCGATAACATGCTGGAGACCACGTACGAATCACGCAAACGCATCCATAACCTGAAATATTACACCTGGGTGGAACAGCAGGGACGTTCCTACGAAGAGATTCAGGCTCAATGGTACGATCCCAACTATTGGACGGATATTCAAGGTCAGGCAGATGAAATTGATGAATTGATCAAACAATTCAATGCCAAAGCCGGCGTAGCATAGTTTTCCATGGTTATGATCCGGGGCGGGAGGAAAACCTGCCCCGGATTTTCTATTTCGGGCAAGATGCAATAAAATGGTAGGGAAATCTGCAGCACAGGATAATCTTCATGCCCAACCATGTGAATGAAAACGCTTTGATCCTCGTGGCAGTGATGCCCAGCGTAAGAGATTACGAGATCGCCCGGTTGTTGGGCTGGTACCGCATACCGCTGCGCATGGCGCCAAAGATTGTTGCGGTAGACATGCTTGCCTTCTACCAGCCCGGCACTTTCGGCGACGGATCACCGCTGGCAAATCGAACATGTGGCCGAAGTGCGCGGCGTCGAGCTAACCACCCGTGGAGAACTCTTGAGGGAAGAACCCGATCACCCGCGCGCCGCTGAAGAATATTATAAAATTTCCATTGGACCGTTGGAAAAATTATCCGACCCGTTGATTGCCGAAAAATGGAAACGTATCACGTTCTTTTATACATTGGGCGAACACTTTAACCGGGCAGTGAGCATCAAGGACCTGGTCATCAAGAACGAAGACCGGGAGCTTTTGTGGAACTCGCTGCGCGAACGTCAGATCAACGGTGCAGGATATTCCACCCATCCGGAGCTTTCGATCGATTTCGACCCGGCGGTTCTTGCCTTGATGCTGGGTGGGGCAGCCATGGATGACGAATTCAATTCCCTTGAGGAGTTCTGATGCCCATACTTTCACTGGTAGAATTGAGTCACTCTGAGATGGACGAGAATAAAACGGAGGTCGCATGAATACGATCATCAAGGGCGGGACGTTGGTCACTGCCTCGGAAACTGTGAAAGCGGACATTCTCATCACCGGTGAGAAAATTTCCATGATCGGTCAGAACATTGAACCTGATTCCGATTCGCGGGTGATCGATGCGACGGGATTATATGTGTTGCCTGGCGGCGTTGATGCTCATGTTCACCTGGATCTGCCCATGGCTGGCACCGTCACCGCTGATGATCACTATACCGGTACAAAAGCTGCAGCCTTTGGCGGAACGACTTTTGTGATCGATTTCATCTCGCAAGACAGCGACGATTTGGATACCCTGGTCAAACAGGCAGTGGAGAAAGCGTCGCAGAAGGCGGCAGTGGATTTTGGCTTTCACATGAACATTACACACCTCACGCCCGAGGTCGAAAGTCAGATCCCTGGCCTGGTAAAAGAAGGTGTGACGAGTGTAAAAGTTTTTTCAGCTTATAACCATCGTTTGCGTTTACAGGACGGCGAGATCTTCAAAGTAATGCGGATAGCCAAAGACGCAGGAATCCTTACCATGATGCATGCGGAAAATGGCGATGTGATCGAAATCCTTGTCGCAGAAGCACTGGCGGCAGGGCATAACTCGCCGGTTTGGCATGCGCGAACACGCCCGGCATGGGGCGCTGAAGAATCAGTCGCGCGCGGGGCAGCACTGGCAGCAACAGCAGATGCTCCGCTTTACATCGTTCACATGAATGCTGCGGGCGAGGTTGATCAATTGGAGTATGCGCGCACGCTTGGTTTGAACGTGATGGGTGAGACCTGCCCGCAATACCTCTTTTTCACGGAAGACGACCTGGCACGCCCCGATGGCGCAAAATTTGTCTGCTCCCCTCCGATGCGGACTGAAGCAGATCAAAGCCGGATTTGGGAAGGGCTACATGACGGCGTCATCCAGACAATCTCGACCGATCACTGTTCGTTTTTCTATGACGGAACCCGACCGATAATGTATGAAGGTCAACCCATCGCCATCCCCGGTAAAGAATTGGGAAAAGACGATTTTACGAAAATTCCCAATGGTCTGCCCGGGGTGGGAGATCGCCTGCCGGTAATGTGGACGGAGATGGTCAGCTCTGGAAAATTCAGCCTGAACCGTTTCGTCGAACTGACCAGCACCAATCCTGCGAAGATTTTTGGTTGCTACCCACAAAAGGGGACGTTGATGCCGGGATCGGATGCCGATATTACCCTCTGGGACCCAGAGATGAAGGTGAAATACGGTCAAAAGGTTGCTCAACATCGCACCGATTACAACTTGTATGAGGGTTGGGATTTGACAGGTTTTCCGGTGGTTGTTCTTTCCCGCGGAACGGTCATTGTCGATCACGGAGCCTGGTCCGGCAAAGCGGGATGGGGCAAATTTGTTCAGCGCAACGCATTTGGTGCAATGCTCTAAAATAAGGTGTCAATGCTTGGCATTCTACCGTTTGTCATTCTTTTAACAATCAGTCTACTCGTCTTATTGCTAGGCAGGTTCCGCTCCCGCCTCGGAATGATTTGGATCATTTCCGCCGGGATCGTTTATTTTAATTGGGTGGGTGTGATCCTGCTGCACTTGAGCTTTCCCAAAGCTTTTGTGATTTCCAATTGGCTGCCAGGTCAAATCAGTACCGATGCAATTCGCTTTGAATTTACGCCCGGTTCATGGGTTTTGGCAATATTTTGGTTGGCGCTGCTGGTTAGTGTGATATTTGCCGACGCATCTGGTTTGGAAGATCCGCACAGCAGCCAAATCTTGTCAGGTTCGCTGGTGCTTTCTGCTGTAACCCTGCTTTCCTTAACCTCATCCAGTTTGCTGGCATTCCTCATCACCTGGAGCCTGGTCGACCTGATCGAGTTTATTATTCTTTCGCGGCTGATTTCCGATACTGAACTGATCAGAAAAACGATCATTTCATTTGCGTTCAGAATTACAGGAACACTGTTTGTCATCGCTGCCCTGGCGGTATCCAAGCAGACCGGTCAGGGACTTGAGCTTTCCTCTGCCAGTGGAGCCGTGTATTCACTTTTAATCCTTGGCGTCGGTTTCAGGTTAGGCGTCCTGCCTCTACAATTGCCATTTACTCCCTCTGAATCGATTCGACGCTCAATGGGGACTCTCCTGCGCCTTGCGGCACCGGTTTCAGCTTTTGCACTGCTCATCCAATTGCCTGCTGCGGAGAGCATAAATGGGATCCTGTTATTTGTTGCCATCCTCGCCACGCTTGAGGCGATTTATGGCGCCCTGGTGTGGGCGACCTCGGTCAATGAATTAGCCGGAAGGCAGTACTGGTCGCTTTCGCTGGCAGGATTGGCCATGCTCGCAGCCCTCAAAGGACAGACCAGTGTTGTCCTGGCTTGCGGTGGAATCCTGATCACCGTTGGCGGATTCATGTTCGTCCAATCTGTCAGAGAGAGAAAATACCTTATCCCATTTATCCTGATGATGGTTGTTATGATCGGGCTGCCTTTTACCCCATTTGCGGGTTTATGGGGATTTAGTGGCGGAGCCGCATGGTCCTTCACCCGTTTGGTCCAGGTCACCTCAATGGCGATATTAACTTACGGCACCTACCGGCTCTATGAAAAAAAGGAACAAAAAGAATCAGCAGGTCAGAATTGGATATCATTTTTTGCCACTGCGGGGCTGGTTATCCTGGCGATCACCCCTTGGGTAACACTGATCTGGTCGACCGGGCTCCTTCAGCTCAACCCAGGTTGGTGGTACTCGCTCATCATGTTGGGGATCATTGCCATAGGGATTGTTTTGCGTACCTTTTTTATGCGAAGATTGAAAAAATCGGACCGGGTAGTGCAATTTATTCGAGATGTTTACGTCATCGGCGCGCGATCACTGAGAAGTTTCTTCAGGTTTGACTGGTTTTATTCTCTTTTTGGCTGGATTTTCCACCAGTTCCAAATCCTCGTCCAGTTCCTGGAGAGTGTAATGGAAGGCGAAGGCGGAATTTTATGGGCAATGGTTTTCCTGGCATTGCTCGCATCTGTCCTGGCAAGTGCAGGTAAATAATGGAGCACTGGTATAACATCCTTCCTTTAATTTTATTAATGGCAGCAGGGGTCACCCTGGTGTCTTTCTCTGATTGGCGTTTCATGCTTTCCGGACTGGCTGTGACGTACCTTGCGGCGTTTCTTTTGATCGTCCAAATTGCTTCCCCGGGGATGGCTGTGATCAAGCTGGTTACCGGGCTGATGGCAGTCGCCCTGATTTGGGTTTCACACAAAGATTTTGCCATTGAGAAATCTGCACCGGAAATTTCCAGCCAAATTTTTAAAGTCGCTGCACTTGCATTGGTATGGTTGGTTGTCATGCTTGTTGCCGGCAATTTGAAACAATTATTTCCGGTCAATTTTGAAACGATTGCCGGCGCTTTGATCGCCGCCAGCGGGGGATTGCTGCTCCTGGGAACGTCAAAGGATGCCATCAAGGTGATGTTGGGGATCCTGGTGATTTATGCCGGTTTTGATATTCTTTATACCACGTTGGAGAGTTCGATTTTGATCAATGGCTTGCTTTCGCTCATCACCATGTTGATCGCGCTGGTCGGTGTTTATATTTCGACCAACCACGAAAGCGAGTACGACGAATGAGCGCGCCGCTGATCTATATCGTCTTTCCCTTGCTGCTCGCGGTGGTGCTCTTCCTGTTCCAGGGGCGCAAGGTGGCTGTAGCCAGAGCGGCGTCTTTGGTCTGCCTCTTCCTGGCGCTGATCGCATATGTCCAACCCATCGGGACGGTTTTGACGCTCGGCCCGATCGTGATTGACTTCAAAAGCAGCATGACGATCCTCGGCCGGGGGTTCTTCCTGCAAAATGGCGATCGATTCATCCTTGTCATCGTTTTCCTCTCAGCCGCTTTTTGGTTTTGGGGATCCAACTCGGCACAAACGCCTAAAATGTTCGTTCCGGTAGGGTTGGCGATTACAGCCATCATGATCGGAGCGCTGGCTGTTGAACCTTTCCTATACGCCGCTGTGCTGCTAGAAATCAGCGCCATCCTGACCATACCCATCCTTTTAACCAGGAACCAACCTGTCGGTCCGGGGATACTCCGCTTCTTTATCTTCCAGGCGATTGCATTGCCGGTCATTCTTTTGGCGGGTTGGCTCTTGGGAGGATCGCAGGCAAGTGTTTCAAATGAAACCCAATTGATCCAGGCTTCCATCTTATTGGGTCTCGGATTTGCCTTCTGGCTGGCGGTATTCCCGTTCTACCCGTGGGTGCCGTTGGTGATGAAGGAAAGCCATCCTTACACTGCAGGTTTTATCCTTTGCATGCAATCTTTAGGCATTGTCGTGCTCATCATCGATTACCTCAATGGTTTCATCTGGTTGAGAGACACCGCCGCGCTATACCCGATCTTAAGGACCGTTGGAACGGTGATGGTTGTCACAGGGGGTGTTTGGGCGGCATTTCAACAGGATGCCCGGCGTCTTTTTGGATATGTGGTGATCGTCGAAAATGGCCTGGCATTGATAGCCATCAGCCTTAAGTCTGGGGCGGCTCTGCGTTCGCTTTATTTTTCGTTCATTCCACATTTGGTGGCGTTGGCCATTTTTGCATTATCATTATCAATAATTATGAAGGAATACCCCGACACAGACTATAAGACTTTGAAAGGGCTGCTTAAAAGAAAACCTTTCGCTGCCGGTGCTTTGGTCATATCGCTATTTTCATTGTTGGGATTCCCAATCCTTGCATCCTTTCCCTCGCGGATGGAGCTGCTGGAACTGCTTGCCCCGGTTTCGACTGCGTCGATGATCTGGTTATCCGTTGGGGTAGGCGGGTTATACTTGGCTGCTGCACGGCTCTTGTCAGCGGTGTTTGGTGATGCAAACACCCAATGGGCAATCACCGAAAACCCTGGCGAATTATTGCTTTTGTCGCTTGGGATTCTTGCGCTCTTTGTCTTGGGATTATTACCTCATATTGTTGTGCCCCAACTTTCGCAATTATTGAACATCATCCCATTTTTGAATTGATATTATCCAGACTGCTAAAGAAGAGGAAACCTCATGGAACCCGAAGAGATCGAAAAGAGATTGGATTGGTTGGATTCTGAACGTCAAAAAGACAAAACCCATATTGCGGAATTAAAAGATCAGATCAGCAATTTGGATGCTTTGATACGCAAGCAAAATAATCAAATCGAAAACCTTGAAGGTGAGGTCAAGCAGGCTTCGGCTGCGGCTGCCAGGGTTGATAAATTTGAAAACACTTTCGCACAATCAAAAATCGACACACTAAAACTGATCACCGAGCAGAGCGCGAAAATTCCTCCCATTGAGGCAAAGCTTGAGAAACATCGCCAGGAGGATTTTGATGCCTTGAATAAGCAGATCCAAGAAACCCGGAATTCAATACCAGTGGTGACTGATATAAAAAAATCACTTCAGGTTCGGATCGAAGAAGAATTTCGGTTAGGGCGCCAGCTTGAGGAATTGCAGAAGAATATCCCCGATTTGCGATCGGTCGATGAAGATTTGGCACGTGCCCAAAAAATGATCACTGACGAATTTCACATGGATTCGAAACGTGTGGCGGATTTATCGTTGGAAGTCACCTCTTTACGCAAAAGGGTCGAGGAAGAACGGAATAAGACTGAACTATTAACAGACACCATTCGGAAATATGACCTACGGATCAATGAAGTGTTGGAAAAGGAAGCAGAACGGCAAAAAGCACAAACGGCCTTTATCGATCGCCAATCCCTGGCGCAGTTGGAACGCGAAAAAGCCTGGGAGGGTTGGAGCAAGCAAATCACCGAGGTTGAAAAGGTCGGCACCGAAATCGAAGGTCAACTCCAGGCTTTGGATGCCATCAAGCGTGAAGTAAAGAAATCACAACAAGAGTTTGAAGATGTGAACGTCCGTCTGGACCGAAGGATCAACGAGATCACAGAAATCCAACGCTTGTTTGAAGAGCGTTCCCACCAGGATTGGGTGGCTTTCAAGGCGGATGATCAGAAACGATGGACGAATTACATCATGAGCCAGGAAGAGCAGTTGCGAGATGAGGTGCGGCAGATCAACAAACTGCAGGAACGGATCGTCACGCTCGAAGACAGTTCGCTGGAAGTGAATGATCAACTCCACACCATCGTTGAGGAGACGGAAAACCGCATCAAATCACTGGTGACCTTTACCGGAGAATTGATGGAATCGTATAACCGCGCTTTTGGCAAGCGATAGGGGTGAATTATGTGGGTAGTCGGCACAGCCGGGCATGTGGATCACGGCAAGTCTACCCTGGTTGAAGCGCTCACCGGTACTCATCCAGACCGGTTGCGTGAAGAAAAAGTCCGCGAGATGACGATCGAATTGGGCTTCGCCTGGTTTACACTGCCAGGCGGAGAACCTGTGGGGATCGTGGATGTACCGGGTCATCGCGATTTTATCGAAAATATGCTGGCAGGCGTCGGTGGCATCGACGCGGTCCTTTTTGTGATCGCTGCCGATGAAGGGATCATGCCGCAAACCCGCGAGCACCTGGCTATCCTGGATCTGATCCAAGTGAAGAGTGGCATCATTGTGCTCACCAAGGTTGATCTTGCCCCTGATGAGGAATGGCTGGAGCTTGTCGAGCATGAAATCCGCGAATTCTGTGAAGGGACAATCCTTGAAAAAGCACCGCTGGTACGCGTCTCTGCAGTCACCGGATTGGGAATCGAGCAACTCAAAACAGAGATTGCCAAATGCCTGGCTGATACACCCGAAAAGAAAGATCTCGGAAAGCCCAGGTTGGCTGTGGATCGGGTATTCACAATTTCTGGTTATGGCACCGTTGTCACAGGGACACTGGTCGATGGAAATTTCAAAATTGGGGATGAGGTTTTGGTTCTCCCCGGCCACCTTCAGGCGAGAATCCGCGGAATTCAAACTTATAATCAAAAAGTTACAGAAGCATACCCCGGTAATCGCACAGCCATCAACCTCGCGGGTATTGACCGTGAAGATGTCAAACGCGGCGATGTGATCGTCCATCCAAATGATTATCAAACGACTGCCCGCCTGGATGCTCAAATTCGATTGTTGAAAGATGCAGATTTGACTCTCAAGCACAACGCCGAGGTGAAGTTTTTCCTGGGGGCAACCGAGGTCGAAGGCAGAATCCGTCTGCTCGGTGAATCGCAGCTGCTCTCCGGTGCGGAAGGTTTTATCCAATTGGAGCTTGAGCATCCGGTAGTGGCTGTCAAAGGCGACCGGTTCATCCTGCGGAGACCTTCACCACCGGCAACCGTCGGCGGCGGCATGGTGTTGGATCCCTTTCCGATGCGCAGGTACAAACTCAATGATACCCAGGTCCTTGATCGATTGGAAAAACTGACAGCCCACCCCCCTGAAGAAGACTTTCTGGATGGCATTGATCAAATGGGGATGGCAAGTGCTGACGAAATCATTCAAACCGCAAGGGTCGGTGAAGCCGAGGCTGGCAGGATGATCAAGGCTGCGCTCGAACGAGGCGACCTGATCTCATTAAGTCCAGGAGAATTTTCACGGGATTCGCTTTTACTCACGCGAACAAGGCTTAATCGAGTTTCTTTGATGGCCGAAAAAGTTCTCGCAGATTACCACAGCAGCAATCCACTCAAGCGCGGGATTCTGCGTGAGGAATTCAAAACGAAGCTGGGTCTTCGACCGGCTGAGTTTCCAAAGTTATTGCAGCTTTGGGTCAATCAAAAAGTGGTCATTCAACAGGGACAGTGGATCAGCCTGCCTGGGCAGGATGTGACATTTACTCCTGTTCAGCAGAAAAAAGTGCTGGGGCTCCTGGAGCGATTTGAACAAAATCCTTTCACCCCGCCAGGATTGGCCGAATGTATCGAAGCTGCGGGTGAGGGGCTGGTCAATTCCTTGATCGAATCGGGAAAACTGGTCAAAGTATCGCAGGATGTGTTGTTTACTCCACAGGCGCTCAGCAAGATGTCCGATTTTATCCGTGAGCGGAGTGCGTCACCGCAGCCATTCACTGTTGGTGAGTTTCGCGACCGGTTCCAAACCAGCCGCAAATATTCCCTGGCATATCTGGAATATCTGGACGAGCTCAAGGCGACCCGGCGCGAAGGGGAGGGCAGGCTGCTGATCCACCCTGAGAATTTGCCGTGATTATAACGAGTCTCTAATTATTCTCTTATTGACAGTCTGGGTATCCCCCTTTATAATACATTCTGCCTTGCGCCGGCCTTAGAAGCCGGAGCTTGAGTGTTTATCCCCAACTTCCCCGCAAGTCAGCGCGAATGCAGCGCGGAAAACCGGTGAAGTGAAGATTGGAGAGGTTTAAGATGAAGTATGCAATAATCGAATGCGGCGGCAAACAATATAAAGCCGTCGAAGGAGCTATGATCGATGTAGATCTCCTGAACGCCGAAGCAGGCGCAGATGTCAACCTTGACAACGTTTTATTGCTGGTGGAGGATGAAGCCATAACCATTGGCACGCCTTCCATCAAAGGTGCGGCTGTAGCCGCAAAGATCGTGGATCATGTCAAAGGTCCCAAGCTGGTCATTTTCAAGTATTCACCCAAGAAACGCATTCGCGTAAAAACTGGGCACCGCCAGCTATTCACCCGTTTGAAGATCGAATCAATAAAAGTGGAGTAATTGCGATGGCACATAAAAAAGGTGGTGGCTCCAGTCGTAATGGCCGCGATAGCAATGCTCAGCGGCTCGGCGTAAAAAAATTCGCCGGAGAAGCAGTTCTTTCGGGCAATATTTTGGTCCGCCAACGCGGCACCAAGATCAAACCCGGAACAAATGTCAAAGTTGGTACGGATGACACCTTGTTCGCTGTGGCTGAAGGTCTGGTTGAATTCGAGACCCTGCCCAATGGTCAGAAAAAGGTTCATGTAAAACCGGCTGTCTCTGAAAAATAATCGGATTTTTACATATCCGCCTGCAAAGGCAATTGTAAAAACGCAATCCATCAGAAAGGTCAGCAAGAATGAAAAAAGGGATTCACCCAACGTATTATCCGGATGCCACTGTAATTTGCGCATGTGGCAACACCTGGAAGACCGGATCTACCCGCAAAGAAATTCATACCGAGGTTTGCTCAAAGTGTCACCCGTTCTTTACCGGTCAGCAACAGCGTTTGATCGATGTTGAAGGTCAGGTTGATCGCTTCTACAAGAAACTGCAAGCCCGCCAGGAATTTGTCGATCAGAAGAAAGCCCGCGAAACTGTGCGCACATCGCCTGATCGCGCCGTAGCTGAAATTGGTCTTTCCGCCCGGGCTACCGATGCTCTCGTCAAAGCAGGGTTAACCACCGTTGGTCAGGTGATTGCCAAGCTCGGCGAAGGTGAAGCAGCCGTGCTGGAGATCGACGGTTTTGGCCGTAAATCATTGATCGATATGAAGAAAAGCCTGCGACAATTGGGGTATAAATTACCTGCAGCCGCGGAAGAAATTGCTGTCTAACAGTACGGTTTAAATCAAGACCTCCGGTTATCCGTAACCGGAGGTTCTTCTTTAATTGGCTTCCTTTGTTTCAGAAGTTGAGAAAAATTCCTTTTAAGGTAGAATGTATTTATATCGGGGCATTCGGGAGGCTTGGCATGGTACATAAAGCAGGACTGGTGGAAGTGATTTGCGGTTCGATGTTTTGCGGCAAAACTGACGAGTTGATTCGCCGCCTGCGCAGAGCGACCATCGCCAGGCAAAAAATCCAGGTTTTCAAGCCAGCCATCGATGACCGTTATGAAAAGATAAAAGTCACCTCCCACGCCGGTTCTGTATTTGATGCTGAACCTGTTTCAAGTGCCGCTGAGATCTACGCCAGGACCGATGCCGACACAACCGTGGTTGGCATCGATGAAGCCCAGTTCTTTGACGATGAGATTGTGGATGTCGTTTCAAAATTAGCCGATCGAGGGGTGCGCGTCATTGTGGCCGGACTTGACTTGAATTTCAAGGGTGAACCTTTCGGCTGCATGCCGGTATTAATGGCCAAAGCTGAACATGTGGATAAACTCCAGGCGATTTGCATGGTCTGCGGTGAGCCTGCCAGCCGTACGCAGCGCCTGGTCAACGGAAAACCAGCCCGCTACGATGACCCGATCATCATCGTCGGCGCATCAGAAATGTACGAAGCACGCTGCCGTCTGCACCACGAGGTTCCACGAAACTGAAGCACGCCGGAGAGACAATGCAGGATTATCATGAGTTTCTTGATGAGATACTGATCCCTGAGGACCTTCTGCAAAAGAGGGTTGCGGAGTTGGGGAAGCAGATCAGCACTGATTATGCGGGCAAGACCGATCTGCTTTTGATTTGCATTCTGCGCGGCGGCGTATTGTTCCTGACAGATCTGATGCGTCAGATCAGTGTTCCGCTTGCCATCGAATTCATGGGTGTATCCTCCTACGGCGTTGGCGGTCGTGAATCTGCGGGATTGGTGCGCATCACACTTGATTTGAACGTGGATATTCACAATCGCAATGTGATCCTGGTTGAAGATATTATCGACAGCGGGCATACGATCGCCGCGGTGCTGGAGCTGCTTGAAACGCGTAAACCTGCGAGTATCTGTGTTTGTACCCTGCTGGATAAAGCGGATAGGCGTGAAGTTTTTGTACCTGTCAAATACACCGGTTTTTCGATCCCCAACAAATTTGTGTTTGGATACGGATTGGATATCGACGATTATTACCGAAATTTACCCTTCATCGGTGTGGTCAATTTAGACAAATATAAACCTTGAGAATGGTGTGATCGAGTCTCTGAACCTTTCCCAGTTGGTCGCGCTTAAGCCGCAAGGTGGTAAGCTCTATTTGGTCGGCGGTGCGGTAAGGGATATTCTGCTGCAAAAACCCGGAAAAGATTTCGACCTGGTGTGCGATTTTGACACAAGGAAAATCGCCAGGGCTTTCGCTGATTCACAACACGGCGACTTTTATCTGTTGGATCATGAACGAAATACCTCACGGGTGATCCTGCCCGGTGCAAATGAGACCAGGGTTTTTTATGATTTTGCCCGGATGCATGGAAATGACCTTTCAGAAGATTTGGCGGCGCGAGATTTCACCATCAACGCCATGGCTATCGACCTCGATTTCCCTGGTCATATCATCGATCCGTTGGGCGGCGCATCCGACTTGATGGATCAAATCCTACGCACTTGCTCCGAGAGTGCTTTTGAGGATGATCCCGTGCGCGTCATCCGCGCTGTGCGTTATGCCGTCGATCTCAGTTTGAACATGACTGTTGAGACTTTGAGCGCATTGAAAGCAGCCGTACCTCAACTCTACAAGGTATCGCAGGAGCGCAATCGGGACGAGTTTCTGAAGGTGTTGGATACGCCAAAGCCGGATATCGGCTTGGAATTGCTGCACCGCCTGGGAATCCTTGAGCAGATCGGCATTGCATCAGGAGAAGGGATTTTGGGTGCTGCTCAAAGTTGCGGCACCCTGGCAAGGCTCTTCAGCGAATTGGAAGGCATTGGCGCTAAAGAGTCTCAGCAGACATTGCAGTCATCCTCTTTTTTGCTCCGGTTGGGACGTTTCAAGGAACCTCTGTTGAGCTACCTGCTTGCATCGAACACTTCGGGAAGAACGTTACGCACTTTGGATTTGCTCGGAATTGTCTTAAATCATCTTTCAAAAGATGTTTTCGAAAAGTCACTTCTTCAATTGGCATTATCCAATGAGGAAAAAAGCCACCTGGTCTCCTTGTTCGACCACAAGGAAGACCTGGCGAACTGGAAGGATCTCCCCGAACGCCGCAGCATTTTCAAGTTCTATAAAAAGGCACCGGTCGATGTCTGTTTTCTCTGGTTGGCTGACCTTCTGGCCAAGCCGGCTGCCGAAAATTCACAGGATTTATGGTTGAGTGCCCTGGCGATTTGCGAGTCATTGGTCGAAGCATGGGCAAATCAGCCTCAATGGCTGGCTCCCAGTCCACTTCTCAATGGGAAGGATATTATGATCCAGTTCGACATTCCTCCGGGCAGACGTCTTGGACAAATCCTGGAAGCGCTGGTGGAGGAACAGGCTGCCGGGGCAGTGACCACGCGTGAAGAAGCAATTCAATGGGTGGAGAGCAACCTCACACCCAAAAACTTGCTATAAAAAAACGCCACTAGGGCGTTTTTTGGTGTTTGATCGGTTCATTATAGGCTGCTACTGGTGCCCTTGCCTGCAGAGTCTGCGTGGAGGATCGCGGCCGGGTAAGGTTATGGATGTGAGCGATCAAGACGCCGCTGGGCACAGGCTTGACCAAGAAATCGTCCGCTCCCGCGTCCAGGGCTTTTGCGATGAGACCGGGGTTGTCAATGGCAGACATGATCAAGATCGGAACATTACTCGACTGACGCAATTTTGCGCAAACCTGCCAACCGTCCATCTCGGGCATCATTAAGTCCAGCAGGACGATGTCAGGATGGTGCGTTGCAGCGATCTCGATCCCCTCAGGCCCTGAATTTGACGTAAAAATGGCCGCTTGGATGGGCGAGAGGATAAGCCTTAAAAGGTCTGTCATCGCTGGATCGTCGTCAATCACTAAAATCTTCACTAATAAACTCCATCCATTTCTTATTTATTATCAAACAGAAAAATCTCTTTTTACCTTGCAACTTAATTACAAAACAACGTGAAATTCCTCCTCTTGTAAGGAGCAAAAAGCATGAAAAATGGTCTTTCCAATTTGAAATATGGTAAAATTCAACACTTAGGATGCCAAATTAAAATGCCCCAAAATGGGCTTTTGCTTTAATTTTTCCTTATGGAGGTAAAAATGGCTGCAAAGAAATGGGTTTATCTATTTAATGAAATTGAAAAAGCGGAGAAATACGTAGGCGGTGATTGGGATGCTGTTCGCGGCTTACTGGGCGGCAAAGGCGCCAACCTGGCTGAAATGGCAAGGATCGGTCTGCCTGTTCCTCCTGGATTCACTGTGACTACCGAGGCCTGCAATGCCTATCAGGCAGATTCAAAATTCCCCGAAGGTCTTTGGGATGAGATGCTTGCAGCACTTGCAGTAACGGAAAAAGACGCAGGGAAGAAATTTGGCAGCAATACAAACCCGCTGCTGGTCTCCTGCCGTTCCGGTGCAAAATTCTCGATGCCCGGGATGATGGATACGGTTCTGAATATCGGGTTGAATGATGAGTCAGCCAAAGGAATGGTAGCCCTTACAAAGAACGAGCGTTTTGTCTTCGATTCCTATCGTCGTCTCATTCAAATGTTTGGCACGGTTGTGTTGGAAATACCTGATGAAAGTTTCGAAGTCGAACTCGATGGCTTGAAAAATGCCAAGGGTTATAAAACGGACACCGAAATGACCGCCAATGATTTGAAATTATTGGTTGAGCGGTTCAAAGACGTGATTCGCAAAGAAAAAGATTTCGATTTTCCCCAGAATCCTCTCGAGCAACTAAAACTGGCCACTGAAGCCGTCTTCAAATCCTGGAACGGCAAGCGTGCAGTGGATTACCGCCGCGCGACGAAAATTTCCGACACGCTGGGTACTGCCGTCAACATTGTCACCATGGTCTTCGGCAATATGGGTGATGATTCGGGTACCGGTGTGGCATTTACCCGCAACCCGGCTACCGGGGAGCGCAAACTCTACGGTGATTATCTGCTCAACGCGCAAGGCGAGGATGTAGTTGCCGGAATCCGCAACACGGAAAAAATCGAGAATCTTGGCGGACCCTTGCCGGAAGCCTACAAACAGTTCCTCGACATCGTCGCAAAACTCGAGATCCACTACAAAGATATGCAGGATGTTGAATTTACGATCGAACACGGCCGCCTGTGGATGCTGCAGTGCCGCAATGGTAAACGCACTGCCAAGGCAGCCGTCAAAATTGCGGTGGATATGGTCAATGAAGGTCTGATCACCAAGGAAGTTGCCATCAACCGGGTCACCCCAAGCGATGTCGATACACTTCTTCACCCTCAATTTACCGTCGAGACCAAAACCAAAGCCCAAAAAGACGGCCGTTTCTTTGCCTCGGGTGTCAATGCCTCTCCTGGTGCTGCAGTCGGGCAAATTTACTTCGATGCCGACCTGACTGAGAAAATGGCCAAAGAACAGAAACAAGATGTGATCATGGTCCGACCGTTCACCAAGCCGGATGATGTTCATGGGATGTTGGCTGCCCAGGGTATTCTCACCAGCGAGGGCGGTGCCACCAGCCATGCCGCTGTGGTTGCCCGTCAATTTGGCGTGCCGTGTGTTGTGGGTGCTTCCAGTATTCAGATCGACCTGGACAAACGGTTCATGGTCTGCAATGGGATAAAGGTCAAAGAAGGTGAATGGATTTCTGTGGACGGGACAACCGGCGAAGTATTTCTCGGTAAGATCGATCTCACCATGCCATCCTTTGATGAACAAACCGACCTGCTCGTTTTACTCGGGTGGGCGGATGAAATCAGTGCGTCGAAAGATATGCGCAAAGCTCCGAAAGGTTGGCCTACCACCGGTATGCAGGTTTGGGCAAATGCTGATTATCCAAAAGATGCCCGCCGGGCACGCCAATATGGCGCCAAAGGAATTGGTCTCTGCCGGACTGAGCACATGTTCTTTGAAACCTCCCGTCTGCCAACCGTTCAGAAGATGATCCTGGCGCAATCTGATGAGGAACGTCAGAATGCCATCGATATTTTGCTGCCGTTCCAGCGCTCAGACTTTGACGGTATCTTCGAAGCGATGGACGGATTACCGGTCATCATTCGTCTGATCGATCCCCCGCTGCATGAATTCCTGCCTTCTGAAGAAACCCTTCTGGAAGAGGTCATCACCATGCGCGTCAAAGGTGAGACCAAGGGTCTTGCCGAGAAGGAAGGTTTGCTCGAAGCGGTCAAAGGCATGCACGAATCCAACCCGATGATGGGCTTGCGCGGTGTGCGTCTATCCATTGATATGCCGCAAATCGTCGAAATGCAGGTTCGCGCCATCTTTGAAGCTGCCTCTGATTGCACGCTGCGTGGGATCACTGTGAAACCTGAAGTGATGATCCCGCTGACCGGAACGATCAATGAACTCAAATGGATCCAACCCCGCCTTGAACGAATTGCCAAGAAGGTGATGAAGGAAAAAGGCGTTGAATTTTCGTATAAGTTCGGAACGATGATCGAAATTCCACGCGCCGCTGTCACCGCAGGTGAAATGGCGACGAAAGCAGAATTCTTCTCCTTCGGCACCAACGACCTGACCCAGATGACCTTTGGTTACAGCCGGGATGATGCCGAGCGCAGCTTCCTGGTGAAGTACATCGAACAGGGCATCCTGCCGGTGAATCCTTTCCAGACCATTGATCGGGCTGGTGTTGGAAAACTGATGCAGATGGCTGTCAATGATGGCCGTGAAGAACGGCCATCGCTGGAAGTAGGTATTTGCGGTGAACATGGTGGAGACCCCGATTCCATCGAATTCTGCCACATCATCGGAAATAACTACGTCAGCTGCAGCCCGTTCCGCGTGCCCATTGCGCGCCTGGCGGCTGCTCAATCTGCCTTGAAACACAAGGGGCAACCCCTCCTGGGCAAGTAAAGAAAGTCATGCAAACCGAACCCCGGCCATCACAGGCTGGGGATTTTTTCCCAAGGCATTGGAGCGAAATTCATATTGAAATCAAATAAAGAACCTGTATATTATATATAACAATGTGATATATTATGATAAAACTTGTCTGAATTGAAAGACTCATGGATGCAGCAAAGGAGGGGAATCCCCGTGCAAAAGAAAGAATATTTAGAGCTATATCATCAAATGGTGCTCATTCGCCGGTTGGAAGAAAAAGCCGCAGAGTTATATCAGGACGGCAAAGTTGGCGGATTTTTACACCTTTATATTGGTCAGGAAGCCGTATCCACCGGACTGATTTCAGCCCGCAAACCCATTGACAGGGTGATCACAGCCTATCGCGATCACGGCGTGGCAATCAATACTGGAATACCGGTGAAGAAAATTGTGGCCGAGTTATTGGGTAAATCAACCGGCGTTTCCGGTGGGCGCGGTGGATCGATGCACATGGCAGACGTGACCCTGAACTACTGGGGCGGTCATGCCATTGTTGGGTCGCATATCCCCCTGGCAGCCGGTTTGGCGCTGGGCGACCAATATGCAGGAAGCAAGGGTGTGACGATCGCCATGTTCGGAGATGGCGCAACCAACATCGGCTATTTTCACGAAGGATTGAATTTGTCCAAAGTATGGAAATTACCCCTGCTTTGGGTATGTGAAAACAATATGTACGGCATGGGTACTTCTGTCCCCCGTGCATCAGCCGTATCGGATATTCGCCAAAAAGCGATCGGTTATGGCATGCCAAACCGCGCAGTAGACGGCATGGACGTCCTGGCAGTACGTAAGGCGTCTGAAGAAATGCTTGAAGAGATTCGAGCCGGCAGCGGCCCCCAATTCCTTGAAGCCAACACTTACCGCTTCCGCGGGCATTCCATGGGCGACCCCGAACGGTACCGCAAAGTTGAAGAAGTTCACAAATGGGAAGAAGACGATCCCATCGGCAGGTACCATCAAAAACTGATCGATGGAAAACATGCCAGTTTGGAAGAATTGGGTGAAATAGATAAAACGGCAGAAGCGGAAATAGCTGAAGCGGTTGAATTCGCTGAATCCAGCCCCGAGCCTGCGTTGGATACCCTCTTCGATAATGTTTACGTGGAAGGAGAGGAGGGGAAAAATGGCTAAAATAACCATGCGCGAGGCGATCTCACAGGCGCTCTGGGAAGAGATGGAACGCGATCCGAAAATCTTCATTTTGGGTGAAGAAGTTGGGGTTTGGGGGGGAACTTACGCTGTAACCAAGGGATTTTATGATCACTTTGGACCGAACCGGGTAAAAGACACCCCCATCTCAGAAGCGGCGATCATCGGGGCTGCCATCGGTGCAGCGCTGACCGGGCTGCGTCCTGTAGCCGAATTGATGACCATCAATTTTGCATTTTCAGCCATGGACCATATTGTCAATCAAAGTGCGAAGCTGCATTACATGTTCAACGGACAAATGAAGCTTCCAATGGTCATCCGCACGGTCAGCGGCGGGGGGCGTCAATTGGGTGCCACCCATTCGCAGACCCCGGATGCCATATTTGCTCATTTCCCGGGGTTAACTGTGGTGGCTCCAGGCACACCAGCGGATGCGAAGGGAATGCTCAAGGCAGCCATCCGCAGCGATAATCCGGTAATGTTCATCGAGAGCGCCACCCTTTATCAAATGAGGGGAGAGGTTCCCGAAGGAGATTACATCGTCCCGTTGGGCAAATCCACAGTTCAACGACCCGGAAAAGACGTGACCATCGTCACATACAGCAAGATGCTGGATTTCTCGTTGAAAGCAGCGGACGAATTGGCTAAAGAGGGGATCGAGGTCGAAGTCGTCGATTTACGCAGTCTGCGACCGTTGGATATGGGGCCGGTGATCGAATCTTTCAAAAAAACAAACCGTGCAGTCATCGTCGAAGAGGGATGGAAGTCTTACGGGGTGGGTGCCGAGGTCTCTTCAAGGATCTATGAAGAAGCCTTTGATTATGTGGATGCACCGATCAAACGGGTGGCTCAAAAGGAAGTTCCCCTTCCGTATAACCGTACGCTCGAACAGTCAGCCCTGCCGCAAATTGCCGATATTGTGGCGGCGGTGAAAGAGGTGCTCTAATGGCTCAAACAATTAAGATGCCCAAACTTGGTTTTGATATGGCAGAAGGGACACTCGTCCGCTGGGTGAAAGATGAAGGTGCTGCGATCCAAAAGGGCGATGTTGTGGCAGAGATCGAGACTGACAAAGCCACCCTTGAAGTCGATTCAGCATTTAGCGGAGTCATGGCGCGCCAGCTTGTGGAAGCCGGGAGCGTGGTACCGGTGGGTACCCCGATTGCCATCATCGCTGAAGCTGGAGAAAAGATCGAAGCGCCTGCTCAACCCGAAGCCAAGCCTTCCGAACCCGTCAAAGAAGAACCGAATGCAGAACCGAAAGCAGAACCTGCCCAGGCGATGCAGGCAGCTCCGGCGCCTGTAATTGAAATGACCTCGCCTCCGGTTGAAAGCGGGAGGATCAGTGCTTCGCCGCTGGCAAAACGAATGGCTGAAGAAAAAGGCGTGCCCCTGGCAGCGATAAAAGGCAGCGGACCCGGCGGAAGGATCGTCAAACGCGATCTCGAGAATGCTCAAGCGCCAGCAGTGCAACAAGCTGGCGCACAAGGAAAGGCGGTTTTACCTGCGTACAGCCCTGCGGCAGCGGTCGTGGTGCCAGGAGAAGACGTGGTTGTCCCCTTAAGCCGATTGCGGGGTGCGATCGGGCGCAGGATGGTTGAATCGAAGCAAGCTGTGCCCCACTTTTATGTCACCCGCTCATTTGATGTGACACAGATGCTGGAAATGCGCAAGGAGATCAACGCTGCGCTGCCCGAGGGCGAAAAGATCTCGGTGAACGATTTTATCGTCAAAGCGGCTGCGTTGGCATTACGTCAATTTCCCAATATAAACGCTTCGCTGGGGACGGGGTCGATCATTCAGCATGCACACGTCAATGTCGGTGTCGCCGTTTCTGTCGAAGGCGGCCTGCTGACGGTTGTGGTACGCGATGCCGACGTCAAACCCCTCAGGCAGCTATCGCGCGAAGGCGCCGAAATGGTCTCGCGGGCGCGGTCTGGAAAAGTCAAACCGGAGGACATCGAAGGCTCTACTTTTTCGATCAGCAACTTGGGGATGTACGAGGTGGACGAGTTTATTGCGATCATCAACCCGCCTGAGGTTGCGATCCTGGCGGTCGGTGCTGCCAAATTGCAGCCCGTCGTCAAGGAAGGTAGAGTTGAAACGGGTATGCTCATGTCAGTAACGTTATCCGCGGACCACCGGGTAACCGATGGAGTGGAAGCTGCCCAATTTATGCAAGCTTTGGGTGCATTGATCGAAAACCCGTGGCGATTGGTGCTGTAGTATTGCTAACTGCGGGATTTGAGTAATTAGTTGGAAGTACATATAAAACTCTCCGATTTCTTGTACAGAAATCGGAGAGTTTTTTTGATCGTGTTTTGATTTATGGGTGGGTATAAATGGATTTGTAAATTTCGTAATTCTCGCTAATGTAGCGGATATAGTTGCGGGTTTCATCAAAGCGGATCACTTCAAGAAACAGGTCCGGATCATTACCGGCAAGCTGTTTCCACTCCAACGCATTGCCAATGCCACCGTTGTAGGCAGCCAATGCCGCAGTAAAATCTCCGTCAAAATAATTCAGCCACTTGGTGAGAAGATGCGCTCCCAGTCGGAGATTGATGCTCGGGTTATAGAGATCATTTGCGGTGTAATTTGGCGGCCAGCCATAACCGGAGGCGGTTTCTTCTCCGACCGCCGGCAGAATTTGCATCAGCCCCACGGCACCCGCACTTGAAACGATCGACCCTTCAAACATGCTTTCCTGCCGCACGAGACTGAAAATCAGCAGCGGGTCGATACCTTCAGTGGTGGCTGCTGCAACGACGTCATCCCTGTAAAAAATACCAAAACGGATGTGGTTGAAATAGAGGGGGGCATTCAAGGTATCCAGTTGGCTCATTCCAATAATATCCAGCACCTGCCGGCTGGCTAAAATAGCTGTCCGGTAAAGTCCGGCGTTTTCAAGATAATGCGTGAGGCGGAAAGTGCCGGCAGCGTCAGCCTGCAACTCCTGCCGCAGCGATTCGAATTCAGTGCGGGCTTCGTCGATAAATCCCATTTTCAAGAACAGGTCGCCGCGTTTGAATAGCGGATTATCAGCAATGCCGCTGAAATCCGATAAATCAGTACCTAGCGGAAGGTTCATTCTTCGCGCCAGCCAGGTGGCCGCTTCCTGCAGTTCGTAATCCAGGGAGATCGCCAGGTCCGATCTGACTGACGCAGGGAAGGGCTTTGCACCATCCAAAATCTGCTGTGCCCGGATGCTGTAATACCCTGTGGGATCGGCTGCGGCAGCTTGTGTGTAGTAAGTATCGGCATTGGTCGGATCGGATTGGGCTGCAAAAGATTTACCCGCCCAAAGGGCTGACCGGGCAGTATCCGAAGGAACGGTCGCGAGTAAAAGTGTGCGCTGGAATGTTACCTGGGCTTTTTGAAAATCTCCCAACCTGTAATAACAAATTCCTGCCTCGAACAGGCCGGTGTATGCCTCCTGGGAGGCAGGGTATTCGTCGATGATGCGCGACCAGGTGGCGGAAGCCTTATCCAGGCGGTTTTCACGCTCATAGATGCGACCAGCTTCATAAAGGTATTGCGAAGCTTCCGGTGCGGCTGCCTGGAGGGCGACAAACTCAAGCAAAGTCTGAGCGCCAGTATCGAACTGGTTCAAGAGATTCCATTGCGTATAGGATTTCTCGTCGAACGCCTTGGCAAAATACTGATCTGTCGGATGATCGGAGATGATCTGGTCCCATTGGGCGATCTCGTTTTGATAATCCGCCATGGCAAAATAACTCTTCGCCATATAATAATGCGGGGTCCCATCGTGCGCGGGGGTGACAGTAACGTAGTGGTCCAGAATCTGAACAGCCATGCCGTATTGCCCGGCATAATAATCGATGATCCCGCGGTTTAGCTCGCTCACCGGCTGGTTTGCGTCGATAAGAATCACCAGTCCTTGATAGGTATCGTTCGAGGTCGGGAAATTCGTAACCGCATCCTGGAAATAGGGGTAGGCCTGATCGGGTTGTTTCAAACCCAGGAAGAGACTGCCCATTAAATAGTCCATTTGAGCTTTTGTGTAATCGCTCGTCGAGCTATCGTAAATTTCCTGATAGCGGCGCAGGGCTTCATCAGTGTTACCTGTTCTGTCATATGCCTGGGCAATCTTGATCTTGAGCTGTTCCTGGTTGGAGGCTACTGCGGTTGTAAGCGCTTTTTCAAATAACGGAATCGCCGAGACAATGTCGCCGACATTCGTCAGCGCATTGGCGTTGAGGGTCAGGATCTCGCTATCCAGCGCTCCAGGAGCAAGAGAGAGGTATTGGCTGTAAGTATCCGCAGCCTGGCGGTATTGTTTTAGCGCATCGTAACTCCGTGCCAAATAAAAAACGGCCAGGTTTTGGGGTTCACTGCTCGGAAAATTGGCGATCATCCAGGAAAATTGGTTGATCGCATCTTGATAATTTTGCTGGAAGAAATAGATTTTTCCAATTCCCAACTGACCTTCTGCAATCGTCAGGGGGTCATCCGATGTGGTGATGACCTGCTGATATTCATTGAGTGCTTTCACATAATCGCCGTTCAACAATTCTTGTTCGGCATTGACAATGCGTGTTTGCGGCGTCGGCGTAGGTGTAACGGTCGGGGTAGGCGAAGGTTGTGCAGTTGTGGCACTCTCTCCTGGTTGTTGTGAAGCTTGGGTTGGACTGGTGTTTATAGGCGTTGCAGTACACGCACTGAGGATAAAGATTAAGATAAGGGCAAGTTGAAGTTTTTTCATCGAGATTCCTGAAACTGCGAGTGATTATGGGACAATTGAAGTCAAGATCGTACTTGAGTAAAGCTGGATCACACGCCTAAACCTTTTGGAAAGTGTGATCCTCCAGGATCAATGCTGCAATGAACAAATTGTACACCATAGTTTTCAACGCTGTAATCGAAGGAAGATGGCTTAAGGGTTCATCACTGCAAACTGATTTCTGACATTAGTCAACCAAAGGAAATATGCATCTTACAGACAGTCGATCATGCCTTGGGGTAAAAGTCTAAATTTTCCCATTTTTCGAATAAGTCATTTATAATATGAGGTCGGATGGGAGAACTATGGCAATAATTATTACAGGTTCAATTGCATATGACTATTTGATGTCGTTCCCAGGGTACTTCAAGGATCAGATCCTGCCTGATAAACTGGACACGATCAGTCTTTCCTTCCTTGTGGATGCGATGGTCAAGCAACGGGGCGGCGTCGCGCCCAATATCGCTTATACGATGGCGCTTCTTGGTGAAAAACCCAGGTTGATGGCTACCGTTGGGGAAGATTTCGAAGATTACCGGCATTGGTTGGAAGAACGCGGGATCGATACGCGAAACGTCAAAACCGTGGACGGGAAATTTACCGCCTCATTTTTTGTCAATACCGACCTTTCAAATAACCAGATCGCAAGTTTCTATACAGGTGCCATGGCAGATGCCGGATCGCTTTCGCTGACAGATTTCAAATCCGGCGAGGCGGATTACGTGGTCATCTCGCCGAATGATCCTGCGGCAATGAAAAAGTATGTGCAGGAATGCCGTGAGCTAGCCATTCCATATCTTTATGATCCATCCCAGCAGGTTGCCCGAAATGACCACGCTGATCTGTGTGACGGCGTTGAAGGGGCGCAGGCGCTTTTTGCAAATGAATATGAGTTCGAATTATTGCAGAAGCACACCTGTCTCTCAAGCACGCAGATGATCGAAAGAATTCCCCTGGTGGTAGTCACATTGGGCGAAAAAGGCGCGGTGATCTACGCAAACGGAAAGAAATATGAAATAGGCGTTGTTCCTGCTGTAAAAATCCTGGATCCCACCGGGGTGGGGGATGCTTTCAGAGGCGGTTTCCTGCGCGGCTACCGCCTGGGATCAGATTTGCAGACCTGTGGACAGATGGGAGCCCTTGCGGCGACGTATTGCCTGGAGCAGAAGGGTACCCAAAACCATTTTTACACGACCAAAGAGTTTGTTCAGCGCTACCGTGAGCATTTTGATGATCAGGGCGCCCTGGACAAATTAATCGAGAAATAACCATTCCTGGAGGAAAAAAATGCCGAATTATGATATCAAAGAAACGAAACTTGCCGAAGGCGGACGCCTGCGCATTGAGTGGGCACAGCGTGAAATGCCGGTTCTCAGCCAGATTCAAGAGAGATTTTCCAAAGAGCGCCCGTTAAATGGGCTGCGAATTTCAGCCTGTTTGCACGTGACGACTGAAACAGCGAATCTAATGAAAACCCTGCAAGCTGGCGGGGCTGACGTTGTGCTGACCGCTTCCAATCCACTCTCCACCCAGGATGATGTGGCTGCGTCGCTTGTCACTTACGATGAGATTCCCGTGTATGCCATCAAGGGCGAATCCAACGTGGTGTATTACAAGCACATCAACGCAGCACTGGATCACAAACCCCAGATCACCATGGATGACGGGGCTGATTTGGTGAGCGTGCTGCATACCAAACGCCGCGAGTTGATCGAAGGCGTGATCGGCGGGACCGAAGAGACAACCACGGGAGTGATCCGCTTACGCGCAATGGCAGCGGACAAGGCGCTGTTTTTCCCCATTATTGCAGTCAATGACGCATTGACCAAGCATTTCTTTGATAATCGTTACGGCACCGGGCAATCCACCCTCGACGGCATCATCCGCGCGACCAACGTGTTGCTGGCGGGTAAAGTCTTTGTGGTTGCTGGTTATGGCTGGTGTGGACGGGGTTTGGCTTCACGTGCACGTGGGATGGGTTCGGATGTGGTGGTCACTGAAATTGATCCATTGAAGGCGCTCGAGGCGACCATGGACGGTTTCAGAGTGATGCCCATGGAAGAAGCCGCGAAGATCGGCGACATTTTTGTCACCTTGACCGGTGATATCAATGTGATCGACAGCCATCATTTCGCTGTGATGAAATCCGGCGCCATTATTGCCAATTCCGGGCACTTCAATGTGGAAATCAACATCCCGGCGCTGGCTGAAATGGCCGTTTCCAAACGTTTGGTCCGCCCGTTCGTCGAAGAGTATATGCTCAAAGACGGACGGCGCATCTTCATTTTGGGTGAAGGTCGATTGATCAACCTGGCTGCCGCGGAAGGGCACCCTGCCTCAGTGATGGATATGTCTTTCGCCAACCAGGCGCTTTCGCTTGAATACATGGTGAAAAATGCTGAGAAATTGGAAAAACGCGTCTATAGCGTTCCCCAGGCCATTGACGAGGAAATCGCCAAATTAAAACTCGCGGCAATGGGTGTCAAAATCGATGACCTCTCTGCCGAACAGGTTCATTATCTCAACTCCTGGCAGGAAGGCACCTAGATCCTGCATAATAAAAGCTGTCTAGTCCCGGAATCCCTTATGAGATTCCGGGATTTTTTGTTGTAACACCTGAGTTTCCCACTTGACCTATATTTTCACGATTTTGATCTCAAAAAGACGAAAATAGGGACACTAAGAGGGGTCGAGGAAAAGAGGGATAGACTACAATGAGGGTATGGCATTTATCCGAAAAGTAAAAACAGCCAGTGGCGCCACAGCAGTTCAAATTGCACATAAAGCAGGTGGACGCATCATAAAGATTGAGCATATTGGAAGTGCCCATACAGATGAGGAATTACAAATCCTATTGGAGGTAGCCCGGCACCGGTTACAAGCAAATCAACTGCCATTATTTCCTGAAGATCAACCCTCCCTTCAGGTCAGCATGAAACGGTCATTCTCGGGGTTATTGTGGCGCATACTCGAAGAACAATACAATCAGTTGGGATTTACCCAATTAGAGGACAAGGTTTTTGAAGCATTGTGCCTTGCAAGGATCGTGGAACCCACATCGAAACTAGACAGTTTGCGTGTTTTGGCAGATCTAGGGGTAGACGGCATAAAGAAAACCACACTTTTTCGTAGTTTGGCGAAAGCTGGGGAGCAAGACTACCGGAAAACGATCAGTCAGTCCTGTTTTGAACACGCTCGCGGTCATGGCCTCAGTCTTGTGTTGTACGATGTCACCACCCTGTATTTTGAGGTTCAAGAAGAGGATACTTACCGAAAGCCAGGGATGAGTAAAGAACGCCGCCTGGAACCACAGATCATTATTGGTTTGTTGGTGGATCAATACGGTTTCCCTTTGGCTTTGCATAGTTTTGAAGGCAATACGGCGGAAACAAAAACCATCTTACCCGTTGTGGAAGCATTTCAATCTCAGCATGGTCTAACTAAAACTACGATTGTGGCGGATGCTGCTATGCTCAGTGCAAAAAATATAACGGCCTTGACTGAAGCGGGTTATACCTTTATCGTCGGTTCCCGACTTCATAAGATACCCTTGGATATTGCAGAGTACCAAAAAAACCAGGAACTCATTGATCAACAAATAGTGGTTAGTCATTATGAGGGTTACAAAGTGATTTACCAATATCGTGCCAAAAGGGCTGCACTGGATGTCAGAAATATCAAAAAACAGGTAGCCAAAGCTGAAAAGGTCATAAACGGCCAAGTACCAGCCTCCAAGGCTAAGTTTTTAAGCCTAAATGCCAAGGAGAAACAGTTAAACCAGAAATTGATTGATAAAGCCTATGCCCTGGCTGGAGTCAAAGGCTATGTCACCAATCTGGATATCCCCGATGAACAAGTGATTGCATACTATCATCAACTATTTCAAGTAGAAGCCACCTTTAGGATGGCCAAATCAGACTTGAAAGCCAGACCGGTCTTTCATCGTAAGCGGGATGCCATTGAAGCTCACCTCACGATTGTATTTGCGGCTTTAGCTATTAGCAGGAATATTGAATATCAGACCAAAATGAGCATCAAGCAGTTTGTGAAACTTCTGCGCCCATTAAGGTCTGGAATTGTTAACATCAACGGGAATGTGTTACAAGTTGAACCAGAAATCCCTGTGTCAGTCAAAACCCTACTTAATAACCTGAATCCAGGACACTAATTTGGGAAACTCAGGTAGATCCTGCATAATAAAAGCTGTCTAGTCCCGGAATCCCTTATGAGATTCCGGGATTTTTTGTTGTAACAGTAAAAAACCCCGATCTATAGTTGAGAAATCGGAGATGGAAAACCTTTATGCAAGCCGGGTAAACATCAAGCGTATTTTTGGTCAGGGGGTATTGACGATTATTTGGATGAAGACTTTGTCGCCAAACGCCTGACCTTGCGGGTCAAATGCCTGCCAGGAGCTGTTGTATTCACCGGGGGTATGAGGAGCCGTGAAATCGATCTGGAGAACCGCTTCAGACCCACTTCGAGCCGGCACCAGACCCTGCGTTTCTGCTGCTCCCATGGCGTCTCCGCCCACCAGGTGAATGGAATACCCTTCCATCCAATTGCAGGTGCCGGAATTCTTGACCTGCCATTGCTTCTCCATTTTCGAACCTGCTTCAAAATGGGTGCCATCTGGAATGGTGAGATCGGAAATGTAAGTCAACTCATTTTTGCAGTCTGCGATTTGCGTGGGCTGATTATTTTCGACTTTTATCAGCACTGTGGGGGTGGGGGCTATGGGCGGGGCGACAAATACCGAGGATTGCGTTTCCGCCTGGATCGGGCGGCTTGGACGCAACTCACTGCAGCCGGCGCTGGCTGCTGCCAGCACGGCTACGATCAGGAACAGCGAAATCGGAAATCCGGTCTTGTTCCGCATAGGACCTTCAGAGGATCAGCTTTCGTCGCTGGCAGACTCTTCTTCCAATGTGCCCAGAGTCAACGGGATTTCACCGCCCATGGCGCGCTGCCTGACGGCAGTCTCGATCTCCTTGCACAAAGCGGGATTCTGCCGCAGGTATTCCTTGGCATTTTCGCGACCCTGACCCAGGCGGATGTCGCCATACGAGAAGAATGCGCCGCGCTTGGTGACAATCTCAAGCGCCGTTGCCAGATCGACGATATCTCCCTCTTTCGAAATGCCTTCGTTGTACATAATATCGAATTCAGCGGTGCGGAAGGGCGGGGCGACCTTATTCTTCACCACGCGAACGCGGGTGCGGTTGCCGACAATCTCCGCCCCGACTTTGATGGACTGGATGCGGCGTGTGTCGAGACGAACCGAGGCATAGAACTTCAGTGCAAGACCACCGGGGGTGGTTTCAGGATTTCCGAACATTACCCCGATCTTCTGGCGGAGCTGGTTGGTAAAGATGACCGCGGTTTTGGTCTGGTTGATAGCGCCGGAGAGTTTGCGCAGCGCCTGCGACATTAACCGTGCCTGCATACCCATGCTGGCATCGCCCATGTCGCCTTCGATTTCAGCGCGTGGGACGAGGGCAGCCACCGAATCGATGATCACCACTTCCACTGCGCCGGAGCGGACGAGGGTCTCCGCAATCTCGAGCGCCTGTTCACCGGTATCCGGTTGTGAAACGAGCAGATTCTCGATATTGACTCCCAGCCTGGCAGCGTACGCAGGGTCGAGCGCGTGTTCCATATCGATGAATGCCACGGTCCCGCCCATTTTCTGAGCTTCGCCAGCGATGTGAAGGCAAAGCGTGGTTTTGCCGGAGGATTCGGGCCCAAAGATTTCGGTGATCCGGCCGCGCGGGATTCCCCCAATGCCCAGGGCAATATCCAGCGACAGTGACCCGGTGGGGATGGCTTCAACCTCGAGCGAATGGGTTTCTCCTAGGCGCATGATCGAACCTTCGCCATAGCGTTTGACAATATCGCCAAGCGCTTTATCAAGCACGGCACGTTTAGCTTCATTCATCGGTTCAGAAGGATCGCGACTGTCAAATCCGCTTTGATTGCTGGTGGTGGGTTTCTTTGCCATGGAGAATCTCCTCAGGATAGATGATGAAATAATTATAGTATGAAATCGTGTTTGATTCCATTATAGTACATTTGTTCAATAGGTCAAGTGGATAAGAGCAGGGAAAAGACAATCGAGAATTGTGAGGAGTAGTTGGAGATCAGTAATGAGGAACGGGCAGGGGCAATCATATAAATACACTATTAAAACAACGAGGGCGCTCAGCGAGCACCCTCTTAATCATTATATTGAAGGAAAGGTCAGTTTCTTTCAGCCAGGAGGCGGAAGTGGTAACCGTAAATCGCCAGGGTGATGGCTTGCGGGAAGACACTCGGTTTGCGGAAGAGCGCCCACAGGAATAATTTCCAATATTCCACGCGTTCTTTGCCTTTGATCCCCAGGGTGAGCATTGAGCGGAACAATGCTCTCACATACGTCCAATCCAGGTGCAGCTTGACCTTTGGCGGTTGGACTGTCTTGAGGAAATCTTTGGCACGCTGGTAGTACGCTTTTGGGGTATACAGGTAACGCACCAGGGCAAAATAACCTTCGCGCAGCACGGTCAGATCGAGTTTTGGAATAATGTTGGTTGAACCATCGGCATTATCTCCGGTCATATTACCGGTCAGGCGACCTTCCTCTTTCAACCGGGCGTACAATTTCGTCCCGAGCGGTGCTTGAAGCAGCCCGATCATCGCGGTGGTGATACCGGATTCCATAATAAAATCCGACTGACGCTTGAAAATGGATTCGGTATCCGAGTCAAACCCGACGATAAATCCGCCCTGAACCCCGATGCCCGCTTTTTGAATGCGGTGAACACTGGCGATGAGATCACGATTGATATTTTGGGACTTACTGCATTCAGCCAGGCCTTCTTCACTGGGGGTCTCAATGCCGACAAACACCTCGGTAAATCCGGCGGCAGACATCAGTTGAAGTAGTTCAGGATCATCCGATAAGTTGATGGACACCTCGGTATTGAACGCCACGCCCCGTTTGCCCTTGCGCCATTCGATCATCGCCGGAAGCACTTCCTCCTTGAGGATCTTTTTGTTCCCGATGAAATTGTCATCCACAATGAAAACCGAATCGCGCCAGCCGAGATTGTACAAGCGATCCAGTTCTGTGATCAACTGTTGGGTGGATTTGGTGCGGGGTCGATGACCCAACATGGCCGTAATGTTACAGAAGTCGCAATTGAAGGGACAGCCGCGCGAGAACTGGACGCTCAACGTGGCGTATTTTTTCAAATTTGCCAGTTCCCATAACGGTGCGGGAGTCTGGCTGAGGTCAGCATATTCGGTTGTGGTATACACGTGCTGAGCGGTGCCCTGGGAATAATCAAAAAGGAACCTGGGCAGGGTGATCTCGCCTTCGTTCAAAACGAAATAATCCACCGTGGGAAAATCCTCGTATTCGCCGGTGAAAAGCGGTCCGCCTGCGATGACTGTTTTTCCAGCGGCTTTCGCGCGGTCGATCAGTTCGTGGGCTGAATCGCGTTGCACGACCATGCCTGAAATCATCACCCAATCTGCCCACTTCAAATCATCATCGGTCAGGGATTGGACATTCACATCCACCAATCTTTTTTCCCACCCATGCGGCAGCATGGCGGCGATGGTCAATAAACCCAAAGGTGGATTGCCGGCTTTCTTATCGATAAACTTGAGAGCGTGCTTGAAACTCCAAAAGGTGTCAGGAAATTCTGGGTAAAGTAATAATACTTTCACGGATCAGCTCCTTGATCAGGTACCAATAGACATGACTAACCATTTTCTAAATTTCTGTAAGTTATCGTAACTTCAAAAGCCCAAGCTTTCATGGGTGTAATGGGCTATTGTGAGGATGATTAATTCAACACCGGGATGTGCAATAAGATACCGGTCACAGTGACTCGTGTGACCGGTATCTACGCGTGCCAGGAGCCTAAAAATGAATTTTTCGAAAAGTTTATTCGCGAGGTTGAACAATTAAAAATGCAATGGCCCCTACCAACGGAATGACAATCACGACTATTGTCCAGAGAGCTTTTGCAGAAGCCGAGAGCGATTGCTTGCGCAATTGAATAAGGCAGTAAATGGCCAATCCTATCCAGGCAAGGACAAGCAGTACGTTGAAGATCTGAACCAACAAGCTTCCGAGACCGAAGCCAAAAACGGGTGATGACATTTTCCCTCCTTGTTTGGGAACAAAGTATGACGTAATTTTACGACTATTCTGCGTGAGCGGGTGAAGTCTTTTGTTTTTTTGTAAACAAGAAGCTACGTGGATTCGATGCGTCTTTATCATCCAAAAAGTTGCACGATGCTTCGCCCCTTGTCATTTTCGCCCCTAACCATGTCAAAATGGTTGCGTGATGCTTCGCCCAAGAATCTGCCAAATGGTTTCATGATGCTTTGCCCTTACCGAATTCAATTCGCCTTAGGAGAGAAGTTTTTTGAATTACCTTAAGAAAACCGTTTTGTCTATTGACAAACAAAATGTTCATTTGTATCATTACTCAAACGTTTAAAAACCAAATAGATGGAATGAGCGGCTGAGTCTCTCTTGAGATGACGAGGTGGAGGTTCTCCTTCGCAAGAAGGATGTTAACCCTGGAAGCAATGTACCGGGGAAAAATCGATCGATCAGCGGATGCCTCCGAAGCCCTGCCGGGGCTTCAATTCCTGTAAAAAATGTGAAAACTGAAAACCAGACGGTGACGACTGGCACAAGGTTTGAACACAGGCAGGTGAACCTTGGTTCGCCTGAATTTGGTTTTTAACCTAATCAACCAGTTGAACCTTCATGGGCACTGGATTGTTTTCATATTTTTAAGGAGCGGATGATGGATAAAAAAGAGTTGTTCGAAAGAATCAAGGCGGATGAGGTAAAGTTCATCTCATTCCAATTTACCGACGTCACTGGCTCGGTCAAGAGCGTGGATGCACCCCTCGGCCGCCTGGAAGATGCCATTGACAACGGTTTATGGTTTGACGGCTCGTCAGTGGAGGGTTTCGCCCGCATCCAGGAAAGCGACATGCTCCTCATGCCGGATATCGGCACCTACGCTGTTCTTCCCTGGTCACCGATTGAACTCAAGCGGGCGCGCTTGTTTTGCGATATTTTCCAGCCTGACGGCACTCCCTTCGAGGGTGATCCACGCGGGGCGCTGCGCAAATCGCTGGAAGAACTCAAAAAGAGGGGCTGGACGTTCAATGTTGGTTCGGAACCCGAATTTTTCCTCTTCCGGCGCAATGGCAACGGCTCAGAAACCATCCACCCCGTACCCCATGATGTAGGCGGCTATTTCGATTTTTCACCCAATGATGAGGCCGTTCGGGTTCGCACCGAGCTGATCCAGGCACTTGAAACCATGGGGCTTGAAGTGGAAGTCGGGCACCATGAATGCGCCCTTGCCCAGCATGAAATTGATTTCAGGTTTGACGACGCGCTGCGCTCGGCCGATAATGTTTTGACCATGAAGTACACGGTCAAAGCCATTGCTGCCCAGAACGGTCTGCTGGCCTCCTTCATGCCAAAGCCGCTTTTTGGCGTCAATGGCTCAGGCATGCACTGCCATCAATCGATGGCAGATTCTCGCGGCAGTAATCTCTTCTTCGACGGAAAGGATCCCTTCCAGCTCTCGAAGACTGCATACGGGTTCATTGCAGGGCAGCTCGCACACGCCAAGGCGCTTTCCGCAGTCCTGGCGCCGACAGTGAATTCATACAAACGCCTGGTGCCCGGGTATGAAGCCCCGGTGTATATTGGCTGGGCGCAGACCAACCGTTCTGCGTTGATCCGCATTCCGCGCCACAAAGACGGCTTGAGCAGCGCTGCACGGTTGGAGCTCCGCTGCCCGGATCCTTCGTGCAACCCTTATCTCGCTTATAAAGCCATGCTGGCAGCCGGGTTGGACGGGATCGACCGCGGACTTGTGCCGCCGAAACCTTTGAATGATATTAATGTTTACGAGATGACTCCTGACGAAAGACATGCGCTCGGGGTCGAAGAACTGCCCGGGTCGCTGCGCGAAGCTTTGATCGAATTTTCCGCTGATGAGGTGGTCAGGAATACCTTGAACCCTGTGCTTTACGAAGCCTTTGTGCGGGCAAAGAAAGCCGAATGGGAGGAATACCGCACGCATGTGATGGATTGGGAAGTAGGACGATACCTGGAAACAGCCTAATTAACCACAAAACACAGAGCGGATTTTCAGCTCTGTGTTTTCGTAAAGCTAATACTCTCTCGATGGATTCTGGTTATCCGCCGACCATTACGGGGATGAGTTTGGCGATCTCGCCATCCTGCAAAATTCTATCTTCCGTGATCAATTCACCGTTGCACAGCACCAGGTAAGATTCAGCAGCGAGATTCAATTGCTCCAATGCGTCTTTCACGCTCACCGGGGAGCTGATTTCGATCTCTTGCTTTCGCCAGATGATGATCGCGGGCATTGATTTCCTTATGGCAGGAGACTGTTTTGCACACAATTCAACCAGGATAGGGTTGATCCTGTGGGCTGGGTTTGAGTGATCGCCAGGATGGGCACGTTAAGCTGTGACGGGTCGATATCAGAAATGATAAATTCCTTGACGGTATTCGTCAGCGAGCTGGCAGGGACGAACCCGATCGCCTGGGGTGAACTGCTGACCGTTTCGATCATGGCAGCCGGGTCCGGAATGAGCAATGCCTGTGCGCGTGCGGGTAGAACGCCGGTCAGCAAGGCGCTTTCCATCAGGGTTTGGATATCTTCACCGCTTGCATAGAAATTGAGCGCAATGGGGCTATCTTTGACGTCCCCAGGTAAATCGCCAGCGAAACATTCGGGGCAGGCGCTTTGCAGGTCAACCCAGGAGGAGATACTTGCGCCAAGCACCTGTTGCACCAGGCCAAGGGTCAGATCTTGCAGTGTGTTGGTGGGGTTGACGATCATCGCAATTCGTTCAGTCCCCAAGGTGTACGAAGGCAGGCTCAGCTTTTGGGGCGTTCCCAGGCGCAGCATCACATTGGCATGCGTCGAATCCAAAGAACTTGTAGGGAGTTCTTGAACCACCATGCTGAAGCCTGTTTGCTCATTTGCGCAGGTGGAAAAATGATGACCCCAGCCGTTCAAAGCCGGGGTGTAGGCAAGCTGGAGCGCGACCGCCGAATCCACGCTTCCGGTTGGGGTCTGCGGGTTCGAATTCGCCTGGGATACGCTCGGGCTGCGGAAAGCGCTGATGGCAAGCACCAGTGAGGCAAAAGCAGCACAATATACCGCAAAGTAGATCAAAGATCGTTTTTGAATGAATGAGAGCAGCCAGCGGATGGAGAAATAGCCCACGACACCGGCGGTCAGGAATCCGATCGCCATTACCGGGAGAAATGAGGATAAGTTGGGAACATCCAGCAAATCCTTCACACTGAGTGCCCCGGCAGCCAGCATGATGGGAATGGACATGAGGAACGAAAACCTGGCAGCGGAAGGGCGGTCGAACTGGCGGGTCATTCCTCCAGCCATGGTCGAACCTGAGCGTGAAACCCCGGGGAAGATCGAGACCGCCTGGAATACGCCGATCCAGAGTGAGTCGAGCCATGTCAATTGTGAAAGATTCTTTTGGCGTCTCCCCACTGCCTCAGCGATGACCAACAAGATCGCTGTCACAAACAGGAACAGGGCGGTCAGCGTGGGACTGCTAAATGCAGCCTCCACCTTGCTCTTGAGGAACAATCCAGCCAGGCCTGCAGGAATCGTTGCCAGGATCAAGTACCAACCCATGCGGGCTTCGAGGGTGGCAAAGGGTTTGCGTTTGATGATCCCCGATATGAATTCTTTGATGATCAGCCACAGGTCCTGCCAGAAAAAGAGGATGACCGCCGCGAGCGTGCCCAATTGTACGAGTACGTCGAAGGGAAAAACCTGGCTCGCCGGAAGATTCCATTTGAACAAATAGGGGATCAGCACCAGATGAGCAGAACTCGATACCGGCAGAAATTCTGTCAATCCTTGCACAATGCCCAAGATGATGGATTGGATGATGCTCATGAGATGACCTTTCGATTGGAAACCTTGTAGCGGGATAGAAAATCAGCAGCAAAATCCGAAAATTGACCGACAATGATCGCTTGACGCGACTGTTTCATCAGGTTGACCAGGAATTGGATGTTGTGGATCGACATGAGTGTGGCCGCAAGCATCTCTTTGGCCACGATCAGGTGGCGCAAATAGGCCCGGGTAAAAGTGCGGCAGGTGTAACAATCACAGCCTGCTTCGATCGGTGCCTTGTCGTGGGCAAAGCCGGCATTCATCAAGTTGATGCGCCCGGTGTGGGTGAAAGCGGATTGGTGGCGCGCCAGGCGGGTGGGCAGCACGCAATCGAAAATGTCGATGCCGCGCAGTACGCCGTTTATCAAGTCTTCAGGCGAGCCGACCCCCATCAGGTAGCGGGGTTTTTGAGCGGGCAGGACCTCGTTCACCAGTTCGATCATCGAATGCATTTCAGCCTTGGTTTCGCCCACCGATAACCCGCCGATGGCATACCCCGGCAGATCCATGCCCGCAACCGTCCTGGCGGATTCGCAGCGCATTTCGGGAAAAATGCCTCCCTGGACGATGCCGAAAAGAGCTTGATCGCTGCGGGTTTTGGCATGCATGCAGCGTTCCAGCCAGGCGTGGGTACGCTCGATGGCTTTTTTGTTGTAGTTTTCGTCATACGGGGGAGCGCACTCATCGAAAGCCATGATGATGTCTGCCCCGAGTTTTTCCTGGATCTGGATGGAGCTTTCAGGCGTAAAGCGGTGGGTTGACCCATCGATGTGACTTTTGAAGGTGACGCCGTCCGCGTCGATCTTGCGGATGGCAGCCAGGGAAAAAACCTGAAACCCGCCCGAATCGGTCAGCATGGGGCGGGGCCACTGCATGAATTCGTGCAGCCCGCCCATTTCGGCAACAAGGTCAGCTCCAGGGCGCAGGTAAAGGTGATAGGTATTGGATAAAACCAGGCTGGCACCGGTTTCGGCGAGTTGTGCAGGCGTCACAGCTTTTACTGTCGCCTGGGTGCCCACCGGTGCGAAGACAGGCGTTTCGAGGTCCCCATGCGGGGTGTGGAAGACGCCCGCACGGGCGGTGTTTTCTGAGGCAATCAGATCAAATTTGAAGGTGGATTCACTCATCGGAAAATATTATAGCCCACAAATGGTCTGTCGTCATTTTCCTGCATGGCACGTCTTGCCGGAGGTTCTCAGGTGATTTATACTAATGTCATGAACAATAATGCAGATACCGTTTGGTTGGAAATTAACCTGGGGGCGATTCGGCGAAACGTTCAGCGGTTGAGCCGAATTTCTGGAAAACCGGTCATGGCAGTTGTTAAAGCCAACGCATATGGGCACGGCTTGCTTGAAGTTTCAAGGGCAGTTCTCAAAGGCGGCGCAGTGCGTCTTTGCGTTGCCAGATACGAAGAAGCGCTTGCGCTCCGCCTGGCGGGGATCGATGCTCCCATCCTGGTACTGGGTTTGACCTCCCCGGAACACGCGACCAATGCCGCCCGCTTGAACATCAGCCTTACCGTCTTTCGCAAGGACATTGCCCTGGATTATGCAAAAGCGATGGCTTCAGAAAAGAATCCCCTCAGGCTGCATGTCAAAGTGGACACTGGAATGGGCAGGCTGGGCGTGTTCCCCGAAGAAGCGTTGGATTTCGTCAACCAGGTGAGGGTGGAGAAGAACATTTTTGTCGAAGGGTTGTTCACTCACTTCGCATGTGCAGATGAGAACCAAACTGTAACCACCGAACTTCAACTCGCGAAATTTGACAGGGTCATCCACGACCTTCAAGCCATTGGATTTAGACCCAATATCATCCACGCTGCGAACTCTGCTGCAACCTTAAAATATCCACAGGCGGGTTACGATGCGGTGCGGCCCGGAATTGCTGTCTACGGACTCGATCCGTCGGGTGATGTCCCGCTTCCACCGGACTTCGAACCGGCTTTAACCTGGAAGACGCGCATCACTTCGCTAAAAACATATCCTCCCAATTCGGGCATCGGGTACAACCATCGCTACATCACAAAAGGCTACGAAAAAATCGGTGCCCTGAGCGTTGGTTATGCAGATGGGCTGCGGCGCCGCCTGGGTAATATCGCCCTGGTTCATGGTAAACGGGTGAGCCAGGTGGGGGGAATGTGCATGGATCAATCCACATTCCAATTGGACTCGGTTCCAGAGGCAAAACCTGGCGATGAAGTGGTGCTGCTTGGAAGGCAGGGGGACGAACGCATCAGTGCAGAAGAAATCGGCCGGTCATGGGGCACCATTAATTATGAAGTGGTCTGTGGTCTTGCCGCAAGGGTTCCAAGATATTATTTCGACGATTAGGTGGAAGTACAAAGATGCCAACCATACAGCCAAAGAACTGGTGGGTCTATTCAGCTATTCCAATTGAATCCGACCAGGCACTGATTGAATATCCACCCTTTATGCGCCAGATCCTGTTCAACCGCGGGATCAAAGATGCTGAGAGCGCTTACCAGTTCTTGGACGGCGTGACCCTGGATGAAGACCCTTATCACCTGGGTGATATGGAAGCTGCAGTGGAGCGATTGCTGTACGCTGCTGATGCAGGCGAAATGGTGGCTGTCTATGGCGACTACGACGTGGACGGCGTAACCGCCACCGCCTTGATGGTGGAGGTGCTCAAAAAACTGGGCATCGACGCCCACCGCTATATTCCCAACCGTTTTGATGAAGGCTACGGACTTAATCAAGAGGCCATTCAACTCCTGGCGGATTCCGGCATCAAAGTCATCCTGACGGTCGATTGCGGCATCCGTTCTCCACGGGAAGCCGAATTTTGCCGCTCGGTGGGGGTGGATTTGCTCATCAGCGACCATCACACTCCGAAACACGAACTCCCCGATGCAATGGCGGTGATTTGTCCGAAACGTGAAAATGACACCTATGCCTATAAAGACCTGGCGGGTGTGGGGTTGGCGTATAAGATCGCTGAAGCGCTTTTAGAAAAGAGGTCCATCAGCGGATTGCGCGCTGAACACTGGCTCGACCTGGTTGCGCTGGGCACGGTATCTGATATTGTGCCGCTCACCGGAGAAAATCGCTCCCTGGTAAAACGGGGTCTCAATTTGATTCACCAGGGGAGGAGGTTGGGGCTCAACAGTCTGCTTCGTGTAGCCGGACGGGATCCGGCAAAGGTCAACGCGAGCGATATTGGCTATATCCTGGGACCGCGTCTTAACGCCGCAGGACGCATGGATTCTGCGCTGCAAGCCTATCAACTTTTGGTTTCCAACGATATCTTTGAAGCGGGTGCCATCGCTCAAAGACTCGACAATCAAAATTCTGAGAGACAGGAACTCACCAAGGAATTACAGGATTGGGTTGCTGACAGGATGGGAAGCGCGGAAGGGAAATTTCTCATCAGCGATTTTTCTCTGGCTGATTTTGATTATTCCTCCTATGCCACAAAATCTGGTTCGGGAATCATGGGATTGGTCGCTTCGAAGCTGGTCGAGAATTTTTACCGGCCTGCGATTATCGGAACCACCGACGAGGATGTGATCAAGGCATCCTGCCGCAGTATCCCTGAATTTCATATCACCCGTGCTCTCGACGAGTGTGCAGATTTGCTGGTGCGGCACGGCGGTCACAGCATGGCTGCCGGATTTACCGTCAAAATTGAAAATCGCGACATGCTCGTTGAGCGGTTGCAGCAAATTGCTGAGCGCGAGTTGTCTGCCGTCGATCTCAAACACACCCTAAAGGCAGACATGGAGATCAGCCTTGACGATTTGCCGCGGAATGTGCTGGAGCATCTCAAAAAGCTGGAGCCAACGGGGATGGAAAATCCCGAAGCACGATTTATCTCCAGGAATGTCGATGTGGTCGAACCGCGTCGAATTGGCAAAGATCAAAATCACCTGAAGTTCAAGGTGCGAAGCCAGAATGCGATTTTCGATGCTGTCGCGTGGAAGCAAGCAGGTTGGCTGGATCAGATGCCCGGAAAATTTGACCTGTTCTATTCCTTTGAAGAAAATAACTACAATTCAAGGGTTACGATCCAGTTGAATGTACGTGACATGAAGCCATCCGGGCAATCTTTCGATCAGGAAGCATGAGCGTACCCCCATCCCGATTAAAAGCAATCCTCCTGGCCCTCCTGGTGACCTTCATCTGGTCAACCTCATGGGTGTTGATCAAAATTGGTCTGCGCGAGCTGCCGGCGATCACATTTGCCGGTATGCGCTACACGCTGGCTTTCGTTTGTTTGCTACCTTTTTTATTTCGAAAAAAAGAATGGGGGCAATTAAGGCTATTCACCAGGCGTGAATGGATCAAACTGGTTGTGCTGGGTATCGTCTATTATGCGCTCGCACAGGGGGCACAATTCGTGGGGTTGGCGTATCTTTCGTCAATCACCGTCAGCCTGATCATAAATTTGAGCTCCCTTTTTGTGGCAGTTTTTGGCATGGTGCTGCTTAAAGAGAAGCCTACCTGGCTGCAATGGTCGGGGGTTCTGTTGAACCTTGTTGGCGTTGTCATTTACTTTTACCCGTCGGCGTTTGCCGGTGGGGCTTTGATCGGGATCCTGGCTGCAGTCGTGTCACTCCTCGCCAACGTGTTTGGTTCCATCCTGGGAAGAAACATGAACATGAACGGGCGTATTCGCCCTTTGCCCCTGACGGTCATCAGCATGGGGATCGGTGCGATTTTGATGCTTGTCACAGGGCTGCTGACCCAGCGTCTACCCCCGATCAGCTTGCAGAGTTGGGGAATCCTTCTCCTGCTGGCAGTGGTTAACACCGCATTTACCTTTACCATTTGGAATTACACCCTTCAAACCCTGTCCGCAATGGAATCTTCGATCATCAACTCAACGATGATGGTTCAAATCGCCATCCTGGCATGGATCTTCCTGGGCGAAAGGATCGATCTCAAGGGAATAATGGGTCTTGTGCTGGTGATCGTGGGAACACTCATTGTGCAAATACGACTTTCCCCCAGAAAAGTGCTTGAAACACTTGATTAACGCTAATTCTTGCTAACCTTATTTTAATGCGCATGCTATAATAAATCAGTTTGGTATGAGTAAACCCTAAGGAGGAAGTCATATGAGTGTCTCTGAAGCCGAAGGCGCCGCGGCTACGCCGTCCATTAGTTCATCTCATCCTGCATTTATTCCCCCGCCGATCAAAAAAGTAGAAGATACTGGGCTTTCAGTGCTCTGGCTGCAAGACCTCGTCCTGAAAATCCTTTACTTTCAGGGGTATTTGACCGGAATTAAAATCTCTGAAGCCATCGCCTTGCCCTTTTCTGGCACTGTGGATCTCCTTCTCGAAGCATTAAAACGCGAGAAAATGATCGAAGTCCGCTCTTCACAAATGGGATTGGGAGATGGAGCCTATCTTTATGCCATTACCAGCGCCGGCATTTCACGCGCGCATGAAGCCCTGGACCGCTGCCAGTACGCCGGTCCTGCCCCTGTACCTTTGGAAGTCTATAACGAATCTGTTCGCCGTCAAAGTCGCGGACGCATCCTGGTTACTGCCAGGATGATGCGAAAAGTAATGGCGGATTTGGTTTTCAGCGACCGCACTTTTCATAAACTTGGCCCGGCAGTAAATTCGGGGACCTCCATATTTATTTTTGGACCTCCAGGAAATGGGAAGACCAGCGTCGCCCGGGCAATCGGAAACCTGGTGCTTTTACAGACCATGTACATTCCGTATGCAATTTTTGTGGATGGACAGGTCATTACCATGTTTGATTCTGTGAACCACCAGTTGGCTCCTGAAGATGAGGCGGCAGATGGGGTTGCACTGGGCGGCATGCGCAAAGACAGCCGTTGGGTACATATCCGCCGTCCCTTCATCATGGTCGGTGGCGAGCTCACCCTGGCGGGATTGGACCTGGTCTTCAATGAGACCTTGAAATTTTATGAAGCGCCATTCCAGGTTAAAGCCAACGGCGGAATTTTGCTGATCGATGATTTTGGCCGCCAGCAAGTTCGTCCGCGCGATCTTTTGAACCGCTGGATCGTCCCCCTCGAAAACCGGATCGATTATCTTTCGATGCACACCGGCCGAAAAATTGAGGTTCCCTTCGATGTACTTGTCATCTTTTCGACCAACCTGCCGCCAAAAGACCTGGTGGATGAAGCTTTCCTGCGCCGATTGCGTCACAAGGTGGAAATTCCCGATCCAACTTTTGATGAGTTCCGTGAAATCATGAAACGTGTCGCGGTGGCCAAAAAGGTGACCTATTCTGATGATGGTTTGGCTTATCTGATCCAGGAATGGTATATCAAACCCAAACGAAAAGTGCGTGCGTCTCATCCACGAGACCTGTGTGACCAAATTTTGGATATCTCCCGCTATTTAGGCGTGGAACCGGAAATGACGAAAGACCTGATCGACAGGGCTGCTGAATCATATTTTGTAGAGCTTTAATATGTTTAATTCTTTTTCTCAATCTGTCATTTTTGCCCACCGCGGAGCTAGCGCGCACGCACCTGAAAATACACTTGCGTCCTTCAATCTTGCTGTTGAAGAGGGCGCAGATGCCGTTGAATTGGATGTCAAGCTCACCCTGGATCAGCAAGTGGTGGTTATCCATGACCAGACTACCGATCGAACAACGGGTGTCAATGGCACGGTCAGTCAAATGCTGTTGAGCGAACTGAAAGACCTGGAAGCAGGCAGTCTTTTTGACCAAAAATTCCTGGGCGAACAAATTCCAACCCTGGATGAAGTTTTTGAAGCTGTTGGTAAAAAGCTGCTGGTGAATGTGGAATTGACCAATTACGGTTCACCCCGGGATGATTTAGTCTCATTGGTCGCTGATATCGTCCTGAGTCACGAAATGCAAGACCGGGTAGTGTTTTTCTCTTTCTTTGCCTCGAACCTGAGAAAAGCAGCACTGCTCCTTCCTAATGTTCCCCGAGCCATCCTGTGTTCCAAAGGTATCTTTGGCGCCCTTGCACGATCTGCATATGGAAGGCGAGTATCGCCTGAACTCATCCACCCTTATTACACCGATGTCAACGCGAAATACATTGCTCAAGAGCATGCGCAAAATCGACGGGTCAACGTTTGGACGGTGGATGCTGTTGAAGACTTGAAGCGGATGTTCGAGCTTAAAGTGGATGGGGTCATCACTGATGACCCGCTCAAAGCGCGCGAGGTATTGGAGGAGAAATGATCCCCCAGGAATGGCTGCGCGAAGCGAATCGCAGAATCCGGCCGACGGTCATCACTACACCCGTTACAGAAGACCCTCAACGAGGGCTCTTCTTAAAATGGGAGAATCACCAGGTGACCGGTTCGTTCAAGCTCCGCGGAGCCCTGAACAAGGTGTTGTGCCTGGAGCCCTGGGAACGCACGCGCGGGCTGGTGACCTGTTCAGCCGGAAACCATGGACAAGGGGTGGCACTCGCGGGGAAGCAGACTGCAAGCAGGGTGATCGTTTTTGCTTCCGATCATGCTGTGCCGTCAAAGATGGATGCCATGCGGCAGTACGGTGCTGATGTTCGACTGGTCAACGGCGGATATGCCTTAGCCGAGAAAACCGCCCGCGACTTTGCCGAAGCCGAAGAGATGACTTTCGTATCGCCCTACAACGATGGACAGGTGATTGCAGGCCAGGGAACGATCGGGCTGGAACTGCTCGAGCAAATTCCAAATTTTGATAGGATCCAATCGATTTATATACCGCTTGGCGGAGGCGGTCTGGTCTCCGGCGTTGCGGCTGCCCTGGATGCTTTGGATAACCGCCCAAGAATCATCGGGGTGCAATCGGAAGCATCTCCCTATTTTCACTCTTTGTTTTATTCTGGCAGCCAGGACGGTGTCGTTGAGAAAGGAAGCATTGCGGACGGGTTGGCCGGTGCTGTTGAAGAGGGTTCCATCACGATCCCCATGGTCAGGCAACTGGCCGATGAGATCCTGCTCGTTTCGGAAGTTGAGATCGAAAGAGCCGTTCGATTTTGTTGGCGAACCTATCATGAGAAGATTGAGGGGTCTGCAGCCGTGGCTCTTGCTGCAGCGCTTCAGTTGCCGCAGACCGAGTCAAAAAAAGTGGTGATTCTTTCGGGAGGGAATATCCAACCCGAAGGCTTTGAGCGGATTTGCCGCTCCAAGGATCAGGACCAATAAAGTGTATCGTTTGAACCGCGTTTTCTGTCTGCTCATTTTGCTTGCCCTGATCGGGAGCGTACTCTTTCCGGCAAGGACTGTTCAAGCAGCCCAAAACGCGAACTCCCCGGCCTTGCAGATCAACCAACAAGCGCAGACTATCCTTTCACGCATGACCCCCGAAGAAAAAATCGGTCAGCTCTTCTTGGTTTCGTTCAAAGGCACCGATGTAACTAATGTGTCACAAATTTACAGCTTGATCGCCGACTCGCACATTGGTGGTGTGATTCTTTCGGCTGCGAATGATAACTTTACCGGGGGAGATGACAAGATTGCTGTAACCCAGCAAATGATCAAAGACCTTCAATCCATTGCTTCGGAAAAATCATCTCCTGGAGAGGGTGTTACCCCAGCCCCATCTTCCTATGTTCCATTGTTCATCGGGATTTCACAGGAAGGTGGAGGTGCTCCATACGATCAAATCCTTTCCGGATTGACTGCCTTACCCGATGAAATGGCTATCGGGGCTACCTGGAATACCGAAAATGCCCGCTCGGTGGGCAATGTACAGGGACAGGAACTGAGCGCGTTGGGATTCAACCTGCTGTTGGGGCCTTCATTGGACGTGCTGGATGTTGTCAACAGCGAGGGCTCGCTGGATCTCGGGGTGAGGTCTTTTGGCGGGAACCCGTATTGGGTAGGCGAAATGGGGAAGGCGTATGTAGCGGGTGTCCACCAGGGCAGCAGCGGACGGATGGCCGTAATCGCCACACATTTTCCCGGGCAGGGAGAATCAGACCGGCAGTTGAATGTGGAAGTCGGCACAGTTCGGAAATCGCTCGATGCATTGATCCAGGTCGAATTGGCGCCTTTTTTCGCAGTCACCGGCAACGCTGCGGACCCGCAGGAAGCGGCAGACGGATTGCTGGTGTCGCACAGCCGCTACGAGGGTTTTCAAGGCACTATCCGCTCAACCACACGACCGGTTTCCTTTGACAGCGCGGCTTTGAACGAAATTATGACCCTGCCAGACATACGGGATTGGCGGTCTTCGGGTGGATTGCTTGTCAGCGATAATCTTGGGTCTCAGGCGATTCGCAAGTTTTTCGACCCCCTTGGAACCAGCTTTGACGCCAGGCAGGTGATCAAAAACGCATTTATGGCGGGAAATGATCTGCTTTACCTGGGCGATATCACCTCGTTTGATGACCCTGATCAATTTACCACCATCCATCGCACATTGGAGTATTTTGCTCAGAAATATCGTGAAGATTCATCGTTTTCGGACCAGGTCGATGCAGCCGTCGGACGAATTCTCTCGCTCAAATCAAAGCTATATCCATCTTTTACCCTTTCCACCGTCAACCGGTCACCGGTCAGCCTGGAACTGTTGGGCAAATCCGATTCGGTTTCGTTGAACATAGCCCGCGAAGGCGCGACCCTCATCAATCCTCTGAAGGGTGAGATCGATACCATTTTGGGGAATGCCCCCCAAAAATCTGACAGGATCCTTTTTATCATTGATCCGGTCATTGAAAAGCAGTGCAGTACCTGTGCCGAGACCGTTCGGTTTTCGGCAGAAAGTTTGAGTACGGCAGTGCTCAGGTTGTATGGACCAACCGCCGGCGAGCAGATACAGGATTTCAGATTATTCACTTATACTTTTGCGAATCTCAGTTCGCTTCTTGAAGGGGGCAAGGATTCGGGCAATTTATCAGATGACCTCACATCGGCGGATTGGGTGGTATTTGGATTCACCAACTTGAACAGAAACCCTGGTGACCTGGAAATATTTAGAAAGTTATTCAACAACCGGTCGGATTTGGTGCAGAATAAGAGGCTGATCGGTTTTGCTTTTAATGCTCCGTATTTTCTGGATGCAACCGACATCACGAAGCTGACGGCTTATTACGGCGTTTACAGCGATGAACCAGTATTTGTGGATACGGCTGCCAGGGTTCTCTTCCAGGAACTGCATCCGGCAGGAAGTTTGCCGGTATCTGTTTCGGGGGGAGGGTATGATTTGATCGAGGCGATGGCGCCTGATCCTACCCAGATCATCCCCTTGATGCTGGATACGCTGGTACAAACGACGCCCGAAGCAACAATTCAAGCGACAGCGGTTCCAAGCTTTGAACCCACAACCGCTTTGTCATTCAAGGAAGGGGATACCCTTCCGATTCGAACAGGTGTTATTCGCGATCATAACGGGAACCCTGTCCAGGATGGAACCGTCGTGCGATTCTTGATCGATACCCGGTCAGCCAGCGGTTCAGTGGAGCAGGTGGAGACAAGAACCATTGGCGGGATCGCACGCACCACTTATAAGATTCCAAGCACCGGTCTTTTAGAGCTAAAAGTTACTTCAGAGCCCGCGATGATCTCTCAAATACTTCGCGTAGATATCACAAATGCAGGCGGAATTGTCACTTCCATCGAGCCGACGCCCGCGCCGACCCACGCACCCGGTGAAGAACCTTCCCCCGCGCCGACTCAAGTCGTTGAACCCTTGCCAAAGACCCCGCACGAGCTTGGACTGCCCGATGTGTCAGATTGGTTTGTGGCCACGATCAGCGCCTTGGGTTTGGCCATCAGCGCCTACTTCCTGTTTTCAAGACTCTTCTCTCAACGTTGGCGGGTGAGGGTGGGGGTGTTGATGATCTGCTTCAGCTACCTGGTGTACTTGGTACTTGCCATCGGTTTGCCAGTTGGAAAAACGATGCTCCAGGATTCGGGTACTTGGGTAATTCTGTTTGGGTCGATTGCCGGTTGTTTGCTGGGGTTTGGCGCCGCGATGATCTGGTATATGTGGGAAAGAAGGAACGAAAAAGCGGTGTCAGCCAAGAAGAGTGATCAAAAGCGTCAAACTCGCCAGGATTAATGCGCCAACGATCAATTGCTGGTCTGCATGGGTAAGAAAAGATCGGGCTTGACTGGCTGATTGCGAAATCGACCGGATGAGAATTTGGCGGTCACCGATGAGCGAGTCGCGAAATTCCTCAATATTTTCAGGCCGTGAATCAGGATGCAGTTCCATCGCCCAAAGAATGGCTTTTTCGGTTTTCAAACTGATATTGGGATTGATCGATCGCGGAGCAGCCAACGCCAGGGGATTGAGAAACCTTTCACGTGCGTCTGCAGGGGGTTTATTGGTCAACAAATGATAAATGGTTGAACCGAATGCATAAATATCGCTGCGAACGTCTGTATGACCGATGTCGCCCCCATACTGTTCGAGCGGTGTGTATAGGGCAGTACCCTGCCCCTGCAGGATCGTGATCGTCACTTCCCCCGGGGCGAGTACTTTTACCAGTCCAAAATCGACGAGCTTCACGATGCCGTTTGGGGTCAACTTGAGGTTGCTTGGTTTGATGTCGCGGTGCAGGATGGGCGGAATTTGGTTATGCAAATAGACCAGGGCATTGGCAAGCTGGTTGGACCAGTTCAACACGTCGGCTTCATGCAGGAAGGTATCTTTTTCACGAGCTTCGAGCATCAGCGCGCGCAAGTCTTCGCCGGGGACGTAATCCATGACCAGGTAATCGTGGAGACCGATTGAAAAGTAATCCGATACTTTTGGCAGGTTGGGATGATCGAGGCGGGCAAGCACCGTGGCTTCACGAAAGAACTGGTCACGAGCTTCCTGGATCAGGTTTTGGGGGAGCGTTTTATCGTGTTCGACTTCTTTTACTGCCGTCTGTCTGCCTTCCAACCGGAGATCATCGGCGAGGTAAATGGATCCCATTCCGCCTTGTCCAATGATGCGGCGGATGCGATATCTCCCTCTTAGTGTTTCTCCAGTTTTGAGCGGAACCGGCATGGAATTTACTCGATTTTCATTTTACTTTGCACATTATAGTGTCGGAAGTTTGCAACTTCTGATATATTATACATGAAGAGGTGTAAACAAACGGGATGGATGATTCAAAGGGGAATGAATTGAAAAATCTTGAGGATCGCAAATCTTCCAGCGAATACCCTGTCCTTGTCGCAAAAGGGGGACCGCTATCGGGCAGACGCTGGTTGATACGGTCGTCGCTTACCATCGGCCGCGAGCCGGATTGTGATGTGATCATTCCCGACCGTCAGGTCTCGCGCTTCCACGCCCGGCTGACCCTGGATAAAAACACGACACTCCTCGAAGACCTGGGCAGCAAGAACGGCACTTATCTCGACGGCAACAAGATAGAAGAGAATCGGAATCTTGAAGACGGTGATATCCTCCAAATCGCCCTGGTGCAGTCGTTTGCATTTTATGCCTCTGACGCAACCATGCCGCTGGCAGATAAACTGCCATTAATGAGCATCAGCAACAGCCTGGTAGTGGAGGAAAAATCGCGCAGGGTTTTTGTGCAGGGTACCGAGTTGACGCCTCCGCTCAGCGTATCGCAATTCCGCTTGCTCGAGGTGCTTTACCGGGAAGCAGGCAAGGTTGTGCGCAGGGATGAGTTGATAGCTGCTATTTGGGAAGATGAATCGGCTTCGGGAGTATCAGAACAAGCCCTGGATGCCTTGATTCGGCGCCTGCGCGACCGCCTGGCAGAACTGGATCCCAAACACCAATACGTCGTCACCGTTCGCGGACACGGGTTGAGATTGGAGAATAAATTACGAAAATGAGCTGCCAAACGGCAGCTCATTTTTTGGAATCAACTATGTTCAGGCTCTGAGGTTCTTTACCATGCTAAACCGCAGGGCTGATTTGTAGGCGCTGCGCAGCGCTTCCAACAATTCAGGTGATTGGTTGCGCGACTCGCCTTCGACAATGATCGAATTGAAGGCTTTCAAAAATTCTTCGTTGACCAGGGATTCATTTTCGGCGAGTAATTTCTCGCGGGCGGGTTCATCGCTGGTATCGATCAGTTTCTGGATCAGGTCAATTTCAGGCGGGGGCGCGCTGGCTTTTTCAAGCACAGAAATCACTTTCTGGATTTTCTCGATGCGAGCCATATCACCGGCTTTACGCGCTTTTTCAAATTCGGTCTGGATTGCCTGGGTGAAGTAATCGTCCAGTTCGGGCAGACGTTGTTTGACAGTTTCTTCGATATTCTGCGATTTCAAGATTTCTTCCAACAGGGCGACGCCGGCCTGCAACCGTTTTGTGATTTCCTCATCGATTTCACGGGTCATCGTCAACAATTTGTCGCGAAGTTCGATGAGGGTCTGCTTCGTATCCTCAGGCGCCTTTTCGATGCGCTCGCTGAGGATTTGGAAGAACTGGTAGTCTAATCCACTGCGGGCCAGGGAGACCAGGGTTCCCAAGGTATTTTCAGTTTTTGCGTCAACAATAATGTCCAGCAATTTTTCCCGGGTAAGACCGTTCTTGCTGGCTTCCTGCAGGGATTTTACTGCTGCCTGGGCTTCTTGATTTTGGGCAAGCATTTCCCGCCCGACCGCCGAGTTTTCCAGGAGTTCTTTTTGAATCCCCGCCAGGACCTGTGCTGATTTTTCGTCCCCCTGCATAACCGTGGACTCCACCAGCGTGGACAGGATGGCGAAGAAGTTGCCATCGATGAGGGCTTCATCCTGTTTGATCATTGCGATCCGGTCTTCAGCTTTGGGAGTTGAAAGCAAACGTTGGATCAGCCCCACGCGTTTTTGCTGGGCTTCCATCATCTCTTTCGTAATACCGTCCGCTTCCAGCACCCGGTCGATCAAAGTCTGGTAGGTGAGCATGGTTTGAGGTTGGAAAAGATATCCCTTGCGTTTTTCATTCGGAAGAGCATTGACCACCTGTTTGATCAATGGTCCAATTTGCTTTTCCTGTTCGGTTACCGGAAGGCCCATTTCAGGCGGGAAATAGCTCAGGAGTAATTCCTTTTCAGCATCATGGTACACGACTGGTGAACCGATCATGCCTTCGTAACCGCAGTTCGGGCAGTGAGCCATATTTGTGGACCGGCTGAGTAATTTTTGCTTTGCAGTCGGGTCAGTGGTGTTATCAAAAAGCTGCTGCACCTCTACAAGAATGGGTTGCCGGCAGCGTGGACAGTTGGTTTGGATTTTTGCCATGGTTTACTCGCTCAATTCAAAATAAATACTTTCCGATTATACCATTTGGTCGAATCTGCCTTTATAAATATTCTGTCAGAAATTCAGCCATTGAATGAAAATCGATTGAGGTAGGTGAATGGAAATTTATGGATTTACGGTCGAGTCGTTCCGGGTCAAAGGCAGGCAAAAACAAATGCGGGCTCCCTTACCCGGTTCAGGATTGACCCAAATTCTACCGCCGTGCCCGGTGATGATCTGTTTTGCCAGGTATAATCCCAGGCCGGTCCCTTTGGTGTTGCGAATCGCATCAGCCGAACGATAAAAACGGTCGAACAGATGAGGAATGTCATTGGGATCGATGCCGGGACCCGAATCGCTCACACATACGACGACATTGTCGCTTTTTACCTTTGCGCTGACCTTAATCTCACCCCCTGGTGAATACTTGATCGAATTGCCGATCAGGTTGGCCAATACTTGTTCGATGCGGTTTTCATCCGCCTGGACGACGGGCAGGCGATCCTTTATATCGACCACGATTTTATGCTTACTTGTCTGAGTCTGAAAACGATCGGCAGTTCGTTGAATGAGATCAGCCAGTTGAACGTCAGTAAAACTCAAATTAAACCCGTTGGCTTGCAACCGCGAGGCATCGAGTAAATTCTCGATATACAAGTTCAAGCGATCTGCTTCTTCTTCAATGACTTGAAGACTTTCCTGGACGATTTTTCGATCCCAACGTGCGTCTTCACGGCGTAATGTACTGACGTAGCCTTTGATCAAAGCTACCGGGGTCTTTAATTCATGGCTGACCACCGAAATGAAGGTTGATTTCAATTCGTCCGCCTGGCGGAAACGGGTGATGTCGCGGACGGTCGTGATCACATTCAGGAGTGTGCCATCTTCTGCCAGCAGCGGTGCGTAGGTGATGCCGACCGGGATGGGCAAGGCATTATTTTTACGTTTCAGGTCACCCTCGACGTAAAGCGTGGCATGTTGCGTGAGCGGCCAGCCGTTCATCGATGCAGTTTCAAGGGTCATACCGACGGGTGGTTTTTGCCACTGGATGACTTGTTCATGCGGAAGATCCTTGTACTCGTCGGGATTTCCACCAGCGATAAAGCTGAAAGCAGAATTGACACGTTCAACGGTCAGACTAGGGCTGAGGATGATAATTCCGTCTGCCGCCGCGTCGATCAAGGCATTGACACGCTGCCGGTCGTTGTTCACCTGGGTGTAGAGCTGCGCATTTTGGACTGCGATGGCTGCCTGGTTGGCGAAATTGCTCAAAACCACTCGGTCATTGGCGGTAAAAGCCGCATAGCCGCGAAAAATGATGATCACGCCAACCACGCGGCGCCCTGTGATCAACGGCAGAGCAAAAGAAGAGAGCCTTCCCATGGTTGCAGACTGGGTGAGTTCGACAAATATGCGGTTCACCAGGTTGAGTTCGGTGTCTTTGGGGTCTTCGTATTCCGGGATTTGCGCAAGTTGAGGTTCGATGTAGCGCAAAAACGCAGGGGGCAGATTTTTGCTAACATTGATCCGCCAGCCCTGCGTTTGGTTACGTAGTGCAATCAATCCTGCCTGACCTGCCAGCATTTCCAGCGAGATGTTGAGAATGCGTTCGAGTAGTTTATCCAGGTCCAACTCTTGGGTTAAGGCTCGAGAGATTTCGAGCAGGTAATCGCGCTGGCGGACTCTAAAATCAGGCAGCATAATGTTCATTTTTCCGCGACATCTACCTCTTCATTTTGAAAAGGGAAATCAACCTTTTCTTCAGCAACAGCTATGGCATCTTCAAATATCTCCAGCCCTTCTTCGGCTTCCGCCTGGGTAAGGCATAGAGGAGGTGAAATGCGGATGGTGCTGCGTCCACAGCCCAGGGTGAGCAAACCCCGCTCGAATGCCAGTTCTTCAACCATGTTACGCAAATCTACAGCAGGCTCCTTGGTCAATGGATCTTTGACAAACTCGACGCCGATCATCAGACCCATCCCGCGCACCACACCGATCGAAGGATGGTCGGCCTGGATTTCTTCCAAGCGACCGAGGATGTAATTACCCACTGTGGTAGCATTTTGCATGTACTCGTCTTCGATCAGGCTCAGGGTCGCCAACGAAGCGGCGCAGGAGATGGGGTTGCCGCCATAAGTATTGCCATGCGAACCTTTTGGCCAGGTGACCACGCTCTTTCGCCCGATCATTGCGCCGAGAGGCATGCCAGAGGCAAGCCCTTTGGCCGTGGTGATGATATCCGGTTCGACCCCGAATTGTTGAATGGACCACCACTTGCCGGTGCGTCCGACGCCCGCCTGGACTTCATCTGCGATCAACAAGATTCCATGGCGGTCGCATAACTCCCGCAGTTGGGGGAAAAACGAGGCAGGGGGAACGATATAGCCTCCCTCGCCTTGAATAGGTTCGACAATAATTGCAGCTACTTCATCTGCTGGAATATTCTTGGCAAAAACTTCTTCTTCGATATAACGGATAACCGCGGTTCCAGCATCTTCATCCGTCCTGTTCAAAATGACAGGCCGGTAAGGGTCAGGGTAAGGAACGTGAGTAACGCCGCCCATCAACGGGAAGAATCCGCGGTGATAATGCGGCTTGCTTGCAGTCAAAGTGACTGCCCCCATGGTTCTACCATGAAAGGCACCGGTGAAGGCGATCAGTTGGCTTCGATCGGTGTGATAACGCGCAAGTTTTATGGCTGCTTCGACACTTTCGGTGCCTGAATTGGTCATAAAAGACACTGCATCCTCTTTGAAGGGTGCAATCCGGTCAATATATTCAGCTAGCTCAATCCACTTGGGATGATAAAAATCGGACGAAATATGAATGAATTTTTCAGCTTGCTCTTGAATGGCTTTTACAACTTGGGGGTGGCTGTGCCCCGTGGATGCGACGGCGATTCCCGCTGCAAAATCAAGAAAACGATTACCGTCTACGTCCCAAACCTCCACTCCGCGTCCATGATCCATCACAAAAGGATAACCACGCGGATATGAGGGAGAGATTACCGCTCGATCTCGCTCGATCAAGCTTTTTGCAACCGGCCCTGGTAAGTTCAGCGTTTTCACTGCACACCTCCTTGTTTGATTAACGCAAACACTCCCGAACGGACTAGCGCTTTCTAGTTGTTAAGCTTGCCAAGCTAATTATATCATGAGAGCCATCTCTCCCTCAAGCCACAAGAGCACCTCTATATACAAAAAACAGCCTGAAGGCTGTTTTTTCGCTTTCGAAGAAATTAGGCTAAGAAATCTCAGAGTTTGCTCAGCATCAATGCCAGGGCACCTATCAGTCCTGAATCGTCCCCCAGAACCGTGGTAACAATGCGCAGGTCTTTCAAGTATTCCTGCGACATCACGTGTTCCCGCATGGATTCTTTCAAGGGCGTCAGAATAGTATCGCCGCTTAACGAGACACCTCCGCCAAAAATGATCAGCGATGGATTGAAAATATGCAGAAAATCAGCGACTGCCCGCCCAATATAAAACCCTGCCTTGTTGAAACTTTCGATGGAAAGAGCATCCCCTTGCTTGGCTGCAGCAGCTATTTCCTTGGCACTCGGTTTTGATCCAGGTGCAAAGACCGATGGAAGTCCATTATCAATTTGTTGGGCAACATAGCGTGCAATCGCGGGGCCGGCGGCGACGGCTTCAAGATGCCCTCTTTTGCCACATCCGCACAGCGGACCGTCAGGTACGGCCATCACATGACCCAACTCGCCCGCCATACCATGTGCGCCTTCAACCAGGCGTCCTTCAGAGATCAACCCGCCGCCGATGCCGGTACTGACCGTTATATACAAAATATCCTGGTAGCCGCGTCCGGCACCGAAGTGCCATTCGCCCAGCGCGGCCAGGTTGGCATCGTTGCCGAGATAGACCGGGACGTTAAAGCGCTGTTGGATGATCTCGGCAATCGGCAGATTGACCCAGCCTGCGATATTCGGCGCGGTAACGACCACGCCTGCTTTTGGTTGCAAGAAACCGGGTGCCGCAATCGCGATCGAGATCACATCCGCATCTTTCGGCCATAATTGTTCGATGAGCCCGATCAAACGTTCAACCGCCGTTTGACCTTCGGCGACTGTCTTGATGCGTTGTTGTTGAATTGGAGTTGTGCCGTGTTCTGGAAAGACAGCGACACGGATTTGAGTGCCGCCGATATCAACTGCGATGAATGCTTTCATGCAGAGAATTATAGCATGTCTTTTGTTGACGATGAGAATAAACACTGCTATCATACTAACAATATGCGACCTACAAAACACCGCTTTGGTAGGCGGTTTGCCCAATCGATTCTCCTCAAACTAAGATGGCTTTTGCCAGGTATAGGCGTTAAGCGTTGGCTATTGATGATCTTAGCCGGGACGACGCTCTTGGGCGTGGGATTTGCAGTGCTGATCCTGGATGTTTATCGAACTGCGCCGGACACCTGGTGGCTTCCAGTTCTTTCATATGCGTCCCTGCGGTTCCTTGACCGAACACTGCGGGCGGTTATTTTTGGAGGACTGGGGATCGCCTTGATGGGGTTTGGCATCATGGGTCTGAACCGCTCTCTGCTCAAACCATTCATCCGACCTGGTGCCAATGTGATCGAAACGGTTTCTGAGTATCGCAGGCGTGAACGAGGTCCCAGGATCGTGGTGATCGGCGGGGGAACCGGGCTTTCTGCTTTGCTGCGCGGTCTGAAAGAATATTCCCGCAATATCACAGCGGTCGTTACCGTTGCGGATAACGGAGGCTCGTCGGGGGAGTTGCGAAAGAACATCGGTATTCTACCTCCAGGCGATATTCGAAACTGTTTGGCTGCCCTTTCAAAAGATGAGGAATTACTGACCCAGTTGTTCCAATACCGGTTTGCCGAAGGCGCCGGTTTGAGTGGACATTCGATGGGGAATCTACTCATCACGGCACTCACTGAATTGACTGGGAGTTTTGAAGAGGGCGTGGCCGAAATGGGGCGTGTGCTTGCCGTCCAGGGAGATGTATTCCCATCCACGCTTCACAACGTGAACCTTTGTGCAGACGTAAAGCTGGAAGATCGAAAAGTTGAAGTGCAGATCGAAGGCGAGAGTCAGATCTCAAATATTGGCGGGAAGATCCTGCGGGTGTGGTTGGAACCTGGAAGCCCCGCGGCTTTTCCGCCTACAGTCCAGGCTATCCTCGGGGCAGATCTGATCATCATCGGACCCGGGAGTCTTTACACCAGTCTATTGGCCAATTTACTCGTGCCTGACCTGCAAGACGCGATCCGCGCCAGCCGGGCGACAAAGTTTTATGTATGCAATGTGGCTACTCAACCGGGTGAGACCGATCATTTTACCTGCAACGATCATCTGAAAACGATCGAACGCCATATCGGCGGCAGGCTCATCGATGTTGCCATCTGTAACACAAATTTCCAGGGTTCTCTGCCGCAGGGGGTGGATTGGGTAAAGCTCGATCCTGAAGCAGAAATGGATGCTCCGGTTTACAAAGCGGATTTGATCGACGCCGAAAACCCATGGCGGCACGATTCTGCAAAATTGGCGAGGACCGTTATGGATCTGTATCTTGAAAAGACAGGTCCGCTCAACCCGAAAGAGGGAAATAGTCCATTATGAATACAATCCATGTCTGAACATGGTAAAATTACAATAAGGCAAAAGGAGGTAATACGATGACAGTAAAAGTTGGTATCAATGGTTTTGGACGGATTGGCCGTCAGGTATTAAAAGCAATCAAGGAACGCCATGGTGACGAATTGGAAGTGGTCGCCATTAATGATCTATTTGACACAAAAACCAACGCACATCTATTTAAATACGATTCCAATTATGGAATTTATCCCGGGGAAGTGGTTGCCAATGAGGGCAGTCTTCTCGTCGATGGTAAAACGATCAAAGTGTTTGCTGAAAAAGACCCCGGCATGCTTCCCTGGAAGGAACTTGGGGTAGATATTGTGATCGAATCCACGGGGCTCTTCACTGATGCTGCAGGCGATCCGGCGAAAGGCAAACCCGGAGCCCGCATTCATATCGAAAAAGGCGGGGCAAGAAAAGTGATCATCAGCGCTCCTGCCAAAAATGAAGACCTCACCGTGGTTCTGGGCGTGAACGAAGCCATGTACGATAACGCCAAACACCATGTGGTCTCCAATGCCTCCTGTACGACGAACTGCCTGGCTCCTGCGGTAAAAATCGTACACGATAAATTCCACATTACGTATGCAGTGATGACCACAATTCACTCTTACACCAATGATCAGGTCATTTTGGACCAGGGTCATAAGAAAGAATTGCGCCGCTCCCGCGCCGCTGGATTGAACATCATCCCCACCACAACCGGTGCAGCCAAGGCTGTTGCCCTGGTCATCCCCGATTTGAAGGGCAAATTCGACGGATTCTCGCTGCGAGTTCCCACCCCGACCGTTTCGGTGGTTGATTTTGTAGCGAACGTCGAAAAATCGACGACAAAAGAAGAATTGAATGCCACTTTTATTGAAGCTGCCAATGGAAATCTCAAAGGGATTTTGGGCTTTACCACGGGTGAATACAACCAGCCATTGGTTTCCATGGATTTCAAGGGCGATTCACGCTCTTCGATCGTTGACCTGCCCAACAATATGGTCATGGGCGGAAACCTGGTCAAGGTGATCGCCTGGTACGACAATGAATGGGGTTATTCCTGCCGAACCGCTGATTTGGCGGCATTGATGGCTGGCAAATTCTAGTCAAACGTTGGAAAGGAAATCACTGGGTGCGTAATCGAAGTCAAATGCGACTGATTACGCATCCTGTTTATCTGGAGAGGAGCGAACGATGTTCAATAAAAAAACAGTGCAGGATATTGATGTCAAGGGGAAACGGGTGCTGGTACGGGTTGATTTTAATGTGCCGACAAAAGACGGCGTGGTAGGAGATGATACCCGCATCAAGGCTGCCATTCCTACGATCGATTATCTGCTCAGGCATGGAGCCGCGGTGATCTTGATGTCCCATTTGGGTAGACCCAAAGGCGGACCGGACCCCAAATATTCCATGAAACCCGTTGCAGAGCATCTTGCATACCTTCTCGGGAAACCGGTCGCTTTTGCCAGTGACTGCATCGGCGACGTTGCTGCGAAAGCTGCCAAAGCTCTCAGACCGGGCGATGTTCTTGTTCTTGAAAACACGCGTTTCCACCCTGAAGAAGAGAAGAACGATCCCGAAATGGCGAAGGAACTGGCTTCGCTCGCGGATGTGTTCGTGAATGACGCCTTTGGCTCTGACCACAGGGCGCACGCATCGACTGAAGGGGTCACGCATTTCCTTCCTGCTGTAGCCGGCTTTTTACTCGAAAAAGAGATCAAATACCTCGGTCAGGCAATTTCAGACCCCAAGCATCCATTCGTAGTAATCATGGGCGGTGCTAAGATCAGCGACAAGATCGGCGTGATCAAGAACTTATTGACCACAGCCGACACTATCTTGATCGGCGGCGGAATGGCAAATACCTTCTTCAAGGCACAGGGATATCCCATGGGGGATTCGCTGGTGGAGGAGGAATCGATTGTCCTCGCTCAAGAGCTGCTCAAAGAAGGCGGACAGAAATTACGCCTGCCCATTGATGTGGTGCTGGGTGACAAATTCGAAGCCGGCGCAGACACCAAAACGATGGCAGTCGGTCCGATCGCACAGGGTTGGCGCATCCTGGATATCGGTCCTGAAACCGTCAAAGCATACGGCAAGGTGATCAGCGGGGCAGGCATGGTCGTCTGGAACGGTCCGATGGGCGTCTTCGAGTTCCCGCACTTTGCGGAGGGGACTTATGGGATTGCCAGGGCGGTTGCCGCGAGCAAAGCCATAAGCATAGTGGGCGGTGGAGATTCTGTCGCCGCGATCCAACAATCAGGCCTGGCGGACAAAATCACTCATATTTCCACCGGCGGCGGTGCCTCGCTCGAAATGCTCGAAGGATTGGAATTGCCTGGCGTGGCAGCATTGCAAGACAAATAAAAATTGGATATGATATTAAAATAATTCAAATCAAGTAAGTGAGGTGGGGATGAAACCGAAACGTTCCAAGTGGGTCACGGTAATTCTGGTGTTGGTTGTTCTCTTTGGCTTAATCCAGCTCATCCCTTACGGGCGAGCTCATGCCAACCCTCCGGTGGTAAATTCTCCGGTTTGGAATTCTGCGCAGACCACAGATATGCTCAAGATCGCCTGCATGGACTGCCACTCGAATGAGACGATATACCCGTGGTACAGCAATGTCGCCCCGGCATCGTGGCTCCTTCAAGCAGATACTGATGAGGGCAGGTCGCGCCTCAACATGAGTGATTGGCCAACCAGCAAAGTTGCCCAACAGGGCCTGGTGGATGAAATGGTTCGCGTCATCCAGGATAACCGGATGCCCCCCTTCCAATACCTGATCATCCACACCAATGCAAGATTTACTGATGCAGAAAAAGCGCAGTTGATCCAGGGGCTGCAGAGCTCGGTCGGGCAATAAATTCTGTTCGGCTTTGCCGGATGTCTATGCAAAATACCTGGGGTGAAGTATAATCTCTTCGCCACCTGGAACAGTGCATCACCCTCAACCCTCGCACTGACCATTGTTGTTGTTCGGAGGAATTTAAGTTGGCTAACATTAAGTCTGCAATCAAACGCAATAAGCAAAATGAGAAACGCCGCATTCGCAATCGTGTTTATCGGGGTACCGCCCGCACGTATGTTGCCCGCGCCCGAGTAGCCATTGCTGGAACTGATGCGGAAGCTGCGAAGAAAGCCACTCTTGAAGCGATCAGCGCCCTGGATAAGGCTGCGCAAAAAGGTGTCATTCACAAGAATAACGCCGCACGCCGCAAGAGCCGCTTGATGAAGCACCTCGCTGAAGTCAAGTAAGAGAATTCTGCAGCAAAACATTGAGCGGGAGGCAACTCCCGCTTTTGTTTTAAGCCCGATGGATGGCATATCAGTTTTTACCACATAGTGGAATCATGGGCTTGACTCCCTGTTCGATTCGGTTTCTGCTGGTCATTTTTGATATTGTGGCGCTATACTTTGTGTCAGGAAAAATGGCAAAAGATTGTCCTCTCGCAAATCAGGAGATTAACGATTGGCAAGCCTCTTCGGATGGATCTCGCGACATCAAGTCTGGCAAAAGATTGGGATCTTGGTGGTATTCGGCGCCGCCGTGTATTTGATCCTGCCGGAACTCAGCAACCTGGAGAATTCCTGGCAGTTAGTCGCGTCCATGGCAAGATGGGCGGTTATGCTGGCATTTTTTGCCAAGATATTGAGTTACCTGGGCAACGGATTCCTGCTACAAGGTATCCTTAGCATTGCCCGCCAGAAGGTACCGCTTTGGCGCAGCACTTTGATTGTTCTAGGATCATATAGCCTGGGTATGATTGCAGGTGTGGTGGGTAACTCAGCTGCGATCTATCGCTGGACTGGCGGACGTAAAGGCAGCATGCAAGGCGCAACCCTGGCCAGCATTTATCTACCGCAGTTCAACATTATCATGCTGGTATTGATCTCCATCTTTGGGTTGGGGTATTTGATCCTGACCCGTAACCTGACACAAATCCAGATCATTGGGTTCAGCGCAGCCTTGTTCATTTTGGCTCTGATCGGCGGCGGCGCTGCCCTGGTGCTGCGCTTCCGGCACAAGGCTACTTCTGCCATCCTCTGGATCTCCAGCCGGGTGGCGCATTCGCGGCGAAAATCCTTTGATCCGAATTCAATCCGGAACGAATTAGGCGATTTGTTTAGCGCCTGGGATGCATTGTTGCAAGGCGCATGGCGTCGCATCGCGGTAGGGGCTTTTCTGAATATAGCTTTCGACTTTTTGACCCTGTATTTCCTGTTTGTAGCTATGGGTGAAAAAATCAGCCTGGGAGTGTTGCTGGCGGGGTATGGACTTCCGTTGTTATTGGGTAAGGTGGCTTTTATCCTTCCGGGAGGAGTGGGTGTGGTAGAGGGTAGCATGACGGCGTTATACACCCAGCTGGGAATCCCTCCGGCGACAGCAGTAGTCGTGGTGTTGGGTTACCGGCTGATCTCGTTCTGGATACCCGCCATATCCGGCTTTCCAATCGCCGCATACTTGGAAAGGTCTCAAACCAGGCATCCCTATAAAGAGGGTATGGAAGGCTAAATACCTTAGAAACCTGTTTGGCAACTCGCCTGTGATATAATTTTTACCGGGGTAAATGCTTACAACAAGGATGCAGACATGTTTGAGGTCGAGCAAAGACGAATAGAAGAACAGATTCATGCATATTGCGCCACGAACTCTTTGCCTACCCCAAGCATTCGCTGGACCTGGATCCCATTCAGTGGGCAGTGGGGATTATCCACCTCCTTTTTTCAATTGGCTGCTGCAAGTTTTGGCGGTCAAAAAGGGGATACTGCAGCGAAGGCTCAAGAAATTGCTTCCGGTATTGCCGCAGTGCTGGGCACTCCCGCCGGCTTTTCAAAGGTGGAAGCTGTAAAAGGTTACTTGAATTTGACGTTCAACCCGGCGCAGTACACTCAACGGGTGGTCGACACTGTGCTGGATGAGGGAGCATATTACGGCAACGGTAAGCGTCGTAACGAGCAGGTGATGATCGAGTTTTCCCAACCCAACACGCATAAAGCCTTTCACGTCGGTCATTTGCGCAGCGCCATCCTGGGGGATGCACTTTGTAACATGATGGAAGCGGCTGGATATGATGTGGTACGCGCAAATTACCCTGGCGATATGGGAATGCACGTCATCAAGTGGTTATGGAACTATGCAAAATATCATCAGGGCGAGAGACCTGGCTCGGATATCACAAAGTGGATGGGGAGCTTATATTCGGAAGCTAACAAACGCCTGGAAGAAAACCCCGAGTTGGACAGTGAAGTCCGTGACCTTTACAAAAAGTGGGATGACCGCGATCCTGAAATCGTGGCTCTCTGGAAGGAAACCCGGCAGTGGTCGTTGGATGGTTTCAACGAAATGTATGCAAAACTGGGGATCCATTTTGACCGGTACTACTTTAACAGCATGTTCGAAGACGGTGGCCGTGAAATTGTGAATGAACTGATCCAAAAAGGAATCGCTGAAGACGAACGTGATTCAGGCGGACCGGTGATCGTCAAGCTCGATGAAAAGCTCGGCTTAAAGACCGAAAAGTACCATGTCTTCGTGGTGATGCGGTCGGATGGTACAGCACTTTACGCAACCGAAGACCTGGCGCTGGCGCGGCAAAAATTTTTGGATTACCCTGAACTCAGCCGCTCGTACTACGTCGTCGATGTGCGCCAATCGCTTCATTTTCTACAGGTCTTCAAAACCCTTGAACTGGCGGGGTATGATTGGGCGAAAAAGTGCCAGCATGTGCCGTATGAAATCGTCAGCCTGCCGGGAAATGTGGTCATGTCTTCCCGTGAAGGGTCGATTGTTTTATTGGAGGAATTGATCCGCGAAGCGACAGACCGGGCTTTGCAGGTGGTGCGGGAAAAGAACCCCGAGCTCTCAGAAGAACGCAAGCAGGAAATTGCGCTGGCGGTTGGCATTGGGGCAATGAAATACCCCATGCTCTCGCGTGATAACACCAAGGTCGTCACTTTTGATTGGCAGTCAGCCCTCGATTTCAACGGACAGGCGGCGCCTTATATCCAGTACGCTTATGTAAGAGCCAACAGCATTTTGCGAAAAGCCGCTTCCGAATTGCCAGGATCCTTGTTACCGGATTATTCATTGAGCGAGCCGGAAGTGGTATTAATCGACTTGATCGGTAGACTTCCAAACGAAGTTCAAAAAGCGGCGGCGGATCTGCGTCCGCTGGTGATCAGTACATTGGCATACGATCTTGCCAGGGCATTCAATGATTTCTATAGCCAGTGCCCGGTGTTACAGGCTGAAGAAAAAGTCAAGAATTCCAGATTACGCCTGGTCGCTGCATCAAAACAGGCGATAGCAAATAGTTTGGCATTGCTGGGCATCACAGCCCCACAAGCGATGTGAGAAATCTCTCGTAAACCAAATTATTCAAAGGAGAAGGTTCAGATATGACAGCAATTAGAACACTTATCATGGGAGCCGCGGGTCGCGATTTCCACAATTTCAATGTATTCTTTCGGGATAATCCGGATTATGAAGTAGTTGCTTTCACTGCTACCCAGATCCCCAATATTGAAGGACGCAAATATCCAGCGGCACTTGCCGGAAAACTGTACCCCGATGGCATTACCATTTACCCTGAAAGCGATCTCCTCAAGCTGATCAAAGAAATGAAAGTTGACCAGGTTGTTTTCGCATACAGCGACGTGCCCCACGAAGTTGTGATGCACAAAGCCTCCACGGTGCTTGCCGCCGGACCAGATTTTCGCCTGATGGGTTTGAACACCACCCAGGTCAAATCGATCAAACCGGTTGTTTCAGTGTGTGCCGTCCGAACCGGGTCAGGCAAAAGCCAGACCACGCGCCGCGTAGCATCCATCCTGACCAAAATGGGATATAAAGTGGCTGCCATTCGCCACCCCATGCCTTACGGCGATCTTGTCAAGCAAAAAGTACAGCGTTTTGCCACTTATGCCGACCTCGACAAACACGAAACCACCATCGAAGAACGGGAAGAATACGAACCGCATATCGATGCAGGCGTGATCATCTATGCTGGGGTTGATTATGAAGCGATTTTGCGCCAGGCTGAGCAGGAAGCGGACATCATCCTCTGGGATGGCGGCAACAACGACTTCTCATTCTACAAGTCTGACTTGAGCATTGTCGTTGCTGATCCGCATCGTCCCGGGCACGAAAAAGCATACCATCCTGGTGAAACCAATATCCGCGAAGCCGATGTGTTCGTGATCAACAAGGTGGATACAGCCGATTACGAAAATGTCATCACAGTGCGCAACAACCTGCACGAGCTGAATCCCAACGCTGTAGTCATCGAAGCTGCTTCACCTTTATTCGTGGATGATCCCGAAGCGATCCGAGGGAAACGTGTGCTGGTCATCGAAGACGGTCCCACGCTCACTCACGGCGGAATGAAATATGGTGCCGGTTGGGTAGCTGCCCAGCGCTTCGGCGCCGGCGAAATTGTGGATCCCCGACCGTTTGCGGTTGGCTCCATCCATGATACTTATGTCAAATACCCTGATACCGGAACGATCCTGCCGGCTATGGGCTATGGCGATCAGATGGTGAAAGACCTTGAGAAGACGATCAACAAAGCTGACGTCGACCTGGTCATTTCGGCTACTCCCATCGACCTGACCCGAATCATCAAAGTCAACAAACCCATGCAGCGCGTCCGCTATGAGCTTCAGGAAATTGGTCAACCCAATCTTGAAGAGATCTTGATGGCAAAATTCGGAAAGAAGTAAGACAGTTGGACTAGTCGATCAGGAATCAGTGAGAAAAAACGCGATGATTCACTCGCAGGCAACTGATTCCTGATCTTTTTGAAGGATGTTTAGATGTTTATCGATGAAGCTCTGATTTTTGTGCGGTCCGGACGCGGCGGAAATGGCATGGTCCATTTTCACCGTGAAAAATATGTACCCCGCGGGGGACCAGACGGCGGGGATGGCGGACGGGGTGGAGATGTCATCTTCGAGGTGAAGACCACACTGAACACATTGCAGAGCTTTCGCTATAAACATAAATATGTTGCCGAAACCGGTGCAAACGGCGGCGGAAGCAACATGAGCGGAAGGTCGGCGCCAGACCTGATCATTCCAGTTCCGCCCGGCACGATCATCTATGATGCAGATACGAATGAGATCCTGGCGGACCTCACGTCGCCGGGGCAGCGTCTGGTGGTATGCAAGGGCGGTCGGGGCGGTAAAGGAAACCAACATTACGCCACCTCTCGCAACCAGGCGCCGCGCATGGCGGAAAAAGGGGAACCCCCGCAGGAAAAGAACCTCAGGTTGGAATTGAAACTACTGGCAGATGTGGGAATTGTGGGCGTGCCGAATGCCGGCAAAACCAGTTTCCTTTCAGCAGTGACTAACGCCACACCAAAGATCGCGGATTATCCATTCACCACCCTGGAACCCAATCTTGGGGTTGCCAACCTTGATCTCGAGCATTCCCTCGTTCTGGCGGACATTCCCGGGTTGATCGAGGGCGCGCATGAAGGTGTGGGACTGGGTTTTGGCTTTCTCCGCCACATTCAACGCACCCGCGTGCTCATCCACATTTTGAACGGGATGGCTGAAGACCCTGTTGCCGAGTTTGCGCAGATCAATGCTGAACTGTCCTTGTTCGATGAGCATTTGAGGGAGAAACCCCAGATCGTTGCGTTCAACAAGATGGATCTGCCGGATGTGCAGGCAAGATGGCCGGAAGTGAAAGCGAAGATCGAAGCTTTGGGGTATGAGATCATTCCCATTTCGGCGGCGACGCATGAAAATGTTGAGAAGGTTCTCTGGAAAGCTTTCAACATGCTGCAAAACCTGCCGCCGGTTGAGGTCGTTGAGGAAATCCCCGTATACAAACCGGGTGAAGACCCGCACGATTTTACCCTTACCCGCGAAAAGGATGGCTGGCGAGTGAATGGAACCGCCATCGAACGCGCAGCAGAGATGACATACTGGGAGCATGAAAGCAGTCTGCGCCATTTCCAGCGGTTGATGGAGAAGCTGGGTGTGGAAGATGCTTTGCGCAAAGCCGGGATCGAAGAAGGCGAGACGGTTTACATTGGGGAATACGAACTTGAATGGCAGGATTAGGGAGAGCGTAACCGGATGGCAGAACCCATGCGAGTTGGCATTTTTGGCGGTACCTTTGATCCTCCGCATGTGGGGCATCTGATCCTGGCGGAAGAATGCCGGATTCAGCTACACCTGGATAAATTACTGTGGGTGGTCACCGACAATCCCCCACACAAGCGTTATGTTCAGATCAGTGATATCGAGCAACGGGTTGAACTCGTCAAATTGGCCATCAACGGGAATCCCGATTTTGAACTCTCAAGGGTGGATATCGACCGTCCAAGTCCGCATTACGCCATCGATACCGTTCGAATTCTAAAGCAGTTGATGCCCGGTGCCATTATGTTCTACCTGATGGGCGGCGATTCATTGCATGACCTGCCCACCTGGAAGCGCCCGCAGGATTTCATTCGTGAAATCGATGGGTTGGGGGTGATGAGGCGTCATGCCGACCAGGTGGACCTGGAATCCTTGGAAAAGGTCTTGCCCGGGATCGCGCGAAAAGTGAAAATCGTCGAGGCACCCATTTTGGAAATTTCCTCACGCCAAATCCGGCAAAGGGTGGAAGAGGGGGAGGCGTACCGTTATTATTTGCGGGACGCAGTTTATAAGGCAATTTTGGAATTGGGTTTGTATCGATAAATTATGAGGGCTTTTCAGCCCTCTTTTTATTCGTCATTTTAAGTCGGATGTTGCCAGGTTAGCGCCTGCTTACAATTCCATGTCGTAATTATGATAGGAGTTTGTACAGGGGGAGCCCCACGATAATACCATCTTGCGGGCGGTGAGATCCATCACCATGCTGACGATGGTTTTTTCGCGGTCAAAGGGGACTACGTCAAAAATCGAATGATTGCAGATGGAATCGGGGTAGTTGACGTGGTCTTGCAGGATGGCTTCCAGGGTTCTAATCGTTTGTTTTTTGTTTTCCTTCAGCAAATGATATGCCCGAAAATAGCGTACCCGCGTGTGGACCAGCTCATCAGAATCCGACTCGATGCTTTCCATTTTGGGAGACAGATAATTATTGGTATGGGCAAGGCAGCCTTCGGAACCGTAAATGAGGTCGAAATTACGGGCAGAAACTTCGACATTATAAAGCTCGCCGCTTTCATGGGCGATCAGGTGGTTGTACCCGGCGGCACGTAACGGAACCAGGGTATGGCGAATGGCCTGCCCGATGGTTTGGGCGCCCAGCACGGCGCGTGAAACGATCACCCGCGGAATTCCGATGCGTGAATCGCTTGGGTACACGGAATCGCAGCATTGCGCGATGCCGGCGGAGTTGAATCCAACGTTCGGCAGCAGTCCACCATAAGACATGGCGATGAATTCGGGTTCATCGTCGGGTTTGGCATGCACCACATACACATCCGGCTCGTCATCCGGCAGCCAGTCTTCATTATGCGCCACCAAAACGTGACCATCGGCGGTATATTGTTGATTTGCGGCAAGGCTGGTGCATTTTGTCAGGTGCAGCGAATCAGAGGTAACACCCTCGATGGCATTCACCACGGTCAATTCATGATAATTGACGTTGGCACCCTCAGCCATTCCGATCAATTCTTCCACATATTGGGGATAACGTTCCTGGGCAAAAGGCATGTACTTGCGGGCCTGGATCTGCGCCCCATCCCAATCCAACTGCAAATTCTCATAGCCTGATTTGATCAATGTCTTGGCATTTTCAATACTGTGCTGGACGAGATCACGGCAGGCTTCGCCGATCTGCCGGCCAATTTCACGGTGTGACCCTTTGACATGCACCATCGGTGCAGGTTTTGTATGTTTAATTACGGATTGATCGATAATCATGCGATCAACTATAAAGCATAAGCCAGGTTCAAACAAGGTCAAAAAAGCTGGAGCCTAAGCTCCAGCTTGTGTGTGCTATTTCTGGGATAAGACTAAATTGCCTAGCGCCATATCCACCTGGATTTCGATGGTAGGCGAACCCGTTCCATTTTCATAGGTCGAGCCCGTAATGTTCCAGGCGCCTGTGGCGTTCACGTTGCCAAGCCCGCCAGTGACGGTGATGATCGAATGGACATCTTTAGGCAGGATCAGTTTTAGATCGCTCACCCCGGTTTTGATCGTGCATAGAATATCCTGCTGCAAGGCTCCTGTGAAATCGAGAGAATAAGCCCCGGCACCGCTGTTAAAGGTCACATCACTTACATTGGCATTTCCGATTCCAACGATGCTTACCTGGGAAGCGCCGGTCTTATACACCAGGCTGGACATTTTGACTGGATTTAGTGTGCTGAAAAGGACATTTGATTTGCTTGCTCCGTCCGTAATCTCAAGTGAGGTGAGGGGTACACCACTAAAATCCAGAGTACCTTCGTAAGCTCCTGCAGCAATCTTCAGACCGAACGGGTTTTTCCCGAGTTTGAGCGTCCAGTCGTTGACGATGTCGCCGCTCGGAAAACCGATGTCTTTGGTTTGTTTTTGGGATAAGGTCAACCCCGATGAAGTTTGCGTTACCGTGGGCTTCCAGTCGGTTACGTTGTAACGAACCTCGCCGGAAACCAGAGCATCGGCACCACCCGCCAGGTTTAGCGTGCCTGCACCCATGTTGATTTCAAGTGTCGGAGATGCGACATTTGCCGGATAGGCTTCGTTGATGTTGAGAATTTCAGTAGCGCTTGTTTGCACTGTCGGCACAGAAACGGTGAACGAACAGCCTAGTAATACCAGGACCATAACAAGCAGTGGGACAACTTTTAATAGCTTCATTCTTGCTCCTATCTATGAAACTGATCCACCGGTATCAGGTGGTGGTACTTCAGAATTTACGCTTTGCGCCGGAAGTGATGTCCTGGGGATGGGGCGGTATTTTGATGACCCGAAGCGAGCCATGATGACACTCCCGATCCCAAATAATCCAATCAAAGCACTCAGAATCCAACCGACACATGGGATTAAGTTGGCAACAGAAGCAACAAGGGTCAAAACAAGGGTGCCAATTCCTGCGGTCACGGCAGCCACCCAGGTGGTGTGGAACAATTCGCCGATCTTCTTTCCCAGTTCATAACCCAGGGCGATCCAACCGTAGACCAAAATCACGACCAGGGCAAAAACAGCCAGAAGCGCAACAGGGATAAGCAGGATGGTAATGATCAAAATGAGCAATACAATCGGGAAACCGATCACAACCAGCAGGCCGACCCCTCCCGCGATGGCGGGTTGCTCGGAAAATGCATTAGCCACTCTCTTGATAGGTTCGGGCAGCAGCAAGGCGGCGATGACAGCGATGGCTGCCATTACAAACGCTTGCAGGGCGATGGTTAACATTCTTTCGATAGGCGATACCGGGTTAATTGGCGGAATCGGGGTGCCCGAAGGATTGTTAAAATTGAAATCCAGGATGGTTGGCGTCTGTTCGATGATCTTTCCCTTGACCACCGCTAATGGCGACCGGTTCACTGTAGCTCCGATCGTGGTGATATCGCCATAGATAACGGCGGAGTCATCAAGTTTGACCGCTCCACCGATCGCGATGATGTTGCCAGAAATTGAGCCTGCGACAGACAGGGTTCCGCCAATCACAAAAACGTCCTTGGTGACGACCGAACCTTTGTCTATAAATGCTGTGCTGCCGATCACGCCCAACGACCCATTTAAAGTATTTCCTTCAGCGAGGCGGAAGGTGTTGGCAATGACGACCTGATCTCCCTGCAGGGTGTTCCCTGGCTGAGGTGTGGGGGTCTGCGCATTGACAACCGTCAGGTTGCCAAAAAATGCGGCGATGAGAATCAATGAAACCAGGAGGAAATTAATTTTCTTCATTTTGTCTTACCCCTTTGAGAGACATCCGCCAAATGGATAGTCCCCAAATAAAACTCACAATACTGAGTAAACTGGATAGGCTGATAGCCACCAGGATCAGGGTTGTGGGTGGAACTGAACGAGTGACACTTAACACAAATTGCACAAGACCATCCAATGTAGTTGAAATAGTGACCAGGTTAGTAATTAGCGTGATCAGTACAGTGATGATGGATATTTCTGGCATGGCGATGACAGCGAGGGCGATCAGTAGGACGGCGATAATACAGCCGAACCAGATAAACAGTGTGCGTGATTGCGCCCGTTCTTCAGCTTCACGGCGTTCCTTCAAACTGGATTGCCAGCGCATGGAAAACCCCGGAGCAGGTTGTTTTACCGGCGCGCTTTTGATTTGATGTTTAGCAATAAGCCATGATTCCTGCAGGGATTTACAGCTTTGACAACTGATCAGGTGACTTTCCAATTCGGATAGCTGCTGTTTACTTAATGGTTCTTCATCAAGGATCCATGATTCAAATGGCTGGTGATTCATGTTGTCTCCTTTTGCTGGCAGTTTTGGGTTGGGAGGATGCAACCATCTCAGCAAGTTGGCGTCTTGACCGGTGAAGCCGGCTTTTTACTGCACTAACAGTAAGTGATAGCATTTGACTTATCTCTTCCTCCGAACAGTCATACCAATATTTTAAAATTACCGCTGCACGATCTTGAGAGTTTAATTGATTGATCAAGAGGTGCAAAGCTGAATCCTCTTCATCCTGGTTAAATTCCTTTTCAGGGTTAAGAGTTTCAGCATCGGCAACATCAAAATCGGGGAACTCGTCCATTTCGAACAGGGGGAGACTTTTTTTGCGCTGTTGATCGATGCAATAGTGGGATGCGATGGATAAAAGCCAGGTGATGAAGGACCTTTGACGGTCATAGCGTTTGAGATTGCGGTAAGCCCGCCAAAATGTCTCTTGGGCTGCGTCTTCGGCAGAATTCGAATCTCCGAGCATGCGGTAGCATAAATTAAACACAGGGGTCTGATAGGTTTCGACCAGGTGTGTGAAAGCTTCTTCTTCTCCGTTGATGGCTTTGTCCAGCCATTCATTCTCCGGAATGCTCACGAATGCTCCACGTTTTGTTGTTGTCTAATGAGATATACGACATCTTCTTCAAATAGTTGCAACCCTGAAGTTTTCTTCAGGGTTTTTGACTAGGGGTGATTCACACTAAAAAACGATTTCTTCCTTGCCGGCGAGTTTATCGGTAATGCGCTCAACTACCTGGTCCAGGTGTTGCGTTTCATGAACGAAATCCAGGTCATCCGTTCTCAACGTAAGAACCGGACATAAATCGAAGTTGCGAATCCAATCTTCGTAAAGGCTCTCCAGCAGTGACAGGTAATCCGCGCTGATCGAAGATTCGATCTCACGCCCGCGAACGTGAATGCGCTGCATGAGCACGCTTACAGGCGCTTTGAGGTATATCAAAAGGGAGGGGGGCGGGAGATTTTTGACCACCATGTCAAACACCTGGCGATAGGTTTGATAATCGCGTTCGTTGATATTTCCCATGGTATGCAGTGCCCGAGCAAATATATAGGCATCCTCATAGATGGACCTGTCGATGATGGCTGAACGCGGGTCATCCAGCATGTCGAGATGTTGTTGGGCACGGTGGCCCAGGAAAAAGACTTGCAGATGGAACGCCCAACTCTTCATGTCAGCATAAAAATCAGGCAAATAAGGGTTGTCCACCACGGATTCGTAGGCCGTGCGCCATCCCAGCCGTTCACCGATGCGTTCAGTCAACGAGGTCTTGCCTGAGCCTATATTTCCAGCGACCAGAATTAAGCGTTTTGGCATGCCGCTCTCCTTGATGAGGTTAAGTTTGTTTTGATTATAGCGCCGGGAAGTGAAAACTCCAATCTTGCCGATTGCTCGATACGATCATGATCAGTTGAATGCGAATGCGGGAATTCTGAGGTGAACGACTGGTGGAATAAGAATTCTTATCAGTGAAAGTGAACCGGCCTATAAAACTTCAGGGCGCAGAACCTTCTGCGCCCTGAAGTGTTGGTATTTGTTCAGAATTTAAGGAAGCATGGTGACACGATTCATAGGTCCGGGTGCCACCGGAGAATTGTTCTCGATGTACGCAACAAAGGCGTCCAGGTCGATTATTCCAGTAAGCAGGTCAGTTCCCGCCAACAAGCGGGTAAAGCCATCTCCCCCGCCGGCAAGGAAATTGTTGACCGTGATCCGGTAGCTGGCTGCAGGATCAACTGCGACGCCATTGATCTTCAAATCGCTGACTTTGCTCTCTATTGGGGCCGAGGCGGTCCAGGTGTAGGTCAGACTGGCTGAAATTTGCAGCATTCTTAAAGTGGTTGCTTGTTGTTCCAATACGTCTTTCAGCTGCGCCCCGGTTAAGGTCATGGTCACGAGGCTGTTGCTGAAGGGCTGCACGGCAAAGGCTTCGCCATAGGTAACGTTGCCATCACCCTCGCCTGCTGCACTTCCAGCGTAGAGCAGGTCCGTCCGAATGCCTCCAGGGTTGGTCATGGCGACCACGGCTGCTCCAGCGTCAGGGGCTGAAGAAGCTGCGAGTTGGGCGTCGGCGATCACATCACCCAATGCTGATTCGGTCATTGAGTTCGCATTTCTCTTGATATCCGCTGTGATCGATCCGATGACACGGTTGGCGATCGGAACAGCTACAGTTCGATAGGGCAAAAGCAATGCCGTCATGGCGGGATCTTTGGACGCGGTGGCGACAGGAGTGGCAGAGATAGGACCATCTACAACTTCAACGTTCGTTGCCGTTGCTGATGCGACCTGGCCATTGGTGCCGTTGATCGTCAGATCGATATCCGTATAGAACCGTCCATTACTTCCGGCGCTGGTGACCAGCATCGTACCGTAATTTTTCTTTACGCTGATCTGGCAGTTATAGGCGTTATGAGAGTGCCCGGTGATCAGGGCATCCACTTCGGGGTCGATGTTCATGACCACATTCGTAAAGAATGGATCGGCCGGGTTACAGGCATTGGCACTCGCTGCCGCTCCCGCGCCGTTATGCAGGAGAACGACGAAGGTTTTGATGTCCTGGGTATCCTTCAGGTATTTAACATACTTGTTGATGGTGGCAACCTCAGGCAGGAAGTCCAACCCGGCAACTCCTGACGGGACAACAATCGTTGGGGTGGATTCCAGTGCGATGCCGATGAAGGCTACTTTGATATTCCCATATTCCTTTATCATAAAGGGCGGGAAGAGTGGTTCTTCAGTATCGGTGCGAATGACATTGGCGGAAAGGTACTTGAAAGTGGCGCCGGGGAATTCTGGCACACCCAGGTAGCAACCGTCAATGTCATTGCAGCCGCCATTTTGCATGCGCAGCAGCTCATTCCAGCCTTCGTCAAATTCGTGGTTCCCGGTTGCCGAGAACTCAAAGCCCATGAGGTTGAATGCCATGACAGTCGGTTCATCGTGGAACAATGATGAAAGGAGCGGGCTGGCCCCGATCATATCGCCGGCAGAGACCAACACCGTATTCGGGTTTGTCGCTGCAGCATCCTTTAGCCTGGCAGAGAGATACTCCACTCCCCCGGCAACGTAGCCGGTAAAAAGAGGAGCCTTGGTAACGGTTACTGTGCTTGGATCGATCGCACCATGAAAATCGTTGACCGCCAGGATTTGAAGGTCAATGCTGGCTGGTTTTTCTGCTGCGACTTTACCCGTACTGCTAAAAACCATCGTCAGCATCAGCAAAACGGAACATAACACGAACAATCGTTTTTTATACATATTCTCCCTCCAGAGAAGTGTTGGATTGCCTGTTTTCGTGTGATGAGGTTGTATTGTATGCAGGCTGGTGGAAAGTGTTTTTGTTAGCAGAGCGATTACTACTATAGCATAATCCGAATATTGATTTCAAGTGAGGGGAGTCTGGCGCATGTGTCAGTTTATTCTGCACCTTTCAATTTTCTGCCGAAGCATTGAAATTGAACTCCTCACACTGTATACTACTTATAGAAAAATTTAATGGGTCAAAAGAAATTCCATATTGTAAGAACAACCTGCTCAGATAGAGGTGTGGGAAAATATTCTGATCGGGAGGTGGAACCTTTAGCGCATCGCTGGTTGGGGGATCGTTTGACGTTTGTTTTCCACATTACTCTACCATTGCCAGCTATTTATTAACAAATTACTGAGTTTCTCTGCATCTTTCAATCCAGTTTTGGCTAAGGCGAAGGGAGGAAATATTCACTAAAATATAAAATTTGTTTATACAGCAACATTACTTATCTAGTAGTCAGTCATAGAGAATAAGATGGAACACTCCTTGCAACTGAGGAAGGCAAGGAGAAAAGGAAAATGCCTAAAAAACTGTATCATATAGACTTGAACGAAGAAGAACACCAGTCATTAGTGGAAATGACCTGTAAAGGCAAAATTGGGGCACGGCAAATGAAACGGGCGATGATCTTGCTGAAGGCCGACGAAGGATTGACCGATCCACAAATCATGGCGGCACTGAACGTCAGCCGTCCATGCGTGGAACGGATTCGCAAGCGGTTTGTGCTAGGCGGTATGGAGAAAGCCTTGAACGAAGATCCACGCCCAGGGCAAAGACGCAAATTAGACGGACGGGCTGAAGCGACCTTAATTGCCACAGCCTGCAGCCAAGTTCCCGAAGGACACGAGCATTGGACCTTGCGTTTATTGGCTGGAAAGATGGTGGAATTAGCTGTGGTAGATGCGATTTCATATGAAACCGTGCGTCGGACGCTTAAAAAAAACGAAATAAAGCCGTGGCAGAAGGAAATGTGGTGCATTCCGGAGGCCAGTGCGGAATATGTGGCTTGTATGGAAGACGTTCTCGATCAATACGAGCGCCCCTATGATGCCCAATATCCCCAGGTTTGTTATGATGAAGGGCAGAAACAGTTGATTGAAGAAACTCGGAAGGGATACCCCTGTAAAGCAGGTCGCAAGCAACGCTATGATTATGAGTACAAACGCAATGGTGTCCGGAATTTGAATATGCTTTATGAACCCCTGGCAGGTAAAAGGTATGTTCGTATCACAGAGCGACATACGATGATTGATTTTGCAGAAAGCATGAAATGGTTGGTGGATGTGCTTTATCCGGATGCTGTTCTGATCCGTATTGTTCTCGATAATTTTGGCACGCATAAACCAGTCCGCTTTGTACGAGGCATTTCCACCAGAAGAAGCTCGCCGAATTCTCAAAAAGCTGGAATTTCATTTCACACCTAAACATGGCAGTTGGCTGGATATGGCAGAAATTGAATTGAGCGCCTTACAGCAGAATCGTTAAAATTGCACATACCAACCCCAGCCATTCTCGAAAATGAGGTGCGGGCGATTACCAATGAACGAAACGAGACTCATGCGATCATTAACTGGCAATTCCGAACCAAGGATGCTCGTATTAAATTACTTCACCTTTATCCATCCATTTCAGCATGACTGA